>NZ_FUYL01000010.1 GCF_900167935.1 Maribacter arcticus | reverse complement strand
GAAAGCTTCGGAATCTTTTATTTCTATGTTCCTTTAATGCTTGTAAGCACAACAAGGCTTGCAAGGAAGTTTATGAGCGAATAGTGAATAAAGGAAAGAGTAAGAAGCTTGCATTGATTGCTGTAGCTAACAAACTACTCAAACAGTCTTTTGCTATTGCAAAATCTGGAAGACCATATGATGAAACTTACGTTTCAATATTGCCTAGATAAATAGAAGATAGATCGAATAAAAAAAGCTCAAAGAATCAAGTTATTGAATCTATGAGCCTGGAATAGTATTGTCTCAGATTAAGGAAGAATTTACTTGTTTTTTACCTCAGTTCTTTGTTATGCGCTTTACTTTTTAAATACGATGGTATTCGGATAAAAATTATTCCAAGCCCAATCATAAACAATTGTACTAGGAATCATACCTCCTTTTTTGTCCTCTGCCCAAGCAGTTAATCCTGAAGAATCAAAATGTACATAAACTTCTTCATTCTTTTGCTTGTAAATTAAAGGTGAATTCCCTTCAAATAGCGTTTCTAGTGGAAAGAATATAGCTAAACTACCTAGGTCTATGCCTAATCCCAAGTTTTGAATTTGGTGTTCGGAGTTATTTGGACGTTTCTTCCCTGGCATCCAAGTATTGTAATATCGTTTTTGAAGTACCTCTTCCGGAAAAGCCGCATTAGAGGTATCTTTATTAATAGCTACTTTAGTAGTAGGATACTTTGCCTTCCAAAAGCCCCATGTGCTCTGAATTGATGCGACTGGGGATAAATGCTTACCCTTTAACTTCCCTTCAATAGCTTTACCTGATAGTTGATTCCATACTGACTTTGTTTCCCTGTCGATTATCAACAAATTATTGTCTTTAAGTCCTCTGCCAAAATCAAAACCTGATTTAGTTCCATTAATTTTACCATTGAAAACTCGTGCAGAACCTACAAGAGGACAGTAAGTTAATAGAAAGTTATCATCACCTATAACAAGATTAGCCACTTCAAAACCTGATAAATACTTAATTGGAACAGCAATGTGAGAATTCGCTAATGATATACCAAGAACTAATTCATTACTGTCTAATTCTTCATTCCCAGAATCCGTTAACTCTAAATTATCTAGTCCTTTGTCAATTGGCATATTAAAAACGAAAGGTTGTCCGCTAGGTCTATCCTGAGCGAATAAACGTACGTAGTCACCTTCTGCTTTTGAAGTATCATTGTTAGTTTTATTTTGTTTACATGATGCAAATGCTACCACAAAAAGCATCATTAAAAAAATCAGTTTCAATTTTTTCACTGTAGTCATTATTTTATTGCGCATAACACATATATATGTGTAATTTTTCACCAAGATACAAAAACGGCAAAAATCCTAGGAGCCTTTAATAATAAAGGATGTAGAACAGATATTAGTAGTAGGTATTTTGTATATCATTATTTATATTTACAATGTTTTGATATACAAGATGTATTATAAAATTATGGAGTATAGATTCAAAGCAATTTGTTAAAACACACGCTATTTTCCATTTTCTCATAAGGCGGGTAGTTAGGTATAATTGTATACCCATTCTTTTTATAAAGAGCAATAGCTTCGGGTTGGCGAAGTCCAGTTTCTAGCACACTAGAGTAATAGTTCAATTCTTTGGCCCATAGCTCTAGTTCATTTAAAACTTTAGAGGCTATACTTTTTCCACGATGGCTTGGTAGAATAAACATCCGTTTTACTTCAATGGTAGTTTCATTAAAAGGTTTGAAAGCGCCACAGCCTACAGGTAGGTTATCTATGTAGTAAACCACACAATATTTGAGGTGTACGATACCATTAAACTGAGCGTAAAACGCATTATCATCACCATCACGCTCTGCTAAATCTGCATCAAGCAAAGTAACCATAGATTTAAAATTACTATCGGTACTTGTGGTTCTTTTTAGTTGCTCCATATTTTGGTCTAAAATTTAGACTTTAATAGTATAACCAGTAGCAGCATTGCCTGTATTGTCGAAGTAAAAATCGATTCTACCTAAATTTACTCCAAAACAACCTACTTGGTTTACCAAAACTTCACGGCCAGTGGCATTAGTAACCACTGTTGGTTTTTCTAAAAATGTATGTGTGTGACCGCCAATAATTAAATCGGTGTATTTGGTTTTCTTGGCTAGTTTTAAATCGTCTGGTTTTTCAGGAAAATCATATTCGTATCCTAAATGGGAAAGGCAAATAACCAAGTCGCATTTTTCTACCTCTTTTAACTTGGTTTCCATATCTGTCGCCATTTCGAAAGGGTCAAGGTATAGGGTTTCTTTATAGAGCTTTTTTGTGACCAATCCGTCTAATTGAATACCTAAACCATAAACGCCAATTTTCAAACTATTTCGTTCATATATCTTATAGGGTTGTGTAAAACCATTTAAATCTGTATTAGTAAAATCATAGTTAGCACTTAAGAAATTAAATTTAGCGTAAGGCATTTGGGCTAAGAGTCCGTCAACGCCATTGTCAAAATCATGATTACCAATAGTGGTCGCATCATAATTGAGCATACTCATCAATTTAAATTCGAGTTCACCACCATAAAAATTGAAATACGGAGTACCCTGAAAAATATCACCGGCATCGAAGAGTAGGGTATGGGGGTTTTCTTTTCGAATACTATCAACCAAACCAGCTCTTCTAGCCAAACCTCCTAAACCAGGGAAATCGGCATGATCATTTGGGAAAGCATCTATATGACTGTGTACATCATTGGTGTGTAAAATGGTAATATGCTTCTTTGTCTGCGTGCTACACGAATTAAGACTTAATCCGCCAAGAGTTAATAAACTTGAAGAAGCTGCGGTATTTCGTATAAATTTTCTTCTTTCCATATTACTTTAGTTGATAATATCTTAGGTCTACTTTAGGTGATAGCGTATCTACTTTAGAAAAGAAATCTATCATTGCATTTCGTATTTTATAATCGGTCTCTGTTTTAGAAACCGCCTCTTTAAAAAAGTCCATATTATCGCCACCGGTCACCAAATAATCTGAAGTAGCTACAAAATAGGTTCTATTCATATTTATCGGCTTGCCGCCGATAGTAAAAGTGTTTACGGTATTGTCTTTATTTAAGATTAATTGAATACCGGCTACAGGGTGTGCTCGCTTTGCCTTTATAAGATATTCAACCATTTTTAAAAGAGACTCCGCTTTTAACTCTACCACCACGACTGAATTTTCAAAAGGCATAACCTCGTAGGCGGTTCTTGCGGTAACATTTCCTTTAGATATGATAGAACGTATACCACCGTGGTTAAGTAATACAAAGTCAATCGAATTTCCTGTTCGTTTTTGAAATATAGTATTCGTTTCACTCATGACAATATCGGCCATAAGGTTGCCCGCCGTTGTATTGAATTTACCATCTGTTTTTGAGATCGTAAATGGAGCGTACGCTATGGTACTATCAAGAACCTGTTCTACCCGATTATGATAAGGAGTAATAAAATCTTGAATACTATCGACAAGAATATTACTGCTATCGATGGCTATTTGCCTACCAGTCAATTCGGTAAGGTGTTTTGTTTCCTTCTTACAGGATCCTAAAACTAATAATGTTATAAATATAACAAAATGTTTTATTTTTAAAATACCAAAGTGTTTTAACTTCGCCATAGAGTTGCAGGGATATTATTTACATTTGTGTAAATGTAAAAATACATGTTTTTAAAAGGAATTAAGGACAAGTTTAAACGAAAATCTGGCCGTAAGTCATTGAATAAATTGGTGGCAACGCCAGTTCCTGTAACGCGTGAGAGTAAGGGCATACGTTCATTAGGTTGTATTGTTGATTTGGATAAATTCGAAAAGTCAGATCTGTTTTATCAGTTTCAAGACGAATTTTCGTTGCAACCAAATGCAGTAAAGATTATAGGATATAAGCGTTTTTATGATAAGAATTCGCCCTATGCAACACCTGTATTTTCAGATAAGGATTTAGGGTGGAACGGTGAAATAGAAAATAGTTATGCTCTTGAATTTTTAGGCAGAGAATACGACCTATTAGTAAACTATTACGACGAGGATAGTCTTTTGTTAAATTTAATGTCAGCAAAGACCAAAGCCCGTATAAAAGTAGGTTTTAAAGAAGTTGATCCTGCTTATAACGATTTAATATTAGATACGCCGTTAAAGGACTTTCAGTTGTTTAAAAAAGAATTGAAGAAGTACTTAGGCATTTTTAAAGAGATTTAATTATGAAAGAATTACAGGGTGCAGGAGTTGCGTTAATTACGCCTTTTAAAGAAGACGGTTCGGTAGATGTTCTTGCCCTTAAAAAGGTGGTATCCCATAATATAGAAGGTGGCATCGATTATTTGGTAGTGCTAGGTACAACTGCAGAATCTGTAACGCTTACAAAAGCTGAAAAACTATTGGTAATGCGTACGGTTGAGGAAGCGAATGCAGATGTTTTGCCATTGGTAATAGGCGTAGGGGGTAATAATACGTTGGGTCTTGTAGAGGAATTACAGACGTTAGATTTATCTGCCTATACCGCAATTTTATCAGTATCTCCTTATTATAATAGACCTACACAAGAAGGGATTTTTCAGCACTTTAAAGCACTTTCGCTAGTATCGCCATTACCTATCATAGTATATAATGTACCAGGCCGAACAGGTAGTAATATGCTACCTGAAACAGTAGTACGTTTGGCAAAGAGTTTCGAGAATATTGTTGCAGTTAAAGAAGCATGTGGTGATATGCAACAGGTTTTAGAGCTTATTTCTAAAAGGCCAGAGGGTTTTTTAATTCTCTCTGGTGATGACATTACTGCATTACCAACCATAGTTGCTGGTGGTGACGGCGTAATTTCGGTAATAGGCCAAGGATTGCCCGTAGAATTTTCTAAAATGGTTCATGAAGGATTAAATGGAAATACCGATGAGGCCTACAAGTATCATTATAAGTTGCAAGAAGGTATGAAGCTTATTTTCGAGGAAGGCAACCCAGCAGGTATTAAAGTTATATTTGAATATTTAGGTATAGCCAAGCCTTTTGTTCGACTTCCACTTATGTCTGCGACCGATTCATTGAAACATAGAATTGTTTCATTTATGGAATCGGTGATTCGTATACCTGCATAAATTTCGTTAAAACTTCCCCAAAAGGTAGTTTTGTGCCGCATAAAGCCTGTATTTTTATTGGTTTAAAATGTTTTTTAAATCCATTGATAATCACTAATTTTGCAAAATGTTTTTTAAAATGAGGCGAATATTCCCGATTCTATTGATTGCCATTGCTTTACAATCTTGTAGCGAGTACCAAAAGGTGCTTAAGAACGATGATGTAAAAGCTAAATATGATTTGGCTGAAAAATACTATGAAGAAGGAGATTTCAAAAGGGCTAACCGTTTGTATGAGCAGATAGCACCGAAATATGTTGGTAAGCCACAAGGTGAACGTGTAATGTTCTTTTTATCCAATAGTTATTTTAACCGTGGCGATTTTAATATGGCCGGCTATCAATTTGAACGTTTCATAAAATCGTATCCTAAAAGTGATAAGGTTGTTGAAGCATCATTCTTAGGGGCAAAAAGTTATTATGAGTTATCACCTGAATATTCTTTAGATCAGACTGAAACAGATAAAGCGCTATTGAAGTTGCAAAACTTCATAAATACGTATTCTGAATCTGAATATTTTGTAGAAGCAAATGCGATGGCGCAAGAGCTTACTGCTAAGAAAGAAGAGAAAGCTTTTCGAATAGTGAAGCAATACAATAAGTTAGGTGAGTTTAACTACGATATGCTTAAATCTGCTGTTGCCGCAAGTGATAACTTTGTTTCGGATAATCCTGGTTCAAAATATAGGGAAGACGCAATGTTCATTAAATTAGAGGCTTTGACTCATATGGCTATGAACAGTTTTGAGAGCTTAAAAGAAGAGCGTTTAAAATCAGCAAAAGCTGCCTACAACACACTTAAGAAGCAATTTCCAGAATCAAAATTCGATAAAGAGGCTAATACTATTATCGAGAAAATAAATAAAGAATTACAACGTTTGGAACCACAGACCGTTGAATCAAAATAAATAATTTAATTATGAATATGAACGATTTAAAAAACTCAAAAGCAGCGGTATCTACTGTTACTATTAACCGTAACGAGTTCGATAAGCCAACTGGAAATATTTACGAGGCTATTTCAATTACTGCAAAACGTGCTGTTCAGATTAATTCTGAAATTAAAAAAGAACTTTTAGAGAAATTAGAAGAGTTTGCTACCTATAGCGATAGTTTAGAGGAAGTTTTTGAAAATAAAGAGCAGATTGAAGTTTCTAAATTTTACGAAAAATTACCTAAGCCTCATGCTATGGCGGTAGAGGAGTGGTTGATGGATAAAATCTACCATAGAAATACAGAAAAAGACGCTTAAGAAATATGTTGAACGGCAAAAACATTCTTTTAGGAATTACCGGAGGAATTGCTGCTTATAAAACAACATTCTTAGTTCGTTTATTTATAAAAGCTGGCGCTAACGTTAAGGTTATACTTACCGATAGCGCCAGCTCTTTTGTTTCGCCACTTACCTTGGCTACTTTGTCTAAGAACGCTGTAGTTACAGATTTTGTAAAATCTGAAGGGAATACTGTAGAATGGAATAATCATGTAGAATTAGGTCTGTGGGCAGATCTTATGATTATTGCCCCAGCTACAGCTAATACGATGTCTAAAATGGCATTGGGTACATGTGATAATCTATTATTGGCCACGTACTTATCTGCGAAGTGTCCGGTATTTGTTGCTCCTGCAATGGATTTAGATATGTATAAGCACCCGAGTACAAAAAGCTCAATGGATGCGCTCATGTCATTTGGTAATGTGGTTATACCTGCAACCAGTGGTGAGCTCGCGAGCGGCCTACATGGTGAGGGTAGAATGGCCGAGCCAGAGGCTATTGTTGATTTTATTAAAAATCATCTTTCCCAAGGATTGCCTTTGACAGGAAAAAAAGTATTGATTACGGCAGGGCCAACCTATGAAGCTATTGATCCTGTACGTTTTATAGGAAATCACTCCTCAGGGTTAATGGGGTTTGAGCTTGCTAGAACAGCTGCTAATTTAGGTGCCGAAGTTTATTTGGTAACAGGCCCTACACATTTATCGATAGCGCATGATAATATTCATGTGGTAAAAGTTGTTTCTGCCGAAGATATGTATCACAGCGCACAGATGTATTATGACAATTCAGACATCGTAATTTGTGCTGCAGCAGTAGCCGACTATAGGCCTAAGTCTGTAGCTGAGCAGAAAATTAAAAAGTCTGACGAAAACTTTACTATAGAATTGGTCAAGAATAAAGATATTCTAAAAACGTTCGGTGAACACAAGAAAAATCAATACTTGGTTGGTTTTGCCCTAGAGACCGAAAATGAGGTAGAGAATGCATTGGGTAAGCTTAAGCGTAAGAATTTAGATGCAATAGTATTGAATTCAATGAGAGATAAAGGTGCAGGTTTTGGTGGTGCTACCAATAAAATTACTTTTATAGATACCAATTCTACCATAACTACGTTTGAACTAAAGACCAAGGCAGACGTTGCCGTGGACATCTTTAATGAAATTATTAAAAGACGTTATGCGTAAGATTTTTTTTCTACTACTGTTGTGTCTAGTAAGTTTAACCGCTAAGGCACAAGAATTAACCTGTACCGTTACGGTTAATTCTGACCAGTTATCGCAAGGCGATCTTCAGGTATTTAAGACATTAGAGCGTTCGTTGAATGATTTTGTGAACAAGTCAAAATGGACGAACCGGGTTTATAAAGAAAATGAACGTATAAATGCTCAAATGTTCATTACGATTACGGAATATGAATCGAACCGATTTAAAGGCAATATTCAAATACAATCTTCAAGACCTGTATACAATACATCATATTCTACACCTGTTTTTAATTATAAAGACAATCAGTTTAGTTTTCAATACATAGAATTTCAGCCGTTAATATTCAACGATAATCAGTTCGAATCTAATTTGGTAAGTGTACTGTCTTACTATGCGTATATTATGCTAGGTCTTGATGCAGATACCTTTTCTTTAGAAGGTGGTACTGATTTTTATAGAAAGGCACAGAATATTGTGACTATGGCGCAAGGAAGTAATTTTGCTGGATGGAGCCAATCTGCAGACTCTAATAGAAGTAGGTTTGAGTTGGTAGATAATCTGTTATCAAACACGTATAGAGAATATCGTATTGCAATGTATAATTACCATAGAAAAGGGTTAGATATAATGTCTGATAATAATAGTACCGGAAAACAGGTAATAGCGGGTACCATGAATCTTTTTCAAACGATGATTAATAGAAGACCTAATGCGTTTTTGATTTCTACTTTCTTTGATGCTAAATCTGAAGAGATTCAAAATATTTTTTCTGACGGACCAAAGGTAGATATTGTTAAGTTGAAGGAAACCTTAAATAAAATCGCCCCTCTTTACGCTACTACTTGGAACGATATTAAATATTGAACCTTTTTTCAAAACGGAATATAGATTACCTTTGTTAATCTAAAATTCTGAAACGTGCTTTCAACCCTTTCCATTACTAATTATGCATTAATTGATAGTCTTGAAGTAGACTTCGATAAAGGTTTTACCGTAATTACAGGTGAGACAGGTGCAGGTAAATCAATACTACTTGGTGGTTTATCTCTTGTGCTTGGTAAACGGGCAGATTTATCTTCTTTACGAGTTAAAGATGAGAAATGTATTATTGAAGGTATTTTCAAAATTGATACTTACGGACTTCAGAATTTTTTTGAAGAGAATGATTTAGATTATGACGTTAGTACAGTCATTAGAAGAGAGATTTTGCCTAGTGGTAAGTCACGAGCTTTTATAAATGATACTCCGGTAACTTTAGATGTGCTTACTAAACTTGGTGAAAATTTAATTGATATTCACTCTCAGCATCAGACCATGCAGCTTACCGAAAATGACTTTCAATTGAAATTGGTCGATGCATTGGCCGACAATCAGAAAAGACTATTAACATACGCCAAAGGATTAAAGACGTACCGTAAGGCACAAAAAGAGCTTCAGGGTTTAATTGATGTACAGAGCACGGCCAATAAAGAACAAGATTATAATTCATTTTTGTTGACTGAGCTAGAGAAAGCACCTTTGAAAATTGGTGTTGTCGAAGAGCTAGAGGAAGATTACGAGCAATTAAACAATGTGGAGTTAATCATGGAGCAATTGTCTAAAGGAGATCAATTGTTTAATGATGAGCAAATTGGTGTATTGTCTTTGGTAACCGAAATGAGGCAATCCCTTTCGAAATTAGTTGATTTTGGAACTAACTATAAAGAGTTGTGTCAACGTGTGCAATCAGTATGTATAGAATTAGACGATGTAAGCTCAGAATTACAACGGTTACAAGAGGGTGTTGAGGCAGATCCCAAAAGGCTTGAAGAAGTAAATGGAAAATTACAGCTTCTTTATAACTTGTTGAAAAAGCATAATGTAAGTGAGATTTCAGAGTTGATTACCATAAAAAATGACCTCGCTGATAAAGTATTTGAGACGGCTCATTTAGATGAAAAAATTTCATTGAAGACCCTCGAGTTACAGGATATGGAATCTGCATTAGAGGAACAGTCTGTTGTATTGCGTGAAAAACGAAATGCTGTTATACCAAAATTAAAATCGAAGTTAGAAGCAGATTTGGCGCTATTGGGAATGCCAAGCGCATCTTTTGAAATTTCTTTAAGTGCAACCGATACCTTCACGGCAACAGGAATGGACGAGCTTTCTTTTCTTTTTACAGCGAATAGAGGCGGTAGTTATGGTGAGTTGAAAAAAGTTGCATCTGGAGGAGAATTATCTAGAATAATGTTGGTTATAAAGGCGATTCTTGCTAAATATGAAAAACTACCCACAATAATGTTTGATGAAATCGATACAGGGGTATCTGGAGAAATTTCAAACAGAATGGCAGATATCATGAAAGATATGAGTGCTGATTTACAAGTGTTTTCAATAACACACTTACCACAAGTCGCTTCAAAAGGAAATAATCATTTTAAAGTGTTTAAAACTGAAGGAGCTGAACGCACAATGACCAACATGAAAAAATTGAACACTGATGAAAGGGTTGTCGAATTGGCGCATATGTTAGGTGGTAAAGACCTGTCAGACTCGGCATTGGCTCATGCAAGGCAATTATTGAGCCCATCATTAAAAGTTTGATTTAGTTTCATTTATCTTGACTGTTGCAATTTTTTGTTTTGTAATGGTTTAGAGGGCCCTAGACTTTATGTATTGGATAAGGGTATTTACTGCACACTTCAATTCGGTTTTAACATATTTTAGATATCTTTGAATTATAACTTTAACTATACAATCAACTATCATGGGATATAACTTATTAAAAGGAAAAAGGGGAATTATTTTTGGAGCACTAGATGAGAATTCTATTGCATGGAAAACAGCACAAACTGTACACGATGAAGGTGGTACTTTTGTTTTGACAAACGCCCCAATTGCAATGAGAATGGGTCAGATTGATGAGTTGGCTAAAAAAACAGGTTCTCAGATTATTCCAGCAGATGCTACAAGTGTTGAAGATTTAGATAATTTAGTAGCTAAGGCAGTTGAGATTTTAGGAGGTAAGATTGATTTTGTATTGCATTCTATCGGTATGTCTGTAAATGTTCGTAAAGGGCGCGCTTACACCGATGAAAAATATGATTTCACTTTAAAAGGATGGGATGTTTCAGCCCTTTCTTTTCACAAGGTAATGCAATCATTATATAAGGCCGATGCCATGAATGAGTGGGGTAGTATTGTTGCATTGACCTATATGGCTGCACAACGAACGTTCCCAGACTATAATGATATGGCAGATAACAAAGCATATTTAGAATCTATTGCACGTAGTTTTGGTTATTTCTTCGGAAAAGAAAAGAAAGTTAGAGTGAATACGATTTCACAATCACCTACCGCAACTACTGCTGGGCAAGGTGTTAAAGGTTTTGGTGGCTTTATTAGTTATGCGGAAAAAATGTCTCCACTAGGAAATGCAACGGCCCAAGATTGTGCTGAATATACGGTGACATTGTTCTCAGACTACACTAAAAAGGTAACCATGCAGAATTTGTTTCATGATGGTGGTTTCTCTAATACAGGTGTTAGTCAAGAAGTTATAGAGAAATTTTAATCAGGTTTTCAATCATCTAATCTTTTTGGAACCTATTTATTAGAGGAAAGTAATAATGGACTTATCGTTTTCTTTTATCATTCCCGTATACAATAGACCCAACGAAATTAAGGAGCTGTTGAACAGTCTGCGGTTACAAACCTATGAGAAAACTTTTGAGGTGGTCATTGTCGAAGATGGCTCTACTATCTCGTCAGAAGAAGTTATAGGTGAGTATCTAGATTCGGTTTCCATATCTTATTTTAAAAAACCAAATTCAGGCCCAGGAGATTCCCGTAATTACGGTATGGGTAGAGCTAAGGGTAATTATTTTATTGTACTGGACTCTGATTGTATTCTTCCACCTGCGTACTTAAAAGTAGTAGAGGAGAGTTTAAAAGAAGATTTTGTACACTGCTATGGTGGTCCAGATGCGGCACACGAATCTTTTACAGTGGTTCAAAAAGCGATTAATTATGCCATGACCTCATTTTTGACCACTGGTGGAATTCGTGGAGGTAAAAAAGCGGTAGATAAATTTCAGCCCAGAAGCTTTAATATGGGTATTTCAAAAGAAGCTTTTGAAAATGTGGGCGGTTATGGAAATATTCATCCAGGGGAAGACCCAGACCTCACCATACGCATCTGGAACAAAGGATATAGAACCAAATTGATTTCAGCAGCCTTTGTGTTTCATAAAAGACGTATAGATTGGAACAAGTTTTATATACAGGTAAATAAGTTTGGTATGGTAAGGCCTATTTTAAATTTATGGCATCCAGCTACTAAAAAAATAACCTATTGGTTTCCTACAGTATTCTGTATAGGTCTATTAATTTCTATCTTATTGGCCTTAGTCGGTTTTAAAATTTTATTGTATTTCTATGCAATTTATTTTTTAGTTTTATTCATAGATGCGCTACGTGTAACTGGAAATTTGAATGTTGCCTTCTTGTCCTTAATGGCAACAGTGATACAATTTTTCGGATATGGATACGGATTTTTAAAATCAACCCTGTATATTAATTTAAGTAATAAAAAACCAGAGGAAATTTTTCCTAAATTATTTTTTAGAGTTAATTGATGGTACGGCTAATAGAATGGATACGAACAGGATTGAAAAAAAGAAAGGTGAAAGTCTTTCTTCTATTTCTATTGTGCGCATCACTTGCTTGGTTTATTAATAAACTTTCACAAACCTACACGAGCAATACCACCTTTACTATAACGTATACAAATATTCCATCAGAATTTTTGTTGGCAAATACACCTAAGAAAGAACTTCAAGTGCGACTAAAAGCAGCTGGATTTCAATTTTTAGGATATCACTTGAAGCCAAAAGAGATTCAATTAGATGTGAGTAAAGTAATGCATAAAGACGATAGTTATTACTTAACATCAGATCAGATTAGAATACAGTTAGAAGCTCAACTTAATAATTACAGTACGTTAACCGATTTCGATAGTGATGTTATTTATTTCGATTTCACCTCGTTGAAAACCAAGAAAGTTCCTGTTAGAGCAAATGTAGAATTGACATTCGCCGCAAATCATATTTTAGAGGGACAAATACTTTCACAGCCTGATTCTATTCAAATATCAGGTCCTAAAAGTCAGATAGACACCATTAATGTTATAGAAACTGAGCTACTTAAAATTGATGATTTAAATAATTCATTTTCAAACGAGGTTGCTTTGAAGTTGCCTAAGCAATTGAATGGAACTACATTCTCGAATAATTTTGTTCGTATTATTGGTAATGTGGTTAAATTTTCTGAGCTAGTTATTGAAGTACCAGTAACGGTGATAAATTTACCGCCAGATGTAAAGGTGAGAACCTTTCCTGAAATTGTAGAAGTACGTTGCCAAGGAACATTAGAGCGTTTAAAAGAATTAGAGGCTAAAGATTTTGAGGTTGTAGCAGATTATTCATATGTCTCTTCAGAAACAGGGAATCGTTTATCGGTTAGACTAACACAATACCCTAAGACCTTGAACAATGCAATGATAGACACTAATGAGATTGAATTTATTTTAAGAAGGGAATGATTGTAGTAGGGTTAACAGGCGGAATAGGAAGTGGTAAATCTACCATAGCAGCAATGTTTCGTGAGCTTGGTGTGCCCGTGTATAATTCAGATGAGCGAGCTAAGCACTTAATGAATACTTCTAAAAAAATAAGGAAACAGCTAGTTGAACTTTTAGGTAAAAAAACATATCTAGATGATAAATTGAATAGGACCTTTATCGCAAAAAAGGTTTTCAATGATACTGATTTATTAGAGCAGCTTAATCATATAGTACATCCTATAGTGCGAAAAGACTTTATTAAATGGGCAAAAAAGCAAAATAGCCCATACGTGATTCAAGAAACAGCTTTGTTATTTGAAAATAATGCCCAAAAATTATATGATGCTGTAATTCTTATAACCGCACCGAAAGAATTAAGAATAGCGAGAGTTTTATCGCGAGATGAATCTACAAAAGAGCAGATTGTCGCCAGAATGAATAATCAACTTGATGATGAAAATAAGTTAGAATTAGCCGATTTTGTCATAGAAAATATTGACCTAAAAAGTACAGCGTTAAAAGTTTTGAACATACATGAGCGCATCCTTGCTGAATGTTAGTAGTTTGGCAATTTTAACATTTTTGTTAAGGTTAGGTTAAACGTACTATTGTCTAACTGTTAAATCTTTAATTTTATCCACTAATGAACAAAAAGTTATTTGTGCTCTTAGTAGTTTTAATGAGCCTTTCACTTATTGGTCTGATTTTCGTTCAAAGCTTCTGGATTAAAAAGTCTATTGAAAGCAGTGAAGAGCAATTCTCTAGTAGTGTTTCTGAAGCGTTGAACAGTGTCACCAATAAAATTTCTGAAAGAGAAACTAAGAACTACTTCGATAGATATTTAAATGCTAAAGATAGTATAGGTGAACTTAAAGGTGCACAGCTAACAAATTTTTTCTTTATTGATAGGGATGTCAACTCTAACGAAATTTTACTGTATGAACACGGTATTTTGGAAGAAGATTATGGTATTTCGTCCACGTTCTTTGATAGTACTGATGGTGCAGATACAACCATTATTAAAAATTTTACCAGCAAACGAACAACCTCTATTTTTAAGGAGGATTTTGATTTAGAAGGAAATGCTTTTCGTTTAAACCCGATTCAACGTATTGAAAAAATCGGAGGACTTAATAAAATGGAAAAGGCCGCCATGGAAGAGATGTTTATGGTGCACGCTAAACGAACAGCTATTCACATGAGGGTTTCTAAGCAGGAAATTGAATTGTTATTGCAGCGTGAATTGGAGAATAGAGGTGTTGACATCGCTTTTGAGTATGGTATTTATAGCAATGGTTTACCAACAAAGGTAAAATCGTCTAAATTCAAATATGCTGAAACTAATATTTATAAATCTCCCATGTTTGTAGATTTTGAGGGAGTTTCGAATTTCGATTTGTTAATATCGTTTCCTAAGAAAAAACGTTTCTTGGTTCAGTCAATACTGGGTTTAGCAATGCTTTCTTTACTATTTACTATAATTATTGTGGTGGCATATTCTGGTGCAATTTATCAATTGATTCGTCAGAAACAGATATCTGAAATAAAAACAGATTTCATTAACAACATGACTCATGAATTTAAAACACCAATAGCGACTATAAACTTAGCGGTTGAAGCTATTAAAAACCCAAAAATTATTGGGGATCAAGAAAAGGTGTTGCGGTACTTGCAGATGATACGTGATGAGAATAAAAGAATGCATGCCCAAGTAGAAAATGTATTACGGATATCTAAGTTAGAGAGAAATCAACTTGATATCAGTAAGGATAGGGTTAATGTACACGAAATAATAGAAGACGCTATTACCCATGTAGAGCTAATTGTAGATGATAGAGGAGGTTATATACATACACATTTAGATGCTGAACGATCAGAAATATTGGCCAACGAAATGCATTTTACCAATGTATTAGTAAACATTCTCGATAATGCCATTAAATATTCTGAAGAAGCACCGAAAATAGATGTGTTTACAGAAAAAGCAAAGAATAATATCATAATTAAGGTTCAAGACCAAGGTACCGGTATGAGCAAAGCTGTTGTCAAGAAAGTTTTTGAAAAATTCTATAGAGAACACACAGGAGATATACACAACGTTAAGGGGCATGGTTTAGGATTGTCCTACGTTAAAAAAATAGTCGAAGATCACCAAGGTGAAGTATACGCCGAAAGTGAAAAAGGAAAAGGAAGTACATTTTACATAAAACTGCCGTTAATATAAATATTATGGAAACAATAAATAAGAAGATACTTTTAGTTGAGGACGATCCGAATTTTGGTATCGTATTGAAAGATTATTTGTCAATGAATGACTTCGATGTCACATTGGCTAAAAATGGAATGGAAGGTTTTGAAAAGTTCAAAAAAGATAATTTTGATATCTGTATTTTGGATGTAATGATGCCTTATAAAGACGGTTTTACCTTGGCAAAAGAGATTCGTGAAAAGAACGAGAACGTTCCTATTGTTTTTCTAACGGCAAAGACGATGAAGGAAGATGTTCTAAAAGGATATAAAGCTGGTGCAGATGATTATCTGAATAAGCCTTTTGATTCTGAAGTATTGTTGATGAAATTGAAAGCTATTCTTCAAAGAAAGGCTTCTAATGGTCTAGCTGATAGTAAGAAATTTGAGTTTACAATCGGTGGCTTCCACTTAAATTCTAAACTAAGATTCTTAAAATATAAGGATACTGAATCCATTAAATTATCTCCGAAAGAGAATGAATTGCTTCGTTTATTAGCATTGCATGAGAACGACTTAATGCCACGTGAATTAGCATTGACCAAGATTTGGAGAGATGATAATTACTTTACTTCACGTAGTATGGATGTTTATATCGCCAAATTACGTAAGTATTTAAAAGTTGATGATACGGTTGAAATATTAAATATTCACGGAGAAGGTTTCCGTTTGGTTATCAAGACTGAAGGTGAATAAAATTCAATAAAATTTATATTAAAAAAAGCATCCCATTTGGGATGCTTTTCGGTTTTAAAGCTTTTTAGTTATTTCGGTTACAATTTCGCTGGGTGTTTGGTCAATTGAAATGGTAAGTGCCTCGGTAGGCACTTCTAAGGTGTCAAATTGAGATTGTAAGAGACCTTTTGGCATATAGTGATTCTTACGTTCATTCAAACGCTTGTTGATTAGTTCAAAGCTTCCGTTTAAATAAATGATTTTATATTGACCTTCTAAATTATGTCCCAAAATAGTCCTATACTTTTCTTTAAGCGCTGAACAAACAATTACTGCGCCAGTTGAGATGTTATTTAGAGCAACCTCATTAAGACGCTCTAACCAACCTTGACGATCATCATCATTCAAAGGTTTTCCTTCACTCATTTTCTTGACATTTGCCTCTGGATGAAAACTATCTCCATCAAAGAAAGGAATATTCAACTTGTCAGCCAATAGTTGACCAATAGTTGATTTTCCACTACCAGAAACTCCCATGACAAATAAAATTTGTGATTCAACCATTCTTTAGTTTTAAAACTTCAGTATTTATTTCGTTTAATATATGGTTCTGTTCATAATCATAATCAAACCATATGGTATTTTCATTTTTAAGAAACCATGTAAGTTGTCTTTTAGCAAATCTTCTGGTATATTTCTTAATTTCTGAAATAGCGAATTCTAATGTCCACTGGTCATCAAAGAAATTGAAAAGTTCTTTGTAGCCAACTGTTTGCAATGCATTATAATTTCTATATGGTAATACCTCTTTGGCTTCTTCAAGAAGGCCTGCCGTTAACATTAAATCAACTCTATGGTTAATACGGTCATAGATTATTGCTCTATCTGCTTTAATGCCTACAGTTATTACTCTAAAGCCTCTTTCTGCTTTTGGTTTGTCTATAAATGAAGAATAAGGCTTTCCACTACCAATAGTTACTTCAAGAGCTCTAATTACACGTTGCGGATTATGAATATCTACCTTATTAAAATATACAGGGTCTAACCTTTCTAATTTTTGCTGTAAATATTTAATACCATGCTCCTTGAGTTCAAAATTCAATGCTTCTCTAACATCAGCCTTAATTGTTGGAAAGTAATTTAATCCGTCGGTAACGGCGTTGACATAAAGTCCGCTACCACCTACCATAATTACAACTTCATTTGTTTTAAATAGGTAAGATAATTTTTCAATAGCATCACGCTCAAAATCTCCAACCGAATAGGGTTCGCTTATATTTTTATGTTGAATAAAATGATGCTTAGCTTGGTTTAACTCTTCATTTGTTGGAACCGCTGTACCAATATTCATTTCTTTAAAAAACTGCCTAGAATCCGCAGAAATTATTTCAGTATCGTAATACTGAGCCAACAAAATAGCCAGTTTAGTTTTGCCAATAGCGGTAGGACCTACAACAGAAATAAGAATTTTATTCATTCAAAAGTGCTCCGCAGTTATAACAATGGGTTGCATCATCTCTATGACCTTCTTTACTACACGTAGGGCAACTTTGGGTGTTGACGTGAACATACCTTCCTGGCTCTCCATCATTAGATTTGTCTTTGTTTTGTCTGCCAAATTCAGCAGTTACTATTCCCGTTGGCACTGCTATAATACCATACCCCAATAACATAATAACTGTTGCAATAAATTGCCCTTGAGGTGTAATTGGGGCAATATCACCATAACCAACTGTTGTAAGGGTAACTATGGTCCAATAGATACTAGTAGGAATACTAGTAAACCCTGCTTCATCACCTTCTACCCAATACATTAAGGTGCCCAATATTACCGATGCAATTAACACAGAAAAAAGGAATACGATTATTTTAGCACGACTTGCTTTCAATGCACTTTTTAAATGTGAGGCTTCGCCTAAAAACTGAACCAATTTTAAAATCCGAAATACCCTTAGTAATCTCAATGCACGAACTGCCAAAAATACTTGGGATCCAACAAAAATATAGGATAAGTATAAGGGTATTGTAGAGAGAAAGTCGATTATTCCATAAAAACTAAAAATATAATTTTTAGGCTTTTTGATACAAACAATTCGGGCAATATATTCGATGGTAAAGAAAATGGTAACAATCCACTCTAGAGTCAATAAAACGTAATGATACTCAGCATCGATACTTTTTACACTTTCAAGCATTATGAGAATTACACTGAAAATGATAATGAAAAATAAAATTAAATCGAACAATTTACCCATGGGGGTATCTGCTTCATAAATAATTTCATGAAGTTTATTTTTCCAAGGTGATAATTTGTCTTCCTCTTTCAAATTAAACGTTTAATTCTACAATTTTATGTACTCTTTTTTTTCTGAGATAAGATTCTATTAGAAAATTAGCGTCTCGCGTACCATTCATAGGGGTGATTAAAGTTTCCAAGATATGAATATTATTTATTTGATAGTTAAGGTCGTAAAAACCAAAACCTACAAGCGAGCCATTTTTAATTAAAATTGCACTTTGTTCGCCAATCTCACGCCCTTTATCAAGCAATATGATATTTGCATCTTTACGAATACTATTCTTTAATATTGCGGCAACTACACGTTCGTTATAATCCTTTTGATCTTCCTTGCTAATACAGGCACCTTTACAAGTACCATTTTCATATCCAGAACAATTGTTTCGAGCTTCACTTATACCATTAACTTTTTCACATAGCTCTAACTCTTTAGTGATTTTATATAAGTAATTTTTAGCACTGAATACTCCATTGAACAGGGCTAAAGGTTCTTTACATTCACGATAAGCTTTAATTTCTAAAACAAAGTATCCGTTTTCATTTTCAGTTTTACACAACGTATGACTAAACATTCTCTTTCTAGGAATACTGCTATATTTAGGCTTAAGTTTTAATAGCTCTTCGTGTTCTTTAAGAATTGCTACAAGTTCATTGCCTGTTAGCTCATAAGTTACTTTTTTAGTATCCTTGGCTAGTTTTCTAGATTTGTCGCCGCTTTTAGTAAAGAGTTGGTTTACCTTTTTCTTGATATCTGTGCTTTTACTAAGGTAAATGATATCACCATCTTTATTATGCATATAAAAGATACCTGTTTTATTAGGTAGTTCTCTAACAATATCTAATTGTTTTTCAGAAAGTTCGCCTTGGGTTTCTTTTCTAATAGTATCCTTTATGATTATTTTTTCAGAATCTTTTGCCAGCAAAAGCTTGAATAACTTTATTGTTGCTAATGCGTCTCCATTTGCTCTATGGCGATCACTTACAGGTATGCCTAATGACCTAACTAACTTGCCGAGGCTATATGAATCAGCATCAGGTAATAATAGTTTTGAAAGGTCAACGGTGCATAGGGTCTTTCGTTCAAAATTATAGCCCAAACGTCTAAATTCTGTCCGTAATATCCGGTAATCGAATTGGGCATTGTGAGCAACTAAAACGGTGTCTTCAGTAATTTCAATAATTCGTTTGGCTACCTCGTAAAATTTAGGTGCGGTTTGTAACATTTTACTGTTAATACCGGTAAGTTTAACAACAAAGGGTTGAATTTCCTTTTCAGGATTTACTAAACTGATAAATTTGTCAACTACCTTTTGACCATCAAACTTATGAATAGCAATTTCGGTGATACCTTCTTCATTAAATTTTCCGCCTGTGGTTTCAATATCTAAAATCGCGTACATCTAGTAAAATCTGATTTATTTAAGTAGTAGAAATCGTTTGGGTTATTTTCGCGTTCCAAAGATACTACTTCCAATACGTACCATAGTGCTTCCTTCTTCTAGGGCAATTTTATAATCTCCACTCATACCCATAGATAGTATAGTGAAATTTGGATAGGTGTTTTCTAATTTAGTGTATAATGATTTAAGGCTCTTAAATTCTCTTCGTACCTGATTCATGTCATCAGTAAATGTGGCCATACCCATTAAACCAACAATTTTCACATGTTTATATGCCTTAAATTCTTCATTCTCTACTAAAGCAAGTAATTCATCTTCATCAAAACCAAACTTTGTATCTTCTTCTGCTATGTGCACTTGTAAAAGACATGAGATGGTTCTATTGTATTTCTCAGCCTGTTTATTTATTTCAGCCAATAATCTAGGACTATCAACACCATGTACTAAAGAAACATATTCAGCCATGTATTTGACCTTATTTCGTTGTAGATGACCTATCATATGCCATTCGATATCTTTCGGCATATTTTCCCATTTTTCTGTCATTTCTTGAACCCTATTTTCTCCAAATATGCGTTGGCCTTCATCATAAACTTGTTGAAGGTCTGATATAGGTTTAGTCTTTGAAACGGCAACTAAGGTTACAGATTCGGGCAGGGTACTTAAAATGGAGGAAAGATTTTCCTTTATGGACATAGTATATTCTGTTATGTAAAAATTTTAATTTTCGAATTGACTTGATACTTTTTCTGCTTTTCTACTTTCGGAATAATTATAAAATCCTTCTCCGGATTTAACACCTTTTTTTCCAGCCATAACCATATTGACCAAAAGGGGTGAAGGTGCATATTTTGCATTTTTAAATCCGTCATGCATTACATTTAAAATAGAAAGACAAACATCTAGACCTATGAAATCTGCCAATTGTAATGGTCCCATGGGGTGAGCCATGCCCAGTTTCATTACGGTATCTATTTCTTGAACACCGGCAACCCCATGATGTAAGGTTTCTATCGCCTCATTAATCATAGGCATTAATATTCTATTTGCAACAAAACCTGGGTAATCGTTAACCTCGGTAGGAGTTTTTCCTAATTTTTTAGAAAGCTCCATTATCGTTTTGGTCGTAGCGTCTGATGTGCTGTAACCACGTATAATTTCAACTAAGGTCATTATAGGCACTGGGTTCATGAAATGCATACCGATGACCTTATCCGGTCTGTTGGTGGACGCTGCTATTTGCGTTATAGAAATTGATGACGTATTGGAGGCTAAAATTGTATTTGAATCACATATGGCGTCCAAATCTTTAAAAATACTCAGTTTAATAGCTAAATTTTCAGTGGCAGCTTCAATCACTAAACCTGTACCAGAAATACCCGATTTTAAATCAGTAAACTGTGTAATGTTCGAAAGTGTATTATCCCTATCTAAGCTTGAAATTTTCTCCTTAGACAACATCCGATTCAAATTATTGGCAATGGTGGCAACTCCCTTATCAAGTGCATCTTGAGAAACATCAATTAAATGTACTTGAAATCCGTTTTGGGCGAAGACATGGGCAATACCATTACCCATAGTACCAGAACCTATTACACCAATTTTTTTCATATTTTCTTTGGATTAAATGCAGCAATAATTTGTAAAGCTACTTTAAGGGCTTGAGTACCTTGTGTTAAACTGACAATTGGTGTTGTATTATTGTTTATGGCGTCTGCAAACGATTCAAGCTCATCTAAAATAGCGTTATTAGTTTCAATCGACGGATTTTCAAAGTAAATCTGTTTTTTGATTCCTTCGGCATTTTGTAGAATCATATCAAAATCACCAGGTTCTTTTGGTGCATCTTTCATTTTAACGACTTCTACTTTCTTCTCAAGAAAATCAACAGAGATATAAGCATCTTTTTGAAAAAAACGAGATTTCCTCATATTTTTCAATGAAATTCTGCTAGCCGTTAAATTCGCAACACAACCATTTTCAAATTCTAACCTAGCGTTTGCAATATCTGGCGATTGGCTAATTACCGATACACCACTTGCATTTATTTGTTTTACTTCAGAATTTACAACACTTAAAATTGCATCGATATCATGAATCATTAAATCCAAAACCACAGGCACATCGGTACCTCTTGGATTAAACTCAGCTAAACGATGACTTTCAATGAACATGGGCTGTTTTATGGCATTTTTTACTGCGGTAAATGCAGGATTGAATCGTTCCACATGTCCAACCTGACCTTTTACACCATATTTAGTCTCTAAGGCTAATAGTGAATTGGCTTCTTCTAGAGTATGGGTAATCGGTTTTTCAATGAAAATATGCTTTCCTTTTTCAATAGATTTTTTCGCACATTCATAATGAGAAAGAGTAGGGGTTACAATGTCTATAACATCTACAGCATCTATTAAATCATCAAGATTTTTAAAATAGGTGTACCCGAAATCGGCGCTTACCTTTTCTCCATTAGAGTTATCTGCATCATGGAACCCAATTAGTTCATACTTTTTAGATTCATTTAGAAGTCTAAGGTGGATTTTACCAAGATGACCAGCTCCTAAAACACCAACTTTTAGCATTTGTTTCGTTTTGTTCAAAAATACACATAGTTAGGTAGTTTTATCCTATGGACTATTTCAATTTTATCATTTATTGACTTAAGTTTTAAACAGGTTCTTCTGTTGTTAGAAGATCTTTGCTAACTTTGAAAGTCAAACCAACTACCATTGAAAGATACCTTTAAGCATAGAGGCATGCGCAACCATTTAGCGCAATTATTAGAAGAAAAAGGAATAACCGATAAAAAGGTACTCGATGCCGTTCGTGAAATTCCGCGGCATTTATTTATGGATAGTAGCTTTGAGGGCCATGCTTACCAAAATAAAGCATTTCCTATAGCTGCTAATCAAACAATATCGCATCCATTTACTGTTGCTTTTCAAACTGAATTGCTGCAATTAAAAGAAGGGCAAAAAGTTTTGGAGATAGGTACAGGTAGTGGTTACCAGACTGCTATTCTTTTAAAGTTAAAAGTTAAAGTCTATACTATTGAAAGACAACTTGAGCTGTTTAAGAAAACCAATTTATTTTTTAAGAAAATGGGCTATCGACCTAAGAAACTGATTTTTGGAGACGGTTATAAGGGCTTGCCAGAGCAGGCGCCATTTGATCGTATCATTGTTACGGCAGGCGCTCCTGAAGTACCAAAAGCATTGCTTTCACAGTTAAAAGTAGGGGGTAGGTTAGTAATTCCTATAGGGTTTGAAGAACAAATTATGACCTTGTTTGTACGAACTACTGAAAAGGAATTTTCGAAGTCTGAATATGGGTCGTTTCGATTTGTACCTTTATTAGAGAATAAGAACTAACTAGTTATTAAAATTCTTTTTTACACGTGCGAGGTCACGCTTATTGTCACGATCTTTAATGGAATCTCTTTTATCATAAAGTTTTTTACCTTTTGCCAGAGCTATTTGCATTTTAGCAAGACCTCTATCATTTAAGAATACACGAAGAGGAACAATAGTTAAACCAGAAGTTTTCACCTCTTTACTCAATTTTTTAAGCTCTCTTTTTTGTAGAAGTAATTTTCGCTCAGCTTTTGGTTTGTGGTTAAAGTGAGATGCATGTGAGTATTCGTCAATCTGCATATTAATTACGAAAAGCTCATCTCTATCATTAAATTCACAAAAACTCTCAGTAATAGATGCACGACCTTCTCTAATGGCCTTAATTTCTGTACCCGCTAAAACTATGCCGGCCGTAAATTTATCCATCAGCTCATATTCGAAATGAGCTTTTTTATTCCTTATGTTGATCGTGTTTTGCATTGATGACAAAAGTAAGAACAATTGAATGAATGTCTTAACCTTTTTAAACTATTTGAAAATGGTATTAGAGGTTTTGAAAGAATAGAATGTTAATCTGGACAGTTGCAGTTGAAAATAAGTTTATTTACCGTAGGTCTTCCGTTTACAATCTGTACTATAAATAAAATTCCATTTTCGCTATCATCGATATCAGAATAACGTTCTTCATCAATCAATTTGTTTACAAACTCTGGCGTAGTATTGCTATGCCCAACTATTAAAACATTTTTATTTAGATTGTTGGTTTTAAATTGTGTGATGTCTAGAGAGCTTGGGTCGTAATACTGTACATCAATATTTTTCTTTACCGATGTTGGGGCTGCAGTCATAGAAGTTCTATTATAGTCTGTAGAATATATGGCGTCTAAATCAACATCTGCAAGAATTTCTGCCCAATGCATGGCTCTACCTAATCCTTTTTGATTAAGTTCAGGGTCAGAATCATCAGGATTGCTTCTAACCTTTTCTGCATGTCTAATTAAGTAAAATGTTGAAACGGATGTTTGATCTTGCGAAGTATCTATAACAACCTCATCTTTACAAGAAAGACTGATTAATAGGCATGTAAAAAGAAGAAATTTTATGGCTTTCATGAAAATTTGTTTGATGTATTAATTTAATAACTAAAATTACTTCAAAATAGTACTATAAATAGTCTATTTTTTGTTTTTTTGCATATGAAAAATTTTTGTGGGGCACTTCTTATTGGTTTTGTAGTTCTAGGTCTTAAGGCTCAAGAAGTTGTACTGCCTAGTGATTTTAGGCAGCTAAATCTTACAGAGTATAATGGGAGTCTCATAAACCCTGCATATAGTTTAGATCGCAATAATCCATCATCTGTTGCTTTATGGGCAAGATGGCAATGGCAAGCATACGATGCCGACCCAACTTCATTATTCTTAAATTACACTACGCGATTAAATGAAGTTTCTGCTGCAGGTGCAGGTTTTTTTCAGCATAATACTGGTATTTTTTTAAATACAGGGGCAGTTTTAAACTATGCATATAACATTGAGTTAAGTGAAAAGGTGTTTTTAGGTGTCGGACTTAATTTATTTGCATTTCAACAAAAGCTTGCTGATGAACGTTTTTTTGTTCCAAACCCCATTCAAACTTCAATTACGAATGATTTTATTGTGCAAATGGCGCCTGGTATAAATTTGAGCATAGATAGATTTAACATTGGTTTGGTTTCAGAAAATTTATTTGATTATAACTTCAGTAAAAACGAACGAAATTCTAGTCCCGATGAACGTATGTTTTTAGCATTGGCTAGTTATGATTTTCCACTTTCAATCCTAAGTACAGATAATAGTTCCATTTTAAGACCATCAATATATTATAAGACCATTCCTGGATTGGATAATCAAGTTGGTTTAACATCATTACTAACTACTAATAAATATTGGGCCCAAGCGGGTTACAATAGTTTTTATGGATTTTCAGGAGGATTAGGTGGACGTTTTTTTAAACGATTATCTATAGGAGCATTGATTGAAGTGGGTACTAGTGCTGACATAAAAGGGCAGGATCCTTCTTTTGAATTTGTAACCTCATACAAGTTAGGAACAATAGAGACGCCTGAAGAAAAGCTTGAAGAACAATTAATAGCGGAAGAGGAAAAAAGAAAAGAAGAAAGCTTAATTGTTAAACCAGACCTAGAGGAAGGTGTAGTATCTCAAGAATTAACTAAAGAAGAAGAAATGGCCATTAAACGTGAGGCCAAAAAACAAGAACGTTTAGCGCTTATAGAATCTAACAGGATAAATGATTCTATAGTTGAAGCATCAAGACAAACAGACCTTGCTGTAAAAGAGTCTAAAAGAGATATTAGAAGAAAACGAGATTCTATTACTAATGCAAAAGCAGAGCAAGCTTTGGCGGCTTCTAGAGCTTTACAGCAACAAAGAAAACAAGATTCAATAGCTATAGTAATTAGGAAGGAAGAAGAAGCAGTTGCACTTGTTCAAAAACAAAGACAAGACTCTATTGCTCAGAGTGAGGTGCTATTGGCTGAAGCTGAGAAGCAGAAAGCAGAATTTGCTGCAAGAAATGAGATTGTTAAGCCTAAAGCTGGGGAAAAGTATGAAGAGGTTACTAAAGAAGGGTCTTTATCACCAGGGTATTATTTGATAGCCAATGTCTTTGGAACGAAAAAGTACTTAGATGCATTTTTGGTGGATATGAAGAAAAAAGGTATTGAAGCAAAATCTTTTTATAGAGAATTGAATAAATACAATTATGTATACCTTGCTAAATACAATTCTATAAAAGAAGCTAGAGAGGCCAGAGATTCTAACCTAGGTGGAAAATACAAAGAGAAGATTTGGATATTTAGAGTAACTGGTGAGTAATAATAGATTAATCACAATTATTTCATTAATCTATTATAGTTAAATAGATAGGCGTAAGTTTATTTGAGTTCTCTTTTAATAAGAACATCTAAATAGGTAACCGTATTTAAAAGATATTTTCGGTCTTTTGTTAGGGTAGCCATGGCAATAGAACCTTGTATTATTGTAAATAATTGTTTTGAGAATTGTAATGGCGTGACCGGAAGTTTAAACTCACCATTATTGATACCGCTTTCGAAAATCAAGGCGATTTTACCTTCAATCTCTTTTATAGTTTCTTTAGCCGCTGCGGCTAACAATCTATTGTTATGTTGGGCATCTATGCCAACATTTAAAATAGGGCAGCCACCCATGGTCAATGTGAATATGTCGTATTTCTTATAAAACTCAATAAGATTTTCAATCTTTTTCATCGCTTTTCCTTCTACGGACAAATGTTCATCAATAGCTGTTAATAGGAGATTGCGATTATATTCGAAAGCAGATAAAGCAAGAGCCTCTTTATTTTCAAAATTACCATAAAGCGCACCCTTGGTTAAATTGGTCGCTTCTGTTAAATCGCTCATGCTTGTGCCTACGTAGCCGTGCTTATTGAAAACAGGTGCAACAGTCTCAATAATATAAGCGGTAGTTCTTTCGGCTTTAGTTGACATTTTGCGACTGTTTTATGCGAATATAAAAAATCTATACTGTATGGTATATATTGTTGATAAAAAAAAGCGTCCTTATTAAAAATAAGAACGCTTTTTTACATTTTTAAGTGATTAAACCATGATATCTTCTTGATTTCTAAAAACCAAAGCATTGTCAAAGGCATCTAGCAATACAACACTATCAGCTTTTATCTCGCCACTTAAAAGTGATTTAGACATATTATTCAAAACTTCTTTTTGTATTGTTCGTTTTACGGGTCTTGCCCCAAATTGAGGGTCAAAACCTTTTTCGGCCAAATAAGCTATAGCTTCTTCGGTAGCCTCTAAGGTAATCTGTTGCTTCATCAACATTTTCTTTAGCGATTCTAATTGAAGTCTTACGATTTCCTTAATATTCTTTTTGGTTAAGGGAGTAAACATAACAATGTCATCAATTCTATTGATAAATTCTGGGCGTACAGTATTCTTCAATAAACCAAGAACTTCTTCTCTTGCAGTTTCAGTAGCACTAGGGATATCTTTTGAGTTTTCAAATGTATCCTGTATAATTTGGCTACCCATGTTGCTCGTCATAATAATGATGGTATTCTTAAAGTCCGCAACTCTACCTTTATTATCAGTCAGTCTACCTTCGTCTAGAACCTGCAACAAAATATTGAATGTGTCAGGATGCGCCTTTTCTATTTCGTCTAAGAGTACCACAGAATATGGTCTTCTTCTCACGGCTTCAGTCAATTGACCACCCTCATCGTAACCAATGTATCCTGGAGGAGCACCAACCAATCTGCTCACTGCATGTCTCTCTTGATATTCGCTCATATCTATACGTGTCATGGCGTTTTCATCATCAAAAAGATAGGATGCAAGCGTTTTTGCTAGTTCAGTTTTACCAACTCCGGTAGTACCAAGAAACAAGAAGGAGCCTATTGGTTTTTTTGCATCCTGTAATCCGGCTCGACTTCTTCGAATAGCGTCAGAAACTGCTTGAATAGCTTCTTCCTGACCAACCACCCGTCTGTGCAATACTTCCTCAAGTTTCAACAATTTCTCCCGCTCACTTTGTAACATTTTATTCACAGGAATTCCTGTCCATTTTGCTACTACCTCTGCAATGTCCTCGCTAGTAACTTCTTCTTTAATTAGGGTTCCAGAGTGTTGCTGTGCTGCTAAATCATCTTGTAATTTTGTCAGATTTTCCTGCGCCTCTTTAATTTTTCCATATCTAATTTCAGCTACCTTACCATAGTCGCCATTACGTTCAGCCCTTTCTGCTTCTGCTTTAAAATTTTCAATATCTAACTTAGTTTGTTGAATATTATCTACAACTGTTTTTTCACTTTCCCATTGAGCGTAAATCTCATTACGCTCTTCTTTCACATTAGCTAGATCTAAGTTTAAGATTTTAAGTTTTTGCTTATCATCTTCCCTTTTAATTGCTTCAATTTCAATTTCCAATTGCATTATCTTTCGGTCAAGAACGTCTAACTCCTCTGGTTTGGAGTTGATTTCCATTCTAAGTTTAGATGCAGCCTCATCCATTAGGTCAATTGCCTTATCGGGTAAAAACCTATTTGTAATATACCGTTGAGATAACTCTACAGCAGCAATTACAGCTTCATCTTTGATGCGTACCTTGTGATGAGCTTCATACTTTTCTTTAATACCTCTTAGAATAGATATTGCACTTTCGGTATCTGGTTGGTCAACTATAACTTTTTGGAATCTTCTTTCCAATGCCTTATCCTTCTCAAAATACTTTTGGTATTCATCTAAAGTTGTAGCCCCAATAGATCTTAATTCTCCTCTAGCTAATGCTGGTTTTAGAATATTAGCGGCATCCATAGCACCTTGACCACCACCGGCACCAATTAACGTATGAATTTCGTCAATAAACAGAATGATGTTGCCATCTGCACTAACAACCTCTTTAATTACGGATTTTAATCTTTCCTCAAATTCACCCTTGTATTTAGCGCCAGCAATTAGAGCACCCATATCTAAAGAGTAAATAACTTTATCTTTAAGGTTCTCGGGTATATCGCCTTGAATAATTCTATGGGCAAGACCTTCAACGATTGCAGTTTTACCTACACCTGGTTCACCAACTAAAATTGGATTATTTTTAGTTCTTCTTGATAATATCTGAAGTATTCTTCTTATTTCTTCATCGCGACCAATTACGGGGTCCAATTTACCGCTATCGGCTAGTTCATTTAGATTTTTCGCATATTTCTGTAGAGAATTGTACGTTTCTTCAGCACTTTGTGAAGTAACCTTATCTCCTTTTCGCAATTCTTCTATAGCTGCTTTAAGATGTTTTTCTGTGACCCCTTGGTCTTTTAATATTTGAGCTATTTTGCTTTTAGATTTTAATACAGCCAAGAATAAATGCTCTAGAGAAACAAACTCATCACCCATATCTTTGGCAATTATGCTAGCTTCATTGAGAGTTTTGCCCGCTTCTCTTGAAAATTGCAATTCACCACCTTCCACTTTTGGAAAACTAGTAAGTTCCTTTTCCAATATTTGTTGTACCAGATTAAAATTGACGCCTAATTTTTTAAGTAAAAAAGGCATTACATTTTCTTCTACTTCGGTAAGTGCTTTAAAAACATGTTCATTTTCTATTTGTTGATGACCCATTTCTTGGGCAATCAACTGGGCTTTTTGAATTGCCTCCTGTGATTTTATAGTGAAATTATTTATATTCATTTTCTCTAGTTTTAGTTATTTGTAATACTTTTGAAAGGTAATGTTCAAGAATCTTACCAAATACAATGGCAAGACAAAATGACTTGAATTAGAGCGAATTGAATGACAATTAGTCAGATAGCGGTTTGCTTAATGGCAATATTAAATTAATGAATTTATGGGAATATTTAGTGGAATATTTGGAGAATCTAAGGACGGTGATGGAAAGGATGTTTCTGAAATTCCGTGGAAGCCTTTAATTACAATAGCACAGTTAGAGGAGATTAAGAACCAATCAAGCGCAAGGCCTCAGGTTATTTTTAAACATTCTACTTCTTGTGGTATTAGTAGAATGGTACTAAATATGTTTAAAAGTAGCTATGGATTAGACGAAGGTCAGATGGATTTCTATTTTTTAGATTTACTGGCTAATAGAAATGTTTCACATGAAGTGGCCTCGTTATTTGGGGTGGTTCACCAATCGCCCCAATTATTGATAATTAAAAACGGGGTAGTGGTAGTACATGATTCTCACGGATCAATTTCGGATATTAAATTAGAACAGTACGTATAAAAAAAGCCCCGTTTTTACGGGGCTTTTTGTTAGTTGAAACTTTGATTATTCAAAATATTCTTAAGGTTGTTCTTTAAATCTTCTCCGGCATCATATACCATCTGTTCATTGCTGGGGAATGGAACCCTTGCTAATTGTAGAAGAGAAACCAAATCATTATCTAGAGCTCTTTTATCGCCATTATAGTTGGCATAAATATGCTCAAATACAAATTGACTCGATAATGGATATTGATTTATTTTCTGTTGTTTTTTTAAATCTATAAAATTTACCACTCCTGTAACTTGAGCACTCTTAAATTGAGTGAACTGATAGAAATCACATTTTACAGTTTTAAACTTGTCAACTTTTATGCTATTTCCTAAACTATCGGAAACTACATTGCCATTTTGGTCCTCAACAAAACTATAGCCATCCTTAATCTGACACTCTTTACTTATCTGCTTCTCGCTAATTTGTTCAGGAGAAATGTTGATGTCTTGAAAAGAAACCTCCATTTGGTAATCATAGATTTGATTTTGAATTCTATTGGTATGGTATTCTGTCCAATGATTATTTAATCCATAGGTATTCAAATTTAATAGTTCATCCTCTAATCTTCTTGGGATTACCTTATCGGTGTTGTTGGTCATTTCTACAATAACATAATCTAAACCTTTCTGGTATGCTTCATCAATTTTAGCAACAACGTTTTTATAATTAGGGTTTAGCTCCTGTAAATATTTTAAATCACTAAAAGCAATTCTATAATCAGTTTTATAATTAGCATTGTCTAATAAAGTCGTTGCCTTGTTATAAAGGAATTCAGATAAATTTAGCTTGGCGGCAATTAATTCGTCGTCATAATTCTTAAAGTTGAATTGTGCCTTTCTATTTTCATCTTGAATATATAAAGGTAACAACGGCCGAATACTTTCTTGAACCAATTTAAGTCGGTCGTAAGTATTGAAAATTTCTTCGAAATTTGCAGGGTTACCATCTTTTTTAAGAAATTTAATATGCTGAAGCTCCCTTTCGGTATGCTTACGATAACCTTCTTCAAGAAGTACAATGTACGTCTGATTGCTTTTTTTTGTCTTATTTTCTGCAATATTTACAACAGCTTTGTTAATAGCAGCCATGTAATTACCAGAATTTAGAGCCTCCTGTGTTTTCTTAACCCCGCTACATGATAGTAGTAGGCCTATAAAACCAACTAGTAGAAATTTTTTCATGTCTAATATTTTTAGAATTTAATTAAGCTATTTCAACAGCCGTGCCATAAAAGGCTTTTATCATAACGTATAGGGTTAAGGAATAGTATATTTTCGGTAAGATGCACAATTGATTACTGAAAAATTTTCATGAATAGGGTTGTAGTTATTAACTTATTTTAATAAATAAGTTATGTGTTTGTTCATTTTTTTATTTCATTAAGTACTCTTATTTGTATTTTTGCATCTTATTTAAAAGAAATAGCAACATGCAACGCGACACCACGATTTTTAATCTTATTGAAGAAGAGAGACAACGTCAGATTAACGGAATTGAATTAATCGCTTCTGAAAATTTTACAAGTCCGCAGGTAATGGAAGCGCAGGGTTCTGTACTTACCAATAAATATGCTGAAGGCTACCCAGGTAAGCGTTATTATGGTGGTTGCGAAGTGGTTGATAAAGTTGAACAATTGGCTATTGATAGAGCTAAGGAACTTTTCGGTGCTGCCTATGCAAATGTTCAGCCGCATTCTGGTTCGCAAGCTAATGCTGCGGTGTATCATGCATGTTTACAGCCTGGAGATAAGATCTTAGGTTTTGATTTGTCTCATGGTGGACACTTAACTCATGGTTCTCCGGTAAATTTTTCTGGAAGATTATATAATCCTGTGTTTTATGGTGTAGACCAAGAAACAGGTAGATTAGATTATGATAAGATTCAAGAAATAGCGACTAATGAACAGCCTAAGTTGATAATTGCCGGGGCCTCTGCATATTCGCGAGATATGGATTTTGAACGTTTTCGTAAAATTGCCGATAGTGTAAATGCTATTCTACTTGCTGACATTTCTCACCCAGCAGGTTTAATTGCAAAAGGCCTAATGAACAATCCAATTCCTCATTGTCATATTGTAACAACAACAACACATAAAACATTAAGAGGCCCGAGAGGTGGTTTAATATTGATGGGGACTGATTTCGAGAACCCATTTGGTATTAAATTGAAAAATGGAAATCTAAGAAAAATGTCAGCTTTATTAGATTTAGCTGTTTTTCCAGGAAATCAAGGAGGTCCTTTAGAGCATGTTATAGCAGGTAAGGCAATTGCTTTTGGTGAAGCGTTAACAGACTCTTACGGCTCATATATATTACAAGTGAAAAAGAATGCTGATGCTATGGCAAAAGCATTTGTAAAAAGAGGATATGATATTATATCTGGCGGTACTGATAATCATATGATGCTTATTGACCTAAGAAATAAAGATATTTCAGGTAAAGATGCTGAGAAAGCATTGGTGCTTGCTGATATTACTGCAAATAAGAATATGGTGCCTTTTGATGATAAATCTCCGTTTGTAACTTCGGGCATACGTTTTGGAACCGCTGCTATTACTACTAGAGGACTGGTTGAAAGTGATATGGAAAAAGTAGTTGAGTTTATTGATCAGGTTATAACTAACCCAGAAAATGACATTGTTATCTCCGAAGTGAAGGGTAAAGTGAATGAAATGATGAATACTAGGCCAATTTTTAACGCCTAGTATTTATTTAAGGTTTTATTCAGATAAAAATTCTAGATTACCTGTAACGTAGGTATTTCTTTGTACATCAAAAATAGAAGCTTCATCTTCTTTGTCTAAGTAAATGCCCCAATATTCACTGTAAGATTTCGGAAGTATATTCGACTGATTATCGTCAAACTCAAGGTTATCTATACTATCCTCAAATATGGGAATAAAAATTTCATAAGGTTTTTGCGTAAGACCCTTTGTTAAGAAGATATAGTTGCAAGCAATTTGCTTTAATATGTCATTGAATTGTGATGCTATACTATTATCGTAAATACGTTTTATTACAATGCTGGTATCATTCAAGAATATGGTGAGCTCTTCGATATCAATATTACAGTTATTTCTCGAATTTAAGATTTCTAAATTACACAGTAGTGGCGAACCATTTTTACTACTTGTGCCCCATCTACCAGTATTGAAATTAGTGAATAATTCTAACAATTCTATATTGCAGTTCACTTCTAATACTAGGTGTACGGAATTGAGCGTGCAGCTTTTGCGTTTTAATTTTATGTTAGAAAAATAATGAAACTCTAACGATTTTAGAAATTCATCTATTCCAGTAATCTCTTTAGTGTAGTCTAAATTTATTAATGATTTTTTAATAAAATCGTCGATATTAAAATGCATGCAAGGCTGGTATTAAAAATTTTCTTTTGATAAAGATACTTTTAACCATATTTATTTCACCTTAGGAAAACCTTATAAATTTGGAGGATATTATTATAAAACAATAGAAATATTTTTAACTAACTGATATTCAATTAATTATAATATTAGTAGGTTTTAAAGGAATCCACGGGTTTTAGCCTCATTAATTAGGGCTAAATCATTTCCATTTTTAATATCGAAAAGTGCTTTTAGTTGTCTTTTTCTTGCCTCAACAGTTGTGTTGGCTGAGCCTATTAATGGTGCAATGTCTCTAGTATGAATACCTTGTGAAAGATGATACAGAATCTTTTGATCTTGCTCATCAATAACAATATCACTAGCCATTCTACGTCTAATAGCAGCTAAGGCACTTGCGGTATAGTACGGAGATTTGTTCATGATGGTTTCTACCATGGTTTTTAGAGACATTTCATCTATCTCAGATTTAACCATATATCCATCAGGATTTACTGTTTTAAAAATATTATTAATTCTATAATTATCGCTGTAAGAAGACATGAAAACAACCTTAGAGTTAGGTACTTCATTTCTAGCAACAATACCTAAATCGATACCTGTTCTTGGGTCTTTAGATTCTGGTGAAAATAACTGAATATCTAAAAGAATGATGTCATAAGGTATGGCTCGCTTTGATAGTTCAATCTTACTTTTACCTTTTTCAAAACTTTTGGCTATTTCAACTTTCACGTTAAAATCAGTAAAATCAGAATCCTCAAGAATATATTTATATCCCAAAGTGGTCATTTCATGATCATCTACCGCTAAAATTCGTACAGTATTCATTTCTATATTTAGATTCTATTGTAATTTACTAAACGTATTTAAGATGCGTATTATTATCAGAAGAATTAATCAAATTCTTTTTAACCGGTATTTGTAACGAAATTGTTGTGCCTTTACCTTCTACTGATTCTACGTGATACGTACCATTCAGTTTGTTTATCCTAGAAGTTATGTTTCTGATACCGATACCTTTTTTTCCTTTATTTATATTAAAACCACGACCATTATCATTCATTATTACGTTAAAGACGTCGTCAGTTCTGTAGAATGTAATCTCGAAAATAGTACAATTCGCGTGTTTTATGGCATTTTGAAATGTCTCTTGAATAATACGATACACATTAATTTTGATAGTACCTTCTAAACTATCCCAGCTTTCGTCTTCATTGTAATTAAATATGGTTTTAATATTTTTATTTCCGCCAGATAATAATGATTCGATTGAGTCAGTGAAATTATTGATTTTTTGATATGCACTGTGGCTTAACTCATGCGAAATGGATCGTATTTCGTGTTCTATTTCTTGTAAAGAACCAAGGGCCTTTGACTTTTCTTGAATAGCTTCCTCTGTAGCTCTTTTATTTAGGCCGGTCAAAACCATACGTGCGCCTAACATTTTACCTAAAACACCGTCGTGCAGTTCTTCTGATATTCTTTTCTGTTCTAAACGTTTAACCTCTTCAACTTTTTGTTTTTGCATCAACATTAAATTGAAAATTTCTTGATTATTGGCTTGCTGTTGTTGGTCAAAACGAAGCTTTTGATTTTTAGCGCGTTGATTAATAATAATATAGATAGAGAGCCCCAATAAAAAGAAACCGGCTGCGATACCAATCCAAATTTGTTTTTGTTTAGAGAGTATTTCTTTCTCGCCCTCTAGTTCTACATTTTCAGCGATAAATTCATCAGTTTCAAAACGAATACGTGCAAATTTATCTTGTAATTTTCGTTCTTCTTTTTGAAGACTGTCACTAAGTTTAATATATTTTTGAAAGTACTTAGCTGCTTCTTTTTTCTCTAATTTCGCTAAAAATTCCCAAGCCATAAGTAATCTTTCATTATTTTGACTTTTTTCAGATAGCTCTTCAGCTATTTCTGCATTGCCAATTGCGGTCAATGTATCGTTGGCATATGCTTTGTATTCAGCATAGCTTAAATATGATGACGCCAAGCTAGCGGTCATGTTTTCTCTGCTTTTTATTTCTATAGCATCTAAAAGTAGCTTATTGACTCCTAAAGTATCATTATCGTGCAATTTGCTTGATGCCAAATTGCTCAAAGCTTTGGCATAGAGATCTGGGTTTTTTAATTCTAAACTATCCGTTTCTAAAACAGTCTTAAAATTTTGTATTGCTTTTTTGTATTGTTTATTTTCTCTAAAGACCACACCAATATTATTTATAATCGTTGCTTCTAGTTTTTTGTCATAAGGTTCTTGTTTTAAATAATATAACGCTTGGTTGTAATAGGTTTGAGATTTCTCAACTTCACCCAAACCGCCTAAAGTGATACCTAGAACATTATAACTAAGATATAGATAGAAATTATCATTTAAGGGTTTAAAGCGTTCAATTGCCTTGGTTATGGTAGTTTCGCTACCCACATAATCTTTAATGTCTGTTTGTATTTTGGCCATGTTCCAATACATTCTACCAGAAAGTTGTTTCTCATTAATGGTCTCAAATACTTTTTGTGCTTCCGAATAGGAAGAGTAGGCACTATCCTTTACTGAATATCTATTAAAAAAAAGTGCTAAATCCCAATACCTATTTCCTATTGATAACGAATCGTTTTCTTTTAGGTTCAGGGAAATCGCTTGTTTATTGATTTTTCGAAATAAAGCACTATCAGCCGTTGCGTATAAATTTTCTGAAAGGGTTGAAAAATATTGTGCTTTTAAGGAGTCGGAGGGGCTATTTAATGCAAATTGATAGGCTTTATTTAAAACCGATAATTTTTGTAACTCTGTAGATTGGGGGTTTTTACTCTCTTTGATATATATACGAATACTATCAGTTGAAATTGCAATAGATGAATCAACTTGTGTAGGTTCAGTATCTGAACAACTACAGCATAATTGTACTAGAATTAAAAATGAAAAATATCGTTTAATCAAAAAATTATTTTTTTAAATTTCATAAAAACCAAGATATAAAAAAAGCCTTCAACATGATAGTTAAAGGCCTTTTTTATATAAGATTAATTTAATCTAGCTTATTAGCGTTTTCCCATGTCTTGGTGGTACATCAGAAGAACAATCATCACAAGCTAAGGCTTTAGAGATATCATTCATGAAATCAAACTCACTAGCAGTGTTTTCTATTACGAAAGTTGCCATACCTAATGCCATTACTGCTACTGCTAAAATACTTGTTACTTTTTTCATATTCTGTGTGTTTTAGGGGTTTTTGGTTTATTATACTGCCAAAGTACTATGGTTACATGAGTAGATAAAGGAAATAGTTATCCCTTAAGTAAGTGACTTAGTTCTGCTAGTATATGAACCAATTGTGAGAGAATTCTTTAATTTTGTGAAGAAAATGTATTCTTTGAGAGGATATTTTTAAGACTATCCATGTTTTCTCGGTATGTTTTTGAAAATGGAATGTGTTCATTTACCATTTTTAAAGCACATATCGATTTGCCGAAATTTATTCTAGAGACATAAGTAGTATTTACAATATAACTTTGGTGTATACGCATAAAATTGCCAGGTAGCGCATTTTCAAAAGTCTTTAGAGTTTTAAAGGCATTTGTAATTGTACCGTCTTTCATATAGAATTCGGTAGTATTATTATCTGCCTTCAAGTATAGAATATCATTGGTATTCAGGTATTGGAAGTCGTTGTACGATTTTAAGCAAAGCGTAACAGGTGCTTTTTCTTTTGGCATTCTTTTTTTAAGCTTTAATAATGACTTACGTATATCGAACTCATTGTAAGGCTGAAGCCAGTAATCAAAAAAACCATTTTTAATAGCATCATAGGCATAATCTTTAGTAGAAGCGATGCCAATTAATATAGGAAGTTGGTTCGTGTATTGATGAATCTCCATCACCATTAGAAAAATGGCTGAATAGTCATTATTAAGATTTATAAAAACAATATCTGGAGTGTATTTCAGAATATCGTTTAAACCATCAGAAGGATTGGTCGTTGTGTTTATGCAATCAAAGTCACCATATTCATCCAAAAAAGCATGTAACTGCAAATTTGAAACTGCATCAGAATCAATTATGGTGTACGTATAATCCAAAAGATATAGTGTCTACTACGAATTTAGATATAGAGCAAACAACTCACGTCAAGAATGTCCTTATAAAAACGGAGGAGTTTGTTATAAAATGCCTATTCACGGGCCATTTGAAGGAAAAGTCTGTCAAATAACAACTCGAAATTGGCATTATTCTTTTTCTATAGCTTGAAAGGCACCTAAATCGGGGGCAGGTATTCTTTGTGTTCCTAGGATATCTAGAGGGCTATAATTAGCAGCATCTAAATCTCCCTTATCGATAATATCTGAGTCTAAACCAATTCTAAAATCATTCTTTGTTGTTAGAAAATAATCTACTTCGCCATTCAATATGATGTCAGAATATAATTCTGATTTTGTAAAATCATATAGATTATTCAATGGTGAAGACGAATCGTTTTGTGAGTATTTAATAAAACAGTTTAAAAAATTAAAATTGAAGCTATTCTGATTATCTGATATTAAGCTTATCTCATTTTGGCGCTTACCATCAATAATACAATTCTTGAAGTCAGCTTTAACAAGGTCAAAACCAATTTCTTGGCTGTCATTCTTTATTTCTAATGCGGTATTATACCTAAACCCACTATTCCAATAGTTTGCAATCGTTGAGTGTATAAAAGTATAATTACCCCCATTTTCTATCAATAAGGATGAGCTACCTGCACCACCTAAAACTAGATTTGAAGCCTCTAATTTGGCATTTTTTGCCCATAAATTATATCTAGTATTATTATAAATCTGGCTATTTTCAATGATTAACGTAGATTCAATGTCGTTTGATAATCCTTCAACAAATAAACCTATTTCCCCATTTTTAATGGTTAGATGGTTAATAGCGTTATTTGTACTTCCGGCAGTAATCCATAAAGCTCCCCACTGGCCTGGGGTTTCTGCAAATTCAGGCTCAAGTCGGTCACCTTCAAAAATGACCTCACCTTCTAATGCTACACTATCTTTACTTAATGTACCATTTACTATTAATTTAGCGCCATCTTTCACATATATACCTGAATTTTTATGAAAGTGAATTCGTGCTCCAGCTTCAATTATCAATTCTTTTTCATCAGGTATTATTGCATAACCGTATATAACAAAGGGTTTATTATTGGTAAAGTATAGCTCTTCATCTTTAAGTTCGAAACCAGATATATCGATAGGGTTTCCTGCTTCATCCCTATATAGATTTATGGTTTCAGATTCAATTTCAGAATTATCTTTTGGGTAAAGGAAAATAGCATCTTTGGCCAGCGTAACCAACTCTACCGATTGCTGAAATGGCTCTTTGTCAAATTGAATAGCATCGGTATATAGTAGTTCTTTTATAGAACCATCAATGATACTTATGGTTGTTTCAATTAAAATAAATAGACTGTCCTGGGCATAAATTGGAATATCATTAAATTGTTTACCGGCAACACCATCAACATTTAGTCTATAAAAGCTTTCAGGGCCATTTTTAAGGGATATATTGGGGATTATGATATCATCTTTGGTGTCATTAAATACTTTAAGTGTATAGGTGCTACTACCTATACTAGCGAACACAGTGTCTAAATAAACCGTGTCTTTTGAAAAAGACAAATTACCATTGCTAGGTGCGTATTCGAAATCTTTTCTACACGAAGTACTCCATAAGATACAGAGTAGAATTGAGAAGGCGATTAGTATTCGATTTCGCACGTATAGGTTGTTTAAATAAAATCAATTAAAGAAATATTTCTTTGATTTCTTCTGGTATTCGAACTGGTCTATAGCTTTCGCTATTAAGAAGAACCCATTCGGTACTAGCGTGCACTAATAGTTTTTTTGAAATACCATGATGCATTTCAACAATTCTAACTGATTTTGCCCCAGAACTTGATTCAATAAAAGTACTTATTATGATTGGGTCATTTAGTACTGCTGCATTTTTATATTCTATATGATGACTAAGAACAACCCAAATTACTTCCTCTTGCATTTGCGAAGAAGCTTTAGCTTGCCAATGTTCTTTAGAAATATCTTGAATCCATTGTACGTAACGTACATTATTAACATGGTTTAAATCATCAAGATCGTCTGCAGAAACTATAATTTCTTTCTTAAATCCGTTCATTTTATTTTTTCTGGATTTGTACTTCAAACATTTTATTCCAAAATTTTCCTGTCACAAAAAATGTCTGACTCTTTTTATTATAGGCAATACCGTTTAAAACGTAATTTAACTCATCCCAATTTTCTGTTTTGGTAATTAAATTGCTTAATCCACTGAAATTAATAACTCCTTCAATTGCCCCAGTTTTACTGTCAATTATCATTGCACTTGGCTTTTGGTACACATTAGCATATAATTTTCCATCTACAAATTCAAGTTCATTTGCCGAATTAAATACAGAAGAGTTGGTAACGGTTTCAATGTAACCTTCCTCCATCATGGTATCCGGATTTAAAAACCATATTTTTTCAGTGCCATCACTTTTAAATATTTTTTTACCGTCATTAGTTAATCCCCATCCTTCACGACTTTTACCATATTGAAAGTTATCTAATTTTTTAAAGGTATCTAAGTCATAAATAAAGCCCAATCCGCTTTTCCACGTAAGCTGGTAAATTCTATTGTTTAGAATGGTAATACCTTCGCCAAAATAGCTTTTGTCTAAATCTATCTGTTTGTATACCTCCCCGGTTTTATAATTTAATTTTCTTAAAAAGGATTGTCCATTTTTTCCAGTGCTTTCATATAATGTATCATTATGAAATTCTAAACCTTGTGTATAGGCTTCAGTATCATGAGGATATTCATTAATAATCTTGTAGGTATATATTTCTGGAGCTTTCTCTGATAAAACCTTTAGGTTCTTGTTAATTTCAACTGTTTCGCCTTCAAACGTAATTTTAGCAGTTAAAACTTTATTGCCCAATGTTGGTACGTTAATAATTAGTTTATTATTGTTTAGTGGAATTTCTACACCATCTATACTATAAATTACACGTTCAATCTCTTTTTGTTTTTTATTATTGATGCTAATACCTACTTCTTTATTTTGATTTACCTGCTTTGCATTTTCAGCTAAATTTATTTCAAAGAGGGAGGAAGCTTTTTGATTTCCACTACCACAAGCAATGAAAAGACTGGGAATTAGAACAATACAAATTAATTTAACTATTCTCATTAAGAAAAAGGTATTTAAGATTATGTGTTGATTATTAACAAGAAGTATTCATGGTTCTTGACAGGCAATTTAATTCATAAAAATTAGAAAGTAAAAGGATTGGGAAAGATTTAAAAGATTGTATATTTGCAACTGGCAAGTCCTACACGACCAGCTCCTGTAGAATCCCCCAGGGCGGGAACGCAGCAAGGGTATATGGTCGTAGCGGTGCGATGTAGGTAGCTTGCCTTTTTTTGTGCCTTAAATTGAAATTATCTAAATAAAGGTAACACATTCATAACCAATTCAATGTATAGTTTAGCATCGCTTATTTTTCTTTAAAATGAAAACAAAAGTAGTTCTAATTACAGGTGGGTCTTCGGGTATTGGAAAAGCAATAGGCTTACATCTTAAAGAAAAAGGGTATAAAGTTTATGGTACTACACGTAGTACCTTGAAATATCCTTCATTTTCAGACTTTCCACTTTTAGAAATGGATGTTCGTAATGTAGAGACCATAAAATCTTGTGTAGCCTCATTGCTTGAAAAAGAATCTCGAATAGATGTTCTTGTGAACAATGCTGGTATTGGCATTACTGGGCCAATGGAAGAAACTCCACATGAAGAAGTACTTAAAGCATTTGCTACTAATTTTAATGGACCATTAAGTGTAATAAACGAAGTATTGCCTATCATGCGAAAGCAAAAAGAAGGGTTGATAATTAATATTACTTCTATAGCCGGTTATATGGGATTACCTTATAGAGGAATTTATTCAGCTTCGAAAGCTGCCCTTGAATTAGTGACAGAGAGTTATCGGATGGAAACCAAAACATTTGGTGTAAAGTTCACTACGTTGGCACCTGGTGATTTTGCAACGAATATTGCGTCTGGTAGGTATCACACTCCAGTTTATGAGAATTCTCCTTATAAGAAAATGTACAAAAACACGCTAGATGCTATTGATTCAGATGTTGACGGTGGAGGAGACCCAATAGAAGTAGGTAAAAAAATAGCAAAGATTATTGAAACTAAAAACCCAAAACCTCACTATCAGGTTGGTTCTTTCATTCAGAAATTTTCGTTAACACTTAAGAGTATATTGCCAGGTCTCTGGTTTGAAAAGATGTTAGAAAATCACAGTTCTTAATACATATTGCATTTAAAAAAATGCAAATCTTAGTTTTATCAATTGTAATAGATATTAGAGAAGCCATCTACGATAATACCATTATCTGTGATTATCGCTTTATTCATTGGGTATAATACAAGTTTCTCTGTTAATTCTTTAAAATTATTGCTTTGATACTGCAGAGAAGTATCTACTTGAAGGGTTTTTAGTATTACTTTCCAATCATTGTAATCGGTCTTTATATTAATACCGATTAGTTCATGGTCTGGTCTTTTTTCTTTTAATTCAGCTACCCTTTTAAAAATTTCTTGATACTGCTTCTTGTTAGAACCTGACCAAAAGTAAAATAGTACTTTTTTACCTTTCGCAATCTCGTTCAATGTTTTGTTTTCATTGTCAAATGATACAACAGTTAAGTTCGGTATCATTTTAGAAGGCTGAAGATTTGCGATACCTAGATAAAGGTTTTCTATTTCTTCAATATGCATATTGTTTTTAGAAACATTCTTAAACTCTTTTAAGAAAATTTCTGTGTTTTCTTGTGCGTCTTTTCTCTTGAGTAAATAATCGAAGGCAACATTTCTAAATAAATTGTCCCTCAATTCTTTGTCGATTACCAAACTATCAATTAAATGTAATTTATGCTTATTAAAATGCAAATGTTTGCCAGTACCTGAGTTTCCATCGTTACAATCATTTACACAAGACATGTATGATAAATTTCCAAAATGGGCCTTCATAAAATCATAGTATGGTCTTAAGTAGGTAAGGTGCTGATTATTATAATTTAACTCACTTCGGTAAGAATAAAAATTCTTTGGTAAATCATGTAAATTTTCTTCTGTAGTTTTTCTCTTATGTTGAAAAGGATATATCTCTTTATATCGGTTATACGTATAGTCAATACTGCCTTTTAATAATTCATAACCACCATCAGACATTGTGGTTTCTGATTTCATTTCATTTAAATGACTGAGCTTATCGTCTCTAAGCGATTTTATTTTATCTAAAAAATAATTTGGTTCTAACTCATAATATTCAGTATACATGGCAGAATCTTCCTCTTCGGCAGCTAAAAATAATTCTAGTAAAAAATTATTTATTTCCTCGTTACTTCCAGAAAAAACTAACGACTCATCAAAATAGCTGGTATTAAGCCTAACCATTAAACTATCTCCTTTTTCTAAATAAACATATTGATATTCTGGAGATAAATTAAAATGATAAAGACCATTTTCAATAGTAGGTAAATCGAACTTAAATCTGTTTTTCTCATCAAGTTGTGCAGAATCAATTTTTTGTCTGCCTTTCATCAAGATAACTTGAGTACTTGTAGGATTAACAATTTCACCGGCAAAAAGCACCGTATCTGAATCTTTTTTGGCCGTTGAGCAACCTACTATGAGTACTATGAATGTTGAGAGTAGAATTCTTGTCATATAGAATTAGAGACTGGATACCTTTCAAAAATAACAAACCTTATCACCAGTTGTTGTTAATAGCTAGTTAAATGTTATAGAGCATACTCTTAAAAATCATTGTGTGAAATTGATGGCAAACAAGGCAGTAAAAGCTAATAAATTCAGTATTTTTGCACGGATTTTTAAAATTTTGTTACTATGTTATCTGTATCTAATCTATCTGTTCAATTTGGAAAAAGAATTTTATTCGATGAAGTGAATGTTGCTTTCACACAGGGCAATTGTTATGGTATTATTGGTGCCAATGGTGCTGGTAAATCTACGTTCTTGAAAATACTTGCTGGTCAAATAGACCCAACTTCTGGTCATGTTCATTTAGAGCCGGGTAAAAGGATGTCCATATTAGAGCAAAATCATAATTCTGCAGATACTTTTACCGTACTTGAAACGGTAGTAATGGGTAATAAACCTCTTTATGAGATTAAAAAGGAAATAGATGCCCTTTATGCAGATTATGACGATAAGAATGCAGATAGAATAGGGGAGTTGCAAGTAAAATTCGAAGAAATGAATGGTTGGAATGCAGATAGTAGTGCTGCAGCCTTGCTTTCTAATCTTGGTATTAGTGCAGACTTGCATTTTACACTTATGTCTGAAGTTGATTCTAAATTAAAAGTACGTGTGCTACTAGCTCAAGCGTTATTCGGTAACCCTGATGTTTTGATTATGGATGAACCTACCAACGATTTGGATTATGAAACAATAAGTTGGTTAGAAAACTTCTTAGCAGATTATGAAAACACGGTTATTGTTGTAAGTCATGACCGTCACTTTTTAGATACCGTATGTACAGATATAGGTGACATCGACTTTGGCAAACTGAATCTATATTCTGGTAATTATACGTTTTGGTATGAAAGTAGCCAGTTGGCTGCCCGCCAACGCGCACAACAGAATAAGAAGTCAGAAGAGAAAGCAAAAGAATTGCAAGAGTTTATTGCACGTTTTAGTGCTAACGTTGCAAAAAGTAAGCAGGCAACTTCTCGTAAAAAAATGCTTTCTAAATTAAAGGTTGATGATATTAAACCTTCTAGCCGTAGATATCCTGCAATTATCTTCGACAGAGATCGTGAGGCAGGTGATCAGATATTAAATGTAGAGGGACTTTCTGCTTCGACTGATGATGGAGAGGTTCTTTTTGATAATGTTAATATCAATTTAGCTAAAGGAGATAAAATCGCTATGATTTCTAGAGATTCTAGAGCGACTTCAGCTTTTTATGAAATCATCAACGGTAATAGAAAAGCTGATAAAGGTACTTTTCAATGGGGTGTAACCACAACACAATCTTATTTACCTGCAGATAACTCTGATTTCTTTACCGATAATATCAACTTGGTAGACTGGTTGCGTCAATATGCAAAAACAGAAGAAGAGCGAGAAGAGGTATACATTAGAGGATTTTTAGGTAAAATGCTTTTTAGTGGCGAAGAGGCACTTAAAAAGTGTACGGTACTTTCCGGAGGCGAAAAAGTTCGATGTATGTTAAGTAGAATGATGTTAATGCGTGCGAACGTTTTAATGTTAGATGAGCCAACGAACCATTTAGACCTTGAAAGTATTACAGCATTCAACAATTCTCTTAAGAATTTTAAAGGAACTTTACTGCTAACAACACATGATCACGAGTTTGCACAGACGGTGGCAAATAGAATCATAGAATTAACTCCTAAAGGCAACATTGACAGGTATTCAACGTTTGATGAGTATATGTCTGACAAGACATTAAAAGAGCAGCGTAATAAGATGTACGCTGAAAAAGCATAGAATAGATTAACCCAAATCGATGTTTTATGAAAACCTACAATATTGTGGCCTATTTTATTATGGCCCTTAGTTTCGTTGCATGCGAAAAATCATCAGAAGAAAGTACTGAAGAAATCGCTATTGAAGCACCTACAAATTATACCGTCTTTTTAAGTAGTAGTAATAATTTGAACGCAGTTGTTCTTGGTACACCGAATGATGAATTAATTGTGAAAAATTCAGTTGCCTCTTTCTCCGAGATTCCTTCTGAATATGTAAAATTTCGTGATTCAGATGAAATCAGCTTTTATTATACCAGTAACTGTCAAGCTAACATAGAATTATATAATGCTGCGAATTATACAACTAACTCGTTTCAAGTTTTTCAGGATTTAGACCCATGTGCAATAGAAGTTACTGCAATTACCCATACGGCAGAGTTAATTTTTATAGCGTACGAAAGAGAGCTTCTGGGGAAAGATATGCAAAATGTAGTAAGGATTATCTCATTAAATAACAGTGGCGAAAACCATATAGATATTTCACTAGATAAAAAGCCGGTCGACTTGATTACTTCTTCAAACAGATTATTTGTTCTAACCTTAAATGAATTTGTTACAGATGAGTATCATCTTTCGGTATTTGATTTAAATACTACTCAACAAATTGTAGAGTTAGATTTAGGGTATAATGCCTTAAAGCTATTTAAGAATAATTCTGAACAAGTATTAATAAGCTACCCAGAATTGCATACTACTTTAGACCCAATTTCTTTAGATAAAACATATACTACTTATAGCGAAAATACAGCGCCAGATTTTATAACCACTAAAGATTCATTTTTAGATTCTAGTGGTAAAATGTATTTTCAAAAGGCAATGCTAAATACTGAGATAGATATGGTTCCGGCTATTTATGACTTCCAAACAAATAATACAGTTGTTTATTTATTTGAGAATTTTCTAACCGAATCTGATATAAATGTAAAATATAGAATTGCTACTACAACCTCTATTGGTTACGATGAGCAAAATAATTATATGCTCATTGGTTATCAAAAGAAAGGCGAAGTGAACAAAGGTGGAATCTTAAGAATAACACCTGCGCCAGATTTCAAAATAATCGACAATATAGATTTAGATGGGGTTCCACAGACTATTTTCGTGAATTGATAGAATAAAGTTGTTTAACTATTAAAATACTTACTGTTCCAAATAGCCGGATTAAAGTTTTTGCCTAATGCAAAGCCGTAAAATATTACCACTGAAGCAATACACTTGAACATAAAGAAATTAATAATCCAGAACTCTGTTGTAGAATTAGATTTAGAAAAGAGGCCATCAGGTATTAAAAGTGTAACTAAGAAACTAAGCAATAAGACTAAGATAGTTAAGTTTACCATGCCTTTAAATGGCCACATAATTATTTTTCTTAATGGATGTAGATCATTTCCCCACTGGTGAATTAGGTAGTGGTATCCATTCCCGATTGGGGCAAAAAGTAAAGGGTCATCTTTATCTTCTAGCTTAAAAAGCTTAGATGGTGCTATTATTTTAAAACCTTTTATTTTTAAATCATGTTCTTTTTCTAAGGCTTTAACTTTTGATAATGCCTCGACTGGTATATCTCCTTTAAAATATTTAGAATCTAAAAAACGTAGGCGGTAATCAATACAAATTTTTTTAATGTCGTTTATATGATATATTCTAGAACTCTCTAATAAATCAAAATTAAAGCTGTTGTTTGGTGTACCATTGCTCATGGTGATGTTTTCTGCGATACGTTCTAACTCATTATCTAAGTTTCATAAAATGGTATAGACCTCTTTAAGTCTATCCTTTTCTGAAATATCACTCGATAATTTCGCCTTCGCTAGTTTTTTTTCAATGTTTGTTTTAGGTAGAAACATGTTCTTTTTTTTAGCAATACACTCAAAGTTAGCTATTTAAAGAATTTGATTAATTCTTGTTTAACTTAATTAAAAGTTAATAAAATGTTAAAATTTATTTATTAACTAATCCAGTATAGTTGTATATTACTTCAAATTGTATCTTGACGATGAAATCGAACCGTTTGTCGATTATTAGAACATTTACCCCTTTAGAAATTACTATATGAAAAAATGGACATCCCTCGTGTTCCTGTGTGCCCTGTTTTTAGGGGTTTTATCTAATGCACAGAATAATAAAGTAACCCAAATAAAGAATACAGTTTCACAATTTTCAACATCAGAAAAATCGATAATAGAAAGAACTGCGTCATTTGAAAGTCATTCCACTCTTATGAGGGTATTGAAAGCAGCAAATTTAGATAAGGTTCTGGGTTATAATGGTGAGTTTACTGTTTTTGCACCATCAAACCTTGCGTTCGAGAAGCTTTCAAAAATTACAATTGATAAGCTAAACGACCCAAAGAACAAGAAAGCATTAAGAGATATCCTAGCCTATCATATAATTGCAGACAAACTTTCTGCCTCCACCATTTTAAAGGCGATGTGCCGAGGTAATGGTACAGCGAAGTTCACTACTATACAAGGGGACAAGATAACTGCAACGATGAACGGTATTGACATCGTATTAACTGACAAATCTGGTAACCGAGCTGTTATTGTTACTGCAGATTCAAACCAATCTAATGGTGTAATCCATGAAATTGACACTGTTTTTATGCCTGTAACAATTTTTTAACTACCGCAGAGAAGCCCCGAGTTGAGTTTCGTATGTCGTTTGTAACTTAGACATTATCTTTTCTATTTGCTTTTCTGTCAACGTGCTTTTATCATCTTGTAAGGTGAAACTAACAGCATATGATTTTTTACCTTCAGTCAGGTTTTTACCTTCATACACATCAAAAAGTGTCATATCCTTCAAGAACTTACGTTCTGCGCTATAGGCCAAATTAAACAGTTCTCTATAAGTAGATTTTTCGTCCAATAATAATGCAAAATCCCTTTTTACTTCAGGGTATTTCGGAATCTCTTTAAATAGGATTGGAGTGTTCTTAAGTTGTTTCAAAATTACATCCCAATTGAAATCGGCATATAAAATATCTTGTTTAATATCGAATTTTTTCAGGATTGATTTTTTTATCAGTCCGAAAGACACCAAATTGTTTTTTTGATAAGTAAAGCTCAAACCTTCTGAAAACAGGGTGGAAGTAGTAGGTTCACTTTTTAAGTTATCTAAACCTAATCGAATTAGAATTGTTTTTACTATTGATTTTAGCTCAAAGAAATTAGTCGTTACCGCTTTATTTGTCCAACTATCTTGAATAGTATCACCTGATAATAAAATGCTTAAGTATTTAGGTTCTATTCTTTTACCATCTTTAGCATGATATGTTTTTCCGAATTCAAATAATTTAAGATTCGCTCTTTTTCTATTTATATTATAACTCGCTGTTTCTAAAGCAGAAAACAATGAAGCTCTACGCAATACAGATAAATCTCCACTTAATGGATTTATAATTTCAATCGATTTATTCTCGTCTTCTTCAGATCCTAAAAGTTTACTATAATCAGGATTCGTAAGACTATTGGTTAATATTTCATAGTAGCCTTTCGCTGCTAGAATATTTCCAATAGTTGATTGAATTTTATGGTCTTCAGTAGCTGCAGTTGTAGATACAGAAGCATTTAATTTTTCGCTAAAGGCAATATTGTTGTACCCATAAACTCGCAAAATTTCTTCAATTACATCGACTTGTCTTTGCACATCAACACGATAAGAAGGCACTTCAAGGCCCATACCCGCTTCAGTTACATTTTTAACTTTAATATCTAGTGAAGTCAATATCGATTTAATAGTATCTTGAGGAATCTCTTGACCGATGAGCTTATTTATCTTCTCAAAACCTAAAAACACTTCAAAATTTGATGTTTTATTTGGGTACAGGTCTATAATATCTGAAGTAATTTCACCGCCAGCAATCTCTTTAATCAATAAGGCAGCACGTTTTAGGCTATACTCAACATTTTCAATATCGATACCACGCTCAAACCTAAAAGAGGCATCGGTGTTCAACGCATGTCTTTTGGCTGATTTTCTTATCGAAACCGGATTAAAATAAGCGCTTTCTAAAAATATTGAAGTAGTCTCCTCTGTCACTCCTGAGCTAAGCCCGCCAAATACTCCTGCTAAACACAAAGGTTTTTCGGTATCACAAATCATTAAATCATCTTCATGCAATGTTCTTTCAACACCATCTAGAGTTACAAACTTTGTTCCTTTTGGTAATGTTTGAACAACAATTTTATTTCCTTTTATTTTAGCTGCATCGAATGCATGTAAAGGTTGACCTAATTCGTGTAACACATAATTAGTGGCATCAACAACATTGTTCTTTGGAGTTATACCAATTGCTTTAAGCCTATTTTTAAGCCAGGTAGGAGAGGGTTGTATGATTAAATCACTAAGTGTTACACCACAATAACGAGGTGCCAAAGCAGTATTTATAACGTCTACATCTATTTTTAACGAACGGTCATTAATGTTAAAATGACTGGTTGAAGGAGTAATCAACTCCTTTGAAATTTCTTTTTGTTTTAGTCCGGCTTTTAAATCTCTTGCCACACCAAAATGACTCATGGCATCTGCTCTGTTAGGAGTAAGTCCAATTTCAAAAACTTCATCCTCTTCAATATCAAAAATCTCAGCACAAGGTGTACCTACAGCTAAATCGTTGTCTAACACCATTATTCCATCATGGCTGCTTCCAAGACCAAGTTCATCTTCTGCGCAAATCATTCCATGGCTTTCTTCACCTCGAATTTTACCTTTTTTAATCTTCCAAGCTTCGCCTTCTGCCGTATAAAGCGTGGTACCAATTGTGGCAACAGGAACTTTTTGACCTGCTGCTACGTTTTTAGCTCCACAAACAATCTGAAGCGGAGTACCAGAACCTATATCTACTGTGGTAACATTCAATTTATCAGCGTTGGTATGTTTTTCACAAGTTAAAACATGCCCAACAACAATTCCTTTCAATCCGCCTTTTACAGATTCAAATTTTTCAACACCTTCTACTTCTAATCCTAAATCAGTTAATAGTTCACCTGTTTTTTTGGAATCCCAATCTATTTGTATGAACTGTTTTAACCAGTTATATGATATTTTCATTCAAATCTTTTATAGGGCGCAAAGATAAAACAATGCCTGTATACATTCAATAAGCTACGATGTGTTTATTTAAATTTTTAATTGTAATATTTAAATCGTTTATTGAAAATTAAACTCTAAATGAATATGAGATTAGGTATTGCAGTACTAACCATTTTTATGCTTATAGTTGGTTGTAAAGAAAAAAATCAAAATTCAAATTTGAAAGAAGGTATATGGCGTGTTGAACTTGATGTGATGGATAATCAGGTATTACCTTTTAATCTCAAGGTTAATAAAGAGGTTAATGGTATCTATACCATGCAAATTATAAATGCAGAAGAAGTTATAGTGATTGATGAAATAGTGATTCATGGAGATTCGATTATACTACAAACACCCGTATTTGAAGGGTATTTGGCAGGTACGTTTACCGATACAGAAATAAAAGGACAGTTTATAAAGGAAAGTTTAGATAGAATTGTACCCTTTACAGCAATTTATGGAATTGAAGAAAGATTTGATTCTGAAACTAAAATTGCGAACAAAGATGTATCAGGAATATGGGAAACCTATTTTAGTCCAGATTCTGATGAAGAATATGTAGGTAAGGGAATTTTTCTTCAAGAAGATAACCGTGTAACAGGAACATTTAGAACAACTACCGGTGATTATCGCTATTTAGATGGTGTTATGGATGGTGATTCGTTGAAATTATCTGCATTCGACGGCGCACACGCTTTTTTATTCACGGCAAAAGTTACAGATTCAAGTATGATCGGAATTTTTTATTCAGGCAATCATTTTAAAGAACCATTTGTGTCGACTAGAAATGATGGATACGAATTGCCAGATCCTGATTCATTAACATTTATAAATGAAGGTTACGATAAGTTAGCCTTTATATTCCCAGATTCTGATGGAAATATGGTTTCGTTAGATGATGATGAATATCAAAACAAAGTAGTAATTGTTCAGTTAATGGGTACTTGGTGTCCTAATTGTTTAGATGAAAGTAATTTTCTGGTGGATTATTTGAAAGATAATGAGAATCTAAAAGTCATTGGTTTGGCATTTGAATCTGCAAAAACAGAAGAAAAGGCATTTAAAGGAATTGAACGTTTAAAAGATAGAACAGGACTTTCATATCCAATTTTATTAGCCCAATTTGGTTCAGTGGATAAAGTAGAAGCACAGCAAAAACTTCCGATGTTAAACCATATTTTATCGTATCCTACCACCATATTTATTGATAAAAAAGGTGAGGTGAGAAAAATTCATACCGGCTTTAACGGTCCGGCGACAGGTGATAAATTTGTTGAGTTTAAAAAGAATTTTAATCAGGTGGTTACAGAATTATTAAATGAAAAATAAGCATCTTAAATTATAGTAGACTTTCCTAAACCAATGTTTTCATCATTCATAGTAAAGGTGCCATCCAATTCCATAATATTATCTGCGATAAAATCACCAACGTAATTAGTTCCATATTTAGAACTTCCTAAAATATCTGGGGTAACTATTTTTTTTGCAAATGATTTTAAGACTGCGGCTACAACGGCATCAGATTCTTCATTCATTTTAAAATGTTGCAATAGCATGGCCATGCTCAATATAGAAGCTACAGGATTCGCAATATTTTTCCCTTTTGCATCTGGGTAAGAACCATGTATAGGTTCAAACATCGCATGCTCAAGACCGACAGAAGCAGATGGGAGTAATCCTATAGAGCCAGCAATTACACTGCCTTGGTCAGATAGGATATCACCGAACATATTGTCTGTTAAAATAACATCGAATTGAGAAGGGTTTAAAATCATCTGTACGGCTGCATTATCTATGAAAAGGCATTCCAATACAACGTCTGGATAACTCTCTGAAATGGATCGTACAACACGTCGCCATAGTCGTGATGTTTCAAGAACATTTGCTTTGTCAACTAGCGTAACCTTCTTTTTTCTAGAACGGGCCGACTTAAAAGCTAAATGCGTAATTCTGCTTATTTCCGCTTCAGTATATGTACATGTATCGGTAGCGGAGCTTTGGTCTTCACTAATAGATTTATCACCATAATATATACCACCAGACAATTCTCTGAAAATCACCAAATCTGTATTTTGAACACTAGCTTTAGGTAAAGGAGATTGCTTTACTAATGATGGAAAGACTTTTACGGGCCTAATATTAGCAAATAGCCCTAGCTCTTTTCGTAATCTTAATAATCCTTGTTCAGGCCAAACCTTAGCCTTAGGGTTGTCATCATATTCAGGTAATCCTAAAGCACCAAAAAGTGTTGCGTCAGCTTTTTTGCAAAGATCTAAGGTTTCTTTAGGAAGGGGGTTTCCGGTTTTTTTAATTGCTGAAGCGCCAATTAAGCCTTTTTTGAAGGTAAAACTATGACCAAAAGTTTCTTCCACAGAACGAAGGCACTTAATAGATTGTGCAACAACTTCTGGGCCGATTCCGTCTCCTTCTAAAACAGCAATGTTTAAATGCATAATTTAATTAGCTAATACTTTGTATATCGATTTTCGATGCTTCAATAATTTGGTGAATATCATCATCCTTCACTTCTTTTCTAGAATCCGCATACTTTAAAAATTCCTCATAAACCAAATCTAATTGAGTTTTGGTAAGTTCATAACCAACAATTTTAGCACGGTAGGCTAATGCAGCTCTTCCGCTTCGTGCTGTCAATACAATAGATGATTCGGTCACACCAACATCAGCTGGATCAATAATTTCGTATGTTTCTCTATTTTTTATAACACCATCTTGATGTATGCCTGAACTATGTGCGAAGGCATTTGCGCCAACAATTGCTTTATTGGGCTGTACCACCATGCCCATTTTACGAGATACCATTAAACTAGTATCATAAAGTAATTTGCTATTAATGGTTGTATCTAGGTTTAAGTTTGGGTGTTGGCGTAAAATCATAACCACTTCTTCAAGAGAAGTATTTCCTGCACGTTCGCCAATTCCATTTATAGTACATTCTATTTGTCTTGCACCATTTAAAACACCTGCAATAGAATTTGCTGTTGCTAATCCTAAATCATTGTGGCAATGACATGAAAGTATAGCTTTATCAATTCCTTTTACATTTTCACGTAAATACTTCATTTTTGCTCCGTACTCATCTGGTAGGCAGTATCCTGTAGTATCTGGAATATTTAATACTGTAGCCCCAGCCTTAATGACCGCCTCGCATACACGAGCCAAAAACTCATTATCTGTACGGCCAGCATCCTCAGCGTAAAATTCAACATCTTCCACAAAGGTTTTAGCATAACTAACTGCAGCAACTGCTCGTTCAATTATGGCATCTCTGTTAGAATTGAATTTATACTTTATATGAGAGTCAGAAGTACCAATACCTGTATGTATTCTAGGCATCTTAGCAAATTTCAAAGCTTCAGCAGCAACTTCTATATCTTTACGTACCGCACGGGTTAAACCACATACAGTTGCATTTTTAACAAGTTTAGCAATGGCTTCGACAGATTTAAAATCACCCGGACTAGAAACAGGGAAACCAGCTTCAATGATATTTACACCCAGCAGATCTAGACGTTCAGCAATTACTAATTTTTGTTCCATGTCTAATTTACATCCAGGAACTTGCTCTCCGTCTCTTAAGGTCGTATCAAATATTTGTACTATATCACTCATTATATTTGCGTAGTTTTACTCGTCAAACGAATATATTACCTAATTAACACTATTCATAAATTTCGTAGTGCCATTTACAACGTTAAGACACTTTTTTAGGTATATATAACATTGATTTACAATTATTTAAACTCTTTTTTTTACGATGACAAATACGCATAAAGATGCTTTATTCGTTTTGGTTAAATCACTATCGAAATCTGAGAAACGGCAATTTAAGCTTTATGTTGGCAGATTAGGGGTGAATACCGATGCTAAATTTTTAGCCCTTTTCAATTTATTGGATAAAATTAAGCATTATGATGAGAAAATAATACTAGAAAGTGGGATAGTTAAGAAAGCTCAACTTTCTAATCTAAAAGCACACCTATATAAACAGATTTTAGTGAGTTTACGTCTTAACCCTGTAAACCAAAATATTCGTGTTCAAATTAGGGAACAATTAGATTTTGCAACAATTCTTTATCAGAAAGGTTTGTATAAGCAAAGTTTGAAAATTCTTGATAAGGTAAAAGCTACCGCCATTGAGAATGAAGAGAAGAATATAGCCTATGAAATTGTTGAGCTAGAGAAGATAATTGAAACACAATATATTACACGTAGTATACCCGATCGCGCAAATGAACTTGCATTGCAGGCAAAAGAGCTTTCAGGCCATAATGTAATGACGAGTAAGCTATCTAATCTATCTTTGCAGCTCTATGGAATGATGCTTAAAGTAGGTTACGTTCGTAGCGATGAAGATTATCAAAAAGTTAAAACTTACTTCAATGACCATTTGCCACTCTACAACATTGAAGATTTAGGCTTCCGTGAAAAACTATGGTTATATAAAGCATATTTGTGGTACAGTTTTCTAACCCAAGACTTTCTGTCTTGTTATAAATATGCCAGTAAATGGGTAGACCTTTTTTATGAACATAAGGATATGATATACCTTAATCCTGTGTTCTTTTTAAAAGGAAATCATTACCTATTGGAATCTTTATTCTATGTGCAATATAGTTCTCAATTTAAGGAAGTATTAGAGCGATTAGAAAATACTATTAAGGAGAAAGAGTTTCCTAGTAACGACAATATCAATTCTTTGGTCTTTATGTATATCAATGCAAATAAACTGAATTTGCATTTTCTAGAAGGAACTTTTGAAAAGGGATTGTATTTGGTGAAAATCATCGAATACGGTATAAATAAACATCGCGATAGAATTGATATACACCACGTTATGGTGCTATACTATAAGATAGCATGTCTTTATTTTGGCATAGGCGATAATAAAACATGTATTCAATATCTAAAGAAAATTATAGAGAATAAGAATTTGAAAATGCGCGAAGACTTGATGTGTTTTGCACGCGTTTTAAGTCTTGTAGCCCATTATGAGGCAGGTATGGACTATCACTTAGAAGTTCAATTGAAAAGCACCTATAAGTTTCTTTTGAAAATGAACGATATGCATGCTGTGCAAAAAGAAATGATTAAGTTTTTAAGAAGTCTTGGAGGAATTTATCCAAATCAATTAAAGGCGGAGTTTCAAAAGTTGTATACTGAATTGAAGAAATATGAAGATCATCCTTATGAGAAAAGAGCATTTTTGTATTTAGATATTATTTCTTGGTTAGAGAGTCATTTACAAAACAAACCAGTATCTCAGATTATGAGGGAAAAAGCTTTAGCAAAATCACGTTAGAGAAAGCTCTTTTTAATGAAAAACAATCATTTTCAACATTTATTAGAAATCAATTTGGCTATGCTTTTTATAGCCACATCTGGTGCATTAGGTAGATATGTACAGCTACCTGTAACGGTAACCATAGGCACAAGAGCTATTCTAGCTTTTATAGTTTTGTTTATATTTTGTAAATGGAAAGGTTTTTCATTTAAAATTTACAAAAATGATGTTCTGGCAATTTTAGTTAGCGGTGTATTAATGGGTATACATTGGATTACTTATTTCTATGCCTTAAAACTATCAAATGTGGCTATTGGAATGTTATCCATTTTTACATATCCTGTTATTACAGCCTTCCTAGAACCAATACTTTTAAAGACTAAGTTTCAACTTGTTCATTTACTTCTTGCTTTTTTAGTACTTGCTGGCATGTATTTTTTAAGCCCGTCATTAGATTTGGAAAATACATATACTATTGCAATAGGATTTGGAGTCTTTTCGGCCTTAGCCTATGCGTTACGGAATATTCTCTTAAAACGAAAAGTTGCAAAGTATAATGGGTCTATACTAATGGCATATCAGACAGCCATTGTAGGCGTTATGTTATTACCATTTTTATTTACCATAGAACCTGTTCAAATATTAAGTCAATGGCAAGCATTGGTGGCCTTGGCAGTGTTAACTACTGCTATTGGGCATACCCTATTTTTAATGACTTTTAAACATTTCAATATTACTACAGTTAGTATATTGAGTAGTGTTCAGCCAGTTTATGGTATTTTGATAGGAACAATATTTCTTTCTGAAATACCAAAAGGAACGACAATTTTAGGAGGAATTCTAATTTTGAGTTCGGTAGTTATAGAAAGTGTTCGCTCGAAAAAACAGCCTAAATTATCTTAGTTATTAATCACCTGTGTACTTGAACCAAATTGCGAAATAATGTTACTACCAAATTTCGTGAACTGTTCATTTTTGGCCATTTCACGAACCTTTACAGGGTCGAAATCGCCATTAAAATATAAAAATGAACCTGTTTGGTTGTCATTATTGTAAATCAATATTTCCTTAACGGAATTCTTTTTCTCGCGAACAGAAACCACATTTCGTTTTAATTCGTCATTTTTTCTAAAAACTTCAATGAATGAATTTCCGGTTATATCATTCATCTGTTGGTTCAGAAATTGAGTTCTACTAGCAGTTGCACTTGGAAACTGCATGTATCTTAAATCTTTAGTAGTACCAACCAAAGCCTGCATTTCAGGTGAAATCTCACTTATCATATTTAGCATAAATTGGGGTACCCTCACAGCAGTAACTTGATTGTCATTTTTATGAGCATTATAAAATGTATCGATAGAATTGTAACTGCTACAAGAGCTAAATACTAGTAAAAGGGATAAGGCAATAATATATCGGATCATGGTCATAGTGTTTTATGTGTTTAAAATAAGAAAATTAAAGACATGCGTTCCAGATAGGGTCATTTGGTAAAGGAGCAATAATCTCAAGCAATTCTTTTTTTACAGGGTGCATCAATTTTAATTTACGGGCATGTAAATGAATACTGCCATTTTCGTTGCTTCTATTGAATCCGTATTTGAGATCACCCTTAATAGGGCAGCCTATTGCGGTTAATTGAGAGCGTATTTGATGATGTCTACCAGTCTCTAGGTCTATTTCTAAAAGGTAATAATTATCAAGTTTCTTAATTAGTTTGTAGCTTAAGATAGCTTGTTTACTTTCGTTTACTTCTTTATTATTTGCGTAAGACTTATTTTGTTTGGTATTGCGCTTCATCCAATGTACAAGTCTTTTCTCTGGCTCATTGGGTCTATTTTTTACAACGGCCCAGTACGTTTTTTTAGCATCTTTTTCGGCAAACATTTTATTTAATCTAGGCAATGCTTTAGAGGTCTTTGCAAATACTACAATACCAGAGGTAGGGCGGTCTAGACGATGTACAACTCCTAAATAGACATTGCCTGGTTTGTTGTATTTCTTCTTTAAATAAGACTTAACAGTATCGCTAAGTGGTTCATCACCGGTTTTGTCGCCCTGTACTATATCTCCCGGCCTTTTATTGATGACTATCAAATGATTGTCCTCAAAAAGTACCTGTAAATTATCTACTGTAGAATGCTCTTTATTTGACAATATATATTCGGGTTATTTGATTGTTGAATAAATTGAATATTTCTAGAATGCTAACTTTTTTCCTCTTCCTATTTGTAAAAGAAGAATAAAAACTCCATTTGTTACCGCTACATCAGCAATATTAAAAATTCCTGTTTGAAAGAAACCTAATCTAATTTGAAAAAAATCTGTTACAGAACCATGTACTATCCGGTCTATTAGATTTCCTATACCACCACCAATAATCAATGCGAAGCCTTTAGGCAATATTAGATTCAAATTGGGTTTTGTTAAATTCTAAATAATAGTACAAGTAATACTAGCAATGGTAATCCTTGTAAAAATAATCGTTTTACAATAGGCGGGAAGTGCTGGCCAAAGCCTAACATTGCGCCAGTATTTTCTACATTGGTTAACATAAAATGTTCCCCAATTACAGAAATATATTCTCTAAGCTCAACTTTTATTCGTGTTAATTCTTTCGAAACTTGGTCACAACCTACGGTTAGTAAAATAATTATTAAAATCCAAAATTTAGAAAAGTTTCTAGTGCCTTTCATGAATTTAGTGATTAGTACTGCTCTTCATCATTAGGAAAATCTTGACTCTTTACATCACTTACGTAATTTGAAATAGCATTTCCCATTTCCTCATATAAGTTCATGTATCTACGTAAAAAACGTGGGTTAAATTCATGAGTCATCCCTAAAAGGTCATGAACCACTAATACTTGGCCATCAGCATGTTTTCCGCCACCGATACCAATTGTTGGTATGGTTAGACTTTCAGAAACTTTTTTAGTCAATTCTGCAGGTATTTTTTCTAATACCAAACCAAAACAGCCTAATTTCTCAAGTAATAGGGCATCTTCCATCAATTGTTTAGCTTCTTCATCTTCTTTCGCCCTAACCGTATATGTTCCGAATTTATAAATAGACTGTGGTGTTAATCCTAAATGACCCATCACTGGTATACCTGCAGCTAAAATTCTTTTAACCGATTCTTTTATTTCTGCACCACCTTCTAACTTTACTGCATGTGCACCACTTTCTTTCATAATTCGAATAGCAGAGCGCAAGGCTTCTTTGGGGTCACTTTGGTAACTTCCGAAAGGTAAGTCAACCACAACCAATGCACGTTCTACCGCTCTTATGACAGAAGAGGCATGGTATATCATTTGGTCTAAAGTGATTGGCAATGTCGTTTCATGACCTGCCATTACATTACTCGCAGAATCACCTACTAAGATGACATCTACTTTAGCAGCATCTACAATTTTGGCCATAGAGTAGTCGTATGAAGTAAGCATAGAGATTTTTTCTCCGTTCTTCTTCATATCTACCAATGATTTTACCGTAACTCTTTTATATTCTTTTTTAGCTGTAGACATAGTTGTTTTTTCGTTTAAGCGCCATAAAAGTAAGGAGTTTTAATGAGATTATAGATGAAATACCTATAACGGTTTAAGCTAGTTTATGATCAAATTATATTAAATTACGTATGTTTTAAAAACTATTACCATGAAACTACCATTGTTTTTCATTTTTGGATTAATGAATTTGGTTGCTTTAGCTCAGACTGAAGAGGAAATACAGGTGAAGCAAAACATCATTGAATTTTTTGATGCATTTCATGCAAAAGATTCTATTGCCATGAAGAAAACGGTTTACCCATCAATACTACTACAAACAATTGGAGTTAACAATGAAGGGAAATCTGTTTTAAAAACTGAAAATTTTAATGACCTAGTGAAATCTATTATTAGTATACCCGATTCTACAAACTTTCAAGAACGAATAAAGAGTTATTCTATTCAAACTGATGGAAATATGGCAAATGCCTGGACACCCTACGAATTTTGGATTAACAACGAATTCCATCATTGCGGAGTAAACTCCTTTCAACTTTTTAGGGAAGAAAATAAATGGAAAATAATTTACTTAATTGATACCCGTAGAAAAAGTGATTGTTCAGCTTTATCAGAATAGAATTTCACTTATTTTATTTCCACGCTCTTGTTGTAGTACTATCGGCAGTTGGAAAATCTTCTGGTATTTCTTGGGTTACAGCACCTGTAGCTGCCCATTCAGCCCCACGTTGCAATGTGGTTATAAATCCTGCACACTCCATCGAATAATCAAAATGCCCTAAGGTTGAATGAAAGACACGGCCTTTACCATAGTTGATGGCCATTAGTTGTGCAACATTTTGACCTAGACCTTTAATTGTTGGGTCCCATGGCGGTGCATTCTTCTCTACATCTGCAAAGGCGGTTGCCAAAATTGTTGCATTTTCAAAAGGACCTCTCATGCGCTCATACAATTCATCTGGTGTATGCAACCATTTGCTCGGTAAACCTTTCATAATTGGGTGTTCTGGTGCTCTTGTAGTTAATTGAAATTCATATTCAGGACCGTGAGAACCACAAACTCCTTCGGTAGCATCTTTTACAATTTCACCAGCTTCGTTATAATAAACATAAGGGCCTGATTTTTCGTCGCGACCACCCCATGCTCCTAAGCCAATCATTTTATTGAATTCTTCCCATTCTCCCCATGCATTATTAGCAGCATGAATGACAACTAAACCACCACCATTAGCCATATAAGATTCAAAATCTTTTCTAGTTTTTTCTGGCCAAAGAGTAGATTCAGCCCCTAAATTTGAAATAATGACATCGTAATCATTAAAGTCAAAGGAAAAATTAGAAGTTTTTATTGGGCTGTCAGATATGTTATAGGTTTTATCTTTTAATGGATACGTCTCTATAAAAGAGGTGTAGGACTCTGGTCTTGTTTGATTATACTTAATACCCAACCATACAGAATCCATTCGATGAATATCAACTGTGAAGAGATTTGTTTCTTCTAAATAATCTTTCATCATCATAGTCGTCTTAGGCCAAACGTAATGATTATTTTGACCATCGATAATCAATGCTTTAAGCTTAGTTGGTGGTTGTTCTACAACTTCCTTTTTTTTCTCTCCACAAGAAATTAGTACTAAACAAAATATTGAAAATGCCATTAGTTTTTTCATGAGGATAATTTTATAGTTGAAAAGGATTAAATCAATTCTTGACTTTAAATGTACATGAAGTAAATAAGATGGCAAAACCTTTACTGCTTGATAATTCATCAATGAATAATCACAAAACTTTTTGCGGATGATTATAGTTGGATATAAATTAGCAACTTATTTAATAATGAAAACTATGAAAGTATTAGGAATAGGGTCAAGAATTTTACATGCAGATTTCGGCAAGGGTGTGGTTACCAATGTGTCTTCAATTCAATATTGGGTTACTTTTATGGATAAAGGTTTAGAAACTATTGAAATAGATGCTGATTTTGAGGTTATAGAAGCAATAAACAATGAGGTTGATACGGTTAGTTTTTTTGATGTAGAAAGTTCTTTGGTTGCAATTCTTCAAAAATGGAGCGATGCTACACAACGAGTTGCAATTGCTGATAAGTGGAAAGGTGGTAATCTTGTTTTAGAACCAGGTGAAGCTGGAATAAGTAATAAGGAAATTCCTATTAATACTTTTTTTCATAAAATAGTGATGGTAAGAGACCGTATTCGAGTTATGGAACAAAAAATAAATGCTAGTAAGAATTTAGATGACCAAGAAAAGGTTGATTTACAACAGTATATAACTCGAATTTATGGCAGCTTAACAACCTTTAATGTACTTTTTAAAAATAAAAGTGACCATTTTGTAGGGGAGAAGAGTTAGATGTAAATAAATGGCTAAGGGTTAAAAAAAGCTATGTTATTTTTGAACCCGAAGAGATTTTATCACTTCGTATTGTTTATTTACAATAGATTGGTTAAAACCATGAGCAGCATCTGAAACCAGAAAATACTCTTTTCTAGGAGCCTTTATTCTTTCAAAATAAGGTTTGTTTAGGTTCTTAGAAGTTAGAATATCATGCGAACCTTGTATGAAGTAAATTGGTAAATGAAAAACCATACCGGTTTTTTCAAAGTTGATGTCATTTACCATCGACTTAACGCCGATGTTTTTATCACCAACCAAATTTAAAAATGAATAATCATCACCGTTATATCTATCATTATTGTCTTTAATGTTATCATAAAGTGGGGCTATTTTCCACCATGAAGTAGGGGCGGGAGTTGAATTTTCTTTCTCAAATTGCTTCACAATACGTAACAGCTGACCATAATTTTTAGCCTTATTATATGGTGGTGGTCCTAAGGTTTCTAATTTTTCAATGGCTATTGGTTCTTTTCTATCACTTGCCATTTTATAAACCGCTATATAAGCATTCGTTATACTGTTAGAAAAATTCACAAACTGTGCATGACCTACATAGGCATGAAATAAATCTGGTTGTTTTAAAACCATTTTAGTTGCCAAAATAGAACCCCAAGAAGTGCCAACAATAATTACTTTTCTTTTATTTAAATATTTAAGAAGGTATTTAGTAAGATCAATACCATCGTTGGTCATTTCTTCAACACTTAAAGGATTGCTTACATAAAACTCATCAGTTATTTCTTTTGGAACGTTATTGCCAAAGGTTTTTCCAGCTCCCCTTTGATCCCAGTGAACTAATGTGAACTCCTTAGTCCAACTACCATATATATCATCTTTATACTGACTCATGGTACTACCGGGTCCGCCATGAATAAAAAGAATGACAGGGTTTGTAATATCCTCACCTTTAATGGTAATCCATTGTTCAATATCACCTATAGGCAAAAAACGTTCTTCCAAGATTTTGCTTTGGCCAAATGACATAAATATGGTCAAAATAAAATATATAAAAAAAAGAGGGTTAGCCTTCATGTGTCTAAAATGGATTCTATTACCTAATTCGATGAATGAATAATTTACAAAGATATTTATCTATTTTAATTCAGTTGGCAACTTAAGCTATGTTAACATGAGTTTGTATAATTGACAAACTTATAACAACCTATCAGCATCTTAATTTAACTAACAAATGATGTAAGATTGAAAGCTTGTTATTAAAGAATTAAATTCAGAAATAGTTACGATTTGTTTAATGTCTTCTTTGATTATACCTTCTTTTAACCTTAATAATTTTATATTTAAAATCATCATAAAATAAACTAGCTAATAAAATTAAAGAAGCAATAGTCAATGTGTTCAGTTTTAAGTTAAGACGTGAATAAAGTAGTCCTCCAATAATTCCCCCGAGAAAAAAGAAACAAATTATATATATACGTAATTTAATAGTCTCTTTTATTTTTTCAGTTTTAAGATAAGATTTATGAAATAATAATTGAGATAGTTCAATTCCTAAATCTGTAAATAGTCCTGTTAAATGAGTTGTTCTGACAACTGCATTTGAAATTTTTGTAACGAAAGAGTTTTGTAGTCCCATTGCATAAAGAAGTAAACAAATAATTACATCAGGATATTTTATTAAAGCAGGACTCCCCAAAAAACCAACAGAAGCTAGAATGAAACATTCTATTAGTGTAGGTAAAACAAATACGTTTAGTTTTTTGTTTTTTCTAAAGGTCTCTATTAAAAAGCTTGAGGAAAAAGAACCAAAGAGAAATGAAAAAATATAGAGTAAATAAATTGTTCCATTCCAAAACTCAAAATTAGCAACATCACTTATGAATAATGCAAAGTGACCAGTTACATTAGTTGTTAATTGAGAAAACGCTAAAAACCCTGTAATATTTACAATACCAGCCACAAAAGACAAAACAGTGGCAATTTTCAGGTTGTGTTTTAAAGTCCTGCTTTTGCCTTGATGTCTAAACATATATTTTTTAGTTTGAACAATGTTTAAATGTAGACTAATGACCTGGTTTAGCCAAGGAATGCAAGATGATTACTTTTTATCAAAACTAATATAACCTTTGTGGAAAATCATAGTAAGAATAAAGCTGATTTCAATAATAACATTTATCTCGGTTCCTTTTTAAAAGCTATTTTTAACTAGGGAAAGCTAGTTTTTTTAGACAATTAATAGATTATTCTTAATATTTTTTTAAGGTAAAATGATTGAAAATTAGTACATTCTAAATTACATTTATAACCTTAATAAAATCTATAAACATGGCACTAAAAAAACAAATAAAAGACAAAGGCTCAAATACTTTAGTAACCTTTACAATTGGAGAAAATGAAGCCCCAAGCTCATCAAATGTTTTGTTGTTGGGTGATTTTAATAATTGGCAAAGTAATGACCGTACTTTTCAAATGGAAAAGAAAGGTAATACATATGTGAAAAGTATAAAGCTTGAAAATGGAAAACGGTATGAGTTTCGTTATTTAAGTGATGATAAAGGATGGTTTAATGACCACGCAGCTGATGATTATGTGCCTTCACCTTATTCAGGTATTCAAAATAGTGTTGTCGATTTAAGCGTAATACCACAAAAAGAGAAGCCGATTAAGAAAACTGTAACGAAAACAGTTAAGAAAACAGCTTCAAAAGCCGCTACGAAAACTATTCAGAAGGCTAAAAAGGACGATTTAAAAAAGATTGAAGGAATTGGCCCTAAAATCGCCTCTATTTTAACTGAAAAAGGAATTGGAACTTTTGAAAAACTAAGTAAAGCATCTGTGAAGGTATTGGAGGGTATTCTTAAAGAAGCTGGTCCTCGTTATGCAATGCATAAACCAGGGTCTTGGCCAAAACAGGCTAAATTAGCCAGTACAGGTAAATGGGATGAATTAAAAAAACTGCAAGATAAATTAGATGGGGGTAAGTAATTACCTAAAGGGGTAAAAACTGGAAGTATCAAATTATATAAACCCATTAACCTACTATTATTTTATATGTAGGATATTCTTTTATGGAATTGTATTAGAGCTATTGAAAATTTTAATGGGTAAAAATTATACTATAATTCTCGGTAATTTAAGTCAAACTATGTTTTAAAGTATGTAGTTTTTAATTCACCAAATAAAAAACAGTATTAGTTAATTACGCAGATATTACATTGATAGCTTAGAACATACCCCATTATTTATTATCATAATTTTAGAATTGGAAATGTGACATATCAGGGTTGAATAAAATTATAGGTTATTATACAGCCTCTTTTTTCTCTGAAAGATATTTCCAGTATCTTTTTGGTACATGTTGTACATGCAGCTTTGTATTAATTCGAGATTTTATTGTCGTACTTTGAAAGTAATTGTTCCAAAGGTCTTGGTATTTATATTCGGTATCAGTAAAAACAGCGCTTTTTTCAATTCGATTAGTGTGAATATCAGTTAGGTCTAAAGAAATAATTTCGATACTTCGCAAATCATAAAATAAACCATACTTGCGCTTTACGTCATAAATAATCCATTGTTGGTCCGCATAACGGTTTCTAAAATGTTTAGATATTAAAGGCAGAACATCAAAATCTGGTTCAATATTTGAAAAATAAACTTCGTCTTTGGTTAATTGAAAGCGAACAAAAGCTTCCATACGGTGTTTTTCTCTACCTACTTTATGAGCTAGTTGATTAATTTTTAAAATACAATCATCTCCAAAGTCGGTTTCGCCATTATATTTACTTCCCATTAATTTTTGAATATAATGGTAGAGTAGGGCTTCTATATTATTCTGTTCGCTTAAGAAAGCGAAGTAAACATTTTTTATAGCAGTATTACTTTTATTACGTATACCGTTCCAAACCCGTTGTGCTTTTTCAACATTAGTAAAGATTATTTCTGTTTCGGTAAATAGACCACTTTGTATTTGTCCTTGCCGTTGAATATCGGCATGAGTTATTTTTTGTTCGAATCCGATAAAAACGGCAGTTAGAAAACCATTAAAACTACCATCATAAATTAAGGTTTTTGTAGTATTCATTAGAATAGTTTTAGAAGTTGAATAATAAGGCGCTGACAAAAAATTTAAGTTGTTTTTTAAGTTTGCTTTTAAACATAACAACTTGATAGCCTATAGCTAAAATTTGAACCTGACTTCGTTCTAAAATAGAACTATAACTATTATATTTAGGTGCATGTAGAGCAGTATTTAGGTTTTCCATGAGATTAATTTTTAATAAAGTATAACTTTAGTTAAATAATGATAATTGATTGATATAGTTATTTTTAAATTTACCATTCTGTGATTGTAATATCATCCCTTTTATTTTTGCTGCATCTAAGTCCCTTCTTTCCCATTCGTTAGAATTACAAATGATAAAATACTTAGCTCTATTAAGAGCAACACCCATTTTCTTTAAATGGTCCCAACTTAAGTTTCTATATTTTCTACTATTTATAATTTTATGAACAGAGCCCATACCAATGCCTGGTATGCGGGCTAACATGCGACTATCTGCTTTATTTATATCTATAGGGAAATAATTTAAGTTTCGTAAGGCCCACATTAATTTTGGGTCAATATCCATTTCAAGATTTGGATTGTCGGCATCTAATATTTCATTGACACTAAAACCATAGAAGCGGAGAAGCCAATCGGTCTGGTATAATCTATTTTCACGTAACATTGGAACCTCGGAGCCTAAAGATGGTAATCGGCTATCTGTAGAAATAGGAACATAACCAGAATAGTATACTCGCTTCATGTTATAATTCTTGTAAAAATGGGTGGCAGAATACATAATGTCTTTATCACTTTCCCCGGTTGCACCTATAATCATTTGGGTGCTTTGACCTGCAGGAGCGTATTTAGCAGTGCTTCGTATTATTTTTCGTTCTTCATTATATCGTATTATTTCATTTTTAACCTTAAGCATTGGTTTTATGAAATCTTCATGTTTTTTATCTGGAGCCAATAATTTAAGGCCGGAGATTGTGGGGATTTCTATATTGACAGATAATCGGTCTGCATATAATCCGGCCTCATACATTAATTCATCACTGGCACCAGGTATAGATTTTAAATGAATGTATCCGTTAAAATTCTCTTCTTCACGCAGTTTCTTTGCAACAGCAATTAAACGCTCCATTGTATAATCTGCACTCTTAAAAATTCCAGAACTCAAAAAAAGCCCTTCTATATAATTTCTTCTATAAAAATTTATGGTTAAATCTACAACCTCTTGAATTTTAAAAGCGGCTCTTTTTATATCATTGCTTTTGCGGGTTACACAATATGCACTATCAAATATGCAATGATTGGTTAGTAGAATTTTTAAAAGTGAAACACAACGGCCATCTTCAGTATAGGTATGACATATGCCATTACCGGTATCACCTAGACCACTATCCTTGTTTTTGCGATTACTACCGCTACTCGAGCACGATACATCGTACTTGGCTGCATCTGCCAAAATGTTTAGTTTTTCTTTAATTCGATTAAAATCCATAGAAATTTGTAATTAATCCAAAAATATGGATATATTCCTAATTATGGAAATAATCCAAATTATATTTTGGAAATAATCCATAATGACTATATTTGATGAAGATTGAGATATGGATTATCTCTTTAGAATATTTCGAGGCCATGGAAAACGAACTGACTTTAAAACGATTTATAGATTTACGGAGAGAACTGGGATATACACAAGCAGATTTTGCGGCACTTATAGGTGTCTCTAATACAACTGCTGACATAGAACGAGGGCGAACTAAACTTTCTGGTAAAGTGGTCTTAGAATTATTAAAACAGTTTAAAATTAATCCGCTTTGGCTTTTTGGAGAAAGTGAAGAACAGTATTTAGAAACTTCGAGAACTAGTGTAATCCCAAAAGTTGTTACGGTTGATTCTGCCAATAGAGACAACATGGTTCTGGTTAATGCAAAAGCTGCTGCAGGGTACCCTCAAAATATTTCAGATACGAGTTGGTATCAGCAATTGCCTGCATTTGATTTACCCATTCCAGAATTCAGAAATGCGACTTATCGTGGATTTCAGGTAGAAGGTGATAGTATGTTGCCTAATCTACACCCTGGTGAATGGGTGTTGGCAAGAGCAATTGAGCATGTCGATTACATAAGTGCTAATAAAATGTATGTAGTTGTTTTACAAGATTCCATCATGGTTAAGAAAATTGAGAAGCGACCTAATTCAAATGACGTTACTTTAATTTCTTTAAATGAAACTTATCCGCCTTATGATATTAAACCTTTTCAAATACAGGAAATTTGGGAAGTTAGTAGTAAAATTACGTTTAATGTAGACGCAACTACAGATAGCGGTTTACTTCGACAATTACAAGAGTCTATGGATGAGTTAAAGAATCAATTACAGCATGTTAAGAAAGTTAATTAAAGTATTACTTAAGGTATTTTTTAATATATAACCCACTATCTTTTAGCTTGAATCCTAGGCTTTTATAAAGTGCAATTGCTGCAGTTCTATGGTGCCCACTAAACAAGAGTACGTCGTTCAAATTTTCTTTTTCAGCCTGTTCTAAAAGCTTTTCCATTAGCTTTCTTCCTATTCCCTTTCCACGATAATCAGTTGAAACAACCACATCTTCTATCATGCCTTTGTGGCCCGAAATTACTTTATATTTTGCCATCATTGCTATTCCTGCTAAAATATCACCATCCATGCAGATAACCACATCGGTTGTGTTGTGATCAGATAAAATCGTCGTCAAATTTAACTGAGTTAAATCGGCATTAAGTTGTTTGTATAGTTCAGTTAGTTGAGTTTGTAGATGTATTGTTAATTCTTTCTCTTTAATTAGTTCAATAATCATAAGCAGTATATCTGGTTTGGTTAAAATTACTTCATTTCGTTCGTTTAACGTAAAAAATAGATGCTTTCTAAAATGATTATATTAAAGGAATGAAATTTTAAACACCAATAAAAAACCTAGTATTAGCAATTGTATTAGTTATGTCTTTCAATAAAAATAGGCAATCAGAGAGGAGTATGTTGTTAATTGGTTTTACTTCAGCGCCACCATTTATTATTGAAAACCGTGAAAATTTGGAAGGTTTAAGTGTATGGTTATGGAAACGTGTTGCGAATGATTTAAACAAATACCGATGGAATTTTCTGCGATGCTAGATTCTATTTATTATTGAAGTATTGATTTAAGTATTGATACATTAACATCTACTAAACAGTTTAGTGAATAAATTTAATTTACACATTCATTTACGCATCAAACGTTACAATTGCCATATTGGAAGTATCTTCATTTATTAGCGGTTTTTTTATTTTGAATTTCTCGGAGGCTTAATGATTTTATTATTTATTATTTTTCTATTTGGTATTTCAGGATGGATGTTTGAACGTAAGATGAATCCAGAATTATTTCGACTTGGCAAAAGAGGTTTATGGGATGGTGTTTGGGGGTCTGCCGTAACATTAACGACTGTGGGTTATGGAGATAAAGCGCCGGTTGCAAAATTAGGAAAAGCAACTGCGCTTATACTGATGTTTGGTGGACTTTTGTTTATATCAGGATTAACGGCGAGTATAGCGTCTAGTTTAACCTTAAATCAACTAACAAACAATCCTGATGGTTTTAATGAGTTTAAAGATAGGGCATTGGGTGCTATTGATAAATCTGGAACTGAAAATTATTTATTAAAACATTTTTTTAAAAATATTAAAACATATTCAAATGTTAGTCTTGGATTAGAAGAATTAGATAAAGGTGAAATTGAGGCGTTTCTTTACGATGACCAATTTTAAAATATGCCATACAGAAAGACTCAGCTTTCAAAAAGATTGCGTTATTGCCTGTAAAGTTCGATATTCAATTTTATGCATTCTGACTACCAAAAACCTAAATAAATCTTGAACAACTTATATCTCAAAGAATTCTTGAGATTATAGAAACGGAAGAGTGGAATATTGTTTTAAATGAATAAGGCTGGCTGAGTTTTAACCTTTGCGTCTTTCTAGTAAAACCATCATCATTAATCCTAGAATGATGATGTCATCATCGTTTTCATTCATTTTTTTTAATTCACTAACCTTAAAACGACGCCCAACCAAAGATTTTTCTTTTGCAAGTCTAACCACGGTTTCATTGTTGCCGTTAATTACAATATAGGCAGGGTTTAGAAAGAGTCCGGTAAACAAATTAATTAAAGGTATTTGCCCAACTAGGCCATCTAGAACTTTAACCCAAGCATTTTCTTCTCGTATTGTGTACTTTAATTGCTTGTTCTTATCGAAAATCTCATAGTGTGCTTTCCATAATGAAGCCCAACCTTTACGGCCTATTTTGCCGAATTCTTGCCCCGTTGGGTCTGAAAACGAATAACATGCTGAGAAATCAATCCAACGATCTGCTTTAATATTATAAAGTAGCTTTGTTTTGCTTTCATTTTCATAAACACCAACATCTTCTTTAAACTTAAAAAGCTTTTGTTTTACATAGGCCACTGTTTTTTTATCAGCATCAACAGCCGTAAAGTCATTGGATAACGTACCTATGTGAAAAGTAAAATCTAATGGAAATTTATAGTCTTGCATGAATGGTTAGTTTGATTGTTGTTTGTATAACTCGATGTTCATTTATTTTTTTTTAATAATGAATGTCAAGCTTGAACCAATATCTGAAATAGAAAATGATAAGGATTTTATTCTAAGTTAATTTCGGAAATTTTGACAAAAAGAAGAGAAGCTATGTTATTAATTAGATGCTTTCACTTCTCCCATAGAAATTGACATTGGTCCAAATTTGTGATTAGTTGGTAAGAAAGCACCACTTTCAGTTTCTATCCAGTCCTCCCAACTAGCTTCTAAACCACCAATAGGTATGATTTTTGTCCATAACTTAAAACTCTTCGGCATGCCACTAGGTTCTATAATCCACAAATAGGAATCTCCAGGCGTATCACCACCTTGTGTGTAAGTAACCAAAAGAGCTTCCGAACCGTCTTCCATATCTACTAAATAGCGTTCTACACCTCGGTCAAAAACTTTATAAGGTGCAACAAGCCAAAAAGAATCATTATTAAAGTAACTCTGTGCATCTTCAATAAGGTTTTGGCTAGTTTCATAGGAAACAGTTTCATTATTAACATATGCCTTGCTTGAGTGTGGGGTTATTAAATCTAGTTCAACAACATTGTCTTTCCATGAAACCTTTACAATAGCTTTTTCTCTATTCCATTTATAGGAGTGATTTCCTCTAAAAGACCACTCAATAATCTTTGTGTTATTAAAGTTTTTATAGCTTAAGGCATCAAGCATTCTATATGCTAAAGCATCAGCTTCTGGTCCTGATTCACCAGTCGGTAATGGCTTGTTATAGAGGTAATACAGTATGCCAAAACCTATGGCTATGAACAAAATTAAAAACACTAAAATCTTAAATAATTTCTTTAACATAAGGTATTTAAATATTTCATTTACAAATTACTAGTCTAAAATGTGAAAAAGTAAATTTAAAAGTTTAGACTCATCTAAAACCCAACAGCAGCATCATCACCACGCTTATCTGCACCACCTTCCAATTTACCGTTTGATAAAACCCGAATTGCATCAACCTTACCTATTATGGGAGTTCGTTCTTCATTGATGAGATAGCCCTTAGATTTTAAATCTTCGATTAATGTTGGTGAAAATCCGTCCGGTTCAAAGATGACCATATCGGGCAACCATTGGTGATGAAAACGCGGAGCATTTACCGCGTCTTGCATACTCATTTTAAATTCATATCCATTTAAAATGGTTTGTGCTACAGCGGTAATAATAGTGGATCCCCCTGGTGTACCAACAACCATCCAAAGTTTGCCATCGCGCTCAACAATAGTAGGTGTCATACTACTTAGCATTCTTTTTTCAGCTTCAATACTATTTGCTTCTGCACCAACAAGGCCGAACATATTAGGCACACCAGCTTTGGAACTGAAATCATCCATTTCATTGTTTAAAAAGAAACCAAGTTCATCAGAATATAGTTTAGAGCCAAAATTGCCATTTAAGGTCGTGGTTACTGAAACTGCATTTCCATCTGCATCAACAATAGAGTAGTGGGTTGTTTCCATGCTTTCTAGAATTGCTACCTCACCGTGAGAAACATCCTCTGACTTTGTAGCTTTCTCAAATGAAAAATCAGACATTCTTGTTTTCATGTAGTTATCTTCAAGTAATATATCTAAAGGAATTTCAACAAAATCAGGATCACCTAAATAGAAATTTCTGTCAGCATAAGCACGTCGTGAAGCTTCTGTAAATAATTGAATGGTTTTCTCGGAATTATGCCCGAATGAGCCGATATCATAAGGCTCAATCATTTTAAAAATCTGATTCATGGTAGCGCCACCGCTACTTGGCGGACCCATAGAAATGATGTTTAAATCTCTATATTTAAATGTAATTGGTTTTCTCCAAACAGCTTGGTAACTCGCTAAGTCTTCTTCGGTTACAAATCCACCATTTGCCTGTATAAAATTTGCAAGTTTTTGAGCCACTTCACCTTTGTAAAATCCATCTCTTCCCTTTTCAGCTATCGTTCGCAGTGTTTGTGCGAGTTTAGGGTATTTAATAAGATCCCCCTCTTTATAAACTGAAGCAAATTTTGTACTATCACCATTCACTTTAATGAAAACTTCTCTATAATTATCAAGTATTTCGGCTTGCTTAGCCGTAACTATTACTCCATTTTCTGCCATAGCAATTACAGGCTCGAAAATATCTTTTAAAGGTAGTTTTCCAAATTTTTTATGTACTTCTATTATTCCGGCGACCGAACCAGGTACGCCAACAGACGTAGCCCCTAATGTGCTCATATTAGGTATTACATTGCCTAAAGAATCTAAATACATATCTCTATGGGCCGATTTTGGTGCTTTTTCCCTAAAATCTAAAGAACCTATTTCACCATTTGCATTTCTGTAAACCATGAATCCGCCACCGCTAATATTCCCTGCTCTTGGGTATGCTACAGCAAGTGCTAATTGTGTGCCAACCATAGCATCAAAGGCATTTCCTCCTTTTTGCATGATATCACTACCTATTTTTGAGGCTTCTTCACGTGCAGAAACGACCATGGCTTTCTCGGTAACAGTACCTGTTGGACTTACCGGGTTTTCTTTACAGCTAATGAAACATATTAGTGTTGCAAACACTAAAGCTATTTTTACTTGGTTCATAAATACTTAATTTAATGGTTTAGTTAATTAATCTTAATAACTTGCTTTATAGTAGTATAGTTTATTTTTTTTCTAAAAGTGAAATGAATTTTTGCTTCGAAAATAAAATTAATTGTTCGAAGAATTCTGTGAATTCTTCTTCAAAGGCATCATAATGCTCTTCTAGGTCTAAAATAGCAAAATTCATTTTAGACTTATTTTTAGTTCTGCGATTCATGCCATTAAGCACACGAGCAATACCTTCCATTTTAGAGTAATTGTAAATCCAATTATCGGTAATCATATAAGGCATCATTCTTCTTACACCATCAGGTAGAATTTCATAATTGTCTTCTAAAAGATCGTAGAAGCTATCTACAAAAACATCCAAAGGTGTATCTGAATATTTAGACCAATTTTTTGCTAAATAGTGGTCATAATAAATATCTACAATTACCCTACTGTAATGACTATAATTTGCGTGTAGTCGTTTGCTACTAATCTTGGGTATTTCGTGGGTGTCGGTATATGTGTCAATAAAACGATGCAGTTTTATTCCTTTTTGAACATTTTTTGGTAAATGGTCAAATTTATTACCACGAATACTGTCGGCGATAAAATTGCCTATTGTAATTTCTTTATCATTAAAAGATAGATATATATGCGCTAAAAAGTTCATTCGCCTAATTTATACTTCGTAAATCGAATTTACAAAGAAGGACCATAGTGGTAAGTACTAACCCTTTATATTTGCAAAAACTTATTAAGAATATATGACACTAATAAAATCTATTTCAGGAATACGAGGAACAATTGGCGGAAAGCCAGGGGATAATCTTACCCCTATAGATGCAGTTAAGTTTGCAGCATCTTATGGTATTTGGCTAAAGGACTATTCTAAAAAGGATAAATTAAAAGTGGTTATAGGCCGTGATGCAAGATTATCTGGAGAAATGATTCAGAATCTTGTGGTATCTACCTTGGTAGGTTTGGGTATCGATGTTATTGATTTAGATCTTTCTACCACACCAACAGTAGAAATAGCAGTGCCTATGGAGAAAGCTGATGGTGGTATAATATTGACAGCGAGTCATAATCCAAAACAATGGAATGCCCTTAAGTTATTAAACGAAAAAGGAGAATTCTTAGATGCGGCGCAAGGTGCAAAAATCTTAGAGATTGCAGAAAAGGAAGATTTTGATTTTTCTGATGTTGACGATTTAGGAGAAATTACTAGGAACGATAGCTATATTGATATTCATATTGATGAAGTTTTAAACCTTTCATTGGTTGATGCTGAAGTAGTGAAAAAAGCTAAATTCAAAGTTGTTGTAGATGGTGTTAACTCCACTGGAGGAATCGCTATTCCTAAACTGTTAAAAGAATTTGGAGTAGAAGTGGTGGAATTGTATTGTAAACCAACAGGACATTTTCCTCATAACCCAGAACCCTTAAAAGAACATTTAACCGATATAAGTAAATTGGTGGTAAAAGAGAAAGCTGATTTCGGAATTGTAGTTGATCCAGATGTTGACCGTTTAGCTTTTATATGTAATGATGGTGAGATGTTCGGCGAAGAATACACCTTGGTAGCTTGTGCAGACTATGTACTTGGTAAAACTAAAGGTAATACGGTTTCTAACCTTTCTTCTTCACGTGCATTACGTGATATTACTCAAAAACATGGTGGTACGTACGAAGCTGCGGCAGTTGGTGAAGTAAATGTGGTGACTACAATGAAAGCTAATAAGGCTATAATTGGTGGTGAGGGTAACGGAGGTATCATTTACCCAGAAAGTCATTATGGTCGTGATTCTTTAGTAGGTACAGCATTATTTTTAATGTTGATGGCAGAAAAAGGTGGTACGGTTGCAGAACTTAGAGCAAGTTACCCTAGTTACTTTATGAGTAAGAAGAAAATTGAATTGACACCAGGTTTAGATGTAGACGGTATTTTGAAATCAATGGCTGAAAAATATGCCAAAGAGGAATTGTCTACCATTGATGGTGTAAAAATAGATTTTGCTGAGAATTGGGTTCATCTTCGAAAGTCGAACACAGAACCAATCATTAGAATATATACCGAAGCTAAGAGCCAAACTGAGGCAGATGGTTTAGCTAATAGGATAATTGGAGAGATTAAGGAGATTGCAGGTATCTAAGGTAATTTATTCTCTAAATAGGTTGTTCTAACAATTTTAGAAGTTTTGTGCACCCCTGTATGGTTCCATCCAGGGGGCATAAAAACATAGGATAATTTGTTTTTTAATCCAGGAGCTTGGGCAATATCCTTAGCCAGAGCAATTACTTCACCGAAGTAAACATCGAAAAAATTTCCGCTATTTACTTTTCGTGTAATACCATATTCCGGTTTAATTTCTGTTTGTTCTTCTTGGTAGGTGTGAAATACTCTATCCCATATATTTAATAAATTACAGAAATTAGTATCTAAATAAAGTGGATTTTTAGCGTGGTGTACTCTGTGGTGAGAGGGTGTAAGCATTATTTTATTCAAAAATCCAAACCGTGCATCCTTAATCATATTTTCTCCTACATGAATAAATGCACCATAAGTACCATCAATAAACATTATTAAAAAGAGCATTATAGGTTCTACGCCTAAAAGTAGGCATACTGTTGTCCTAATAATATCTGCATATGGTGCTTCTAGAAAAAAGTGTGCATACGTCACAGATAAATTCATGTCCTCGGGAGCATGATGTGTAGAATGCAAGCACCAAAACAACCGAACTTTGTGGCCTAGATAATGATAAATAAAATGGCCTAGCTCCCAAACTATATAGCCGTAAATAAACCAATACCAATTAGATTCTGTATTAATTAGCGCATAAGGTTCTAGCCAGCCAATTAATAGCGTGACCATTGCAATGGCAATAAATCGACCAACAAATCTATTGAAAACATAAATTAAGAAGTTAACCTTGTAAACTTTTGTTTGTGGTTTTTTATAGGCTAAACCAAGTATAAGTTCTAATAATACCAATAAAGGAATAAGAGGATAAATTAGACTTTTGATTCCATCATAGGTCCTAAAAGCACTATAATCTCCACTTTTAATTATCTCCCATGCCTGCGAAATACCTAAGAAACCAAAAACTTCATTATAAATAGTATCTAAAACCTCCATGCCCTATGTATTTGCCTAATTAAATGTAGAAATGAATTCTAAAAATACAGAAATAGATGCAATTTGGTGTTTAGGGATACATATTGAATTTACCTTCAGGTTTTAGCGAAAGCAGCAGGTTTTTTATTTCTGTGTTTCCAACGTTTATGTGTCCATAAATAGTATTCAGGCTTTTCTCGTATTTGTGCTTCTGTCAATTGTAGGAACTTATTCGTTATTTCGTTTTCTTTAGTTTCTTTTCCATTTAGGGCTATAGGTATAAGCTCTGCTTTATAATGACCTCGTTTTACCTTACTAACTTTCAAGAAAACTGTTGCAAGGCCTGTTTTGCGAGCCAAGGCTTCACCACCATTAAATATGGGAACTTTTATACCCATAAAGTTGGTCCAGTAGTGTGCTCTATGTGCTTGTGGTGATTGGTCGCTCACCATGCCGTAGGTAGCGCGAACATTATTTCTAAAATTTTGAATGACTGTCTTTGCTGTTTGACCTTGCGTAATTAAGGTAGTATTCCATCGAGCTCTGGTTTTTCTAATGAATTTATCAAAATAAGAATTGTTCACTTGTTGGTAAACGGCGTACCCTTTAGAGTTGACATAATTATTGATGCTTACATTCCATTCCCAATTGGCATAATGTGCACAAAGAATTATAATACTTCGTTCTTTTTCAATTTCAAGTAAAACTTCAGGATTAACAACTCGGTATTTTTTAGCTACGGCCTTCTTACTAAGGTTCATGGTTTTTACCATTTCTAAAAAGGTATCGCAAAGATGTTTATAAAACTCTTTTTCAATCCTATTTATTTCTTCCTCCGGCTTGTTTGGGAATACCAAATTTAGGTTGTTTTGAACAACTTTACGTCGATATCCAAACACATGGTAAACGAAGAAAAAAGCAATATCAGAAAAGCCGTAAAATAATCGATGTGGCAAAATGGAAATAACCCATAAAAATGGGTAGATTAAAACAAAGGCCAATAGTTGCATTCTCAAATAAATTATGGTCAAATATAGTTATATTTGACGCCAAATAAATGGTAGATAATGTACAACATTGATATAGCGACGATAGCAATAATTGCGGCAAACGTATTGGTTTCATTAAAAGGGTTTAACGATACCTCTTTTTTTGAGCGCTATAAATTCAGCATTGGGGCTATAAAAGCAGGGCAGAAAGAACGCATGGTAACTTCTGGTTTTTTACATGTAGATATTTCACATTTATTATTTAACATGCTTACACTTTATTTCTTTGCAGGTGTGGTAATTAATTGGTTTGGTCCTATTCAATTTTTTATTATTTATGCGGTAAGTCTTCTGGCGGGTAGTTTATTGGCGCTAAGCTTTCATAAAAACGAGCCCTACTATTCTGCAGTTGGTGCAAGTGGTGCGGTTACAGGTATTTTGTATGCGGCAATACTTTTGCAACCAACGATGCAACTAGGTATAATGTTCATTCCTATTCCCGTGCCAGCGTATGTAGTTGGTATAGGGTATTTGCTTTATTCTATCTACGGAATGAAAAAACGTTTGGGCAATATTGGTCATACAGCACATTTCGGTGGTGCAATTGGGGGCTACGCTTGTACGTTATTGTTTATGCCAAGCTTGTTACACACTGAAACTCTAATGGTTGGCTTGTTGGCGCTCCCAATTATCTTGCTTTTTGCTCTTGAGAAGATGGGTAAGATTTAAGAGATTTTACATTTTATGTGTTCCGTTTGATTATTTGAACTAATAATGGGTGCATTTCATCGGATTTCCCTATATAAATACAACAATCGGGTACTACCAGTCGTTATTGAAAAAACCCGAATTAAAAATGAATTCAACATTATCTATTAGAAAAATATGGCTAATAGCCATATCTGCTACTTTTTTAGTAGCAAGTTGTAGTGATGAAACTACAATTTTTGAAAACCCCGAAGATAATTTAGTAAAGGAAACCAATCAGTTAAAATTGGACAATAGTGTGAGTTTCGACCGTGCTGGTGTTCTAGATATTTATGAGGATCCTATTTCAAGTGCAAAAAGATACAATGCGACTGGTAAGGCAGAACAAGCTGGAGATTACCCGCTTACTTTGGTAGCACAAATTGCACCTCCTACATTTGAAAATGGAGAAAATTTAGCAGCTACTCATGTAGCATTAAATGGTGATTATGGCTACGTATCCTATAATACTATTGGACAGGATTATGTAGGTGCTGTCGATGTTATCGATATTAGTGATCCTAATAATCCAAGAGTTACATCTAGAGTATATTTTACAAATGCAGACCTAAATTCAATAGCTTATGATGCAGGTTATGTTTATGTAGCTGGTGGTGTAGATTCTGAAAAATCTGTAACTGCTACCTCGAATTCAGTAGTGGCTAAAATAGCAGTAAGTGGGGGTAGACTAAATACCTCTGACATTACTTTCGGATTTCAAGAAGGTTTTAATGCTACAGATGTTAGTATTATGAACAATAATGTAATCGCAACAAGTGGTCAAGACGGTTTCGTTGTTATTTATGATAAGAATGACATGAGTATTTTGAATGAGGCTGCCTTTGCCGATTTACGTTCTGTAGCTTATAATGGAAGTGAAATAGCTGTTTTAGATGCAGCCCAAGGTGTTAGTTTTCTAGATCAAAGTCTTAATGTGACTAGAAGTATAAATATTGAATCTGATTTTGGAATCGATGCTAAGCGTACCTTAGATTTTTCTAATAATAACATTGTTGTTGCAGAAGGTTCTAAAGGGGCCGGTATATATAATGCAACTTCTGGTAGCTTTATTGAGTATTTACCTATTCTTTTAAGTCCAGATAACGCTGAACAAGGTGATATTGTAACGAATGGTGTTGCGGTGAATGAGGATGTTTTACTAATGGCAAACGGAGCAGGTGGACTTAGTCTTAATGAAAATAAAAGCGATAATACTGTAGGTTTTGGCGTTATAGCCCTTACCGGTTCTATAAATTATGTAGCATCTAAAGGAGATTATATTTTTGCCGCTTCAGGTAAATCAGGATTTCAAATCATTAAGTTGAACAGACCTACCCAGAGTTTGGTAAGTAGTTGTGAAAATTTGGCTTCATTCAATGGTAATTCAAGATATACAGTTCCAGCTGGTGAAGATCAAGCCTATTCGGGATCAAAACGTTTCAATTCATTAACTGTTGATGGTACTCTATTGCTTTGTGGTTCATGGACAGTTAGAGATGATATTACTATTAATGAGAATGCTGTTTTTGAAATGAACGGAACCATTGTGGTTGGTAGAACAAATAGATCGCGAGATATAGTGGTAAAAGCCGGAGCTACGCTTCGTATCGAAGGTAGTGTGTCAATTTATGGCGATTTAATACTTGAAGATGGTGCTACTGTAGAATTCTTGGGAGAAAGTACCATAGCTGTAGTTTGGGGTAGTGTTGTCAGAGCGGGAAGTGCTACTGTAACAGGTACGTTTAATGATTATTTCAGTAAGTTTTAATAGAATAAACTATAAATAAAAAAGCCCCAAGGTGAAAACCTTGGGGCTTTTGCTTTTTAAATGAGGGTGCTAATTTAAAAGTTCAGCAACTTTTTCTTCAAGTGCCGGACCTCTTAAGTTTTTAGCGACTATTACTCCGTTTTCATCTAATAAGAATGCTGCAGGAATCGCCACTACATTATAAAGTTTAGCGATTTGATCGTCGAAATAAGCTATGTTAGAAATATGGTTCCATTCTAAGCCATCTTCTTCAATTGCTTTTTTCCAAGCTTCATCTGTTCTATCTAAAGAAACACCTAAAACGTTTAATCCCTTGTCATGGTATTTATTATATACCGCTACAATGTTAGGGTTTTCAGCTCTACATGGTCTGCACCATCCTGCCCAAAAATCAATTAAAGTTACTTTTCCCATTACATCTTTTAAAGCTATTACTTCTCCTTCGGGGTTTGGTCCTGAAAAATCAGGAGCTACTGCGCCGATACTTGAGTTTTTTTCAGCTTCTTCAGATTTTTTCAGTTTTTCAATACCCTCTAATATTTTTTTACCAGATGGTGAATTTTTAATTTCCTCAGACATGGTATCGTAAATACCTTCAATTTCAGATAAAGAAACTGCTTTTGTTGCAATTGCTCTATCTAGAACAAGTGCTGATATTAGTGCTTTTGGGTTAGCTTTTACATAGTCCAACTCAAAATTCTTATACTCTTCTTGTAATTCTTTGAACTCATCTTGCAAGGCTAATGCAGCTTCACCTGTGGCAGCTTGCATATCTTGTTGTATAGATTGAGCCTGCATTGAAATTTCTCTTGATTGCTCCATATAATCAGCAAAAGCATCATTTTGAAAGGTCCCGCTTATCTCAGCAAAGCCCATGCTATCTCTTTCAGCATTGAATTGAATATCTCCGTTTTCTAATATCACAGCAGTATAGCCTGGCAATTGTTCAACAAAAAGATAATGTAGTTCAGGTATATCAGCTTTTCCGGTAAATTTAAAATCACCATTGGTAGTTATTGCTGTGTCAACCTCTATAGGTTGATTGTTTTCACTTATTTTTTTAAGGAATACTTTTGTGCCATCAGGTATTTCACCTCTTAATTTTCCATTTAGGGTGAAGCCTTCTGGATTGGTGTTGCAACTGAACATTAAAATTCCAGTTAGTAAAATTACAATGCTATTTTTCATAAAATTCACTTAGTTTAAGTTGCAAATGTACTTATATATGAGATATAAAAAAAGACCCCTAACGCAATGGTCAGAGGTCTTTAAATTAGTTTTAATCTAGTAATTAGAACTGGTAACGAATACCAAGCCCTATATCAAAATCGAAATTATCTGAAAATCCGTCATAACCAACAACGCCTAATTCAGGTCTAAAATCCAATGAAAGAATTAAAGGAATGTCAAAATTATATTCGATTCCTATATCACCAGCGGCAAAAACAAATAAGCCGCCATCGTTATTTCTGTTTGGATTATTAGGGAAATCTACACTGCCTAAGCCACCTCCAACACCATAGTACCATTGAAAATCACCTTCAATAGGTCTTACCCATTGGTATAGGCCTGCAATTTTAAAAGCATTGAAATTTCTGCTATCTCGCCATCCTAAGTCAAATTCTAACCTATTACTTTGGCTAAGTGATTTTTGGTAACTGATTTCAGCGCCAAATCCGTCACTATCCCCTAAACGTAATCCTAATGCATGATCAGCTATTTCCTGCGCTGATAGAGAGCAGGTAGCCATAAATAATAATAATGAAATACCTTTTAAAATCTTCATATAGTTCATAATTTTTGTGATGAAAAATGAGCTTATTTGTAATGTAGCTCACACAATAAAACTTAATTTAGCGATTAAAATTGTGCTACTTTGAAAAATAATTTACTGTCAAAATTACAACAAGATTTAGAAGGGGATTTACAATATGATGATTTGATAAAGGGACTCTACGCTACAGACGCTTCCGTTTATCGAAAAATACCCGTTGGTGTGGCTTTTCCTAAAACAGTATCTGATATAAAAAAAATTGTTCTATTTGCTAAAGAGCACAAACTAGGACTAATACCAAGAACGGCTGGCACTTCATTAGCAGGACAATGTGTTGGCGATGGTTTGGTAGTTGATGTTTCTAAGCACTTTACTGAAATTGTAAGTTTAGATGAAGTAAAGAAACAAGTAACCGTGCAGCCAGGTGTTATTAGAGATGAATTAAATCAATATTTAAAACCTTTCGGATTGTTTTTTGGTCCTAATACATCAACTTCAAATAGATGTATGATTGGAGGTATGGTGGGTAACAACTCTTCTGGTACTACATCAATACAATACGGAGTAACAAGAGATAAAGTAATTTCCCTAAAAACAATTTTGGCAGATGGCAGTGAGGCCGAGTTCGGGCGTGTTTCCGAAGCACAATTCTATCAAAAACAGCAGAGTAATACATTTGAAGCATCACTTTATAATAGTATTCATAAAGAATTAATTAATAAAGAGATAGCTGAAGAAATTATCAATAATTTTCCAAAGCCAGAAATTCATAGAAGAAATACAGGTTATGCGGTTGATGAATTGTTGAAGGCTGATGTATTTGGTGGGCAACAACCATATTTTAACATGGCTGAATTGCTGTGTGGTAGTGAAGGGACTTTGGCATTCACCACAGAAATCACCATACAATTAGATGAGTTGCCACCTTCTTATTCGGCAATGGTAGTAACACATTATACTTCGTTAGAAGATTGCTTGATGGATGTCGTTCCTGTAATGAAACATCCTTTGCAATTGTGTGAAATGATGGATAAGGTAATTCTAGATTGCACCAAAAATAATAGGGCGCAAATGGCAAATCGGTTTTTCGTAGAAGGCGATCCAGAGGCTTTACTAATGTTACAGATTAACGCACATACCGAGGAGGAATTAGAAAAGGCAATTGCTTCATTAATAAAAACAGTCGAAGATTCAGGTTTAAGCTATGCGAATGCAACTTTGGTTGGTGATAACATTGCCAAAGCAATTGAGCTGCGTAAAGCAGGATTAGGACTTTTGGGTAATATTGTTGGAGACATGAAAGCGGTGGCATGTATAGAGGATACTGCTGTGGCATTGACAGATTTAAAGGAGTTTATCGGTGAGTTCACCTTAATTATGAAAGGGTATGACCAAAAGGCAGTGTATTATGCGCATGCTGGTGCTGGTGAATTACATTTGAGGCCTATACTTAATCTAAAAAAATCTTCAGATGTTGCTTTATTTAGAAACATCACCACAGATGTGGCTAAACTCACAAAAAAATATAGAGGCTCTTTTAGTGGTGAGCATGGTGATGGTATTGTTCGGGCAGAGTTTATTCCATTAATGATAGGGGATAAAAACTATGAACTTCTAAGAAGGATTAAATCTTACTTTGATCCGCAAGGTATTTTCAATCCAGGTAAAATCGTAGATGCTTACCCGATGGATAAATCGTTTCGATATGAAGTTGACCGTGTAGAGCCTGAGATTAAAACACTTTTAGATTTTTCTGATAGTGAAGGAATTTTAAAAGCCGCTGAAAAGTGTAATGGTAGTGGCGATTGTAGAAAAACACACCATATGAGTGGTGGTATGTGCCCGAGTTACCATGCCACAAAAAACGAAAAAGATACCACACGTGGTCGAGCTAATGCATTACGAGAATTTTTAACGAACCCAAAAAGCATCTCTAAAAATGGGTTTGATAGTCCAGAAATAAAGGAGGCATTTGATTTATGCCTAAGCTGTAAAGCGTGTGCTAGTGAATGCCCTAGTAATGTAGATATATCAACCTTAAAAGCTGAATTTTTATATCAATACCAAGAAACAAATGGGTATCCATTACGAGGTAAATTGTTTGCTTATAACACCAAGCTAAATAGATTAGGCAGTAAAGTTGCTGGTTTAACTAACGCGGTTTATGAGTCTAAATTATTGGGAGGTTTGCTTAAGAAAACAAGCGGAGTAGCTAAAGAAAGGAGCTTACCAAAAGTTTACAGTTTTAATTTTAATAAGTATCTTCAACGTATTGTTGGTCAAAATACTACGACAAAAAATAAAGTTATTCTATTTATTGATGAATTTACTAGGTACTTAGATGTAGAAGTTGGTAAAGATGCAATAGAACTACTAGTTCGTTTGGGATATGATGTGGAATTATATTTCGCTGAAAGTGGACGAACATTTCTTTCTAAAGGATTTTTAAAACAAGCACAAAAATTGGCCGTAAAAAATACAAAGGAGTTAAAGAAATTTGCCGACTTAGGATTGCCAATTTTAGGTTTAGAGCCTTCAGCGATACTTTCGTTTAGGGATGAATACAAACGTATGACAGCCGATAAAGAGATAGCTCAAAAAATTGCAGACCATTCATTCTTAATTGAAGAGTTTTTGGCAAAAGAAATTTCAGATGGACGATTGAAGGTTACCGATTTTACTGAGGAGGCTAAGGATGTTAAAATTCATAATCACTGCCATCAAAAAGCATTAAGTAACCAAAAAGTAACTTTCGATGTTTTAAATCTTCCTATAAATTATAAAGTAACCATAATTTCGTCTGGGTGCTGTGGTATGGCTGGTTCTTTTGGTTATGAAGAAGAGCATTATGAAACGAGTATGAAAATCGGCGGATTAAAACTCTTTCCTGCAGTTAACAAATCTGCACTAGGTACAATCATCGCAGCAAACGGTACCAGTTGCAGACATCAAATATTCGACGGTACAAAAAGAATGGCAAAACATCCAGTAAGTATTTTGAAAGAGGCTTTGGTTAATTAAAAATCTCCTTCGGCCTCATTTTGTTCTTCTTTAGATTTTCGATGAGTAAGAGTAGTTATGAGCTCATTGATATCCATTGATTTAAGTTCTTCATCCATGTAAAATGAAGTGAGTTTATCATTCTCGTAACGGTATATTTTCCAACGCTTAAAGGAGTATTCTAATGCGGTCATGTGTTCTACCCAATCCCCTGAATTTAAATATAGGCATTCCCCTTTAGCAGTTTCTATAATCCGTTTGTTTGGGAAATGACTATGACCACATACCACATGATTATAATGTTGATTAATCGCCATTTTGGCTACATTCTGTTCGAATAATGAAATTTGTTCTGAATCTCGTTCACCAAGTGCACTTTCTAGATGTGAAAATGGGCTATTCTTCTTTCCTATTAATCTAAGTGAATTGGTTTTCAGCTTAGAGAGCTTGAGTAGTGAGTCAAATCCGAAACTTCCGAATTTTAATAACCAATGAGAAAGGTGAAATGAGAAATCAAAAATATCTCCATGAAAAAATAAAGTATTCTTTCCGTTTAGTTTTAAGGTAAGGCGATTAGAAACTTTTATTGCCCCCATATAAAGACCATCTATCTTTCGAAAAGTTTCATCGTGGTTACCAGTAATAAAATGGACTTCAGTGCCTTTAGACGCTAAGGAAAAAACTTTTTTAATAACCTTTAGGTGAGAGGGAGGAAAATAGTTGTTACGCATCTTCTTAGTATCTAAGATGTCACCATTTAAAATTAAAATTTTAGGGTCAATACTAGATAAATATGTAAGTAGTTCTTCTGCATGACAGGCATAAGAGCCTAAATGAACATCAGAAAGGACTGCTATTTCAAGACGGCGTTTTTTCAAAGGCGTTATTTTGATGACAAAATTAAATCTAACAAAAGATTAATCACTTATAACTTAGGTCAATAATCCATCAACATTAGGTTAATTAATTATTATCATAATTGTTTGAACGTTATCATCATATTAAGCAGTTTTAAAATTTTTCTTTCATGCATTTAACATTTACCTTTGAATTTTGCGATTAAGTAAGTATTGCAAGCAGTATCAACTAATTTAGAAAGTACATATTATGGCCGGTAATACCTTTGGAACCATATTTAGGGTAAGCACTTTTGGAGAATCACACGGAAAAGCAATAGGCGGAGTTATTGATGGGTGTCCGTCTGGAATTGAATTGGATTTAGAAGCTATTCAATACGATCTAGATCGTCGTAAACCAGGCCAATCTGCCATAGTTACGCAACGAAAGGAGCCTGATGAAGTGGAGTTTTTCTCCGGAATTTTTGAAGGTAAAACAACTGGCACTCCTATTGGTTTCGCCATACATAATACTAATCAAAAATCTAAGGATTACGGTCATATTAAGGATTCTTATAGACCATCTCATGCCGATTATGTTTATGATAAGAAGTATGGTTTTAGAGATTATCGTGGTGGTGGTAGAAGCTCAGCAAGAGAAACAGCTAGTAGGGTAGTGGCTGGTGCCATTGCAAAGCAGTTTTTAAAAGGTATCGAAATACAAGCCTATGTATCTCAAGTTGGAGATATGAAGCTAGATAAAGACTATAAGGATTTAGATTTAAGCTTAACGGAATCAAATGCAGTACGGTGTCCTGACCCAGAAATGGCGATGAAGATGGAGGAATATATTAAGTCTATCAAAAAAGCAGGTGATACCATAGGCGGAATTATTACGTGTGTCGCTAAAAATGTACCGATTGGTTTAGGAGAGCCTGTATTCGACAAACTTCATGCAGAACTGGGTAAAGCAATGCTATCCATAAATGCCGTCAAGGGTTTTGAATATGGCAGTGGCTTTGAAGGAGTGAAAATGAAAGGCAGCGACCATAATGACCAATTTAATAGCGATGGTTCTACCATAACCAACTATAGCGGAGGTATACAAGGTGGTATAAGTAATGGAATGGATATCTATTTTAATGTTGCTTTCAAACCAGTTGCCACTGTAATACAAGGCTATGAAACAATAGATAAAGAAGGTAATAAAGTTCAAGCCCAAGGTAAGGGTAGGCATGACCCATGTGTTGTACCAAGAGCTGTGCCTATTGTAGAAGCAATGACTGCTATGGTTTTGGCAGATTACGCCTTATTGAATAGAACTATTAAATTATAGGTTTCCTTTTTAGCACTTTTCCTATCAAAATACTATCTTACTTCCCTAAACCAAATTATATATGAGGAAGCTAGAGTTGCATTGGCAAATTCTATTGGGAATGTTGGCGGGTGTTATATTCGCCTTTGCTATGGTTCAATTAGAATGGGGACCTAAATTTATTTCTGATTGGATAAAGCCTTTTGGAAACATTTTCATTAATTCTCTAAAACTCATTGCCGTTCCTTTGATATTAGCCTCTTTAATAAAGGGTGTATCTGATTTAAAGGATATTTCAAAACTTTCTAAAATGGGTGGGCGAACTATAGCTATCTATATCCTTACTACTGTTATAGCAGTTACTATTGGTTTGGGAGTGGTTAATATTGTAAAGCCAGGTGCTTCAATAAGTGAAGAAACAAGAACAGAATTAGTAGAAAACTATAAAGGCGATGCCGAAGCAATAAAATCTAAAGCAGATAAACAAAAAGAGTCCGGTCCTTTACAGGCGTTGGAAGATTTGGTGCCTAGTAATATTTTTCAAGCAGCTTCTGATAATGGAAATATGCTGCAGGTTATTTTCTTTGCTATATTTTTTGGTATTGGTCTAATTCTCATACCGGAAGAACAATCCTCCCCGGTAAAGAAATTTTTTGATGGTTTTAATGAAGTTATTCTAAAACTCATTGACCTTATAATGTTAGCGGCTCCTTTTGGTGTTTTTGCTTTATTAGCTGCATTGGTGGTAGAATCTCCTAGTTTAGATTTATTTAAAGCGTTGGCATGGTATGCTTTCTGCGTAGTTCTTGGCTTGACTTTAATGTTAGGTGTTTATCTGCTATTGGTTTGGGTAGTTACAAAAACCTCTCCAAGTACATTTATGAAGGGAATGTCACCTGCTCAATTATTGGCTTTTTCAACAAGTTCGAGTGCGGCTACTTTACCTGTAACTATGGAAAGGGTAGAAGAGCATTTAGGAGTAGATGAAGAAGTAACAAGTTTTGTGCTTCCTATTGGTGCTACAATCAATATGGATGGTACCAGCTTATACCAAGCGGTAGCAGCGGTTTTTATAGCACAAGCTTTTGGAATGGATTTAAGTTTATCTGCTCAATTAGGGATAATTGTAACGGCAACTTTAGCATCTATTGGTAGTGCTGCAGTACCAGGTGCTGGAATGGTTATGTTGGTAATAGTTTTGGCACAGGCAGGAATACCGGAAGCAGGTTTGGCGCTTATATTTGCGGTTGATAGACCATTAGATATGTGTCGTACTGTAATTAATGTCTCAGGTGACGCAACAGTTTCTATGATGGTGGCAAAATCGGTTGGTAAATTAGGGAAACCCAAAGTAAAAAATTGGGATGATAATTACGATAAAACTGCTAAGTAGTGAATAGAAATTTGGGGAGTTTAAAGATTACTTATGCAAATTTATAACAATCAATACTACATCACCTTTCCCTTATAGGCTTGTAAAAAAGTCTTTTGTACTGATTGGATTTTCTAAAGAAATTTTTCCTTTAGTTTAGGTGTAGGAATCATGCAGGATTCTTTTTTCCCGTACCATTTATAGCGATTCTTCGCTACAATATCGTATACGATATTTCTAAAAGACTCTGGTAACCATAGTAAAATAGAGGAAAGTGTTCGTAGTCCTTTTAGATTTTTTCCAATTTCTAGCGCAGCGGTAGATTTTGTATAATAAGCCACGTTGGGCTCTATAAGAATGATGGAATCAATATCTTCTGTATCTATATTTCTTTCAGCCAGTAACTTTCTACCAGTTTCACTTTGTAAAGCTGCAAAGCGAAACATATCAATATGATCTCTTTTTATGATAAACTGTACTGCACCATTGCAAAGATTGCAAACGCCATCAAAAAGGATTATTTTCTTATAGTTTTCCACGGATTAAAGATACAATGGGTATGAATTAAAACGTGCAACTTTATAATGTATTTAAGAAAGTAGTCAAATCGGTATTCTTATCGAGATTTAGTTTCTTTTTCAACCGATATTTGGATTTTAAAATACTATTAGGCAAGACATTCAATGTGGCGGCAATCTCTTTAGCGGTGAGATTCATTCGCAGAAATGCTGCCGACCGAATTTCCTTTTCCGTAATATCGGCATAAATGGCCTTTAATTTGTTATCAAAATCATAATGTTCAACAGCAAAATAATTTTTAAAGATTTCCCAATCTTTATCTTCAGCATGTTGTTTTTTAAATAACAGGAACCCAACCTAGCGATACAGAGTTACACGGAAATCTAAGAATGCGAATGAAAATTGCAGGGGGGTATTTGGACATAAATGAAAACGATATTGATGATGAACCATCATGGAATAGGTCAGAGGATAATTTTGTTGATGTTCAAAATGATAAAACTCATACTATAAACGATGATAACATCCTTAAGCCTTACCGCCCAAATATGGCTGTTGATTTTATAGAATATTATGGACAACTATATGATTATATTGGCTTTGGAAATAGTGCTAATTTGGGGAATAAATCGGGTAATGTAAAACTTGAAGATTTACTTTTGAACGAAGAGCAAAAATTCAAGTTAGACTTTAATGCCAGTATAACTGCTCATTTTAAAGTTGTAAGAATACAATAGTAAAAAATGCAGCTGGCCGCTCAGGTTGGATTCAATAACTTGATCCCGGCTGCCTTTTTTCACAATAACGAATATCGTTTTTTATATTTCATAGAATCAGAAATTGCCAAAATAATCAAATCAACACCTTTGAACCTTTAAAGAGTATTCCACGTCATTAGATGGCACTTTGCAAAGTCGCTTACTTCGCTTTATATGGCCGTCTTACTCTTTTAATATCGTATACGATTTAATTCAACTATCTGATAATCAATTTATGATGTGTTATTTCATTCGTTCAACCAACTCTAACTGGTCCACACTGACATTTGTGGTGAACATTCCATAATTTACTGTTGCCTTGCCTTTTTCAAGCTTGTCGATACTACCAACAGCTTTACCATCTGTCATACGAACCCTGTCTCCGATATTAAAAACAGGTCTTGGTTTGTTCTTTTCTTTATGAATAGCTTTTTTCTTTTCGACCTTCTTCTTTTCTCGAATAACTTCTACTTCTTTTTGTACTTCTTCGGCAACTTGTACTTTTTTGACACGTTCGGCTTTCGCTTGGTTGGCCGTTTTCTTTTTACGCTTGCTATTCTCCGTTTCTACGATGCGTAATAGCTCAGAAACCAAAGGGCGTTTCTTATTGTCTTGAAAATATTTGTCTGCCGCTGTGTTTACTTTGTTCCCTAATTGAATCATGCGTTGGTCGTGGTCGTACAATTCTTGATAGTTCTCTAGTTTTGACTTGACCTTGGCATTCAATTTTTCTAATCGCTCGTTTTCTTCACGGGCTTTGTTTTCCTCTTCTTTCAATCTAGAGCCAGTTTCAGCCATTTTGCTACGCTCTTTTTGTAATTTAGCTATGGTAGCATCAAAACGTACTTTACCACGCTCAATCTTCTTCTTAGCCTTATTTATAAGCGAGTAGGGTATACCATTTTTCTGGGCAACCTCAAATGTAAACGAACTACCGGCTTGCCCTAAAATTAATTGAAAGGTAGGTTCAAGGGTTTTTCCATCAAAAAGCATATTTGCATTAGTCACATGAGGTAACTCATTGGCAAGCGCTTTTAGATTCGCATAGTGGGTCGTGATTACGCCAAAAGAACCACGTTCATAGAATACTTCTAAAAACGCTTCGGCCAATGCACCCCCCAGTTCGGGATCACTACCGGTACCAAACTCATCAATTAAGAATAAAGTTTGATTATCACATCGTTTCAAAAATTGGTTCATGTTCTTCAAGCGATAACTATATGTACTTAAATGATTTTCAATACTTTGGTTGTCGCCAATATCCGTTAATATCCTTTTGAAAAAACATACTTCGCTACGTTCGTGAACGGGAATCAAAAGCCCACTTTGCAGCATGACCTGTAGTAAACCTATGGTTTTTAGCGTAATACTTTTACCTCCTGCATTTGGTCCGGAAATAACAATAATGCGATTTTCATTGTGTAGTTCTATAGTCTGGGGAAATGTCTTTTCACCTTTGCGTTTATTATTTAAAAAAAGCAATGGATGAAATGCATCTCGAAGATATAAGCGATTATTGGTGTTTATTCTGGGTAATAAAGCATCTATATCTTCCGCGTATTTAGCTTTTGCCGCAGTTACATCTACTTGGGTTAAATATTCCTGATAATCTCTTAAAAGGGTTCTAAAGGGTCTAATTTGGCTTGTGAGTTGCTTGAGAATGCGTTGAACTTCTTCCTTCTCATCAAATTCTAGATTATTGAGTTCGCGACTATATTTCAAGGCCGCTTCTGGTTCGATATATACAATGCTACCGGTTTTGGAGGTGCCCATTACAGCTCCTTTCACTTTTTTACGGTGCATTGCTTTAACCGCTAAAACCCTTCTATTTTCTACGACGGACTCTCGAATTTCGTCCAAATAGTCGGATGCTTGGTACGTATTTAGAGCCGAGGCAAAACTTTGTGTGATTTTGCCACGTACCTGATTTATTTGTCTTCGGATGCTAAACAGTGAATCAGAAGCATTGTCTTTAACCTCTCCGAAACGATCAATTACGTTATGGATTAAATCTGGTATTTGCGTATTGGGTTCTAATCTAAAAACGAAATCATTGAAAAGCGGATAATAATCTTTGAATTTTTTAAAGAACTTATGGTGCAGGGCTAACGTAGTACAAATACTTGCAATGCGTTTAAACCCTTGTAATTCTAAAGTGGTGTTCTCTATTTTTAGAAGTCTAAGGTCTGAATTAATACTATCGAAACCATGGTTGGGAATACGATTTTCACTAATTAGCGAAGAAAGGTATTCTGCTGTTTTCCCTAGTTCTAATTTAATAACTTCATCTGTAGTAAATGGCGCAATTTCTAATGCAGCTTCTTTACCCAATTCAGTATGGCAGCGAGCAGATACTTGCTTTAATACAGATGGAAATTCAAGGTCTTGTAATGTTTTCGAATGTATGTTCGCCACGTTTTATTTTAATAAGCGGCAAAGGTACGGATTGGCTGCGATATGTGGAAAACGAGATTGCCGACTATATATCATTGCAATGTCATAAAAAGATATTTCTATTTGCAATAGAAACAATTATTTTCCAAAGTAGGTTTAGTATGAACAAATAGTATAGTAATTGGTAGTTTTGTGATGTTCAACGTAAAGCATCGTTATTATGACCACATACATTCATCCTAGCTGGAAGCAACATTTACAGGAAGAATTTGATAAGCCATATTTTAAGAAACTAACTGAGTTTGTAAACCAAGAATATGCACAGCATACGTGTTACCCAAAATATTCAAATATTTTTTCAGCTTTTAACCATAGCCCTTTTGATAAAACAAAGGTGGTCATAATAGGACAGGACCCATACCATGGTCCTAACCAAGCGAATGGATTATGTTTTTCGGTTAAAGATGGTATAAAACATCCACCTTCATTGGTGAATATTTTTAAAGAAATTGAAATAGATTTAGGAGCGATTTATCCTGAAAGTGGAAATTTACAAAGATGGGCTGACCAAGGTGTACTATTGCTAAATGCTACACTTACTGTTAGAGAGCATGAGCCAGGAAGTCATCAAAAAAAAGGATGGGAAAAATTCACAGATGTAGTAATATCAAAATTGTCAGATGAAAGGTCTGATATTGTGTTTATGCTTTGGGGAGGTTTCGCTAAGAAAAAGACCAAATTAATAGATTCCAATAAGCATCATATTCTAACATCAGGGCATCCGTCTCCTTTAAGCGCTAACCGCGGGTATTGGTTTGGAAACAAACATTTTTCAATATGTAATAATATATTGAATGATTTAGGCAATAAATCTCTTATTTGGTAAGTTATTTATTTAGATTTTTCTAAATTTAAGAAAGATTTTTTTTTGGAAATTAATATACACTCATACTAACAAAAAACAAATGAGCAATTTAGGTAGATTGAATTCGATATTATTAGTAGATGACGATGAAGCAAGTAATTTTTTGCATTCAATTTTCATTAATAAATTAGACTTAGATGTAGAAATTAATTCTGCACTCAACGGTCAAGAAGCTCTTGATTTTATTTTAGGTAAAGGACAAAGCGAATTAGAATTACCGTGTATGGTTATGCTCGATTTGAGAATGCCGATTATGGACGGCTGGCAATTCATGAAATCGTACGAAGAGTTGGTTCCAAAAAAATTAAAAGAACAAATCACGATAGTTTTAGTTACAATCAGTGATAATCAAGAAGATAAGGATAGAGCGGTAACTAATGAATTCATTGCCGATTTCTCTCAAAAGCCTTTATCTGATGATACGTTCAAGCAATTGATTCAAAAACATTTTAGTTTAGCTACCACTTAAAATTAATATAAAATTTTTGATAGGGGGATAGATTTGTCAATTAAATCTAGCGCCTTCAAGGTGTCTTGAATTTTTATCAAGGTGCTTTCTGATAGTTGCTTCTGACTCCATTCGGTTATTTGTAACCATTCTTGAATATCCTCTAGTTTTTGTTGATAGCGATTTGATAAGGTGGAGTCAATTCGAGGTATTTGTTTAAATTCTACGGTATATATATTTATAATTTCTTGAATATGTTTAACCAAACTCTTATTTTTTGATAGAAATTCATCGGTTCCTACCAAAACGAAACATGGCCAAGGAGTAGGACAATTACCTAAATGTCTAAAAATTCCGCTATCCACCAGTGGTTTGGTTGTAAAACGTTCCCACATAAAATAGTCAGCTTGAGAAGTGGTTAGACTTTCTACTGCACCGCTAAGGTTGTTTACTAAATTGAATTTCAACTTTTCCGTTTCCCAGCCCATTTGTTTGGCCTGTACGTAAGCCATAAGGTGGCTTCCACTACCAAAACGACTTATGGCAGCTATAGTATCCTTTAATTCTTCAAGCGACTTATAATTGCTATTGGCATCTACATGAATACCCCAAAGCAGGGGAGAGGCAATATATTCCTGTATAATTTTAACCTTGTTTCCCTCGGTAATACTTTTTACAATTCCTTCAGTAAGAATAATCGCTAAATCGGTTTCTTGATTTGTTAATAGCTCACACATTCTACCGGTTCCTTCAGGTATATCTGTCCAAGTTAAATCAATGCCTCTTTCTTCAAAAGCACCTTCTTCGATGGCTAAATGCCAAGGTAAATTGAAATGTTCGGGGACCCCTATAATTTTAACGGTTTTCATTTAGTATTTTTAATGTTTTATATGTGGCATATTGATATCGAATCAGAGTGGTTTCCTTATTGAATTTTAAGATGCTATTTGATTAATTAAAATCTAACACTCTTTTTTTAATGGTCTTTCGGTAAAAATAAGAAGTACAACACTAAGATTGTTCTAAATGTATGTTAAGCCAACCGTTCTAGGCAGAACTTAATTAGTTCGTCGACTGACTTTGCAGGATTAGTAGAAAATTCACCGGTTGATCTATTGGCTAAAATGCAATTCATCGAAACCGCCTCATGACCTAATAACTGAGATAGGGCATATATACCTGAAGTTTCCATCTCTAAATTGGTTAAAGAGAGTCCTTCATAGCTAAAAGATGATAGTTTTTCCATCAGTTCCATTTGACTTGGTTTTAGTCTCAGTTGGCGCTGTTGTGGTCCGTAGAAGCCTGTATTTGTTACGGTGAATCCTAATCGTATACGATTATTTTTAAAGACATCTCCTAGTTTTTTTGAATAATTAAGCACATATGGCCTTGCTTTGTTCTTATCCCAAGAGGTATATGCAATAAAGGCATCTTCAATTTGAACATGACTAATATTCTCGTGCTCATAGAAATGCAATAGACCGTCGAAACCCATGGCATACTCACTCATTAAAAACGAATCTACTGGAATATCATTTTGTATTGCGCCACTCGTACCAATTCGAACAATTTTTAGAGAGGTATGATTCTTTTTTAATGTTCTGGTTTTGAAATCAATATTTACCAGGGCATCAAGTTCATTTAAAACGATATCGATATTATCTGTACCAATGCCAGTAGAAATAACCGAAATTCTTTTCCCGTTTTTATGTCCGGTATGGGTCACAAATTCTCGTTTTCCTTTTTTTACTTCAACACTGTCAAAATGACCAGAAACCTGGCTAACCCTATCGGGGTCACCTACGGTGATTATAGTAGTAGCTAAATCTTCTGGGAGTAAATTAAGATGATATATACTTCCATCTTCATTTATGATAAGCTCTGCAGGCCTTAATTGCATGCTATAGCTTTAAAATTCTGTTAGAATCGGTGTTGTAAAGAAAATTGTATTTTAATGCACCTCCTAAATACACGTCATTATCTTGAATACAGGAATAATAACTTGTTTTGCCTTCTAATATTTCTTTTCCTTTTTTAGACAAACGAACAGGGTTTAAGCTTGTTATTAAAGGTTTTAGGCGGGTTATTGCTCTATCGTATTGTGTGTCAGCAAAACCTAAGTTTCCTTGATTTTTAAGGATAACCTGCATGAACTCTGACTTTGACTTAGGCTTTTCGTTAAGAGCTAAACGTAATATGGTGTTTTCCATTTCATTTAATCCGTTAGCAATACTTGGAAACCTTTTTAAGTGTGTCTTAACGGCATCACCTAAATAATCGAACTGATAATCTTTAAAGTCAGTTAAATTCTCTAAACGTATAGGATTATTGCTGCAGTATAATTGCCAAACATAATCAGCATATTCCGCATCGTCTTGTGTTAATTCTTTTTTATTATTGTATAAATTCAATAGTTGCTCATCGGTAAGCTCATTCAGACTATACATTTTATCTGAATCATCTTCCTTTCCACTACAAACAAGGGAAATTTGAGCGTACTTACGATGCGTTAATAACCAACTGATTACCGCAAGCATATTAACTTGACAAAAAAGGTCGTACTCAAACCATAATATAATATGGTCTTGCTGCTTATGGCTACACAAGGATCTATATTCTTTTAAGGTCTTTTCAATAAACCAAGATTTTGAAACTTTATAGTTTTTATGAAGGAATTCGAATCTTGCTTTCCAAAATGTTTCCGTCCCAACGGTGGGTAAAGTCTTTCCTTCACATAGCATTTCGTTCCATGTGATTACATCGCCATCGAGGTTTAATTTTTGGAGACGTTGGGTAAAATTATCCCCATTGGTAATGTGTAAAAGAGAACTCATACCAGCTTGATTTAGTTTGATTGGATTAAAAATAACACTTATAACAACGTTAAAAAATAATTTAACAGAAAACAAGTAGAAGTTTACATTTAAAGGATATAAATACCTTATCCACCTACACGTTTGACTTTAAAGCCTTTATCTTTTAAAATAGTCATAATTTTATCACGATAATCTCCTTGAATGATAATTTTATCATCCTTAAAACTCCCGCCAACACTAAGTTTTGTCTTGATTTCTTTTGCCAACTTTTTAAAATCTTCATTAGCACCCGTGTATCCTTCTAAAATGGTAATGGGTTTTCCCTTACGTTTTTCATACTTACAAATTATAGGGTCCTCTTGTAACCAGATTTTATTTTCATTCTCCTTTTCGGATAGAACATCTTGCGGTTCATGATCCGGAAAAAGATTTTTTAGTTGATCTTGTAAGTCCATCACCTATTTTTTTATCAATCCTAATTCAATCAAACGCTCATGTAAAAATTCACCTGCAGTAATATCGGTATACAGCTTAGGATGCTCTTCATCAATACAATTATCTAAACAATTGAGAGGCATTTCGCTAACTGGGTGCATAAAAAATGGAACAGAATATCTAGAAGTTCCCCAAAGTTCTCTTGGCGGGTTAACTACTTGATGTATTGTAGATAATAACTTGTTATTGGTTAAACGTGAAAGCATATCGCCTACGTTAATCATTAATTGATCAGGCCTGGCAATTGCATCTACCCATTCACCTTCATGATTTTTCACTTGAAGTCCCTTGCCATGAGCACCCATTAATAAGGTAATCAGATTAATATCGCCATGAGCTGCCGCCCTAACGGCATTTTTAGGTTCTGATGTAATAGGTGGGTAGTGTATAGGGCGTAAGATTGAATTGCCATTTTTAATGAAATCATCAAAATAGAATTCATCTAATTTTAAATGTAATGCCAGTGCACGTAAAACGTATTTTGCAGTTTTCTCTAACATCTTATACGTCTCTTTACCAACTGCATTAAATTTTGGAAGCTCTTTAACGATAACATTAGCTGGGTATTCTTTTTCTAATGCGTCATTATCCTCTACATACTGTCCGAAATGCCAAAATTCTTTTAAATCCCCTTCTTTTCTTCCTTTGGCATGTTCTTTTCCAAATGAAGTATATCCACGTTGACCACCAATACCTTCTATTTGGTAGCCATCTTTTATATCTTCAGGTAAATTGAAAAATTCTTTTATTTCTGCATACAATGAATCAACCAATTGATCTGATAGAAAATGTCCGCCTAAAGCAACGAAACCGATTTCTTCAAAGGCCTTACCAATTTCATTAATAAACTTTTGTTTTCTCCTTGGATCTTCCGAAAGAAAATCTGACAAATCAACACTAGGTACTAAGCTCATGTTTTTATGGGATTTATGTAAAATTAATAATTATTGTGGATTTATAAGCAGTGTTATAAATGATACTTGATGAACGCATTTTTGTTACATTTATATTTTATTTGCAAAATATACAGTCTTTATGAATTATAAACCTTTTCAAGTAGCTGACGATATTAAGGTAAAGCTTTTTAAATCAATGCTTAAGCCACGAATGATAGAGGAGAAGATGTTAATTCTTTTACGTCAGGGTAAAGTCTCTAAATGGTTTAGTGGTATTGGGCAAGAAGCTATTTCGGTAGGGGTTACTAGCGCATTGAATAGTGATGAGTATATTTTGCCAATGCATAGAAATTTAGGGGTGTTTACCACAAGAGAAATACCATTATACCGACTTTTTACACAATGGCAAGGTAAGGCTAGCGGTTTCACTCAAGGTCGTGACCGAAGTTTTCATTTTGGTACCCAAGAATTTAAAATAATAGGAATGATTTCTCATCTTGGACCACAATTAGGTGTAGCTGATGGTATTGCTCTTGCTCATAAATTACGAAATGAAAAAAGAGTAACCGCTGTATTTACAGGTGAAGGTGCAACCAGTGAAGGTGACTTTCATGAAGCACTAAATGTTGCTGCTGTATGGGAATTACCTGTTTTGTTTTGTATTGAAAATAATGGATATGGATTATCGACACCTACCAACGAGCAATTTAGATGTGAAAACCTAGCCGATAAAGGAATTGGCTACGGTATGGAATCTCATATTATCGATGGTAATAACATTTTAGAAGTATATATCAAAGTATCGGAATTGGTTGAGGATATGAGAATTAATCCACGACCAGTTTTACTGGAATTTAAAACTTTTCGTATGCGTGGGCATGAAGAAGCTAGTGGTACAAAATATGTTCCGCAAGATCTTTTAGATACGTGGGCTGAGAAAGATCCGTTAGAGAACTTCACCTCTTTTTTAAAGAAAGAAAAAATACTAACAGATGATATTATAGATAGCATTAGAGCTGAATTTCAAGCCGAAATCGATGAACATTTACAAAGAGCATACGCTGAAGAATCGATAACTCCTAATGAAAGTAAAGAATTAAGTGAGGTATACCAAAAATTTGAATTTAAAGATATTACACCTAGTATACATACCAAAAACATACGTTTAATTGATGCGATTTCTGATGGATTAAGAGCATCGATGAAAAAGTTCGACAACCTTGTTATCATGGGGCAAGATGTTGCTGAATATGGAGGTGTGTTTAAAATAACAGATGGCTTTGTTGAAGATTTTGGAAAGGAACGTGTACGAAATACTCCAATTTGTGAATCGGCAATAGTATCAGCTGCTATGGGGTTGTCAATTAATGGTATAAAAGCGGTAATGGAAATGCAATTTGCCGACTTTGCTAGTACCGGCTTCAATCCTATTGTAAATTATTTAGCCAAGAGTTTTTATCGATGGGGAGAAAAGGCTGATGTTGTTATACGTATGCCCTGTGGAGGGGGAGTAGCGGCTGGTCCGTTTCATTCTCAAACCAATGAAGCATGGTTTACCAAGACACCAGGACTTAAAGTTGTTTATCCTGCATTTCCTTACGATGCTAAAGGTTTATTGGCAACAGCGATTGAGGACCCAAACCCTGTACTATTTTTTGAACATAAAGGCTTATATAGAAGTATGTATCAAGAAGTGCCGGTTAATTATTATACGTTACCCTTTGGTAAGGCTAGTCTTCTTAGAGAAGGTTCTTCGATTACCATAGTTACCTATGGTGCAGGAGTGCATTGGGCTTTAGAGTGTTTAGATAATAATATGGAAATTCAGGCCGACTTATTAGACCTAAGAACCTTGCAGCCTTTAGATATTAATGCTATTTATGATTCCGTTAAAAAAACGGGTAAACTTATCATACTACAAGAAGATAGTTTATTTGGAGGTATTGCAAGCGATATTTCAGCTTTAGTAATGGAGAATTGTTTTGAGTATTTAGATGGACCAATACGAAGAGTTGGTAGTTTGGAGACTCCAATTCCATTTGACGCAAAATTAGAACAACAATATCTTGCCAAATCTAGATTTGAATCTGCTTTATTAGAACTCATTGCTTATTAAGCATATACGTTAACATTATTCTTAAAAGAGCCAAAGTGTCATATACTTTAGGTGGATATTTGCGTTATATGTTGGATTATAATGGATAGTAATCCATCCAAAAAGTAAGAATTAACGTATATAGAATCAAACCTAATAAATTTACTTATGAAAAAAATGATTTGGCTATTTAGTATTGTTCTTTTAGTATCCTCTTGCTCTGTATCAAAAGATGCACGTGGAAAAAGAAACTTATTAAGCGGAACTTGGACATTGAACAATGTTGCTTTTGAAGGCAATACTGGAAACGTAAAAGCAGTCTTATTTAACGACGTAGAAGATATATGTCTTGAAGGCAGCGAGTGGTTCTTTCGTGACAATAACAGTACTGGTAGATATACTATTAATCAGTCAACCCTTTGTACTGGTGGAGACCGTTACATTAGATGGTCTGTTGTAGAGCGTGAAGAAAATTACACTAGTCAGTTACAGTTTAAATTTATTAATGAAAAAAATCAGGATATTTCTGGTGGAGCGGGCTACCGTTTAAATATTGAAACTTTAACTGAATATGCAATGATTTTGAAATCTAACGTTATGGTAGACGGTACTGCGGTAAACGTAGTATATGAGTTTACTAAAAAATAATAACCTACTTTAAAATTAAATTTAAGTTTATGAAAACAATGATAATACGTAAAACTAGTTACATAATCGCTCTTGCTATGGTAATGAGCTGTAGTACGGTTAAAAACGCAAATAAAACTCAAAAAGGTGCTGTTATAGGTGCTGCAGGTGGTGCAGTAATCGGTGGTGTTTTGGGTAATAATGTTGGTAGTGGTAATAATACTGCTCTTGGCGCAATTTTAGGTGCTGCCATTGGTGGTGCTGCAGGTGGTTATATCGGTAATAGAATGGACCGACAAGCGGAACGTATCGAAGAAGAGATTCCGGGTGCAGAAGTAAAAAGAGTTGGTGAAGGTATTAATGTAACTTTTAATGAAGAAGCAGGTGTTTACTTCGCAACTAATAAATCGAACATTCAAGGTACTTCGGCTACTACATTAGATAAGTTAGCAGGTATTTTCAAAGAATACCCTAATTCTAATGTTTTGGTTGAAGGACATACTGATAGTGCAGGTGCTGATGAATATAATATGAATTTATCAAAACAAAGAGCAGAGTCGGTTTCTAATTACCTAATTAGTAAAGGAATTGATGCAAGTCGTTTCGATACAAAATGGTACGGTGAAACTCAACCAGTAGGCGATAATACAACTACAGAAGGTAAAGCAAAAAATAGAAGAGTTGAATTAGCAATTGTTGCTAGCGAATCTTTAAAGCAAGAAGCAAAAACACAAACCAATTAAGAGAAACTTATTTTGGTATTGAGTTAAAATAAAAGCCCTGCATTTGCAGGGCTTTTTGTTTTTGGTGTAACTTCCCAATGGTGAAAGAACACGATATACTTATTGTAGGGGGCGGTCTTGCAGGGCTTACTGCGGCTATTCATTTGGCTTTAGAAGGGAAGCATGTTGGTGTTTTTGAAATGAATATATACCCGCATCATAAGGTATGTGGTGAATACGTATCTAAAGAGATATTGCCTTATTTTAATAGGCTAGGTCTTTTTCCTAGTTCGGTCGGGGCTGTTGATATCACACAGTTTCAAATTTCAACTCACAAAGGATTTTTGGTAGAAACAGAATTACCACTCGGTGGTTTTGGGATAAGTAGATATGCTTTAGATCATTTGCTGTACCAACGAGCCAAGGAACTGGGGGTAATATTTTATTTTGAAAAAGTAAATGGTACCGCTTTTAAGAACGATGTTTTTACAATTACTACAACAACTAATACATATACTTCCAAAATTGTAGTAGGTGCCTATGGCAAGCGTTCGGTATTAGATAAAAATAAGGAAAGGGAATTCAGTCTCAAAAAGAACTCTTGGCTCGCGGTTAAAGCTCATTATCAATCACCTGATTTTCCTAATGAACTAGTTGGTTTGCATAATTTTGATGGAGGATACGGCGGACTCTCTAAAACGGAATCGGGGGCGGTCAACTTCTGTTACCTTGCACATTATGAAACCTTTAAAAAATATAAAGACATCACCGCTTTTAATAATGAAGTTGTGGCGAAAAACCCTTTTCTGAATTCATTTTTATCAAGCGCAAAACCATTATTCAATCAACCCATGACCATTGCCCAGATTTCCTTTGATAAAAAAGATGCAGTGGTGGACCATATGCTCATGTGTGGTGATACAGCAGGATTAATACATCCACTTTGTGGAAATGGAATGGCAATGGCAATACATAGTGCTAAACTTGCATCTGAATTGGTATTGCGATTTTTTGAGGATTCAAACTATGAACGACATCAGTTAGAGAATGATTATAAAAAAGTATGGTCCAATACATTTAGCAAACGTTTATGGTTCGGTAGAAAATTACAGCGTATCTTAATGAACAAATCAATGGTTTCAATGGGGATTCGTACGGTTGGAAAATCGAAAACCTTGTTAAAATATATTATAACGAAGACACACGGAGAATTGATAACCTAATGGTAGATTTTACACGGCGAAGTACTGAAATTGAGATTATGGATACCTATTCTGGTACTACCAAAGAACTGGATACGATACTACAGGATATAAATAAGGTAAATAGGCTACTAGGTGGTTATAGTATTACTTTAAGTGCTGTTTTTAAGCTTCTTGCATTAAAAAATAAGGAATCGTATACGATTTTAGATATGGGTTGTGCGGAAGGAACCATGCTTAGAAAGCTGGCTTTGGAAGCTAGAAAGCGAAATATTCACCTCAAGTTAATAGGAGTAGACTTAAATAAACAAGGGCTAGAATTAGCAACCTATTATTCCACAGAATATCCTGAGATTACTTATTTAGAAGCCGATATTTTAACTGCTGATTTCTCAGCATATAGTATAGATGTGGTAATGACTACGTTGACCCTTCATCATTTCACAGATAAAGGCGTGGTTCAATTTGTAAATCAGTTTAATTCCCTCGCTTCTATAGGGGTCGTTATCAATGATTTAGAGCGTAATCCTATAGCTTATTATTTATTCAAGGCGTTTAGCTTCTTTTTTATTAAAACAGAAATAGCCAAAAAAGATGGGCTGCTATCGATACGAAGAGCGTTTAAAAAGAAAGATTTAATGGGGTATGCAGCTCAAGTAAAAAATGCATCTCACCAAATTGAATGGAAATGGGCCTTTCGATATGTATGGGTTTTAAAAAAGAAGTAGTAGATTGAAGACTAAGAACAACTATGAATCAAACAAGAATTGTTAGTGTTACCAAAGAATTACCTGAGTATTTTAGATATACAAAGGATATACTGCCATTAGTTGAATTTTGGTTAAGCGGTCAGGAAGAGCGCTTTACACGTAAGGTCATTAAGATTTTTGAAGGTGCCGCCGTAGACAAGCGATATTCCATAATGCCCCCAGAAGAGGTATTTGTAGCCACCACTTTTGAAGATAAAAATAAAATTTATGTTAGGGAGGCGAAACGTATGGGAGCAAATGTGCTGCGAAACGCTCTTCAAAAGAGTAGCTGGCAAGCTGATTCTATCGATTATATCATAACGGTAAGTTGTACGGGTATTATGATACCTTCCTTAGATGCTTATTTAATCAATGAACTCGGTATGCGTCAAGATATTGTTAGGCTGCCTGTGACTGAGATGGGTTGTGCTGCTGGGGTGTCAGGTCTCATCTACGCACATAATTTCCTTAAATCTAATCCAGGTAAGCGAATTGCTTTGGTCTCAGTTGAGAGTCCGACCGCAACCTTCCAATTCAATGATTATTCTATGGCCAATATGGTAAGTGCTGCAATCTTTGGCGATGGTGCGGCTTGTGTACTTTTATCTTCTGAAGAAGATGCTGTTGGCCCTAAAATTATTGGTGAGGAAATGTACCACTTTAAAGATGCTACCCAAATGATGGGTTTCGATTTGACTAATCATGGATTAAAGATGATTCTAGATCCAGCGGTGCCAGAAACAATATCAAATCATTTTTCGGACATTGTTCACCCATTCTTGGAAAAATATGGAAGTGATATTCATAAAGTCGACCATCTAATTTTTCATCCTGGAGGAAAAAAAATAGTACAAACCGTAGAATCATTATTTGGTGCTTTAGGAAAGAATATTGACGATACCCGCGAAGTTTTAAGACTGTATGGTAATATGAGCAGTGCTACTGTTCTTTACGTTTTAGAACGTTTTTTAGAAAAAGAGATACCAACAGGTGAACAAGGACTCATTTTAAGTTTTGGTCCTGGTTTTTCGGCACAGCGAGTTCTAATCGAATGGTAGTTTATAAAAGTAATTAGAAGAATGAAAACTAATTTTTGGGCATTGATTTTAGGCGGTAGTAGCGGACTTGGTTTGGCTACAGCAAAGAAATTAGCAAGTCATGGTTATCACATCATAATCGTTCATCGAGATAGACGTTCTGATATGGATACTATTGAAAATGCCTTTGACGAGATTCGTGCATTTGGTAATCAACTGATAACATTGAATGCCGATGCCTTAAATGCAGAAAAGCGTCCAGTTATCATCTCCGATATAGAACACCAATTACCAAAAGGGCATCAAATTAAAGTTTTGGTACATAGTGTTGCAAAGGGAGCATTGAAGCCAATGTATTCCGAAAGTAATTCAACCCTTACCGATACTGATTTCAGAATAACATTCGATGCAATGGCATTGAGTTTATATGATTGGACAAAGGCATTAGTCGCTACAAAGTTATTTGCCTCAGATACTAGAATAATTTCGTTTACAAGTGAGGGTAATACCAAAGCTTTACCAAATTATAGCGCCGTTTCTGTAGCTAAAGTGGCTTTAGAGGCATTGACACGAAGTATTGCTCTGGAATTTGCACCAATCGGTATAAAAGCGAATTGTATACAAGCAGGTATTACGATGACCAAATCTTTATCTATGATTCCGGGTTATGAGCAGATTAAAGCAAATGCATTGAAAAGAAATCCTAATAATCGATTAACAACTCCTAATGATGTGGCAAATGCGGTTTATATGCTAACCACCGATGAAGCAAAGTGGATTACTGGTACCGTAATCAAAGTAGATGGTGGGGAAAGTTTAATTTAAGATATAATCGATGATAAGAAAACCATTTCAGTGGATAGTGAATAGATTACCCTACTCGGAGCCTTTTCTGTTTGTTGATGAGATTTTAAAGGTAGATGAGAAAAGTGCAGAAGGAACGTATACGTTTAAACCTGATGCTACATTTTATGATGGTCATTTTAAGAATAATCCAGTAACGCCAGGAGTAATATTAACCGAGTGCTGTGCGCAAATTGGTCTTGTCAGTTTGGGGCTTTATCTTTTGGGGGAAGAAAATAACATAGAAGACCTAAAAATAGGAATGAGTAGTTCTCAAATGGAATTTTTACTACCAGTTTTTCCCGGAGAACGTGTTCGGGTTACCTCAGAACTTATTTACTTTAGGTTTCATAAATTAAAGTGCAATGTTAAAATGTTTAATGAAGAAGATAAACTGGTCTGTAAAGGTATATTGGCAGGCATGATGGGTGTACATAATGAGTAGACGAGTAGTGATTACAGGGTTGGGAGTATGTGCGCCAAATGGAGTGGGGCTTACCGATTTCACCCAATCTCTTTTAGAGGGTAAAAGTGGCATTCGGCATCAACCTATTTTAGAAAAATTAGGGTTCGGCTGTCAGATAGCTGGTGAACCCTTGGTGAAAGATAATCTTATTGATAATTATTTTACACCGCTTGAAAGACGGGGGCTGAATGCTACAGGAATCGTATACGGTGTAATAGCGGGGGTAGATGCATGGAAAGATGCTGGTTTAAAAAAGAACGAGACAAAAGAGCCTAGCTGGGACCGAGGTATACTTTTCGGGACAGGTATTTTGGGTGTAGATAAATTTAGAGAAGCCATTCACCTTATTGATGAAGGTAACGTTCGAAGATTGGGCAGTACTTCTGTCATACAAACGATGGCCAGCGGAATTAGTGCTTATATAGGCGGATTGTTGGGTTGCGGTAACCAAGTAACAACCAATTCTGCTGCATGCACGACAGGTACAGAAGGTATTATTATGGCATACGACCGTATTAGTCAAGGGAAAGCCGAGATTATGCTAACGGGAAGCTGTAGTGATAGTGGCCCGTATGTATGGGGCGGATTTGATGCTATGCGTATTTTACCTAGAGCATATAACGATAATCCCTCCCAAGCCAGTAGACCCATGAGTGCATCTGCTAGCGGGTTTGTTCCTGGAAGTGGGGCAGGAGCTCTAATTTTAGAATCCCTAGAAAGCGCACAGAAAAGAGGTGCACATATATATGCTGAAGTATTGGGCGGAGAAATTAATAGTGGCGGTCAATTAGGAGAAGGTTCTATGACAGCACCAAACAGTATAGCGGTACAGCGTTGTATTCGTAATGCTATTTTCAATTCGGGCATAAAAGCATCTGAAGTCGATGTGATAAACGGTCATTTAACTGCTACGGCCAAAGATGCTTTAGAAATTGAAAATTGGAGCATGGCTTTGAATCGGTCAGGAAAAGATTTCCCATTTGTTAATTCTTTTAAAGGGTCTATAGGTCACTGCTTGGCAGCAGCTGGTAGTATAGAGAGTGTAGCGACTATTTTACAATTTCAAGAAAATGTGGTGTTTAAGAATGTAAATTGTGATGATATACATACTCAAATACAATCATTAATTTCAGAAGATTGTATTCCAAGAAAGACAATAAGTTATACGCCCAGAATAATTGCTAAAGCAAGTTTTGGTTTTGGAGATGTTAACGCATGTGTTATTTTTAAAGCCTATTCCGATTGAATTCTTTAGGAGCTCAATTAAAAAAACATTAAAACATACCTTTTGGTATAAAAATATAAAAAGATGCTAGAAGAAATTAAATATCAAAAATTAAAGGATATTATTAAAATATACCTTCCTGAAGATGTGACTGTTGCAGATGTTGAGCAGAATAGTCATTTCATGAATGATTTAAATATCAATTCCGCTAACCTAGTAGACATTGTTCTAGATGTAGAGGATGCTTTTGATATTCGATTAGAAAACGATGATATGGACCAAATGCAAACGGTAAACGATGCCATGGCAATTATAGATACAAAACTGAAAAGTAAATAACAGCTTCCTTAGTCTCTTTCTTTAATAAACATCGAAGATAACACCCCTGATGCTAAAGCAACAGAAATTACCACTATAGAAACCCACTCTGGTAATTCTAAATAATGTGAGAAAAGCATCTTTAATCCTACAAAAGCTAGTATCACAACTAGGCTATAGTTGATGTATCTAAATTTCTCCAACATTCGTGAGATTAAGAAATACATTGATCGTAAACCTAAAATCGCCAAAATATTGGAGGTAAATACGATAAAAGGGTCTGTGGTAATTGCTAATATGGCTGGTATACTATCTAAGGCAAATAGAATATCGGTTAGTTCTATTACTATAAGCGCTATGAATAGGGGAGTAGCGGCATTGACACCTATTTTTTTTACGAAAAAATCATGACCATGGATGGAGGTTGTTATCGGATATATCTTTTTAATTTGTTTAAATACAAATGAGTTTTTAGGGTCAAAATCATTTTCGTCACCCTTCAACATTTTAAATGCGGTGTAAAGGAGGAAAATTCCGAAAATATAAATTATCCACTCAAATTTGGTAATCAAAGCAACTCCGAAGAAAATCATTAACGCTCTAAAAACAATTGCTCCTAAAATTCCCCAGAATAACACCCTATGCTGATATAAAGGAGGAATCTTGAATGAACTGAAGATAACTGCGATTACAAAAATATTGTCTACACTTAAAGAAAGTTCTATTAAATACCCTGTAATATATTTTAAAACAGCGTTGTTAGGTGTTAGTCCGGTTGGGTTATCAATCAATCCAGAATTAAACAACCAATAAATAACACCACTAAAGCTAAAAGCAATAGTAACCCAAATTGCAGTCCAAATACCTGCTTCTTTAGATTTTATAACATGGTCGTTTTTATGGAACACGCCAAGGTCTAAAGCAAGAAAAATAAGTACAAAGACAATAAAAACAATCCAGACTATCATATCATTTTTTTGGAAGTGCAAAGGTATTAAATTTTGACATTTAGAGTTTTATTTTATCAAAATGTTTACTGCTTGATAATCAAAATTTTAACCTTGCAATCATCTATCGAATTACTCCTATAGTTTTGCAATAGATTATAACTTTTACATTTATTAGGGCTCCTATTAAATTAAATACTACATCGTTAGCCTGTCATAGTGGTAAGTAGGATTAGTGTATTAAGGGTATAGAGATAAAGCGTTTTTACAACAGATTATAAGTCCGATTTTATGGGGATAGATTTCACAAAAGCTATAATTAATTCAAAGGATAAACTGTTTAGTTCTATCGATTAATAGCATCTTGCATTAGTATATGTTGGTGTTCGAAAATATAGTATTACATTTCTAGAAGAACAACTATTGAAATGAAAAAACTAACCTTATTGGGTGGTGTTTTCATATACCTACTTTTAGGTGTGAACACTACTTTCGCACAAGATGCTGATACGATTAATGCTAAAATAAACAAGAGAACTCTTCTTAAGAAATTTGAGGCTGATTATGTATTGTCTGTTTCTGAACGTATTGCGTTAAAGCAAAGCAGAATTGCATTTCAATATCGAACTAAAGAGATATTGGATTCACTTGATATATCTGATAAAAAAAGAAAGCGCCTAATTGAAGAATTAAAGCGCAATCCGTTTTCTGAAAAAATTCAAAATGTTATCGCAAGTAAAACTAAATCCGAGGATAATTTTGAAGATTAAATCGTATTAAAATTAAGTCTAATGCGATTGCATTTTAGCTTTTCGTTTTTCTAACTGTCTCTGTAAATCTTCTACCGAAGAAGCTATAGATGCTTCGAAACTTCCTGTAGAAGATTGAGCAAATAAGCGAGGTCCAGGCGCGCTCAAACGTATATTACATACCATACCTGTATCAGGTGATGATGTATTTTCAGTCTTGAAAAAAACATCGGATCTTACTATAAAATCAAACTTATCCAATAATTTTTCTAATTTTTGGGCAGCCATAATTTCCAATCGGTTGCTGGCTTTCACATCGTCGTATTCAAAATTGATATTCATAGGTTCAAAGTTTAGATTAAGATACTCATTTCAAATCTTCTTAACAACTAAAAAAAGATTTAATAAATAGCTTATTTGAGTTATCAATTGCTAATCGTTTTGTTTCTAAATCGTTAACGAAAGTGTTGAAATTTTAAAGTTTAGTTAAACTATAACAATCATAGTTCATATTCAAACTTCTTACCTTAATTTGAAATATATTTCCCACATTTTCATTTTAAAACCTTGCCCTATGGAAAATGAACAGGATACATCTAAATGTTTAGGGGAATTGGAGCGTTGTTATAGTACGCTTCAATATTTTAGAACCCTTATAGATTCATATTTATATGAACCTTCTACTATGGCTCTTTTTGAGACTAAAGCGTATCTAAAAGATAAAATAGGGAAGCTGGCAGCTGCAAACGAAACCCTTTTAAATTATTTAAAACGTACCAATGAGCTTTTGCCAGATCAGTACCAATCTGTAAATTTTCACATTGAGGAAACTGTAGCACTAGAAAGTGATGTTATGGAGTACACTCATAAAACTAGAAAGTCTATTAAAACCCTTATTCAATAGTTGAGTTTGATAGTTGGTTCACCAATTATTATTAATATATACTGCTTCTTATTCTATTTATAGTTTGGTATAGATTTAGCTAGTTATAAGGTGGTAAATACCACAAAACCTATGAAAACAGTTATAGCCTCTATATTCGTGTTAAGCGTATTGTTTGGTTGTTCTTCAACCAAAAACAGTATCAGTGACAATGATCCTATTCATACACTTATGGCTTCAAAATCTTTTGAGTTTACTGCTGATTGGGCAAACCCAATGGTTACTCAAAGTATGAATGCTGTAGCTAATTCAGGGCTAATACCACCAGGCAGCAATGTGGCCCGTATTAATTTGGCCGGAAATCCCAATTACTTAAAAGTTTTTGGTGATAGTGTTTCAGCTAATTTACCTTATTATGGCGAACGTCAATTTGGAGGTGGCTACGGTTCAGCAACAGGAATTGAGTTTAACGGAATTCCTGAAGATTATGTGCAAACCATTGATTCTGATAAAGGTAAATACCATATCAGTTTTAATATTAGGGACAAGTCCGACAATTATCATGTAACAATGGCCATCTTTCCAAGTAAATCTACGAGTGTATCTGTAAGCCTCAGTAATCGAAATTCTATTCGTTATGAAGGCGCAATTAAAGCGTTGGAAAACAGTACTAATCAATAGATCTATTTCTTTATCTAGTAATTATCAGTATTGGTTACGAAAGCAATTCTTTTACTATCTGGTGACCAGCTAGGCACATTTATAGTTCCTTGGCCACCATAAATATGGGCGAGTACTTTGGGTTCTCCTCCTTTAAAAGGCATAATACGTAACATACAATGCTTGTAGAATGGATGCTCACTCGGATTTATATCTTTCGGAAAGGAAATAAAAACAATCCATTTTTGATCCGGACTCACATGTGGGAACCAATTATTGTATTCGTCGAAGGTTAGTTGTTCTTGTTTTTTGCCATTTGCTTTCATTCGATAGAGCTGCATGGTACCTGACCTTACTGAATTAAAGTAAATAAACTTACCGTTCTCACTATATTCAGGTCCGTCGTCTAATGTCGGTAAATCTGTGAGCTGTTCCTCTTTTCCCGACTTAACATTGACAGAGAATATATTATAAGCACCATTTCTGTTACCTGTAAATAGCATCTCTTTATTGTTTGGCGACCAACCATGAAAGTAAGACGCACCAACCCCAGGTTTTGTCACCATTTTGGGTAGCGAATCACCCTCTGTAGGTAAATAATATAAAGCAGAAGAGCCATTATCTTTTTGATTGTGATTACTGATGCCTAATAGCTTACCGTCAAAAGTAAGTACATGGTCATTATTGTTATTCACTGCAAAACCAGTGTTTAGCGGAGTAATAGCGTTTGTTTCTAGTTCATAATTATACAGATGACCTTTAGAATTGTAAATCAATTTTTTACCATCGACTGTCCAATTGGGAGCTTGAATTGAATGAGCTGAATGATGAATAATTTTTCTGTGTCCGGTTTCTACATCCATTAATTCTAAATTACTACCTATATAATTTCGATAAGGAGTATAATCTTCACTAACCGGTTTAACGATTCGTACATTACTAAATGTGGCACTTTCTAAAACTTTAGGATTATGGGAGCAAACATATAACCCTACATATACCTCATTGTCAAGGTTTATATCGGTTAGCTCTACAGTGGTAAACTCTTCGCCAAATTTTGCAGTAGACATGATATACGTTGTACCACGTCTTTCTAATTGAATAATAGTAGGGGACTGGTCGTTAGACTTCATCTCTTCAGTGAGTCCACCTACCGTTTTTCGGTATTGTAAAGAGGTGAGTCCGTCACCATGAGTACTGGCGTTTACATGAGCAGAATTCGTGTCTAAGCTGTTTTTAATGATCCAACCTGTTTTTCGATGAGGGTCTTGGCCATCACCATTAAATTTTACGGTAGCACGAAGAATAAAATCACCTTGTAACGTCGTCCATAAGTACTGAAACTCATCGTTACCGAACCACATATTGGTTCCAGCCCCGGTTAGGGTATAGGTTTGATTTTTAGCATCATAGTTGGCTGTACCTTTTACTTTGGGGTTTCCGATGGCGGTTTCACCATCAAAAATTCCGATTTTATGTTGTGCTGGTAACGTGTTGCTAATTAGGAATAGGGAAAGGGTGAAAATTAAGGCATGTACTTTCATAAAGATCAAATATTGTTGGTTGTTGAGTTGTAGTTTAAATATACTCTTTAATTTCGTTGATAATATTAAGCTTTTTGTGATATTCTCAAAAGCGTATGTTCTCAATTTAAAAAATTCATTAAAAATTGATGTTTTTACTACCATTTCGCTCAGTTTTACGTTAAAAGAAGCCTAAAAAGGGAAGGTTTTGCGCTGTAATTCGTTTTTGGGTATTGAGAACAATACCTTTACGATTCAATTAAGTTAACTAGTAGAATTTAATAGTATGAGCAAAGTAAAAGCAGATGATTTAGTACGAGTACATTACACAGGTAAATTAAGTGATGGACAAGTGTTTGATAGTTCGGTAGATAGAGAACCTTTAGAAGTAAAATTAGGAGAAGGTAGTTTAATACCTGGTTTTGAAAAAGGATTGGTTGATATGCAACTGAACGAGAAAAAGACTATAGTTATTGCTAAGGAAGAAGCTTACGGTGAAAAGCGTAAGGAACTTTTTCAATCCGTAAAAAAATCAGATTTACCAGAAGATTTGAAAATAGAGGTCGATATGGCACTTATGGCTACAAACGCTGATGGTAGTGAAAAACAATTACGTGTAGCTGAAATAAAAGAAGATGAAATTGTAGTAGATGCAAATCATCCTTTGGCCGGCGAAGATTTAACTTTCGAGTTAGAGTTGGTTGAGATTAAATAAATAGCATACGTTTTATAAAAAAACCGCCCTTAATAGGGCGGTTTTTTTTTGCTTTGATAGGTGATTAAGGTTTGTTCGTACCATGATATAAATTAGAGAATAAAACATAATTATCTTAAATTGTGCCACCTTAGCCCTGCATAATTATATAAACCATTCAAAAAGTAGTATTGATATGACCATCCTAAAAAATACCACCTTTACTTTTAGAGCATTAGTACCCGCTACGGCACTACTTATTATGTTTCTGCTTGTCCTGTCTTGTTCAGAAGAACCTAAATCAGCAGACCAAGAAGAATGGGTAGCTATGTTCAATGGGGCCAATTATGACGACTGGACACCAAAATTTGCTGGCTACGAACTTGGAGTGAATCATAATAATAGATTTGTTTATCAGGATAGTCTTTTAAGTGTTAGGTATGCTAAAACAGATACCTTTAAAGGAAATTTTGGGCACTTATTTTACAAACAAAAATTTTCACATTATAAACTAAGAGCAACGTATCGGTTTGTTGGTGAGCAAATGACCAACGGTCCTGCTTGGGCTTTTCGAAATAATGGTCTTATGTTGCACTGTCAAGAGCCTGCAACCTTGGGTTTAGACCAAGATTTTCCAATATCCTTAGAATTGCAACTTTTGGGCGGTGACGGTACCAATGAACGCACTACGGCCAATTTATGCACACCAGGTACCAATGTGGTACTGAACGATAGTCTTTTTACTACGCACTGTGTCAACTCCACCTCAAAAACCTATCATGGTGACCAGTGGGTTACTGCAGAAGCTTTGGTTCTTGGTGATTCTCTTGTACAGCATATCATGGATGGTGAAGTTGTTTTAGAATTTAAATCACCTACCATTGGTGGTGGTAATATCTCTGGATATAACGAAAGTGCCTATGAAGAGGGGAAACCATTAAAAGAAGGGTATATCTCGATTCAGGCAGAATCTCATCCTATTGATTTTAAAAGTATAGAAGTATTGAATCTTTGTGGTTGTATGGATGAAAAGGCCAAGAATTACAAATCTTACTATGTAAAAGCAGATAATACCACATGTATTTACGAATAGAAAAATTACAAATAACAATGCAGAAACGAATCGTACTTTTTTTAGCCATTAGTATAACATTATTGGGCTGTAAAGAAGTAAAAGAAGAACAGAAAGTAGCACCAGAAGCTATAGCAGTTGAAGCAGAGGAAGCTTCAAAATCGGTATATGAAGATTTAGAGGGTAACCCTATTGAATTGGCCGATTATAAAGGAAAACGGATACTTTTAAATTATTGGGCAACGTGGTGCAGACCTTGTATTGAAGAAATGCCTGCTTTATTAAAATTACAAGGTGTTTTAGAACAAGAGAACTATGTATTTCTATTCGCTTCAGACCAAACGGTGAAGAAGATATCAGCTTTTAAAGAAGCTAGAGGATTCGATTTTAAATACATTAAGTACAACGGTAATTATACCGAACAAAAAATAAATGCCTTACCCGTTACTTTGATATATAATGAATCAGGGGAGCAGGTATCACGATTTGATGGCGGAATGACGTGGGATAGCCCAGAAATGATTGAACAACTAAGAAAAATACACTAATGCGCACAAAACCCTATTTCTATACATTAGCTATAGCATTAACCCTTATCGGTTGCAAACAAGAAGCCAAACAAGAAACAAAACAAGAAATACCAGAAACTAAAGTTTCAGTAGTTCAAGAGATGATTTCTCCGGCAGGCACATCTAGTTCCTTACCGCATTTAATGTCGAATAAAGACGTTGCACTACTTTCTTGGGTAGAAACTGCAGGCGACACTTTAAAGACCATGTATTATGCAGAATTGGTCGATGACATATGGCAAAAACCACAAGCTATACTTAATGGTAGCGATTGGTTTGTGAATTGGGCCGATTACCCGATGATTACCGAGAATAATGGTAGTCTATGGTCACATGTATTAAAGAAATCTACGGCTGGTACGTATTCTTATGATATTAAGATGAATGTAAAGCCAAAGGGAGCTACGGAATGGAAAATCGATATGCCATTACATACCGATGGTACACCAACAGAACATGGTTTTATGAGTATAGAACCGTATAACAATAACTTTTTTGTGAATTGGCTCGATGGGCGAAATACAGAAGAAAATGAAGTAGGGGAGCGGGGAGCGATGACACTTAGGGCAGGGGTAGTATCGAACACAGGTGAGGTATTGCAAGAGTATGAATTAGATGCTAGTACGTGCGATTGTTGCCAGACCACTTCGGCCATAACGGATAACGGACCTATTGTTATTTATCGTGATCGCTCAGAAGATGAAATTCGTGATATTTATATTGTTCGATTAGTAGATGGAAACTGGACAGCACCTAAAGTACTACATGAAGATAACTGGCAAATAAAAGGATGCCCGGTTAACGGACCAAAAGTAGCGGCTTTGGGTAATGAGGTTGTGGTTGCTTGGTTTACAGGAGCTGAAAACAACCCGAAAGTAAAATTAGCATTTTCAGCCGATGGTGGTGAGCATTTTCAAGAACCTATCGTAATCGCTGAAGGTATGGTGATGGGCAGAGTAGATGTTCTTTGGATGGATGAAGATAAGGCAGTTGTAAGTTGGATGGAATCGAAAGACAAACTAGCCGTTTTCAATGCGATGATTGTTTCCAAAGATGGTGCCGTTTCTAATAAACAGGTGATTGCTGAATTGGATGGTTCTCGAAAATCAGGATTTCCTCAAATGGAAATTGTGGAGGAAACCCTTTATTTTGCTTGGACGGAGCAATCTTCGTCAACGTCTAAAATTCAAACAGCAAAAATGCCAGTAAACGCGTTTATGTTTAATTAACCGAAATAAGGTTGATATCAAATACCAAAACAGAACCACCAGGTATGCTACTATAATTGAAACTACCGTAGCCTAAGTGTGCTGGTACTAATAATATACCGTTGCCACCTTCATTGAATAATGCGATTCCTTCTGTCCAACCTTTAATAACCTCGTTAAGTCCAAAATCTAGACCTGCGGCAGAACTTTCGTCAAAAACAGTACCATTTAGAAAATATCCTTTGTAGGCAACCGTTACATTAGAAGAAGCACTTGGTTTTGCGCCATCGCCTTGGTTTTCAATGATGTAGTGTAAGCCAGACTCCGTTTTTATAGAAACTAAATCGTTTGCCGTTAGGTAGGCAATGATGTCTTGCTCATTAATTTCAGAATAATCAAAAGGTTCTTGAATAGGAGCGTTGTTATCAGCATCATTAGAATTACATGACACCATTAGGGTCATTAGAAAAAGGACTACAGCGTATTTCATTACTATTTTTTTTTGTGAAGATATAATCTTGCCAAATAGTGAACTAGAAATTTAAGTTCTATTTAATCATTTTATGATATGGCAAAGATGCTATTGAATGAAGGTGTTCACTGAAAATTGAATGCTACAGTGCTTATAAAGGTATTTTTGAAATTTTATCGCCTGAACCTGAGAATCAAATATGACAGCTTCGGTAATGCTATTTGCTAAAACGAGGTGTCCGATAAGATACTCAACGTAATAGGTATTGTTTTCAGAAAGAAGAACAAAATTTTGGCTAGGGTTCAAATCGATTATTTTATGAAACTAAAATATAATATTTTATAATATGATCCAAATATATGTGCTTTTAATTTGATGTAAGGGTGATATAAAGGGTAATGACCACTGATAAGTAGTAGCGATGGCTACCATAAAATTTAAAATTACTCATGATTTCAATTTGTGGCATCATAATTGAAATATGTACAGTAATTATTAATATTTAATTATAGTACAATGAGTAAAGGAACAGTAAAATTCTTCAACGATGCAAAAGGCTTCGGATTTATTACAGAAGAAGGTTCAACGAACGATCATTTCGTTCACATTTCAGGATTAGTAGATGAGATACGCGAAGGCGATGAAGTCGAATTCGAACTAACCCAAGGAAAAAAAGGATTAAACGCGGTAAACGTAACAGTTATAGATTAAGACGCTTAAACTTTAAATGCAATGCCCATCAGCAATGATGGGCATTTTTTTTGTCTTACAATCGTTTATAATTATCCTGTAAATGAATAAATAGGTTGGTGAGAAGGAAACATAGGACTAATAGGTTATAGGAGCCTTTAAATATTCTATTTTACATAATATAAATTATAGAACAAAACCATCACATTGTAACTTATAGGGGAAATCTCGTTTGTTAGCTATAATGATATTATGTAAAATATCCCTGAACCTATGAGAATTGATTAAAACTCACAACAGGGTCATCAACTTCTTTTAAGCGGTGTCTGCGACGCATATTTTCATTTGTTCCATAATTTGCCGTTATGTAAAATTGCAGCTACCAAACACTCGATTGCTTTTTAAATTCTAAAATGCTTTCCCAGCAGCATCAACTCGAAGCTTCATAAAATTGATTCTCAATCAATTTTATGAAGCTCGTAAATTTAAACACAATTTGCCAGCGCTTGCCAACGCCACGGCATAAATTCAAAATATTAAGAATCTTTTGAATTTTGAGCGAGTTGATGCTGATGGCATTTCAAGTATAGTGTTTCAATAAATTTTTCAGGAGATTCTCGGCAGCTTGACTCAACAGCTTAAAATTTCTCTGCGAGGAAATTTCTAAGCACTTGCTACTACTATCCTTTGTTTGAAGCTTTTCTTTAGGTGTTCCTAATATTATGTAAAATAGACCTTCAACATTGTAACCAGTAATCGTAATGTTTTATCTTTTTTCTTGATACGTCAAAGTATGCTTTGAGCGTGATGAAGCGCTGGCGAAATCGACGTAGGAGATTCATGAATACCTTTAAAAAAATTATTTATCAATGAACTAAACAAAAAAAATCAAGGCTTACAGATAATTTTGGAACAGGACTGAGCGTAAAGAAAATGTACCCAAAGTACATTTTTAGCGAAAGAGCCGGCTGGCGTGGTGGCGCTCAGTCGCTATATTCTATAACAAAATTATGAAGGTTGATAACCTTTAGAATTTTGAACGAGATGAAGAGTTGACCTTTTTAGTTCTAAAGCCCCTACTCTATCAAATAAACATTATAGCTATGATGGCAGCCGCATCAACTCACCGACAAAACCAATCACCCGCTGGGTAATTACTTTTTCTCGTGCCCTCTCCTATTGTTTTGCCAAAATTCTCTTAGGCCGTTTTGACAAAGCATCCTCTGGGTAGAAACGTTAAATTATATCTTAAATAATAATGAAGGAAAATTCTCCTCTATTGAAAATTTCTATTTAGAATTATCAACTATCCTATTTTTGGGGAAGCCTACATTTTGACTAAAATTTTAGGAGGTAGGAAAAACAAAAGGGGAGCTCATAATGCTCCCCTTTTAACTTATTAATTATTATTGTTTTTAGTTTTAAAAGAAAATGTTTTATTATATATCAATTACTTTTTTTTAATCACCAATTGATACACACAAGGAATTACCACCAAGTTCAATATGGTAGCCGATAATAATCCACCTAAAATAACAACAGCCATAGGGCTTTGTATTTCACTTCCTGGTTCGCCACCTTTTAAAGCTAATGGAATTAACGCCAAGCCTGTTGTAAAAGCTGTCATTAAGATTGGATTTAAACGGTCTAAAGCTCCTGTTTTTATCAACTGAAACCCTTGCATTCCTTCTTTTCTTAAATCTTCATAACGTGAAACCAATAAAATACCGTTACGTGTAGCAATACCGAAGAGACTTATAAAACCTATGGTTGCAGCAATACTGATGATTCCTGATGTGAAATACACAATTAAGATACCACCTATTAAAGCTAACGGTAAATTAATCAATACGACAAAAGCCAATTTTACATCTTTAAACTCGTAATATAGTAACAGAAAAATGATGGCTATTGCAATAATTGCAGTTACCAAAAGTAATTGCGATGCTTTAGATTCACTTTCAAACTGTCCGCCATATTGTACACGATAGCCTTCTGGCATATTCACATTGTTTGCAACCACTTCCTTGATTTCGTTTACTGCACCCCGTAAATCTCTGCCTTGCACATTGGCAGCAACTACTATTTTACGTTGTACATCTTCACGATTAATAGTGTTTGGACTACTTACAGATTGAATGGTTGCTAATTCACCTAATATGGTTTGCCCACCATTTGGAAGACTTATTAAGGTATTATTAATGTTTTCAATATCATCTCGAAACGGTTTTTCATAGCGCACTATCAAATCAAAATACTGTTGCCCTTCATAAATTTCACCTGCTTCCTCTCCTGCAAAAGCAATATCTACTTGTTCCATTAAATTCCCAACAGTCATTCCATAAGCGGATAGAATTTGACGTTTAGGTTTAATACGAATTTGTGGCACTTCAATTTGCTGGTCTACCGCAACATCTGCTAATCCATCAATATCTTTGATGTTTTGCTCTACTCTTTTTCCAACTTCAAACAAGCGTTGTAAATCTGAACCAAAAATTTTAATAGCAATATTGGCACGTGTTCCCGAAAGCATATGGTCAATACGGTGAGCGATTGGTTGACCCAAAGTAATATTTACTCCTGGTGCAATGCTTAATTTGTTTCGGACTTCTTCAAAAAATTCTTCTTTGGTTTTGTCTTTCAAAATAAAGGGTACATCTATTTCTGATGCATTTACGCCTTGCGCGTGTTCGTCTAATTCGGCACGACCTTGTCTTCGGGTAACAACTTCTACTTCTGGTAAATTCAATAAAATAGTTTCTATCAATTTTCCCGTTTTGTTGCTCTCTTCCAAGGACATTCCTGGTGGGCCAACGACACTAATTACCAGAGAACCTTCATTAAATTCAGGTAAAAAACTTCTTCCCAATTGGGTTAACACCAAAAGACTTATGATAAAGGCTATTACTGTAGTTCCAATAATGGTTTTTGGGATTTTTGTGGCACGTTCCAAGAGGTTACCATAATGTTTCTGTAACCAACGTTCCACACGTGTACCTTCGGCTTGCTTGTTTAAAAGCTTTTCGTTATTCAATAAATAAGAACACAAAATTGGTGTTACAGTTACAGCGACAATTAATGAGGTTAAAACAGACGTTACAAAAGCAATACCTAAGGGTTGCAATAATCTACCTTCCATTCCACTTAAAAAGAATAGAGGGATAAATGATACAATAATAATTAGTGTTGCGATAATGATGGAACTTCTAATTTCTACAGATGCATCACGAACAACCGTAATTGTTGATTGACGTTCTGCTTTTGGTTTTTTTATGTTCTCTCTTAATCGTTTATACACATTCTCGACATCAATAATGGCATCATCCACTAACGCACCAATAGCAATTGCCATTCCTCCTAAACTCATGGTGTTAATAGTATAACCCAACCATTTTAAGATGATAATGGATACCAATAATGAAATTGGAATTGCCAATAAGGAAATTAAGGTCGTTCTCCAATTCATTAAAAAAATGAAAAGAATAATCATTACGAAGAATGCACCTTCCAATAAGGTTTGATTTAAATTACTGATGGATGCATCAATAAAATCTGATTGTCTAAAAATTTGACTTTTGATGTTGACACCTTTTGGCAAGGTTGTTTGTAAATCAGCAATCTCCTCATCCAAACGGTCTGTCAATGCCAATGTATTCACGTCAGGTTGTTTTGAAATGGTTAAAATCACCGCAGGATTTGCGTTTAAAGAACCATCACCAATTTTATCAGCAGCTCCAATTTTAACCGTAGCTACATCCTTGATTTTTATAGTTTGTCCATTAACCTGTTTTAAAACCGCTTCCTGCAAATCTTCTAATGCATAAGCTCTACCACTTCCCTTTATGATGTATTGATTACCATATTGATTAATCACGCCTCCTGGTGCATTTTTGTTTGCTTCCTTAACCTGTTCTACCAATTCAGACAGACTGACGTTGTAATGCTTCATCTTTTCGGGATTAGCAAATACTTGATACTGCTTATAATCGCCACCAATGACTACCACATTGGCAATACCACCAATTGCTTTTATACGTGGGCGAATTGTCCAATCTGATAAAGTTCTTAACTCCATTGCCGATAAGCTATCCGAAGTCACACCCAAGAGCATTATTTCTCCCATAATGGATGAAATTGGTGCCATTGTTGGTGCTCCAATGCCTTCGGGTAAATTTTCCCTTACCATAGGAATACGTTCGCTTACAATTTGGCGTGCACGATAAATATCGGTTCCCCATTCAAATTCTATCCACACAATGGAAATTCCTGCTGCTGATGACGAACGGATACGCCTTACATCTGGCGAACCATTTAAGGCTGTTTCCAATTGATAGGTTACTAATTTTTCTACTTCTTCAGATTCCATTCCATGCGCTTCGGTAAGAATTGTTACCGTTGGCGCAGTAAGGTCTGGGAATACATCGACGTTCATTGTACGTGCATAATACACGCCCAATACACTCAAAGCAACCGCTCCTAATAAAATGAGCAATCTATTTTGAAGTGAAATTGATAATATTTTGTTTAACATTTGCTTCGTTTTTAATGTTCGTGACCGTGTGCAGGTGTTGAACCAGACATTGAAGCCATTTTAACTTGATATGCACCTGTAGTTACTACCACTTCACCAACTTGTAAGCCTTGAAGAATTTCTACATTTTCGCCATTGCGTTTTCCGATTTTTATAGGTCGTCTTTCAAAACCTTCACCAGAAAGTTGCACAATAACAGAATAACTTCCATAGTCTTCCAACAAAGCACTTATAGGAATCATTGAGTTTTGGGTTGCATTACCCATTGCAATTTGAACCTGTGTTAGGCTACCTTCTGGCATATCAACATCATCATTAACTTGTGCAAATACTGAAATAAGTGGTCTGTTATTATCTACATCTTTAGCGATGGATAGGATTGAACCTCCAGAAGTTGCAACATTACGCCATTGGCCATCTTTTGTTTGATACCAAATACTCTGTGCGTTTTCCATTGTAAGGCCATAAGAAGGTGCAATTTGAGTTTTTAATACTCTGGATTGATGCGTTCCAACTGTTACCATTGCTACGCCTTGGTCTACATAATCACCATTAGCTACATTAATTGCTGTGATGTACCCATCAAAAGGTGCACGAATTTGCTTTCCTCCACCAGAAACACCTGACGAAAGACTTTGGTAATTAGATTTTGCAATGTTGTAATTGCTTTCTACTTTTTCAAATTCTGCCTTAGGAACAATTTTAGATTCGTATAATTCCTTTTTTCGTTCGTATTCAGATTTAGCTTGTTCATATTTCGCTTTCGCGGAAGCGATTTCTGTACTCAAATTATTGGATGCTAAACCTTGACTACTGACTTCGATTAATAATTGTCCACGTTTTACCAATGTACCTTCTGTAAGATTACTAACAGCAAAATCGACTACACCATTGGATTTAGCTACCAATATTTTTACTGAACCTGATGCAGGCGTCCAAACTCCAGATGTATTAATCACATCATAAATTTTTCCATTAACCACAGGTGCTGTTTGAAAGTCGATTTTCCAAGCTTGCTCTTTTAAAAACGAAATGCCTGCATCTTCACTTGCAGCACCTAACGCATTTATAGCATCTTCTTTTGAAGCATAAACAATGATGTCGTGAACAATTAGCGTATCGCTGAATGTGGGTGTTTTAATATCAAATATTAACTTGAAATTACCTGCTTCTTTAGGTTGCAGTGATGGCGAAAATATGCCAGGTGATGATGGTGATTCCGCAGTATTTCGAATACCTTTATCGCCTTTAATTAAACTTACTGTAACCTCGCCCTCACGAACAGGTTTATGTTTATCTAACACTGTAAAATGTGCAGCAAAGCGACTGTTTTCACCAACTACTAAAGCTGGAAATTCAACAAATAACTCTGTTTTATCTGTCCATAGTGTTATACTTTTTGCAGGAATAGATTCTACTTCGGAAGCAGTACTATCCTCTTTTTGATTTCCGCAAGACATTAAGAGCATTACGGATAATAAGATTATATATTTCATAAATATGATGTTATTGAATTACACCTATGATGTTGTAATTTCCTTTAGTAGTTAAGGTAATAGTGATGTCTTTTGAACTTGTGTTTTTCCAATACCAACCGTGAGAACCTTTATAAGGTATAGTTACTTTCCCTTTTGCAGCATCTGTGGTACCATTAGCATAGCTCTCAAAATAACCTTTTGGATAACTGTCTTTATCTTCTGGATCTCCGTGAAAATCGTAGCGTAGAGGCGCATCAGCATTCCACTCATATTCTAACTTTTCATATTGACCTACCTTGAATTTATATTCTAAGGCCTTATTAGCTTTTACGACAATTGTTGCTTCATTGCTTTGTTCATTAGTTACGCTATTTTCTTCATTGTTTTTAGATGTTCCATTCACATTAAACTCCTCTTGTCCAACAGCAACTTTGTCTTCTTTATGATTGCCATCTGCATCATGTTCGTGACCGTGTTCTTCAGTATTTTCTGTTTTTTTATTAGCGTCTTTACAAGAGGTTACGGTAATAATTGAGCCTATAGCTAAAGCGAATATTATTTTTGAAATTTTCATAATTGTATATTTTAAAGTTTATAATTGATGTTTTAATAATTGTGCTTGAAGCAGTTGTAATTCCTTTTCCATTTGATGCATTTTATCTGAAGCATTTCTGTAAAATTGAAGCTCTATATAGTAATCCATAAATGAATACTCGCCCAACATATAAGCCTTAAAAAGTAATTGCTCACTATTTAAATTACGCATAGTGGTTTGATACTCGTAGTACTTTTCGAGCTTCAATTCGTATCGATTAAAGGTTTCCTGAAACTGTGTATAAAGTGAAGTGGTAACTACCTGCGTGTTAGACTGCTGATACTCATAACTTGCTTCGGCAGCTTTTACTTTGTTCTTGCTACTCCATAATGGAATTGAAAGTCCACCGTAAAATCCAGAATAATTACTACCGCTAACACCTTGATAATTATAGCCAAGTGCAACGTTTGGCAGCGCTTTGTTTTTTTCCAGTTTTACGTTTTGAAGTGAAGCTGTCTCATTGACCTTTAATTCTTGTAGTAAAGGGTCTTTCGCTAATTTTTCCTGCCAAAGACTTTCTACCGTACCAACTTCTATAGGCAATGCAATACCAGATGTAACACCATCTATTGCATTACCTCCGTTCAACGTTTTGAGTTTGGAAAGCAAAATTCGGATGTCGCTTTCAATCTGTTCCACAACAAACTGCTCTTGAATCCAAGCGATTTTTGCTTTATTCAAATCTAAAATGCCAACCTGTTCTGCATCAAAAAGTCTTTGGATTTGGTCAAAAACCTGTTTGCTCTGGGTTTTTCTTTCCGTTTCAATAGCTTTTCGCTTTTGCAAGAAAGCAAGTTCCAAAAGCGTATTTTTTGCTTTCAATAAGACTTCCAATCTTTTATTAGCATAGGCTGACGCTAACTGTTGTGATTTAGATTCGTTCCATTTGCCACGTGCAGCATATACCGTTGGGAATTCAAAAGATTGAGATATTTGATATTCGGTATAATTTCCAGTTGCGTTATCGCCAAATGGCAAATAAAAGCCAGAAAGCTGTGGGTCGGGCAAATTGTTGTTACTCCTGTTTTCGAGTTGCTGGCTTTCAACAAACGATTGATAGCCTTTTAACTCTGTATTATTCTGTTCTATTTCATTAAGTAGTTCCTCTATGTTTTTATCCTGTGAGAAACCATTAACAATGAACAGGCATCCGCAAATTGCGGACACGATGTGTTTATTCATTATGTGAAATTTTAGGTTAAATCTTGCCTGTCGGCAGACAGGTCTGAATTTTTAAAAGGAAAAAGTACCGTAGCGATACTATAGTCCTAATCGATTAACCTAAAGATGGTGGGCCTCGTGAGTCGAGAGATGAGAGGTAAGAATTAAAATATTTATTAGGTGGATGATAAACAGACGGTTTGCTATTTTGCCTATATTTAATTGAAAAAACCCCTTTAATATCAACAGTACTCTTTGCAACATCCTTGTCAACAATGGTCTGTTTCTCGATTGTATTTCTTTCAAGTAAGACTAAATCGCTGGCCACCGTAGAATGGATATGCATATCCATAACGAATCCTAACAACCCATAAGGGGAATCTTCTTCTTTTTCTTCTTGGGAACTATCATCGTGATGATGGTGTTCGCTAGAATGTGCAATATTTGTATGGGAATGAGAATCGGCGTGCTGATGATGCAAGTGTGGGAAAGCTTGATGCAGTATCATTAAGCTAAACAAGCCTAAAAAGAAAAATGCTGCTATTTTATTTGCTTTTTGCATCGAAAACAAATATAGTATTATTTTTATCAATTACAGTATATAACCATCCACACACATTCTACTACTCTCCTATCGTCGCTTCGTAAAAAGAGTGTTCCATTAACATCGTAAAGAAACATTTTAGAAGAAAAAAATAAAGGAAATGATGTATTAAACTTTCGCTTTTACCAAAGCTCAAGTTACATAACGCGGAACATTATAGTACAAAAAAGAGTTTGTAGATTATAGGAACATTCAGCTTGTAAGCTATAATTCTATATTATGTAAAATATCCCTCAGCCTTTGAGAATTGATTAAAACTCACAACAGGGTCATCAACTTCTTTTAAGAGGTGTCTGCGACGCATATTTTCATTTGTACCATAATCCGTCATTATATCAAATAGCAATAAGTTATTTCTAATTTAAGTAAATTCCTAATTGATGAATCTGTTCATCCTTCAATACGCAATACGCCAACGCTTCTACCCATCCAAAAAATATGGGCCACTCAGACCTTTCCCATTTATACCGAATAACACAAGACATTATAGTACGTTTTGTAGTATTAGTTTACCCATTGGCCAAAACAATCATCAAAAGCAGTATAAATTTGGAGTCAATTCATACCGTTCAGGTAAAATTCGTTACTTTTAGTTACATCGAGTGCTAATTACCTGATATACTATATTTTATAATTAATAAACAATTCATACTATGAACCGATTAAAAGAACTTAAATCTTTCACTTTAGTTATGCTCCTGTTTGGTTTTATTGCAGCTGGCTCTTTGAGCTCTTGCAGGGATCAAAAAAAGGAAGAAAAAACCGAAGAACAGGCAGAGCATCCTGAAGGCGAAGAACACCCGACTGAAGAAGGTGATGAACATCCTGCTCAAGAAGGCGAAGAACATCCTGTGAAGGATTCTGTATCAGGGTAGGATTACCAGTTTTTCTGAACGCTCTTACTCCGCTTTCCTGCGAAATGAAAAAAACGTCTCTGGAAATGCCGGAGTTTTACCTATTTCCATAACTGGATATGCGAGAAAGTTAATGGGTCCGATTTGCGGTCCAGGTTCGATTAGAAGATCCCGACCTCGGCTGAATTCGATACGATTTGCCGGATGCCGGCCAAAGTAGTAGGTTGCTAAAGCAGAATATTTATTGGCTTCACTGATATCCACAGGCCACCATTTTCCTTCTGCATGAAACTCTGCCCAACAGTGATACCCATCGATACCTCCTTCGTCGCGATCAGAAGGGATGGAAGCTCCTACGGCGAAACGTGCGGGGATACCTGCCGATCTAGCTAAAGAAATAAAGAGCGAATGGAACTCGGTGCAATTGCCGGTAAGGGTGTCGCATGCGTACACTGCATCACCCGTACCATACTTGCCCGCCTTGATGTATTTCATATTGTCGGTTACATAATCATATAGGGCTCTTGCCTGCATAATAGCACTCTCATTATTTTTTAGTCCAATAATGGAATCAGCCAACACTTGAAACCGGTCACCTACAGGCATTAGGATGCTGGGATTCAAATATTTTGTTGGAGACGATGCTTCCTCGTAAGGCTTCTTCTCTTGCCTTTCTACATCGTAGACTAGTTCCAATTTCTTGCCGCTATGTTCCGAAGAAAACTCCATATAAAAAATAGAATTTCCGTTGTTCTTCTCCTCGAGTATTTGATATGCTACCGGAGTTTCAATATTCAATAGTTTAACCGTTTGGAAACGGTCACTTTGCGGCATTGGAATCCACATTTTAGCAGCTATTTTCATTTCAGGTAGCGTAACTTCATAATGAAATTCAAATTTATCTTCTCCTTCGATGACTCCAAGCAAATCGGATGTTGCATTTAGGACAGGCATTCTATACCACGTTTTATCCTTACGCTGTTTCCAAGTGTAAAAAGGTTTGCCATTTAGCTTGTGTAAGGTCGTTTCAGTTACGGTCATGCTACCAGGATCGCCTTCTAAGAAAAAATCAACATCGTATACATCTCCACTTACATCGGCAAGATCTACACAGGCAAAATGACGTCGTGGACCTAAATTGGAAAGGTATTCCGTATGTACGCGCACCAATTGCAGACGCAGATTTCCCTCTTCTGTTGTCATATTAAAATAGCCCTCCCCTTCTTCTACCTTTTTAGCGATATTGGCTTCGATGCCGACTTCAATATCAGCGGTAACTACTTTAGGGATGTTCTTATCGGCAAGTGTTTTTTCTTCTTTTTGCTTTGTACTTGAATTGCAGGCCATCATCATTGCGAACAAAAAGATAAAAATAACTCGAAGGTTTTTCATTCTATGACAGGATTAATATTTATATGAATTTACGATAATTCCGTCGTTCTCCAATAAATAGCATTCCGCTTAACTCGATGCAAATAGGCAGACTATCTTTGAATTTAGCGCAAACTTAAAAACGAAATAGAATTAAAAATAATGAAGCTTAATTTGAATTATAAGATAGGATATTCCATTTCACACACATTACTTCTACCGTTGGCTCGCATAATACCTGTTTATACATTGCTGGTTTATTATTTTTATAGGTATTCATGAACCTCGAAAAGTGCTCGGTTTCATTACCTTTTGAAGAAACCTTTAAAAAAAAATAAAGAAAGTGTATTATAAAATAAGGCCAGCACCGCGACCCGCTCAAAAATATAAAGATTCCCAATCTTTATATTTTGTGCCGTACCCAAGCAAAGTGTCATAATGCAAGACATTATAGAACATTTATAGCAAATAAAATAGCGCATTTCAGCGCTATTTTATTTGTCCTGGGATCAGTTATGATAGTTTAATGTATTCTTCTATTTAAGCAAATGCTAAAATACGTATCTTTGATGTATGGAAAACCATACATGTATTCGACTGGAAGCCGATGCTATGCAGATAATGGACTGTCGGTCTTCAATTGCAGCACTAGACAAACCGTTAAGTTATATTGCCGAGGTTCTCAACCTTGCGGGAAATAAGGTTAGACTTCAGATACTATTCTTGCTCCAAAGAGAAAAAAGACTATGCGTTTGTGATTTGAGCGATATACTTGAAATGAACGTATCAGCAATATCTCAACACCTAAGAAAACTAAAGGATAGAGATTTAATCTACGCTACAAAAGAAGCTCAGACGATTTTTTATGCGCTTAACAAAGACAAGTTGGCGACATTAAATCCCATTCTCGATTTGTTGAATACGGAAAATATAGCGGTATGATTGAAAATAAAAAATTGATTGGAACATCTATGCTAACTGCCCTAGCGGCATCTATATGTTGCATTACGCCTGTACTTGCAGTATTGGCAGGAACTACGGGTTTAGCGTCTACCTTTTCTTGGATAGAACCTTTCAGACCTTATTTAATTGGTTTTAATGTTTTGGTTCTAGCCTTTGCATGGCACCAAAAATTCAAACCTAAAACCGCAGCCGAAATTGATTGTGAATGTGATGATGAAAAACCAAAATTTATTAATTCCAAAGGTTTTTTGTTTTTGATAACGCTGTTCGCTGGAGTCATGTTGGCATTTCCATCCTACTCCCATATTTTTTATTCCAGTCCAGATGCAATTAAGGAAATCGTTTATATCGAGCAATCGAATGTTAAAGAAATCAGAGTAACCATTGAAGGAATGACCTGTACGGGTTGCGAAGCGCATATTGAAAGTGAAGTCACCAAACTTGATGGAATACTCCATGTTAAAGCAGATTATGAGGCGGCTAATACAATCGTAAAATATGATGAAACCAAAGTTGACCTTGAGAAAATAGAAACTGCCATATTAAGCACAGGATACAAAATAATAAAGTAATGGAGATACAATTAGAATCTACAATTACCTGCCCTAAATGCGGTCATAAAGCAAAAGAGAAGATGCCCACAACGGCATGTCAGTTCTTCTATGAATGTGAAAATTGTAAAATAGTACTAAAGCCCAAAGAAGGAGATTGTTGTGTTTATTGTTCGTATGGAACAGTAAAATGCCCTCCGATACAAGAGGGTTCTAGTTGCTGTAATTAACCAGTAAAGGTTCTTTTCTTTTTTTTCTTGATACGTCAAAGTATACTTTGAGCGCGACGATGCGGCGGCGAAAAGTACATTTTTAGTGATGGAGCCAGCTGGCGCGGTGGCGCTCAGTTCCAATAATCTAGAAAATATTCTAACTGGTAATAAACTTCTACCCTATTTGATTATTGATTACAAGAGAGCTTTTAGGTTTATGCCAGCCGCTTCAACTCGCAACTTTTTTAATTGATCCTTGATTATTTAAAAAACTCGTGAGTAAAAATCTTGTATTCGATAAAAAGCTATAGTCTAAGGTAGATTTTAAATACCTTCATCTTGGGTTTAATAATACAATCTAAAATCAAGTAATTTGCAGACATTGTAATGTCTTTGGTGCAACTCTTCTACAACCTCTAACATATTATCATCTTCTTTAAATAAGTTAAAGAATGCCTTATCAAGGTTTGAACTGCTTATTCCATTATATTCATTACCATAGCCAGAAACAGCTTTTGCGCCAGTGATATCTAAAAAATATTGTGCTTCTTCTTCGTCTAAATCTAGAACTTTTGCATTGGAGAAATGTAAAATCTTTCCTTTTAACTTTCCTTCAAATAGTTCTGCAATTTCTTGTAAACTATAGTAGTAGTCATTTAAACAAATACTATTTGCTTCACCGGCCATAACCAAGTAGATGATTTCATAGTCTTTAAAATTATGATCATCCAAGACCAGTGCATTTAAGCTATCTTCTAGTCCTTCAATGGTGTCGCACGTTTTATAAATACTTGCTATTCCATATTTCATGGCCAATTGTTCCAAGTTTTCTTGTGCTTCGGTAACCTTGTCCGTTTCTATATCATGAACCCCTTCTAAGCAATAAATGAAATAATCAGTATCTATAGATTGTTCTTGGGGTAATTGTTGTCTTTTCTCTAACAAGTTTCTGAAATTATGTAAAGTATATGAACCACAAAATTACTGTAACTCTTCTATTCTTTTCAGCGTTTTCATATAAAATACTGTTCTATACACATTACCCTCCCCTCCTGCCGTTGGTCAGTTCATAAGTGTTTAATTACCTTTTAGGAACTTTCACCAAAAAGGCGTAACTTGAAGATGCGACATAATTTTCGTCTTTAGTTGAACTTAAATAGTTCACAATGCGATTTAAGATTGCGAAGACAAAGAGCCATTACATATTTCTTTCCCCTTGGTTCAGTGACTTTTATAGCAGTCCCCATTAATAACCTTTAATATAGTATATCATGAGCAAGTTCGTTATACTCGGCATTGTTGTCGGGGTGTTTCTTTTTTCTGGCATTCGAATCATTTTTGAATATAAAAGAGCAATTAAATTTAGATTTGGAAAGTATATCAAAACCCTACAACCTGGTCTTCGATGGATAATTCCTATTATTGAAACCATTCAAATTGTTGATATAAGAGTAATTACTTTCAACATTGATTCGCAGGAAGTCATGACCGAAGACAACGTTCCCTGTAGTATTGATGGGGTGGTCTTTTTTAAAATAAACGATCCAGAAAAAGCGGTTTTGGAGGTTGAACAGTACAAGTTTGCTATTACGCAACTTTCGCAAGCTGCGTTAAGGGATGTTTGTGGTAAGGTGGAATTAGATACCATTCTTTCAAAACGTGAAGAAATGGGCAAGAACATTAAGGAGATCGTTGAACAAGAAACCAAAGATTGGGGCATTATCATAAGTGATGTCAAAATAAAAGATATTCAATTGCCCGAGAACATGCGCCGTATGATGGCAAATCAAGCTGAGGCAGAACGTTCGCGAAGAGCTCAAATTATCTTGGCTCTGGCCGAAGAACAAGCGGCAGGTAAACTATTAGAGGCAGGAAAACTAATTGATCAGTCTCCATCAGCTATCAAATTGCGTTTGTACCAAACCTTGTCTAATATTGCTGCGGAAAAAAATTCGACTATACTTTTTCCTTTCCCAGAAGAGATGATGCCTAGAAAAAAAGAAGAGTAGACTTAGAAGCTGAATAGTTTTTCAATAATCCTATGTATTGCGTTAATTCCTCCTAAAGATGAACGTCTTTTATAGTATTACAGTATAGTAACGTCGGAACGCTATGGCCATGCCACACATAGTACATTCCTCACCTCCCGGTAGCTATCGGAATCAGCTCGCATAATACCTGTTTATTCATTGCTAGTTTATGGTTTCTTTAATGGTCGTGGTACTAAAAGTTTTGTTTACACCATAGAACGCAACCAATGGAAGTTGTCAGATAAAGCCCAATCAAATTATTAGAGTTGTTATATATCTTTGGGCTAAATACCTCTTAAATAGTACTACTTTTTTTTGTTAGTAATTTAATACCTAGCAGTATTAAGACTACTAGTAAAGCAACAAAAAATATTGTGGTTGAGATACTTTTTATTACTGAAAAGATACTGGCTGTTTGAACTGCTGTTTCAGTAAAATCTGGATAACTATTAAGCATTGAGATAATTCCGAGGTTTTCGAGATAATCTGCAATTCCTGCAATAACGGGCAAAAGGCATAGATAAATAAATGGTGTATGAAGTTTGTTTATTTTCTTTAGAAAATATGCCATAACTAAGCAATAGGAAACCCCAAAGAGTAATGGATAAATCATATCTACAGGTATTTGGTTGGTTAGATACGTTTCACGCCCGATGTCGTCAAGAGTACTGAACAATTTGTTTACATAATTGAAATCATAGCCTGTTGGCATCATATCTAATAACTTCAGCCCATTAGAAAATGCCATTGTTTTCGGAATTGTAACCATTAGCATAAAAGCATAAACTAAATTGGTTAGAATGAAGAGCCCAAAAACTTTCTTTCCTGATATATTTTTCTCGATAATTTTATTCAAAATCAACATGTATAAGATTTACAATTCGTTTATTATCAACACTATTTTGAACGTGTTTAGACTGTTCTAATAGTATTACTTTCTTTAATGAAGGGAATATTTTATTGGCACGTTTAATCATTTTTTCGCCAGGAAACATCAAGTCATTTTTAGCTGCTATTAGTGTAATTGAAGTTTTTATAGCTTTGGCAGCTTGCGTTTTAATAATGGGTACTGGCGAAAAGTCCATTTTAAAATGTAAAAATACTTTCGATAGGAATTCTATTGCAAAGGCGTCTTTTTCTGTAAACAGCTCATTTAAAAAGCGTTCTACATATGTTACTTTTTTTGTTTTTATATAACGCTTCATGGGTATGAACACTTTAAACAATGCTTTTAAAGGATTTCCATTTACAAGATATGCAGGCGCCGTTAGAAACACTTCTTTTATATTGGCATCTTTAAACTCTAATGCTTTTAAAATGACCAATCCTCCAAAGGAAAATCCTGCAAGTGTTACATTTTTTAGTTTTAAGTGATCAATTACTTCGTGTAACCACTTTCCATAATCATCATTTTTCATTGACAACCGTGTTTCTGCACTTTTATTGGGTTGTGCCAATACATCAACTGCAAAAACTTGAAAATGCGCTTCTAAACCTGAATAGGTTTCCAGGGCAATTGGTGCACAACCATTTGAACCATGAACAATTAGTATTGGTGGTTTTGAGGCATCTCCAACAATAATTACATTGGTTTTACCAAAAGAGGTTTCAACGTCTTGATACTGATAATTGATATTTAGACCCTTTAACTTTTGGTTATAAAGGTTTAAAATTTCTGCTTTTCCTGTTTCAGACTTGTATAATGATTTCATTTTTAGCTAATAGATTTAATCTTAATGTTATTTACTATAAATTACTGGCATCTGCCCTTTCCATTTAGTCCATAAGTCGTCATTAGTAATTAAACTAGCCATAAAGTGACCAACATTTATACGACTCACTTTACCTGCATTAAAAATTGCACTTCGTGTTGGTGAAGGATGTATCTCATAATCGGTAACTTCTTCCTCATTAATCAAACCATCTGGTCTAACGGCAACCCATTCAATAGAAGTATTTTTTTGACCAATTTGAGTTCGTAAATAATCTGCAGCTTTTTCATTATCTACATGAGGTGGTAATAATAAACGAAGAAGCCCAATAACACATTTTTGAGCAAAAGATATAGGTTCGTATACGTCTCGATTACGATTGCCTGTAGTATTCATTAAAACAAACTTTGTTGGGCTTTGCAGATTATTTGATTTAATAGCATCGCATAATCGTTGAGTAGCATCTGTTACCAATTTTCTAGGTTGCCCGTAAACTCCTTTCCAAGTTAAATTATGACCAAGGCAAGAAGCAACTGCATTACAATCATGTACAATTTCACTCATCTCGTTACCACTTAATTCTAATAGGCTAGCAGAGATAATTTGCAGATTATCATTGGTTTTCCATGATTTTGGTAACTTTTCAGGAGATCTTACAATTACTTTTACTTTATGTTTTTGAATTAGAAGTTGCTCAACTAATTTATTGCCTGTGGCACCACTTGCTCCTATTACTAAAACTGTCATTTTGATTTTTTTTGATTGAACTATACTTTGGGTAATTCTATAAATTCTCTTTTCGTGCTTTCCTCCAAAACACAATAGCAAAAATACTAGCGACAATTGGAATCATAAAACCGTATTCATCTATCCAAAATGAACTGCTTTCATTCGATGTTGTCATTGGTGTAAATACCTTTTGAATGAAAATGTTATGCACTGAATGAAAAAGCGCTGCTGGCCACAAGCTATTAGATTTAAAAGTATAATAGGTCATAATAACCGAAATGGCAACAATCATTATCGTAAAAGCTGCAATATGAAAGAAAAGCTGACCGCTTCCATTATAGATTAACCAAAGTATAGGCCAATGCCAAATGGACCAAATTAATCCACTAAGAATAGAAGTGCTTCCAAATGGTAATACTTTTCTAAGTTCAAACACAAAGAAGCCACGCCAACCTATTTCTTCACCCAAGGTTGAGCCAATATTTTTAACGACACCAACAATAGCTAACAGCACTATCATAGTTATAACTATGATAGGTGTATTGAATTCTGTCATTCCTAATTCATGGGACCACGATGTAATCGTATCTTGATTTCCAAGAGTTCCAAAACCAAATACCCAAATTAACAAATAGGAAATAGCAATGTAGCTTACCGGCAATACGTAAGATAACTTTAAGTACTTAGTATTTTTTAAACTCCATGGTAAGCTAGTAATCGAGCGCTTCATAAGTTTTAAGGTGATAAACGATGCTATAGCAGGACACATCATTAATGCGCCAATGTAGATGCTTGTTGGATTTAATTTTAATATAGCATAGTAACAAATTGCGCTAAGTATGGTAAGAATACCTAAGAATAAAACTATTGATTTCCAAGTTTGATTTTTTGTTTTGTTTAGCTCAGTCATGATTAGTTGGTTACTGTTTTTATGACGAGATAGCGTAAAATTTGTTACATCATTGTCATTTTTTACTGATGCTTCGCTTTACGTAAGATTTTAACAACTCGTGTATGCGTTATTTGTAACAGATTCCAATGGTAGCCTTCAAAATCGGTTGTATTCATAAATTGAACAACAACTGCATCAATATCTTTATGATATTCTGCCATACTTTGGTAACCTGGAATCAATCCACCATGATTAAACTCATAAAGTGAAGCATAGATGTCCATTTCATTTTTGTTAAGCAATGAACCATCGTTTAAAGCTCTTAAAAAGATGCCTACATCTTCAGCCGAAGCAATCATAGAGCCATAGTCAGTTGTTTTTATATCTTCTTCAACACCAATATAATACCCACTCATTAAGTCGTCTATATTTATATTTTTAAGCGAACCATACGTATTTTTAAGCCCAAGAGGATTTAATATGACCTCTTTTATAAACTGAAAATTAGGTTGACCTGTAACTTTCTCAATAAGCATAGAAAGCAACAAATAATTGGTGTTCGAATATTCGTAATCTTCATTTGGATTAAAGTTAGCTGGTAAATCAAGGATTAGGTCTAAAGCTGCTTCACTAGATTCCGTTGGGTCGTTCCAAAAATTTGGTGTATTCGTAAAATTAGGTATCCCACTTCTATGTTGTACTAGCATTCTTAAAGTAATACTTTCAGCATTTTCAATTCTTCCTTTTAGTTCTGGAAAGTAATCTGCAAGTGTTTTTATCTAAAGACAAACGCTTGTCATATACTAATTTAGTGATTGCTACAGCTTCATATAACTTATTTATACTTGCAATTTTGAATAAAGCTTTAGGGTTGACTGGTATTTCCTGTTCTCGGTTATGATAACCAGCTGCATAGAATGCTGGTGGTTTACCTTTTTCATCAACATATACAATGACACCATCAAACCCATAACTTAAAGATTGATCTACTTGCTCCTGAACAGTATCTGGAAGTGGTAATATCCATGCCTTTACTAAAATCCAAGGTACAAACCATAAAGAAATAAAAGTGCCAACTAATAATACTATTCTAAAAATTTGCTTTCCTTTATTTATATTTCGTGTATTGCTTTTCATTAATTCAATATAATAATTTCTATTACTTTTTATTTACGTTACAAATATTCTTCAGATTGCAATAAAAAGAAACTGTTAACTACCGAACTGTTAAATATTATGGATGAATTGATTTTTGTATACCTAATGCCTAGCGCCTAATCTCATTCTTAGATTTATTCATATTTGGTTATTGTTGGATAAGGTATTCATGCATCTCCTTTGTCGATGTCATTACCTTTTAATAAGATAATTTTTAGATGTGAGAAAAAGTAATTACCCTTTGGGCGATTACTTTTTTCGGTGAGATGAAGCGGTGCAAAATAAAGTGTAGCACCAAATACGCCAGCGCAACTCCCGTTAGCTATCGGGGCGCTCAAAAAATATAAGGTCTCTTAGACCTTATATTTTTATGCCGTAATTAAAGCTTAAGTTTCATAATGAAAGATATTATGAAACAAAGATGCCAATTGTATTAATTTGCATCTTAATACCCTCCGGCTTGACCATCCTTTCTTGATTCTGATGCTCCCGAATACACTTGATTTTTTAAATCAATACCTATTGCTTGGTACCCACCGTACATCCCCACGCCAAAACCAATACGATGGCCTTTTTTACTTAATTCCCTTAGGGTTTGGGGGTCAAAACCACTTTCAAGATATAAGGTACCTCCATTGGTCATTTTAGACCCTGTAGGTTGTGAACTGCCCCGATGTCGCATTCTTGGTGCATCTCCGGCTTCTTGTAAATTCATTCCGAAGTCAACGATGTTCACCACAATCTGTGCATGGCCCTGAGGCTGTACTGCTCCGCCCATAAGACCAAAACTTACCCAGGGTTTCCCGTCTTTGGTGATAAATGCGGGAATAATGGTGTGAAATGGGCGTTTACCAGGCTCCAATGCATTGGCATGGCTCCTATCTTGAACATTGAACATTTGTCCGCGGTTTTGAAGAACAAAGCCCAATCCATCAGGTACCATACCCGATGCAAACTCAGAATAAATACTTTGTATGAACGAAACCATGTTGCCCTCCTTATCGGCTACTGTCAGATAGGTCGTATTCCCTGTTTCTATTTCCATATCACCAGCGGGATAGGTATCTGCAGCTTTGTCGGGACTCATAAGGTTCCTTCGTTGCGAAGCATATTCATCTGATAATAGTATTTCTAAAGGAATCTTGTTGAATTCGGGATCTGCATAAAATTTGGCCCTGTCTTCGTAGGCCAACTTTTTGGCTTCTGTAAGCACATGTAAATATTCTGCACTACCAAAGCCCATTTCACCGATATCAAATCCTTCAAGAATATTCAACATCTGCAGTGCAGCGGTACCCTGTCCATTGGGTGGAAGTTCCCAAACATCATAACCCCGATAGTTCACAGAAACCGGCGTTACCCAATTGGAAGTATGGCTTGCCAAATCCTCATACTTTAAAAATCCGCCATGCTTTTTCATGTAGCTATCGATGGTCTTCGCAATGGAACCTTTATAAAAGACATCGCGACCATCTTTGGCAATTTGTTCATAGGTATTGGCCAAATCTTGATTTACAAATACTTCTCCTTTAACCGGAGGTCTACCAGCAGGCATATAGGTTTGGGCAAAACCCGGTTGATCCTTTACCCCTTCATAGTTCGATGCCATTTCATAGGCAATGACTTCTGATACGGGAAATCCATTTCTGCCATAATCTATAGCAGGTTGCAGAATCTCTTCTATGGATAACCTGCCAAATTTCTCATGTAACTTGAACCAACCATCTACGCAGCCCGGCACCGATACTGGTAATGGGCCATAAAAGGGAACATAATTTAATCCCTTTTCCATGAAATAATCAATAGATAAGGATTTGGGTGCCCTACCACTACCATTTAAACCATATAATTTCTTTTCGTCAGCGGACCAAACTATTGCGAAGACATCGCCACCAATACCACAACTCGCCGGTTCCACAAGTCCTAGCACAGCGTTGGCAGCTATTGCGGCATCAATTGCACTACCTCCCTTTTTTAAGATATCTAAAGCGACTTGGGTGGCCAACGGTTGGCTTGTTGCTGCCATGCCGTTTTGTGCCAAAATTTCAGAGCGCGTAGTAAAGGTTTCACCGGTTAATCGATCTTGGGCATTTACCATGCCCCCTAAGGCAAGCAAGGAAATAATGGAAAGTAAAAATTTCATTTTCAAATTTTTAAAAAGTAGTACTTATTTGGAACCAAAATGGTTCAAATAATTAGATTGGATTTAATAATTGATTTATTCCATTAAATATAGGAATAGTGGATTCAACTTGCCAGACTATTCGAAAAAAAGTTGACTTCTAAATTAGATAAAATACGATAGAAACTAAATTTAAAAGGAATCATACTCTCTAATAGAATAAAATGTTGATAATCATTTTAATTATTTATTAACCATAGTATTGATTCCATTCGGCGCACATTACACTCCCCTCTTCCCGATAGCTATCGGAACAATCAATAAAATATAAGGTCTCCCAGACCTTATATTTTTATACTGTACCCAATGTGTTGTTGAATCTTCACTTTAAGCCAAGAATGCGTTTAAATGTCCGTAATTCACATTTATAGAATTTGATAAATAATTTCTTAATACTTTTTTCTTTAGCTGTTTTCATCATGGTTTTGAAAATTAGGTTTATATACCATTAGTATAAAACAAATGAAATTTGTCACACCAAAAACAAACTAAATTATTTGAATCTATAGTGTCCCAACCACTAAGTCAATCCGAAAAAAATAAATACAAAATATGCAATTAAATTTTCTCGTGTAGATAACCACTAATTTGTGTTATCCTGTTCTAGGTTACATTATTCTTTTCGTATCATAGTATACTTTAAAATATGCCGTCATACATTCGTAACTTTACCAACCTGATTGAGCAACATTTACCTCTAAAAACAAAGACATGATAATTCCTAAACTACATTATATACCCCAAGGAGTCTCACCAAAAGAGGTTTTAGAAAATATACAAAAGGCGTGTACTTCTGGTATAGAATTAGTGCAATTAGGTGTAAATAATGTTTCAGAAAAAAAGTTTTTAAAGATAGCTGAAGAGGCTAGAGAAATCACCTCTCATTTTCAAACAAGCTTAATACTCGAAAACTATTATAAGATTGCAAAAACAATCAAAGCAGATGGTGTTGTATTAGAAAAAACGGATACTTGCCCTACTATAGCGCGAAAACAGCTATACACTTGGCAAATAATCGGTGGCTCAGCAAATACCTTGCAAGACGCAGAAACACTACTTGCCAAAGAAGTGGACTATATGAATTTGGGTCCCTTTAGATCTAATACAAATGAAGACAGTTCAAATCCCGTTTTAGGTTTAAATGGGTATACATTACTAGTAGAAGCTTTAAAAACCGAAACCCCAATTATTGGTTTTGGGGGCATCACCACTGCAGATGTTACAGCGCTATTAGAAACAGGTATTTCTGGGATTGCAGTATCGGAAGAAATTACTAGCAATTTTGATACTATAAAAGCATTTCATCAATTACTAAACGCATCTTCAACGCAAGAACAACGGCATACATTTGAATAAAACAACTACTGTAATTTAAAAGCACGCTAATAAAGATTCCTTTATATCCATCTCATTTCACACAAATTAATAGCCTGTAATTGTATAGTAAAGAAATCATGCACTTATACTAAAATTGGGGATCACTCCACTCCTCTCGATAGCTCTCGGGCTAAGGTCGTATAATACCCGTTTATAAATAGCTTGTCTTTTGTTTTTTAAAGGTATTCATGCATCTCTAAATAAGATGTGGCATAGGCCTCATTTCATTCTTCGATGTCATTACCTTTTGAGGTGCGATAAAAAGTGATTACGCGGTGGGCAATTACTTTTTTCGGTGAGATGCAGCGATAGAAAAGAAAGTGAGGCGCCAATTTCACCACCGCACCAACGGGCTCAAAATTAAGAGGTCTGCTAGACCTCTTAATTTTATGCCGTAAATCAAAATAGCAATACGTTATACGTTTTTAAAATAGTTACAATCTTTTTTGTGTTACACACCAAGCTTGCCTAAAGAAAGCCATATGCAATAGCTTTTCTCACGGTGATCTGTTAACGCGCCATATAAGAGGTAAGTGCAGCGTCTCCTGTTTGATAATACACTTGTCCGGTAATATCGTCAACCGCATATAAGGGCTCACGGTCCTTACCAAGATTAATTTCACCCGCTACTTTACCCGTAGTTTTACTCACTTTTAACAAGACGATGTCTTTTTCTTGTTTGGACATAATGAACATAAAATCCCTACCTTGTTTAGTGGCTTTGAGTCGGGCATTCGCCTTTCTAAAGGCAGCACCGGCATAACTTGAGGCGGCATTGCCTAAATCCCCATAGGCGTTTCCTATTTGAGATACCAGTTCTCCTGCTGCTTCGTCTTTTTGACGTACGTCATTTTCGGCTGCGGCCATGGCCCCTGAAACATAGTATGAGGCGGCACCAATATATGCGGCCCTTACCGATGAGGCATATAGCAAGGCACGTTTCCAGCCCGCTTCCTTGGGTGCTGCATAATATTCCTGATAGACCAGAGATCCATCAAAATTAAATTTGGCAACATTCTGATCAGAGTGTATAAAAATACCATCCTCCAAAATTTCTAGATTCGATGGGGATTCCTTCCCCTCAAAGCGAAGTGCTACTTGTGAAAAATCACTGACTTGACCATTTGACTTATCCACAACTTTTAAAAGTCCGGAACTGTAATCAAAAGCATAGATTTTATCTTGATGCTCAGCGGTAAGTCTAGGACTGGTTTGAATACTTTTGTTCCACTTGAGTGTACCCGTATGATGGTCCAAAATGTTCATCGATTCGGTCGTAATATATAGGATTGCATTTGCCAGTGGCACAATACCAACCACCGTACCATCTACTTTGACGGGTTTTTCAAAGGTAATGGCCCCAGCTACTGGGTCTAAATAGTTAAGAAAATCTTTATTAGCAGTCCTCGATACCAGCAAAATACCATCACCGGATTCTAAATAATCATACACTCCGCCTTTGATGGCAATACCACGGCCCTTTTTCCCCCAAAGCCCTTCACGGGTCTTATAGTCGAACAGGTTTATTTTTGTTCTATTGCCATCATCGGGCAATACAAGCATTCCGTTATCTAAAAAACTAACCTGGCTGAGCGCCCCATTTACCTCTAATTCTTCATTCCATACCAAACTACCATCATTGATATTATACGCGTTATAGTGATTGGTATAGTTGATGGAGGTAGTACCGGAAGATGTAGTCATGCCGCCTTGTCGCTCTTGTTGTGACCCCAAATAGAAGACATCACTGCCTTCGGGCTGGTAATAGTGTAGTTGTATATCCATATCTTGGGAAACATGCTCCGCGGCCTGCTTCAATAAGGCGCCAAATTTCCCCATTTTGTCTATTTGCTCCGCTTCCCTGGAGTTCGTTTTCTTCCAAATTACATCTCCGGTATCTGTATTGAGTTTGTAGTTGTTGAACAAGGTTACGATAAGAAGTTCTTGATTATCCAGTTCATTGGCAGTAACGATACGGCCAAATTTTTCATTCATGGACCATGATAAACTAGCATCTGACATTTTTACGGAAACCATCAATGGTTCTTCATTGTAATCCGTTCCGGAAACAAGAATCGCATCTGAGTTATACAATAAATGATAGCTCGCAACCTTTTGAAGTCCGGCATTTTTAGAATTAAAGACTTCGTTACCGCTAAACTGATCGATGAGATCTAAGCTATGGTCTGTGGTTACCGAAAAAAACGGGCTATTGGGAAGTTCTTCGAAAGCCGCTCTCTCGAGATTACCAAAGGCCCTTTTTCCCCAACTAATTTCTCCTGTTTCGGTATCTATACCAATCAATTCTTCTCTTGAACTAACGATAAGGTTGCCCAGTGAAGTAACTTCTTGCCATAAGATTTTAGTAGGTACCTCTTTGTTCCATTTCATCTCTACCTGAGAAAAGGATAGTAACGGAAACATCATCAGTAATAAAAAAAGTGGTTTTATCTGTCTCATAATCTGGTTTTTAGTCTAGATAGAACGCAGTACATGTCTGTTTATTACTATCTATTCTACTTTTCAATTTCAACGCTATCGGAACCAAATATGCATCCTATAGACCTAAATACCTATACCATTGAAAAACGTAGTTGTACTCTAGGTCTCCGTGATGAAGAAAACAGCTTAGTCGATATATTGCGATTACAAATACGTTAAAATGAACAGGAATAAGTAAAAGAGTTTTATAGCATGCTTATTCATTAGAATTGATTACCTTATAGTATCATTAAAATAGAGACACTACTGTTCTAGTAAATGTCGAAGATGAATTGAATTTCCCTCTGGAAAATTTTCATATCAATTCTAAAAATTTGGCAGTACATACTGAATTGCGCAAATGCGATATTTATCACCTATCTATTAAAAAAGTCGAATAATTAAAATAAAAGGAAAGCAGTCTATGCTTGCTTTTGGGCTGGATTATGTCAATAGTTAACTATTAAGTCAAAAGAGTTAACTATTACGTCAAAAGAGGTAATCTATTAAACCGAAATGGTTTTTATTAAACGAGATATTAATTAGAAAAATTAAGAATTTGAAATACATATCACTACTTATTTTATTAGGATGCCAAACCATCTTTGGTCAAAACCTTTATGAGCAGTCCCGAGAAGGAAACAATGACAATCTGCCAGTTCACGAATACACCTTGATTATCAAGGAAGAAATGGTAATCAAAGCAGGAAAAGAGGTAAAGGGAATGACCGTAAACGGCACAATCCCAGGCCCAACTTTGGAATTTACCGAAGGCGAGTATGCGGTCATTTATGTAAAAAATGAAATGAGTGTGGAAACATCCGTCCATTGGCACGGAATTATCATTCCCAATTTTTTTGACGGTGTTCCCTATTTAACCACGCCACCCATTCGCCCAGGCGAAACCTTTAAATATGAATTTCCAATAACGCAAAATGGCACCTATTGGTATCATTCCCATACGATGTTACAGGAACAAAGTGGCGTATTCGGCTCTCTTGTTATAAACCCAAAGGAAAAAACCTTGGATTATGACAAAGATTTGGTTTTGATGCTTTCAGACTGGACAAATGAAAAACCAATGAACGTACTGCGAAATCTAAAACGTGGTAACGAGTGGTACGGAATGAAAAAAGGAACATCCACCCCACTTAACAAAGTAATTGCTCGTGGTGCATTTGGTGCACAGCTCGATTTTTGGAGACAACGAATGGAAGGTGCTGACATAGCGGATATTTATTACCCAGCCTTTTTGGTCAATGGACAGCAACAGCCCGAATATCCCGATTTTAAAGCAGGGGAAAAAGTCAGGTTGCGAATCATAAACGGTTCGGCATCCAGTCAATTTTGGATGACTTTTGGCGGAGATATGCCCACGCTGGTTTCTGCCGATGGCCTTAATGTTGAACCTATAAAGAAGAACAAAACGTTTATCGCTATTGCGGAAACCTACGATTTTATTGTAACCGTTCCACAAAACGCAAAAATCGAGTTCAGGGCAATGGCACAAGACGGTTCGGGTACTGCAACTGCAAATATTGGAAACGGAAAAGTGCTTCCTGCGGAAGTAGTTCCGAAACCCGATAAAATTAAAATGATGCAGAAAATGGCAAAAATGGATATGAAAATGGGTGCACACGCTTTAAAATTCCAACCAAAAAAAGATGAACGCTTTGAAATGAAAAAAGAATATGGAATGAAGATGGATGTAATGAATATAGATATGTCCAAAGATTCAACGATGAATGAAAAAGTGGACCATTCCAAAATGGACCACTCAAACTTGCCTGCCGGCAAGGCAGCAATGAATATGGAAATGTCCAAAAATTCAGAAATGAAAATGGATGATTCTGATATAACAGGAATGGATATGTTTTCGGAATATAATTATGATTACTTGAAGTCTTCCGAAAAAACAACCTATGACAAAGATGTTCCAGTTAAGGAAATCTTGTTAAACCTTACGGGAAATATGAACCGTTACATCTGGAGTATGAACGGTGTTCCACTTTCCGAAACTGACCAGATAAAAATTAACCCTAAAGAGGTTACAAGGATTACGTTAAACAACCTTACGATGATGCACCACCCAATGCACTTGCACGGACACTTTTTTAGGGTCATCAACAAGAACGGCGAATATTCGCCTTTGAAGCATACCGTTAATGTGCCACCGATGGGAGAAGTTACGATAGAATTTTATGGCAACGAGTATGGAGATTGGTTTTTTCATTGCCACATTCTGTACCATATGATGAGCGGGATGGCAAGGGTTATCAGTTATAACACGCCAAGAGACGACCGTTTGAACGGTTATCCCATAAGTGGATTGCTCACTGAAGCCGATAAATATTATACGTGGGCTATGGTGGATGCAGCATCTCATATGACCGAGTTTAACTTTACAACTTCCAACATTCGTAACCAGTTCAATGTGATGGCAGAATATGGATGGAATGAAAATTTGGAAGCAGAAGTTACCTACGAACGTTATCTACACGATTATTTAAGAGTGTTTGGCGGTGTTAATATTGAAAATGAAATAGAAGATAGTCTGGATGAACTTTCAACCACAGCAATTGTAGGAATTCGATATTTAACACCTTATCTCTTTAATCTTGACGTGCGTATCGATAATAAATTGAGGCCACAGATTAGTTTGAGCCGTGAACTAATCATTTTCCCGAGGACCGCCATATTCGGCAATTATGAGTATCAAGCAGATTTTGGATGGGTGGACGACCTTCCGGCAGCAGACAATTTTGCAAACGAAGTTGTTTGGAACGCAGGTGTGGAATATTTTTTATCACGAAACTTTTCATTGATGGCAAGCTACGATAACCGTTTTGGTACAGGTGGCGGACTATCAGTAAGATTCTAAATATGAATACTAACTATAAAAAAAACAGTCTATCACTAATAGGAGCTGTAGCATTGGGTACCGGTGTAATGATTGGTGCCGGAATTTTTGCCTTATTGGGTCAGGTCGCTGAACTGTCAGGTAATTTATTTCCACTTGCCTTCATTGCGGGAGCCATAATTTCAGGATTTAGTGCTTATGGTTATATCAAAATGTCAAATGCATTTCCATCTTCTGGTGGAATAGCTATGTATTTGGTCAAAGCCTACGGAAAAGGAACTGTTGCAGCATCAGGTGCGCTTTTAATGGCGTTTTCAATGATAATCAATGAGAGTCTGGTCGCCCGTACTTTTGGTTCTTATACCTTACAGCTCTTTAATGTGGGCAACAACAGTGTTTGGGTACCCATACTGGGTGTAATTCTAATTGTGGGTGCCTTTCTAATTAATATTTCTGGCAATGAAATTATTGGAAAGTCATCATTAATTATGGCTATCATTAAGATTGGAGGTATCGCTATTTTTGCAATAGGAGCGCTCTGGGCTGCTGGATTTTCTTTCCAAGATGCTTTTTCATTAAGTAATTCAACGAATTATGCAACAACAGATTATTTAGGTGCATTGGCTTTATCTATTTTGGCGTATAAAGGATTTACAACTATTACAAACAGCGGTGGAGAAATTGTAAACCCTAAAAAGAATGTGGGATGGGCAATTATAATTTCTCTTTCAATATGTACTGTAATATATTTATTAGTCGCATTTGCAGTGTCATCAAATTTAACTATTTCAGAAATTGTAGCAGCCAAGGATTATTCATTGGCCGAAGCTTCAAAGCCAGCTTTTGGTAAGTACGGATTATGGTTCACTGTTGGTATAGCAATAGTAGCTACTATATCTGGAATTATAGCCAGCATCTTTGCTGTATCAAGAATGACAGCAATGTTAACAAAAATGAAGCTCATTCCTCATAAACATTTCGGAATGCCCGGTAATATTCAAAAGCACATGTTGGTTTATGTTGCTGTTATTGCAATTGTACTAACTATATTTTTTGATTTAAGTCGTATAGCATCTTTGGGTGCCATATTTTATTTAGTAATGGACATCGGCATCCAATGGGGTATACTGCGAAACTTAAGAAAAGAAGTTAAAGCTAATTCAGCCATAATTATAACGGCTATTCTGTTAGATGTCATAGTCTTAAGTGCCTTTTTATGGATTAAAGCGAGCACTGATATAACGGTCATAATTGTTGCACTAGTAGGAATAACACTTATCATTTTAGGAGAAAGATGGTTTTTAACAGCCAACAAAAACAACAAGGATTCAGCATAAAAAATATATATAAATAATTTAAAATTAAATAAAATGAAAAACATGAAAACAATAGTAAAAACGCTAATGGTTATGGCTTTAATTGGTACAGTGGTTAGCTGTAAGTCAGCTTTCAATGCCACAGAAACATTGCAGGTTGATGAAAATAGAAATGCCATTTATCAAGAAATCATTTCAAACCCTATTCAGTTTGCCAATTTCATCAGTGAGGCACAAAAAAGTGAAGAAGCCAAAAAGATATTGATGAAAGCTCATATGGAAAAAATGGAATCTGGAGATATGAAAATGATGATGGAGAAAAATCCTGAAATGAAAGCAAAAATGCAATCCCATATGCAGATGATGATGGAGAAAAATCCGGAGATGATGCAAAAGATGCAATCCAAAATGCTCGATAAAATGATGGCGAGTGAAGAAGGTCGTAAAATGCTGATGGATGAAATCCATAAAAACAAAACGATGAAAAAAGAAATGAAAACAAAGATGATGCAAATGATGGATGAAAACCCTGAAATGATGGAAGAAATGAAGCAGAAAATGATGGAGAAAAATCCCGAAATGATGAAGAAGATGAAAGGGAATATGAAGAATGAAGGATAATAAATTCTTGCACAAAGATTGGAGTAATTTCAAATGAAAATATCAGGAACAAATAAATTAACTATTATGAGAACATTAGCGATTATAATTATCGGATTAGTAACCTTAAGTAGTTGCAACCAGAATACTGAACATTCAGAAATGATGCACAATAATGGAGATTCCTATTACTGGGGAATGCATATGGGATGGTGGTTTTTTACACTTCTAATTGTAATACTACTGATAATGTTATTTATCAAATTCAACAAAAGAAAATAATTATGGAGATAATAATAGCAGCGACCAAAACCTGTCAGCATAGACCTATACTAGAGAAAGTGCTTCAAGCCGCTTGGTTGCCATATAAAGTAATTTATTCTGAGGAGCATCCCGAATTCTTTGAAAAGCATCATTTGAAACATTCCCCATTATTGCTTGTAGATGACAAGATTGAATCTGTTGGTATGCCCGAAATAGATAAAATAAATGAACTAAAGGCAAGAATTAAGGATATATCCGAGCGTAGAACCTCTACAAGAGATGAGAACCATATGATACCCAAAAATATAGGAACAGAACCTGGTTTAGTAGAAGTTGACGTAACGTGGGGCAGTATTCAATCCATAACGGCCGCACAAAAGGTGCATACGGTGGGAGAGCTAGAAGTATATAATCACCACAATAAAGGTTGGCCCATTATTGATGCGAGAAAGCCCAATACCTCTGGTTCAGTAACCATACCTGGCTCAATAAATATCCCTTACACCGAGTTGGTAGAAAGAATGGATGAATTGGACATAAACAATCCCAGCATATTTTTTTGTAATGGCCCACAATGCCCACAATCATCAACAGCTATAAAAGACCTCTTGGATGCAGGTTGTCCAGCAAATAGAATTTTATACTACAGGGGAGGAATGCATGACTGGATTACTTTAGGTCTTCCAGTACAACAAATTTGAAAATAGCAATGCCTATTTTCAGTTGGGGAATGAATTTTAAAATCAATCAAGAATAGGTTGAAATACGCTAACAATTATTAATTTAAAATCAAATAGTATGAAAACAACAACAATTATTTTAATGGCAATTGGCTTAGTAAGTCTATCTAGTTGCGAACAGAAAACAGATACTAATGTAATGCTCGAAAATTCAGAAACAAGAACGGAACTTTTTGATGCGATTGCCAGCAACCACAATTACATGACAGAATTCATGGGCAACATGCAAGGCAACGACCATGCAATGCAGATGATGAAGGGCAACCAAAATATAATGGGTAATATGATGAAGGGTGAAGATTTAAATATGATTTTGAATGATAGCCTGATGTCAATGAATATGATGCAATCAATGATGAAAGATGGAAAAATGATGAGTCACATGATTCAAATTATGCATAAGGAGGGCATGTTGAGTGAAGATTGTATGAACTCCAGTATGAAGATGATGAACGATAAAGGAATAAATAAGGGAGGCATGCATAATTAAAGATAAAATAAATACGAATACCAACTCCGCATATAATTTATTGCTTGTTCTGGCTTATTTGGAAAATTCGTAGGAATTTTCCAATGGCAAGTATTTGCTTATTAAATTAGTTATTTAATCCACTCAATAAACCATATACCTAACATTAAAAAAGTTCTAATAAACCTATTAGTACCTTATTACACTTGTACATTTTGAGTCATTTGCCTACCCTGAATAAACTATTGGTCATTTGCTTTCTTCTCAAAGTATAGTCTGTATGTATGATATTCCGATTGTATTTAGCAAAGCTATGAGACTAAGAAGTAAAGTAGGAAACGATGATAAAGTTTAAAAGTATAACAAAAAATATGCTTGTGAATCCATATGTTTTACCGAACTTAATTTTATGTTATTATCCGGAAATAACTTAATCCGATATATGTGTTTAAAGTTGATATTAATATGAAAACAATACCTGCTGAAATTATTCGCCAAGTCTTTATGATATTATTTATTGTACTGATGGGTGGTATATTATTTAAGTCACTGGTTCCTTATCTCTCTGGTTTTTTAGGAGCATTAACTCTATATATTTTGTTATTGGGGCCAATGAAGAAATTGACCTCTAAAAATTGGCGCCCGGGCTTAGCGGCATTATTATTATTGGTGCTATCCTTTTTTTGTATTTTACTCCCTTTTGCAGGAGTAGGCTTGATGTTAGGTAAAAAAGTGGGTAAGGGTCTTAATGATTTTGAACACTATATTAATCTGATCAAACAGAAAATAGTTATTTGGGAAAATAACTTTGGAGTGGACTTAACCTCAAGTATAGAACCGGAAAAAATATCATCTACATTATCTGAAGGACTGCAGGGTGTACTGGGAGGCTCGGTAAATATGGTCATCGCTATCGCAATGATGTATTTTATACTATATTTTATGTTGACTAAAAATGAGGAGTTAAATGCAGTCTTGGGTACGTATACCCCTTTTAAAAAGAAATATAGTGGATTGATATCTAATGAAATTAGGGAGAAGGTGCGCTCCAATGCGATTGGGATTCCTGTCGTAGCGATTGCTCAGGGAGTAGTTGCTTTAATTGGGTTTTTAATCTTTGGTATTGAACAACCTTTCTTTTGGGCAGTAATAGTAACTGTTGGATCTATGGTGCCCGTGATAGGAGCCATTATTGGTATCATCCCTGTCTTTTTAATAGCATTATCAAATGACAACAATTTTCAGGCTTGGGGTATTTTATTGTATGGTATTCTCATTGTAGGTACCACTGACAATGTAATTCGTGTATACGTTTTGAACAAGTTAGATGATGTACACCCTTTAATCACATTGATAGGGGTAATTATAGGGGTACCCATTTTTGGTTTTATAGGTTTAATTTTCGGTCCATTGCTTATTAGCCTGTTTTTAATGATGGTTAGAGTATATACCAAGGAATATGGAAGTATAACCTCTAAAAATGAAGTAAATCTATAGTCATGGCATCTTGACCGATAATATCTTTAACTTATTAATTGTTAATTCTCAAAAGATGTTTTTAAATTCATTTGTTCAGTAAAATGTGTACGAATTATTTTTAATTCATTGCATTTTTCAATAGACATTCTAATGATATTTATCATTTACAATGCTATGACCAACAACTAACTTTAGTCAAATAAATACGATGGCTCAAAAATCCTCATAATGGATAAAACCAACGAAATCAAAAAATTCGGTATGATGGCGGGGGTCTTTACTCCTACCTTTCTTACGGTTCTTGGCGTAATTATGTATATACGGCATCCTTGGGTGGTTGGGAATGCAGGCGTTATGGGAGCACTATTGATTATTGTTGTGGCAGTATCAATTACACTTTCAACAGCGTTGTCCCTATCGAGTATAACTACCAATATTCGTATAGGGTCAGGCGGGGCGTTTAGCCTTATTTCCCAATCGTTAGGACTTGAAATTGGAGGTGCCATAGGTATACCCTTCTTTTTCTCGCAGGCAATTGCCGTAGCGATGTACATTTTTGGTTTTAGGGAAGGTCTACAATCTATTTTACCCGAATTTAGTCCGCTGTTGTTAGATATTTTCGTCTTTATCCTTGTTATGGCCATCGCTTTTATAAGCACCAGTTTTGCCTTTAAGATTCAATATGTGATTATGGCAATTATTATCTTGTCGATAGCATCTATTGTGGGAGGACTTTTTATTACTGAGCTCAATTATGATTTTGTTTGGTTTGGAGATTACCCAGGTTCAAAGGAAAATAATTTTGAAGGTTCCTCTTTTTGGTTGGTATTTGCAGTATTCTTTCCTGCGGTAACTGGCGTAATGGCTGGAGCAAATATGTCTGGAGACTTGGAAAATCCGAGAAAAAGCATTCCAAGGGGAACGATAACTGCTGTTATAATTTCCACTTTGGTTTACATGGCGCTGGTTTTTGTGGCAGCATTACTAGCGACACCCAAGGAACTCGTTGAAAATTACAACGTATTTATTGATAAATCTTATTATGCACCCATCGTTCTTGCTGGTTTATTAGGAGCTACGCTTTCATCGGCATTAGGTTCGTTTGTAGGAGCTCCCAGAATATTACTGGCCTTAGGAGAAAAAAGAATTCTTCCGAAAAGCGAATTCTTAGCAAAAACCAATAAAAAAGGAGAGCCCTTTAACGCTATGATTATTACGGCAATAATTGTACTTGTTGGGCTTTCACTACGTGACTTAAATACAATAGCCCCTTTAATAACCATGTTCTTTATGATTACCTATGCTATGGTAAATGTGGTAGCCCTAATTGAACAGTCACTGTCACTACCTAGTTTTAGGCCTACTTTAAAAATACCTATTGCAGTGCCACTTATTGGGGCTTTTGGTTCTTTGACCGTAATGTTTATAATCAATGCTGCAATTGCTTTAGCATCGCTTATTTTGATTGTGTTTTTCTACTATTACTTGGTTAAGAAAAAACTAAAGTCTGATGCGGGAGACTCTCGCAGTGGACTTTTCACTGCATTGGCAGCATGGGCAACAAAAAAAACAACAGAATTAAGTCCGACAAGAGAGGTGCGTTCTTGGAGGCCTGATCTTCTCATTCCGGTTACGGCACCCAAGGAAATAAGACGTTCATTTAAACTGATAGAAAGTATTGTTGCCCCTAAAGGTTCTATTAAATTCTTGGCTGTAAGTAATTTAAATAAGGATATTGAAGATAAACTAATCAACTTTCTTCCTGAGGTCATTAGACGTCTAAAATCAAAAAATATTGCAACAAGTTATACCTATGTAAGCGGTAATGATTTTGCAGAATCTATTAAAATAAGCATGCAGTCGTTAAATGCTGCTTTTTTTAAACCCAATACAGTTTTTCTATCGGTAAGCGGCGATGGAAGGTTCAACGAAAGTTATATGAACATTATTGAAATTGCCCGACAAAATAGATATGGGGTGCTACTATATGTACCTTTTGAAAATGTAGGTCTTTCACTTGAGAAGGATATTACCCTTTGGCTAAAGGATTTTTCTCCGGCTTGGAAAACCAATTATGACCTTAGTAATAATGACCTTTCAGTTCTTATAGCATTACTTCTTCAAAAAAATTGGGAAGGGAACATTAGTGTACGTTTAGCAAGGGACAATCAAAGTAACAGTTCTGAAAAAGATATTTCAGTTTTGAATGATTTGGTACGTTTTCCAATACATACAAAAATTGAGCACTATTCACTACATGACGAACTGGAATTGTTGACTACAAACCGTACCGACCTAAATATTCTACCTCTGAGACCTGACCTTAGTATTGAGGACATGATTAAAGTTGCTGAGTTTTCTAGAACTTCTGCAATTTTTTGCATGGATAGTTTTAGCGAAAATGCTTTGGTATAGATTGACCTATGATGACTGATTAAAAGGTCGCAAAGCTATACCCCACATTTGTTATTAAAACTTGCAAGCCTCTCGTTAGTTCTAGGAACGATTTAAAATAAAAGAGTTATATCCTCTCTCATTCATTCATTATAAAAAAACGTAACTTACCAATTAGTATGCATGCATAGTAATTATTCAAAAACCGTTATAAAAAATGACCAAGTACACCCATATTTTCGAGCCCTTAGACTTAGGTTTTACAACCCTTAAAAACCGAATTATTATGGGTTCTATGCATACAGGGTTAGAAGAGCAAAAAAATGGTTTAGAAAAAATAGCTGCTTATTATGCAGAACGAGCAAAAGGTGGCGCTGGGTTAATTGTTTCTGGCGGAATTTCCCCTAATGTACAAGGCTGGACAGCTCCTTTTTCGGCACGTATGAGTTCAAAAAAACATGCAAAACATCATAAAGTTATTACCGATGCCGTACATAAAGAAGGTGGTAAAATATGTATGCAAATTTTACACGCTGGGCGTTATGGGTATCATCCGCTAGCGGTTGCCCCTTCTGCCATAAAATCACCCATAAGTCCTTTTAAACCTTTTAAACTCAAACAATCTGGTATTAAACGTACCATACGTGACTTTGTAAACTCTGCAAAACTAGCAAAATCAGCAGGTTATGATGGCGTAGAAATTATGGGTTCTGAAGGGTATTTAATCAATCAATTTATTACGGAAAGAACAAATAAGCGTACCGATGATTATGGTGGAAGATATGAAAACCGAATGCGTTTACCCATAGCATTAGTAAAGCAAACGCGAGAAGCCGTTGGAACCGAGTTTATCATCATCTATCGGTTATCGATGTTAGATTTAGTAGAAAAAGGAAGCTCTTGGCAAGAAGTAGTTGCTTTAGGTAAGGAAATTGAAAAAGCGGGTGCTACGATTATAAATACAGGAATCGGTTGGCATGAAGCACGTATACCCACCATTGCGACATCGGTACCCAGGGCTGCATTTACTTGGGTAACTAAAAAGATGAAAGAAGAACTAACTATTCCATTAGTGACTTCTAATAGAATCAACATGCCAGAAACGGCCGAAAAGGTATTGGCAGAAGGTCATGCAGATTTGATTTCGATGGCACGACCTTTTTTAGCAGACCCAGAATGGGTAAATAAAGCAGCAGCAAATAAGGCAGATGAAATAAATACTTGCATAGGTTGTAATCAAGCTTGTTTAGACCATGTTTTTGAGCAGAAAGTAGCGAGTTGCTTGGTAAACCCGAGAGCGTGTCATGAAACGGAGCTCAATTATCTACCTACGGAGAAAAAGAAAAAGATTGCCGTTGTAGGTGCCGGCCCTGCGGGATTAGCAGCATCTACCATTGCCGCACAACGCGGACATGATGTTACCCTTTTTGATGCCGATAAAGAGATTGGAGGACAATTCAACATGGCAAAGCAAATTCCTGGGAAAGAAGAGTTTTACGAAACCATTCGTTATTTCAATACTCAAATCGCATTGCATCAGGTAACGGTAAAATTAAATACACGAGTAAAGGCCGAGGATTTACAAAATGAAGGTTTTGATGAAGTGATATTAGCAACAGGAATTCAACCAAGAACTCCAAAAATGGAAGGCATTGGCCATCCTAAAGTAGTAAACTATATAGACGTTCTAAAGTTAAAAAAGCCAGTTGGCAAACGTGTTGCCGTTATTGGTGCGGGAGGCATTGGCTTTGACGTATCAGAATACATAGCACATGAAGGTGAAAGCACTTCATTGAATATTGATGCTTGGTTAAAAGAATGGGGAATAGATAAAACCATGACCGCAAGAAGTGGTATTGAAGGAGTTCAAGCAGTTGTTCATCCATCTCCACGAGAAATTTTTATGTTTAAACGAAGCAAAGGTAAATTTGGCGCCAATTTAGGAAAGACGACAGGCTGGATTCATCGGTCTACATTGAAAAAGAAAAACGTTCAATTTATCAACAATGTACAGTACACCAAAATTGATGATGAAGGATTGCATTATGTTCAAAATGAAGAACAAAAAGTATTAGCGGTAGATACCGTTATCATATGTGCAGGTCAATTGCCATTGAAAGAATTATTTGCCCCATTAGAAGCAGCAGGTATTAAAGTGCATGTTGTTGGAGGAGCGGATGTTGCTTCTGAATTGGACGCAAAACGTGCTATAAATCAAGCAAGTAGATTAGCCGCTGAAATTTAAGTAAAATGATGTTTAAGTATAAGGCGCCTGCTATTAGTATAGCAAAATAATTACAATACGTTGCCATTGTCTAACCAACGTTGCAGAAGCGTATCGTTATGAGAAATATCTACCAGATGAAATTTGGTAAAACGCTTAAAAACACGTGATTCTTTTAGGGTTTCCATACAAACTGACACAGGGTTAAGATAGTTGGAATGGATAAGAAATAGTTCGCCTTCTCGTTTTAAAAGATAGCCTACATGGCCCTCATCAAAACCTATAAAATAGAGTCCCTCTTTGGTTAAACTATCAATCTCTTCGAAGGCTTTTTCTGGGGTATCTTGTACCACTTTATTTATAACCGAGCCACAGCTAATCATTTTAGCCTCGTCTAAAGGTGATTTTTGAGCCAATGTAAACCTGTTGAGTTTTATACCCATATCGCGTAAGGTGGTTGATATAAAATAACCACATGCAATTTTACCTTGGTTCGGTATGGTTGTATGGCCCCCAAAACTCCAAGGAGTACCGTACCAATGCGGTATAATTTTATCTACTAATTGATTGGTAAATTCTGTTTTAATATTATCAAAAGAAATAGTGCCCAAACGAAGACCTTCTTTTAAACGCAAACGAAGTTCACCAGCATCTACTTTACTATTAGCATAAGATTCAGCAATACTATCTAAATCCGTATTATAATCAAAGTTTACAGTTCCCTTGAAATTCCTAGATTTCAATACAGGCAATGGTTTTTCAGCAGCCATAGGATAAACTGCAACCTCTTCTACTTTAGGTGGAATTTCGTTTGTAAAGCCTAAAGTAAGTAGTAATGAAAATAGTAGCATATTTTTTTAGATTTAGGAATCAGACGCTATCTTTGTAACGTATTAGTTAAGAAGAAATTACAATAAAAATGTTAAACTTTTATTATAGTGTTTAACTGCCCTTTAAATACTGAGATTTACTGCCCACCATACTTCATAATCTCTAGGTACTAGAGGCCTGTAGCTTTGAAAACCTTGATCGGCAATTTTAAATCCAATAATTGCATTTTTTTCATCGCGCACATAACTTATAAAAATAAACGAATGTCCATAAGGATCCAGTTTTTTAACATTTACGCCTTGCACTACCTTTTCATAATCGTCTTTAAACCGCCATACTTGCATGAGTGCTCCGGGTTGTAATTGGCCACTCCAAATTCCTGTTGAATCAACTATAGTACCCATACCGGCATAGGCAATAGCACCTGCATTACCTTTGCCCCTATATTCCTCAGGTAGGCTTCGCCATCCATCGCTTAAGTCTGAAGCGGATGCGTACAGCAAATTAAACACTTGCTTTGGGGTATATGTTTTTGTGGCCATGCTAGTAGGTAAATCTTGATAGAGCGAATGACCGTGAACTTCTTTATAAGCCTGTTCAAAACGCCCTTTACTTACGGATAGGCAATGCCCTTTAGGCTCCTTATTTTCGCTATTGAGATAATTTTCTACTATCCTATCTGCCACCGGACTTTTGTCAATCAAATTAGCTACAAATTCATTTTCGTTGGCCGATGTATGAGAACCAATTTGTGCCACTGAATCTAAAGCATTGGATAGTATTGTTTTTCTTAACACTGGCCTTAGACTAATAAATTCATGGTCATCAAAACCATAATTATGTGTAGCTGTATTGCCATTACTGCTTTGTACTTGTGTAGTATTTTGATGGGAATTCGAAGTGATTGTCTTCTGCTTGTTTTTTTTGGTCGATGAACAACTCAAAAGTATAAGGCCTATGAGAACTAGTAACACGTAGTAAGTAACCGAATTTTTTAGCCACATTTTCAATGGGATGCTTTCATTTCTCAAGCTTGTATTCATTTTTGTATTATCAGCTTGGCCAAACTTAGTAGTTGCTTTAGCCTGTTGTTATTCAACCTAATAGCGTACCTACAAAGGTAGCACAATTACCGACTTGTTTTCATATCGAACGGTTGCGAAAGACTAGTCTACTTATTTTTCAGCACCGCATGTATGAAGAAGTCACTATGATTGAAATAGCGATGTAATTTAATACGGTTAGTAAAATGGTATTGTTTCATGACTCTTCATTCTTTCGTTCGAAAAGAGCTATAGCGAACAGGCTACCTTATATGCCAATATTAAATATCGTGCAATATGTCGGCTTCCGCCCGTACCGAAACAGTTACGTTCGGGCGGGTTTCAGCGAGACGAAGCGTTAGCAAAAGGTAGTGTAGTACCAAACAAGGCCAGCACGCCAACCTCCGCCAAAAGGGCGGCCAGACAGCTCAAAAAACAAAAGGTCTACCAGGCCTTTCCTTTTTATGACCCATAATCTGACTTTATATAAAATTGCGATACGTTTCAATAAGAAGCTTTGTTCTTGAATGTAACGTTTGCTGAAGTTCTGCGTCTTTAGTAAAAATAGACTTATGAAAATTTTGTCACCCTTATTTTTCGTTTTATTATTTTATGTTGAAAAAGTAACCGAGAATATATTAGTTAACAATTAGAGATACCTATTATGATTAAAAACTATATCAAATTAGCTTGGCGAAATATTTTCACTAATAAGGTTTTATTCTTGCTTAATATTTTAGGTTTAACCTCAGGGTTATTTTGCTTTTTACTCATCTATTTATGGATATCAAGTGAGAATAGCATGAACAAGTATCATGCAAACATAGATCAACTCCATTCAATATATCTTACATCACCTGATGGTACGGCATTGGGTTATGGCACGTCATCACTTCTGTATAAAGAGTTAAAGACAAAAATTCCGGAGATTGAGAAAGTCACCGCAATGACCAACAATAGCAGAAATAGTACCTTCTCCAATGGAAATACGGTTTTAAAGCAAAATGGAAAGTTTGTAAGTGAAGACTATTTTGAAATGTTTTCATTTCAGATTTTAGAAGGAAATGCTTCGAAGGCTTTAAGCGCTCCAAGCCACATTGCTATTTCAAAAGAAATGGCCGAATTGTTCTTTGGAAACTCAAAAGATGCCATTGGACAAACACTCACTTACGAAAATTCAAAAGAGCTGGAAATAGCTATGGTTTTTGAATTAAGCAGTGAAGATTCGACGGAGAAGAGTGATTATTATTTACCCTATGAGCCTCTTTTTGCTGAAAATGAGTGGATGCATGAATGGAAAAACCTAGGCACCTATACCTTCGTTCAATTGGCAGAAGGAACGGATGTTGAACAGTTAGAACAAAAACTAAAATCATTCTTAAAAGACTATGAATTGGATTTAGAAATTCGATTTCAATCGTATGCAGACAGTTATCTGTTTGCAGATATTGAAAAAGGCGAAGGGAAAATTATATATGTAAGAATGTTTGGGATAATAGCTTTCTTGATCATGCTAATTGCAAGCATTAATTTTATGAATTTAGCTTCTGCCGGCTATATGAAAAGAGCGAAAGAAATTGGGACCAGAAAGGTTTTAGGAGCGAGTAAAAGCAGTTTAATTGTGCAATTCTTAGGAGAAGCCATGCTTCTATCGCTTACAAGTCTGTTTTTTGCTTTAATCTTTATTGCAATTGCACTACCCGTATTTAATGACATCACAGAAAAGAACATTGACCTGTTAAATTTGCCTGTTACCACATGGACAATGGTTTTCGTAATTACACTCTTAACTGGATTTCTATCCGGTAGTTATCCTGCATTTTTGCTTTCTTCCTTTAGTTCTACGGATCTTTTTAAGAAAAAAATTGAAACCAGCTCCAGTACCAAATGGATTAGAAAAGGTTTGGTTGTGTTTCAGTTTACCATTTCGGTTGTCTTTATAAGTAGTATGATCATTATTTCAAAGCAAATTGATTTTGTGCAAGACAAAAATATCGGTTTCGACAGAGGGAATTTATTGGCAATCACGCTGTCAAAAGACTTACAAAATAATTTTGATGCCTTTAAAGGTGGCGCTTTACAAATTTCTGGAGTTCAATCAGTCACAAAAACGTCGCATATTCCCCTAGGAGACTATGGTACGTCACCAGAAGTTATCTGGAACAGTAAGAGCGCTGATGATCAGTCGTTATTTACAGGAATGGTGGCAAGTACAGACTTTGTTGGTACCTATGGTGTTGAATTACTTATGGGAAGAGAACTTATTCACAATAACCCTGAAAATATTGAATATCTTATTAATGAGACGGCCATGAATAAAATGAAGATGAAAAATCCGATAGGCCAACCACTATTGTTTTGGGGAAATCCAGGAACCATTGTAGGTGTGGTTAAAGATTTTCACTTTGGTTCTTTAAAAGAATCAATCTTCCCAATGATTATTAGAAGTGAAGGGTATTCCGAATTTAATATAGCCTTCGTTAAATATAGTAAGGGCAATGAAAAACAAATATTGGCAGCTTTAGAAGCTCTTCATATTAATTTAAATCCAGCTTTTCCTTTTGAGTATCGGTTTATTGATCAGGAATATGACAAACTCTATAAGAGCGAATCTATATTTTACAAATTATCAACCTACTTCTCTATTTTGGCCATTCTAATTTCTTGCTTGGGCTTGTTTGGTTTGGTCCTATTTACTGCCGAACAAAAAACCAAAGAAATTGGTGTTAGAAAAGTATTAGGTGCCTCTGTTTTTACCATTACCTCGCTTATAACACGCGACTTTTTAAAATTGATTCTCGTTGGAGTCGCAATTGGAACACCAATTTCTTCTTATTTCATGACCAAATGGCTCGAAGAATATGAATATAGAATAAATATGCCATGGTGGGTATTTGGCCTAACTGCTGTATTAATAATTGGTATATCGCTGCTTACAGTTAGTTTCGAATCAATAAAAGCTGCTACTGCAAACCCCTTAAAAAGTTTAAGAAACGAATAGCCCCCAGAAACTTTGTGTCTTTGTTTTTTTAGCACAACGGATGACAAAAAAACAGGAAGACTCCAGCATAATTGCAAGTAAAATTTATGTGCAAGTAACAATTTTTTCTAATGCCATAATCAAATTGGCTCGCACTATACACATTGCCCTCCCTCCTATTGTTGGTCAGTTAATACCTGTTGAGAATAAACTATAATAATGATAATCTTAAAAATTTTATATTTTAACTATACTTCTAATTTATAACCAACACCATGTATGTTGGTCAATTTTATAGAGCCATCGATTTTTAATTTTTTACGCAACTTAGAGATAAAGGTATCTAAACTCCGTCCTACAATTACACCGTTGTCTTCCCAAACTCTTTTGATCAATTCATCTCGTTTAATTATTTCGTTGGGTTTTGAAATAAATATAGATAGTAATTCACATTCTTTTTTAGAAAGTCTGATTTCTTGTTCTTCTTTTACCAATTTGTTTTCCTCAGGATAAAATTTAAGACTTCCAATTTGCATATAGTTTTCATGTGGTTTTTGAAGTTTTGCAGGTGTAGTCTTTTTCCTTTTAATTAATTCAAACAAAAACAGAACTAGTAACAGCAATAAGAGATATAAAAACCCCTGGGTATATACATATGATGTTCTCTTATCTAAAAACAGGACTTCTATAGCATATTGGTTTTTTAAGAAGCGCCTTCCAGAACAAGGAATAATAGTTTTTTCTTCATCAGCACTTATTTCATAACTATAAGCAACTTCATCATCACTTTTCTGTATCACCGAAACGCGATAATAATCAGGAAGTTTAGCCTTGTTAAATCGCTCTTTGACAATTCTTACCAAATCGTTTGGCAAGAATGAAAATTCATGTTCAAAAGAAAGTAGATAATTATATTTCGAGAGCTCGATAATGGGTAGCACTACTGTTGTGCTATCATTATCGGCGAGTAATAAGTGATGACCAACTGCTCTCAAAGCAATTTTAGTGTGTTGAGAGAACTCATCTGGTGCGGTATCGGATGCTGAAAAAAAATATCCAAATAAAAAGATGGCTAGAATGGTACAATAAACATAAATTTTTTTAGTGCTCATAAGGATTGTAAAGAACTTAAACTTTTGCAAGGTTTGGCAATGATTGACACTTCTTTTACATTTTTTTGACATATAAATCTGAAAACCAGACTAATTTCACTTCATCGATTTTAAAAACATATAGATGCAACAATTTAAAACTAATGTTAGTGCTATTCTTAAAACGCTCACTTTATTAATATGTATTATAAACCAAGTTTCTTGTACCCAACCTAAAAAAGAACAGCTAAGTAAATCGGATAAGGTCTCAAAAATTAATGAAATAGTTGACTTATACGCAGATTACGAGATGTTCAATGGCTCAGTCTTAGTAGCGGAAGAAGGAAAAGTAATCTTTAAAAAGGGCTTAAGGTTTGCTAATATGGAATGGGATATTCCTAATCAAACAGACACCAAGTTTAAAATAGCTTCACTTACAAAACAATTTACAGCAATGCTAATTATGCAGTTAGTGGCTGAAGAGAAATTGGACTTACACAAACCTATTTCAACCTATCTAGTAGATTATCCTAAAATAAATGGTGATCAGATTACGATACATCACCTACTCACCCACACGGCAGGACTAACTCGTGATGGATCAGATAAAGAAAAACACAATAAACCTAAAGCTATGGTTAATCAATTTGCAGGTGCACCACTTCAATTTATACCTGGTGAGCGTTTTGAGTATAGTAATTCGGGATATACGCTTTTAGGCTACATTATAGAGACCATTACAGAGAAATCATATGAAGACGTATTACAAGAAAAGATATTTGAACCTCTTGAGATGAAAAACTCTGGCTTTTTTAGACACCGACCACTTATTAAAAATATGGCATCTGGTTACAATAAGGGATTTGGAGAATACTTTAATACGGATAATTCTGATGAGTCTTCTGCCTATGCTGCAGGAGCAATATATTCTACAGTTGAAGATATGTTTTTGTGGAATCAAGCATTAAATACTGAAATCTTATTGCCAAAAAAATATATGGATCTCATTTTTGAAAAGCATATTATAGATCCAAGTTATAGCGGACATTATGGTTATGGCTGGGAATTTATAAATAAACCTTTAGGTAATACATCAGAAAAAGTTGAAACTGTAGGTCATAGTGGTAATATTGATGGTTTTCGTGCATTGTATACTAGAATTCCATCTAGTAATGCTTCCATCATACTCTTAAATAATACGAGTCGTGGTTTTCTTAATTCTATGACGACTGCTATAACCGGAATATTATATAACAAACCTTATGATTTGCCGTTAAAACCGTTAGCTAAATTTATGGTAGAAACCATTGAAAAAGAAGGCGTCGATAAGGGTATTGAGTTCTATGGAGCACATAAAGACTCACCAGATTATCATGCAAGCGAACAAGAGCTTATTGTTGCAGGATATAAGTATTTACATGCTGAAAATGCTATATATGCTGCTAAAGTATTTAAGTTAGCTACCAAGGTGTTTCCTGATAGAGATAATCCTTACGATAGCTATGCAGAAGCACTTATGTTACTTGGCAAGAATGATGAAGCCATTACCAATTATAAAACTTCATTAGAATTAAATCCAAAAAATAATAATGCCATTGAAATGCTCGCAAAATTAGGCGTTACTTATAGTACAGACCTCTTAAAAACTAATGATACTTGGGGTAAGGAATTATTTGCTATTCCATTACATTTTGCACAGGGTATTAAACTTAAAGGTTTTGAAGATGCAAGATTCCCTAAAGGTTGGAATGATACCAATAGGCCTAATTTTTGGACATACGCCTTTGCATGGAAAGTTAATCTTAATACAGCTCTTACAACACCTCAAGTAAAAGACTATATCGAAAAGTATTATGATGGTTTATTGAGCGGAGTTAACAAAGAAAAGGATATTGAATTACCAAAAACTACTGTGGAAATTACACAAAACAAGGATAGAAGTTTTATTGGCAAAGCGAGTATTTATGATACTTTTGTTACAAGAAAACCACTTGTTTTAAACTTTAATGTGGAACAAGTTCTATGTAAAAAAAGTAACACATCAATCATAGTCTTTAGAATTTCTCCTAAAAACTTTGGCCATAGGGTATGGAAGGGTTTAAAGGAAATAAAAGTTCTAGAAAATAGTTGCGATTAAAAAACCATTTTATACATTTTATATTCAAATCCATTCCATATCCATTGCTCAATGGTTTTAGTTGTATTTTGTAAATCGTGAACCTGCCATGCTCGATTTTCCAATGCGCTTCTTTCTTTGTTTAAGTATTTGTAAGCCAATTTTCTAAATTCTGTTATTACGGGTATTTTCATACTTATTAATACAAAACATGTAGTAACTATTTCAAAAAAGGCATAAGCACTAAATATTTAACTGTCGTTTTAAAAAGCAATAAATTGACTTTTATCATCTTTTTACTTAGGTTTCTTCCTTATTTTCATGACTTAATAATAGCCTATGATCGATAATACGTTACTTGCCAAGTTAAGAACGAAGGCACATTTACTAGAATATTTAGAACAATCTAAAAATGACATGCCTCTCTACGCAGATGTGTTAGACAAATATTATTATGAACGGCTGCTATTACAACTTCAGGCTGAGCTTGTCGATTTTCAAAAGTGGGTTCAAAAAGAGGATAAAAAAATAGCCATCATCTTTGAAGGCCGAGATGCTTCAGGTAAAGGTGGCACGATTCGTCGTTTTGCAGAGCATTTGAATCCTCGTGCCATGCGTATAGTAGCACTTAATAAACCTACTGAGATCGAACGTAAACAATGGTACTTTAATCGCTATATAAAAGAACTACCAAATGCCGGTGAAATCGTTTTTTTTGACCGTAGTTGGTACAACCGGGCAGTTGTAGAACCGGTAATGGATTTTTGTACTAAAGAACAGTACGAACGCTTTATGGTACAAGTACCAGAGTTTGAACATATGCTCTATGAATCTGATACCAAGATTATTAAATTTTGGTTTTCAGTAACAATTGACGAACAGAAAAAGCGATTCGATAATAGATTGGGAAATCCTTTAAAAAAATGGAAATTTAGTCCCGTTGACCAAAAAGGTCAAGATCTTTGGGAAGACTATAGTTATTATAAAAATCAAATGTTCGCTCGAACTCACAACTCTTTCTGTCCTTGGATTATTGTAAAAAGCGATAATAAAAGGTTGGCCCGTGTAGAAAGCATCAAATTTGTTTTATCTCAGTTCGATTATGATGGCAAGGGCACTAATTGCCCAGATCTATTACCAGACCCTAATATTGTACATCGGTTTTTTAGACAACAGATAAAAATATAAGCAGCAATTATTTTAAGTTAAACGTTTTACACATGAGCAAATTACAAAAGCCTTTAAAAGAAAAAGAACTGCTTTCAATCAATACTAAAAAGGGGTTGTTAGCCTTGTTGAGACAATCTACCTTAGACCCAAAAAAAGCGATACATGCACTCAAATATGAGAAACGCTTGGCTAAGCTTCAAGAAGAATTACTTGTTTTGCAACAATGGGTGGTTAAGAACAATAAAAAAGTCGTTGTTATTTTCGAAGGTCGTGATGCTGCTGGTAAAGGAGGTGCGATTAGGCGTATTACCGAACATCTACCCCCAAGAGAAGTACGCGTAGTAGCCTTGCCGAAGCCTGATGAGATAGAAGAAGGACAATGGTATTTTCAGCGCTACATTAATCGTTTTCCACGTGAAGGTGAAATCGTATTCTTTGACAGAAGCTGGTATAACCGTGCCGTGGTAGAACCAGTAAACGACTTTTGTACGAGAAAACAATATCTAAATTTTATGGATTCAGTAAATGATGTGGAACGCATGATGTTACTTTCTGATATTCATTTGGTAAAACTTTACTTTTCTATTTCTAAAAATGAACAAGAGCGTCGCTTTAAGGATATTACATCGAGCCCTATTAAAAAATGGAAATATAGCGATGTAGATAGAAAGGCTTTGGCGTTATGGGATGAATACACATCATACAAAGAATTGATGTTTAAGAACACTCAAAAATATGTGCCTTGGAAAATTATTAAAGCGAACAGGAAAACATCTGCTAGGATTACGGCTTTAGAACATATTTTGAATAAAATTCCCTACGAAGTTAAAGACAAGGAAAATATACGGCACAAAGCCATTTTAAAAGATAACGACGAACAGCTTTAGACTTAACTTAAAACTAATGGTTCTTGTGCATAGAGTAAATCTATAAGACGTAACTAATAGGCAAGAACCAAGTGATTAAAGGTACCGGGCTTTTTAAATTAAATATTTATCCTTTTAATGGCGAATGTTGCTCATGAACCATTTTCCACCCACTAGATGTATTTACAAACAATAGGGTTATTTGGTCGTTCACGATTACTAGGTCTTCACCAAATTTGAGATGAAAATCAGAGTGAAAAGTTAAATTGGCAACCTCTCCATACACGGCAATCTGCAAATCTTTTGCATCGAATTTTATTACTTCGGTGACTGCACCAAAAACAGTACGTTCGTGCTCTTCATTGGCGGCGCCACCATTTCTAGGTGCTCCATTTTTGAATTCTGTAAATTTTGGACCGTACGCATGAAAAGAAATCAGCTTATCCATATCGCCATCTTTAATGCTTTGCGCAATGGCGCCAAAAGTTTCTAAGACTTCTTGTTTGGCTTCTGGAAATTCATCTAAAATTAAATTGATGTCTATTCCAGGATTTACTACAATTTCATTGTCATCTGAGCATGCCGTAAATAAAAACCCGAAGATTATAAGTACTGTTATTTTTAATGTTGTTTTCATAATAAGATATTTTACAGTTTAAGGGATTAGCTCCTTAACCAGAGCTTAATTTGGATGCTAGTGCTTAGAGGAGATGTTCTTAAAGCTTATCTTGTGCTAAAGGAGAATGATGTTCATGAACCATTTTCCATCCATTAGCCGTGTTCACAAATAACAGTGTAATTTGGTCGTTTACAACCACAAGGTCTTCACCGAATTTGAGTTGAAAATCGGAATGGAAAGTTAAATTGGCCACTTCTCCATAAACGGCAATCTGCAAATCTTTTGCATCGAATTTTACTACTTCGGTGACTGCACCAAAAACAGTACGTTCATACTCTTCATTGGCGGCGGCACCATTTCTAGGTGCTCCATTTTTGAATTCTGTAAATTTTGGACCGTACGCATGAAAAGAAATCAGTTTATCCATATCGCCATCTTTAATGCTTTGTGCAATGGCGCTGAAGGTTTCTAGAACTTCTTGTTTGGATTCTGGAAATTCATCATTAATTAAATCAATTTTTACCTTATGGGTTTCAACTTTTTCTGTAAATCCTGTAAATAGAATTCCAGAAATCATAACTACTGCTACTATTAATTTTGTCTTCATAATTAAATATTTATTTGGTTCTCAACAAAAGTAGATTAGAAGTATTTTCTGAAATCCTACATTTGGACCAAATAAAAGTAATTTTAGACCAGATCAAATTTAATTATAACTAATTGAAATACAGTAATTTAATTATTGCATGAGAAATTGGAAGGTTGAATGCCATATTTTTTAAGAAAGCATTTTGAAAAATAAGCGGGACTATTAAATCCTGTTTGATATGCAATTTCAGAAACATTAGAACGTTTCTTTTTTAGTAATTCTAAAGCTTTATGTAAACGATAATCTCTTAAAAAAATGTTTGGAGATTTACCCACCAAATTCATCATCATTCGGTAAAGTTTCGATTTACTATATCCTAAATTTTCTTCAAAATTACTCACACTTGTAGTGGAGTGAAACCATATTTTTTCTGTAATACTCATTAATTGCATCAGAAAATCTTCATCTTTAGTTTTAATCACATTAATAGATTTGTGTTCTATTGATTTGTTTTGATTTTCACTTTCATAAAGATCCTTTACAACAGATGTTATAGTAAAGTCACCTTTTGCAATATCACTTAAATAATCTGAGGTTTTAATCGTATCCTCAAAGATTCCATCTTTATCGGTTACTGGTATACCAGCACTTAATCCTATTTTAAATTCCAAATCTGGCGTAACTACTTTATTGTAACTGTTCAATATATCCTTAGCACAGTGAATTGCATCGCTCACCAAAGCAAAAGACATTAGATAGGTGTTTGCTTCACTTCGAACTAAACCGCCATTATGATTTGTAGTTAATGCTTTAATTGCTTTAGTATAACCTCTAATTGCGGCTTGCAGGGTATTTATATCGCTTGTTCTTAAACTTTTGTTTTTGATTTTAACCACCATCAAAGTTCTAAACGCAGGGTCATTTACGATATTCAAGATTGTATTTTTAGATTTTTCTGGGTCTTCGATTCGACCCAAGAAAGATTCTACAATAGTATCATTAACTTCTATTATTCTAGTAGGCACTGCACCATGAGCATTTTCATGTAATTCTATAAGAGCCTCTTTGCTTGGAGCTTCTATTAAACAAAAGGCCGTTTTTCTTATTTCATCGCACCAATAGGTTAGTCCGCGACAATTATATTTATGTTCAATATCTAAATCTGCTTGGTGCATTTCTGCTACATGGGCAGCTGTTACGCCGTCAGGTAAATCGTGTAAGTCTAAAAATAATGGCATAAGTATTTTACTTGTTGTGACTATTAAATAGGTTTAGCCCAAAACCAGATATTATATATCTGTAATGAGCATACTAGTATCAAATTAAGGGGGGATTTAAAAATACAGAATATTCAAAGAAGTTGGAAAAATGGAAGCCGTAAAAGTTATCTTTTAATTAATTTCATATTTAAAATCTTTACTTCGCTCCTATTCTAAAGCCTTATGCACCGTATTCTATTAATTTGAAATAAATCTTTATTTTTTCATTAAAGCCTCTAAAGCCTCAGGAGTTCTAGGTAAATCACTACTTAAAACCTCACAACCATCTTTTGTAATAACAATCATGTCTTCAGTGAAAACCGAAATATTTTCATCATGGTTATAATACCATGGTTCTACAGTGAATACCATACCTGGCTTTAGCGTTGCTTCTGAAAGACTTGGATCTCCGGTAGAAAGGCCTAAGTGATGACCAAAAAACAAACCAACTTGCATATATTTTTTTGAATCTTCAGGAATAAGATTATCGGTAATAGCTTTAATGTCTTTAAAGGTGATGCCGGGCTTTAAAAATTTTATAATTTCATCGGCAATCTTTGTTTCCATGACTAGAATTTCTTTTTGCCGAGCAGTAAACTTCCCAGAGACAGGAAAAGTTCTTCCGATATCACTTACATATTGTTCATATTCACAACCTACATCGAAAATAACCAAATCACCATTTTCTAATACCCTATTTCTACGGTTATAATGAGTGGCTAAAATTCTCCATGGCCAATGCGAATTCGGCCCTGATTTAATGATTGATCCAAATGCTAATCTTTGCGAGCCGTTTACTTTGTAGTTGCCCTCTAAAATACCTTCTAAGTACCTTTCATCTACGCCAGCCTTTATTTCTTTAGCTGAATTCTTTATTCCTTCTACTGTAATTGCTGCCGCCTTGCGCAAAATTTCTATTTCACTTTCAGATTTTATCATTCGAATGTTTGCAATTGATTCAAAAATATTTTCATATTGAAATCCAGCGTATCTACTATCTAAAGCTTGTATTAGAACCTGAACTGGTGAATGTGTTGCTATGTATTCATTAGAGGCCAATACAATTTGACCCCGTCTAGCATTGTTTACTAAAATCGTTTTATGCTTTAGCGCAGCTTTGGTCATCCTTGATGCAAACTCATTAATGGAAGCTAAGGATATACCAGCGCGCTCAGATATCGTTTTGTCATTTAGAAGAGGTCTTCCAGGAAAATCATTCACTCTAGATCCATTTTCAAACCTTAAGTCTCTCTCAGGTGAATAAATGATAGAAGATTGATTACTTAAATCTAGTACTAATAGCGCATTAGGTAATTCTAACCCTGTGAAATAATAAAAATCATCAGCTTGTCGAAAGGTCTCACCAAATGAAAATCCGTCATTTGCAGGAATAATAACTATCCCATCTTTTCTATCCTTAATAAGAATATTCATCAAATTTTCTCTTCGTTGATGAAGTTCCTCTTTAGAAAAAGGTAAATCTGTCCATTCGAAATAGGATTGAACCGGAGTTTGACTAAATACAAAAAAGGAAGAGAAAAGGAAGACTAGAATGCATGTGGTTATTTTCATTTTGGTTTACTATTGTTGTCCCGAATTTCGAGTTTTTTTAAATAAGAATGAATAATCTCATACACTAAATTGAAATCTATACTCAAATGTGTGTATTCCATATTTAAAATAGCGAAGAAGGAAAATCAACCCAAGTCAAGGTATTTTAGGTTAAATACAACACAAAACTTAAACAGGTCCTAGAAATTACTGATTTGATAAAATAATATCATATTCTAACGTAAAACTAGATTTTATTACACCATTTTTATTATTCTTTAGAATAAAATTAATATATATTCGATTTTATTAGGATATCATCAAAATAAGGTTAAATTATAGTAACGATAAAAAACAATATAATATATGAGGCAACTTAAGATCACGAAACAAATTACAAACAGAGACACTAAATCATTAGAAAAGTACTTTCAAGAAATATCAAAAATAGAATTGATTACTGCAGATGAGGAAGTGGAGCTGACAAGAAGAATACGTGAAGGAGATCAAATTGCCCTTAATAAATTAGTTAATGCAAATTTACGTTTTGTAGTTTCTACAGCAAAACAGTATCAAGGAAGTGGTTTACGGCTTTCAGATTTAATCAACGAAGGAAATATTGGATTGGTCAAAGCAGCAAAACGCTTTGACGAAACAAGAGGTTTTAAATTCATCTCATATGCAGTATGGTGGATTAGACAATCAATATTATCTGCGATTTCAGAGCAATCTCGTATGGTGCGTTTACCACTGAATAAAATTGGTGAAATCAGTAAAATAAAAAAGGTATACTCAACATTAGAACAGTCTTACCAAAGACCCCCGAGTACAGTAGAAATTGCTAAGGAGCTTGATATGAGTGGTTCGCAGGTTAAAATTGCAATGACAAATTCAAGTAAGCACTTATCTATGGATGCACCATTCGCAGAAGGAGAATCTTCTAATTTATATGATGTTATATCATCACAGGACACAAATAGTCCTGATTCAAATATGATGATAGACTCCCTTAGAATGGACATCAATCAAGCACTTAATACTTTACCGAATAGAGAAAGTGAAATTATAAAGCTTTATTATGGTATTGGGGAAAGCCACCCAAAAAGCTTAAGTGAAATAGGCGAGTTGTTTGATATAACCAGAGAGCGTGTAAGACAAATTAGAGAAAAGGCCGTAAGACTACTAAGGAAAAAATCTAATAACGAGATTTTAAAAGCATATTTATAGTTTTTTAAAAGCTATATATTCAAACAAAAAGCCGACTGTTAATAGTCGGCTTTTTGTTTGAAGTTTTTAGTTTTATTCTAAATGAAGTATACGTTTAAACTCAAAATCATTTCATTTCTTATGTTTTTGTAAAAATGTATTAAAACTGTGAATACTATTTACTGAATAGGAATATTTTATTTCTATTGTTTTACTAATTCTGATATTATAAAAAGTTAAGTTGAATAAGGCTGTAAATATTGATAAATTAAATACGTGAAATTCTAATTTAAAGGTATAATAACCAAAACATTAGTGGTTTTACTTAGGTTATGTTTTTAAATTGATTTAGCATAATATAAAGTTGATTAAAAACTACGAAATGACCGTCAATATTATCATACTTGAATAAATATATAACAAAAGCCCCCTTAATTCGTAAAGGTAATATCTCTATCTTGCTGCTTTTTTTAACATGAAATTCAGATTATACTGAATTTCATTAGCCAAAATATATTATATTTTATGGAAGAAGTAGCCACTATAATAAAGATAGAGCAAGCAGAACTTATTTCTGCTATTGATACGGTGTGGGTTTCAATATGTGCAGCAATAATTTTTTTAATGGAAGGTGGTTTCGCGCTTCTTGAAGCTGGTTTTGTTCGTTCTAAAAACTCCATGAGTATCATTGCAAAGGTAATAATTGACATCATTTTTGGTGGTCTTGCATTTTATGCCATAGGCTTTGGAATAGCATATGGAGCTTCTAACGGTTGGTTTGCATTCGATACCGGTATTACAGATACGGATATAGGATTAGGATTAACCATTTCTAATAAATTGTTTTGGTTTATTCAATTGGGCTTTGCAATTGCAGCTATTTCAATAGTTTCAGGAGCTGTAGCAGAGCGAATGAAGGTTTGGGTATATGCATTATTTGTAGTTATATTTTGTGCTGTAATGTATCCATTAGCCGCTAACTGGGTTTGGAACCCTAATGGATGGTTAGCCTTAAGAGGGTTTAACGATTTTGCTGGATCTTCTGCTGTACACGCTATGGGCGGATTTGCCGCCTTGGCCGCAGCAATAGTTTTAGGACCTCGTTTAGGTAAGTACGATCAGAACGGAGACCCTGTAGCTATACCTGGTCATAATTTACCACTTGCCGCCGTTGGTGGATTTATATTATGGTTCGGATGGTTTGCATTTAACCCAGGATCTACATTAGGTGCTGTGGGTAATTGGGAACTAATAGGAACGATTGCTACAAATACATTTTTGGCTTCTGCAGCCGGTGGTGTTTCAACCATGTTGTATACCTATTTTAAATATGGTCAAATTGATATTACAATGACGATAAATGGCGTATTAGCAGGATTAGTGGCTATAACAGCGGGTTGTAATATAGTGGGTCCAGATGCTGCTATCCTTATAGGATTAATTGCCGGTGTTTTAGTAGATATTGCAGTAATTTATATTGATAAAATGAGAATTGATGATCCAGTTGGGGCTATTGCGGTTCATGGTGTTAATGGTTTATTTGGCACCATCGCTGTTGGTTTATTTGCCGTAGAAGATGGTCTGTTTTTTGGTGGAGGTAGTCAACTTCTGATTACTCAACTTATAGGGGTTTTGGTTATAGCGGCTTTTTCATTTATTCTAACATTTATTATAATGACCATTTTGAAGAAAACAATAGGTATACGTGTTGACAGATCAGAAGAGACTGCTGGTATTGACGCTGTAACATTTGGCGTTGAGGCTTATACCACTTTTGAATAATTAATAGAGAACCTAAAAAAATACCTAATGAAAAAAATAGAAGCGATAATTAGGCCTTCAAAGCTTAAAGCTGTTCAACGTGGATTGAAAGATGCGGATATCCCTTGTATTACGGTAGCTGCAGTTAAAGGAACGGGATTGCAAAAAAGCTATTCTGAGCGTTATCGAGGTACCGAACAATCAATGATTTTACAAAATCGTGTCATGATTACTTGCATTGTTAGTGATAATAAATTAGAGGAATGTATAGAAGTAATTAAGGAAAATGCTTCTGAAAATAAAGCTGGTGACGGTAAAATTTTTATTTATGATGTACAAGATGCAATTAGGCTTAGTACCGGGGTAAGAGGAAATGATGCTATTACATAATAAGACGATTTTTCCTTAACCAAAAGCATTCTACAACCTTCAAAGACCAATCAATTCTTTAATATCTATAATTATTTTAAAGAATTGAATGATTTTTTTAGGTGTTTTAAAAGCTATTTTTTTCTTGGCTCTTCTGGTTTTGTAGTTACCATTGTCGTTTGATAAATATAATTAGCGATAATCTTTTCAACAAGCTCTTCTTTTGTTAAATGATGAAATATCGTTTTTACTCTCGTTTTAAATTCTTCAGAAACTTCGCGGTTTGGTTTGGTCTTAAATATTTTCTTAGCCCATAATAAACCATTATTTTCTTCAATACTTTGAGCGTCCGCTTTTTTAAACTTATTGAAGACAATGCCCAATTCCTTTTCAAAATCAGCAACTTCATTAACTTCTTCTTTTTGTAATATGGTTAACGAAAGCCCCTTCGCTCCTGCCCTAGCTGTACGTCCACTTCTGTGCACATAAGCTTCATAGGTATCTGGTAAATGATAATTAACCACGTATTCAATCTCTTTTACATCAATACCACGAGCAGCTAAGTCAGTAGCAACCAAGATATCTATATGACCTTCTCTAAATTGCCCCATAATACGATCACGAATACCTTGAGATAGGCTGCCATGAATAGCTCCAGAAGAAAATTTATTAATAGCTAAGTTCTTTGCCAGTTTATTAACGGCTGCTTTGGTTTTACAAAAAATAATTCCTCTTTGACCTTCTTTCGTATTTAAAAAATGAAGTAAAACATCTAATTTTTCTATAGGCTCTACCACTACATATTGATGGTCAATACCTTGATGGCCAAGTGTAGACATATCTGCTTCTACATGCACCACATGTTTAGACATGTAATTTTGAACCAGTTGTTTTATAGTACCTGGCATGGTAGCAGTGAACAATAAGGTTCGTCTAGATTTGGGAATTCCTGCGATTATAGTATCTAAATCTTCTTTTAAGGCGCTTACCATTTCATCGGCCTCATCGAGAACTAAAAACTTTAGATTCTTAATGTTAATAGCCTCACGTTTTACCAAATCTACTAAACGCCCTGGGGTGGCAACCACCACATGAGTAGCAGTTTTTAAGCGTTCTATTTGGGGTTTTATCGGAATACCTCCACATACGGCCGCTATGGAAATTGCCGGATTATGAGCAGCAAAGGATACTAAATTAGCATGAATCTGTTGTGCCAGTTCTCTTGTAGGTGCCAATATTACAGCTTGAACAGCAGTATTTTCAGAATTTATAAGCTGTAACAATGGTAAACCAAAAGCTGCAGTTTTACCTGAACCAGTTTTTGCTAAAGCTACTAAATCATCTTTTTTATTGAGTACTACAGGAATACTTTTTTTCTGAATATCTGTAGGAATGGAAATTTTTAAATCGGCTAAACTCTTTTGAAATTGTTCATTTACCCCTAAATCTGAAAACTGCTTCGACATGAAATATTTTTCAGCAAAGATAACCACACTTTTATTGGGAGTATCATCATTCTCACTATTAGTGGAATATAAAAAAACTAATCAACCCAACCCCAAGGAGCTTCTGGTAGTGCAATAGGTTTAGTTAGATCCATCACAACTTTAAAAATACGTTCAGTACCTAGTCTTTTCAAATTATAGGTAAAAGTTTTATCGTCTAAGGTAATCCACCAGACATTGGTGGCTGCATCAGGTATCATTTGTTGTGTTCGAACATCGGCAGGAAAAAATTGAATTTCTTTTTTACCAGCATTACTTGCGGTACCGCCGTAAAAGTTGATATCATCTTCAGTTCCATCTTCGTGGCGATGATCATGTTTTAAGGTAAGTATTCCGTCATTCATTGTTAAAATCCATGTTCTAGATTTATCATCTCCAACATAAAAAGGAATCTTAATTTCATTTTCACTACATGCTCTCACGTGCATCACAAGTTTTTTGCCGCCAAAACTTTCGTCTTCTTCAGGCAAAGCCAAGCTGCCTTCATATGCCTTGCCGCAATGAGATTTTAAGATATTCCAAAAAGATACTGAAGAACTAGTATCTTGAGATACCATTGGTAATGCAATCAAAATTGTAAAAAGTAAAATAGTATGTTTTAATGTCATAATAATTATAAATCAGCTTCTCAAAAATAAGTAAAACGGATAAATTAGTTTAGCCCCTTAATAATACCGGCAAGTACTTCATAATTACGTATGAAACTTTTTGTTCTATAAATAGCATTGAAGGCACTGAGCAAGTAAATCATGGTATACTACATTTCAATACTTGAGCAACATAACCTATTTACATAGGCGTTAAAACGTCTTTTTTGCCTAACATACGAAGCATTTTTGTGTGGTCCCATATAGCATGACCAATTGATTTTTTAACGTGATATGGCATACCGTATTCAAGCGCAGTTTCCGAAACAATCTTCGTTAAATCTTTATAATGAACGTGACAAACATCTGGCAATACATGGTGCTCTACTTGATAGTTTAATCCGCCTATCAGCCAAAAAAGTAGCTTACTGTTTGGAGAGAAATTACTAGTAGTAGCAAATTGGTGTCCATACCAATCGTCTTTCATTATACCCTTTTCGTTGGGTAGCGGAAACTCTGTCACAGGCATTATATGTGCTATCTGAAAAACAATGCTCACAAGCATACCCGTAACAAAATGCATAGATAGAAATGCTAATAAGATGACCCACCATGAAAAGGGTAGCATAATCATGGGAAGTATGAGTGCATATGAATAATACAATAGTTTCCATGCCGCCATGCTAACTAAAGTTTTTTCGTATTCATGTTTTTTATCTAAAAACCCCATATCTCGAAATCGTTTTAAACGCACAAAATCTTTAGTTGTAATCCATGAAAGTGTAGATATTCCGTAAAAAAACCAGATATAAATGTGTTGGTATTTGTGTACCCAATAGTGTTTGGCGTGGGGAGAAAATCGTAAGAAAAAAGGTGAGTTCAAATCATCGTCGGCATGGTCGATATTTGTAAATGTATGATGCAAAATATTATGTTGTATTCTCCAAATAGTTGAATTTGCTCCAATAAGATTGAAAGAATAGCCTAAGAGTGTATTGATTTTCTTGTTTTTAGAGTACGAGCCATGAATGGCATCATGCATAACGCCCATTCCTATGCCAGCCATACCCAAGCCACTTAAGATATAAAGTGTGAAAAGTAACGGCACAGATGTTATAATACCGGAAGAAAGCGTAACCAAAGGAGCAAAAAATAATGTCAACATAATTATAGTTTTTATAACCATAGTTGCATTAGCATTTCGACTCTTATTATGGGTTTTAAAATAGGTGTTTACCCTTTTTCTTAATGTTTTTGAAAAATCGGGATTTATGTCTCTTGAAAATGTCGGATTTGCGATACTGTTTTTTTTAGGGGATTTTTATACTTCAATAACCATGTATTCTTGACATGCAAAAATATTATATGCAAAATTGAGGTAAGTTAGGTTAAATTAAACTATTGTTGATCACATAGTTTAAATAATTGATTTGTAGTATCAATAAAACATCCACTTATGTTTATATATACTTTAACTCTAAAAGCTAAAATTCTATTTAAAATTAAGATAGAAAAAATGAATCTGCCTATTTAGATTATCTCAATTAACTGGTCGTTCGGAATCTTCCCAACTAACCCATCTATTCATTCCATCTTGGTACCATTTATCTCCTTGTTGAAATAACAAATCATTATTTCTTTCCACTTTAAACTCTATGGGTTGATTATAAATACGACCATTTTTCCAAGCATTAAAACATGCAATAAGTGTATTGATTTCTTCATCTTTGGTTAAGTCCATATCTAAGGCATACAAATCTTTAACGAGCGCTATAACATTTTCTGGAGTATTCGTATCATAATGAATTAGAGGTGAAAGTCTTATGATATGGTCGTTAAGAGACTTACCTGTTGAAGATTTAAGAAACATCATAGCAATGTAATTGGCAGTATCGGGCGGTTGGTAAAGAATTGTTTTAGCCTGATGCAATACCGTTTCTTTGAAAAAGTTAAACTGTGGTTTCCATTTAGAAAAAGCGAATTTCTTTCTTCTGAATAGCAATGCGATTTGTTTCCAATCCCAAAAATCTTGCTTCGCATCTGAAGACATCAGTGAATTACTAGTGCCAATAGAAATAATTCTAATTTCTTTAAGAGGTATATTTAATTTATAAGCTTCAATGATTCCTGCTAAAATAGGATTATTGAACCCACCCAAAGCGCCATCCCATAATTCATAAAAGATATCGCTTTCTTTTGCTTTAAAGCGAGCAGGGAAATCAAAATACTGCACTGGTGCGTTAGAAAATCCATTAATGGCCTGAGTTAACTTTACTGAATCATAGCCATTACCACTTGCAGAATATGATTTAAAGAACTTCGCACGGTTGTTAAGGGCATCGTATGTACATACTACAATCTTAAGAGATTCTTTGCCAATGAGTTTTGGCAATTCATTCATCTGTACTTTATCAATCTCAGGGAAAAGGTTCTCAAAAGCTTCCTTTTTCTTAGTTGCACTATATTTTGGACCAAAGCCTGCGTTAAATAAACCAAGATAATCAACGGGGAAGTATCGGTCTTTAAATGTGTTTTTATGAAATATCTGTTCTCTATTCTTCTGATTTTGAAATAGAGTGATAGCTTTATCTATAGAATAATCTTCAGCTAAGGCAGCTAAAACTATACTACCCCCTGAATTAGCAATAACCAGGTCGAATTTTTTAAGTATTTCGTGACCATTTAGATTTCCATAGCGGTCTTTTAAGGTAAGTAACTGAATAATGGCCCAACTTCCGCCGCCATCGAGTGATAGAATTTTATACATTTCTACAAACCTATTGTATTACCTATAATATAGGTATTGACATTATTTAATAAAAGGGCGAGGGAACTACCTTTATTGGAGTTATTAAATATAAAGAATGCTTTTGGAATTCTGTTATAGGAATTCCTTGGTATTTATGAGGATTTCATAAGATTCTACCATTTTATAGCATAAGTTACCAACTAGATTATGAAACAACTACTCTTTAAATTTTTTTGAGACTAAGAAATACTTACCCTTACCAATTGAATACAGTTAAATTAAAATTCTGTTAATAAAAAAGAATGAACATTCATTTTCTATATCTTTGTACTTTAATCAAAAATTATGGCAGCACTTCAAAAAAGTATAGACAAGCGAAATGCGTTAATACAAGCAACAATTGAGTTGGTCAATAACGATGGGTTTCATGCTACGCCTATGAGCAAGATTGCTAAAATGGCAAGTGTTTCACCAGCTACCATTTATCTGTATTTTGATAATAAACAAGATTTAGTAAACAAAACCTATATCGAAGTTAAGGCATATTATACAGCCTATGCCTTTGAAACCTATGATGAAAGTATGCCAGTCGAGGTTGGTTTTGAAGTGATTTGGAAGCGCATAGCACAATTTAAAATTAAAGAGAGCGCAAATGCGTTGTTTTTAGCACAATGTGATAACACTCCCATGATTGATGAAGAGAGCAGGCAAGAAGGTATAAAGCATTTACAGCCCCTTCTCGACCTATGGGCTCGCGGAAAAATAGAAGGTGTGATTAAACCGCTATCAGATTACTTGTTGTATGCCTACGCCATAAATCCGCTATCCTTCTTAATGATGGCACAAAATCGCGGTTCGGTTAAATTAACTAAACTAGAACTAGACCAAGCCTTTGAAGCAGCTTGGAGTAGTATTAAAGTCTAAAAACAACATGAATAAGACAGCGATTATATTAGGAGCATCAGGTTTGACCGGTGGTATTTTACTTCAAAAATTAATTGAGGATAGCAGATATAGTACTATTAAATTATTTTCTAGAACACGAATAGAAGGTTTACCAAAAAAGGTGATTCAATTCATTGGTGATTTACTTGATTTTGAACAGTTTAGTACAGATTTTATAGCAGATGAAGTGTATTGTTGTATTGGTACTACCGCAAAAAAAACACCAGACAAAAAGTTGTATAAGAAGATAGATTACGGAATACCCGTTGCCGCTGCTAAGCTTGCAAAGGAAAATGATATACCAACCTTCTTAGTTATTTCAGCTATGGGCGCAAATAAAGCAAGTAGTGTGTTTTATAATAGAACAAAAGGTGAAATGGAACAAGATGTGCTTCAGCAGGGCATTATGAATACTTCAATATTAAGACCATCATTAATTGGTGGTAAACGTAACGAACGTAGAGTGCTGGAAAAAATAGGAATTGTGGTATTCAAAATTATACAACCACTTTTTATTGGCCCATTAAAAAAGTATAAAATAATAAATGCAGAAAGCATTGCACAAGCCATGCTCAACCTTGCCAATAACACAAGTAATACAGAAGTAATTATTACTTCAAACGATATCATACAATTAGCTAAAAACAAGTAAAACAAGAGTGATTTAAATGGAATTATTAGATAAATTAAATTGGAGATACGCTGCAAAGGCAATGAACGGTAAAAAAGTAGCTGAAGATAAAATAGAACGTATTTTAGAAGCAGCGCGTTTAGCTCCTACATCAAGTGGGTTACAACCTTTTGAGATTATCGTCGTAAAGAATCAAAAAATTAAGGAACAAATTAGACCAGTAGCATGGAATCAATCTGTGATTACAGATTGCTCTCACCTACTTGTTTTTGCGGCTTGGGATACGTATACGGCAGAAAGAATAAATTACATGTTCGACTTAACGAACGAGATTCGTGGATTTAAGAATGAAGGATGGGAGAATTACCGTCAAATGTTACTAGGCACGTATCCACAAAAGAGTGAAGAAGAAAACTTTAACCATGCAACAAAACAAGCTTACATAGCTTTTTCACAATCTATTATTGCAGCAGCATACGAAGGTGTTGACGCAACCCCAATTGAAGGTTTTGAGCCTGGTGCTGTCGATAAAATTTTAGGACTGCGTGAAAAGGGCTTACGAAGTGCTGTATTACTACCAATTGGTTATAGAAATGAAAGTGCAGATTGGTTGGTGAACTTGAAGAAGGTGAGAAAACCAATGAAAGATTTGGTAACTGTTATTGAATAATATTTAGAAAGAATATGAACACTTTTAAATTTAAGAATCCGACCAAAATTTAAATTGGTAAGGCTTAGGCGAGCATCAAAATCTTTCAACAGACAAAGTTGAGAAGATTATAAAAATGGCTTACTAGTTTTACCAATAAAAGTCTAATATATGGGTTGTCTTTAAGTAGGCAGCCCTTTTTTTGTTTTTATAATATTGATGTTTTAATTCTCCTAACTTTTATAGTGCATTGTTATAAAGGTCTCTAAAGTATTAGTTTCAAGTATCCTATGGCTGAACTTTAGAAAACCAATATCTTCGCGCCCATTATGTGGATGTACCTCGGACTTTTAGCGGCACTATTTTTAGGCTTACACAACTTATGTAAGAAACATGCCGTACAAGGCAATGAAGTCTTTCCTGTACTTTTGGGCACGATATCCTCTGGGTTTTTATTGCTCCTCCCCTTTTATATTGGCTCTCAATTTTTTAAAGAGTACATGATTGATATACAATTTTATATCAATGACATTCCATTAAAAACGCATGGTTTTATTGCTATTAAATCCGCAATAATGGCCGCTTCATGGGTGCTGGCGTATCAAGCTTTAAAACATCTACCCATTACCATAGTAACACCAATACGTTCTGCAGGTCCGTTTTTCACATTTATTGGCGCGATAACCATATATCACGAAAAGCCAAATTCGTATCAATGGATAGGTTTTTTTCTAATCATTTTCTCAGTATTACTTTATTCAAGAATTGGTAAAAAAGAAGGGATTCATTTCAAACGTAACAAATGGATATTTGCGATTATCGGTGCTACTTTTTTAGGAGCATCCAGCGGGTTGTATGATAAGTTTTTAATTCAGAGTTTATCTTTAAATCCGCAGACATTACAATTCTGGTTCTGCTTTTACACCGTCTTAATTTTACTTATCATTTTAGCTTTTACTTGGTTTCCTAATGCAGAAAAAAGAAAAGCCTTTAAATGGCGTTGGTCAATTCCTTTGGTTGGGGTTTTATTACAAATAGCCGATTATTTTTATTTTAAGGCATTACAAGATCCTGATGCATTGATTATGTTGCTTTCTGCCATTAAACGCAGTCAGATATTGATAGCAGTAGTAATAGGTGGAGTATTATTTAAAGAACAAAATAAACGAAAAAAGTTAGTACCCCTAGCGGGGATAATGGCAGGTGTTTTTCTAATTCTGTACTCCTAATAAACTAGCGATTTTGAGAGTGGTAATTATAAAAATGGTGCTAATACACGATTTTCCCCATTCGTTGGCAGTATATTTGTTGAATTATTAGCCTTTACTTAGGTTAAGTAATTTCATATGTTAATAGTTATGTCGTTTAAAAAACTGAATCCTTATTTATTAGAAATGTTAGAGCGTTTTTCAATTGAAGAACCTACACCTTTTCAAAAAAGTAGCATTCCTATCATAAAAAGTGGGTCAAATGTATATTGTACCGCACCAAAGGACAGTGGAAAAACGACTACCCTTATCCTTACCACACTACAAATATTAAAATGTGAAGCGGTAGGTAATGCACCCAGAGCTGTTGTGGTTGTTGAGAATAAAGAAAAGGTACTTGAACTTTACGATGAATTTTTACGGTATACTAAGTATTCTTCACTACGAGTGTATGCTAGCTATAAGGAGTTACACATCGACATTCAAAAATCGGAAATATTTGAAGGTATAGACATACTCATAACGACACCTACTACCCTACACAAATTGTTTCTTTTAAATGGTGTAAGTACTTCGCAATTAAAAATTTGTAGTATTGACGATGGAGGTTTTCTGACACAAAAATCAGATTACACAGCTATGATTACGGTGGCTCAGAGTATTATGAAATGTCAGTATGTATTGTATTCTGAAAAAATGAATCCGAAATTAAAACGCTTCGAAGAGTTCTTTATGGAACGTGCGCAACATGTAAAAATTTAGTACACAAATAGATATGTTTAAATTTGAATATGGTAAATAATACCTACCCTACTATTCTGTTGAATTAGAAGTTGATATTTCTTCTTTCATATCCATGCCTTTAACACAAGACACAACCACTAAAAGTAAAATGCTTGAAATAAGACTAATTCTACTAGTTATAGATTTCATTATTGGCATTATTTAGTTATTAAGTAATAACGGAATTGGTCAATGACTTATTATATCGACCAACAATTATCGTTGGGTTACAATTAATTACATAATAGGGTGTTTAGCATATTGAATTTACGAAAAAAAGTAAAAGCAGAATGTAGCTTCTCGATTTTTTAGGTGTACGGTATATAATTTAATTGAAACCGGAGTTTTCTACTTAGACCTCCATTTGTTTTATATAACCATGATAATTAAGTTTTTTAATAGTGCTATTATACCCTATTTCAAAAATGGTTTCAATATATCTCATATCGAATGTAGCAAATGAGCTTAATTCTTCTGGTGAAATCACCAAGTCACATTGTACGAATTTTGCTATAGAATCCGAAACAGATTTTATTTTATAAGCCCTATCTACAACATTGTACGAATGTTTTAAGTCTTTAGGTTTAATGCTTTTTAATGGATTAACATAACTACCAATAATTTTATCGCAATGAGAAAGTAAGGGTTCAATTGGGAAATTGTTAAGCACTCCACCATCCACATAAAAAGAGCCATTAATAACGATTGGTGAAAAGACTCCAGGAAAAGTGGCTGACGCCAATACTGGCTTTATTAATTCTCCTTTTTGAAAAATAACAAGATTACCTTTAATTATATCTGTTGCGGTAATAAACAGAGATTTCGGTAATGATTCGAAAGTGTCTTTTGGAAAGAACTTTTTAAACTCATCATAAAATTTTTCAGTATCGAGAAATCCTGGTTTATTACGAGCAAATCTATAAGCATGAAATATAGGAATAACTTTAAAAAACTCTAAAATATCGGGCCATTTTATACCACCCGCATATAAAGCACCTACAATTGCCCCGGCACTTGTGCCAGAAATATGCGTGGGAGATATACCATATTCTTCCAACGCTTTTATAACCCCTATATGAGCAACACCCCTAATGCCTCCTCCTGATAAAACTAATCCAGTATTCATTTTATATGCTTTTTATGACCTTAACTAATAAAAGAAAGAATCACTTTTTTGCGACTATTATAAATTAGACTAAACCGCCATCGATTTCTACATTCTCTAGGCAACCACCACGATTGTAGTAAATATTTTCGAATGTGTATTCAACTGTTAGATCAATCTGTTCTGGATTTAAACCAACTAAATCTACTATAGTGTTATAAATTAAAGGAGATTTTAATACCCTCTACAATCATACCGGTACCTATAATAGCTATGATTAAACCCATTATTTTACCAATTACGGAAATAACATTATACCCAACTATTTTAAGAATAAGGTCACTTAACTTAAACGTGAAATAAGTTATTAAACTCATAAGTCCAAAAATAGCTATCACTAAAAATATTTGAATGGGCTCAACTTTAGACACAAAATTCATAGAGGTAACAATCGTACCAGGACCTGCCAAAATTGGTATTGCCAGTGGAGATACCGCTATGTTCTCATCAATGTGCACGTCATTAATACTTTTTACACTTGATTGCTTTGATTGAAGCATATCAAAACCAATATAAAAAATTAAGATACCTCCTGTAATTTTAAATGCGGGTATACTAATATTGAAAAGTTCAAAAATAAATTTACCTAAAAGCACAAAAACGGTTACAATGATAAACGCAATAATATTCGCTCTTTTGTTTATATCTTGTTTTGTTTTTTCATCTGCACCTTGTGTTAATGACAAAAAAAGCGTCATGTTCGATATAGGGTTAGTGATAGCGAAAAAACCAGTAAATACAGTGATTGAGAAAGTAATTAAGTTATCCATTTGCTGTTAAATTATCTGTCCAAAAAAAGCGATGGAAAGTTTCAAAAGGAACAACTTCACCGATTTTTTTCAAAGTGCAAAATTACTTGAATTTTGTGACGTGCAACAGTGTTGTATTATAAAGCATTATCAAAATTAAATGCTTATAATTCATAGTATCAAAATGCACCTATATAAACTGGTGCATTCATATCAATCTAATTTAATAGGGTTACTTGCAAGTAATAATATTTTAAAATGCCTTAATAGATTGGTTATAGTTCAGATTCTTCTTTACTAAAACCAAAAGCAACCATATAAACTAAACCGTATTAGTCGGTATCAAAACTAAATTTATCTTTTAATTAAGCCTCAACTTTATTTTGATGAAAGCCTTCAATTGGGCAACTATCATTTCCTCTTGTAAATGCTTAAAATCTTCCATCAAAGTCATTATATAAGCTGCCGTTAATCGTAAAATATGCATAAACTACTTTTACTGGAAATTTAGTGCCAGTACACACTTCTATTACCAATTGAGGTAAAATGGTAAGTGAGGAAAAGGAAAGGTTAAAGAATAATAATATTCAATGCGCTTTATGCTGTTTTATATTTTATTGTATATTTTTTTAATTAATTAAACCTATGTTAAAAAATGAATGTTCATTCTTTATTGTAATACCTTTGAATAACAATTAGAAATAAATACGAAAGCTTGAGTTTAGCTACGTAGTGTAAAGGTCAACTCTTTAACTATAACAAACTTTAGTGAATGAATTATTAATGAGGTAAATATATTTATAATGATTAAGTCAATAAATTTAAAACAACGCCCAATCGGTACTCCTACCCTAGCAGATTTCGAATTTAAAGAGCAGGAAAATAACGTAACATTATCTGAAGGAGAAATTCTTTTACATTCTACATATATCTCAGTAGACCCCTATTTACGTGGCCGAATGAGCGATTCTAAATCTTATATACCCCCTTTCGAAGTAGGGCAGCCTATTAGTTCAGGTGTAGTTGCAGAAGTTATTGAAACCAAAAATGATAACTTTAAAAAAGGTGATTTTGTAGCTGGAATGTTACCATGGAAAACGCAACAAGCTTCTAATGGTGAAGGTTTACAGAAAGTAGATAAAAATAAGGCTCCTTTAAGTGTCTATTTAGGTATCGTAGGTATGACCGGCTTAACCGCCTTTTTAGGACTCCATGAAATTGGAAAACCTAAAAAAGGAGAAACTTTGGTCGTGTCTGGTGCGGCAGGTGCCGTAGGTAGTGTTGTTGGTCAAATAGGTAAAATACTTGGCCTTAATGTTATTGGTATTGCTGGGTCGGATGAGAAAGTGAATATGTTGACTTCAGAACTTGGTTTTGACCACGGTATTAATTACAAAACCACAAAAGATATGAAGTCTGCTATTCAAAAAGCAGCTCCCAATGGTGTAGATATTTATTTTGATAATGTTGGCGGACCAATTTCTGATGCGGTGTTGTTCAGTATAAACAGATTTGCACGTATGATTATTTGTGGAGCAATATCGGTTTACAATAATACCGAATTACCAACAGGTCTAAGCGTACAGCCTTTCTTAGTGAAGAATAGCGCCTTAATGCAAGGGTTTATTGTTTCAAATTATGCGGATAAATTCCCAGAAGCCATGAAGCATTTAGTTACTTGGTTAGGTGAAGGTAAATTGACTTACAAAGAAACAATTGTAGAAGGTTTCGAAAACACTCCCCAAGCATTTTTAGATATGATGGCAGGGAAAAATAAAGGAAAAATGATAGTTAAGGTTTAACAAAGCAATTAGTTATAAATCAAAAAAAATAGAAAATGAAAATATTATTTGTATTGACCTCTCATGATACATTGGGAGACACAGGAAAGAAAACAGGATTTTGGATTGAAGAGTTTGCTGCTCCGTATTACGCTTTATTAGACAAAGGTGCTACTATTACAGTAGCTACGCCAAAAGGAGGCCAAGCCCCTATTGATCCTAGTAGTGATACCGAAGATGCGCAGACTAAAGATACTAAGCGTTTTAAAGGTGATAAAGCGGCTCAAGATATTATTGCCAATACTAAGGTATTAGCAGACATTAATGCCTCAGATTTCGATGCGGTTTTCTACCCAGGTGGACACGGACCGTTGTGGGATTTAGCGAACGATGCTACATCGATTAAATTGATTGAAACATTTAACGCTAAAGAAAAACCTGTAGCATTTGTATGTCACGCTCCAGCAGCTCTAAAAGGAGTTAAAGGAAAAGATGGAAGTCCGTTAGTGAAAGGCAAAAAAGTTACCGGATTTACTAACACTGAAGAAGCTGCGGTTCAATTAACCAACGTAGTTCCTTTCTTAGTAGAAGATATGTTGAAGGAAAATGGCGGGATCTATTCTAAGAAAGAAGACTGGGCTGCTTATGCAATTCAAGATGGTAATTTGATTACAGGTCAAAACCCTGCATCATCAGAATTAGTTGCTGAAAAACTTTTAGCTTCTTTGAAATAAGACATTAAGTTTTAAAATAGTAAAAAGCCTGTAAACCTATATTTACAGGCTTTTTTGGTTTAAAATGGTTGTTAAACCTATAAACTATTTATATATAATATTGTAGGTGTTAAAAACTAACCCTCCGTCATATGATTGGGTATCCGTAAGATTCAATTTATAACCTTGTTTTGAATCGCCGAATAAACGAATACCATCACCCAGTAGTAAAGGATTCAATTTTATCTTTAGTACATCAATAAGTTTATGTTCTAATAACCAACCTACGAAAATGCCTCCGCCACATCAATAGATATCAGTTTTGAAGTCTTTTTTAACTCTTATTTTATCAATTTTAACATCAGGTATTGTTTGACTCCGTTTTCTTCGCTGACAAAACCGCGTACATCAGCATCGAGTCCGCAAATAAATCCATCAATTGATACGGTTACATAGTACACAACCTTTTTCATTTCCCCTCACTTTTAACACTTTAAATTACGATTTCGGAATAATATTTTGATTCACTCTAAAAAAGTTGGTTGGGTCATATTGATGTTTGATAGCTGCTAATCGTGCATAATTTTGTTTATAGCTCGCTTGAACCCTTTCTTGACCTTCATCCATCATAAAATTAGAATAAGCGCCGCCAGCAGAATGAGGGTGTAGTGCTTCATAATACCCTTTACACCATTTTGTAATTTTATCAGCATTTTTTGGGTCGGGATCAACACCGATATATACGCCACAATACTCCGCATCACGGTATGCCCAAGGAGTATCGGTAGCTCCTACTCTACTCGCCGCACCGGTAATTGGGTATAAATGCATTTGTGATAAAGGTGTCGGTATTTTAGAACCGAATTTTAAATGTTGTGCACGAATATCTGCATTTAAAGAATTGAAGAAATCGGCTCTCCAATACCATTGCATTCCCGTAGGTAATAATCCATCGAACATGGTCTGAATAGCAGGATAAGGCATTTCTCCCACGTGTGCGAAGATTGGCTTTTTGGCTAAAATAGGGGCAAAAGCTTCTTCTGCCTTGGCCATATCACCAACATAGCACCAAACAATACCGCAGAATTTCTTATTATGTAAATGGGCAGGAAACGGAGATTCAGGAATAACCATTGTGGCGATAAATCCGTTAATATCCTCTGAAGCTGTTCTTATAAAACCATCAAACCATTCCATAATTTCCTCAACTTGTTCAATGGGCCATAAGGTTGGTCCGCCATACACGGTTTTAAGTTTATGTGCCTTAAATGTAAACTCGGTAACTACACCAAAATTACCACCACCACCACGAATTGCCCAGAATAAATCTGAATGCTTATTTTTATTAGTCGTAACTATTGAGCCATCAGCTAAAACCATTTCAGCTTCCAATAGATTATCAATAGTAAGACCGTATTTACGTGCCAAATAGCCAACGCCACCACCAAGGGTAAGCCCGCCAACACCAGTCGAAGAAACCATTCCTGAAGGTATGGCAAGTCCGTGCTCATGAGTAGCTGTATCCACTTCATTCCAAATACACCCACCACCGACTTGTACAGTATTATTTTCAGTATTAACAGAAATGGACTTAAGACCAGATAAGTCAATGACCAATCCGCCGTCGCACAATCCTAGTCCGCCGCCATTATGGCCACCTCCTCTAATTGCAACAAGTAGATTATTATTTCGACCAAAGTCAACTGCTATTTTAACATCATGCACATTGGTACACATTGCAATGGCCCCTGGACGTTTGTCTATCATGGCGTTATAAACTTTTCGTGCTTCGTCATACGAAATGTCGTTAGTTGTTATGAGCTTACCTTTTAATTGCTTTCGTAGGCTTTCTGTAAGTTTTTCTGTGATAGGTAGTTTAAGGTTTTTCATGGTTCTATTTTTTTGTGATTGTATTATTTTGATATCATCATTCCTTTTAAGGACCACAATATAGCAAGGACATCTTTTTTGGATTCCTCATCAATACCGTTTTGATCCAAAGCTTTGAAAATATCATCCATCACATGCATATATTCTCCAGGACTTATATTCATTCCTGTATGGGCAGTGACCATATCTTTTCCGGTATAGGTTGCTGGTCCGCCACTACCGGCACTAAAAAAATCGATAGTATGGCTTTTAATTATAGCCAGACGTTGCGGTTGATCTTTTAATGGTAGGAACCTAGCGTTAACGGCTGGGTTTTCCATATGGTTAGTAACGGTGTTATCAACAATTGTGGAGATTCCTGCTCTTCCTCCTAGACGTTCAAAAAGTGATTTATTCATAATATATAGGTTTTAAAGTGATTGTTGTTTTGATAATTTGGTAAATGGAATAAGCATCGGCACCTTTTTTTGATAGGAAACATAGGTATCACCTAATGCTTTCTTTAGGTCTCTTTCTTCTAAGAACTTTACTGCTATCAGAATATAGACCGTAGTTACTACAGCAAATAGTAAGTGCCCTGTAGTCATGGTTGGGGTTGCCCAAAATGCGATTAAAAAACCCAACATTATTGGATGCCGAACCAATCCGTAGAAATAGTTGACTTGGAAGGATGGAGATTTTGAAACTCTATTTTTAAGATTGTCTACAATTTGAGTAAGACCAAAGAGTTCGAAATGACTTATCATAAAAGTGGATAACAATACAATTAACCATCCTATAAAATAAAGAACTTGTATACCCATCGCGATGGTACTATTTTCAACCGTCCAAACGGTATCAGTCATAGGTTGCCATTTCCAAAAAATGAGTAACAATGTTAGGCTGGTCAGTAGAATATACGTGCTTCTTTCTGCAGGCTTACCAATTATTTTAACCCACCAATTTTTAAAAGCTGGTCTAGCCATAACGCTATGTTGAATTGCAAATAAGCTCAATAAGCTGATATTGGTCAAAAGAGCGGTCATCATATCAATTTCAGTACCCGTGTCTATGCCTTTAAGCACCCAAAAATTATTGACGAAGCCAATAGAATATAGAAAAGAAACCAGAAAAATAATGTAGGCTAAAATTCCGTAAATGAGTATTAAAATATTTTTCATGACTTGAAGTGTTTTGGTTGTTTATACCAAAGCTAGTCATGCTTTTTTATAATAAATTCTACATTTCAACCAAACACTATAACAATTCGTTCAGGGTGTAATTCCTTTTATTTCAATTTGTTAAGCATTTTTCATAAAGGAGGATGGCGAAACCCCGTACTTTTTATGAAAACACTTTGTAAAATAGGCAGCACTATTGAAGCCTGTTTCAAAAGCAATTTCAGAGATAGTTTTATTCTTTCTACGTAAAAATTCTAATGCCTTTTCTAATCTATGTTCTTGAATTAAATTATTCGTGGACGTATGTAATATGCTTTTCGTTTTTCGATACAGTTGAGAAGTGCTCAAACCTAAATGTGAACAAAACTTCTCGACACCTAAATCAGGATTCTGCCATTCACTGTCTAAGTAATTCATTAGACTATTTAAAAACTGTTCTTCTTGAATTGGTAGTGTTTTTATTTCATTGGTTGATAACCGTAAGTTCTGATTTTCACTTTCAAATAATTCCTTTACTTCTGAAGTGATAACAATTTGTTGTTTTGAAATAGCGGTTAAGCGTTTTGCAGTTTTAATTGTTTCTTCAAAAAAACCATGTTCTTTGGTCACAGGTACACCGGCACTTACCCCAATACACAATTGTTTAGTGTTCGAATTAGAGTCAGAAAAAACCTTTTTTATGGACAACGATGCATTAATGGCCTTAGTGGTGGAGGTAAAAGAAATTAATAGGTAGTTACTGGAGTTTTTAATCAAACGACCTTCATTTTTTTCTGTAATCGTTTTAATCAATGTGAACAGTTTGTTGTCAGGAACAGTCGTAAGTTCGTTTTCAAAAAGTTGAAGTACCACTAGAATTCTAAAAGCAGGATCATTAACAATATTCAATTCTGTTTTTTGAGATTTTGTAGGATCCTCTATTCGACCTAAAAATGATTCAACAATACTGGCATCAACTTCAATGATTGTATTTGGCACCTCACCATGTGCTTGAGCATGCATTTCTGTAATAGCTTCTTTATTAGGTGCCTCTACCAAGCAAAAAGCTGTTTTTCTAATATCGTCATACCAATAGGTAAGACCCTTGCAGCAATATTGGTGTTGAATTCGAAGATCTTCCTTATGTATAGTGGCAACAATTTCAGCAGTTACCTCTTCTGCCACATCGTGGCGATCCATATATATAGGCATATCATTTGTATTTAAATGTTAATGCTCTTAAAAACCGGGGAAGCATGTTTGTAAGTCTTATAAAAGTAGGGATTTTTTATTAAGGAGAGGGTTATACTAATTATCTTAAAATCAGTAAAATTAGATTTCCTTTAATAAGGCTTCAGCATCAGTAATTAATTGAGTAATTGATGCTCTGTTTAGACCATTATAAATACCTCGAATGTGCTTATTCTTATCAATTAAAAGGAAGTTTTCGGTATGTAAAAAGTCAGTAATATCTTTTGGAATACCTAAATCATTTTCTACAAAGTATTGGTTTCTACCAAGGTTATAAATCTCTGTTTTATCACCAGTAACTAAATGCCATTTAGAATCGATAATCCCATTTTTATTGGCGTAGGTTTTTAGTACAGAAACGGAATCAATTGAAGGAGTTACTGAATGGGATAGCATTGAAACCTCAGGATTATCGATAAAAGCTTCTTGAACCTTAGTCATGTTATTGGTCATCTTTAGGCATATACCTGGACAACTCGTAAAGAAGAAATCGGTAATGTATATTTTATTTTCAAAGGACTTTTGGGTCAACGTATCTCCCAACTGATCGACTAATTTAAAATCAGGTATTTTATGAAATTGTTTTTCCTCTTCAGTATTTGGGGTAAGCCAATGTGGTGTAAATGACTCATCGTTATAATATGGCAAGTGCTCTACCCTACTGGTTTCAGTTACCTGAATATTTTCCTTTTTCACTGTGTCTTTACAACTTGCAATAACTATTAAAATCAGTACTATTATTAACTTATTCATTTTTTAAAACATTTTCATCTCTTACAACAACTTCATCTTCTAATTGATAACAAGAATTTGCTCTACGTAATCCAAAAATACGTCCGTTTTTAGCTTCATAATTCACATATAAAGTTCCATTCTGTAACCACGCTTTTTGAAGTCCGTTTTCTTTGCCATTTACCAATTTTCGCTCTTTTGCCAATTGACCATCTGGATACCATTTTTTTTCTATTCCATCCATATTACCATTAACATAGTTAGCTTCTTGTGCTAGTTGGCCATTTTCCCACCAACTTTTATAAGAACCTTCAAGACGGTTATTTTTATAATGATATGCTACCCGTAAAACACCAGCTTCAGACCATTTCTCTGCTATACCTTCTCTTTTGCCATTAAAAAACCCCACCTTTTCTGCCAATGTTCCATTATCATGTACGGCTATACTAAAACCATTATAAGGTGAGTTTTTATAATACCAAGTACCTTCTAGTTGATTTAAAGAAAGCTCCTCTTTAAATTTTGTTTCTTCTTTAATGACTATATCAGTAGCCACAATAGATTTAGATTCAGGGTTTTCATTACAACTACCCAATAAAAAAAGGGTAAAGTAGATTAAAGAAAATAGTAGAGGAGCTTTCATATATTAATATCCTTGATAAGGTCCTGCAAATGCAAGGTAGGACCCTGTTGTTGAATAAATTTCGTTGATAATGTGATAATGGTATTCTTCTAGACCATCAGTATATTGTGTAGTAGTGGTATGCCCACCAGAAGCATCTAAATCTGCAGGATAATCTCCGGTAGCATTACATTTTCTTCCGTAAAGAAATACTCCATCCAACAAAACACCTACTAAATTTTCGTCATCATCACTAAATGCTTTTGGTTCTAAATGGTAGTGATATACACCAGGGCCAATATGAGCACCTGTCCAATCTAAACTAGCAGCTGCCTGATCTAAGGGACCACCACCTTCTTGATCATTGAAAATTGAAGACCCACTAACGGCACAATACCTATTGTATTGAAATCTGTAGTCACCGAATTACCAGAAAGGTTAGGGGTAGCATCCACTCGAATGGTAGTTGCATTGTTATTGCTCGATATAATACTTGGTGTATTGGCAACATCTGGTTCTTCTCTGTAAAGGGCATTTCCTTCTCCCCAGTAAGTCGTCTCGTGGTTTGGCAACCCAGTGGTTTCTATAACCACTTCAGACCCCTCTAAATAAACAGTTACCGCATCTGTATTAAAAGCAGCATATGCAGCATGTAACTCTGTTACAATAGGCTCATCAGAATCATCATCGTATGTAATTTCGGCAGTACTTTCATTGCTACAAGCTACAAGGGCTAAAATACCCAAGCTAGCACTTAAGAAATAGGGTACTGCATTTGCTTTTTTAAACTCTTTTTTCATAATTATTTTATTTTAATATTAATTTCTTTTAGGCCCTTTTGGCTTCGGTGCTTTTTCTAATTCTTCTTTTGTAATAAAACCATCTTCATCAGCATCAATCTTATCGAAATCATTTTTTAAAGGTCCTTTTACTTCGTTCTTAGAAAGTTGACCGTCTTCATTTTTATCCATTTGTTTTAAAAGTTCAGTGAACGTTGGTGGTTCTTTTCTTTCACCTTTAGACTGTGCGTTAACACCCAAGGTGCCAAATGCAACTAACATGGCAAATAATAATCCTGTTTTTAAAGTAATACGTTTCATATGTTTTAATTTTAATAACTAATATTCGATTACAAAGATGTAGGAAACTTCTATGTAATATGAGCGCATTAAGTGTTTGCCGTTTACTTTTAAGTGAAAGACACTATATGCATGGTGAACACTTTGACATCACCTGTTTAAAGCCATGTTTATAAGGTATGTTTGAATTATTATTCCTTTTATTTGCATCATGAACAGACATAAGAATTTTTTATTTCATGTAGCCTTATGGCTGCTGATTTGGTCAACGGCATGAATTTTTAGTGGTAGTGATTTTCAATTTGTAGGTGAGAATGGAATGGTACTATTATTTCAAATTTTTGTAATCGCCATCTTAATTTACTATACAGTTCCCCTTCTACTATTTAAGAAAAAGTATATACCTTTTACACTCGTTTCTATAGCAACAATCATTGTGGTTACCTTGATTTTGACGAACATAATTCCAGAAGCTATATTAGGACCCGAATCAACAATAAGACCCGGACCAGGTGCTAGACCTGGGCCAGGACCTAGATTTGAAAATGGACCGCCTTTAGATAGTATTCGTAGACCGCCGTCAAAATTTTTCATCAATTTGTTATTAATAGCCATAGCCTATGTTATTGCTACGTTGGTAGAAATATTTATGTTAGCTCAACGTAAAGAAGAGGAAATAATCATTAATAAAAATGACGCTTTACAAACAGAATTGAAACTATTGAAATCGCAGATTAATCCGCATTTTTTATTTAATGCTTTAAATAATATTTATGCCTTATCTGCCATAGATTCTGGAAGAACTCAAAAAAGTATTAGTTATTTGTCTGACATGCTTCGTTATGTTCTTTACGAATGCGAACAAGAAATTGTACCTCTCTATAATGAGATAGATTATATTGAAAATTATATAAAATTATTTTCACTGAAGAGTAGCAAAACATATCCTATAACCACTTTATTTTCTATAGAAAATCAGGATGTACAAATAGTACCCATGTTATTGATTCCTTTTTTGGAAAATGCCTTAAAGCATAGTAATATTGAAAAAATAACGGATACTTTTATTCATATTAAACTTACGGCAAGTACTAACCAAATAGATTTTGAAATTGAAAACAGTAAACCAACCACTCCAGTGGTAACAGATGCTGTTGGTGGAATAGGCATAGATAATGTTAAGAAACGTTTGGCTATATTATACCCAGAAAGGCACAAATTGGAAATCAATGAGACCAGTCAAGCATTTAAAGTGAATTTAAAACTACAGTTACATGACTAGTATAAATTGTATAGTAGTAGATGATGAAGAATTGGCACGTACCCTGCTAATAACATATATAGAAAAGATAGATTTTTTAAACCTGGTAGGTGAAGCTGAAAACCCTTTAGAAGCATTACCGCTAATGAAAGAGCAAAAGGTAGACCTTTTGTTCTTGGACATTCAAATGCCAGAGATAAAAGGAACCGAGTTTGCTAAAATGGTAAATTCAAATACTAAGATAATTTTTACTACTGCCTATTCTCAATTCGCATTAGAAGGGTATGAATTAAATGCTTTGGATTACCTGTTAAAACCGATAACTTTTGAACGTTTTGTTACCGCAGTATATAAAGTTAAAATAGGCGAAATAGAAGGGTCTGAATTTTTTACTATAAAATCTGGATATGATTTATATAAAGTGAAATACGAGGATATTCTATTTGTCGAAAGTGATAGTGAATATGTTACTTTTCATATGATTGACAAAAAAATCATTAGCAACCAACGTTTAAAAACAGTAGAGAAAGAGTTGCCTAGTAACCAATTCATTCGCGTTCATAGGTCTTATATCATTAACAAAACAAAAGTGACTGGCTTAAAAGGTAGAGACCTTTATCTAGATAAATTAAATATACCTGTAAGCGATTCGTATTTTGATTTTGTAAAGCAAGAATTATTTTAGGCTATTCTACATAGTATTCTTAATCTACTTCACTCTAATTTTCACAATGTTTTTATAACTTTGCCCGCTAGTTTTAAAACCAAGTGATGAGCATTTTCAGAATCCTATTTTTCTTTTTCATTTTTCAAACGATTAGTCAAAATGCATATGGACAATTGGTGAATATAGAGTCGAAAAGAATGCAGAAAGATTCTACCCGGTTTGCACTTAAAAGTGATGTCTTAGCTAATTATACAGATAATAATGGAGACTATATTTTTCAAATAGGTTCAAACATTACCACTCAATTAAAGTCTAAAGATTTAAAAAAAATATACTTTTTCATTGGTAACTATAATCTTATTAGAAGTCAAGATCAAGATTTTCAGAACTCATGGTTTTTTCATTTTCGCTACAATCAAAAAATATCAGAACTCTTTAGATTAGAGGCGTTCATCCAAAACCAGAATAATAAATTATTGACCATTACTAGTCGAAATTTAATCGGTGCAGGCATTCGTTTAAAAATGATTTCAACAGAAACTACGAAGGCTTATTTTGGAAATGCATATATGTACGAAATTGAAAAGATTGATGTCACCAATGAACTTTTTTATAATCACAGAAACAGTAGTTACCTTTCCATAAATCAATCATTTAAAAAAACACGATTAGATTTAACAGGAACAGTATACTTTCAACCGTTATATCAACAAATTGCTAATCATCGCATATTGTGTCAATTAAAAGCCGAATTGCCAATAACAGAAGTAATAAGTTTATCTGCACTTTATAATTATTTCTATAGCAGTTTTTCGCCTACGGCGGAAAATGACCGCTCTTCTAACTTGAGTTTCGGCTTCACATTTACTATGTAAACTGATGTGTTTTATTCAATTTAAAGATGATTAAATGCAATCCCAAGATTAAAACTCATTATTAAAATTTATAACCCCCTCAGGATAAAAGTAATATGTACTTAACTGAAATTTTGTGAATATCTATCCTCTTTTTTAACCGTAAGAACTATGGCTAAAACTTATATTTGACACCCCTAAAACAAAATAATATGAGCGCCACTTGGTACGAGTGTAAAGTAAAATATAGAAAACTTGATGAAGCTTCAGGTACGCAAAAAGTAAAAACAGAACCTTTTTTGGTCGATGCAATTTCGTATACAGAGGCCGAAAGTAGAATTACCGAAGAAATGTCGGCTTATTTAAGTGATAGTGATGAAATTAAAATCACGAATATTAAAGTAGCTAACTATGCAGAAATTCATCCTTTTGAGAATTCAGACCGATGGTTTAAATCTAGAGTTTCTTTAATTGCCTTTGATGAAGAAAGCGGTAAAGAACGTAAGACAAATATGTATTTGCTGATACAGGCAAATGATGTTAAAGAAGCGTATGACAATACCATTAGTGTAATGAAAGATACTATGGGTGAGTATACTGTACCTGCCATTTCAGAATCACCTATTATGGATGTATTTCCATATTTTTCAGGTGAAGAGGATGATATGGCACGTGTGGAAAAATTTAATATTTTAAAAGATTCAGTACCTGCAGTGGCAGAAGTTATTGAAGAAGAACCTATTGAAGCTGAAACTGAGGCATAAGTCAAAGTTTAAGCTCTGAATTCTCTCGGACTTATTCCTTTCAGTTTTTTGAAAGTGCGATTAAAATGAGACACACTTTCAAAACCACAATCAAAAGCAATGGCCTGTATGTATTTATCTGAAGTTGATAAATACATACAGGCTTGTTCAATTCTAGATGAATTTAAAAATGTGACAAAGGAATGTCCTACAGCCTTTTTAAACCATCTACAGAAAGATTGTTCTACCATGTTAGATATATCTGCCATCTCTTTTACAGTTAGTTTTTTGTCTAAATTCTCGAGAATATACGTGGTAATAGTTTTAATTTTATCTTGAGATTTAGCACTTACTATTTGATGCTTGTATGTTGAGGAAGCCAGATACTTTCTATTTTTATGATGAAATAATTGATGCAATATTTGAAGCAAAACAGCTACCTGTTCCGTTGTGGTTACACCTTCAAAATCATGTATCAATTGAAGAATATTTACCTTGGGTTCAATGAATTGAATACCTCTTTCAGCTTCACTGTATAAAACATGAAGTAGTTCACATTCCTTAAACGAATTAAATATATGGGAAGGAAATTGCAGTACAATGGCACCTTGCCGCTCCTGTTCATTATAATTTAGAGATGCGTAATTATGAGGAAGATTCGCTCCCATAAGCACTAAATCATTTTTAGAATAGGGAAGAATACTATTTCCAACAAAACGAGTACCACAACCTTTAGTAATAAGTGTAAGTTCTAACTCTGGATGATAATGCCAAAATGGTTTAAACTGGGTTTCTTCTAATTTAAAAAAATGAAAAGATTTTTTTGATTTTTGTAAACCGATATTTTCGACAACAGGCTTCATTATAGCTTATATGAACAATTATTTAAGTTAATTTAAGTAATTAAAGTTTAGATACGCATAGTATTGGTTAAAATAGAAAAACTATTATCAAGGTTAACATCATAATTTCACATCTCTAAATAGTATACAGTATGAAAAACCATGGATTAATTGATAAGCCATATACCCTAACAAAGGATCAGATTGATTTTTATAGTACATACCGTTACATTAAATTAAAAAATGTATTTGATGAAGAGACCCTATCATATTTTAATGGTATCGTTTCAAAAAAAGTAACAGAATTGAACGCAGAACCAAAGCCTTTAGATAAAAGAGATACTTATGGAAAGGCATTTGTACAGTTATTCAATTTGTGGAAAGAGGATGAAACCATAAAACCGCTAATATTCTCAAAAAGATTGGCACAAATAGCAACTGAACTTATGCAAGTAGATGGTGTTCGTCTATACCATGATCAAGCTTTATTTAAGGAAGCAGGTGGCGGTATTACTCCATGGCATGCCGATCAGTATTATTGGCCCTTACAAACAGATAAAACCGTCACAGCCTGGATTCCGTTGCAGGAAACCCCTTTAACTATGGGGCCTTTAGAGTTTAGTGCTGGAAGCCATGAAATTATGGATGGCAGAGACCTTTCTATAAGTGATGAAAGTGAAAAGGCCATACAAAAAAGATTGAGAGTAACCGATTTTAAACTTATTATAGAGCCTTTTGATGTTGGGGAGGTCAGTTTTCATTCCGGTTGGGTATTTCACCGTGCAGGAGCGAATACAACTCAAGAAATGCGTAAGGTAATGACCGTTATTTATATGGATAAGGATATGAAATTAAAAAAGCCAAGTAATGATGGTCAACAGAATGATTGGGATACTTGGTGTCCTGGTGTCCAAATTGGAGAAACCATTAATTCACCCTTGAACCCTGTTCTATATTAAATGAAGAAAATTAACTATCTATATCCGCATTGGGGAAGTGATAATTTATCTGCTTCAGATTTTTTTGAACTTGTAAAGATAAAAGGTTTTCAAGGAGTTGAAATTAATCTTCCCGAAGATGAAACCTTTGAAAAAGAATTTTTGAGAGGTTTGGAAAAATCACGAGAGCAAAATCCAAATTTTATTTGCGTTTTACAGCAAGTATTACCTGTAAAATTGGAAACGGTGGAAGCATATATTCTAAATGTGTTGACTCAGCTAGAACGTATGTTGCCTTACTATCCAAATTTTATTAATTCCCATACCGGAAAAGACCACTTTTCATTTAAAGATAATTGCTTGGTAATTGAAGCAATAGAAAGCTTTTCTAAGCAAAACAACATTCCTGTTTATCATGAAATTCACAGGGGTCGCTTTACCTTTCATTCCGCCACTACCCTTTGTTATTTAGAAAAATATCCACAATTAAAATTAGTGGGTGATTTATCGCATTGGTGTGTGGTTTCAGAAAGTATGTTACAAGATCAAGAACATATCCTTGAAAAAATTATTCCCCACATTAAGCACATTCATGCCCGTGTTGGTTTTGAACAGTCTGCACAGGTAAATAATCCGTTTGCACCAGAATGGAAAAGTTATTTAAATCAATATTTAGTTTGGTGGCAACGTATAGTTAATGTACATACTGCAATGGAGGCAATAAGTATAACACCAGAATTTGGACCTTACCCCTATATGCCACAAATGCCTTTTAATAAAGAACCATTAGCTAATCAACATGAATTAAATATTGGCATGAAAAACTTTTTAGAAAATCAATTAATTTCCTCATAACCATTGTAAATACATAAAAAGTCTTTTGTTTTAAATCAACAATTAATAATCATTTTTCCTGCTTGCTGTCTGTCCTTTTGCTAAAAGAGATTAAATAATTTTTTCCTTTTACTCCATTGTATACTCTTGAAATTTCAATTTAATTAAAAAAATACATGCACTGGTTTAAACTACAATTAGATTCGCAACAAGTAAATTTGTAGGAAATTACATACAAAATTAGATGTTTCACAACATAAATAAGGTAAGGTCTAAAGTAGGTAATATATTTACCTCGAAATTCCCCCAGTGTTATGAAGTATAAATTTTCTAAAGGTAGTTTTCAAATATACCTGTTAGTATTTACTCTTAATTTTATTGTCTTATCTAATATTAATGGACAAACAGTAAAAAAAATTAAAACAAAAATAGAAGAACTAAAAACATCTCCAGATTTTAATCATGAAAACCCTGCTTACATTGATTTATTATTTGAATTAGCAAAAGAACAAATTCATATCAATATCGATAGTACCCTTCTATTAGCAAACGAAGGATTAGCTTTAAGCTTAAAATCATATTATAAGAAAGGGGAAGGATATGCATATCTACGTTTAGGCGATTATTATTCTCAGATGTCTAATAAAGAAAAGTATAAAAATGCCTACGATACAGCATTAGCATTTTCAACTAAATATAAATACGAGCAACTTAAAATTATTGTTCTCAATAATTATGGAACAACCCTTTCAATCGATGGTGATGTAGATAATGCGCTAAAATTTTATTTGGAAGGTATTGAATTGAGTAAAAAAAATAACGACAATAAAATGTTGTCTATTCTATATGATAACATTGCAATTATGTATAGTGGTCTTAAAGACTATGAAACTGCCCTTACTTTTCATGAGAATTCCATAAGATATATTAAGGAAAATCAAGATGAAGTTTCATTGGCTAGAACCTTAAGTAATATGGCATTTGCAAATGCTTATATGCATAATTTTAAAGAAGCCAATAAAGCATTAGATAAAGCAATGTTAATTTTCACCGAAGAAGGAGAAATGGACTGGCTGTCTTATTGCTATGAGGTAAAAGGAATAATTGCTCTTGAAAAAAAAGATTATACTAATGCCTTAGAATGGTATATGGAAAGTAATTTGCTCTGTGAAGATTTAGACTATTTTACAGGTTCCTTAAATACCTATAATGGTTTGGCAGAAGCTTATATAGGGCTAGGTAAGATTGATTCAGCAGAACATTATGCATTAAAGGCTAATATAGAATCGAAAACTTCCTACTATCCAGATGCACTAATGAGGTCTTCTAAAACTCTTTCAACAATTAACAGATTAAAAGGACAGTATAAAACAGCCTTAGATTATCAAGATATTTACTTAAAACTTAATGAAGAGGCAGATTCAGAAAACTTCAAGAAAGGTTTGGAAATGTTGCGAAGCAATCAAAAATTTGAAGTTCAGAAAAAACAAATACTTGACGAGAAAAATAGAGAATTAGCAAGCCAGCAAGCACTTACTTATATTGCCTCAGGTGGAGTCATCTTGCTCATAGTAATGTTTATTTTAATTTATAGAAACTATAAGGTTCAAGGGCAATTTAATGGGATTTTGCAAAAAAAGCAACAAATATTAATCCAAAGAGAATTAGAATTAAAGGAAAGTAATACAACAAAAGATAAACTATTCTCACTTATAGCACACGATTTAAGAGGTCCTATTCACTCCTTTCATGGAATAATGCAGTTATATGTACTTGGTCAAATGCCAAAAGAAGATTCAGACAAATTTTTACCAGTAGCCCTGCAAGATCTAAGCTCGATAGCAGAAATGCTTGATAATCTATTAATATGGGGGAAAACTCAAATTAGTGGTACATCACATGAGCCAAAGAATATCAATATTCATAGGTTGGTTCAAAAGAACGTTCGTTTACTAAAACCACTGGCAGATAAAAAATCAATTGACATAATAAATGAAATCGTTGAAGACATAGTTAGTTTCAGTGATGCTGCACATATAGATATTGTATTAAGAAATCTACTTAGCAATTCAATTAAATTCACCAATTCTAATGGTAGTATTACTATTTCTGGGATAGAAGAAGATGGCCATTTACAGCTTTCGATATCAGATAATGGGGTTGGAATGAATTTAGAAGCACAAAATAGGCTATTTAAGAAAAATAATTATGAATCTACCTTCGGCACTAATAATGAAAAAGGAACTGGGTTAGGATTATACCTATGTCAAGAAATGGTAGAAAAGAATGGGGGTAAAATATGGGTAGAAAGTGTTTTAAAAAAAGGAACTACTTTTTATTTTACTATTCCTTCCAAATTAAAAATAAAAAAAGCAGTTTAAAGTAATCGTTAAAAAAGAAGACCTAATAACTTCAAAGATGAAAAAATCTGATTTTGAACACTTTAGATTCTTTATTAATCATAACATTGTATTGCTTAAAAACAAAAACACGATTTTCTTTACCTAGGTTCGAATGCATATTACAGACCAAGATTACTTATATTTAGGTTCGGAAAACCAACCAAATATATAATCCTATGACTTCGAGAAGAAAATTTTTGGAAACATTATCGGTAACTTCGTTTGCTATACCTATTTTGTACAGTCCTGCCAGCTTATTTGCAGCAACTACTGAACCATACGACGGACCTATTCTAAAAGTAGCCATAATGGGTTTAGGTAGTTACGGTACGCGTGTAGCGGAAGCTATGCAATCTTGTAAGCGAGCTAAATTGGTAGGCGTAATTAGTGGTACACCTAGCAAAATAAAAAAGTGGCAATCGAAATATAATATTCCAGAAAAGAATTGCTATAACTATGAAAATTTCGATGCTATAAAAGACAATCCAGATATTGATGCCGTTTATATTATTACCCCTAACGGATTGCATAAGGAACAAACTATTCGAGTAGCCAAAGCAGGTAAACATGTCATAAGTGAAAAGCCGATGGGTATCAATGCCCAAGAAGGGCAAGAAATGGTAGATGTTTGTAAGGCTGCAAATGTAAAATTGTTGATTGGTTATAGAATGCATTTTGAACCTAAGACCGTTGCCGTTATTCAAATGCGAAAAGACGGAGTTTTTGGTGAGACCAAATTTTTTCAAGGGCAATCAGGGTTTACAATAGGAGACCCAACACAATGGCGTTTGAACAAAGAACTTTCTGGTGGTGGAGCTATGATGGATATTGGTATTTATTCTATAAACGGTGCGCGCTATATGCTAGGTGAAGAACCGGTTTGGGTAACGGCACAAGAAACAAAGACAGATCCAGTAAAATTCAAGGAAGGTATCGATGAAACGATACAATTTCAAATGGGTTTCCCTAGTGGTGCTGTGGCTAATTGCCTTTCTACGTATAGTATGAACAATTTAGACAGATTTTATATGACTGGTTCTAAAGGATTTGTAGAAATGCAGCCGTCTACAGGTTACGGACCAATTGAAGGAAGAACACATAAGGGCCCATTGACCCAACCTCACGTTACACATCAAACGTTACAGATGGATGGTATGGCTGCACTGATTTTTGATGGTGTACAACCTATCGTTCCCGTTGATGGAGAAGAAGGTGTAAAGGATATGAAAATTATTGACGCTATATTTTTAGCGGCAAAAACAGGAGAAAAAGTAACCTTATAATCTAGAGTTTTTAATTAGTTCAATTATTAGACTATTTATATTCTAGCAATTCTATTTTACGAAAATCTATTGGGTGGCTATTGGACTGTAAAGAGACATAGCCACCTTTTACTTTTGCATCACTACCGGTTATCAACATTTTAGCCGTTTCATTTTCTACGTTATAAGTGGGGTTCGCATAGTTTAAAATCTCCTCACCATTTACATAATGTGTGATTTTACCATCTCTCACATCTATCTCAGCAGTAACCCATTGATTACCATGAAACGTTTTAGAGACATCTGCAGCAATACAGGTAGTGGTATTCTTCTGTCCATTATATTCTATGAAAATTCCGTTGGTACACGCAGCTCCTAAAGGTCGGTCATCAGTACCGTTTCCTCCATGAAAATTATATTCTAAACACACAGGAAAAGCCTGATCCATCTTTTGTGTAGCTGGTGGTTGTCCATAAAATTGAATACCGCTATCGCGATAACCCCAATTCGGTGCACCTTGAGCAGTTTCTCCAACAAATCGATATTCTACTTTAATGCGGTAATCAGTTAAATACCTATCAAAATATACCGTACCAAAACGATCATTAAATTCTGGTCCGTAAGCATCATATCGTATTTTAAGAATACTATCTTCTACTCGTAAGGTATTACCAAAGTTTTCTCCTAATGGATGGCCAGGTATTTTTATGGTCCAACCGGTTAAATCTGTTCCATTAAAAATTGAAACCCATTCAGGCTTTGAAACTCCATCTGATTCATGAACGTTATTTTCTTTTTTAACATCCGATTTCTTCACCCCACAGGAAATTATCATTGACAACACCATTATTGAGGATAGTGATAACCAAACATTTTTATTTAATTTCATTTTGATGGATTTTGTTTCTTGAATTTTAAAAGTAACAAAAAAAGGTATGCCAAATGACACACCTTTTAATTTGAATTTTCTATACGTTTAATCACAACATTATTAAATTCCTGCCTTAGATTTTAACTGGTCAAATTTAGAAACCAATTCTATATATCGCTCTTTGGCATCTTTACCTATTTCCTTATCAGTATCACCAACAATGTATGATAAATACGAAATCTGCGCAACCAACATTTGCTGAGGATATGCACCTTCTTCATTCTTGAGTTCTTTCAATACCTTCTCTAATGAGGCTTTCTTTTCAGAATTTGTACTCTTTTTCAATTCAGCTTCTACTTTTACTTGAAATTTTCGTGCTTCAGATAATAAACTGATTACTTTGTTTTCAAAGGCTAGTTGTTCTTGAAATGTAGTACTTGTAATGCCTTCTTTTTCAAGGCGTGGATCGACTATGATTTCGAATGTTTGCTCTAAAGTTTCCTTTCCAACGGTTAAACTTACCGTATACATACCTGGTGGCACCATTGGTCCATTTTTAAACAACCTGGATTTCTTATCGCTCCAAGCTCCTTTTTGTTTTAAATCCCAAGCAAAACGATTTAAGCCTTTTTTAGTTTCAAGCTTTGTGTCCAAATAGCTAAAGGTCATATTTAGACCCATGTCTTGAACCTCTTCAGACGTAGACGTTAATTGGGTAGAATCACTCACGATAGTAACAATGGATTTTTTGTTTGCATCCAATATTTTTAACTGAACATCTTTAGTTATATCGTTTGGGAGATAGTAATCAATAATTACACTGGTGGCTGGGTAATTTGGAAAGTCACTCGAAGCTCTACCTGTTCTATACCGAATCGTAGTGTCAGGTTTAAACAATATTGGTTTATCATTTAAATCAGCTATTTCAGGGTTTCTTAGAGAGGTAATATTATCTAGAATCCAAAATCCACGACCCATCGTACTTATAACCAAATCTCCTCTATGGATGATTACATCGGTAATTGGCGTAATAGGTAGGTTCTGTTGAAATGGTTTCCATTTTTTTCCTTCGTCAAAGGAAACGAACATTCCATATTCAGTACCAGCATATAAAAGACCCTCTTTTACAGGGTCTTCACGTAATACTTTAGCTGTATAATCGGCAGGTATTCCGTTAGTAGCCGTACTTATTAATTCCCAATTTTTTCCGAAATCTTTAGTCATATAGAAATACGGTATGTTATCACCCAAAAGATGTCTATCTACAGAAATGTATGCTTTAGCCGGGTCGAATTGCGATGGTTCTACTGATTCTACCCTACCACCTTTAAGCATTTTTTTAGGAGTAACGTTTTCCCAAGTCTGCCCTCCATCTTTAGTAAGGGAAATAATACCATCATTAGAACCTGTCCAAATAAGGTCTTTTTGAATCTTAGATTCCCGAATAGAATACAGTGTACTGTAATACTCCTCCCCTGTTATATCACGTGTTATTGGGTTACCAGAAACAACCTGCTTATCAGCTTCAAAAGCAGTCAAATCTGGCGAAATTGTTTCCCAAATAACTCCGTCATTTCTAGTTTTATGAACAAACTGCGACCCCATGTACACTACATCTGGATCATGTGGAGAAACGTGAACCGGAGCTACACGCTGAAATCTATATTTTAAATCCTTAGGATTATGACCATAAATATTCGAAGCGCCAATTGAATACTCACGGTTAGCTCCTGTTATTTTATTATAAACACTAAATCGCCCTTTACAATTATTGTAAACGATATCAGAATTACCTGGTTTAGGTATTGCTGGTCCAGTTTCACAGCCTCCTACTTCAATCATTACTTGAGTACCTTGTGGCGAAGAACCACTTGGTGAAGAACTCGGTATAGCAATTGTGGTATTGTCTTGTTGAGCACCGTACACCCAATAAGGATATTGGTCATCTACAGCAACTTGATAAATTTCTGCAGTGGGTTGATTAAACTGAGAAGACCATGTTTTTCCTCCGTTATGCGAAATATTAGCCCCGCCATCATTACTTTGAATCAATAATTCAGGATTATTCGGATTTAGCCAAATATCATGATTGTCTCCATGTGGAACAGCCATAATGGTCCAAGTTTTACCACCATCTTTCGATTTTAATAACGGATTAGCATTTGAATATACAATATCAGGATTGGTAGGGTCTACCTCAATATTGGTATAATAGAAAGGTCTATTTACAAGTCCCTTTTCACTAGACGTTTGTTGAAAGCTTTTACCTTGATCTATAGATTTATAAACACCCCCTTCATCATCAGGTGCTTCTATAACGGCATAAACGATTTTCGAATCAGACGCAGCAACAGCTAAATCTATTTTACCAATTAAGCCCTTTGGCAAACCATCTTCTAACTTCGTCCAATCTTTACCCCCATTAACCGATTTATAAATGCCGCCTTCTTTATTCTCTCCTCCAGAATCAATTGTCCATGGTGTACGTTGTGCTTTCCAAGCAGCTGCAAAAACAACATTTGGGTTTCCTGGTAACAACTCTATATCTGCAAAGCCTGTTTTATTCGAAACGAATAATACCTTCTCCCAAGTTACACCCCCATCAATGGTTTTATATACACCACGTTCTTCATTTGGTTTAAAAGCGTTTCCAATGGCGGCTACCCAAACAATATTGCTATTGGTAGGGTCAATTTCTACAGCACCAATTTGACCAACATTATCAAGGCCAATATGCGACCAGGTTATACCTGCATCAATAGATTTATAAACTCCTTTTCCACTGATTATATTACTACGAAGTCCATCAGAACCAGTACCCACATAAATAATATTTGGGTCATTAACAGCTACTTCAATAGCACCTATTGAGGGAGTTTCAAAAAATCCGTCAGAGATATTATTCCAAGTTGTACCATAGTCTTCAGTCTTCCATACTCCTGCCCCTGTGGCGCCTAGATAAAAAGTACCTGGTTGCATTGCAGTGCCAGTTACTGTAGTTACCCGACCACCTCTTGAAGGACCAATGGTACGATATTCAAAAGCTGAAAAATCTTGAGATAAAAGTGTTGTTGAAATAAATAAACAAGTGAAAAAGGCAAGGTTGCAGAATAATCTCTTCATCGGTATCTTAATAATTGGTTGGTCAAAAGCTAAAGTTAGTTAAACCAATAATTATAACATAGACTTCACCACATTTTTGCGATTATCTTGTTTTCATCAATATGAATTAAGTATTTATAATAAAGTGGGGCAATTTGAACCTATTCATAATAATACCAATTCACCAATCTATCATAATAGTATTAAAGTTGAATACGTTTACCAGTCTATAGGAAAGTAATCTTTCAAGAATTTTCCACACCAGTGTTTACCAGTATTGATTCCGTCGAACAATGGATCCATTACTCTGGCAGCACCATCAACAATATCTAAAGGTGGTTGAAAATCGTGGACTTCTTGTTTTTTCTTAGCTAATTCTGCAGGATCTTCATCTGTAACCCAACCCGTATCAACGGCATTCATAAAAATACCATCTTTGGCCAATTCACCAGAAGCAGTATGGGTAAGCATATTTAAAGCAGCCTTAGCCATATTGGTGTGTGGGTGGCGAGATTCTTTAAAAAAACGGTGAAATTTACCTTCCATCGCCGTTACATTTATAATATGCTTCTGACCAGTATTCTCTTTTTTCATTAATTCGGCTAACCGGTTGCAAAGCACGAAAGGCGCTACAGAATTCACCAATTGAACCTCAATCATTTCGGTGGTTTCGATTTCACCTAATTTTAATCTCCAGCTATTAGTTTTACGTAAATCTACTTGTTGTAAATCTGCATCTAATTCCCCTGTTGGAAAAACCTCTTGGGCAACCAAAGCATTATCAAAACTATAAGGTATTTGAGATAATTTAGCAGAAGCCCGCAAACCTATACCAGGTTCAGGTCCGTGCCAAGTAACTGGCATATTTTGATTTGGAGAAGCTTTAGTGCTAAACAATTTTAATTCATCCAAACAATTTTCATGATCGCTCAAGACCATTTGGGCAAATTTAGGCAATGAAGAAATTTCACGTTCCTCGTTTTCCATTAAATGATGGTAAAATCCTGCTGGTCTACGAACGGTTTGTGCTGCATTATTAATCAATATATCAAGTTTGTCATACTGCTGCTCAATAAAATTGCAGAAGATTTCAACACTAGGTATATGGCGTAAATCTAGTCCGTGAATTTTTAGTCGATGCCCCCATTCCATAAAATCTTCCTCCTTAGAAAAACGAAGTGCAGAATCCACAGGAAATCGTGTCGTCGCAATTACGGTAGCACCACCACGTAAAAGCATTAGAGTAATATGATAGCCAATTTTTAGTCGAGAACCGGTAATAACAGCGATTTGACCTTTTACATTGGCGTTTTGAAACCGTTTGGCATAATTAAAATCGCCACAATCGGAACACATAGTATCATAAAAATGATGAAGTTTCGTAAACTCGGTCTTACAAACATAACAATTACGAGGTGTTGCAAGTTCTGGTAAATCTTTACTTTCTAATTCTGCAGCGGGTAATAATTTAGGAGCTACAAATACATGAGCTTCACGCGCACTACGAATACCAGTTTCTTTACGCGCATGTTTATCGCGAACCGCTTGTTTTCTTTTCTCGTTTCGCTTGGCATCTTTTACCCTTTTTGCAAACTCTTGTTTGTTAGGGCGCGATAATTGACCTGCAACTTTGATTAAGGCAATTCGTCTATCTTCTGGAATCTCAAAAATTTGGTTTGTGTCGGTAACCAAACGATTTAAAATTTCAATACAACTTTCAATTTCGTTTAAATCGATTTCAGTTTCGTTCTCGTGCTGTTTATCCTTCATCATACAACCTTAAAAAGGGCAAAAATACTAACTATGTTTAAAGTACAGTAATACGTACTTTTTTCTTTTTTAATCTAGAATTGTTCAAATTGTTAACCAGTTCTTTTGAATTGTTTTTGGGAACGGCAACAAAAGCACAATCTTGTTTTAATTCAATGTCTCCTAGTTGGTTTGGATTCAGTCCGGCTTGTTTAAAGAAAAGTCCTGCAATATCACCTTTTGATATTTTATCTTTTCGTCCACCAGAAATGAATAGCGTTTCCCAAAATGGGTCTCCTAACCTATTGGATTTACTGATGTTGATTCCCTTTGATTTCGAAATAAACTCAGGTAACGATTCTTTATCCCATTTTAAGACATAGGCAGTACCCGCTTCATTAACACGAGCAGTTCTTCCATTACGATGGGTGAATTCTTCAACACGATGTGGTAATTCGTAATGAATTATGAATTTTAACTCAGGTATATCTATTCCTCTAGCTGCCAAATCGGTAGCTAATAAGATACGACTACTACCGTTTCTAAACTTAATTAAAGCACGTTCACGGTCTTTCTGTTCCATGCCGCCAGAAAAGCATTCATGTAAAATATGTTGCTGACTTAAATAAGAACTAACACTTTCAATACTATCTTTAAAATTACAAAAGATGATACCTGGTTGTTCTCCTATAAATTTTAATAACTGAACTAACGTTTTCAGCTTGTCTTTATCTTCAGATAAAACAGTGCTGATTGTTAGTTGTGATGGGGTTTCCTTCTTAAGAAAATTTATTCTCCTCGGGTTTTCCATACCTACAAACTTCGGAATCTTAACCCCCTCTGTAGCAGATGTAAGAATACGTTTTTTAAGGTTGGGTAATTCTGCAAGAATTTCAGTCATTTCCTCCTCAAAACCAACTTCTAAAGACTTATCGAATTCATCAAGCACCAAATGGGTAATATGTTCTTTGGTAAAACGATCTGCCATAAAATGGTCTAGAATTCTACCAGGTGTTCCTACAAGAATTGCGGGCGTATGTTTTAGTTCAATCTTATCTTTAGACATAGGTCTACCGCCATAAATGGCGTTAACCTTAAAACCAGACCCCATATTGCGAATTACTTGTTCGATTTGAATAGCCAATTCTCGCGAAGGCACTAAAATTAATACTTGAACCTCAGGATTATCGTGGTCTAAAACCTCTAAAATAGGAAGTAAAAAAGCCAACGTTTTTCCAGTACCTGTTGGTGATAATAGAATTGTGTTGGCTGTAGATGAAATCACAGTTAGCGCCTCCTCTTGCATAGGATTCAACGCATCAATATTCAATTTCGATAAAATCTCTTCTTGATTTTTCATGCGATATCTGTGATTTTAAATTATATATCAAATTCTAGGCCTCTTGAAGGACTCTTTTTGATTTTCTATAAATGTAATTTGGGTAAATGCTTCTTTTTGCAAATCTGTTCAACTTGTTAGAGTTAATCATTTTTTGAAAAATAGGCTTAGTAACTCCGAAATACTCATAAGTAGAACCATCTAAAAATGTAATTTCCAATACAAGACCATTGTGTTGATAATCTGCTATACCAGAATTATTTATAGTTTCTTGGTAAACATCATTGTTTGCCTCTAAAGTTTCAGGAGCGATACTTACTAAAAAATGGTAACCGTCTATAATTCGACGACTTTCTATTTCAGCCTCTTCACGTTTTTCATCACCTTCTTGAAATTTGTCTGGATGCCATTCTTTTACCAAATTTCTGTAAGTAGATTTAAGAGTTTTAAGCTCGATTTCCTTTTCAACTCCAAAGAGTTTTTTGTATTCATTAATACGCTTCATAATACGACTTTTTTGCGGGTGCAAAATTACGTCTTTATTTTGACCTAGAAGCTTGAAAATGAGTAATAAAAAAGCCCTTCACTATGGAAGGGCTTTTTCTTAAACTTGAAAGTATATATGTTTAGATAACTTTTACGTTCACTGCGTTTAATCCTTTGTTACCTTCTTTTAGTTCGAATTCAACTTCATCGCCTTCACGAATTTCGTCGATTAAACCTGAAATGTGTACAAAGTGGTCTTTTTCAACACCTTCTTCAGTGATAAAACCGAAACCTTTTGTGTCGTTGAAAAATTTTACTGTTCCTTTACTCATTGTAATGTAATTTAATTTATAATACTATTTATTTTGCAAAGATGACTACAAAACTTGACATACAATGTTTTAAGTTCACTTAAATACATTTTTTGGCAAATATTTAAGAGTTTTCAACCTTTTCAACCTTATTAAAGAAAGATTTTACCTTTTTTGAACAGCTAACCACTCCATAATTGTGACTCCCTTACCATTTATTTGTACAGGTTCTCGGTTAAAATCAAAATTGGCATTATTTGCATGTGAATATATCCAAGACCAATGTCCAGGAAAATAATAATCCTTGCCACCATAAAAACCGGTTAAATCAACCACATGATCATAAAAAGAAAAATGCACGCTAGGTGCGCCAGCAGAAATCAATCTATTGTATAATGGTACAACGGTTTCATCTGGTACAGTGGTCGTATCATCTTTAGAATGTACGAACCATAAAGGAACATTTTTAATTCGTTCTATTTCTTCATCGGTAATATATTCGTTTTGGTAGGCTAAAGCACTTATATAACCAGCCGCAAAATACTCCGGATGATTCAGTATTAATTTTAAACTCATATAGCCGCCATTTGAACATCCACCAACATAAATTCTATCGGTATCTATCTTTGGATGCTTTGTAACATAATTTTCTATTAAATTGAACAACGCTTTATTATAAATATCTTCTGTATCCCCTCTCGTATAATCTCCTGATACGCTCTGCATCCAAAATGTAGGTGTTTGGGGTACTAAAACATAAGCTCCTCCGAAATAAGATTGTATTTCAGGAGTAGCATAATTGGTTGCTTTATTTGCAATTAAAGCAATACTAGGGTCAGTACCACCTTCACCCCCACCATGTAACCAAATGATTAGCGGCATTTTAGTAGACGCCCCCTCAGGTTCAAAAGAACCATAAGATAAAGCTGTTCCATCACTGGTATATGTCCCTTCTAAATCAAACCTATCTAAATCTGAATATATTCGTTCAGCTTCTGTATCCCAAATCTTTGATGTTGGTGTATGTGTTATATTCATTCTATAGTCAATCCACTGATTACTACCTCTACCATTTTTAAAAATATATTTGATTGGAGAATCTAACGGGTTATTTGGATGTACTAATAGCACTAGGCTAATATGGTTTCCTTCGGCTATTCTATTCCCCTCTTCATCAGAAACATAGGCAAATAAGACTTCTCTGTCCCCTTGTGATTCTGCAGGTTGCATTTCTACACCTTTTTTAGTGCGCTTAACTGCGACCGAAAAATCAGATGCATTTGCTTCGGTAACTACATCTTTAATTGACACAACAACTTTTTTGACCGCAGGACCCCAATCGTACCCTTCTATAATTAGAGTGTAGTTTCCTTCGGTATAACCAGATTCTTGAGAAACTTTAGCAACTGCAGCTTTCATTGGTAATTGTTGTAATGTAAATAGAATCAATAGTAATGGTAGTAGCGATTTTTTCATGGTACTAGAAGTTTAAAGTGATGGTAGTAAGGTACTAGTTTTTACTATAAAATCAAGACTATTAAAATTCATATTCTAACTACAGTTGTTATTTATTAATTAAAAAGGATTCAAAAAATTTTATAAAATGGTAACTTCAAAATAAAAACTATGTTCGGTCTATTTAAAAAGAAATCACAAAAGGAAAAGCTACAAGAACAATACGAAAAATTGCTAAAGGAATCTTATGAATTGTCTACTCAAAATCGTTCAAAAAGTGATGATAAGGCTGCGGAAGCAGATAAAATCTTGAAACAAATAGAAGCTATGGACAATTAAGTTAGCTACCTATTATCATATTTATATGTTGGATAAATTTTATTTGATATTTTAGTGCTACCAATAAAAGCGCATGTTCGAAATATCTATTTTAAAAAGTTTTTTTCAAAAATTTAAGGCTATAACAGTTATAGGTATATTGTTTTTAGGTGTATCTATATATGCTCAAAAACCCGCGTTTAATATATCGAAAGATTTATTATTGGTTCAGTTAGACTGTAAAACCGATATTGATGATTTACATACAGCTGCTGGTTTAGCCACACTTTTGCATTATCCAGATTATAAAGATTTGAACTATTTTGCTATTGCAGGCACCTATGGTATACAGGAAGGATTATATGTACCCCCCAATGAATTAATGAAATTGGCATTCGGTAAAAATTGGGCAGATGCCCATTATAAACGAGATAAATCGATAAAACTGGTTGTTGAAAAGGTTAAAAAAACAATTAAAAGCGGTGGTTCTGTATGGGTTGCTGAAGCAGGTCAATCTGATTTTACTGCAGATTGGGTAAAGAAATTAGTAGAAGCGAATCCGTCTTTAAATGTAAAAGAAAAAATTCATGTGGTTCAGCATAGCGATTGGAATGAATCGGTTACTGAACCAACCAAACTTAAATATACTCAATCAATTACTGATTATCACAAAATAGCTGATGGCAATGCCGTTGGTAATGGTACACCTGGCTTAAAATCTGACGGAATTGTGAATTGGGAGAGCAAATTGAACGATAATCATTTAACACTAGTATGGAATATTGCTATGCGATTAGGAAATCAGTATAACGGAAAAGATGGTAGATATTTAAATGAAAGTGTAGCCGAAGGTGGATTAGATTTTTCAGATTTATCTGAAGTTTGCTACATATTGAATCTTATGACCATAAAAGATACAGATGAGTTTTTTACTTATTTTAAGGTTGATTAATTAATAGTTTTAATTTTCAAAAAAGCCTCCTGTAATTTTTGAGTTACGGGTCCTATTTTATTCTCCTTATAAAGAATGTGATCATCTATTTGTTGAATAGATGCTATTTGGGTACTAGTGCCGGTTAAGAATGCTTCATCTATCTCAGAAATATCATTAATGGAGACCGGTGTTTCTCGAATTTCTATATCGAGAGATTTACAAAGTTCAAAAACAACTTGTCTAGTTATGCCATCTAAAATTAGCTCGTTGGCAGGATGTGTTAAAACAACTCCGTCTTTTACAAAGAAGACATTACAATGAGAAGCTTCGGTAAAAAATCCATCTCGATGTAAAATAGTTTCAAAGCATTGATGTTGCATGGCCTCTTCATTCAGCATAACATTACCTAAAAGTGACGTCATTTTAATATCGCAACGAGACCATCTAAAATCTTCCCGGGTAATTACTTTTGCATTGACAGAATTAATTTGGGGTAAAACTTTAGGCACTGCATACATCATTATTGTAGGTACTATATCTGATGGATACGAATGTTGTCTTGGAGCGACACCTCGTGTTATTTGAATATATAGAAGACAATCCTTACCAGTTAATTCGGAAACACTTAATAGTTTTTCTATTTCAATTAGTAGGTTACTTGTATCAAAAGCGATATTTATCTTATTTAACCCTTCTTGCAAGCGATTTAAGTGAGCTTTTTCATAGAAGAATTTCCCGTCAATTTGTACCATAACTTCATAGATACCATCACCAAAAATAAAACCACGGTCAAAAACTGAGATTTTAGCATCTTCAGGAGGTACTATGTTACCATTTAAATAAACCTTGTCTGGGTACTTCATACCTTATAAATACCTTTGAAGATTCTTTTTAAAATATTCAGCACTATCCGTAATACTCTTCATTGAACTCTCGGCAAAATTTCCTCCCTGCTCAATATAATAGTATTGCAAGTCTTCTTTATCAATAGTTGATAATAAAGTCTTATAATCTATAGAACCATTACCCATTTCAGAATAATCTCGGGTAACCTTGTCCATGTCTTTAATATGCCACATTACAAAACGCCCAGGGTTTTCTGTAATTAACTCACTCGGACTTTTACTAGATGAATGCTCAACCCAGTACATATCCATCTGTAATTTCACCAAGCTAGGGTCAGTACCTGCTAGAATAATATCATAGCCCTTTTCACCATTGTGGTCAGTAAATTCAAAATCATGATTATGATACGCAAATTCTAGTCCGGAATTGGTCACCTGCTCCCCTATTTTATTCAATTTATCAGTTAATATTTTGAAATTTTCAATATCACGAAATTCTGGCGCTAGCCATGGCCATGTAATATATTTGCTATCGATGTTATGAGAACCTTCGATACATTGATCAACATAGCGATCAAGATTTTCCATAGGTTCATTAAATCGACTTGAAAAATCATAGTGCCCGCTTGAAATGGTAAAGCCTAAATCAATTAAGTTCTTATTAAATTCCTTTGATTTAATTCCGTAGTACGTATCATTATCACCATCATAACCATAAATTTCTCCATCTTCATATCCTAAGCTTCTAGCATATTTAATGCTCTCTATAGGGTCTTTAGCCATTGCATCACGTATAGTGAATAACTGTAAACCCATTTTAAATCGAGGATCTAGTGGTAATACCGACAAGGGTAAAATTGAACTAACCGAAAGCACACCGGTCTGTTTTAAAAATGTTCTTCGTGTTGTTGTATTAAACATGATTCTTATCGATTTAATTAAAATTTACGAAGCATAAATATAAGGTTTGGAAACTAAAATTAGGTATTTGAAAACTAAAAAAGCAGCCCAAAGGAGCTGCTTTTTTAAGATGCTTTATTTTTTATTAGTTACTTGAAAGTGCAGTGCCATTATAGGAAACACGATAAATAGCGTCACCATAATCATCAGAAATTAGCATTGAGCCATCTTTCATCCATAAGATATCAACAGGTCTACCAGATGCTTCTTGGGTTGATTCGTTTAACCAACCATCAATAAAAGGTTCGTAATCGATAACTTCCCCATCCTTTATATCTGCCATCATAATTCTATAGCCAACCTTCTTACTTCTGTTCCAAGAACCATGCTCTGCAATAAATGCTTTGCCTTGATAGTTTGGTGGAAACATTTCAGCCGTGTAAAATTTAATAGCCAAAGGTGCTACGTGGGCTCCCAATTGTAACGCTGGAGAAACAAAATCTGAACACGGATGCTCTTCACCAAACTCTGGGTCTTTCACAATACCACCATGACAAAAAGGATATCCAAAATGTTGACCTATTTCGGTTACATGATTTAATTCACAAGGTGGAATGTCATCCCCAAGCATGTCACGACCATTATCTGTAAACCACATCTCTTTAGTATCAGGATGCCAAGTAAAACCAACAGAATTTCGAACACCTTTTGCATAAATTTCACGGTTACTACCATCTGGATCCATTCTAGTAATGGTCGAAAAACGTTCATCTTCATTGGTACGGTTACAAATATTGCATGGTGCCCCTACAGGTATGTACAATTTATCATCAGGTCCGAAGGCGATATACTTCCATCCATGGTGAAATTCCGTAGGATAGTCATCATATATCAATTCTTTATTTAGAGTTTTACCCACCTGATTTTCAATGTTCGGATATTTCCATAAACTACCGACTTGAGCAACATATAAATCACCGTTTCTCATAGCAATACCATTTGGTACTTCCATGGTATCAAGAACGATAACATTGTCAGCCTTAAAATCACCATCAGTATCTTGAATGGCGTAAACCGTGTTTTCTGTTCGGGTACCTACAAATAAAGTCCCATTATCACCCAAAGCCATTGAGCGCGCACCATCTATTCCCCTAGCATAGACTTCAATTTTAAATCCTTCAGGAAGATCGAGTTCCAATAAAGCTAAATCTGTACTGTCCATTGGAACATTTTCTGCCATGTTTTCAGCTCCTTTTTTTTGAGTTTCTTTACATGATATTATGGTAATAGCAATAGTAAAAACCATAGCTATTTTATAAAATGAAATTTTCATATTTAAGATGTTTAATTTTTAACGAAGATACACAAGAACGGGTAGTTTTAAAACCTTGAATTGTTATTAGTAAAGTATTTGATTAAGCTTAAATTGAATCATTTAGGTAGTAACCATTAATTTTAAGCTTATACAGCCACTTCATCTAAGGCTTCACCAATAAGTGTTTCACCTTGTATAATTTCAATAGTTTGATTTATTACTGCATCATCATGAAGTGAACGCACCAAGGTCTGAGCAACATCATCTCGAGTTATAGAACCTTGTTGATTCATTTTTGACTGAAGTTTAATTTTACCAGTTCCTGCATCGTTTGTTAAAGACCCAGGCCTTACAATAGAATATGTCAAACCTGATGATTTTAAATACTCATCTGCATTAAGTTTCGCCTCTAAATATTCCTGTAAATCTTCTGAAGCTTTGGGGTTGTCAGCGCCCATTGAACTTAGCATGACAAATTTCTTGATGTTTGCTTTTTTAGAAGCATTCATTAAATTTTTTGCACCTTCTTGATCTACAGCTATTACTTTTTTGCCACCAGAACCAGCTGCAAAAATCACCTTATCTATATGCTCTAAAGTATGAAACAAATCTTTTTCAAGGTCACCTAAAACTGTAGTTATACCCTCTTTTTTAAACTGTTCTTGTTGCTCTTCTTTACGAACCATTGCTACTGGGTTAAAGTACTGAGAGGCTTTTAATAAATTTACTATTTTTTTACCTGTGGTACCATTCGCACCAGCTACTAATACATTTTCCATAGTCTTAATGTTTTATCGCAAGTTCTTAATAAAGTGAGTTAAAACTTAGTTCATATACTATAATTAGTATCGTGAAAACACTATTATTCCATTCACATGTATTGCCTATTAAATTACTATTTGTAATCGTCTTAAAAACTATTATAAAATAGAAAAGCTGCCTAATCAGGCAGCTTTTCTAAAATGCAAACACTTCATCTAAATTTATGAAAGACTAGCATTCAATACGATTTCAGCATTCAGTAATTTCGACACTGGACAAACTTCTTTTGCTTTTAGAGCAATTTTATTGAATTCATCAGAATTAATATTTGGAACATCTCCTTTTAAATGTAAAGTCACTTTTACAATTTCTCCATCCTTAAAATCAACCTTTGCATCTACATCTAAAGTTGTTGGCGTAAAACCTGCTTCACCAAGTAAGAAACTTAGTTGCATTGAAAAACAACCGGCATGCGCTGCACCGATTAACTCCTCTGGGTTTGTACCTTTTCCATCTTCAAATCTTGTATTAAAAGAATATTGAGCATCTTGTAAAACGGTACTTTCGGTTGTCATTGTTCCTTTACCGTCTTTTCCACTACCCTTCCATTGTGCTTTCGCGCTTCTTGTAAAATTCATATGTATTCTTATTTAAGATTAATAATTAATAACCTGCTTACTAGATGTTTAATTAATTTCTATCTTTTGAGCAAGTTGTACTTTCTCTTTGTACGTCGCGTAATCTATATATCCTTTTTGACCAGGAGTATAAAAAGTATCATTATCCCACTCAGCCAGTTCATAATTATGTTCAAATCGCTCTACTAAATCAGGATTAGATATAAACGGTTTACCTAAAGCTACTAAATCTGCATCACCAGCTTCAATTACTTTATTACCCGATTCTTGGTCAAATCCACCATTTATCATCAATGTACCGTTATATAAAGGTCTAAAATGTTTTGCTATATGTTTTACAGCAAAAGAAATTTCAGATACATCTGTAAAGGGTTCAGATAAATGCACGTAAGCTAAGTTGTAGTCATTTAACTTTTTAATGATGTACTCAAATGTAGGTATCGTTTCCTCATCCATAGTAATACCAAAAAGACCATGTAATGAAGGGTTAAACCGTGCTCCTATTTTTTCTTGAGGAATAACTTCTTTCATAGCATCTAGTACTTCAAAAAAGAAGCGAGTTTTATTTTCTATACTCCCACCATATTCATCAGTTCTTGTATTTGAAGTACCATTAAAAAATTGATGAAATAAATAACCGTTAGATGAATGTATCTCGACTCCGTCAAACCCTGCCTCTACAGCATTCTTTGCTGCAGTAACAAAATCCGCTATAGTTTGCTTGATATCTTCTTTGGTCATTGCTTTAGGAGTCACTGTATCTTTAAAGCCCTCTGGAGTATAAGATTGCGCATTCGGATTAATAGCTGAAGGAGCTAGCGGCAATTCACCATTATGAAAATCAGGGTGAGACATACGCCCTACATGCCATAATTGGATGAAAATTTTACCGCCGTCATTATGTACGGCTTCAGTAACTTTTTTCCAACCTTCAACTTGAGCCTTCGAATAAATACCTGCAGTATTTACATAACCTACTGCATCTTTAGACACTTGTGAACCTTCAGTAATAATCAATCCAGCCGAAGCTCGTCGTCTGTAGTATACCACGTGCAATTCTTCAACCGGTTTATTCTCTGCGTTTGCCGCTCTACTTCGAGTCATAGGAGCCATAACGACACGGTTTTTTAATTGTATATTTTTATGAAACGGAGTTAACAATGCTTGCTTGCTCATATATGGTAGAAATAAATTGTTTTAATTTTCATTACAAAGTTCAAACAATTAATGCTCAATTATTAACTCATCTCGTTAAAACATTGTTATAAATGCAAAAAGGGTATAATACAAAGTGAATTGCATGATACCTCTATTTCAAAGTTGAGAAAAAATTTTATAATGCTTCTGCACAGGCAACAGCAATAATGTGGTCATTTTCAACACTACTACCACTAATTCCAGTTGTTCCTATAATAGTACCGCTAGCATCTTTAATAGGTACGCCACCAGGAAACGTAATTAGGGGGCTATTAGAATGTTCAATATTAAATAAAGGTCCAGCCTAGGTTAGTATATTTTCTAATTAGTAGTAGAAGGCCTCGAAATCGCTTACCCACCAATTTTCTATAGCGAACTGTATTACATGTTTATCCCCTTTTTTATCTAAAAAATAAGTCTTTAAACAACCTTTGTTCACAAAATAACATTGCTTTAATTGAGTGCCGGTCTTTATAAGATATTTTCTTGCTTCAACCTTTAATTCGGTTAAAAGGCTATGGAATAGCTTTACTTCTAATTCTGTTACTTAAATATATTTTTTAATATGTGCTTCAACAGGTGATGTCATGAATTCGATTATAACTATAGTTTGCAAAACAACAATATAATTTAAATAACACTTACAGTTTACGCCTATAACCTAGTATTAAAGGGTATAACAAAAACTAGAGATATTTTATAAAAACATTATGATAAGCTTACTTAGAAAATGATTAGAAATAACTAAGTTGTGCCTTAAAACCAATCTCAAACTAAATTGAAATATTGCATCCTATTTCTTTCTTTTTTATGTCTAACCAACATTAATGCACAAAAGAAAAACGAGAACTACCGATTACATATCAAAAAATCATCAGGACCTATAACTATTGACGGCATAGGGAATGATGCCGCATGGCAAGATGCCGAGGAAGCGAATGATTTCTTTATGGTGCTACCTATGGATAATCGTAAAGCTACTGAGCCTACGACCATAAAAATGACCTATGATGACACTAATTTATACCTCTTAGCTACCTTTTACAATGCAACTAAAGCCAACTATTTTGTAGAGTCTCTACGGCGCGATTTTTCTTTTGGCAAGAATGATAACTTTCTTTTATTCTTAGATCCGTTCAACAACCAGACTACGGGTTTTTCATTCGGCTCCAATGCGTATGGTGCACAATGGGATGGTACCATGTATGATGGTTCAAAAATTGACTTGAATTGGGACAGTAAATGGATATCTAAAGTTACCCGTGATGAAGAGAAATGGATTTTTGAAATGGCGGTACCTTTTAAATCCATTAGATATGAAGAAGGTGTGAAAGAATGGGGAATAAATTTTAGCCGTTTAGATTTAAAATCGAGCGAAAAATCGAGCTGGACACCTATCCCACGTCAATTTCCAACCGCTTCCCTCGCTTATTCAGGCACTTTAGTTTGGGATGCCCCACCACCCGCTCCAGGAACTAATTTCTCCATTATTCCTTATGTTTTAGGAGATGTAAAACAAAATCAAGAAGTAGGTGGAGTCGTTAAAACTAATGCGAAAATTGGAGGAGATATAAAATTTAGTCTTACCTCTTCTTTAAATCTTGATTTGACCGTAAATCCAGATTTTTCACAGGTTGAAGTAGATCGCCAAGTAACCAATCTTGACCGTTTCGAATTGTTTTTCCCAGAGCGTAGACAGTTCTTTTTAGAAAACGGAGATTTATTTGCGAATTTTGGATATGAAACTATAAGACCATTTTTCTCTCGAAGAATTGGCTTAAATGTACCTATTCAAGCAGGCGCTCGAATTAGTGGGAATCTAAATGATAAATGGCGTTTAGGTGTCATGGATATGCAAACAGCACCAATTGAAGAATCAGGGCAACCAAGTCAAAACTTTGCCGTAATGTCTCTGCAAAGGAAAATATTTGGTCGTAGTAGTATAGGTATGATGTTCGTAAACAAACAATCTATCAACTACCCACAAGAAAATGATTCTCTAACTGATATATATTCTAAATACAATAGAAACCTTGGAGTTGAATATAATCTCGCCTCCGCCAATAATGCTTGGAATGGAAAGGCATTTTTCCTAAAATCTTTTGCACCTACCGACGATGATAGTGGCTTTACTCAAGGTGCCCATTTAGCGTATACCAGTCGTAAATGGAATTTACGTTTACAAGAAGAATGGGTAAGCAGCGATTATTCTGCTGAAGTGGGTTTTGTACGGCGAAGAGGCTATAAGAATTTATCAGGAAAAGCAGGACATTTATTTTTTCCGAAAGCAGGACCAATACTTAGCCACGGACCAGAATTAAATGGATTTTATTACTTCAACGAACAATTAAAAGAAACTGATCATACCGCTTATTTGGCTTATAAATTTGATTTTAGAAAACGTAGCAGTTTACTATTCTTTTTATCTGATGATTACGTAGAATTACTTTCTCCATTCGACCCTAGCGGACTCGGTATTTCAAATTTAACAACGGGCAGTCAGCACAATTGGAATGCCTTAGGATGGGAGTTTCAATCTAAACCTCAAAGTCTATTTACCTATGCATTTACAGGTCGTTTAGGAGGATATTATCAAGATGGTAGTAGAACTAGTTTAACCAGTGAAGTAGGTTATAGGTTTCAACCTTATGTCAGTTTAAAAGCTAATCTTAATTACAATCACATTAATTTACCAGCACCTTGGAATACCAATGAATTTTGGTTAATTGGTGCCGAGGCAGACATCACATTTACCAATAAACTTTTTTTTGCCAACTTGCTGCAGTATAATGAACAAAGCAATAATTTTAATATCAACTCCCGTTTTCAATGGCGCTATAGTCCCGCTTCCGATTTGTTTATCGTCTATACCAACAATTATTTCATAGAGCCTTACCAAAGTCGAAATTGGGGACTTACGTTAAAATTCACCTATTGGTTAAATAATTAATATACTATGTCTTTTCTATCGTTTGAATTACCCCTATAGCGGCCATTTCACCTGATATCATTGCAGCATTCAAAGACCCATTCAGCAAATAATCTCCGGCCAAAAACATACGTTCTGTAAGTCGAGTTTCAGAAGGCATTAAACTATACCGAAGGTTATTCAACTGAGGTAATGCCATTTTAATGGGGTAATGTTTTAAGTAACGTTCAGTAGTAATACCGCAGAATGTTTTTAAATCATCTTTTACTTTCTGTATGAGTTCGTACTCACTCAACTTGTGCTCTTTTACAACAGTAACAGATAGAAGTTCTTCTCCTCCTTTATGTTCAGTTTTAATTGATGTATAATAAAAAATATTATTAATCAATGCCTCCTTATCTGAAATTAAACCAATTAATGGTTTCTGAATTTTTCTAGTCTTAGTGGTGAAGTATAATGTATCTGATGAATGCCAGTCTAATTGCTGTTTTCGTAAGTTAGGTACTAATGGAGAAGCATCTGTGGCAATAATTACATAGTCTGGCTGTACCTCCTTCTTATCAGTAAATCTAATTCCATTATCCGTTACACTTTCAACAGCAGTATTAAATTTTATTATAGTTCGTTTAAGTTGCTGTTCCAGTTGTTTCGGAATCGCCTCAATACCTGCTTTAGGCAATACTGCATTTCCTGTTCCGAACATTTTATAGACAAATTGAAACATTCTAGAAGAGGTTTCTAAGTTATGTTCTAAAAATATACCTGAAAAAAAAGGTCTAAAAAACTGTTCAATTATTTCATTAGAGAACCCTTTTGATTTTAAGAAATCAAGTGTTGTTGTTTCATCTTCGTTAAAAATGTCTTCAAGCGATTTTTTCTTTAAAGTTGAATTTAATTTGAGAATTTTCAACTTATCTGAAAAATCCCCGATAGTTGATGAAAGTGTGGGTAGTAAAAGTTGCAGGCTTCGCAACGGATCACCGAGAACGGTGCTTTTACCCTGATTAAAAATTTGTGCTCCTGGTAAAAATTGCTGAAGTTCTAAGTCCGTATAATCAAGATATTCTTGCGCCTTAGGGTAGGCATCTAACAATACTTGAAATCCGCGGTCTAATTGATAACCTTCAACAATATCTGTTTTTACTCGGCCTCCAGCCCTATCGCTTTTTTCGTAAATAATGGGTGAAAATCCATCTTTCTCAAGCCTTAAAGCAGCAATAAGTCCGCTTATTCCTGCTCCTATAATTGCAATTTTGGTATTTTTCTTTTCCATTTTTTCAAAATCAACTAATAGAAACCGTCAACAAAAATAATTGCTTGACTTGAAATCTATTTCCCAGTATACCCCGGCCCTTTCACAAACCTACCAGGTGTGGCGCCGGTATGCTCGCCATTTTTTAATACTGCAGTGCCATTCACAAATACATGAATCACCCCTTCTGCATATTGATGTGGATCGGTAAAGGTGGCTTTGTCGGTTACTTTATCCGGATCAAAGACTACGATATCTGCAAAATTACCAGAAATTAAGCTTCCCCGTTTTTTAAGCTTTAAGTTTTCTGCGGGTAAGGCAGACAGTTTTCGTATACCTTCAGCCAAGGTGATGACTTGCTCGTCACGAGCGAATTTTCCTAAAACACGAATAAAGGAACCGTAAGCTCTAGGATGCGTACTTTGCTTTATAAAAACCCCTTCATTGGTATACGAGCCGGCATCGGAGCAAAAACTAATCCATGGCACTGCCATTTTCTTTTGTATGTTTTCTTCAGACATTGAAAAATAGACCACTTGAATGCGACTTCCATCTTCAATAATTAGATTAACCAAGGTTTCCTCCACACTTTTGCCCAATTCCTGAGCCACTTCAGGTAAGTACTTGCCCATATACTTACGTAACGCCTCATTTTTAAAACCTACAAAAAGAATGGTTTCTGGTGCATTTCTAAATTCTAGTTCTTTAATAGCTCGTTTTCTATTCTCAGAATCTTGTAATCGCTCTAACATGGTGTCAATACCACCTTCACGTACCCAATCAGGTAATTGCACGTGCAATCCTGTTGAACTTGCATTATAGGTATAGATATCTGCGGTAATGGGGAGTCCAGCACTGCGGGCGGAGTCAATTTTTGCCAATGCCAAATCTAATTTGTACCAGTTAGGTTTGGCTGATGCTTTCAGATGATAAACTTCAGCAGCAATATTGGCTTCTTTACTTATCTGAATTAGCTCATCAAGACTTTCTAATAATTTATTTCCTTCATCACGAATATGGGAAATATACATGCCATTATATTTGCCTGCTACTTTAGCAAGCTCAATTAACTCTTCAGTATTCGCATAACTGCTAGGAGCATATAGCAAGGAACTGGAAATGCCTACGGCACCTTGTTCCATAGCTTCCTGCGTCAATTGCTTCATCTGTTCCAATTCACTCTGTGTTGCAGGTCTATTTTCAAAACCAATAACGTGTTGTCTTAAGGTACCATTGCCTACAAATGAAGCTATATTTGGAGAAACTCCTTTTTGTTCCAAATGTGTTAAATACTCCCCTAGTGTAGTCCATGGAATATCAAAATTGATATCGACCTGGCCTTCTTTCATAGCCGTTTTCATTTCTTCTGTTAAAGGGCCCATTGAACTACCTTCACCCATAACTTCTAGCGTAACCCCTTGACGTATGTCGCTTTGTGATCTTCCGTCCTCCAGTAACGCTACATTCGCCCAACTTAGCATGTTGATAAAACCGGGAGCGGTTGCCAATTCGTCGAGAGCTACGATATTTTCACCTTTTAAACTATTTGGTTTTCCAATGACAGCAATTGTGTCGGCATTTATGCCAATATCACCTAGATAGGGTGCTTCACCACTTCCATCATAGATGGTGGTGTTCTGCAAGACAATATCATATGTTACAGGTGTTTGACAACTAAGTATGGGAAGTAAAAGAAATAGATATAAAAATCTCATCTTAAGGTGGTTTTGAAGGTCTTACTGGTTAAATATATAATAATATTCAAACCAATGTTAGCATCAAAGCAAAACTAGTGTGAGATAAAAAAATAAATATTTGTTTGTGGTAACTTAATCCTCAGGTGGATGTCCATGAATATCTTCAAAAACGGTATCAAAATTCTCGCGCAGGTAAGCATTTAATTTCTTTTGATAATCATCTTTTAACCAGCTTAAGAAATTATAAGTACTCTTGCTGATACATTTACCATAGACATGTATACGGTTGTCAATATCCTCTTTTAATAATTTAGCCAGTGCCAAAGCATCATAAACATCTTCACTGTTCTCAATACACATATAAGCGTGATGAGCAATTGAGCGTTCTAACACCACTTTAGAGGAATCACCAGCAAATGTTGCTGTTTCATAGATGTCTTTAATGTCAAAATACGTTTCCTTCGAATTTTTAAATTCCTCTTTTACTTCGTCAGATAAATCAAGTTTAAAATCGCTTTCGATATCCTCATCATCACGAATACGGTCCATGTAGAAATTAGGCGACTTAAAGATAGCACCCCAATCTAAATCGGCACCCCATGGTCCGAAACGATATTTGTTGTTACCTAAATCGATAACCGTAAATTTCGATTTATTATTTAAAATCCTAGACCCCCTACCAATCATTTGGTAATAAAGAGTAAGTGATTTTGTTGCCCTATTAAGAATAATCGTGTCGATAGTTGGTTCATCAAAACCTGTAGTCAATATACTAACCGAAGTTAAAATAGCATCAGGTGTTTCTCTAAACCACTTTAAAATTTGCTTACGCTGTTTTTTGGTCGCTGTATTATCAAGGTGCATGATTGGGAGACCTGCTGCTTGAAAAGTATGATAAACTTGTATCGATGTTTCAATACCATTATTGAAAATCAAGGTCTTTTTACCCTTAGAGTGCTTTGTGTGAGCTTCCAACAACTTATTTAACATCGCAGGACTCGTATATAAATCTGCCGATGATTTTACCGTATAATCACCGTTAGAGCCTATTTCTAAAGAAGTTAGCCCCATGTCATATTGAAAAACCTCTGCCCTTGCCAAGAAATCATTAGCAATCAAATTCTCTATAGATTCGCCAGGTATAAGCTCATCGTAGTTTTTGTTCATAGGCAAATCTTTGTTCGAGCTTAACGGAGTTGCCGTTACACCTAAAACAAAAGAATTTTCAAAAAACTTAAATAGTTTGGTAAAGGAGTTGTAGTGTGCCTCATCAATAATTACAAGTCCGACATCTGATATATCTAATTGGCCGTCGTTCAACCTATTATTCAATGTTTCAACCATGGCTACGTAGCAGCTATAGCGTTCTTGATCGTCTAAATTGGCTTTGCTATTTACTACCTTATTTACAACACCAAAGCTTGTAAGCATTTTTGATGTTTGGTTGCAAAGCTCGATACGGTGCGTCATTACCAGAACCTTTTTATTATGGTTCTTTAAATATTGCCGTACCATTTCAGAAAAAATCACTGTTTTACCACCACCTGTAGGTAATTGGTACAATAGGTGATAATCATCTCGTTCTGAATCGAACTTGTCAAAAATTTGTTGAATGGCTCCCTGTTGGTAGCTGTATAGTTCTTTATCGGTCTTCCTATCCTGTAATTCAAAAACAGTCTCTTGCATAAAATCTTTTCTGGAGGCTACAAAGGTAACATTCTCCCTAGTAGATTACTAATTCATGAGTTAAAAAGGGTATCTTTTGCGACCATTGGTAAACGATTATCGACCAATTATAGTATAAAAATGAAACATTACCATTTTATAGTAAATAAACCCTTTGGTATGTTGAGTCAAATAACCTCAGGTGAAGATCGCCAATTACGCAAAAAACGTTTTCTAAATGAACTTTATGACTTTCCTCAAGGAATAATGCCAATAGGTAGATTGGATGAAAAATCAGAAGGACTTTTACTGATGACTACTGATGGAAAATTAAGTGATACTATTAACAGTTCAGGAATTGAAAAAGAATATATAGTACAATTAGATGGATTGATTTCTTCTCAAGAATTAGAGAAGTTGTCTGAAGGAGTTAGCATAGGAATCTTTGGTGAAAAATATATCACTAAACCATGTATGGTGAAGTATTTAAAAATTGCACCTACCCTGCCAGAAGCTCATTCATCTTTAAGAATAGGAAGGCATAGACCAACCTCATGGATAAGTATAACTATAAAGGAAGGAAAATTTAGACAAATCAGAAAAATGACGGCTGCAGTGGGTTTTCCAACGGTACGCTTAGTTCGAATACGTATTGGAAGAATTGATTTGGAAACGATGGTTCCTGGTGATGTATTACCAACATCAATAAATTTAGAATCTATTTAGGAATTCTTTTCCCAGAGAAACGAGAAAATATAGTTAGGCTCTTTTTGGTATTAATAAAATAAACTCCGGTTAACAAGATTACCGAAGCAATGGCAGATTGCAATGTAATAGCTTCATTTAAAAAATACCAACCTAAGATCATCGCAATTATCGGATTTACGTAAGATGATGTTGCCACCTTTTCTGGCGATACAATTCTTAACAAATAATTGAATGCGGTAAAGGTTACGATACTTCCAAAAATAATTAACAGTAACATTGACCAAATTACAGGGGTGCTCCATTGTGTAGGTGAAGACCATGTTTCACCAAATAAGGTACTTATTAAAAGTAATGATAGTCCACTAGAAAGCATTTGGTATCCTGTGTTTACAAAGAAATTAGCAGGTAAATCAGCTTTACCGACAAAAAGACTACCGTAAGACCAACTTAACATACATATAAAAATCAGGACCATTCCTAAAATTGCGCCTTCTTGAGCAATAATTTCCTGCTGACCTACCAAAATAAAAATACCGGTTATGCCTAAAATTACACCGATGACAGACATAGGTTGTATTTTTTTTCCCTGTAGCACTCGCATCATCAACAATACGACTAAAGGTTGTGATGAAACTTCTAGTGCAGCAAAGCCACTATCCACGTATTTTAATGCCCAAACTACGACTCCATTTCCAAAGGTTAGAAACAAAAAGCCAGCAAAAAAGGTATTCTTAAATTGCTTTTTGGTGATTTTTAAAGGAAGTCCTAAAATTTTTGATATTATGAAAATTAAACTACCAGCTATTACAAAACGAATACCCGCCAACATAAAGGCGGGTAGTTCGGTAACTGCAATTTTATTCCATAAATAAGTAGAACCCCAAATGAAGTAAATGGCAAAAAATGACAACACGACTAAAACAGTATTGCGTTGCATTTTTGCCATAGGAGTTTTTAGATACTATATCTTCTTAACACGAACGGCGTTCATACCCTTCATGCCTCTTTCTAGCTCGTAAGCCACTTTGTCATTTTCCATAATCTCATCTATAAGACCACTAACATGAACAAAGTATTTTTCGTTATTTTCGGTATCAATTATGAAACCAAAACCTTTTGAAGTGTCAAAAAAGGAAACTTTACCGTTTCTTACTGGATCAAATTCTTCAACATCTCCTTCTTCCTTCTTAGGAATACCAAGAATGATATCTTCAGCTTCTACTTCAACTTTCATTGAAGGGTCTGGCGGAGTGTCTACTAAATTACCGTTGTAGTCTACATATGCAAGAGGGATACCAGAAGTACCACTTTCTTTTACCGCAGCCTTACGGGCAAGCATCTTCTTCTTTTTTTCTTCACGCTTCTTTAAGCGTTTTTTTTCTTTTTCAGTTTTATTAAATGTCTGTTGTGATTTTGCCATTCGAAATTTTAATGATAATACTCGATTTAACTATAAAGGAATTGAAATACGTGGTGACGTGTATAACGAATGGTAGGTTTCTTGAGTAAACTTATGACTTCATTCGTTGTAAGGCCATTGCAAGAATCATCTGCATCCCTTTAAAAGTTCTGCAAAGATAAGATTTGTATTCGGAATATGAAGTATATCAGCGTATCAAACTATCAATGTAATGATAGAAATATCTTATTCCTTTTAAGATGCTTTAGATTACTGTTCATAGTAGGGTTGAAAATCTTATGGTTTTAAGTACTATTAGCTTCACATTTCCCCTACTTCAACATACTATAATTAGGTGTCAACCGCAATTCGTAAAGATTAATAGTTAAATTTTAAATTTTACAATTTGACACAAATAACTGAATATCAATAATTTAATTAATTTTTGAATTTAAATATGTTAAAAATAGTACCTTTTTATACATAGTACTGTAACAAAATTGATTTACCGTCGTCTAGTTAGTATAAGAAAATTATTAATCAATCAATTAAAAATAAACATCATGAGAACTTTTATTAGAAACACACCGACAGAGACAAGAAAAAATTCATTTTTTTCAAGTTTTAAAAATAGTTAGCGAGTACAATGGGCATCCTCTAGAAACCATACCCA
>NZ_FUYL01000008.1 GCF_900167935.1 Maribacter arcticus | reverse complement strand
TCTCGATTCGATTTTTTCAATAAATTAAAGTTATGCAGCAACCAAGTTGTATATACGCGAAGTTCATAAAGTAATTGATCGAACTCAATGGTGCCATATTGTTCAATTAATTTGGGATATGAAATAAGTTGAGAATAACTAACTGCCGCCCAGTCATCGGGTGATTGGATTTCAAATACAGCTTCTGTGTTTTTAATGCCATGTTTAGCTAAAAAAGGTTTTATATGTTCAGTTTTAATCTCATTCCATTGAATATTACTAGTAGTTGTTATCTTTTCTTTGTCTATATATTTTTTTAGTAGGTTATGTGTTTCATTATCATTTATAAGAGGTAATGATTTGGAGTAATTTTCATCAAAAAACAGCTGGACAAGAGAATAAGTATACAAACTTTTATAATTGATAGTGGGATTGTATTCTGCTTTTCCTTGTGATTCAAAATAGATTTGGAAATGAATATTTTGATGAGCATTAAGATCTCTGATTTTATTCTCTATAACAGCTTGTTCCGAATTTAAATCAGCAATAATTTTATGATACAGTTGTATTTCTGCTTCTTCTTTTTTTCTTAATTCATTCCAGTTATTAACTTGAAGTGCCAGTAAGATACCGACCATAACAAGCACAATCTCGCCTATGGCATAAAGTAAGTATTTGCTGAATTTGTTTTCAGTCAGTAATCTTTGTCTGATTTTTCTAAAGAAGTGAATCATTTGAAGTAGTGGTTAGCGGTTGCCTTAACAAGATAATGAATTATTAATTAGGCAGTTAAGTGGCTTGAAAGCTATGATTTGGAAGACCACCCCATTATATACCATTACAGATGTAATGGTAGTTTGGGAACGGTGCACCTACATGAGCAGTTTCAATGTACTGTAACAATTGAGACTTTTGTTAAAACTTGAATTGCTTTTATATTAATTTCAATTTGGTTTTTATTTGTATTGGCACCAAAAATCGATTAATTCCCAGGGGGGTGAATACCCCTATAATTAAGCTCTTTAATGATTAGTTGTGAAATTCGTTTATAGTCATTTCTAAGATCAGTTCCGAGAACTAAAGAACCGTAAAGGTCATTAGTCATAGTACCTATGAGATTATAATATTTGATATCCTTAATAAGATCTTTTCTAAGGGGCGCCAACCTTTTGTCCATACTATTTGGATAATAATTACCTGGCCACTTATGACTGTAATTGCCATTTTTCACAACCGGTCTGGGGATTATGGCATTTTCATAATCTTCTAAATTTCTTACACTTTCTATATATCGTTCCTCATACTTTTTAAAACGATCTACAAGATTAGGCCAATTGGATAACAGGACTTTCAATGAATCATTCTGGATTCGATCTATCCCTCCAGAGTTTACCAAGCCGTTAAGAACAGTATTCGTGACACCCCAGATAGAATTATTAATATCAAGAGTACTGGCGGCAATTTTTTGTGTAATGGGAATCGTCTCGTCCGTTATCAGTTGTAGATAGGTTCTACCTTGCTTTTCCTGCTTCTTTCTTATTATTAGTAGCTTATTGAGTAGTTTATCATTCTCATCAAATTCTTGCTTCAAGCTAATCAAAGCCTTATTCTCTGCCTTCCTATCTTTTTGACTTTCATTCCAATTATTAATCTGTAGCGCAATCAAAATCCCGATAACCACAAGCACAATTTCACCTATCGCATACAGCAGATACCTACTAAACTTATTTTCAGTCAGAAGTTGCTGTCTTATTTTTCTAAAGAATTTTATCATGTGAAGCAGTGGTTGGCGGTTTCCTCATCAAGGTATCGGGACTAGAGCTGTGCATGTTTGATCATAAAATACTCTTTCGAAATTTTGAAAGAGTGTTGTTTGTACAGTTGGTAATTATATTTTAAACCCTGTAAACATCTGCCCTCCAATTTTTTATGAGCATTTTTATTTCTTTGTTCGTTAAGTTTTCTTTTAAAGCTTTTTCTACTAAGGGTAAAAACTCCTCATCACTCGCAAAACGTAGCGCTATAATTTGGGCTACTTTTAGTTCTTTAGGGAATAATTTGCCTGTCATTACATAATACCTCAAATTTTCTTCAGCTTTTATGGCCCTGTCTTGTGCTTTTAAAGGAAAGCTGCGTACAAACCATGCCATAATTAAAAATATAATAGCGATTAGCACTACTAAAGAAGCTAAATACAGGTTATCACTACTGGTACGAATAAGATTGCTTATAGCACCGATTAATAAAGCTAGTATCGCAATAAACAAGAGTCCATGAAACCCTTTTACAAGTTTACCATGATTTTTAAAATTCTGTTCTTCCATTTTTTTAGTTTGATTTAAAGATAATCTTATTCATTAGTACTTTTCGAATATAAAGAAAGCCACTCAAACTATCGAGTGGCTTTGTTATTATAATTCTTTATCCGTTTTATTGAAATTTTACTAATCAGTCGTTTTTTCCCCGGCTAGCGCTCGTTTACAACGAGTGCCCTCGCTAGCGCGAGCGTCACGCTCGTGCCTTCAAGTATGAGTTTAGTTCCTTCTACTCGCGCTCGTTTACAGCGAGAATTCGAGTAAAAAAACCACTCTGAACAAATTGCAACCATACCGAATAAAAAGACGGCTTTTATATACTTTTTCAAGTAGAACACTTATCGGAAAAAAGGGGTAGCTTGGTTCCTACTTGCAAATAGATTGTAGCTGGTTTAATCCCGCGGTGCATGACCCATGGAATCTGGTGCTCCTTGATGGTATCTAAATCTTTCAACTGATTTTCCATCGATTACTTTAATGCGTTTCCTGATGTTATTAAATAATTTTTCCTTTTCTGCAGTAGGATATTTATCAATATCATGTCCTAGATAATTATTCCATCCTGATGTCCATTGACTCACATATTTGGAGCCTGCGTTGACACGTTGTTCTACGAAATCAGTAATATTTACGGTGGTGTTTTTGTCCGACACATTTCCGCCATAGAAAAGGAATTCAGGAATAACATGCGCCTCTAATTTGTCCTGTATGATATGTCCTTCATACATCAAAGGCCATTCTGCGGCTCTCACCGCATCAGCAGCTAAATATGCAGCCGCACGATGGTCACTTTTGTGCCAAACCTGATAATTATACCCAGGATCAAAAGCCATCAATACATCGGGTTTTAGCTTTCTTATATAATATACCAATTTACCAATAGCTTCTTCCTTATTTGCAAATTCGAGTCTACCATCATCATAACCCAAATTAATATACCGATCTTCAGATAAACCAATCTGTTTCATTGCATCGAGTTGTTCGATACGTCTGATCTTGGCAAGGTCATCTTTTCCAAGATTTGGATCCTTCGTTCCCACATTCCCGGTACTCATGGTCAGGATATATATCTCATTACCATTTTTGTTTAGCATAGCTAATGTGCCATGTGACTGATGGTCATCGTCAGGATGAGCCCCGATCAAAAGTATTCTCTTCCCTTTCCAGTTTTCAACTGTTTCCTTGGGTTGTGCAAACCCAATTAGTGAGGTAAAAATCAAATAGCCAAAAATTAAGAATCTAGTAGTTTTCATCAGTATACAATTTATGCTGTATATAAATATAAGTATTTTACGCATTCCAATTCTTCCGGATAAAAGCGATCATCAATTCATTTTCGTTTTTGGTGGAAATTGATTCGCTATCCGAAATACGTTTTTTTCACTTGGGTCATTTTTAAATGATCACGCCATCAATACCTAATGCAGCCATAAGTAGCTCAAAAACTATGATTTCGGAGACCTCCCATTATACAGCGCCACCAAAGTAGTGGTGGTCAGATTTGTGAACAGAGTGTGGAATAGGAGATTGGTAGCTATTAAACGTATATGTTGTTAGTTTTTGCTTGAATCAAATATTAAAACCCTTATGCAATATGTGTTTTATGCGTTCTAGCCTTACTCTATATTTTGCCTTATCTGCGCAATTAATCGTTTAGATTGCTCTTCTAGCGGTAAATAGAAATTCTTATTTAGGTTTATTGACATTACAATGAATATGTAAAGATTGCTTTCAAATTCTGGCTTTTCAAGAAAAGTGAAGTCATTGTTTGGAAACCTACTTGGTTCAACAGCAATAAGAGCGTCCTCGATAATATCTAAGTGTCTTCTAAAATTTCCATTATTGATAAAGAATTGATGGGTGTAAGCCCCCCTTTCAGTAACAGCGTTTTCTTGAATTTTCACAAGTTCTAATTGTGATTGTAATTCAGAAATTGCCTTTCTCAAGGATGGATCAGAAATGATTGATAATTTTCCAGAATTATTTATTTCATTATAAGTTCCTTGGTTGGGTATATACCTAGAAGCATATTTAAAAGCTCCCACCATATTTTGGGACAATTCTTTTTCACTTAGTACAGGTAATGACGGCCCAGTGAATTTTCCAATAGTTATGCAATTTTTAATAATTTCGGTATTGGTTTCAATAGTCGCAGTGAGTATCGTGAGATTGGTTTCAAGCTCTAGTAACAACGACGTCAATAATTGCTGTTCGATAACCTTATTTTTTTGTTCTTCATTCCAATTATTTATCTGCAATGCAATCAAAATACCAATAACTACAAGGACAATTTCTCCAATAGCATACAAAACGTATTTGCTGAACTTGTTATCAGTAAGGAGTCTTTGACGAATTTTACGGAAGAATTTAATCATGCGAAGTATCGGTTGGCGATTACTTCTCCAAGTTAATGAATAATCTTTAACAGCTTAAGACTAAATGAATAATGACAATATTAAAAACCTACACATTGTAGAGAGCAACAGATGATTTCATACGATGCTTGTAGATTTATGAAAGTAGCGGAGTTTTACGAAACACTAATACTTTCATTACTATTAATTGGTTCTAAGTGACAGTATTAAATATTAAAAGAGCCTGTTTGGAGAAGAAAATGTTTTTTTTATTAAAATAAGGTAGGGTTTTTGTTAGTTAAGTTGTTATGTTGATAACAATGGGTATACGAATTAATCTGAAGGATTAATTCGTATACTATTTTAATAACTATTAAATAAAATTAAATAAAATTAAATAAAATTAAATAAAATTAAATAAAATTAAATAAAATAAAATAAAATAAAATGATTTTAAAAAGTTTAAGAACTTTAGTTTTCATTGCCTTTGCTACTTTTTCATTGGCAAGTATCCAAAGTTGTAGTGAAAGTATTTCACCTACTGATGAATTAAGTTCAGAAGATCAAACTTCCAGAGTTCAATTAGTCTTAGTTGATGCTCCTGGTGATTATATGGAAGTAAATGTTGAGATTGTAGATATTCAATATAATAGTTCAGAAGATGATGAAGGTTGGAAAAGTTTTGACCGTGAATATCCTATCAATGTTGATCTAACAGAACTGATTGCTGACAATACCCTTTTATTGACAGATGAAATTATTCCTTCAGGTATGTTAAAACAAATAAGATTAGTCTTAAGCGATAACAACAATATTGTTATTGATGGAGAGCCCAATCCTATTGATCTTGACACTCCTAGTGCACAGCAGTCTGGTTTGAAATTAAAATTAGATACAGAGTTAGAACCTGGTTTTTCATATACTTTTATACTAGACTGGGATGTTGATAAATCAATTGTGAAAGCAGGTAATTCAGGAAATTATAATTTAAAACCTGTTATTAATGTAAATGCTGAAGTTAATTCTGGAACGGTTAAAGGAAACGTTATTGGAAAGTTGAGTAATAGCGAAGCTGATGCCGTTGCTCTTGAAAATGTTACAGTAGGTGTTTTTTCTGTTAATGATTTAGATAATTCTGTTAGTTCTACTCAAACGGATGTAAATGGAGACTTTACATTTTTAGGTCTTGCAGGAGGTTCTTATATCTTTAAAATTATGAATTCAGGATATCAAGACTATGAAACTCCTCAAGATACTCCAATTGTTGTCGAAGTTGGTGTAGTTAATGTTTTAGGAGAAAGTATTGAACTATTGCTATCTGATTCTATAAAAGGGAATGTTGTAGGTAAATTAACGGTGGATGATGAAAACCCTATCGCATTGGAAAATGTGACTGTTGAAATATTTGTTGCTAACGACCTCGTCAATTCGATAACTACAGCAACTACGGATATAAATGGAGATTTTTCATTTCAAGGACTGATGACAGATTCATACGTTCTAAAAATAACTAATGAAGGATATATTGATTATGAATCTACACCTATTGATGTTGAATTTGGTGTTTTATATGAAATAGCGGAAAGCATAGAACTATTGTTAATAGAATAGTATATAGGAATATATTCGTTTTGTTACGGACAAAAGAAAGACTTACATGAAAATGTAGGTCTTTTTTTGGTTAAGTGCATTACCTGCATTGATTACACTTAAAGATAAGTGTAAATATAGATTGCTTGGACAAAGACAAGTGCACTATGGGTGTGTTAATTAGAGTAGAATTAAGATACCATATTGGATAAGATCACAGATGTGGCTTTAGTAGGAGGCGGTTAGTACCCGCAACCTGGAGAAATTTCCTTATCGCACAAGGTAGTTTTATTCTTGGATAAACTTCCTGAATTTAAACGTGGTGTTCTTGAAGTTTTACGGCCACCTATCAAAGTAATTTTATGCTGGTGGCTAGCATGAATCCAAGTTTGGAAGGTACTTTGACGACCCTGAAGAACCAGTAACATCTTCTCCGGCTGAAAAGTTGTGGTATTTGAGTAAGATCTCGACTAATTTTAGGTTTTATTAACGGGTTGAACCTAAGACAACGTACAATTATTGGAAATCTAAAACTTTAGTGATACTTGCTGTAATAGGTTAATTTATTAAGAGATTAAATAGGTATTTGGTTTTTATTTTTTTTAACTCAAGTTCAATTATATCGATATATTGACACTTAATAATATTTTTAAAACTTACTGCTGGCATAAATAGACTAGACTTCTATCTCATGTCCTTGAACAGCTAGCTCAATCGGGAAATTATAATTGGACTTTCGCATAAAATTTTCAAACATTTGGGTTCTCTCTTCATCAGAATGTGCCGGATCATGATGGAACAGTACTAGGTGTTTTGCCTCTGTCCGTGAACAGAATTCCGCAGCTATATCCAAGGAGCTATGTCCCCATCCCACTTTGTTTATATATTCTTTCTTGCTGTATTGGGAGTCATGTATAAGGAGGTCTGATTGATAGGCCAATCTAAATCCTGAAACCCAATCGTTTTCAGGAAAAAGGTGTGCTTTGCCAATTACAGGTTCGTGGTCTGGCATATAGGTTACCGATTTGGAACCACATTGAATGCGAAAGCCAACAGTAGGTCCCGGATGGCTTATAAACTCTGAGGTTATTAAAAAATTTCCGAGTGTAAAACTTGTATTCGGTAGTTCTTCTATAATAAGATTGCAAGGGATATCTCTTAATGGTATTGGAAAAAGGGGTGGTGATAAAAACCGATTCAATCTAGATTGAAGTGATTCAGGACTACCTCCAGGGCCCCAGATATGAATTTCTTTATTGGGATTGAACAAGGGTTTACAAAAAGCAAGACCTTGTATATGATCCATATGCAAATGGGTCAACAAAATATCGATTCGGTCAGACTTATAAAAGGTGTCAAAATCGATTCCTAAAATCCCGGTACCTGCGTCAACAATGATTCTTTCCTCACCATTAATAATCTCTATGCATGGAGTATTTCCTCCATATGTTTGATTATTTAAGGTTGAAGTCGGATATGCTCCTCGGGTACCATGTAGCTTTACCTTCATCCTATGAAATCATTATCCCAGAAAATGGCCATAGCGCCCGAAAATTTTTTAGATCGCCCAATTATAGGAATAGAGGTTACCGATATTTTAGTGTATTTGCCATTAAGGGACTTGATCCAAAAGCTCTTGTGTGCCGGCACCTTGTTTTTTATGGTTTGTACCAACGGGAGTTCCTCCGGGGCTAAATCCCTTCCATCCTCATCCTGTGGAAAAAATGAAGTGCCCCAATCATCTACGGGCATTGGCCCGGTGTTCTCAAATTTTTTACCTAGTATTTCTTCTGCGGGTTCGTTGTAAAAAATTAAGGTTCCTTCAGGATTTACTATAAAAACTGGCACTGTAAGACTATCTGCCAGCTGCCTGCTTAAGATAATTTCAATTTCGTATGCTGACATAGGCAGGCAGTTTTAACGGTACAACCTTTTAAATATATAAAAAATAGTTCGTTTTTGCTATAATAGTGCAGTTGAATAGATAGTTAACTTTTTTTGAAGCATTAGTTCAGTAAAACAATTGTCCTTTGTTTTAAAAATGTTTCAAAATAATTCATTAAAAAAAACAGAAAGATGAATAACAGATTAATTCCACATCACTGAGTACTTCTTAGTTGCTAAGAAAAGGATTCCTTTGGCCCATTCACAAAATACATTTCCATTTCATTTAGACCCTTTACCACTATTTTTCCCCGGCAAGTACATTCATATTTTGTTTTAACGACTTGATATAGCGAGTGGGATATATTGATTTTATTTGGCTCACTGTTCTTTTCCATTCTTGAAGCCAAGTTTACTGTACTTCCCCAAATATCATAGGCAAATTTGTCAACCCCTACAATACCGGCAACAACGGGCCCTGAATGTATTCCTATTCGTATCTCAAAACCTATTTCCCCTCTTTCTTCTTTCTCCCTTCTGTATTCCTTCATGCATTCGTTTATTTCTATAGCCGCTTTGATTACATCAAAATGATGATCTTCATTTTCAGTATCCAACCCTGCCACGCACATATAAGCGTCCCCAATAGTCTTAATTTTTTCGATATTATATTTTCTAATAATGTGATCAAACCTAGAGAAGCAATTATGCAATTCTGATACCAGCTGGGTGGCACTCATGGTTTTTGAAATGGAGGTGAAATCTTTGAAATCAGTAAATAAAACAGTGACGGATTCATGATATTTTGCCTTGGACGTTCCAGTAGATTTCAGCTCCATGGCTGTTTCAATAGGCAGAATGTTCAGCAAAAGTTCGTCAGATTTTTTCTTCTCTTCGGTTAGCTCTTCGGTACGTTTCGAAATTTCAATTTGAGCGGAATTCAGATCCCGTACCATTTTATTAAAGGCAATACTCAGTTCACCTATTTCATCTTTAGAGGTATTAATTACGGATTGCGTAAAATCTCCTTCTCCTACCCGGTTAGCCGCGTCCCGTAGTTCCAAGACAGGTACAGATATCTTTCTGGCCAACCAATACCCAATTAAAAGACCTATTACAAAAACGGTTAAACTTGCAATTGCAGATGCAATACGTATTTGTCGTCTGCCCACTGCAATTTCATTCGTAGAAAAGCTAAGCATTACTTCCCCATTCATTGCAGGTGTGGAAAACGGACTTGTCTTGATTATAAAATCTTCTGTGGAGGCAAGATAAGGGTCAACCGTTATACTATCAGGGAAGGTCATAAAGACCTCTTTTTTTATTTCAAAACCTGAGCTATTTTCATTCCAAATACTATCATTTTGAATAATACTTACAAACTGTAAACGATTATCATCCCGTACGTAATTTAAGGACATTTCTACCCCTTCAAAATTTTCTTCGGTAAGGGCAATCTTTACACCCAGTGCAACAGAATTAGCATAATGTTCAATTTCAGAATTATAATTTTCAAGTAAAATACTTTCTTGCCTAGCGGGGTAATAAAAAAGAATAAAAAGGGCAAACATAAGCACGACCGATAAGACGGTCATTAATATTTTAGATTGTACAGATAGAATCATTAATTGGCTATATGATTTTTAGAATATGCTGAGTAACCTATAGTGTATGAGAGCGATGATAGGAGTTTATAATTTAGTTTCACCATCAATTGTAATTATTTTCAACGTTAAATCATGAGTACTATCTACCACACCTATTGCACCCGGGGTTTCTGCAACAAATGCATTTAATTCGCTGGGCGAGGTAAAAAAGGTTGGGGCTTTTATTCTTCCTTGAAATACGAGTGCCAAGAAGTACTTGTTTAGTTCATTAGGGCTCATATTATAAATACGGGTACAGGTTTCTTTTCCAACCGGAGTGTTTGATTTCATTAATGCAATGATGACCTGCTTGCCGTCGTTCCATCTCATCTTCTCTCCCCGGAGGACAGATTTCAACTGTTTGAAGTCCATTTCAGAAGGAACAGAGACATTGTTGCCAACAACTATAAGTTGGGCATCTTGGGCACAAATCAAGGAAGGGGTGAGCAGCCCCAGTAAAAACATAAGTACAATATTGAAAATAATTTGCTTCATGTACTATTGATTAAAATCCTATTGCGATTTGCAGTTTTACCTTGTTAATATTATCGAGTAGGCTTATACTTTCATGCTGGTATTCCAGTTTCACAACAGCTAGATAATTTATTTCATATCTAATTCCTGTTGTAAAGGTGGTTACATCATTATTGATATAGTAAAACTCCTCATCTTCAAAATGTGAACTGTCCAAACGGAAATAGGGTATTATTTTTTCTTTAATTCTGTAACCGGCATAGAAATATGATGAAATTGAATTTACGGTACCGCTGCTCTCCGCCGTATTAGCGGCATAGGTCGCTTCGGTAAGTACCTCTAATTTTTTACCAAAATAAGCAAAGGAAGCGGTGTATAATTGCTGTTTAACGGCTTCTTCGATTCCAAGACCTAGACCATGGTGATCCTCTCCGTCCGGACTAATATTGTCATGGTAAAAGGAAGCGCCAATTCGCATCCTGTCTAAGGGTTTTATATGCACCGCTGCTGTTAATGATTTGTGTGTATCGTTATCCTTTAGGTCATTTGAACCAATACCATTTCCTACCATTAAGTCATAGCCGAACCTTAGTTTTCCTAAATTCATTCCTTGCAGGGAAGCCCCGGTAGTGTGTAAGGGGATGATTCCTGCCTTAAATAGATAGGGTCTATCAATGGTTGGAAAGAAAACTCGCCCATGATGATAGGAGTCATTCCAATAATTTAGAGGAGTATGGTGTTTTCCAATCAGAAAGCTGTGATTTCCGTAATAATTGTATTTAAAAATGACCCTTTCCACACTCACTTCAAAATCATTTTTGTCTAAATCGTAACGAAATACGGTTTCACCTAAAAAAGATATGCGGTCGTTGATCTCTGAGGTGATAAACAAATCGTATTCACCAATCTGAAAACTTAGATGGTCATTTTCTAAGGAAGAGTTGATATCTATAAAACCTCTAATCTTAGTGTCCTGCGCAAAAATTGATCCGCTGAGACCTAAGAATATGATGAAGTATAATAAACGAATTAATTTCATGCTTCTTCTTAAATAATTAACCAGTGATTAATCCGTTCAACGTTTAGGAGATTATTTATACTATTGTATCTTAAGTTTCAACCTGTTCAATAATCACAAATAGCTAGTTAAAGGTTAACATTTCTAAGTTAAGTTAAATAAAATAAAATAACCGCGTTGTTTTTTTAAATCCAGTAAAAATTTTCAAACCATCCAAAGCACCGAAGACCAGCTATATTAAAATTTCAAAGCGTGATATTTCTTTGAAGTAGCACATGTTAACGGTTGCATTCTTATAACTTATGTAGAACCAAAGGCCGTAAAACGGTTATTTATTCCTTAAAAAAGAATAGTAAAGAGAACGAATTGTCTACTACAAAAATGATTCTTTCTTCGCTTGGAGTATTGTTTATTTCAACGCTGATTGCCATTCCATCTGTATTTTATCTTCTATTTCTTATGTATAGTGCGGCAACATAATTTAGTCAATAGGTTGTAGCGTATTTTCCGAAAGAATTTAATCATCTGAAGTAGTTGTTGGCGGTTTCCTTATCAATATAAGGAAATTTTTAATCATGGTTTAAACTTAATTGGTGGACCACTATAGTTGACAAGAAGACAGTCGCTATGTTGTTCAAATACAGTTTTATTGAAGACTTTAAACTCTTATAATAATGAGCAACAATGACCATGGATTTTTTGACTAACTGCCTACAATATTGTTTGTTTTCAAAAAATAGCTAAACAACAATAGATATAAGAAACAGAAGTTAAAAACAACTAAAAAAATCTTGAATATCAAATAGATTTAGATTTTTGGTAGGGTATTTTCCATCTTAATTGTTATAGCTAATATATAGATGTACATATTATTCTAAACCATCGTTATAATTAAAATACCTATGAATCAAAAAATTGATTACCCCCAAATGAGAAATGAATTTAACCTATTAAACAATTTAAAAATGAAAACCATTCAAAAAATGGCACTAGTTGCTTTAAGTGTTTTTACTGTTGTGTCTTGCAGCAAAAATAATGAGGATACTCTAAATGATTTACCCGTGGGCATCGCATTAAAGGCAGATGCAAAAGTTAGAGTTGGTGATTTGCCCGTGGAGATTTTAGATTTTGTGGCAAGTGAATATCCTGATCTAACCATAGATGAGGCAGAAGAAGAAGATAATGGTAATTTTGAGGTAGAATTAAGTGATGGCACAGAACTTATTTTTGATGCCAATGGCACCTTTTTAGGCATAGATGATGACAGCCAAGAAAATGGTGATTTCGATGACTCTGAAATTGCTAAAGAAGACTTATTGCAAGTTATTTTGGACTATATCGAGCTAAATTATCCTGGAGTGGGGATAGATGAAGCAGAACTAGAACATAATGATCAATACGAAGTGGAATTGAATGACGATACCATTTTGATTTTTAATATCAATGGTGATTTCCAGGGTGTTGGTGTCGATGAAAACGACCAAGATGATGATGGAAATTATGACTGGGAAGAAGAAGATGGAAACGATGATGGAGACACTATAGACCCGGCCCAATTACCAGAGATGGCACTGTCGTATTTGGAAGAGACCTACCCTAATCTTACCATTGTACATGCGGAAATTGAAGATGAAGGAGATTTTGAAGTAACCATGAGCAATGGGTTGGAAGTTTATTTCGATGCCGAAGGAAATTTCCTTTCTGTGGATGAAGATTAAGATAATTTATATTGTTAAAAAAGGGGTATAGTCCCAAGCAATAACAAAAATACCCTGTTGCCTAACTGTTTTTTAGAGTTAGGTAACAGGGTTTTTAATTTGTATTATGAAGAGTTATAGAAGAAGTAGTGGTTGGCGGTTTACATACCAATATAAGGAAATATTTAGTTGCTGATTTTGAAGTGATTAAAATAGCATATGATTTCATACCAATTAAACCGCTTATTGACTTATGCTCCATGTTATAAATTAGGATTTTACATTTAGTTCTTCGGAGGAGTCCATCTATTTTGTAATTTTAGACAAAGCCTTTTATATGCCAACCACAGAACAGTGTAAAAACTGCGAACAAACATTTGATTCATCTTTTGAATACTGCCCTCACTGCGGCATGGAAGCTACGGACAACCTTACCGTTGGTGTCTTGTTTAGTAATACCATTGAAAATTACTTTTCCATAGACGCTAGATTCTTTAGGAGTTTTCTTACCCTCATGATAAAGCCAGGTGTACTTGCACGGCGGTTTGTTGATGGAAAACGACTTAAATACCTGCATCCTGCACAGTTTTACCTCTTTATCTCAGTTGTCTTTTTTTTTATTTTTTCCTTTACCGTTCGTAAAGCGGATAATGAGGTTTCTGAAGTAATCAAAAAAGGGATGGAGCAGGAAATTAATTTAGATTCTATTTCGGTCAATACAGATTCATTGGATATTACAGAAGCCAGAAAGGCCATTAAAAAAAATCAAAAGATTATAGGCTTATCCGACGAAGAACTAGTAGGATTAGATTCGGTAATGACTTCAGATTCGGGGATAGCAAACATATCATTTGGTTTTGAACGCAAGTTGTTGGACTCTCTTATCGCCGTAGGTGCACCATTAAATCAAAAATTGGAGGCTATGGGAATGAAGGAAGATAAAAATGCCTTTGGACGTAAGTTCTATGCTCAAATGCTGAAGTTTTATGAACAACAGGGTGGAGGTATTATTCAGGTATTATACGATACAATACCTATTGCAATGTTTCTTCTTTTACCACTTTTTGCCGTATTTCTTAAAGTATTTTATTGGAAACCGGCCACTTTTGCCCATCATTTAGTATTTAGCTTTTATTACTTCACCTTTATATTCACATCTTTTTGCGTTATGCTATTGGTAAATAAAGTGTGGGAGATTCCCACTTCAATCAAAACGCTTATTTGCTTCTCATTTGTATTATACCTTATGTTAGCACTACGAAATTTTTATAAAAGTTCATGGTTAGGCGCTTTCTTCAAAGCCAGTATCATTTCATTTTTCTATATGCTTATCATTGTGCCAGTAGCTGCAATAGGAATAATTATGGTGGCCTTTATGCTATATTGAACTTTTATATAATTCAAATGTACTTTGTCTAGTCTATAGTTGATAAGAGTTTGTTTAATTAGTTAACTTATTATCGATAAACATTATATAGTTTAGAGTAGGTCAATGTCTTTATTAAATTTAAAAATGAATTGTCATGAAAAGACTCATATTATTTTCACTTCTGTTTACGATAACCATTACTCTTTATGCACAGAGTAAAGTCTTGGAAAGTCGCAGTATGAAAAGTATGTTATTGAAAACCGAAGTAAATTATTCGATTTATCTGCCAGATGGTTACGAACATTCTGAACGTTATTACCCTGTGGTTTATCTTCTAAATGGATATACAGGTAATCAAACAGATTGGATTGAAGCAGGTAGTATGCAACGTATAGTAGACCATGAAATTAAAGAAGGAAATATTCAAAAAATGGTTATTGTAATGCCAGATGGCGATGATAGACTTTATATGAACAGATCGGATGGGACTTATGCTTATGAAGATATGTTTATGACAGAATTAATGCCGTATATTGAAAGTCAATATCGCATTCGTAAAGGAAAACGATACACGGGAATTAGTGGCTTATCGATGGGGGGAGCTGGTGCCTTAAAATTAGCTTTAAAGTATGATAAAATTTTTGGAGCCTGTGCCGCATTTAGTTCTGCCGTTTTTACAGAGGATGAAGTTACTTCTTCAGAGCAAGACGGAATGAATGGGTATGTATCCAAAGCGATGCCCGATATGGTTGGTAAGAAAGGTAAAAATAGATTAAACAAGAGCTATGAAAACTACGATGTACTTCACTTGGTTAAAACCAAAGCAGTTGAACAGTTAAAAACCGTAAAGATATATTTTGATTGCGGGGACGATGATTTTCTTACTTTAGGAAATGCCCAATTACATAAAGAGCTAACCCTACTAAAAATACCGCATGAATACAGGGTTCGGGACGGGGCGCATACCTGGCCTTTTTGGCGTGAGTCTTTACCAGTTGGCTTACAATTTATTAGTGATACTTTTTGGAAATAGGTATTGCTCATTCTTTAGTAGGTGATTTTTTCACTATAGCCAGATTGTAATTGGTGCTGCAATACATTTAAATTTTTGGCAAACTAATAGTTTCAAAGTAAGCCTAGAAATTTATTAGCTCAATACTTTTTTCAAGGCCTTGTCAAATAGCATAACATCCTCCATAGTGCCTGTGCTTATTCTTGCCCAATCGTTAAATGGTGGAAAGGGCCTACCTATAAGAACATTCTCTTTTTCCATGGCAGCCATCATTTCGCTTATGGGCCGTCCTGTTTTAAAGAAAACAAAGTTGGTATGCGATTTTTGATGTTCTAAGTTTAAATCATTTAATGTTTTATAGATTTGATTTTTAGCTTCCACATTTTTAGCAACACTAAATTTGTAAAACTCATCATCTCTTAATGCTTCCTTAGCAGCTTCAATCGCTAAAACATTTGACATAGCCATAATGTTTTTTTTCAGTCTAGTAGCAATATCTGGTCTAGCAACTAAATATCCAATTCGAAGTCCTGCAAGGCCATAAACTTTTGAGAATGTTTTTGAGACGATAACATTCATATTCTCCTTTACCAATTCAATCATTGAAGGGTAATCGGGTTCAGTAATAAAATCATAGTATGCTTCGTCACTAAATACCATTGTTCTATGACTAACGGAAGAGCAAAAATCTCTTAATTTATTTTTATCAAGTAGTGTTCCTGTAGGGTTGTTAGGGTTGCATATAAAAATTAAACCTGTTTTAGCTGTTATTCTTTTCTCCATTTCATTTAAATCATGTCCCATGTTTTTATCTACAGGAACTCGATGTACGGTAGCACCAAAATTCTCTGCATAGGTCATGAGCGATTGAAAGGTAGGGTCAGCAGCAATAATTTCACCACCATTAATTCCGTAGGTTAGGCCAGCAGCCTTTAAACCTTCTGTAGAACCGCCAGTTATAACAATGTGGTCTTTAGTTACACCTTCTTTCTGGGCTATTTGTTCTACCAATGGATGTAGCACCATTGAGGGGTATCTGCATACAATATCTAATGAGTTTTTAATTACCTCTCGTACTGCTTTTGATGGCCCGTACGGATTTTCATTAGAATTTAATTTTGCAATACTTGATTTTTCGAAATAATTAGATTTTTCGATTTGTGAGGCGAAAGCTCCAAATCCACCTAAAAAAGTAAAACCACTAGAAAGTCCAGCAGTTTTAAGCCATTGTCGTCGGTCAATAGTGTTCATATGTATACCCTTTGGGTAAAAGATACGAAAATTGCCTATAAAAAATTTAATTTGAGAAACAGATGGTTACTTCTAATTAGGAATATAACTCCTCATTATTAACATCATCTTTTTGTTTCTTAGGGGCCGTAAAAATATCCTTTAGAATAAAACTAGTTACTATCGTAAGCCCTGTTGTTAAAATTGGAATTGAATAGTCCCAACTTAATAAGTGCATAATACCACCAGAAATAATGGTGATTACGCCTATGACCATTACAAAGTTCCAAATTATTTCAGTTAGGCTATTTCTTGAATTACCCTCCTTGTCCATAAAGTAAGCAGTACCTTCCATAGTAAACCATGCTATAAATGTAAGCGCTGTACCGACTTGAAAAATTACTGTGTATGGAAAAGCTAGAATGGTTAATATACCGTTGGTTGTCCAAAATAGAACTAAAGCCATTTTTATAAGGTCTATCGTAAGTTTTTCTGTCTTCCTAAAAAAACGGATGGTGTATAATATGAGAATTGAAGTAAAAGAAATAAATACTATACCTGCTGAATATGGCCATTGAAGAACCTGCATTAGCATACCTATTAAAAGGGTGGCTAAGGCTGCCCGAATCGGATTTTTAAATGCTTTTTTAGATTTTTCCATGTCTCTATTTTTTTAATTAATTACTTTGATATTGGCTTTTAGACCCTCCATAATCCCAATGATATTATTTACGGTTTCGTTTAAGTAGTACCGTACTACAATATGAGGAATACGAATAGTGGTAAAGCCATTCTTAAAAGAATGCATAGCATCTTCTAAATTGTTAATAGCTTCATGTTCGGTCAGTTTATCATATTTAGAGTCAATTTCAATATTGAGTTTTACACGTGAAATGGCGATATCTATTGATTTCTTACCATCCCACCATTCTAACATCGAGTTTACACCAGCTTCTTTAAGCGCATAATAAAGCTGAATAGCTTCTAATGGGGTATCATTTTTCTTGATTAATTGCTCAATACGCGCATGATGTTTGTTGCAGAGTTCTACACCTGCACTTTCCATGGCATTTTTATGATCTAAATAACCGAGTTCTTTCTTACATTCTAAACAAATCATTAATAGGCTAAGTTTAAGGTTTGGGGAAATTAATAACCACGATTTTTTAAGATTAGTATGTAACCTCGATGAATGACGTCCAACTTTTAGACGAACTGCATTTTTTTAGATTAACGGCATTTTGAAATGTTAAAATTGTGGTGAAATTGATTCTATCGTTGGTGAGCCAATTCATATTTAGAGATTATATTTACAAGAATGATAATTTTAATCCATGTTTAAGAAATTAGGACCGGGTGTTCTCGTAGCTGCGGCGTTTATTGGTCCGGGAACAGTTACCGCATGTACTCTTGCAGGAGTAAATTTTGGGTTTAGTTTGCTGTGGGCCATGCTATTATCTATTATTGCTACCTATGTTCTTCAAGAAATGTCGGCAAGATTAGGTATCATAACTCAAAAAGGATTGGCCGATGTTATAAAACAAGAGTTAAGTAACCCTTGGATAAGAAATAGTGTAATCACTCTTATATTTTCTGCTATTATTATAGGAAATGCTTCATATGAAGCAGGTAATATTGGTGGTGCTACCTTAGGGATGGAGGCTCTTTTCGGACTGAGCTATAGTAAGTTATACCCAGTTATATTGGGACTAGCAGCTTTTTTACTTCTCTTTTTCGGGAATTACAAAGCCTTAGAAAAGGTTTTTATATTTCTTGTATTAATAATGAGCCTGTCTTTTGTAATGACAGCCGTATTGACACAGCCCAATCTTTGGGAATTAGTAAAGGGATTATTTGTTCCATCAATCCCTGAAGATGGTATTTTGACTATCATAGCTTTGGTAGGTACTACGGTGGTACCATATAATCTCTTTTTACATGCAGCTTTGGTGAGTGAGAAGTGGAAATCAGAAAAAGATTTAAAACTTGCCAAGAGAGATACTTTGGTGTCTATTATATTAGGTGGACTTGTATCTATAAGTATAATAATATCTGCGGCAGCTATAAAAAGTACAGAAGTTAATAATGTGTTAGATATGGCAAAAGCATTGGAGCCGCTTTATGGTTCTGCAGCCCTTTATTTTATGGGAATAGGTTTGTTGGCAGCAGGTATTACTTCTGCTATTACAGCTCCTTTGGCTGCTGCGTATGTAGCGAATAGTTGTTTTGGATGGAAGGCTGAATTTAAAGACGCCAAGTTTCGGGCTATATGGATACTGATTTTAGTCTTAGGCGTGGTTTTTCTATCCTTTGGTATAAAACCTATAGAAATTATAAAATTTGCCCAAATCACTAACGGATTGCTTTTACCCATTATCGCCATATTTTTACTATGGGTAGTTAATAGGGTAGGTGTTATGGGAAAATATAAAAACACCTTATTGCAAAATTGTATAGGATTGGCTATTATTCTCCTTTCGATATTATTGGGAGCTAAAAGTATTTTAACTGTGTTAGGATTATTTTAAATGGGAAATAAGATAATTGATATCAATTGTGATGTTGGTGAAGGTATCGGTAATGAGGCCGATTTGTTTCCAATGATAAGTTCTTGCAATATAGCTTGTGGCGGTCATGCTGGCGCTAAAGAATCGATAAGTCAATCTATAGAATTAGCGCTTAAATTTAATGTTAGGGTTGGGGCACATCCTTCATATCCTGATAGAGAAAATTTTGGTCGAGTTTCTATGAATATATCCGACGCTGATTTAATTGAGAGTATTAGAAATCAATTAAAACTGTTCATGACCGAGTGCAATGAAATGGGTGCAACTCTTCATCATATTAAACCTCATGGTGCACTTTATAATGATATTGCCAAAAATGAACATTTAGCGAATGTCTTTCTAAGTGCCATTTTACCATATAAGGATAATGTTATTTTATATGTTCCATATGGTAGTGTAATTGAATCATTAGCAAAAGCTAATGATTTCAATATTATGAAAGAAGCTTTCGCCGATAGAAACTACAATAACGATTTAAGTTTGGTTTCTAGAAAACAAGATCAGGCACTAATATCAAATGGTGAGGAGGTTTTAGAGCATTTGGTGCTTATGTATAAAGAAAATCAGGTACGAACTGTCACCGGAAAAAAAATTCCTATTCAGGCAGATACCTTTTGTATTCATGGCGATACCCCATCGGCTTTTCAAATTTTGACGTATATTACAAAGCATTTACCAGAACATAATCTACAAGCTAAACCGTGAATCCCCCTAAAATAAATATTAAGTCCTTCGGTGTACATTCCGTTCTTATTGAATGGCCCCATGAGGTAAGTGAACATATTTTAGAAACTATATTACGTTTTCAAACTTATATTAGGTTTAACATATTATCCGATAAGGATTGGGAAATGGTACCTTCATACAATTCTCTTCTGCTTATAAATAGAAAAAAGACTATTGATTTTGAAAAAATTTCAAAGGATATAAATGTCGGATATTCCCAGTTAAAAGAATCTGAAAAACCAGATCGGTATTTATGGAGATTACCGGTTTCATATGATTTAGAGTTTGGCTTAGACCTTGATGAGGTTGCTAAAAAACTTAATAAGACTATTCCTGAGATTATTGCAATGCACACTGGTACGACATATACTGTATACGGAATAGGTTTTTTGCCTGGTTTCATGTATTTAGGCGGTTTGTTGAAAGACTTAGAAGTACCACGAAAAGCAACACCAAGACTAAAGGTGGTTAAGGGTGCGGTTGGTATTGCAGGAAAACAAGCAGGTATTTACCCACAAGAATCACCTGGAGGATGGAATATTATCGGAAATTGTTCTGTTCCTATTTTTGATGCTTCAAAAGAAAATCCTTGTTTTGTTAATGTTGGTGATAAAATTGAGTTTTATCAAATATCTAGGGCAGAATATAATTTGCATAAGATAGAGGCCGAAGTTGGTATTTATAAACCTGAAAAAATTAAGTTAAATGCTTAAAATACTAAAAGCGGGTTTTTATACTACGGTTCAAGATTCAGGTAGGTTTCATTTCAGAAATAAGGGTGTTCCAGTTTCTGGGGTAATGGATGAAATGACCGTTTTTAAAGTAAATTCATTATTAGAAAATGAAGTTTCCGCTGCAGTTTTAGAGATTACGATGACCGGGCCAACACTTATGTTTGAAGAGGAAACCTATATGGCTCTAGGTGGGGCAGAGATGTCAGCAACCTTAAATAATTTACCGATTCAGAATTATAAAGTATACCAGATTGAAGTTGGAGATATTCTCTCATTCGGTCGATTAGATAAAGGATTTAGATCTTACTTAGGTGTTAGAGAAGGATTTACCTCAAAACAGATATTGGGTAGTAGGTCTTTTTACAAGCCTATTACCAAAGAGAATAGACTACGTGACAATGATGTTGTTCCGTTTATTGATAGCAAATTGTTTCAACCGAAAATTTCAGAAATTAAAGTTGACTCGTTTTTAGACGACAATAAATTAGAAGTAAGTAAAGGTCCTGAGTTTCATTTATTGAGCGATAGGCATTTAGAAGAGATTTTTTCCAAGTCATTTACTATAGCTCATGAGAACAATAGAATGGCATATCAAATTAAAGAGACTATTTCTTCGCATGAAATGTCAATGTTAACATCGGCAACATTGCCAGGTACTGTTCAACTTACTCCTGCTGGCAAATTAATTGTATTGATGAAAGATGGGCAAACTACAGGAGGTTACCCAAGAGTACTTCAGCTAACAGATAAAGCTATTTGTATTTTGGCACAAAAAAGAGGCGGAGATAAGGTTAATTTTAAGCTGGTTTAATATTTTCAATACTCTTAAACTATATAGTTATTGTATATAGTTCATAACTAATAATCCAATAGTTTAAGATTTCATTTTTAGGATACTTTTTTTGTAATTGTATTTTATGTACTATTGTGGTATGAAATTATCTTTTTTAAATATCAATGTGATCGTAGTCATTCCAGGTTAGGGATGATATAGCTTTTCGTTGTTTAGAAAAACCTGTATCAAATATATTTGATACAGGTTTTTTTATAGTTTAAAAATATTATCATATAGTTTTGAAGTATTGAATGTGGTATATAATGGTAGTCTAAATAACTGATAATCAGTTAATTAATTGAATTTTAGATGAAATGAATTTGTACTGTCAATTATTGTTAAAAATAGAAATTTTTATAAACTTTTATCTTTGATACTATAGCTCAAAGTAATCAAGATAAGCATACAAGAATTACATTATGGAATTGAACAAACACAGTAAGAATGTAACCCAAGACCCAACGCAACCGGCAGCTCAAGCAATGTTATATGCTATAGGCTTAACCGAAGATGATTTAAAAAAACCATTAATAGGAATTGGTAGTACAGGTTATGAGGGGAATCCTTGTAATATGCACCTGAATGATTTGGCACAAGAAGTTAAAACTGGTGTCAATGATAGTGGTTTGGTAGGCTTAGTGTTTAATACTATTGGGGTAAGTGACGGTATTTCTATGGGTACTTACGGAATGCGTTATTCTTTACCTTCTAGAGATATTATCGCAGATTCTATGGAAACTGTAGTTCAAGCAATGAACTATGATGGATTGGTTACTGTAGTTGGTTGTGATAAGAATATGCCGGGCGCTTTAATGGCTATGATTCGCTTAGACAGACCTTCTGTATTGGTATATGGTGGTACTATCGCTTCTGGATGCTATAAAGATAAAAAGCTAGATGTTGTTTCTGCTTTTGAAGCTTGGGGAGAGAAGGTAGCGGGTACAATGAATGAAGAAGATTATAAGGGTGTAATTCAAAATGCATGTCCTGGTGCTGGTGCTTGTGGGGGTATGTATACTGCAAATACGATGGCTTCTGCTATTGAAGCATTGGGTATGGCAATGCCTTACAATTCTTCAAATCCTGCAATTGGAAAACAAAAACAGAATGATGCAATTGAATCTGGTAAGGCTTTAAAAAACTTACTGGAGAAAGATATTAAGCCTAGTGATATTATTACGCGTAAATCATTTGAAAATGCGGTACGCTTATTAACATTGTTAGGTGGTTCAACTAATGCGGTATTACATTTCTTGGCTATTGCTAAGGCTGCTGATATAGAATTTACATTAGATGATTTTCAAAAAATTAGTGATACAACACCATTTTTGGCCGATTTAAAACCTAGTGGTAAATTTCTTATGGAAGATGTTCATCGCGTAGGTGGTATACCCGCAGTAATGAAATTTATGCTTGAAAACGGAATGTTACATGGTGATTGTTTAACAGTTACAGGAAAAACGATAGCTGAGAATTTAGCTGATGTACCTGGGTTATTAGAGCATCAACAAGTAATAAGACCTTTAAGTAATCCGATTAAGGCTACTGGCCATTTAAGAATTTTATACGGGAACTTGGCAACTGAAGGTTCAGTAGCTAAAATTACAGGTAAAGAAGGATTGTATTTCTCTGGACCAGCAAAAGTATATAATGACGAGTTTTTTGCAAATGCAGGTATTGGTAAAGGAGAAGTTAAAAAAGGTGATGTTGTGGTCATTCGTTATGAAGGACCCAAAGGTGGGCCTGGTATGCCAGAAATGTTGAAACCAACAGCCGCTATTATGGGTGCCGGACTCGGTAAGGATGTGGCTTTAATAACAGATGGGCGTTTTTCAGGTGGTACACACGGTTTTGTAGTTGGGCATGTTTCTCCAGAAGCTCAAGATGGTGGAACTATTGGATTGTTGAAAGATGGTGATATAATAACTATCGATGCTGAGAAAAATGAGATTTCTGTCAATCTTTCAGATGATGAAATATCGGCAAGACGAAAAGCTTGGATACAACCAGAGTTAAAAGTGAAAAGAGGTAGTTTATATAAATACGCTCGTACAGTATCATCGGCTTCACAAGGCTGTGTAACTGACGAATTTTAAAATATTAATTAAAATTCCCGTAAACTCTCCCTCAATTGAAGGGAGTCGGGTGGAGGCTTATGGAAACATTAAAAGAAAAGAAAACAAGTACAGATTCTAAGAAAGCTATACAGATTTCTGGAGCAGAGGCACTAATTCATTGTTTGTTGGCAGAAGGGGTCGAAACAATGTACGGTTACCCAGGTGGTGCAATTATGCCTGTGTATGATGAATTATATAAATTTCAAGATAAATTAACGCATATACTAACAAGGCATGAACAAGGTGCAACACACGCTGCTCAAGGGTACGCGCGTGTTTCAGGCAGGGTAGGTGTTGCTATTGCAACCTCCGGTCCTGGAGCAACAAATTTAGTGACAGGTCTTGCCGATGCGCAGATAGATTCTACTCCAATGGTTTGTATAACGGGGCAAGTAACTAGAGAGTTATTAGGTACCGATGCTTTTCAGGAAACTGATATTATTGGTATTTCAACTCCTGTGACAAAATGGAATTATCAAATTACCGAAGCTTCAGAGATTCCTGAGGTTATGGCGAAAGCATTTTATATAGCCAAGTCGGGAAGACCAGGTCCGGTTTTGATAGATATTACCAAGAACGCCCAAATTGAAAAATTTGAGTTCTCATATAAGAAATGTACAGGGGTACGTAGTTATAAGCCGGTTCCAAAACCAGAAATAAGTGCAATACAGGCTGCTGCCGATTTAATCAATAATGCTAAAAAACCATTTATCGTATGGGGTCAAGGAATTATACTTGGAAAGGCTGAAAAGGAGCTTAAACAATTGGTTGAGAAAGCTGGTATACCTGCTGCATGGACCATTATGGGTGCTTCTGCATTAGATACAGACCATCGCTTAAATGTTGGTATGGTAGGAATGCACGGTAATTACGGTCCAAATTTATTGACGAATGAATGTGATGTTTTGTTGGCTATAGGTATGCGATTTGATGATCGTGTAACCGGTAGATTGAAAGACTATGCAAAACAAGCAAAAGTAATTCACTTTGAAATTGACCCATCCGAAATAAATAAAAACGTGTTTGCAGATGTAGCGGTATTAGGGAACTCTAAAGAAACTTTAGGTTTACTACTACCATTAATTAAAGACAGCAAACACGAAGCATGGCACAATATATTTAAAGAGAAATATCAAATTGAATTTGATACGATTATAAAAAATGATATTCACCCTACCAAACCTGGTTTGACCATGGGAGAAGTAATTGAGGAGATTAATTTAGCTTCTAATAATAAGGCGGTTATTGTGACCGATGTAGGTCAACATCAAATGATTGCCTGTAGATATGCGAAATTTTCACAATCCAAAAGTAACATAACTTCTGGCGGATTGGGAACTATGGGTTTTGCATTACCTGCAGCTATTGGTGCTAAAATGGGCGCAATGGATAGGGAAGTTGTTGCTATTATTGGTGACGGTGGTTTTCAAATGACTATACAAGAATTGGGGGTGATTTTCCAGCATAAAATTCCTGTTAAGATTGTTGTTTTGAATAATGATCATTTGGGTATGGTACGTCAATGGCAAGAGCTCTTTTTTGAAAAGAGATACGCTTCTACAGTTATGGTAAATCCTGATTTTGTTAAAATAGCGGAAGGATATAGTATTGAAGCCAAAAGAATTTCTGAACGTAAAGATCTAAAAGCTACTATTCAAGAAATGATGGCTTCTAAAAATCCTTATTTCTTGGAAGTGAAAGTAGAGCAAGAGGGTAATGTATTTCCTATGATTCCTTCTGGTGCATCGGTTTCTGAAATTAGATTGCAGTAGAATAAATATAAAGTTGTAAAAATGAATGATTCAAACATACAAGATATTCCAACTATTCATAAGGAAATTGTGCGTAAATCTGAAGAAATAGGATTTACTATGCCATCAGATTTGTATGTTGGTAGCTTTCTAAAAACACTTATCGCTTCGAAACCTAACGGAAGGTTCCTGGAAATAGGAACTGGAATAGGTTTAAGTCTTTCTTGGATGATTGAAGGAATGGATAATAATTCTCATTTAACTTCAGTCGATAATGACAAGGAGTTGACGGACATTGCTGAAACTTATTTTGGGAATGATAATAGAATCGAATTGATTTGTAAGGATGGTACTCAATGGATAAAGGAATATGCTGGAGAAAAATTTGATTTAATTTTTGCAGATGCGTGGCCAGGAAAATATAGCGAGATTGATGAAATTTTAGACCTAGTAAAGGTTGGTGGGTTTTACATCATAGATGATATGACAAAGCAACCTAACTGGCCAGAGGGGCATGAAGATAATGTAATTCAATTAACAGCATACTTAGAGAAGCGTGTCGATTTTCAATTGACAAAAATGAAATGGTCAACTGGTTTGATCTTGGCAGTAAAGAAATAATAAAAATTAATTAAACGATCCCATAAAATTCTTTTGCATAAAAGAAAAGGAAAATGGCTTATGGAAAATAAATGGTTTACAATATCAGTATATTCAGAAAACAATGTTGGATTACTGAATAGGATTTCAGGAATATTTTTAAAGAGACATATTAATATAGAGAGTTTAAACGTCTCTAAGTCAGAGATAGACGATGTGTCTAAATTTACTATTGTAGTGAATACTACAGAAAAATGGGTACATAACATTGTAGGTCAAATTGAAAAGCAAATTGAAGTGATTAAAGCATTTTATCATACTGATGATGAAACAATTTATCAAGAATCAGCTTTATTCAAGATTGCATCTGGTCTCCTTTTCGATGAACGTCAAATTCAGAATATAATTAAAGATAATAATGCTCAAATTGTGACAGTTTCAAGAGATTTCTTTGTTATCGCTAAAAGCGGGAGAAGAAGTGAAGTTGATGAAATGTATGATCAATTAAAACCTTATGGTATCATGCAGTTTGTACGTTCTGGGCGAATTTCGGTCACTAAAGACGTCATGCAGATTTCGGCAATACTAAAAGAATTTTAAATAACGAATCAATTCAATAATTAATAAAGTAAATATAAAATGGCCAATTATTTTAATACACTATCATTAAGAGATAAATTAACGCAACTTGGAAAATGCCGCTTCATGGATTCATCTGAGTTTGCAGATGGTGTAAATGCTTTAAAGGGCAAAAAAATTGTAATCGTAGGTTGTGGTGCGCAAGGTTTGAACCAAGGTTTGAACATGAGAGATTCTGGTTTGGATATTGCTTATACCCTTAGAGATGCTGCGATAAAAGAAAAAAGACAATCTTTTATTAATGCTAATGAAAACGGTTTTACAGTAGGTACATACGAAGAATTGATCCCTAGTGCAGATGTGGTAATCAATTTAACACCAGACAAACAACATACTGCTGTAGTTGGTGCGGTTATGCCGTTAATGAAAAAGGGGGCAACCCTTTCTTATTCGCACGGTTTCAATATAGTAGAAGAAGGTACTCAAGTTCGTAAAGATTTGACAGTAATCATGGTAGCTCCAAAAAGTCCTGGTTCAGAAGTACGTGAAGAATATAAAAGAGGTTTTGGTGTACCAACATTAATTGCGGTACACCCAGAAAATGATCCAGAAGGAAAAGGATTAGAGCAAGCTAAAGCATATGCAGCTGGTACCGGTGGTCATAAAGCTGGTGTTTTGGAATCTTCATTTGTTGCAGAAGTAAAGTCAGATTTAATGGGTGAGCAAACCATACTTTGTGGTTTGTTACAAACAGGTTCTATTCTTTGCTTTGATAAAATGATTGAAAAAGGAATAGATGCTGGCTATGCGTCGAAATTGATTCAATACGGATGGGAAACCATCACTGAGGGTATGAAGTATGGTGGTATCACGCATATGATGGATCGTCTTTCAAATCCTGCTAAAATAAAAGCATTTGAATTATCAGAAGAATTAAAAGATATTATGCGTCCGTTGTTTCAAAAACATATGGATGATATTATGACCGGTCATTTTTCTAAAACAATGATGGAAGATTGGGCTAATGATGATAAAAATCTTTTAACATGGAGAGCCGCAACAGGAGAGACTGCTTTTGAGAAAACACCTGCAGGTAATCAAGATATTACTGAGCAAGAATTTTATGACAATGGAGTGTTAATGATTGCAATGGTAAGAGCTGGTGTTGAATTGGCTTTTGAAGCAATGACAGAATCAGGTATTATCGCTGAATCTGCATATTACGAATCACTTCACGAAACACCATTAATAGCTAATACAATCGCACGTAAGAAATTGTTCGAAATGAACCGTGTTATTTCTGATACAGCTGAATATGGTTGTTATCTTTTTGATCATGCCTGTAAGCCTCTTTTGACAGGTTTTATGAAAAATATTGACACAGATGTTATCGGTAAAAACTTCTCTGAAAATATGGATAATGACGTTGATAACGCAAAATTGATTGCCGTTAATAAAGCATTACGTGAACATCCGGTAGAGATTGTTGGTGCACGTTTACGTGAGTCAATGACTGCAATGAAACCTATAGTTTAGATTTTTTAAATCTTACGTAGTCATACTAATTGTCCGGTTGAGTACATTCGAAAAGTTACAGTCCATTCTTGAATTGTAGCATTAATCGAATTGTTCTTAGGCGGACAATTTAAGTTTCGAGGTGGTTATCGATTTATTTACGATAGAGTTTAGCAGAAATAGCAAATTATATGAAAGGAAAGAAGCCAACTTATTTTCCAAAATTAGATGATATAAGAAATGCAGCAAAGATTATTTCTGAAATTTCAGAAGTAACCCCTTTGACGGAAAGTATTAGGCTTTCAAAACAATTTGAATGTCAGGTTCGTTTAAAACGCGAAGATTTACAAAGGGTTCGTTCTTATAAAATTAGAGGAGCATATAATAAAATAAGTTCTCTTTCTAAAGAAGAAAGAGCTAAAGGAGTTATTTGTGCAAGTGCAGGCAATCATGCACAAGGTGTAGCATTCGCATGTTTTCATTTGAAGATAAAGGGTACCATCTATATGCCTTCGGTTACGCCAAAGCAAAAAGTTGAACAGACGAATTTATTCGGTGGTGATTGGGTAGAAATAGTACTAGAAGGTGATACATTCGACGATGCCTCACTAGCAGCTCGCAAGTATGGTCAGGAGACTGGAAAAATATTTGTTCATCCATTCGATGATCCAAAAATTATAGAAGGTCAGGCAACTGTTGGGCTTGAGTTAATAGAACAAACCAAGATGCCAATCGATTATCTTTTTGTTTGTATTGGTGGGGGTGGCTTGGCATCAGGTCTAATAAGTGTTTTCAGTGAACTATCTCCAAGTACCAAAATCATAGGCGTAGAACCCAAAGGTGCTCCTTCTATGAAAACCTCTATGGATATGGGTAAGGTCGTAGCACTCGAACATATCGATAAATTTATTGATGGAGCCGCCGTTAAAAAGGTGGGTGAGTTGACATTTCCTATTTGTAATTATTATTTAGATAAAATGATAACTATTGATGAGGGTAAGGTCTGCCAAACGATTCTTGACCTTTATAATAGAGATGCTATCGTTGTTGAGCCTGCAGGAGCTTTAACCATTGCGGCATTAGATGATTATAAAGATGAAATTAAAGGAAAAAATATAGTATGTATCATTGGTGGTAGTAATAATGATATTACTAGAACTGCAGAAATAAAAGAGAGAGCCTTATTGTATGGTAAGCTTAAACACTATTTCATTATTCGATTTCCCCAACGACCCGGTGCACTTAAAGAATTTGTCGTTGATATTTTAGGACCCAACGATGATATTACACATTTTGAATACTCAAAGAAATCGAGTCGCGAAAATGCTCCGGCAGTGGTAGGTATTGAACTTAAGTCTCCTGAAGATTTACAACCATTAATTGAACGTATGAAAACTAACAATTTTTATGGCGATTATATAAATGATAAACCTGATTTGTTTGAGTATTTGGTTTAAACTATATTTAATTATTACGATTAAATTTCTATAAATATTTAGAAATCAATAAATGATTCATCAATTAGATTTTATAATAGAAGAAAATAATGAGCGATATTAAAATACCAGAACAATATAAAATTACATCAACTATAGATCAACGGCATTATCTAGTTGATGGTGAATTAAAGGAGTGGAAAGGGGAAACAACAGAAGTTTATTCAACTATTTCTTCTACCAGTGATTATAAGCCAACGCTATTGGGTAGTATTCCTGATTTAAAAGAGGCGGAAGCGTTAGACGCTTTGAATGGGGCTTTAAAGGCATACAATCGTGGTCAAGGTATTTGGCCAACTATGCATGTAAAAGACCGTATTGAATGCATGGAAGTTTTCGTGGTAAAAATGAAGACTAAACGAGAGGAAGTTGTAAAATTATTAATGTGGGAGATTGGTAAGTCTTTGCCCGATTCTCAAAAAGAATTTGATCGTACAGTTGAATATATCGAAGATACTATTGAAGACTATAAACAGCTAGATCGTGATGCTGCAAAGTTTAAGAAGCACGACGGAGTTTATGCACATATTAAAAGAGGGCCATTAGGTGTTGTTTTATGTTTAGGACCTTATAATTATCCTTTGAACGAAACATTTGCACTTTTGATTCCTGCTATTATTATGGGTAATACTACCATATTTAAGCCAGCGAAACATGGTGTGCTATTAATTACACCTTTACTAGAAGCTTTTCAAACTAGTTTTCCAAAAGGTGTGGTCAATGTTATTTTTGGTAGAGGAAGAACAGTTGCTGCTCCTATTATGCAAACAGGAAAAGTTGATGTTCTTGCATTAATTGGTAATAGTAAATCTGCCAATGCCTTACAGGATCAACATCCAAAGAGTAATCGTTTACGTTTGGTTTTAGGTTTAGAAGCAAAAAACCCGGCGATTATTTTACCTGATGCAGATTTAGATTTGACAATTAATGAATGTTTGGCAGGCACCTTATCTTTTAACGGTCAACGTTGTACGGCGTTAAAAGTGGTGTATGTTCATGAAGATATTAGGTCGAAATTTAATGAAAGCTTCGCAAAAAAAGTCGATGAGTTGAAATTTGGTAACCCGTGGGATGATGGTGTTAAGTTAACTCCGTTACCTGAACCAGGAAAACCAGAATATATTCAAGAGCTTATTGATGATGCTCTTGCAAAAGGGGCGAAAATATTAAACAAAAAAGGTGGTAAACGATTCGATAATTTTATCTGGCCAGCTGTTTTGTATCCGGTGACTAAAGATATGAGGGTGTACCAAGAAGAACAATTCGGACCAATTATACCTATAGTACCTTTTACGGATATTGAAGAACCTTTAGATGATATGGCCGAAAGTAATTATGGTCAACAAGTAAGTTTATTTGGTAAAGATGTGTACGCACTTTCGCCATTAATCGACACCTTGGTTAATTTGGTTTGTCGTGTGAATTTGAACAGCTCTTGCCAAAGAGGTCCAGATGTATATCCGTTTACAGGACGAAAAGATTCTGCACAAGCTACCTTAAGTGTTCATGATGCATTACGCTCTTTCTCTATTCGAACTTTTGTTGCATTTAAAGACAATGAATTGAATACAGAAATTATTCAACATTTGTTAGAAGCAAAACTTTCAAACTTTGTAAGTACAGATTATATTTTATAATAATAGAGTCTAAATTAATTTTAAAGAAACCTCTCCTATTCTTTAGGGGAGATTTCTTTTTTACAATTGGCACTAATTTCTACTGCTCTATCTAGCCCGTTGTATGGATAAAATGGAATGGTTTGTTTTTCCTCTTTAAACAATACTATAGCACGGTCTACATCTTCACAAAAAGGTGTAATTGATTGTCCAAAGAATTTTGCCGACCCCATATCCCATTCAGCTTTGCTTAATAGTACTCTTGGGTTGTTCGGGGCAATAGTTTCTGCCTTATTATAAATGCCATTATTCTCCCCAGACAAAGTCATACCGTATTTCTGACCGTCAAAAGCAATGTAAGCTGTATTTAGTAGCGCGTACGAAACTAGTATCTCTGGATTATCTTCTGATATAGATGATGCTGTATCTAAAAAAGCTTTTGCTCTTGTGAGTTTTGTAGTTAGCAATGCTTCATCCTTTACAGTAAAACTGCCTATTATCTCAATTAAACCAGCGTAATAGGACGGTAGCCAATTATCAGTTTCTACAGATGCAATTCTTTCGAACATTTGTATGGCTTCTATGTTTTTTCCTTGTTCCCATATCTCAAACGCATTGCCCATGCCTTTTTCGTACGGAGTTTGTGCGGTTAAGTTTAATGTGAAAATGAATGTGGCAATTAGAATTATTGTTTTCATGATTAAAAGTTTTATAGTTATTTATTATTGTTCAAATATCTTTCTATTCTGATTTTTTTAATAAAATAGATGACCGAGCTGTAGTATTATGGTAATGAATTGTAATATCTAAAGATTATCAAGTTGATTATCATTCTTATTGTCGCTTATGGTCCAAAAGAATCCCACGAAAAAGAAGCGGTCCGCAGCTGGTGAAATTGTTCTACGGTCAAATATGCCCTCGGTATTTGTTTGGTTAGCATATTGGTATCCATTTATATTTTGCGTTCCTAGGACATTGCTTATGGAGAAGTACAAAATCTTTTGTTGACTTATTAAATAGGCGTAATTAAAGTTTAAAGAATGGAAGTTTTTAGCTTGTTCGGTCAAAAACCCTCCTTTGTTAGGGTCTGTAAACGTACGTCCAGAAGCAAAATTATAACTCAGACCTGCCTGACTTTTCCATGCTTCTATCCAACGTTTTAGAACAATTGAGGCATTGTGTTTAGAAGCAAAATTTGGGGTCGCATTTGTGGGGTAATTTTTATAATCCCTCTCTGTGTCCAAGAAAGAATAGGACAACCAATATTCAGTGTTTTTGATTGATTTGTTATCCCTCCAAAAAACATCGAGTCCTTTTGCATACCCATTACCCGAATTCGAATAACTAGAAATAGGTAGTGCCAATGGTGTATCGTACTTTACTAAATCATTATAATCTTTGTAATAAGCCTCTGCTCTAAAGATTTGTTTATTTTTTACATATTGATAATTGGCAATCAAATGGGTGGTATTTTCAGCAGTAAAATCATAGTTAAATTTTAAATACTCATTTTTCGGATTTTGAAAAAATTCACCGTAGGCTAATGAAAATTGAGAGTTTGCGCCTGATTTATAGGCTAAAGAAATTCTAGGGGACAGATTGAACTCCTGTAAAAGTTCAGAATATTCACCTCGTATCCCAATTTTAGTCGCAAGATTTTTTGAGAAGAAAATATCGGTTTCAATAAAACTACTAAAAATAGTATTATCAAAACCATATTCATTTTCAATGGTATCGTCGTTATAGTTTTCGGTGAAGTTTGTGATAAAGTATTCTGCCCCAAAGTTTAATTTATATCGGCTAGAAAAGTACTTGTTCAGAGTAAATTTAAAGTGAGCTGAATTTTCAATATCAGTGATGTTTGCAGAACTAAATTTTAAATCAGAACGGTCGTTTGCAAAGCTGACGCCTGTGGCAATGCTCCAATCTTTTTCTAAGAAATCTTTATATGATGTATTCACATATAAGTTTCTATTTTTTAATCCGAATCGTACACCATCTATTTCATTAATATCTTCTTGGGTTAAATCAAAATTTACGGCACTATATGCTCCATAAACTTTTAATAATCCGTCATTATTAAATCTATATCGGTATACCGCTTCACCTCCTAAAGATTCTACTGGCTTGTGCCATTTATTATTATCTGAATATAATTTCTGATAAGGTGCTAAATTAATGTAGGATGTATTTAAGCTCAATGAGCTCTTATTCCATTTTTGGGTATTCCCAAGCCCGACGCCAACAGACATTATTGCGATCTCAGTTTTTTCCTCTTGTGGCTCGTCAACACTATTCAATAGTAAAACACTGGACAATGCCTGACCGTATTCGGCAGAATATCCACCGGTAGAAAAAGTGATTCCCTTAAATAAAAATGGCGATAACCTCCCTCTTGACGGAATATTATTGGCGGAAGGGGAGTAAGGTGTAAATACCCGCATACCGTCCACAAAGATTTGTGTTTCTTCTGCATCGCCACCTCTTACGAATAGCCTACCATCTTCGGCAACATTACTCGTTCCGGGCAAAGTTTGTAATGCCCCTACGAAATCGCCCAACGCACCGGCTGTGGTTACAATATCTAAAGGTTTCAAAGCGGTTACTTTTGCATTGTCACCTGCTTTGAAAGTACCAGCATTTACAGTGACCGCATCTAAAGTGTTTACATCATCCTTTAGTTTAATGATTACATTGTTAAAGAAGCTGATTTCTGCCGTTTTAGAATAGGTCTCAAAAGAAATTGATGATACTATTAATGTTTGTCCTCCTTGTTTTTCAGTTTCAAAAGAGAATAGTCCATTTTCAATAGTTGCCGTGCCGTCATATGTACCTTTTAAATATACATTTGCACCCATAATTGGTACTCCTTGATGGTCAATTACCTTTCCTGTTACTGTGTTTTGTGCAAATAGGTTAACATGAATTAGAGTAAACAATAGTAGTGATAAAGTCTTCATCGTAAATTATATTTTTGATTGAAGTCACAAATATGAATTGTTAATGAAGTTTTATAGAAAATGATTTTCTGAGTTGTGGATATTATAAACTGAATTGTAATTGATAGTCGAAATCAACTATTTATAATGGGTAATTAATAACATAAATATGGTAACTCAAAAGAGTTTATAACCATATAATGGTTTTAACTTTGCATTTTTAGTTGTGCTATTGAACTATTATCGTCTATGTGTAGAACTTAAAAATTATTAAGGTATGAATACTATAAAGTCTAACAAAAAAGCATTATTCGCTTTAGCCATAGGAGGTTTCGGTATAGGCCTTACCGAATTTGTGATTATGGGAATTTTGACCGAAGTGTCTGGTTCTTTGGGGGTTACAATTCCACAAGCGGGTCATTTTATTGCAGCATATGCTTTAGGTGTAGTAGTGGGTGCTCCCTTACTTACTGGTATTGGTTCAAAACTGTCTCCAAAGAAAATGTTGTTCTTGCTAATGATATGGTTCACCGTTTTCAATACGTTATCGGGGTTAGCATCTGGTTATAAGAGTCTTCTTTTTCTACGATTTCTATCAGGAATTCCACATGGCGCATTTTTTGGTATTGGTGCTGTTGTGGCAACAAAACTGGCTAAAAAAGGTAAATCCGCACAAGGTATTGCAATAATGTTTTCAGGATTAACTGTAGCGAACGTAATTGGAGTACCGATAGGAACTTATTTAGGGCAACAGTTTAGCTGGAGTGTTTCTTTTTATTTAGTAGGATTTGTAGGACTTTTGGCACTTGCCAGTATTTATTTGTGGATGCCGAAAATAGAAATTGAGGCTTCAGAGCAAAATGTAAGTGTCACAAAAGGTTTGAAGAATACTGAACTTTGGGCTTTGATTGCTTTAACGACCATTGGTACTGGCGGTTTTTTCGCATGGTATAGTTACGTTGCACCGTTAATCACTGATGTTGCGGGCTTACCTAATCACTTTGTTGGGTACGCGATGATGCTTGCTGGGTTAGGTATGGTTGTCGGTAATTTTTTGGGTGCGAAAATGGCAGAATTGTTCTCTCCGTTAAAAGCGGTGATTATTAGTCTATCGGTCATGTCTGCGGTTTTAATATTGAATATGTTTATCGCTACTAATCCTTATTTATTAATGGGAATGACTTTTATGATTGGGGTAATATCTTTTACTGTTTCTACTCCTATACAAATGGCAATAATCAACACCTCTAAGGGTTCTGAAATGTTGGGTTCATCAATGAATCAAAGTGCCTTTAATATGGGTAATGCTTCAGGCGCATATTTAGCCGGATTACCAATAGCATTTGGATATGGAATTATTTACTCTAGTTTGGTAGGTGCAATTTTAGCTTTTGCTGGTGTTTCAATAGCAGTAGCTATTTTAATTGTACGAAAAAGAAGAGCAATTAAATACAAGAAAATGGCTATTAGTAGTTTGGAGACTTAATACGTTATATAAAAAAGGAACCTAATTTATAGGTTCCTTTTTTTATTCTCAAAATTTAGATAAGTTAGCTTAACAATATATTTAATTGCTTTTGGCGTATGGTTCGATTTTCGTGTTAAATTTTGTAATTTGGGTATTTTATCGTACTTAAATGTATTTTAACGCGTTATTAAAGAACCTAAACCTACTTAATTGTGCAACGAACTAAATTATTCCTCGGAACTATAGTAATGGTTCTTATACTATTCGTTCTCACTGCTTCGTCATTTAAACCAGAACATTCAAAGGCAATTATTTCTAATTCGAACCCTGTTAAAACTTTAGCGGAGAAACGGGAAATAAAATTATATGCCATACGGCAACAAGCTTTGAAATCGGCATTAACCACTTATTTTGACCAGGCAATTAAATCTGGAGATATAGTAGGTGCGGGGGTAAGTATAGTTAGTGGTGATTCTGTTATACTTTCTAATGGATTTGGAAAAAGAAGTGTAAAGGGAATTGAAAATGTAGATGGAGAAACGCTTTTTAGACTAGGGTCAATATCGAAAGGCTTTACAGGTGTATTAGCTGCCAATCTTGAAAGTGAAGGTAAAATACATTGGAATGATAAAGTCGTTGAGTTCATTCCTGATTTTAAATTTGGAAATAAAATTAATACAGAGAAAGTTGAAATAGCCCATCTTTTATCTCATACCTCTGGAACGCCATATCACAGTTTTACCAATTTAGTTGAAGCTGGTATATCGATGTCTAAAATTGCTGGTCGTTTTAATGAAGTTCAACCTATTGCCGAACCTGGGCTTCAATATAGTTACCAGAATGCCATGTTTTCATTGAGTCAAGAAATTATGTTGAAAGCTACTGGTAAGGATATTCAAACTTTGTTGGCTGATAAGTTTTTTAAGCCATTGAACATGCAATCGGTATCTATGGACCATCAAACATTAATTAATTCTAATAATGTTGCTTTACCACATACCAAAAGTAAAGGTCATTGGAGAGCTTTGTCTTTAACGGATAAATACTACAATGCCATTGCAGCAGGTGGTATCAATGCTAGTTCACTTGATATGGCAAAATGGATGCGTTTTTTGCTTGGGCATAATCCAGAAGTAATGGCTAAGGATGCTGTCGAACAAGTGTTTAAGCCATATATTGCTTTAAACGGGCACAGTAAATATTACCAAAGATGGCCAGGTCACTTAACGTCTGCTTATGGATTTGGATGGCGTATTCATACTTTAAAGGAAAACGAAAAATCGGCAGAAGAAACTATTTGGCATCACGGCGGAAGTGTAAATAATTATAGAAACGAAATTGCACTATTTCCAGATTCAGATTTAGGCATTTGTGTATTGTTAAATGGCAATTCAAAATTAGCAAGAACAGTTATACCAGATATTCATGCTATTGTTAAAAGTATTTATGAGCAAGATATATCAACACCAGGAAGCTTATAATAATTTTCAGGTAATTTAGCCATAAGAATTTTACTTATAAAAAAGTCCCTTTAATCAAATGATTAAAGGGACTTTTTATTTAAAATGTAATTATTAGATGTTGCTGGCCAACCAATCGCCAACTTCACTAGTTTTATAACTTTTACCTCCATCAGCAAGATCTTCGGTAACGTACCCTTCTGCTAATGATTTATTGACAACTCTTCTGATTTCCTCTGCCTCTTCGGTCATATTCATATCTTCAAATAGCATAGCTGCTGAAAGTACAGTAGCTAAAGGATTAGCAATATCCTTACCTGCAGCTTGTGGGTAAGAACCGTGTATTGGTTCATATAAAGAAACTTTACTACCTACTGAAGAAGAAGGCATTAGACCCATAGAACCAGCAATAACAGAAGCTTCATCAGTTAAGATATCACCAAATAGGTTTGCTGTAATAATTACATCATATCCTTTTGGCCATTGAATTAAACGCATAGCTACAGCATCTATAAACTCATAAGTAACTTCTACTTCAGGATAATCTTTTTCCATCCCCTGAACCGTTTCTCTCCATAATCTAGAAGATTCCAATACGTTTGCCTTATCAACACAACATAATTTCTTAGAACGCTTCATAGCCATGTCAAAACCTTTTTTAGCCAAACGCTCAATTTCGAAACGTTTATATGTCATGGTATCATATGCCGTATTACCGTCATCTTTTCTACCACGTTCACCAAAATAGATTCCGCCCGTTAATTCTCTTAAAATGATTAAATCAGTACCCTCAATTCTATCTCTTTTTAAGGGAGATTTATCGATTAGAGAAGGGAAAGTAAAGGTTGGACGTACATTTGCAAACAATCCTAATTTTTGTCTCATCTTCAATAATCCTTGCTCTGGACGTACTTTCGCCGATGGATCATTGTCAAAACGAGGATGACCAATTGCGCCAAAAAGAACGGCATCTGCATTGGCACAAATTTCATGTGTTTCATCAGGATAAGGCTCACCAACAGCATCAATGGCTGCTGCACCGGTAAGGGCAGGTTTCCAATTGATGTCATGGTGGTATTTTTTAGCAATGGCATCACATACCTTTACCGCTTGATCAATAACTTCTGGACCGATACCATCACCGGCCAATAAGGCAATATTTAATTTCATTTTATTTAGTTGTATGTTGCTCGAAACGTCTTTTCGAGGTACCAAGCAATCTGTTTAATTTATACTTATTTTCTCCATTAAAACTACTTTCATCTTCCTACAAAACTGAAACAGATTGTTTCGTTTTGCTTTAAATGACTGTGTTCCTATATAATATTCAACATTTTTTCGGTCGCCTTGATGGCACTTACCGTTTGGTCAGAATCTAACCCTCTAGAGGTAAATTCTTTTCCATCCATTTCCCAAGTAATTACCGTTTCACAGAGTGCATCAGATGTACTACCTGGTGGTATTCTTACTGCATAATCTGTTAATTTAGGTAATGTTTTATTTTTGGCAATATATACTTTTTTTAAGGCATTCATAAAAGCATCATACTGTCCATCACCTTGTGCATGGGCTTCGTAAACTTTGCCATCTACTTCAACAGACAGGGTAGTGGAAGGCATTAAACCTTTAGCATGTGTCAATACATAAGATTTTACAAAAACCTTTTGCTTATAATCTGAAGTATCTAAAACATCTGAAATTATAAAAGGCAGATCATCTTTAGTAACCCGTTCCTTTTTATCCCCTAGTTCTATAATTCTAGCCGTTACCTTTTTTAATTCATCATCATTAAGTGTCAGTCCAAGTTCTTGCAAGTTCTTCTGAATGTTTGCTTTGCCAGACATTTTACCTAATGCATATTTTCGTTTTCTACCAAAACGCTCTGGCATTAAGTCACTAAAATACAAGTTCTTTTTACTATCTCCGTCAGCATGTATACCTGCTGTTTGAGTAAATACATTATCTCCAACTATTGGTTTATTGGCTGGTATTGTAAACCCTGTAAATGCAGAAACTAGTTTACTTACTTTAAATAGGGAGGTTTCATTTACATTGATTTCAACTTCTGGTAAAAAGTCATTAATTACAGCTACTGCACTTGCCATAGGAGCATTGCCAGCACGTTCTCCCATACCGTTTACAGTTAAGTGTAGACCATGGCAACCCGCCTTTACAGCTTCCATGATATTGGCTACACCTAAATCATAATCGTTGTGACCATGAAAATCAAAATGCAAATCGGGAAATTTTTGAACTATCTCTGAGATGTATGCATATGTTTCAGTATGGGTTAAAATACCCAATGTATCTGGTAATAAAATTCTTTTAACGGGTTGAGTAGAAAGAAATTCTAAAAATTTAAAAACATACGCTTTTGAATTTCGCATACCATTACTCCAATCCTCTAGATAGATATTATTAATAATACCTCTTTCGGATGCATTTTTGAAAATTTCACTTATTTCTGAAAAATGTTGTTTTGGAGTTTTCTTTAGCTGGTGTTCTAAATGGTTCAAAGAACCTTTTGTCAGTAGATTTTGAGAAATCGCACCCGATTTTTGCATCCAATCTAACGAAATACCACCATCTACAAAAGTAAGAACCTCTACACGTTCTAAATATCCTTTGGTAGCTGCCCACTCGGTAATTTTTTGAACAGCTTCAAGCTCACCATCAGAAACACGAGCTGAAGCGACCTCAATACGGTCTACCTTAAGCTCGTCTAAAAGTAGTTTTGCTAAGGTTAATTTTTCTGATGCAGAAAAGGATACCCCAGAAGTTTGTTCACCATCCCTAAGGGTGGTATCCATAATTTCCAATTTTCTTTTCATTAGTGTTCTTCCGTTAAATGAAAACTTGGATTATAATGGTGTATTTTCCGCGAACGTCTCGATGTCTTTTTTGATGTTCAATAAGTAATCGATATCATCAAAACCGTTTAGCATGTTATTTTTCTTATAACCATTGATGTCAAAAGATTCACTTTCTCCTGTAGAAAGCAAAACTATCTTTTGTTCTGGTAAACTAATTTCTAATTCAACAGATGGGTCAGCCTCAACTGCATCAAATATTTTTTGTAAAAAATCAGCACTAACTTGTACTGGTAATACGCCAATATTTAAACAGTTACCTCTAAAAATATCAGCAAAAAAACTAGATACTACACATCTAAATCCATAATCATATACTGACCAAGCAGCATGCTCACGAGAAGATCCTGAACCAAAGTTTTTTCCACCTACTAATATTTTTCCGCTAAATTTATCTTGATTTAGTACAAAGTCTTCTTTCAAGGTATTGTCTTGGTTGTAACGCCAGTCTCTAAAGAGGTTATCGCCAAAACCAACACGTTCAGTTGCTTTTAAAAATCGTGCAGGAATTATTTGATCTGTATCTACATTCTCTATTGGTAAGGGAACTGCAGTTGAAGTTAATATATTGAATTTATCGTATGCCATTTTTTATAGCTTTTAGCTAAGGGCCTTTAACCTTTAGCGTTTTGTATTAATAAATAGATTTTTGCTAATGGCCAACTGCCAATAGCTAATAGCAAACTTGTTATACAAGTTCTACCATTAATTCTCTTGGGTCTGTTACTTTACCAGTTACGGCAGCTGCAGCAGCTACTAACGGACTAGCCAATAAAGTTCTTGAACCGGGACCTTGTCTTCCTTCAAAGTTTCTGTTTGATGTACTTACGGCTAATTTTCCAGCAGGAACCTTATCATCGTTCATTGCCAAACAGGCGGAACAACCAGGCTCACGAAGCTCGAATCCGGATTCGATTAAAATATCAAGAATACCTTCTTCTTTTATCGCCGCTTCAACTTTATGAGATCCAGGAACCAACCATGCTGTTACATTATCAGCCTTCTTTCTTCCTTTTACAATAGAGGCAAATGCTCTGAAATCTTCAATTCTACCATTAGTACAACTTCCAAGGAATACGAAGTCGATTGGTTTCCCCATCATACTATCACCTTCATTGAATTCCATATATTTCAATGATTTCTGATACGTAGTGGCACCACCTTGTACAGCACTTGCCATAGGAATATCATTTGAAATCCCCATACCCATTCCTGGGTTTGTACCGTAAGTAATCATTGGTTCTATTAACGAACCGTCAAAAGTTAATTCTTTATCAAATATGGCATCTTCATCTGTATATAAAGTTTCCCAATATGCCATTGCTTTATCCCAATCTGCACCTTTTGGTGTGAATTCGCGATCTTTTATATATTCAAATGTTTTTTCGTCAGGTGCAATCATACCACCACGGGCACCCATTTCTATACTTAAGTTACAAACGGTCATACGACCTTCCATACTCATGTCTCTGAAAATTTCACCCGCATATTCTACAAAATATCCTGTAGCCCCAGAAGTGGTCAATTGAGAAATAATGAACAAGGCAACATCTTTAGGTGTTACCCCTTTGCTCATTTTACCGTTAACATTGATACGCATTCTCTTTGGCTTAGGCTGCATAATACATTGTGTAGCCAATACCATTTCAACTTCAGATGTACCAATACCAAAAGCAATAGCACCAAAAGCACCGTGCGTTGAAGTATGTGAATCTCCACATACTATAGTAGCACCTGGTTGGGTTATACCGTATTCAGGACCTACAACGTGTACAATACCATTTTTTGCATGACCTAATCCCCAATAAGAAATACCATATTCATTGGCATTTTCTTCCAACATTCTTAATTGATTTGCAGAAAGTGGATCTGCAATTGGTAAATGTTGGTTTATGGTTGGTGTATTGTGGTCAGCTGTTGCAAATGTTTTCTCAGGATGCATTACAGGAATACTTCTGTTTTTTAATCCTAAAAAAGCAACCGGACTAGTTACTTCATGAACCATGTGTCTGTCAATAAACAGAACATCTGGACCATCTTGTATTTTATGTACTACGTGGGAATCCCACACTTTGTCAAATAATGTTTTAGTTGCGCTCATATTCTTTCTAATCTAAGTGCACAAATCTATTAAAAACAAGGGTTTTTAGGAAATTAAGACCCTTCTAAATTACGATGTTCAACGATAAATGTGTTAAAAATAAAACTAACTAATATAAGTCCAGATATTTTTATGTTTTACCAATTGAGCATACATGTGTCTAATAATAAGATTCTCTGGTTTGCTTAATGATGGGTCTTCTTTTAATAATTGAAGGGCATAATAACGTGCCGTTTTAAGGATGTCATTATCCTTAATAATATCTGCAATCTTTAAGTTTAATAATCCGCTTTGCTGGGTGCCCATTAAATCACCTGGTCCACGAAGTTTAAGATCTACTTCGGCAATTTCGAATCCGTCATTGGTAGCCACCATAGTTTCTAATCGAGTTTTTGCCTCTGTTGATAATTTATGACTGGTCATTAGAATACAAAAGCTTTGGTCTGCCCCACGGCCTACACGACCACGTAATTGATGTAATTGAGATAGTCCAAAGCGTTCGGCACTTTCAATAATCATAACCGAAGCATTAGGCACGTTAACACCAACCTCAATTACCGTTGTGGCGACCATTATTTGTGTTTCACCACGTACGAATCGGTTCATTTCAAATTCCTTATCGGCAGGTTTCATTTGTCCGTGAACGATAGATATCTGATATTTTGGTTGAGGAAAATCCCGAACAATACTCTCATAGCCATCCATTAAATCTTTATAATCCATGGCTTCAGATTCCTGTATTAAAGGGTATACGACATAAATCTGTCTTCCTTTCTCTATTTCATCCCGTATGAAACCAAATACTTTTAAACGGTTGGCATCATAACGGTGAACAGTTTTTATAGGCTTACGACCGGGCGGTAGTTCATCTATTACAGAAATATCCAAATCGCCATACAAACTCATTGCCAAAGTTCTAGGTATGGGTGTAGCCGTCATTACTAATATATGCGGAGGATATTCATTTTTATGCCATAATTTAGAGCGTTGGGCAACTCCGAATCTGTGCTGCTCATCAATGATAGCTATTCCCAAATTCTTGTACTTTACTTTATCCTCTAAAAGCGCATGGGTACCAATAAGAATATTCAATTCTCCGCTTTCTAATTGTTCGTGGATTGGTTTACGAGCCGATTTCTTCACGGAACCCGTCAGTAAAGCACATGTTATTTCTGTTCCCTCCAAAAGCTCTGAAATTCCTTTAAAATGCTGATTAGCAAGAATTTCTGTTGGTGCCATCAAGCAGGCTTGGAATCCGTTATCGATAGCCAACAACATGGTCATGACCGCCACGATTGTTTTACCGGAACCCACATCACCCTGTAATAGGCGATTCATTTGGGCATTGCTACCAAGGTCAGCTCTAATTTCCTTAATTACTCGTTTTTGTGCCCCAGTAAGTTCGAAGGGTAACTTATTAGAATAGAAATCGTTAAAATAGTCACCTACCTCAGTAAACGGAAAACCTTTAATCTTCTTTTTTCTTGATAGTTTTTTACCAATCAGTTGAAGTTGAATGTAAAATAGTTCTTCAAATTTTAACCTGAATTGTGCTTTTGCCAATAACTCCTGATTTTTAGGAAAATGAATATTGAACAGCGCTTCACTTTTTGAAATTAGCTTTAATTCATAAAGTAATTTATCAGAAAGACTTTCGGTAAATTTACCGTTGACTTCTATAAAAAGTTGTTGCATCAGTTTATTGATGACTTTATTGGTAATGCCTTTATTACTTAACTTTTCTGTTGAAGGATACACTGGCTGCATGTACACTTTTGTACCTTGTTCATGTTCTTTTAGCGGTTCCATTTCTGGGTGAGGCATTGAAAATGTGCCATTGAACCAGTTGCATTTTCCGAAAATAACATATGGTGTATTCAATTTTAAATTTTCGCGAATCCATTTCTGACCTCTAAACCAAACCAATTCCATTTCTCCTGTATCATCAATGAATCTGGCAACTAGTCGAGTACCTTTTTTTTGCTCGACCGTTTTAATATTGACTAATTTGCCTATAATTTGAACATCTGAACTATTACGCTGTAATTGACCGATTTTATAGTATTGTGTTTTATCAATATATCGATTGGGAAAAAGATTCAGCAAATCTTGGTAAGTGTCCACTCCCAATTCTGATTTTAGGGTTTCAGCACGGTTAGGGCCAACACCTTTTAAATAAACAATGGGAGTCTGCAAGAAATTAGCATTCATACCACTAAAGTAGGGTTTAGGTAGATTTGCGACAAGCAAAATTATTAAATTTGATTTCTAGAGTATTCATATCTGCATGAAGAATTTTTTTATACTACTTATATTTTGCATTACATGTTTCACCTATGGTCAACATCAAGATAAGGTAGATTTTACTGCAGCCAGTGTTTATATTAAGCCTGAGCCACTAAAACGTCAAATAAAGGGTAGTGTTGTATATCATTTTGAAGTAAAACAAAATGTAGATTCTATTTTTCTTGATGCCAAAAACATAACCTTTACTAAGGTAGATTTAGATGGAAAACCTGTAAATAATATAAAAACTGAAAAATCTCTAATTATTAAGAGAAAATTCAAAAAAGGACAATCTCACAAACTAAATATCGAATATGTTACCGAGCCAAAACAAACCGTTTATTTTATTGGTTGGGATGATGAAATAGATGGCAACGAACAAATTTGGACGCAAGGTCAAGGGAAATACACAAGTCATTGGTTGCCTAGTTTTGATGATATGGAAGAAAAGATTGAGTTCGATTTAACCATTGAGGCAAATATGAAATATAAGGTTATAGCGAATGGTAATTTGGTGATGAAATCAAATGAAACAGAGAAGTTTCCTATTTGGGTTTTTGATATGGAAAAACCAATGAGCAGTTATTTGTTAGCATTTGCTATTGGTAATTACAATAAGCAAGTATTGAAATCTGAAAGTGGTGTGTCAATTGAGAATTATTTTTATCCTGAGGATAGTTTAAAGGTAGAACCCACTTATAGATATACTAAAAGAATTTTTGATTTCTTAGAAACCGAGATTGGTGTTGCTTATCCATGGCAAAATTATAAGCAAGTACCAGTTCATGATTTTTTATATGCTGGTATGGAAAATACTAGTGCTACCTTTTTTTCTGATGCCTACGTTATTGATTCCACTTCATTTATTGATAGAAATTATGTGAATATTAATGCTCATGAATTGGCACATCAATGGTTTGGTAATTTGGTTACTGAAAAGAACAGTGAGCAACATTGGTTACATGAAGGCTTTGCAACATACTTTGCTTATTTGGCTGAAAAAGAAGTGTTTGGTGACGATTATTACTATTGGAAGTTATTCGATACAGCAAAAACTTTAAGTGGTATTTCTGAAAAAGGAGAAGGGGAGAGTTTGCTGAATCCTAAAGCTAGTAGTCTTACTTTTTATGAAAAAGGTGCTTGGGCTATGTCTATACTTAGAGAAGAAATAGGGGACTCTGCATTTAAAGAAGGAATAAAAACATACCTAGATAAATATCAGTTCCAAAATGTGACTGTAGCTGATTTTATTACTGAAATGGAAGAGGTGAGTGGTGAAAGCTTAAAACACTTTAAAGAGGTTTGGTTGGAGGGAGATGTATTTCCTATGGAGGAAACTAAAGATTATTTAATGAAAAATAGTTCATCTTTAAGGATGTATTATGTCTTAAAACATGGTGATAAAAAAACTTTTACTTCTAGTGATATTTTAAAGGACTCAGAACTTGCAACACAACTGAAGCTAGAATTACTTCAACTAAAAGGAAGTTTTCCTGAATTAGAACTTTCGCCTTTACTTACTAATGATGATATTAAAATAAGACAATTTGCTGCTCAGAAAATGAGTAAAATTTCTGAGATTTCAAAAGAATTTGTTAAGCCATTGTTGTTAGATGACAGTTATATTACCAATGAATTGATGCTCTATAATCTTTGGAATAGTTTTGATTATGATAGAAGTGTCTTCTTGGATAGAACTAAAGATATTATTGGACTACCCAATAAGAATGTACGCTTGCTTTGGCTAACGTTGGCATTGTTTACCCCTGATTACAACCCTTCAGAAAACACTGCGTATTATAAGGAACTTATTGGGTATACTAGTTCAATTTATAATCCGGAAGTACGACAAACTGCTTTTCAATACTTATTTGAAATTAAGGCGCTTAAAGGTGACGGATTAGCTAATTTGATTAAGGCAACTAACCATCATTCGTGGCAATTCAGAAATTTTTCTAGACAATTGTTAGATTCTTTGTTGAATGATGAAGCACAAAAAAAAGAAATTGAAAAGGTAGCAAAGCAACTTAGTTCGACAGATTTACGTTATCTTAAAACGAAATTAAATTTTAAATGAAAGCATTAGTTATTTCCGGTGGCGGTAGTAAAGGCGCCTTTGCAGGTGGTGTTGCCCAATACCTAATTCAAGAAGAAGGTAGAAAGTATGATATTTTTGTGGGAACTTCTACCGGAAGTCTATTAATTTCTCATTTAGCTCTAGGTAAATTAGATAAGATTAAGGAAATCTATTCTAATGTCAATCAAAAGAGCATATTTAATAATTGCCCTTTTCTGGTGAAAAATATCCGCGGTAATGAAGAGATTTCCATTAATCATTGGAATGTACTACGCAATTTTCTAGTAGGAAAAAAGACCTTTGGAGAAAGTGAAAATCTTAGAAAATTAATTGAAAATAGTTTAACCCTTGAAGAGTTCGAGACATTAAAACACGGTGATTCTGATGTGATTATTACGGTTTCTAATTTATCATTAAATCAGGTAGAGTATAAATCTATTAAAGATTGTACGTATGATGATTACTGTGATTGGATTTGGATATCGGCCAACTATACGCCATTCATGAGTTTAGTTCGTAAAAATGGATGTGAATATGCAGATGGAGGTTTAGGAAGTATTGTACCTATAGAAGAGGCAATTAAAAGAGGAGCAACCGAGGTAGATGTTGTTGTTTTACATACCGAGGTAAATTATTTGAATAGGGTAGCATCTAGAAATCCGTTCGAGCTGATTACCACAATGATGAGCTTTATTTTAGATCGTATTGAAAATCAGAATATCAGAATAGGGAAATTGGTTGCCAATCAAAAGAACGCTATTATAAATCTGTTCTATACGCCAACGATATTAACTACCAATTCTTTAATATTTGATAAAGCAAAAATGACCTTGTGGTGGAAAAGAGGTTATCTGTACGCCAAAAATAAGAACGAAGAAACAAACCCTATTGAGCCAAATGAGAATGAATAAATTCTCTTTAGCGACTAAAAAACACTTAGAATTTTATACAATAAATGCTTTCATAATAGAAAGCATTTATTTTTTATTTAAGTAAGAGTATTCCTTTTAAAATTACTACCACAAATCTCCAATTTCCTTTTTTACAAAAGAAAGAGCAGTAGCGGAAGGGGAAGTTTTTTCCATTGTTTCATTAAGAATGTCTTCTCTTAATTTGTCGGCAGATTCCGTTTGGCTCATTGCCGCTTTCCTAATCATTTGTATTGTTGCGCTTTTTGCAGCTTTAATTATGTTCCAACATTCGTCGCTCATATAAATTTGTTGCGATAAATTATGATCAAATTCTGTCTCGATACTTTTTATCAATAAACTTTCATAAGCACCCTTATCTTTAGATTGTGGGCCAACACGTACCACTAAACTAGGAATTGCAATTCGTTCTAAAAATAGCGCCATACGTTCATATGCTTGCAAACGAACTGGCAAGGTGTCTTTTTGAGAATCTTTATGTAAAAGAAAACGTCTACGACCTTCTTCATTGTTCGTGTGCATTCTAAAGAAATAGAAAGCAATAGCGCCCGTAACTACTGAAGGTAATAAATACGCGAAAAGTTGAAATATTTGGTCTGAGGTCATTTTTGAGATTATTTATTGAATTATATCAGTTTAAAACGATGATTTTATTCAATTAGTATAATGGTTCATCGATGAAATGCAAGTAATTTAATTTTTGGCGTCTCCCTTCGCCATATCATAAAATGCTTTATAATTTGGTTGAAGTTTTATTTGAAGTGATTCGCGTAATCCACCATCTGCACCAACAGCACTAATACGTTCGCCATTTACACCAAACTCTTTTATAAGAATGCTCGCAATAGCTGTAGCTTGTTGAATAGCAATATCCATTTCGCCTGTAATATTTAAGCTTGCTACAGTAATTATGCTCTTAGGGTTAGCATTAGCCACTTTGGCTACATTCTCTATCCAATCTCTAGATTCACTGGAAGGATTTACACCCACACCATCTGTAAAGAAAAAATCTAATTTCTCAGAAATAATTACTGATCCATCAGAGACACCAACTTTTGCATTCTCACCTAAAACTTGTTTAGTATTGGTTAAAATAACTACTGCGGTAGAGTCATTACTTGCGACACCATCTGTAATACCTTTAAGTTGCTCTTCTTTACGTTTTAAGGTAGCTAAGGTCTTATTGATATTCTCAGAATTCTGACTCGACAGAGCTGCAAAACTATTAAGATTTTTCATCAAAGTAGCATTGGCATCTTGTAACTCGGTTACCTGTACTTGAAGTTCATCGGCGCGTTGTAAGCCTAATTTTTCATTGTGCTGTGCTGTACTTACTATTCGCGATACAGAATCTAGTTTATATTTTAGTTCCTGATTTTGATCTATTAATTCACTTTTTTTCTGAGCTTGTACATGGCTTAATCCAACAAACAAAAGAGCTGAACATAAAAAAAATCTTATCATATTAAATATGCATTAAAAAAGTTAATCTAAAGTTTGCCGCCAAGATACGAACAGTCTTTTAATTCTTGAACACCATTGAATGGTACTTTAGTTTTATTATATCCGTGGGTAGAGGCTAAACTGCGATTTAGGTCGTGGTCGTCCACGTTTACTTGAACATCATCCATTGTAAATTGACTTGGGTGTTCATAGCCTGCAGCGTGTGTAATTTCTAAAAATTCTTTTCTAAACGTATTAAAGTATTGCGCCAAACGATCAGATTTTAAAGGTACATTAATACCTCTTTGTAACCATTGACTTTGTGTTGCAATGCCGGTAGGGCATCTGTTGGTATGACATACTTGCGCTTGTATACAACCAATACTCATCATAGCTTCACGAGCAACGTTAATACAGTCTACACCCATTGCAAATGCCATTACAGCTTTTGCAGGAAAACCTAACTTTCCTGAACCTATAAATACAATACGGTCTGTAAGGTTTCTATTTAAAAATACCCTGTAAAGACTTGAAAAACCGTAAACCCATGGTAAAGAAACATGATCTGCGAATGATGGGGGAGCAGCACCTGTGCCACCTTCTCCACCATCAACGGTAATAAAATCTGGGCCTTTTCCTGTTTTCAGCATAATGTCGGCCAATTCTTCCCATTGATCCAACTTTCCAATAGCTCCTTTAATACCTACAGGCAAGCCAGTTTCATGTGCAATAGCGTCTATTAAGGCTATTAATTCTTCAACGTTTGAAAACGCTTTATGAGTAGCAGGTGACAAAACATCTTTACCAACTTCAACACCTCTAATTTCTGCAAGTTCAGGTGTTATTTTAGCACCTGGCAATACCCCGCCTTTACCTGGTTTTGCACCTTGAGATAATTTAATCTCTATGGCTTTTATACACGGATTGTCTTCAACCAATTTTTTCATTTTTTCCATAGAGAAATTGCCATCTTCAGTTCTCACACCAAAATATCCAGTCCCAAAATGAAAAATAATATCGCCCCCGTGTTTGTGATAAGGTGAGAGTCCACCTTCACCAGTATTATGATAAGCATTTGCCTTTTTAACTCCTTTATTCATCGCTTCGACAGCTGCAGCAGAAAGTGAACCAAAACTCATAGCTGAAACATTTACTACACTACCTGGTCTGTAAGGTTTTTTACGATTATTGTGTAAGCCCATTATTTTGGCGCACGGTATAAATGTTGGCTCACTTGCATTAGGGTGACCACTAGGTACCGCGTAGGCCATCATTCTATTTTTTACAAAAATATGCTGGTGCGCATATAAATCTCGGTCAGAACCAAAACCTTCATAGTTATTCTCTTTTTTAGCAGAAGCATAAATCCAACCTCTTTCTATTCTATTAAAAGGAAGCTCTTCTCTGTTGTTAGCAACAAAATATTGACGCATTTCTGGTCCGATACTTTCTAACCAATATCTAAGATGCCCAACTACTGGAAAATTGTGCTTTATAGTATGGCGTTTTTGAATAAATATATCCCATATCGCTACTAAAAAAATAAATAAAAAAATCCAAGCCCACCATGGTGGACTTGGAATTGAATTTAAAAATTGATACATCAAAATTATCCTTTTGGTTTAATGTCTAAACGTGGTGTTTTATCACTATTTAAATAGTCTAAACTCATTTCTGTAAGCGCACGTACTCCTAAAAGTAGACCACTATCATCAATCAAAAAATCTGGAGTATGATGTGGATATGATTCTGTACTGCCAGGTGTCATTCCTCCTAAGAAAAAGAAAAATCCTGGAGCTTCTCTTTGAAAATATGAGAAATCTTCTGCACCAGTAATCGCTTTTTGTGTTTGAACGTTAGCATCACCAGCCACTCTTTTTATGGTAGGTAGCATTTGTTCTACCAATTCAGGATTGTTATAGGTAATATCAGTAGCATCCTTAATTTCACAAGTAGCTTCACCACCGTATGCTTTTGCAATTGTAGTCACCATTTCTACCATACGTTTATTAAGCTTATCCTTCATGTCATAATCTAACGTTCTAATAGTACCAATCATTTCAGCGGTTTCTGGAATAATATTGAAACGTACACCACTCTTTATTTTTCCGACTGTAATTACAGCTGCTTCATTGGTTAGGTTAGTTTCTCTACTTATAATAGTTTGCAAACCATCAATTATTTTAGCACTGATTAAGATAGGGTCAACACCAGACCACGGTTGAGAACCATGAGTTTGTTTTCCTTTTACGTTAATAGTAAAACTTTGAGCTGCAGCCATTGTACCACCAGATTTATATTTAATAACTCCAACAGGTGTTTGAGAATTAATATGAAGACCGAAAATAGCATCCACTTTAGGGCTATTCATTACTCCTTCTTTAACCATTAATAAAGCTCCACCTTCTTCTCCTGGTGGTGGACCTTCTTCAGCTGGCTGAAAAATAAATTTCACTGTGCCTTTAATTTTATCCTTGTTTTTGGACATTACTTCAGCAACACCCATTAAGATTGCGGTATGGGTATCATGACCACATGCATGCATAACGCCAACTTTCTCACCCATAAATTCAGAGGTGACGTTAGATTTATACGGCAAATCATTTCTTTCAGTTACGGGTAAGGCATCTATATCTGCTCTCAACGCAACTACTTTGCCTGGTAAGTCACCTTTTAAAATACCAACGACACCTGTATGTGCAACACCGGTTTCAACCTCTATTCCTAAAGATTTTAGGTGCTTTGCAATTTTTTCAGCAGTTTTAAATTCTCTGTTACCCAATTCTGGATTTTGATGAATTTCTCTACGCCATTCAATTACCTTGCCTTCTATTGAAGTATAATCCTTTTCAAGATTTGGCCCTTGTGCTTGAACGGAAAATCCGAAAAGAACGAAAGCCAAAAAACCTAGTTTTCTCATAATCAGTGTTTAAATTTATAATTTTCTATATGTAACTATTGATTCTAAAATTCATTCAGCATGAACTTGCAATCTCAATATGAGGTATTAAAGGTTAAATATATTCAAAATGAAAAGAAATACCGTCCATTGTTTATAAATCTAAATGACATCACTTTTAGTATCCCTATATAATAGCTAAATTCACGCCTTTAAAAGAAAGAAAATTTGAGCTCATTTATAGATGAATTGAACGATGCCCAAAAGGCTCCTGTTTTGCACAAAGATGGGCCGCTGATGGTAATTGCTGGAGCGGGATCTGGGAAAACACGCGTATTAACTTATAGAATTGCCCACCTAATGGCACAAGGGGTCGATTCTTTCAATATTCTAGCTTTAACCTTTACCAATAAAGCCGCACGTGAAATGAAAGTGCGTATTGCTAACATTGTGGGTTCTACAGAAGCAAAAAATCTTTGGATGGGAACTTTCCACTCTGTTTTTGCGAAACTATTACGTATAGATGGTAATAAACTAGGCTACCCAGCTAACTTCACCATTTATGACACCCAAGATTCTCAGCGCTTAATATCTTCCATTATAAAGGAAATGGGTTTAGATAAGGATATCTATAAATATAAACAGATTCAGAATAGAATTTCCTCATTTAAAAACAGTTTAATTACAGTTAAGGCATATCGGAATGATCCTGATCTGGTAGAGCAAGATGCGATGGCTAAAAAGCCTAGAACAGGAGATATATATGAAAATTATGTAGATCGATGTTTTAAGGCGGGAGCGATGGATTTTGATGATTTATTGCTTCGTACCAATGAATTACTAACTCGCTACCCAGATGTATTGATGAAGTATCAGAATCGCTTTAGGTATATATTAGTAGATGAGTACCAAGATACTAACCATTCGCAATACTTAATCGTTAAAGCATTAGCTGATCGTTTTCAGAATATTTGTGTGGTAGGTGATGATGCGCAAAGTATTTACTCATTTAGAGGAGCGAACATTAGTAATATATTGAACTTTCAAAAAGATTATGATAATGTAGGCATGTATCGATTGGAGCAAAATTATCGATCAACCAGAAATATTGTAAATGCGGCCAATTCTATAATTGGTAAAAACAAGAACCAAATTGAAAAGGTGGTTTGGACCGCAAATGATGATGGTTCTGCTATTAAGATACATAGAAGCCCTACAGATGCTGAAGAGGGCCGATTTGTTGCAAATTCTATTTGGGAGCATCGAATGCAAGATCAAATGAGCAATGGTCAATTTGCTGTCTTGTATAGAACAAATTCTCAATCTAGATCTATTGAAGACGCACTACGTAAACGTGATATTCCATATCGTATTTATGGCGGATTATCATTTTATCAACGTAAAGAGATTAAAGATGTACTATCGTATTTACGTATGGTCATCAATCCGAAAGATGAAGAAGCTTTAAAAAGAATCATTAATTTTCCAGCAAGGGGAATTGGTGGCACTACCATAGATAAACTTGTTGTTGCTGCGAATCATTATAACCGCTCCATATTTGAAGTTATGGAGAATATCGACAAAATTGATTTAAAGATAAACTCAGGAACTAAGCGAAAACTTCAAGATTTTGTAACCATGATCAAGAGTTTTCAGGTCATGAACGAAACTACAGATGCTTTTGCATTGTCTGAACATGTTGCCAAAAAAACCGGAATTCTTTTAGAATTTAAAAAAGATGGAACTCCCGAAGGTATCGGTAAAATGGAGAACATCGAAGAACTTTTAAATGGTATTAAAGATTTCGTAGAAGGACAGAAGGAGATTGATGGGGCAACAGGAAATATTGGTGAGTTTTTAGAAGATGTTGCTCTTGCAACAGATTTAGATAAAGACACCGGAGATGACGACAGGGTTGCTCTTATGACGATACATTTGGCTAAAGGGCTTGAATTTCCATATGTATATATTGTGGGAATGGAAGAGGACCTTTTTCCATCGGGAATGAGCATGAGTACTCGAAGCGAATTGGAAGAAGAACGTAGACTTTTTTACGTAGCACTTACACGAGCTGAGAAACAAGCATACCTAACCTATACTCAAAATAGATACCGATGGGGTAAATTGATTGATGCTGAGCCAAGTCGATTTTTAGAGGAAATTGATGAACAATATGTTGAGAATTTAACCCCTGTTGATGGTGGTTATCGCTATAAACCTCTTATAAATGCTGATATTTTTGGAGAGGTAGATAAGACTAGACTAAGGCAAGAAAAGCCAGTTAGGGGAGCACCACCAATTGTTGGTCAGCCAAATTCTATTCAACTGAAAAAGTTACGTAAAATTAAACCGCAACTAGCAGAGCCAGTTGGTAATACGAATGCTATTGATCCAAATTTGGCTGTAGGTTCATTGGTTAACCATACTCGATTTGGTAGAGGAAAAGTAGTTCAATTAGAGGGATCGGGTAATGATCGAAAAGCTGAGATAATGTTCGATAAAGGGGATATTAAAAAATTGCTTCTTCGATTTGCTAAATTAGAGGTGTTAGGCTAGAGTAATAATTTTGAGGTTTTTACTAGAATTTGCTTAAATTGATATAAAGAATATGAAAAACTATAGGTTAATTTCAATTTTACTAACCATTTTTATTTTTGCTTGTTCGAGTTCTAATGTGAGCGAACCAGAAGCTGAAATAACGCAATCGCCAGACCCAAAGCCGGAAGAAATTGAAAATGATATAAATAATCCTGATAATGTTGATTATTGGGATAATGCAGAGTTGGTTTGGAGTGATGAATTTGAAGGGGTATCATTATCGACTGAAAACTGGGCTTTAGAGACCGGTGGAAATGGATGGGGCAATAACGAACTTCAAAATTACCAAGCTGAGGGTAATACAGAGGTAAGTGATGGAACTTTGAAGATTACCGCTAAGAGAAATACAGATAATACCATTGAAGGTGCATTTACATCTGCTCGTTTGAATAGCAAGCAGTCTTTCAAGTTCGGTAGAATGGAAATTAGAGCGAAATTACCAGAATATAAAGGTAACGGTACATGGCCGGCATTATGGATGTTAGGTAGTAATATTCAAAGTGTAGGATGGCCTGCATGCGGAGAAATAGACATGATGGAATATGTAAGTTTTAAACCAAATAAAACTCATTTTACAATTCATAGCACCGCGAACAACCATACGAATGGAACAGAGATCACTTCTGGCGCAGTTGATTTAGAATCTATTGAAGAGGAATTTCATAATTTCGGAATTTTGTGGTCTTCAAAATACATCAAATTTTATGTTGATGATATAGAGAATGTTCAATTTATGTTTAGAAGACCTACAAGCAGTACGGTAGAGAATTGGCCGTTTTCAAATAATTTTTATTTCTTAATGAATATTGCCGTAGGCGGAAATTGGGGTGGACTTGAAGGAGTTGATATGTCTATTTTCCCTGCTACTATGGAAGTTGATTATATTAGAGTGTATCAAGTGAATTAAATCATTATAGGTGGCTGAATTTATAAAAATATACGAAGAAAATCCGAACCCAAAAGAGATAAAAAGGGTAGTGGAGGTACTACGTAAAGGTGGCTTAGTTATTTACCCTACTGATACTGTATATGGTTTGGGTTGTGATATTACCAATTCTAAGGCTTTAGAAAAAATTGCTCGAATAAAAGGAATTAAACTAGCAAAGGCCAATTGGTCATTTATTTGTACTGATTTAAGTAACCTGTCTGATTATGTTCGACAAATTGATACTGCTACCTTTAAAATTTTAAAGCGAGCATTACCAGGGCCCTATACGTTTATTTTACCCGGTAATAATAATTTACCGAAAGAGTTTAAGAAGAAAAAAACAGTTGGTATTCGTGTGCCTGATAATAGTATTGTAAAAGCCTTAGTAGAGGGTTTAGGTAACCCTATTGTATCGACATCAATCCGTGATGATGATGATGTTTTAGAATATACTACTGATCCAGAACTTATTTTTGAGAAATGGAAAAACCTTGTTGATGTAGTTATCGATGGTGGTTATGGCGGTAATATTGGGTCTACGATTATAGATGTTTCATCGGGGCAAGCTGAAGTTATTCGTGAAGGAAAAGGCAGCTTAGATATTATTTAATTATCTTTTTAGAAAAGTAAACCTATAAAAAAAGCGGCCTATTTAGGCCGCTTTAATTTTATAATGTAATCAGTATTATTTTTTGTTGATAGCAGGATCTTTCATTCCTTCTTCAATCATACTATAGAACTGATCAATTTTAGGAAGAACAACGATACGAGTTCTTCTGTTTTTTGATTTTTCAGTTGTAGAAACTGGAATATATTCTGATCTACCAGCAGCTGTCATACGCTTAGGATCAACATTGAAATCATTTTGTAGAATACGAACTACGGCAGTAGCACGTTTAACACTTAAATCCCAGTTGTCTAATAATGAACCATTACCTCTGTAAGGTACATTATCGGTATGACCTTCAACCATAAATTCAAAATCAGGCTTATTATTTACAACTTTAGCAACTTTACCAAGAACTTCTTTTGCTCTACTAGTAATATTGTAGCTACCGCTGCTAAATAATAATTTGTCTGAAATAGAAACGAAAACAACACCTTTTTCAACGCTGATTTCGATATCCTCATCATCCATATTTCCTAAAACACCTTTTAAGCTCTGCACCAATGAAAGGTTAACAGAATCTCTGCGTGTAATAGCATCATTTAATTTACGAATAGTTAAATCTTTTTCTTGAAGACTTTCTAGAGATTTCTCTAAGTTCTCAGCACCTTTGGTAGTCAAAGTTGTCAAGTTACCCATATTGTTAATAAGGTCTTGATTGTTAGCTTTTAAGAAAGCATTTTGATCTTCTAAAGTCTGTAGTCTTGATGAAGCTGTTGCTTTCTCTTCTAAACAATCGTTTAATTTAACTGTTGCCGAATTCAATAAATCTTGTGTTCCTTTGTGCTTTGCTTCAAGATCAGCATATTTCTTCGATGATACACACGAAGACAATAAAAGCGTTACTCCAAGACATCCTAATAATATTTTCTTCATAATTTAAATCTATTATACTTATTTAGTTATTTACTTAATTTTAGCATCTAAGCGACTCCAAAATTATATAATTACGAAGTCACTTATAGACTACGTTAGTTAATCTTTTACTAAAATGTTAAAATTACTTATCCTATGTACGAAGTAAGACCATACTATGGACTTCGTAAGATAATATTTTCTGATAAATTTGGTTTTTTCTCGCTTTTTGTACATTTTTCTAAATTGTCTATAAAAGCTTAAATGAGCTCTAAAAATAGCAAAAAAGTGTTTAAACCTCAATTGCCATATAAACCGTAAGGCTGCAATACCATCTAAAAGTAAACGTAAGAAGATAATGATGAATGCTTTTCTTCTTGGAAGATTTTTTGTAATTGAAAATAAGGAATTTCTAAAATTTAAGTATGTTTTCTTCGGATTCATGTTGCTCAATGTAGAACCACCTAAGTGATATACTTTTGAGGTGCCTACATACATAATTTTGTAGCCATGATTTTTAGCGCGCCAACAAAAGTCAACTTCTTCTTGATGTGCAAAGTAATCAGCATCGAAACCATTTAGTTCTTCAAATACATTTTTTTTGACAAACATACATGCTCCAGTTGCCCAGAATATTTCCTTTATGTCATCATATTGTCCATTGTCACGTTCTAAGGTTTGAAAAATTCGACCTCTACAGAATGGATAACCTAATTGATCAATGAAACCACCACCTGCCCCTGCATATTCAAAATAGTCTTTCTTTAGTAAATCTAAGATTTTAGGTTGAATTATAGCTACGTCGGGAATATTGGAAAAAGCATCTATGATTGGTATCAGCCAATTTGGAGTAACTTCTACATCTGAGTTTAAAAGGCAATAGATATCTGCGTCTACATGTATTAAAGCATCATTATATCCCTTAGCAAAACCGCCGTTTTCTGTATTCTTTATTATTTTAACGGTAGGATAATTTGTCGTAACAAATGCAATTGAATCATCGGTCGAAGCATTATCTGCCACATAGATGTCAGCATCTTTAGAATGTTCGATAGCAGAGGGTAAGAATCTCTCTAAAAGAACTTCACCATTCCAGTTTAATATGACTATTGCTATCTTCAAAACGAACGCAAATTAACGGCTAAATTCAGGAATCTCTTGCATAAATTCATATTTTTCCGCCACCAAGTCTGTTTGACAGTAAAAATGAGACAGGCCATTACTCACCATTAGGTATTTAGCATTGAGTTTGAAGTTATATTGTGCTATTTGGTCAAAGGTAGATTGTGAAATATTAATTTCTGGTGCTTTACACTCTACCAGTATGTGTAATTGCCCATTAGGTTTAAAGACAACAACGTCATATCTTTTCTTTAATCCGTTCAGGGTAATTTGCTTTTCAACATTAATATGGCTTAACGGATAGTTCTTTTCTTGTATAAGAAATTGAACCACATGTTGTCTTACCCATTCTTCTGGAGTAAGAACCACAAACTTTTTACGTATGTCGTCAAAAATTAAGGTTCTATTTTCGTTATTTTTGACCCTGAAAGTGTAGCATGGAAAATTCAGTTGCTGCATTATACAAAGTTGATGAATTTTTCTGAATGGACGAAGCTGTACAAATAGTCAATACAATAAAGAAAGGTCAAATTAGTCCTATCTATTTTCTTTTTGGGGAAGAGGCCTATTTTATTGATAAAATATCTGATTATATAGGTGATAAAGTTTTAACCGAAGAGGAAAAAGGTTTTAACCAAATGGTACTTTATGGCAGAGATGTATCTATTGATGATATTGTAGGTAATGCAAAGCGGTATCCTATGATGGCAGAAAGGCAAGTTGTCATTGTTAAAGAAGCTCAACACCTTTCAAGAACTATAGAGCAACTTTGTGCTTATGCTGAAAACCCACAGCAAAGTACAGTGCTTGTAATTTGCTATAAATATAAGAAACTAGATAAGCGTAAAAAGCTATTCAAGATTATTAAAAAGAACGGTGTTATTTTCGAAAGTAAAAAGCTTTACGAAAACCAGGTTAGCGATTGGCTTAGAAAACATTTATTGAGCAGAGGCTATACCATATCTCATAAGGCCGCTAATTTGTTGGTTGAATATTTAGGTACCGATTTAAGTAAAATAAGTAAGGAACTTGAAAAATTAAAATTGGCATTACCACAACAAACAGAAATCACTCCTGAGCATATAGAAGAACATATTGGTATTAGTAAGGATTACAATAATTTTGAGTTGAAAAGAGCTATTGGTGAACGAGATATGTTGAAGGCTACCAAGATTATCACGTATTTTGCTCAAAATCCAAAAGACAATCCTTTTATTCTTACGGTAACTCTACTAAATTCTTTTTTCACTCAGTTATTGCAGTATCATGGTCTAAGTGATCATTCACCGAAAAATGTTGCCAGTGCATTGCGTATTAACCCATATTTTGTGAGTGAAATACAAGCTGCAGCGAGAAATTATCCGATGAAAAAAGTGAGCGCAATAATCTCTAGCTTACGAGAAATGGATTTAAAAGGAAAAGGAGTTGGTGCTGTAACTATGAGTGATGCAGATTTACTGAAAGAACTTTTATATAAAATTATATAAAAGCTTACTTTCTATCTACACCAAATTTCCCTGGTCCTACCAATATTATCGTTATAAAAGAAACTAAAAAAAGTAATGCTTTTTCTTTTGTTCCAAAATCATCTGCACCATGAGTAATGAATACAGCAACAGCCATAGTAATTGCACTCGGTATTGCTGATAAACGAGTTTTAAAACCTATGAGGATTAATATTGGGCAAATAAACTCACCAATTACCGCTAAAAATAAAGACGGAGTTGCACCTATGCCTATTGGGTCTCCAAATTCGAAGTTACCAGAAATAAATTTTTGAAATTTTGGAAGGCCATGGGTCAACATCAGAGCAGAAATGGCTATTCTAAAAAAGGCTAGACCAATATCTTTAATAAGGGGGCTTTTCATGTATTCTATTTATTTATTTTAAAAGTATTAATTTTTTTTATCTTTTTTAAAATTTCATCAATTTCATATACTAATTGACTCGCATTTTCTTTACTAAAAAACAGAGGCGGCTTAATTTTTAGAACATTATCATATGGTCCGTCAGTACTAATTAAAATAAATTTAGAACGCAGTTCATTTTTTACAATCGATGCAAGATTGGTTCCAGGACGTCCATCTGAATCTAAAATTTCAACACCTAGAAAAAGTCCTTCACCACGTATATCAGCCAACTCTTTATGTTGTTTCTGTAAAAATTTTAATTCTTGCTTTAAAAATTCACCAACGTGTCGAGCTTTTTTTGGCAACTCTTCTTCCTCTAACACTTCTAATACGGCATTGCCAATAGCACATGAAACCGGATTACCTCCAAAAGAGCTAAAAAATTCCATTCCGTTATTAAAACTGTTCGAAATTTCTTCGGTGGTGACTACGGCAGCCATCGGATGACCATTACCTATCGGTTTACCTAATATGACAATATCAGGTACAACATCATACATTTCATAACCCCAAAAGTATTCTCCCAATCGGCCAAAACCAACCTGTACTTCATCACTAATGCATAGTCCACCTTGTTTACGAATCTCAGGATATATACTTTTTAAATATGTTTTTGGCAAAGGTACTTGACCACCACAACCTACTATGGGTTCTGCTATAAAAGCAGCAATATTTCCTTTATTACGTTGAATTCTTTTATTTGTTAAGGCGATATATTGTTCAGTAATTTCTTGTTCTGATTCTAAACTTGTACCGAAAAGCTTAGGCATTTCAGTTTCAATAACATCTTCTTTTTTACCTGTACCACCATTATGATTGTATTTATAATGGCTAATATCAATAGCATTCTGGGTATTACCGTGATAGCCATGTTGTAAAACCATAACCTTATTTTTTTTGGTATGTGTTTTAGCAATTCGTAATGCCAAATCTGAAGCAGCACTACCAGAATTAACTAGGAAAACTTTATTTAAATGAGAAGGAAATTTAGAGAGTAACTTATCGGTATAGGTCAAAAGTTCCTCATATACATATCGTGTATTGGTATTTAATTTAGCCAAGGTTCGCTGACCAGCTCTTACCACTTTAGGATGACAATGGCCTACTTGAATAATATTGTTGTAGGCATCTAAAAAAGTATTGCCATCAGTATCATACATATATTGAAAGGCCGCACCAGACATTTGTATTGGTTCTTTATAACTTAAAGATTGTGCTGGACTAATATTCTTATTACGTCTACCGAGTTGTGCTTCTAAATTATTGCTTGGTAGTTTTGAAAAGCCACAAGCACCCCTAAATGTATTTTTAGCTTTTATAGGGTTAATGGAAACCCATTTTCGTAATAACGACCATGCAGATTTTTCGCTGATGGTAATATAAGAAGATTCTGGTTTTATCTTTTTAGAATGGGCCGAGTTTAATACGCTGGTACATAATCTGGCAGCAATTAAATAGTAAAGTGCATCTACTTCTTTTTCTTGAAGAGGCAATTTAGTATGATAAGCTTTGATAATTTGACTGGCAATTTCTAATGGATTCTCTTTGTCCATCAATACATAAGTAAGTGCTACGGCTAATTCATTTATGAGCCAAGAATAACACATATCACCAAAATCTATAATACCTGTTATTGCATCATTTTGTACTAACACATTCCAATCGTTTGCATCATTATGAATAATGCTTTGTCGAAATTCATAATGTAGTGGCAGAACATGTTCATTGAATTGTAGACAGAAATAGTCTACCAAACTACGGTCACTGGCATCAGGAATGTCTGATAGATATTTCCAATTTTTTTGAAAATGTTGTAGGTCCCATTCTATTTGCTTCGCTTTTATTGCAGCAATGTTAAGGTTAAATAAACTATGATCAATATCGGCTAAAGTTCTACCAAAAGATTTCATCAATGTTGCGGTATGTTTCGATTCTGCTAGAAAAGTGCCCGATACAAATGTCAATAAACGATAAATGTATTTACCAGTTATTGAATTATAATCACCCGAGTTGTTAGCTATTATTTCTGAACAATGTACATTCTCATCTTTAAGGGCTAGTAAAATCTTATTTTCAGCAGTAATCAATTCTAATATTTCAGCAGAATTATTATATACTTTTAGAACATATATTTCGCCTTTGGCTTCTATTTTAAAGTTTGTACTAATATAGCCTTCCAATTTATTGATTATAGGTTCGGTTATGTTGTAAAACGTATTTAATATAGAAACCAACTGTAATTTTTTATCCATAAGCTAATTGTAATATTTCTTTAAAATATTCGTCAAGAACTGATTATTAGTATTTTAGTGAAAGATAATGATTGTTACTAGATGTATTAAAATATTCTATTTACTAGAATCAAAAATAATATTCATCATGAGAAAAACAATGTTAAGCCAGAAGTAGTTAATTGGTTTATAGTAGGAGATAGGGCTAAGATAGCTGAAAAATTAGATGGTTTAGGCTTCGATGCTATTATAGAAATAGATGCTGAGGGTAATCCTAAAAAGCCAATTTTAAAGGGTTCTAAATCTGATATCAAAAATTGAAAGTATAATTGTTACCAAAAAAAATCCCATTTAAGAATGGGATTTTTTTATATAATTTATCGAAGTTTTGGAAAATCATTAGGGCTTGATTCATGCATAATTGCATAAACTTTTTCAAAAATATCTTCCCTGTTTGGTTTTGAAAAATAGTCACCATCAGTGCCATAAGCCGGTCTATGTGCTTTTGCACTCAATGTTTGTGGTGCGCTATCTAAATATTTAAAGGCGCCTTGCTTTTCAATAATTTCATTAAGTAAATATGCAGAACATCCGCCAGGTACATCTTCATCAATAACCAATAATCGGTTCGTTTTCTTTATACTTTCTACAACATCTTTGTCTATGTCAAATGGCAGTAAGGTTTGCGCATCAATTATTTCGGCATCAATGCCTACTTCTAATAGTTCTTTAGCGGCTTTTTCAACAATTCTTAATGTAGACCCATAAGAAACCAAAGTTATGTCGCTACCTTTTTTAATTGTTTCAACTTTTCCTATTGGAGTGCAGAATTCACCCAGGTTGTTGGGTTTTCTTTCTTTTAATCGATAACCGTTTAAACTTTCGATAACCAATGCGGGTTCATCACTTTTTAATAGTGTATTGTAAAATCCTGCCGCTTGTGTCATATTTCGAGGGGCTAAAATATACATACCTCTCAATAAATGTATAAGGCCACCCATTTGTGAACCAGAATGCCAAATACCTTCTAATCTGTGGCCTCGTGTTCTAATGATTAATGGCGCCTTTTGCTTACCAGCTGTTCTGTAAAGTAAAGATGCTAAATCGTCGGTTAAGGTAGTCATAGCATAAAAAATATAATCTAAATACTGTATTTCAGCAATTGGGCGAAGTCCTCTTAAGGCCATACCTATTCCTTGTCCAATAATGGTCGTTTCACGTATTCCTGTATCAGCTACGCGAATAGCACCGTACTTTTCTTGCATTCCCTCAAGGCCTTGATTTACGTCACCAATGGCTCCAGTATCTTCTCCGAAGATTAATGTGTTTGGATATTTTTCAAATAATTTATCAAAATTATCCCGCAGAATAACCCGACCGTCTACTTGTTCAGAGTCATCCTTAAATATAGGCGCAACCGCATTAATATTGGTAGCTTTGTTTTCGTTTTCACTATAAAGGTTATTGCTATAAATATCTTGAGCTTCCTGTAGAAATTTAGATGTCCATTCTATTAAAGCTGCTTTCTCGGTTGATGATTCCCCTAAAAGAAAACGTAAAGCTTTACGGGCCGATATTGCCAAATCTTTTTTAATAGGTTCTTCTGTTGCAATTAAATCGTTCTTTAATTTATTTAAAAAGTTCTTGTTCGGACTTTTGCTTGAAGCTTGTTCAATTAAAGCGACTAATGTTTTTTTAGCGGCTAATAGTCCTTGTAGATATTCTTCCCAAGCCTGTTTCTTAGCTTCTCGAACAGTTCGCTTAATTCTTTTTTCAATGGCTTCCAATTCTTCATTATTGGCAATACCAGATTCAAGAATCCATTCTTTAAAACGTTTGTTGCAATCAAAATCTCGTTCCCATTCTAAACGCTTATTATCTTTATAACGCTCATGAGAGCCTGATGTTGAATGACCTTGTGGTTGTGTTAATTCCTTAACATGAATCATTACCGGTACATGCTCTTGCCTAGCAATATCTGCAGCATTTTCGTATGCATGCATTAGTGCGGTATAATCCCAGCCATTTACCTTAAAAATTTCATATCCTTTTTCACTTTCTGTTCGTTGAAAACCTGAAAGTACTTTTGAAATATCTTCTTTAGTAGTGTGATATTTTGCAGGTACCGAAATACCATATTCATCATCCCAAATACTAATGACCATAGGTACTTGAAGAACACCTGCAGCATTTATAGTTTCAAAGAACATGCCTTCACTAGTGCTTGCATTACCAATAGTTCCCCAAGCGATTTCATCACCATTTACGGAGAATTTAGCGCCATCTAGACCTTTTAGATTTCTGTATACCTTAGATGCTTGAGCTAAACCTAGAAGACGTGGCATTTGCCCTGCGGTACATGAAATATCGGCACTACTATTTTTTTGTTTCGTTAAGTCTTTCCAGCTGCCATCTGTGTTAAGGCTGTGGGTTAAAAAGTGACCTCCCATTTGCCTGCCGGCGCTCATGGGTTCTTTTTCAATATCGGTAGTAGCGTATAGTGCGTGAAAAAAGTCTTTTGGTTTTAAAAGACCTAATGCCATCATGAATGTTTGATCTCGATAATAACCACTTCTAAAATCACCATTTTTAAATGATCTTGCCATAGCCAATTGTGGTAACTCTTTTCCGTCGCCAAAGATGCCGAATTTAGCCTTTCCGGTAAGGACTTCTTTTCTTCCTAACAAACTACAAGTCCTGCTTAAAAAAGCAATTTCATAATCACTTATAATTTGTTCTTTAAAATCATCAAAAGAAATGTCATTACTAGTCTTTGAAGAAACATCCATGTATAAAACGTGTTTTTACAAAATTACCGAATCATGTACTTTTTAGCAACGCTGTAACCAGTTAATTTATTCCATATTTTTCAACAAATTTGGTATAATACTGAAAATATCAGAATTATTAGTCCAAATATCAGTAGCGGAATTAAAATTCAACAGTTTAAAACCATTTTCTTGTAAAAAGTCCAGTAAGGGTTTTAGGGCTTACTGTTATGATGAATCTAATCTTTTCACCGTAGTTAGGTTGTGAGACTTCCCAGCCGTTGTTAGAATACACAGGTAGATAAAGTTCGAAATAATCGGTCACTAAGTTTAAACGAACACCAGAATCATAAACGAATTTCTCATTAGCTCCTGTATTTTTTACTAAACCAGCATCCCCATATAATTCTATCCATTTCCATAAATTAAAACTACCGTTAACAGTAGCCATCCAATTATTTGAAAATCGATACTGTTGATCCAAAAAGGATTTGAAACCACCTTCGGCAATAATTATTTGTTGGCTGTAAATACCTGAATCTTCAGACCTACCCAAATAGCCATAGTCAAAAAGATAATCTGTAGGTCTGTCTAAAGCAAAGCTAAAAAAGTCGGTATTTGTTTTATTGCTTAAAAACTTACCAGCAAAAAACCTAAGGTTCAATTGCCTGTTATTCTCAAACAATTTTCGGTATTCATATTCGAAAGAAACTTTACTAAAATTACCAGCTAACTGAAAATCTGCAAACCATGAATTATAATCTAAAATTCCGTTATTTCTATTGACGTAACGAGCATTAAAAATACTATAATCAGGATTTTCTGGGTCATTAGCCAAACTCAGTAGTGATGGGTCGAAATCTCGTAAAATATTAACGTATCTAAAAGAAATGAATTCTCGCTTATTGGACAATAAGTCCTCAGGTCTAAAGCCGAAGCTTAATGACGGAGTTATAGAAGTATATCTTGAATTTTCATTGAAATGAGATGTTGAAGCTCCTATGCCATAGTTGGCAACATACAGACCACTTTTGCTTAAATACTTTCTATATGTAAATTTACCATAACCAACGAATGCCTTTTCTTTAAAAGAGTATGAGGGTGAGAAATCGTAAACGAAGGGGCGTTCTAACAGAGTTTTATTGTAAAGACGCATGCCAGGTGCCCAACCGTCATAAATATTAAAATTAAGCACAGGTACATAAAACATTTGATTGTAATAAGGGTTTTCGGCATCCTTGAAAAAAGTAAAATTTAATTTCTTGTTACTCGATAAAAACCCTTTTAAAGATTTCCAGTTATCTCTCTGATTAAATTCTGGAATTTTCTGGTTGTAGTTAAGCACCAGTTTATCTTCTTGGTTATTAGGAATTGTAAAAGTCTCCTCAAATTCAATATTACTAAACCAGTATTCAGATACTATAGAATCATTTTTAAGCCCAAAGACTGATATAGGTACATTAGTCCCTTCTTTATTTTTAATTGTTACTAACAATGAATCTTCAACTTTTTTTACCTTTTTTATCTTAAAATCAATTTTACGGTCAGTAGAAACATAATCTCTAAAGAACCAATTGATATCTTGGGTGGTCGACCGTTTTAGGATCGACTCAAAATCAAGGACTTTGACTGTATTTAATTTATAATACTTAAAAAAGGTCTTTATACTTTCATCGACTCGTTCTTTACCAATATAATCTGCTAAATAGGCGAGGCCTAAACCAGCCTTATATTTATTTGCGATTTTTTGATTGAACCAAATAAGGGAGTCATTAGATGTTCTTAGTGCTTGATCTAGATTCTTACGCGCTGTTAGGTTATATAAAAAAGAGTACTGATCATTAAAGTCCATTTTAGCCAATTCGAAACTTCTAAATCCCCAAATTTTTGAAAGCTTACCCATAAGCTTTTGGTCTGGGTAGTATTCTTCAACATAAGCAATCATCAAATAATTCGCGATGGCGCTATTTAACCACTGGTCTTTACGCGGATTTAAAAATAGGGTCTCCCTCAAAATACTGTTTAATGAGGTTTTAAGAAATTTCATTTCAAATTGAAATTGTTCTTCGTAAGGCCTTATAAATGAGGGTAATTGGTTTAAACCATATAAAGGATCTTTATTATAATCTAATTCACTTACCAATATTTTTTTATGAGGATACTCTCCTAAATTGTCATAAATAAAATCAGCTACTTTGCTAATGGAAAGTCCTTGACCTATAGGACTATAACGAGGTGCTTTTATATTCGTTAAAAATGTCATGTGAGGGGTTACATGTGTAGTAAACTCATCTTGTGGGTTTAATACTATTTCCCCTCCTCTTTGTAAATTTCCTTTTAATTGGACAAATTGGCCATTAGGGTATTCTGATAAATATTCAACATCAAAATTTGAAGCTAAATAAAGACTATCGGGAAACTTGAAATTAATTACTGTATTAGTAACATTGGTATAAAGGTCTTCAAGATTTTTATTTGAGTATAGATGCCATTTGCCATCGTACACTGCTGGTGTTAAATACCAATCTTTTAAATAATAACCGCCTTTTTGATTATACCCATAAGGTGTGTATTTGTTAGGAGGTAATTTTACTTTATAAGTAATAAAAATCTTTGTTGATTTTTTTGGAAGTAAAATATTACCTAGAGTAACTTTCAAAATATCTTTTCCTTCAGTACGGCTCCATTCTAAGCCATTATAGGAGTCGTCAACAACACTAACAATTGTAGTGGTGCCACGTTCACCAGCCTTTGCGAGATGTAAAGATTTTTTAAATTCTTGAGCGAATCGTTTAGCTAATCCTGTGTTTTTATCTGAATAGGCGTTTGCCCAGTCATTAAAGTAAATTACACCTAGGTTGTAATTTGAGTCGTTATAATAGGTGAATTCTTGGCGTATGTCTAATTCATTGGTATACTCATTTAAACTAACCGTTAGTTCGGTTTTATATTGAGCATACCCCTTGGTTATAAAAGAAACCAATAGAATTAAACTTAAACAAAAAAGTATATTGAATTTACTGATCAAGGCTATGATTAAAAATTAGGACTCATCGTATGTCCTTTGTAAAAGGAATCTATAATTTCTACAACTTCTACTTCGGTATCTACAATTTTTATAAGGTTTAAATCTTCAGGACTAATATTCCCCATTTTAAGCATGGTTCCTTTTACCCAATCCATAAGACCTGTCCAGAATTCGCTACCAACTAAGATGATTGGAAATTTACCAATTTTATGAGTTTGTATCAATGTAATTGCTTCAAACAATTCGTCTAAAGTTCCAAAACCACCTGGCATTACAACAAAGCCTTGAGAATATTTAACGAACATAACTTTTCTTACGAAGAAATAGTCAAAGTCTAAACTCTTATCATTATCAATATATGGATTGTCATGTTGTTCAAAAGGAAGGTCAATATTCAAACCAACAGATGTGCCGCCAGCTAAACTTGCACCTCTATTACCTGCTTCCATGATACCAGGCCCACCACCTGTAATAATACCATAACCTGCCTCGGCAATCGACTTTGCAATTGATACAGACAATTTGTAATACGGATCTTCTTCTTTAGTTCTGGCAGAGCCGAAGATTGAAACGCATGGTCCTATTTTACTCATACGTTCAAAACCGTTTACAAACTCACCCATTATTTTGAAAATGGCCCAAGAGTCGTTGGTTTTTATTTCATTCCAACCTTTAGGATGTTTTTCTGATCTCATAAATTTTGTACCTAATCTTTTAGTTTTTGAAAACTATATTTAAAATTCCAATTCCCGCTTTAAAAAGGTTGCGGTATAACTCTTCTTGTCTTTGGCAACTTCTTCAGGAGTACCTTTTGCTACCAGTTGACCCCCTGAACGTCCGCCTTCATAACCAATATCTATGATGTAATCTACCATTTTAATTACATCCATATTATGTTCAATGACCAAAACGGTGTTTCCTTTATCAGCTAATTTATTTAAAACATCCATTAAAACCCTAATATCTTCAAAATGAAGACCGGTAGTGGGTTCGTCTAAAATGTAAAATGTATTGCCCGTATCTCTCTTAGAAAGTTCTGTTGCCAGTTTTATACGTTGGGCTTCACCACCAGAAAGTGTCGTTGACTGTTGACCTAAAGATATGTAACCTAGACCAACATCTTGTATCGTTTTTAACTTACGATGAATTTTAGGTATAAGTTCAAAAAATGAAACTGCTTCGTCGATAGTCATTTCTAATACGTCGGAAATTGACTTTCCTTTATATCTTATTTCTAAGGTTTCGCGGTTGAATCTTTTACCGTTACATGTTTCACATTCAACATATACATCAGGTAAAAAATTCATTTCAATAACCCTAAGGCCACCACCTTGGCAAGTTTCACAGCGACCACCTTTTACATTAAAACTAAATCTGCCCGGTTTATAACCTCTGATAGAGGCTTCTGTTGTTTTTGTAAATAAAGACCTAATCTCACTGAAAACACCAGTGTATGTTGCAGGGTTGGACCTTGGTGTTCTACCAATAGGAGATTGGTTAATATCTATTACTTTGTCGATATGTTCTAAGCCAGTAATTTTTTTATACGGCATAGGTTTTTTAACCCCATTAAAATAATGGGCGTTCATAATCGGATAAAGTGTTTCGTTGATTAATGTAGACTTACCACTACCAGATACCCCGGTAACACCAATCATTTTTCCTAGTGGTAATTTGACAGTTATATTTTTTAGATTATTACCTGTGCAGCCCGATAAAACAATTTCATGGCCATTGCCAGGTCTTCTATTTTTAGGAACTTCAATTCTCTTGACACCGGTCATATAATCCGCTGTTAAGGTGTTGGAATTCTTTAATTGTTCGGGAGTTCCTTCTGAAATAATTTCACCGCCATTTTTACCAGCTTTTGGTCCTATATCAATAACATGATCGGCACGTTCAATCATATCACGATCATGCTCTACAACAATTACAGAGTTGCCGATATCTCTTAATGATTCTAAAGATTTAATTAAACGCTCATTATCTCGTTGGTGTAAACCAATGCTAGGTTCATCTAATATATATAATACGCCTACAAGTTGAGAACCAATTTGAGTTGCTAATCGTATTCGTTGTGCTTCACCACCTGAGAGTGATTTTGAACTTCTATTTAACGATAAATAATCTAAACCTACATCTAAAAGAAACTGAATACGAGTATTTATTTCCTTTATGATTTCTTCGGCTATCTTAAGTTGATTGCCTTTTAATTTTTTATCAAGTCCGTTAAAAAAATCAGCCAACTCTACGATATCTAAATTTGCTAATTCGGCTATATTTTTATCTTCTATTTTAAAGTATAGCGATTCTTTTCTTAAACGAAAGCCAGTACATGTTGGACAAATTATTTTATCCATGTATTCTTTGGCCCATCGCTTTATGGAGGTAGATGCCGCTTCTTCAAACTGATTTTTTATGAAGTTAGAAATTCCTTCATAATCTATTTTATACGTTCTCTTTACTCCCAAAGACTTTGAGTCTACCTCAAAACTTTCTTGACCACCGTTTAATAAAATTTCAATGGCTTCTTTCGGTATGTCTTTAATTGGGTCGGTAATTTGAAAATTATAGCGTTCTGCAATCGTTTCAATCTGTTTAAAAGCCCAAGATTTTTTATAGTCTCCAAGAGGAGCAATACCACCACTTTTAATAGATAGTTTTTTATCTGGGAATATCTTTTTTTCATTTACCTCATAAACATGACCCAAGCCACTGCAATTGGGGCACATACCTTTCGGTGAATTAAAGGAAAAAGTGTTTGGCTCAGGAGTAGGATAGGAGATACCGGTAGTCGGGCACATAAGGTCTCTACTAAAATACCTAGGCACATCGGTGCCTTCTTCTAACACCATAAGCACATTGTTACCACTATACATGGCTGTATTTATGGTTTCTGATAATCGCTTATGAAAATCTTCGCTCTCAATTACCTTTAGTCGGTCAATGACAATTTCGATATCGTGGGTTTTGTAACGATCCACTTTCATACCCTTTACAATATCTTTTACCTCACCGTCTACTCTAACTTTAACAAAGCCTTGTTTGGCTATCTGCTCGAATAGTTCTCGATAATGCCCTTTTCTAGACTTAATGATGGGAGCTAGTATGTTTATTTTTTTATCATCATACGATTCGATAATCAAATTTTTAATTTGTTCATCGTTATAACTAACCATTTTTTCGCCAGTATTATAACTATGTGCGTCGGCAGCACGAGCGAAAAGCAGTCTTAAGAAATCGTATACTTCGGTTATGGTACCAACCGTAGATCTAGGAGATTTAGAGGTTGTTTTTTGCTCAATGGCAATAACAGGTGATAGCCCATCAATCTTATCAACATCAGGTCTTTCTAGCCCACCTAAAAATTGTCTTGCATAAGCAGAAAACGTTTCAATATAACGTCTTTGACCTTCAGCATAAATTGTATCAAACGCCAAGGAAGATTTTCCACTACCCGATAAGCCAGTAATTACAACTAGTTTATCGCGGGGAATTGTAACATCTATATTTTTAAGGTTATGAACGCGGGCGCCTTTAACCTCTATATTTTCTTCAAAATTAATCATGTATTCATAGCAAAGATGCAAAAGTACGATTTTGAGTGCGATTTACATATGTCGCGGTATTCTTTGCTTTACGTAATATGGACTAAATTTCTGTTAAATATAGTGTTGTATTATAATAAAATATTTGATTATATGAGAATACCCAACACAAAATTATAACGTATATAAATCTCGTAAATCCTTTTTTAAATTTATAAATCCTTCCACCAGTTGGGATATGTGGTAATCGTATCTTTTACCATAATTTCTTGCCCGATTTGTGGAGCGATAACCTCTATGTTTAATTCATCAGCTTTTGCCTTTACACGCATAATTGGGTCTTTCCAATCGTGTAGAGCTAATTTAAATCCGGCCCAATGAATCGGCATTATTTTTTTAGCTTTAACATCAATACCTGCTTTAGCAGTTTCTTCGGGCATCATATGAATATCTGACCACATTTGATTGTATTGGCCACATTCCAACAAAGCAAGGTCAAATGGACCGTATTTTTCTCCTATTTCCTTAAAATGTGGAGCATATCCACTATCACCGCTAAAGTAAATATTTTCATTTTCAGAGGTAATTACCCAAGAACTCCATAACGTACTTTGACTATTGTTTATATTTCTACCTGAGAAATGCTGTGCAGGGGTGCAAACTAATTTTAAGGTTTCAAATTTGGCTTCCTGCCACCAGTCCATTTCAGTAATTTTAGCATCGGGAATTCCCCATGCTTGCAAATGATTTCCAACACCAAGCGGTGTATAGAAATGTCTTGTTTTATTTTTAATTTTCAACACAGATTCATAGTCTAAATGGTCATAATGATCATGAGAATAAATCACGGCATCTATTTGAGGTAATTTTTTAATTTCTAGAGGAAACTCTTTATTAAATCGGTTTTCGCCTAAAAGTGGGTGAGGAGCAGGCACCTTACCGAACATTGGGTCGATTAGAATATTTTTTCCTTCAATTTGTAATAAAAATGAAGAATGACCGAACCAAATCATTCTTGCCTGACCAACATAATCAGCGATATTAATTGAATCTATCTTTTGAGCTTTCAAATCTACTTTAGGTCGGCCATTAGGAACCTTCGTAGTGAAAAATTTATAAGCTAAACTTAAAGTCTCTGTAAAGCTTAAATCTTTTGGGACAGGACTAGTATTTCGAAATTTCCCATTATTAAATTGATTGGATTGTTCATAAACTAATTGCTGTTTCTTGGTGCTATTTCCACCAAAACTTGGGTAGAAATTCGTGAATACTAGAAATAAGATTATTAATAATCCTATTAAGATTATGGTTATTATCATTATCTTTTTTAAAATCTTTTTGAGCATTTATTTTAATAGGCTGTTTGTTGATATTTCAAAATTTTTTGCTGTAAAACTATTCGTAATTTCCTATAAATGAAGACACTTCTTGATTACAGTTTATTTTTCAATGATTTTAAACTTATAAATAGGAGGGATACAATTTATGTATCTATAGTGCACTAATAATCGCTATGACAGTATTTGTATATCATAGCTAAAAAAAGGCGAAAATTCACTAAATAAATGACCTGAAATAATATAAAAAAACTAAGTGAAAACACTTTTACGTTTAGTGAAAAGAGAAGATTAACTTCATAGATTAATCACTTCTTGAGCTAATGACTTAATAGTTTAAATATGAAAAAAAAGCAGAAAAACGGAATATAAGGGCTATGTCATCTTTGTTCGAATTTAAATCTTAACTAAAATGCTATTGACTATAATTTGGACAATAGCTAGTTTTGCAACCTATTTCCTCTCATCTAGTAAATTTTCCATAATCTCTTTCAATCGAACCAATCCTATTGGTTTTATAATATAATCAGAAATCGCGCTTATGTTGTTTGCTCTTTCAATATCTACTGGGTCAATTGATGAAGACACCATATAAATGGTTATGCTCTTTCCAATTCTTGGTTTAATTTTAATGAATTCTTCCATAAATTGAAAACCGTCCATAACTGGCATATCAATATCTAAAAAAATAACATCAGGATATTCGGGCTCATTATCAAGATTATCCAACATAAAATTGATGGCTTTCTCTCCATCCGAAAATACCATAATATCCATTGGCAACTTGATTGATTCAAGTGTTTTGACCATGGTGAATCGATATATTAAATCATCATCTACAATACAGGTTTTTAAAAGGTTGCTCATATAATAGTTAATTAAAATTTATGGTAAAGGTTGTACCTACATCTACCTTACTAGAAGCCGAAATAAATCCACCCATTACTTCAATTTGTGTTTTTGTCAAAAATAAACCGACACCCTTTGCATCATGGTGCCTGTGAAAAACTTTGTTTAATCCAAATAACTTATGCCTATGCCTTTCTAAATCAATGCCTAGGCCGTTATCCTTGAATTTAAGAATTATTTTTCCATTTTCAACTTCAGAGGTTATAAATATTTCGGGCGCTCGTGCTTCAGATTTATACTTAATTGCATTGCCTACCAAATTGAGAAAAATACTTTCCATATAAACTTTATTGTAAGTAATAGTAGATACATTAGAAAAATCGCCTTTAACTATAGCCCCAGACTTCAATATTACTCCACTCAAAATTTCATTTGTACTTTTTAGAACATCATTTAAGTCAACATTTTCTAGACCTTCACTCGTATCGGTAATCTTTGTTTTTAATGCCTCTATTAACGTGTTTAAAGTTAAAGTGAGATGCTGTATAACCGTTTCAAACTTGTCAAGCAAATCTATGCGCTCAGGTTCGCTTTCTGACATGTTATATAATTCCATCAATGAATTAAGATTAGCTACAGGTGCTCTTAAATTATGAGATGTTATATGTGTAAAATCTGCGAGTTGCTTATTTTGTTTCGATAATTTTTGTGCTATATGCTCTAGATTTTCTTTTGCTTCAATTAGTTTAGACTCTGCTAATTTTTGCTTTGTAATATCGCGTATAGCAGCGGAAACTAATAATCCCTCTTCTGTATGAAGTGGACTTAAACTTATTTGAATGGGTATTTTTTTTCCAATTTTATTTACTCCATATAATTCTTTGCCACTTCCCATTTCTCTTGCTTTTGGAGTATGGGAAAAGTTCTTTCGGTGTGAAGTATGGCTAGGATATAATTTTTCAGGAATTAAGACCTCTACTGATTTTTCAAATAATTCTTCAGGGGTATATCCAAATAATTTTTCAGATTGTTTATTGATAAGCTGTATTTTACCTTTTTCATTAACAATTACCATGGCATCTGGGGCAGATTCTAAAAGCCCTCTAAATTTTCGTTCAGCCATTTTTATTTCAGTAACATCTTGACCCGTACCGATCATTTCTATTACTTCACCTTTTTTGTTTGTGATTACCTCGCCTAAAAGTTGGATCGTTTTTGTTTTACCTGAGGTAGTAACAATACGATGTGTGAAGCTATAGAATTCTTTGTTCTTAACTGCTTTATCAAAATAATGAGTGACAATTTCTTTATCTTCTGGGTGAACAAAACTAAAATAGGTGTCAAACTTCAAGTCAACGAACTCTTCATCGAGTTCAACCAATGTGTAGAGGTTTTGAGACCATTCTACCTTATCCAAGACAGTGTTCCATTGCCAATGACCTATCATCGAAAGTTCTTCAGCAAAATTTAGTAGCTGATTTTTTTTCAACAGTTCATTCTCTACTTTTTTTAATTTTGAAATATCTGTGGCTACCGCAATAAATCCCTCATTTTCACCTTTATCATTTTTTAAGCTCGACAATGTCGTTAACACAGGAAATGTATCGCCGTTTTTTCTACGATATGTCCATTCTCGTGTATTATTTAAATCGTGACTTTTTAAGTATTCTACTGGGTCAATTAATGATGGGTCTTTATTAAATGATTGTACCAAATTCTTTCTAAATTCTGCTATTTCTTCTTTTACAAGAAATACATCAGGCCTTTTTGACCCTACTAATTCGGTTGCAGAATAGCCCAATATTTCCTCTGCACCCTGGTTAAATCTATTAATAAACCCATTTTTGTCGGCGGTAATAATTGCAATGGCTTTTGAATTAAATATGCCTTGTAATTCAGAATGAGCTTTACTAAGTGCTTTTTCTGATTGAATAATTTTGTTGATATCTTGAATGATGCCAAAAAGCCTAGTACATTTTCCTTCTAAAATTTCAGGCTGACCCACGACACGCACCCAATTAGATTTTCCTTTCGCGGTTATAATTTCTAACTCTAAATCAAATGGCGTGCCTTTTAGCATTGAATCTCTAACAGTATTTACAAATCGATCACGACTTTCTGTTTCTTCATAAAAATTTTTAGAAGCCTCCATCGTTGGAATAAAATCTTCGGAAACTTCATGTATTTCACGAACCATTTCACTCCAATAAACCTCATTAGTTATAAGATTTAAATCCCAAGTTCCTATACGAGCAATTTCATTTGTTTTTTCAAGTATTTCTTCGATTCGTTTTTTTTCTAAATCTTTTTCCTTTTGGTGTGTAATGTCACCCGTATGCATTAACAAACCGCCTACCTCCCCATTGGTAGTATACCATGGGCGAACATCCCAATAAATCCATTGTAAAGAACCATCTGCGCGTTGAAATGGAGCTTCATCACAGGTATCTACAGCGCCTTGAAGACATTTTTTATGATGCTCTTTCCAATCATCACCTATTTCGGGGAAGACATCGTAATGGGAACGACCTATTACTTCTTGCTCTTCCAACTTATAATCTTTAAGCCAGCGCTGTGAGATTGCTAAGTATACCATATTATTATCTAGCATAGCAATAGCCGTAGGGGTTTGCTCTATGAATATTTTATGATACTTCTCTAATGACTCCGAATTATTCTTATTTATACCCAATTATTTAAATTTTATAAGAAAATTCTCATAAGATAATGAATATTATCATTTAATAATAGTGCCTCTTCGAAACCGTGCGCTGTAAGTCTGCCTTGAATAACTCCATTTGCTTCTAAATAAGCAATAGTAACTTTCGCTTTATATTTAGAAAGTTTTTGGTTATATGCTTCAATTGAAGATACATTGGTATGAGGCCTAACTTCAATATTAATATTTGAATATTGATTTATAAAATCAATTACGCTTTTTTATGAAACAATCGCATCTGTTCTAATTTCAGATTTATCCAAATCGAAATAGATTGGTAAAGATTTAGGTATTTGATTAAATCCATTCCAATCGTAGGCGTTTTTAAATTGTCGGCCTGAGTAGGTTCATGGTAATTTCTCAACCTTTCAATATTGCAATGACTATTTAAGTTGTGCTTTCGAATCTAGTAGCTGTTTAGATTTAAGTTTAGGTAAAAAAAACTTCTTTAAATTTCTCAGAGAAGTTTTCTATTAAAAACTCCTTCCTGAAATTAAAAAAAAACAGGAATTCCATTCAGATGCTAATTTTGAATTTTGTGGTTTTGGGATTTCGATAGGTGAAATTAATATTCCTTCTTTTAGAAAATTCAACCTTTTCAGAATAGATATTTGAAACCGAAAAATTACTTTTTGTTGACAAATATCTATTCTAAAACGTGTTCACTTTCGTGTTCAATCGTAATTACTTCCAGAAATATAGACATAAAAAAACGGTTTAGAGTGAACTAAACCGCTGTTTTGGTAGATTTTACTGATGTAGCGAGAGGGGGGCACGATCCCCCGACCTCCGGGTTATGAATCCGACGCTCTAACCAACTGAGCTACCTCGCCATAGTATTTTTAAACGGCTGCAAATATAGTGGTAAATTATTTGTTCTTCAACTAATGCAGCTTAAAAAAATTATAGTGCACAAATATTTTTTAATCATTTAGAAATATATATATTGCTCGGCATAAAGTAGTAGGAAAATGAGCGATAAAATAAAATTTGAAATAGAATTCGTAATTCAGTCTTCACCACAAATGTTATATCAATATTTGGCAACACCTTCTGGCTTATCAGAATGGTTTGCTGATAACGTTAATTCTAGAGGCGAGAAGTTTACCTTTATTTGGGACGGAGCTGAAGAAGAAGCTAAATTATTAAAAAGAAAAACAGACGAATTCGTTCGCTTTGCTTGGGAAGAAGCAGAGGATAATAGTTATTTTGAAATGAAAATAATTGTTGACGAAATAACTAAAGATGTTTCTTTGTTTATAACAGATTTTGCTGATGATGATGAAGTGGAGGAATCTAAGATGTTATGGACCAATCAAGTATCTGATTTAAAGCAGGTATTGGGATCGTCATAGAAATATTCTTATTTACAGTATCTTTGAGCCTTAATTTTTTAAGGCTTTTTTTATGTTCAATTTTAATGGCAAACTTCTTAATGAAGATGATAAAATTCTAGACGCAAAAAATAGGGGATTGCAATGGGGTGACGCTGTTTATGAAGAACTACGTGTTGTTTCTGGTGAAGTCATCTTTCTAGAAGAACATTATTTAAGACTAATGTCTTCGATGCGGATTCTTCGTATGGAGATTCCTATGAATTTCACCATGGAATTTATGGAAGAAGAAATACTTAAAACTGTCTTAAAGGAAGGTTTAAAAGTAACAAAACGTGTGAAATTCACTGTTTTTAGAAATAGTGAAAATGATGATGCCCTGGCAAATAATAGTATTTCATACATAGTAACAACTTCTATATTGTCAAATCCTTTTTATATTTTAGAAGAGAATGAATATGAAGTAGAGCTTTTTAAAGATTTTTATAAGAATGCTAGCATGCTTTCTAATCTTGATACTACGAATAAAATTCTGAATGTTGTAGGTCGAATTTATGCTCAAGAAAATGATTATAATGACTGCTTGGTTTTAAACGAGCAGAAACAAGTTATAGAGTCTTTAAACGGTAATATCTTTTTAATTCAAAAGAATGTTATAAAAACACCACCATTAACCGATGGATGCTTAAACGGAATTCTAAGAAAAAAAGTGATTGAAATCATTTCAAAACTAGAAGATTATGAATTGCAAGAACTTAGCATTTCACCATTTGAACTTCAAAAAGCGGATGAATTATTTACAATCAATGCTATAGATGGTATAATTTCAATTACGAAATATCGGAAAAAGGTGTACTCAAATTTTGTTGCGAAAAATTTGATAGGTAAATTAAATGCGGCTGCAAGAATGTCTGTAAGTAAAGCTATTTAATTTAAACTAGGATTTTCTGGAGCATTAGACCAAAGCAAATAATCTCCACCTAACTGTATCATGTTTTCTTTCCAAAATGCATTTGCTGCCTTTTGTATAATCCTACTTTCATGTTCGTTTTCAATTACTATCCACGATCTTGAGGATAGTTCTTCGTCAAGTTGTAATGAAGACCAACCTGAATATCCTAAGAAAAATCGTATATCATCCTCAGAAATAATTTCTTTATTGATGAGTTCAACCGTGGTTTCAAAATCTCCTCCCCAATAAATTCCGTCAGAAATTTCTACGCTGTTGTCAATAAGATGTGGCACTTTATGAATGAAGTAAAGATTGTCTTGTTCTACAGGGCCACCATTGTAAACCAGAAATGGCAATTCAATTTCGGTTACTAAATCATTTATTTGATACTCTAAAGGCTTGTTCAAGATGAAACCTACTGAACCTTCATTGCTATGCTCAGCTAACAAAACGACGGATCTATTAAAAGAAACATCACCGGTTAGTGAGGGTTCAGCGATAAGCAATTTGCCTTTAGTTGGTTTTAAAGTGACCATTTATAAAATCAGATTATATACCTAAAGTAAGATAAATCCTCTTAAGTGCAAAAATCATAGAAACAAAAAAGCGCCTTTAAAGGCGCTTTTAAAAATTTATCTATGTAAAATTAGTTTACAGCTTTGCCTAAATCAGCACCTGCTTTAAACTTAACTACATTTTTAGCAGCAATTTGGATAGTTTTTCCAGTTGATGGGTTTCTACCTTCTCTTGCATTTCTTTTAGATACGGACCAAGAACCGAAACCTACCAAAGAAATTCTATCTCCTTTTTTTAGGGAATTTTCAACATTTCCCAAGAAAGATTCCAATGACTTTTTAGCCGCAGCTTTTGTGATGCCAGCATCAGCTGCCATTGCATCGATCAATTCTGTTTTGTTCATAATGTGATTAATTAATTGTGATTAAAAAATTTATACCTAGTAACAAATTTATATGGATTTATGACGAACACAAGTAAAACAAGGGGAAATACCCCATTTTGTTGATAACTCAGCGTGTTTGTTGATAAAGTAGGTGTTTTTTTACAATTCTCGCAGCCCAATGACAACGGGGCTTCACCCCATTTTAGCATTTTCTTCTAGATTTAAGCCATTTAGTACATCTTTAACATGCATTCTTTTTTTTCCTTGAAGCTGTATTTCTTCTAGATTCAAGTACCCATCTTTAACGGCAACTTTCATTTCTTTTTTATTGAAAACTAAGGCCCCGATTTCTAGGTTATGTTGTTCAAGTATTATATTGGCTTTATATATTTTCGTTATAATTTTTGAATTAGCGTTTTCTAAGGTAGTCCATGCTGCAGGGTAGGGGCTTAGACCACGAATAAAGTTATAGATATCTTCAATAGGTTTGCTCCAATCAATTTCGCAAGTTTCTCTATGTATCTTATAGGCAAGTTTTAAATTGTCATGATTAGGTTGCTTTGTTGTTTTGAAATTATCATTCTGAATGCGCTCTACCGTTTTTAAAACTGTTTTTGCGCCCAAATTCATTAAGCGGTCATGTAAATCTTCTGCATTATCGGTTTTTTCTATTGATGTTTCGTCTTGCAGTATGATTGCTCCTGTATCTATTTTCTCATCTATGAAGAAAGTTGTAACACCTGTTTTAGTTTCACCATTAATGATGGCCCAGTTAATAGGTGCTGCGCCACGATACTGCGGTAACAGAGAAGCATGAAGATTAAATGTGCCATATTTTGGCATATTCCATACCACTTTTGGTAACATTCGAAAAGCTACAACAATCTGTAAGTTGGCATTTAAAGATTTTAAGGTTTCTAGAAAGTCGTCATTCTTTAGGTTAGTGGGCTGTAATACATTAATGCCATTATCAACTGCATATTTTTTTACTGCGGATTCATTTAATTTTCTACCTCTACCTGCTGGTCTATCAGGTGCTGTAATTACACCGACTATATTATATTCATTTTTAACAAGTATATCCAAAATGCCTACGGCAAAATCTGGGGTACCCATAAATATGATTCTTAATGTTTCCATGTTATATAAGTTCGTATTCGTTTATAGAATTTAATGTAATGTGATTTTCTTCTAATAATTCCTGTAAGGCAATAATTATTATGTCATGGTTTATATTTAAGCTATCCTGAAGTTCTCTTGAGTTCGCTTTATTAATTTTCAAACACTCGATTATTTTCAATTTTGTGTTTATTACATCAACATCACCTAGTTTGTTTTTAATGCAAACATCGCAAATACCACATACACCTTTTTGAGTTTCTCCAAAATATTGTAATAATTGAACGCTTCTACATATTGTATCATTTTCTATGTAAGCAAGCATTTTAGAAACATTCTCAATTTTAAGTTGATTCTGGTCATCAATAATATTTGCAAACCGATTTATAGTTCGGTCATCATCTCTATGTACTAGGAACAAAATCTCTAAATCGCTAGCAATACTCGTATAATCAATAATATTATCTGTAGCTAGTTGCTTAAAATTTAAATCTATGAGTGACTCTGATATTTGTGTCTTTTTCCCTAATAAATAAGTGTTTATTTGAGTATCAAATTCAAAAAGACCACCATAGGTTCTAAGCACTACTTTTATGAAATTTTCTAGTTTAGGATTTTCGGCAATGTATCTATAAAGCGTTTCTTTGTCAGTTTTAAACTTAATAGTTTGTTTTTTAGAGAAATTCTCAGATAACGAAATAACTGAATTTCGGTCTAAAATTAATAATGCATTATAGGTTAAAAAACTATTCAACTTATATACAGTGCAAAATTCATTAAAATTCAATTGAAATTTTGTTTCGGTAAATTCACCATATCCAATTTGAAAGTAGTTATTCAATTTTAAATATATCTTCTTTATATACGATACATCTGGTAAAACTTCTAAAAACTGCTTTTTAACTAATAATTTATCCGTGGTATTTGTTAATAGAATTGCTTTTGAATAAGCACCATTCCTGCCTACTCTGCCTGCCTCTTGAAAATAATTCTCTACACTGTCAGGTATTTGATAATGGACAACTAGCTCCACATCAGGCTTGTCTATTCCCATGCCAAAAGCATTTGTGGCAACCATAATTTTCACTTTATCTTGTAGCCATAAATTTAGACGTTCAGATTTGGCTTTTTGGTCTATTCCACCATGATAAAAAGTTGCTTTAAGACCATTCTTTAAAAGGTATTTAGATAATTCTTCAGATTTTCTTCTGCTTCTAACATATACAATTGCACTGTTCTTGATTTTTCTACAATACTGTTTAAGGTAATTGTTTTTATCTTCGGTCATAATAACCCCGAAGCCTATATTTTTTCTATAGAACGAATCCTTTTTTATTAAAGGCTGCTGAAGATTAAGAGAGGTGATAATGTCTTCGCTAACTTTTTTGGTCGCAGTTGCCGTTAGCGCTATCATAGGCACTTTTGGGTGTAAATCTCGTAATATAGAACACGTTAAATATGCAGGTCTAAAATCATGACCCCATTGAGAAATACAATGGGCTTCATCGATAACGAATAAAGAAACATTCATTCCTTTAATTCGTTCTTGAACAAGTTCTTGTTGAAGACGTTCTGGAGATAAATATAAAAATTTGTAATTGCCGTAAATACAATTATCAAGTAATTTGTCAACATCACTAAATTTGAGTCCGCCTTTTAAACCTAGAGCTTTTATTCCTCGTTTTTGTAGGTTATCTACTTGATTTTCAATTAATGCGATTAATGGGGAAATGACAATGCAAATACCTTCCTTCATTAAGGCGGGTACTTGAAAGCAAAGAGACTTTCCGCCTCCTGTGGGTAATAATCCCAATACATCTTGATTATTAATAACAGCGTTAATAATCTCTTCTTGTGAGCCTCTAAAACTATCAAAGCCCCAAAATTTTAATAAGATGTCTTTTGGGGTATTATTCACCGATTTTTTCTATAAGGTCAACTACAAATTGCAAACGATTTTCTATCGTGCCAAATGGTATTTCAATTGGTTTGTATCCTAAATCTATATATGTCTTTTCAAGATGCTCATGAATACCACAAGCTTGTTCGAAATTTTCCATACGTTCGTTATCCTGCACGTATATATCTTTCCAAGGTGGTAATATTAGAACTTCGTCATAACGATTTTCAAGACACAAATCATTATATCTTTTTTCAATGGGTTGATTAAAGTAATTCATATAAGCAATGACATCGGGTAAACCTCGATCATAAAACAAATGCATTTTATCAATGTTTTTACCATTTGTAAAATGTTTTAAACGCGCACTTATGAGTTCATCATTAAAACTTTTTGCATCGTCGACAAAATCTATAGGATTTACCAATAACTCATCTACTGGTTTGCCGTTCAATGCATCTAGGGTCATAGTTCTAATCACTTCATGAAAACAGTAAAAACCATTTTCTTCAAGTGATGAAATCAATACAGTTTTACCTGTTCCTGGTCCGCCTGTAATTACAATTCTTTTATTACTCAAACTCATCATTTATATGAGCAAAAGTACGTAAACCAAGAGTATTAAAAAACTGGTTGATTACTCTTATCTTTGTGTAAAATAGAAGTTATGGACGAAAATAACCCAGTAGAGTTTTATAAAAAATTAAAGGAACAATTAGAAGCTACCTCCAAATGGCCATCAAATTATCTATATAAATTCATAGTAAAGAGTGAAACGGATAAGGTTGATAAAATTCATAAAATATTCGATAATATGGGGGCTGTAATTAACTCGAAAAAATCGAAAAACGGGAAATACACAAGCATTTCGATTACAGTAAATTTGAGGGACCCAGATGATGTAATCAAAAAATATAAAGAAGTAGGTGAAATAGAAGGCGTAATCTCCTTGTAAAATAGCATTTCATCTATAATTTTATTAATTTGGCATCGTTATAAGAATACTTCTTCAAAACATTAAGTAAAAAATTTCAATTTGCAATTAGTAGAAAACCTAGAATATAATACAGAACGTTCACATTTAATTATACCAGAGTATGGTCGTCATTTCCAAAAAATGGTAGACCACGCTGTATCTATCGAAGATCCGGTTGAACGAAATAAAGTGGCTCAGGCTATTATTAGCGTAATGGGTAATTTGCAACCCCATTTGCGTGATGTGCCTGATTTTCAACATAAACTTTGGGATCAATTATTTATTATGTCCGATTTTAAATTGGATGTAGAATCACCATTCCCTATAACCTCAAAAGAGATTTTAAGACAAAGACCTGAGGCTTTAGAATACCCTCAGAATTTTCCGAAATATCGATTTTACGGTAATAATATAAAACGGATGGTCGATGTGGCTGTTGAATGGGAGAAAGGCGATAAGCGCTCTGGTTTAGAGTACGCCATTGCCAATCATATGAAAAAATGTTACCTAAATTGGAACAAAGATGTTGTTGATGATTCGGCCATTTTTAAGCATTTATTCGAATTAAGCGATGGTCGTATAGATTTAGCTGCAGAAGGGGAAAGCTTAACGGATAGCGGACAGTTCCTTAAGAATAGAGTTGCTAAAACCCCAAGAGTAACTACAGGTAAGAAAAATCAAAGAAATAATAATACTAACCGCGGTAAAAAACGCTATTAAATTTCCACTTCTCTAGATGGGAACATTCAAAATTGAAGGAGGGCACCAGTTATCTGGTGAAATAACACCTCAAGGAGCAAAGAACGAAGCACTTCAAATACTTTGCGCCGTACTACTGACAGATGAAAAAGTAACAATCAACAACATTCCAGACATTGTTGATGTAAATAAGCTGATATCTCTTTTAGAGGATTTAGGTGTAAAAATTCAGAAAAAAGGCAAAGGATCCTATACGTTTAAGGCAGACGATGTTAATATGGATTATTTACAGTCTGATCAATTTAAGCAAGACGGTAGAGGTCTAAGAGGATCCATAATGCTCGTTGGACCATTATTGGCACGTTTTGGTAAGGGATACATTCCTAAGCCGGGTGGTGATAAAATTGGTAGAAGGCGATTAGACACTCATTTCGAAGGTTTTATAAAACTTGGAGCTAAGTTTCGTTATAATCGTGAAGAATATTTTTACGGTGTAGAGGCAGAGAAGTTAATCGGCACCTACATGTTGTTGGATGAAGCTTCGGTTACTGGTACTGCTAATATTGTTATGGCAGCTGTTTTAGCAGAAGGCCAAACGACAATTTATAATGCGGCATGTGAGCCCTATTTACAGCAGTTATGTAAAATGCTGAATAGAATGGGTGCTAAGATATCTGGTGTTGGATCCAATCTTTTAGTTATTGATGGTGTTGATAAACTGGGTGGTACTGAACACCGAATGCTACCTGATATGATAGAGATTGGTAGCTGGATTGGTTTAGCGGCAATGACCAAAAGTGAACTAACAATTAAAGATGTAAGTTGGGACGATTTAGGTCAAATACCTACCGTATTTAGAAAATTAGGGATAACAGTAGAACGAAGGGGAGACGATATCTTTATTCCTATTCATAAAGATGGATACGAAATACAAAATTATATAGATGGTTCTATTTTAACCATTGCCGATGCACCTTGGCCAGGATTAACACCAGATATATTAAGTATCATGTTGGTAGTTGCGACACAGGCAAGAGGTGAAGTACTTATTCATCAGAAAATGTTTGAAAGTCGTTTGTTTTTCGTGGATAAATTATTAGATATGGGTGCTAAGGTGATACTTTGTGATCCACATAGAGCAACTGTAATAGGTCACGATTTCAAATCTACTCTGAAGGCAACAACAATGACTTCGCCAGATATTAGAGCGGGGGTTTCCTTATTGATTGCTGCATTATCTGCAAAAGGAACTTCAACTATTCATAACATCGAGCAAATTGATCGTGGTTACGAAAATATAGATGAAAGATTACGTGCTATAGGCGCTAAAATTACGAGGTCTTAAATTTATAATAACACGTTACTATAAAAATTAAACTCCATAATAAGGTTCGTAGCCAATTATGGAGTTTTAGTTTTTTTATAGATAATTCTACTTCTTCTCTTTTTGATAAATTGGTATGTAAAGGCACGAATACTAAAAATGTGGAAAGCCATACACCAATAACCAATAAACTACTCGTAATGGTGTAAAAATAAGGGTTAAAATAAACTTGTATACTGCTTGTAATCAATTGCCCGACCATTAGCGGAATTACGATAACAGCGATTCTTTTGGTGTAGATATCGTGCCATTTAAAAAGGTCATCATGTTTGTAATAAGAGAAACTGGGATATATGATTAGTTGTACAATCCATATTAGAACAAATAATCCAGTATCGCAGATTAAACGGATTGTTTCGAGCATTTACTTTTCTACTATTGTTCCGTCAGGATATTTAGCGAATCTACCACGGTTTGTCTCATGAACATGATCAGGATATCTCCATGGCCAGCCTCCAAATTGTGTTAGTCTAAATTCATCCATTGCATTTTGTAACTCTTCATCGGTATTCATAACAAATGGTCCATATTTTGCAACTGGTTCATTTATGGGTTTGCCTTGTAGAATTAATACCTTAGCGTCTTTGTCATTAGCATTTAACTTTATTTCTTTTGATGCTTCTACTTCTATGCCGTGATTTAGCTGAATACTTTCCCCTGAAATTTCGATTGTACTGCCTTCGTAAAAGTATATCGTTCGAATTGTGCCTTTCTCTGCTTTTGGTAATGTAATCGACCCATTCACATGTATATGAATAAGCCATACAGCAACTTCATTCTCATTATCTGCCGCCCAAGAATCTGGTGCTGGTTTTGGAGCATTGTGCTTTTTAAAATTACCTGCGATGATTTTTACTGTGCTCTCGTCTAATTCTAATACAGGAATATCTTCGTGCCAAAGCATTTTAAAATGTGGGTCAACAAACTTACTTTTTTGTGGCAAGTTTAACCAAATTTGAAAAAGTTCTAAGGTGTTTTCCTTTTCTGTATGTAGTAATGGAAACATTTCAGAGTGTTGAACACCACTTCCTGCTGTCATCCATTGAACATCTCCTTCACCAAAACGGCCAGCAGCACCTAAAGAATCTGAGTGATCACAGAAACCTTTATTTGCAATGGTTATAGTTTCAAAACCACGATGAGGATGTGCGGGAAACCCGGGAATAGTTGTTCCATGATACATTCGCCAGCCATCTTTTACCGTAAAATCATTACCAAGATTTCTACCTTGTAAAGAATCAGCAGGCCCAAGTTCTCCATTACCTTTTGGGTAGTGATCTAAATGGTAAACACAAAATAGAAATGGATCTTGGGTTTGCCATGGGAAATCTAACTTGAATATGTTTTTAATTTCATCTATCATAATGCGCTAAAATTTGAAATGTGCAAAAAATTAATGCACTGCATTATTAATTTCTACCCAATTGTTTTCTGGGTCTTTTACGTAAATCTGACGAACACCATCGGCCCTTAATGTAACAGTATTCTCTTTACCTGGCCAATCCCAATATGGGACGTTTTTTTCTTCTAAATAAGCAATAAGTTCGTCTAGTTTCTGCGTTGCTAAACATAGATGAACACTTTTACTATGCTCCATCGCAACACTATCTTTGCCAATTAAATGTAATTGTGAATTTCCTTGAATTACAAACCATTTAAACCCTGATGGCGCAGAAGGGTGTGGTATTTCCTTTAAGTTCAATATGTCTTTGTAAAAGGCACCTACCTTATCTAAATCTTTTACAATTAATGAATAATGGTCATATTGAAAATCAAAAGACTGTGCAGATATGAATGAACCCGAAATAAAAATAAGTAGTAGTACTATTTTTTTCATTTTAAAAGTGTGATTTTTTGAACATTGAAGTTACTCAAAAATGAAAGAAGCTATCGATTAAGATAGCTTCTTTTTATTTACTTTATTATTTATCATTTAATGGTGGTGGGCCTTCGATCATTGGTTCATAAACTTCGTCACCTTTACGTGTTTTGAATTCCTCTTTTACTTTAGTAACTAATTTCGGGTTTTGGAAAAGATCTAACATGGTCATAGCCATCGCTTTTGATGCATGTATCATTCCCTTATGTCCAATTGACATACCACCACAAGCTACAACTGCCCATGAATGCCAAGGTGTTCCTGCAGGGGCTACGGACACTCCTAAGTTGATATTTGGAACATTCCAACTTACATCACCTACATCGGTAGAGCCTCCACCTGGATTTTCTTCTGTCTCTTTTAATGGGTGTACAATACCATCCATACCTATTTCAGGTTTCCCCGTTGCTTTCTGAATCGCTTTTCCAAAAACAGTTTCTTCTTCGGTATAGGTTATAGGACCTAGCAATTCTAAGTTATTTTGCATGATTTCACCGCCAGAGCGATTTACCAACGTTTCATAGATACCAGAAACCAATGAAATTTTATAATCTACATTGGCCATAATAGCCGCTCCTTCTGCCATTTCCTTTACGCGTTCGTAGGTTGGTAGCATTTTAGACCTTTTAGGATCTCTAACACGAACCCAAAGTTTTGCATAATCTGGCACCACATTTACTACTTGTCCGGCATCTTGTATGTGGTAATGAATACGAGAAGTTGGTAAAATGTGTTCTCTGTAATAATTTATTCCTGTCGTGTATAACTCTAATGCATCTGAAGCGCTACGCCCATTCCATGGATCCATAGAGGCATGTGCAGACTGACCATAAAATTCAACGATAAAATCAATTAAAGATAATCCGCTTTGAACATCTGCTTCTATACTAGCGGATGGATGCCAACTTACATTTACATCTACATCATCCCACAATCCTGCTTTTACCATCCAAACCTTTGCAAAATATTTTTCCTCTGCTGGTGTTCCTAAGAATTTTACAGTACCGGTAATCTTTCCAGCATCCATTAATTCTTTTATGGCAATTGCCGAACCAAGACTTGCAGTACCAAACATATTATGACCACAACCATGACCCGCTGCACCTTCTTTAAATGGTTCTTTTATGGGGGAAGTTTTTTGAGAAATACCAGGTAGTGCATCAAATTCACCAAGAATACTAATTACAGGACTTCCAGAGCCATAAGTAGCAGTAAATGCGGTCGGAATATCAGCAACTCCCCTTGTAACGGTTAGTCCGTTCTTTTCCGCATAATCAGCTAAAATTCGTGAAGACTCTGTTTCGTCAAAGGCAGTTTCTGCCAATGTCCAAATAGAATCACTTATTTTAATAAGTTCTTCTTTATGTTTTTCAATAGAAGAAATTAATAGGTTTTTGTCCTTGCTCATTTTCTGAGAAAAAACTGAAGCACTCATGCACAAACAGAGGGCCATTAATAATGTTTTTTTCATTTTAGGTAGTGTTGGTTATTAATTTTCTCTAATTCTTTATAGAAGTAGAGCATTTTAAAAAGATAATAGTAAATATACCATTTTACACTGTTTAATTAAAGTTACGTGTTTGCATTCATACCAGTGTTTATGAACAGACATGGAATGTTAGATTCATTTGAGGTTGATTATAATATGTATCGAATGAAAACTTAGGATTTATATAATTTTAGATCTCATTTTTCGTTTATAATCAAATCGTTATGTTTTAAAATTTTTGAATTATGAAAAATCTAGTTTTCAAACTGCTCTTAATTTTCGCATCATTTTCAATTATTGCCTGTAGTTCAACGAATAGACTAACGATGGGCATAACCCAACCAGCTCAGGTTTCGATATCATCAGATGTTTCCAGTATCGGTATCATAAATAGGAGCACCGCATCTGAAAAGAATAAAGTAGTCGATAAAATAGATAAGGTTTTATCCTTAGAAGGTCTTAATCTGGATAAGGAAGGAGCACAAAATGCAATTCTAGGACTTAGTTATGAGCTAGAACGCGGTAACCGTTTTGAATCCGTTAAAATTATTGAAGGTCAAAAAGATTTTGAAAAAGGTTTAGGCGTTTTTCCTTCTGCTCTTTCATGGGAAATAGTAGACCAAATTTGTCAGGAAAATGGAGTTGATGTTTTGTTTTCTCTTGAATTTTATGATACAGATACAGCAGTAGATTATGAAATAATAATGGTAAGGATACCAAACAATTTAGGAATAGTAGCAGAAGTACCTGGGCATAGAATTAAATTAAATACCGTTATAAAAAATGGATGGCGTGTGTATGATCCTGCAAATAGAACTATTGTTGATGAATATATTTCAAATGATCAAATCTATTCTAAAGGTGAGGGAATAAACCCTATAAAGGCTTTTGAGGCCGTAATTGGTCGAAAAGAGGCCGTGTTGGATGTAAGTACCAATTTGGGCTCTAATTACGCCTCATTTACTAAACCAGAACGTATTCGTATAGCTAGAGATTACTTCGTAAGAGGAAGTTCTAATTTTAAGATTGCGAAAAGACGTGCACTAACTGGAAATTGGGACGGTGCAGCAGAATTATGGAATGCGGAATTGAACAATCCTAATTTAAAAGTAGCAGGTAGAGCCTATTACAATATGGCCATTAGTAATGAAATTAATGGAAACCTAATTAAAGCGATTGAATTTGCATCAAAAGCCTATGCCGATTATGGTAATAAGGAAGGATTGCGTTATGTGAATATGCTTAAAAGAAGGGTAGTGAACCAACAAGAACTGGAAAGGCAGCTCGCAAAATAAAGGTTAATTTAAAGCCTGTTTGTAGGTTTCTAAACATCGTTCTCTAGCCATTTTATGGTCTACCATTTTAACTGGATATTCATCTGTATTGTATTCTGATATCCATTTTTTAATGTATTCTTTATTCTTATCAAATTTATCGACTTGGGTCATTGGGTTGAAAATTCTAAAATAAGGAGCCGCGTCAACACCACTACCGGCAGCCCATTGCCAATTCCCTACATTTGAGCTCATTTCGTAATCCAATAATTTTTCGGCAAAATAAGTTTCTCCCCACCGCCAGTCAATTAACAAATGTTTGCAAAGAAAACTTGCGACCAACATACGCACTCTATTATGCATGTATCCTGTTGCATTCAATTCTCGCATTCCTGCATCTACCAATAAATAGCCTGTTTGCCCATTTTTCCATTTTTCAAACTCTGCTTCATTATTTCTCCAATCAATACGGTCATATTTAGCTCTAAAAGCATGATCCACCGTATGGGGAAAATGCCATAAAATTGACATAAAGAATTCCCTCCAAATTAATTCGCTCCAGAACACTTCGTTTTCTTCTGCAATAGCCTTTTTCATCATTTTACGGACAGAAACAGTACCGAAACGTAAATGTGGACCTAAGCGAGAAGTTCCATTTTTTATAGCAGGATAATTACGGGTGTCCTCATAATTGTCTATTAGGGTTGGTGTTACATCATATTCTGGTACTTCAATATCAGATTTCGTAAAACCAAGGTCGCTTAAGGACAAGTTTGGAAGGTGGGTATTTTCTATTAAATTTGATAGATATTGACTTGTATAATGAATCTTTAAATCATTGTCAGCATCAAAACACTCTTTCCATTTATTTTTATATGGAGTGTAGACAACATAGGGATCGCCATCACCTTTAACGATATCCGATTTTTCAAAAATCACTTGATCTTTGAACGTTTTAAATGTAATATTCCTTTCAAGAGAAAATGATGCTATCTGCGAATCTCTTTTTTTTGCATAAGGTTCATAATCTCTATTTGTAAATATATTTTTTACCGAATAATCTTCAGTAATACTTTTTAAAATATCAAATGGTTTGCCATAGTACATGGCTAAAGAACAGTCGTTTTCCTCTTGTAGTTTTTTGCGCATTGCCTGTAACGTGTTATAAAGAAAAGTTACACGAGCGTCATCTTTTGGCAGTTTAGATAATATTTCTTTATCAAAAATAAAAATAGGAAGCACAGGAAAGCCACTTTTTAATGCTTCTAAAAATCCTAGATTATCATCTAACCTAAGATCTCTTCTAAACCAGAAAATCGATATCTCTTTTTTTGACATTTAGTTTATGTTTAATGTGGAAAGACCACCATCGACACCGAGAATCTGTCCTGTGATCCATGTACTTTTATCACTCAATAAAAATACTGCACTATTGGATATATCTTCTGAATTACCTACCCTTTTTAGCGGATGACGTTCACTCATCATATCTCTTTTCTTATCGTTGTTTAATAATCTCTTGGCTAAAGGAGTATCAACTAAAGAAGGGGCAATTACGTTAACTCTTATTCTTGGGGCATATTCGGCTGCCATAGACTTTGCAAAACCTTCAATGGCACCCTTTGCTGCAGCTACACTTGTATGAAATGGCATGCCTGTACCGACGGCAATAGTACTGAAGAATACCATACTAGAGCCTTCGTCCATTCTAGATATTATGGCTTTTACCACTTTTACCAATGAAAAAAAATTGAGTTCCATATCTTCTTTAAAAGTGTCTAGCCCCATCATTTTAAATGGTTTTAGATTGATGCTGCCAGGGCAATAGACAAATCCATCCAACTTTTCTGGAAGTTTAGTTACATCTAATTCGTCTTTGGTAGCATCAAATTCAATATGTACAATGTTATTATGTGACAATGACTCATCTGTTCGTGAGGCAACGAATAATTTATGTGTTTCTTGAAGTTCTTTTACGATAGAAAGACCAATGCCATGTGATCCACCAATAAGGAGTATATTTTTCATTTAAAATGATTTTAAGGTTAGTTCATTTGGAACATTTTTAAGATTTCCAAAAAGTTCGATAAGCTTTCGTTCTCGATGTTTAAAAATTTCGATAAGCTGTTTTTTTACAATTAATGGATGTGCTAATTGTCCCAAAATGCCAAATGGAATTTTATAATCGATTATGTCTTCCATTTCTACGCCTCCATCAATTTCTTTTATAAAGTGTTTATGATGCCAAAGTGCGTAGGGGCCGAAGCGTTGCTCATCGACAAAGTAATTACCTTCATTTACATGTGTAATTTCAGTTACCCATTTGGTAGTATAACCAGGAAAGGGTGAAACTTTATATTGTATAATTTGGCCAGGAAACATAGGTCTATCTATACCAGATAAAATATGAAACCCCATATGTTCAGGGGTAATTACTTTTAAATTCGCAGGATTAGATAGAAAATCCCAAGCTTCTTTCTTGGATATGGGTAAAGCCTGTTTAGAATGTAATTGATATAGTTTCATATATTAAATTTCAACAAATATAGAACCAAATTTTGTCTAACCAGAAATAATAATAGTTAAACAATATCTAAATTAAGCTTTAGGTGGGACTCTAATAATTGACTTTAACGAATAAAATATATTTAGGTCGCTTATATATACGTATCTATCTTTTTTGTAGTTTATTTGACTGTTATGAAAAATCATATTCAAAAGCTAAGTTTTGCCATACTATTCTTTTTAGCGGTTGGTCTACAAGCACAAGAGAAACTACAAACCCGTGGGCAGCTTCCTGATGAAGTTTTTGAAACTTCGGGTTTGATATTTTTTAATGAAAGTCTAATTACGCATAATGATTCTGGTAATGAACCAATATTATATGAGTTAGATACTTTAAACCTATCTATTAAAAGAAGGATTACTATTTCTAATGTCGATAATATAGATTGGGAAGCAATAACGCAAGATGAAGAGTATATATATATAGGCGATTTTGGTAATAATCTAGGTACACGTGTAGATTTAGCGATACACCGAATTTCTAAGGAAGATTTTATATCATTTGATGCTGTAGAAGCAACTTCAATTAACTTTTCTTATGAAGACCAAGAAGATTTTACCAATAACGGTAATAGTGATTGGGATGCTGAAGCTTTTTTTATTTTAAACAATCAGTTTGTCATTTTAACTAAACAATGGAAGTCTTTTGGTTCTGTTGCGTATACACTACCTATAACACCGGGCATTCACGAGGCAAATAGAGTAGGAGCCATTGCAGACGTTGGCCTTGTTACTGATGTAACTTATGATGTTGCAACCAATAGGTTGGTGCTTATGGGGTACTCAACTATTTTGAGTCCTTTTATTGGTATTGTTGAAGATTTAAATTTAGAATCTCCTTTTGACGGATACATACAACAAAATCTCGGTTTAAATTTTGTTCAAGCTGAAGGAATAACTCAAATTAATTCAACTAATTACTTTTTTACATCCGAGTATTATTCTAGACAAAGCCCTACAATTGAATCAATATCTAGATTATTTTCTTTTCAAATTTTAGCGGATGAACCTGAGATCCCTGAAGAGCCTGAGGTACCCGTAACCCCAGAGACACCAGAAGAAACTGAGAATCCTGAGCCAGAAAACGCAGAAGGAAATGACATGTTGGTTATTTTTAAAGATAACTCTACAAACCAATATCACTATTCTCTTTCAACCAATAAGGAGATATACGGTCAAATTATTTATGATGTTTCGGGTAGACTGGTTTGGCAAAATTTGGGGAATATTGAAAAGAAAGGAACCATATCTCAACATTTAGAATCGTCAATCTATTATTTGACCTTATATCTTGAAGATGGAATAATTGCTAAACCTTTTGCGGTCTATCAATAGTAAGACCTTCAGGTATTTAAGAATTTATTAACATTTCTACAGTTTGTTTATAATTAGTTTTACTATTATAAACTAATCAATAAAATTATGAACAAAGTAGTACTTTTTTTAATGGCAATTGTTGCTTCATTAACTGTTGAAGCGCAAATAAATACACCTGCCCCAAGTCCATCAGCTAAATTGATGCAAACGGTAGGTTTGACAGAAGTTATGATTGATTACTCTCGCCCTAACATGAGAGGAAGAGAAGTATATGGTAACCTTGTACCTTTTGATAAATTATGGCGTACTGGTGCTAATGCCTATACTAAAATCACTTTTGATACCGACGTTACAATTGGTGGTAAAGAGGTGAAAGCAGGTACTTATTCTATTTTCACAAAGCCAGGTGCTTCTACTTGGGAAGTGTTCTTTTACACTGATATTGTAGGTGGTGGTACACCAAGTAAATGGGAAGAAAATAAGGTGGTTGCACAGTTAAATGTTCCTGTTTACAAATTGGATATGCCAGTCGAAACTTTTACTATTACTATTGATGATGTAATGAGTAATGGAGCTAATATTGGAATTATTTGGGCAAATACATATGTTGCTGTACCTTTTATTGTTCCTACAGATGCTACCGTTATGAAAAGTATCGATAAAGCTTTAAACGGACCAACTGCAGATGATTATTATGCTGCAGCAGTTTACTACTCAAGCGAAGGTAAAGATATAAATAAGGCAAAAGAATGGATGAATAAAGCAATGTCAATGACTGAAAAACCAGCATTTTGGCAGCTTAGACAACAGTCTTTAATTTTAGCAAAAGCAGGTGATAAAAAAGGAGCAATTGAAGCTGCTAAGAAATCATTAGCTGGAGCTACTGAAGCTGGTAATAATGACTATATTAAAATGAACAATGATTCATTGAAAGAGTGGGGATCTAATTAATTAGGATCTTCAACAAAAATAAAAAGTCCGTGTAAATAATACACGGACTTTTTATTTTTAAAATATTTTTTAATTAGAGTACACCTTTACACCATCATCAATGGCTAAATGGTAATATTCGGCATCTATAGATGTTTGACTTTTATACTCTTCAAGCAAAGAAGAAATGCTTGATTCTAATTTGGAAGTCTGAATAAGATTGATTGTGCAGCCTCCAAATCCACCACCCATCATTCTTGAACCAAGAACACCTTCTAAATTTTCACCAATTTTCACGAGAGCATCTAATTCTGAGGTGGTTATTTCATATTGGGTCGACATTGCCCAATGGCCTTCATTTAAAATGTTTCCTACTTCTTGCGCGTCACCTTTTGTTAAGGCTTTCATCATTCGACGAACTCGCTCATTTTCTTCAATTATATACTTTGCCCTCTTTATATCAATGGCATCAATTTTATCTGATATATTATTTAAGTCTTTTAAAGTAACATCACGTAGCGAACAAACATTTGGCTTCGAAAGTTTCACTTCCTTAACTATATTCTCGCAAGAAATTCGTCTTTTATTATATTCAGAATCAACTGCAAGGTTGTGTTTAATATTAGAATTAACTAATACCCAACTGTAGCCATTTAAGTTTATAGGTATATAGCTATGGGTTAGGTCATTACAATCTAAGAAAAATGCATTTCCTTTTTTTCCGAAGAGAACAGCATATTGATCCATCAAACCACAATTCAGTCCAATTTTATGCTCTGCTTTTTGAGCAATTAAAGCAATTTTTTCTCTAGAAAGCTTCTTTCCTGAGATTTTGGTTATAGCATATATAAAACCACAACAAAGCGCAGCAGATGATGAAAGTCCTGATCCTATAGGTATATCACCACCAAAAACACAATCCATACCTTTTAAAGGGTAATTTTCAGAAATAAGTATTTCTATAATTGCCTTAAAATAATTCCCCCAAAAAGAGTTGAATTCTTTATGAGTGCCATTTAGTGCAAACTCAATTTTTTCAGGTTGGGATAAAAATGCTTCAATTCGAATTGCCTCTGAATTATTGGCTGAAACTGCAAAATAAATACCTTTTTCTATTGAAGCAGGCAAAACAAAACCTTTGTTGTAATCGGTATGCTCGCCAATTAAATTTATACGACCTGGAGCTTTAATAATAAGGGGATTGTCGTTATAATTTTCTTTAAAAAAAGATATAATTGTTTTATCTACCATTTACGGTTATGTAAAATATATTGGTTTTAAATTGAAGGAAGTGGTTTTTTTAACATTCTATCAAATGCTTCAAAAACAAAGGATATTATAATTACCAATGCTGCACCTATAAAATTTAGCCATAAATAACCTAATTTCTCTTGACCAGAAGGGTATATATATATCAGATAATAATATATCACACAGATGATAATTTGAGTTACAACGGCCGCAAAAAAAACGGCATTTCCTTTGATAAACTTTAAAAAGAAGGCAATCAGAAAAATACCCAAAACATTACCATAAAAAATACTACCGATAATATTGACCAATTGTATTAAATTGTCAAAAAGATTGGCAATACTGGCTATGAAAATGGCCACGATGCCCCACAATAGGGTAAAGTACTTTGATGCTTTAACATAATGGGCCTCTGTAAATTTTCCTTTCATATTACGCTTATAAAGATCTAAAGCGGTAACGGTTCCAAGTGCATTTAGTTCGGATGCGGTGGAGGACATTGCGGCAGAAAAGATAACCGCTAGCAATAACCCAACTAAACCAGTTGGTAAATTATTTAGGATGAAATGTATAAAGACATAATCCTTATCATTTGTTTCTACCACATCACTCGCTTGATTAATTAGTGATTTTGCTGCGACACGATTAATACTATCTTTCTGATTGATAAGAATAATTTGCATTTTAGCTTCTTCAACAGCTGAATATTCCTTTATTTCCAATGCAGAGGAAAACTTATTTTGAGCAATTCTTTTCTCAGCTTCTAAAGCGATTTGCCCTTCTTGCAAAAGCCTGTAGTCATTTGAATAGGGAGACTCCATTACAGCTTTTGTTGCTGAGGGATTAAAATTCAAAGGAGATGGATTATATTGATAAAACACAAATACCATTACACCTACCAGCAGAATAAAAAACTGCATGGGTATCTTAAAAATTGCATTAAAAACAAGTCCTAATTGACTTTCTCGTATCGACTTACCCGATAAATAGCGCTGTACCTGACTTTGATCTGTTCCAAAATAGGCTAGAAACAAAAATAGTCCTCCAGTAATTCCGCTCCAAAAAGTATATCGGCTGGAAGTGTTGAAATCGAAATTTAGAATTTCTAGTTTATTACTAGCACCAGCTATTTTCATTGCTTTACTAAAGGTAATATCTGAAGGAAGGTAACCCAATATAAAAAAGAAGGTAATGAACATACCGGTCATGATGATGAACATCTGTTGTTTTTGGGTGACACTTACCGCTTTGGTGCCACCTGAAACGGTATAAATAATGACCAAAGTTCCGATGATAACATTAAGGGTTCTTAAATCCCATCCTAATATAGCGGAAAGAATTATGGATGGTGCAAATATGGTAATACCGGCAGCCAATCCTCTTTGCGTTAAAAATAAAATAGCCGTTAAGGATCTTGTTTTAAGATCAAATCTATTTTCAAGAAATTCGTAGGCCGTGTATACTTTCATTCTATAGTACATGGGAATGAACACTATACAAATAATAATCATAGCGAAAGGAAGGCCAAAGTAAAATTGGACAAAACCCATTCCATCATGAAAAGCTTGGCCAGGTGTCGATAAAAATGTGATTGCACTAGCTTGGGTAGCCATTACAGATAAACCAATGGTCCACCATTTAGAATCATTACCGCCACGAACATAATCGTCAACGTTTTTACTTCCTTTGGTTTTCCAAACACCATATACTACTATGAATAGCAATGTGCCGGCAAGTATGAACCAATCTAATCCCTTCATATTAGTTGAATGAAGTCATTATATAATAGAAAATAAGAACATAAATTAGGTTGAGCACCAAAACTATGGTGTACTCTTTTTTCCAAGTTGTATTTTCGTCACGCTCTTTTTTCATCCCTTTATATTCTCTTTAACCTCCACTTTATCTTTACCTACAGAAAGCATATTTGAAAATAATTTATAAGCTCCAGGTACACCAACTGGCAATTCCCTAAAAAAACTAAGTCCGGTATAAATATAGTTTCCCTTTCCGTAAGGGGCAATTAATAGACTACCTTTTGTTATTTCTTCGTCTTTATCGTGCATACTCAAAATAGGAGTGAACTCTGAACTCCATTTATTTGGGAAATATAACCCTCTTTCTTGAACCCATCCTTTAAAATCATCTTGATTGATTTTATTAGGGAAATTTACTAATGAATTTTCTTTTGCAATTATTTCAACATCAGAATTTTCATTTGTAACACGGTCTCTAGAAATTTCTAGCTCATATGGAGCTATATTTTCAAATTGACTACCCCATCTACTTGCGGTATTATATTGCACAATAACGGTGCCACCATTTTTAGCATAATCCAGTATAAAACGTTGTTTAAATTTTAATTCATCAACAACGTTATAGGCTCTTATGCCTAAAACTACAGCATCATATTTTGCTAATGATTCTGTAGTAATTGTAGTTGGGTCAATTAACTGAACATTATAACCAATTTGTTCTAAACTAGTAGGCACTTCGTCGCCAGCACCCATAATATAACCAATATTATCCCCTGACTTCTGTATGTTTAAGCGAACTACTTTTGCTTCTGAAGGCAAAAGAACTGTTTGGGTAGGTACATGGTCATAATCAATTGTTACTAGTTCTTTTGTAATCTCATTGCCATTTAATTTTATGATAGGGGAGATGGTGCTTTCATTTTCTAAAGACGGCGGACTTAAGTTGAAATAAATCGTTTTTTCATCTCCTTTTTTTGCAATGAAAAAAGGTTGTGATACTTTGTCTACTTGCCATTCTGAGCCATATTTTAATTCAATAGTACCAGAGATACTGTCATGGTGTGCTTTAATGATAACTGGAATTCTTTTTGAAGAAGCGTCAGCAAAAATTAAAACCTTATCAGCAAAACTAGCTGTAGCCTCAGGTAATATTTCAAAAGGTTGATATATTTCTCCTTTTTCTGGTTTGGCATATTTATATACAACCGCTTTAGTTACAGGAATAATAACGCCATTAAAATCTAGATTTAATGTTGTTACGAAAGCTCTTGGTGTTTCTGGCTTTCCTATTAATTCACTATTGTTTACGGTATAAGTGCCAAGTGTGCCCTTTTCCATTAACCAATATGGGCTTGTAAATTCTGTATTTGTAGGTATTTTTAGAATTACCTTTTCTTTAAATAATTCATTATTCTTTAAAAGAATATCATTAATAGCTATGTCTTGACTATTAATGAAAACAGATTTTATTTTTACATTAACCGTGCTTCGGCTTAAAGCTTGTATTTGTACATCAGCGGTTTCACCTGGGTTTGCATATGGTGTTTCTGTAAAAGTTTCTAAGTACAATCCAGAAATGGCTGTTATAATATTTGTTAATTCCTCGGTCTTAAGCTCTTTCCAGTGTTCATCAGTGGTTTTCTGAAGTAATTGGTAGGCTTTTAATAAGGCTGGTAAATGAGTGGTTGGGTTTTTAAAATTAAAATTGTCCTGTACCCCATATAGTATTTCGCCAATAGCTTTACCGCCTTTAATTCTAGACCAGCTAGTGTCTATTCCATCGAAAATATTGTTTTTATCCTCTGGTAAATCACCTTTTAATAACTCTATATATTCATTTTCAGAGCCTCTTGAGCTTAATCTTCCAAAACCTTGACACAAATGTTGGCTACTTGCTATTGAAGCTATTTCGTTATTCGACATGCCCAACATAGGGTAGTAAATACCAACATCCATATTTAGCATTTGAGATTTGTCGGCCTTCTCAAAATTCTCTTCACTACCATAAAACCACCAGGAAGTATTGAAAAACAAACGCTTTGGTTGCCAGGTACTTGTAGTCTTTAGTTGATTTGGATATGCATTTGCATCATTTGTAAGGTCAAAGGCTTCAAAGCTCAAAATAGCTGAAGACGTGTGATGACCATGAGTGCTGCCAGGTGTTCTATGATCAAACCTATTGATAATTACATCTGGTTTGAATTTTCTAATTGCTCCTACCACATCTCCTAAAATGGCTTCTTTATTCCAGATTTCGAGAGTTTCACTTGGTTGTTTAGAATATCCAAAATCGTTTGCACGGGTAAAAAATTGTTCACCACCATCTATACGTCTAGCCGCAAGTAATTCTTGTGTTCGTAAAACACCCAAAAGCTCACGTAATTCAGGTCCAATTAAATTTTGACCTCCATCACCTCTTGTTAACGAAAGATATCCTGTTCTTGCCTTGTTATTATTTGATAAAAAAGAAATTAACCGAGTATTCTCATCATCTGGGTGTGCAGCAATATATAATGCCGAACCTAAAAAGTTTAATTTTTCAATGGAATGGTAAATATCTGCGGGTGAACTATTTTTTGGTGCCTGAGAAGTTATAGTATTGAATACAAATAGGCAACAGGTTATTAACCCTAATACTTGGCGCATTTTTAGATGGTTTTGGTAGTAAATCCAAATATAATAAGATTAGTACCTAACAGGGCTTTTTTACGACTTCTTTAACAAAATCACATGGTTTGTTCTTCATCTTCCTCGGTATTTAAAAATTCACCTTGTTGGTAGGTTGAAATTAGAATAACACCTTTTTGAAGAACCAAGTTATTGGGATAGGTTAGAATCTCTCCATTATTTCTTCTTAAATGAAGATGAAAAGCTCTAATATCTTCAATTACAAAAGAATCTAGCTCTGTCGAATTTGGATCGGTTAACTCTTTGTCTAAAATACGGATGGTGTTTCCTATTTTAAAAGGAAAGGAGAAAAAGATGATGACGCCAGCAGTGATATTACTAAGTATTGACCATTGAGCAAATAGTGCAACGCCAATAATAGCAAATACTGAGGATAACATAACTCCTAAATCCTTATAGTTTACACTCCACACTAAAGTGAGTGCGACAAGTGCAATAATGGTTAACCCAATATTAATAAACTTGAGGATTAAATTGGTTCGAACAGGATTGAAATCACTGATTTTACTGACTTTTCTTACCGCAGCGGAAAAAAGAAATTTTAATATAAGAATAACGATAAAAACAACAAGGCTATAGATAAGCTCATTGTGATGATTGGCAATAAAGTTTTTCATAAAGTTATAATCCTAAACTGTCGCGCAAAGATAAATCCTTATTTGAATTTTGCTTCCAATAGGGTGTTGTAATCCTGTTAATTATTGTTGCTGTAGAGGTTAATACTTTAGCTTTTTCACCGAAACCATCTTTGTAAGTATCCATCCAACTTTCAATCGTGTAAGGAAATTCACTCCGGAAATTAATTTTTAAAGTACGTTCTAAATCCGGATAGGTAATTTCGTATGTATTTATATCATCAGCTTTTGTTAAGGTCGTGATTGCTTTATATGCCTTAAGTTCTTTATGTGTTAACCTTATAAATTCTAACGAAGGTATCATTGTCAATTCACCGATAGGTAAATCCGCAGGATTGATTCTGATTTTATTCCAAATTTCATTTTCAAGATTAGTTTTGCCTAAATGATAATCTTGGTCTGCTTCAGAACCAAAATAGGAGTGTGACATAATTTCAAAATCATTCCTGTTATTTAGTTGGGCATAAACATGACCACACCATTCTTGAGAAGAAAATGAAAGCTTCAGTGCATGTTGGTTATCATAAACAGGATAAAAACTACTCGTCATAATGGAATAAGGGTAAATTCCTGTGATATAATTTTTAGTAGCATTCAGTTTAAGTACGGGAATATTATTACTATCATTAGTATCGGCTTTTACCTGTAGGCCAGGTAAAAATGGTTCGGTGACGAATATCATTACAGCATTTCCTTCTCTTATTTCGCCATACCTAGCTTGTTGTAATGAGTAAGATGTGATTTCTGCTGTGCCATTGTACCAATAATCTTTGAATTCTTGGATAAGTTGCTTTTTAGGTGCTTGGGTTTCTTTTTCCATAGTACCTATGGCCAATGTATCACTCTTTTCTAAAGATTTTTCTTTGCATGAGGATAGTAATACTACCATTCCGAAAATAATGTAATGTCTTGAATTCAGTTTTAGATTATTCATAATCACTATTTTTTTAAGTGTTTGGATTATTTTACTCTATTATCTTAGTTAATGTTTCATATACTAATTGGGTTGGTAGTCCAACAACATTAGTATATGAACCTTTTATCTCTTCGATGCCAATTAACCCAATCCATTCTTGAATTCCGTATGCACCTGCTTTATCAAAAGGAGTGAACTTTTCAATATAAAACCGAATTTCCTCGGGGGTTAAATTTTTGAACTTAACTTCAGTTATTGAGTTAAGTACAATTTGCCGTTCAATTGTGGTAAAACAAACCGAAGTAATTACCTGATGCCAATCTCCAGATAATTTTTTAAGCATTATTTCAGCTTCAATATCATCTTCAGCTTTTGCCAGTGACTCATTTTTGTGCCAAACCACTGTATCTGAAGTAATTAATATATCTTTAGCTTCTAACTCATTTTTAAAAGCACTTGCCTTTAATTTAGCTAAATAATCCGATATCTCAGCAGCTTTTAATTCGGAAGGATAAATCTCTTCTACCGATTTTAACCGAACTTCAAACTCCAATTCCATTTCCTTAAAGAATTGATGTCTTCTTGGTGACGCAGAGGCTAAAATTAAAGTATAGTCTTTTAGATTTTCCTTCAGCATAATTAATCGTTTGCAGCGCTAAAGTGACTCATCCAATCACCTTTAACCTTTAATACTTGTTCTATGACATCACGAACACAACCATGACCGCCATTAATATGTGATATATAATTACTTATGTTTTTAACTTCAGCAACGGCGTTTTGAGGACATGTAGCCAAGGCCACCACTTTCATTGGTGGAATGTCTGGTATGTCGTCGCCCATATATAAAATGTTTTCGGCATCTATATGATAGATGTCCATATACTCTTCTAATGCATCAATTTTATGATGGGCACCCATATAAATATCTGTTACTCCAAGTCCTTTTAATCTCCTACGAACTCCTTCATTTGTTCCACCGGTTATAATACACACATTATACCCTTTATTAAGTGCAACTTTCAAAGCATAACCATCTTTAACGCTCATTTTACGAAGCATTTCACCATCAGTTGTAATTAAAAGACTTCCATCAGTGAAAACCCCATCAACATCAAAAACAAATGTCGTAATGTCCTTTAAATACTCTTTATAACTCTTTTCCATGTTTCTCTTTAATTGCGTTGCTTAAAAGGGTATAAAGCTCCCTTTGATGTGTGTTTTTAATTAATTGTAAATGCTTTTGTAATGTTTTTTGGTCGCCGCGTTTTGCTGGCCCTGTCTGCGATTGGTATGGGGTTAAATCATCAAGTTTAGCAGCAGTTTCTTTTATTAACGGTTGTAATAGTTTAAAATCGATATTGTTTTCTGTGCAAATATCTGCGCCAATAGTATACATGTAGTTGGTGAAATTATTTACAAATACTGCAGCCACATGTAAAATTTTACGTTGTTCAGAACTTACCTCGATAACGGTATTGCTTAGTGTTTTTCCTAAATTTAGCAAAAGTTCAAAGTCCTTTTCATTCTTCGCTTCAATACACATTGGAATATCATCAAAGGAGATAATTTTACCCTTTGTGAATGTCTGTAAAGGATAAAATATTCCGGTTCGATTACATTTACTTAAAACCTCTAAAGATGTTGCACCTGATGTATGGACAATTAACCCATTGCTATCTTTGAATTTTTCGGCTACTACACCAATAGAATCGTCTGATACTGCTAATATATAAATGTCTGCTGATGGTATCTTTTTAAAATCGGTGCTAATGAATACTTTATCCTTGGCAAATGCTAAGTGATTTTTATTTCTGCCTAGTACCTGTTTTATCTCCACATCGGCCACTTTATCAAAAGCCTGAAAAAGATTTTGGGCGACATTACCTGTTCCAACTATAACGACCGATATCATGCCGCAAAAATACAAAGTTTATTGTAGTAGTGTTATATTAATATTAACAGTTTCTATGTTGTTTTAAAGCAATAAAAGACACACATAAATGATGAAAAGACCTTATTTTTGCATCTTGGAAATCAACGCCTTGCTTCAATGACGGAAATGTTCAAAAAAATATTCTTTTCTACTCGTTTAATGTCTATTCTGTTTATTGTTTTTGCAACTGCAATGGCATTCGGTACTTTCATAGAAAGTTGGTACAGTACAGAAACCGCACGTATTTGGATTTATAATGCTTTATGGTTCGAAGTCATAATGGTATTCTTCGTTATTAATTTTCTTGGAAACATGTCTAGATATCGTTTGTTTCGATTAGAAAAATGGCCAGTTCTTGTTCTTCACCTTTCTTGGGTGTTAATTATTATTGGGGCTTTTGTAACCAGATATATAAGTTTTGAAGGGATGATGCCGATTCGTGAAGGAAAAACAGAAAAGGTGTTTTATTCCGATAAAACCTATTTAACGGTGTATGTTGATGGTGATATTGATGGAGAACCACGCAGAAAAGTATTGGAAGATAATTTGATTGTTACTTCTGAAGCTATAAAATCTAACTTACCATGGAAGGAAGACTTTAATGGGAAAGATTTTAAAGTTTCTTATGTTGATTTTATTTCAGGTGCGAAGGAGGGCCTTTTGCCTGACCCAGAAGGAAATAACTACCTGAAAATTGTTGAAGCTGGTGACGGTCAACGTCATGAGCATTATCTAGAAGATGGTAAAGTTGCTAGTATACACAATGTACTATTTGCTTTGAACAATAATACGGAAGGTGCCATTAATATAAAGACAACGGATTCTATTTATCAGATATTCGCTCCATTCGAAGGTAATTTTATGAGAATGGCAGACCAATTTCAGGGCACCTTGGTTAAAGATAGTTTACAGCCTTTACAATTACGTTCGCTTTATAATACTGCTGGTATGCAATTTGTAATGCCAGATTCTTTAATTCGCGGGTCATATGGCATTGTTGAAATTCCTGTTGTTGAGAAAACTAAATTTGACCAAGATGCAATGATACTTGATGTTTCTGCAAATGGTGAAACCAAACGGGTTAAAGCTTTAGGAGGTAAGGGGCCATCAGATTTTAGTGAAAAAATAAAAGTAGGTGGGCTAGATTTTTCCGTTCGGTATGGTTCAAAGGTCTATGAATTGCCTTTCGGAATTAAATTGAATGATTTTATTGCTGAGAAATATCCTGGTACAGAAAAAGGTTATGCTTCTTTTATGAGTAGGGTAACTATTGCCGATGAACGTCCTTTCGATTATGATATTTTCATGAATCATGTTTTAGACCATGAAGGGTATCGTTTCTTTCAATCCGGTTTTGATCCTGATGAAAAAGGAACAACGTTATCTGTAAACCATGATTTCTGGGGTACTTGGATTACGTACATTGGTTATTTTCTATTGTATATAGGTTTAATGGGTATTATGTTTTTTGGTAAAACGCGTTTTAGAGATTTAGCTGAATCTTTAGATAAGATTAAAGTAAAGAAGAAAAAGATGTTTGGAGCTATCGCACTTTTAATGGCATTCTCTTTTTCTACTTATGCTCAAGAACAACATTCTGTTGATGACGGTCATGGTCATCAGCCTACGCCTAGTAAAATGCAAATCGATTCTTTACTGAAAGTAAGTATGGTAGGTAAAGAGCATGCTGATAAATTCGGGAAATTAGTCATACAAGATGATGGAGGGCGAATGAAGCCTATTAATACCTTTTCATCAGAACTACTTCGAAAATTAAGTCTTAAGGATACCTATTTAGATTATAATTCTGACCAGATCTTACTATCGATGATGATGAATCCTGCTGTGTGGTATAATACAGAGTTTATCGCTTTGGATAAAAAAGCTCAGAATGATAGTATCAGGAAAATAATCGGAATTCCATCTGGACAGAAATATGTGAAAGCAACCGATTTTTTTGATGAAAAAGGGCAGTATAAGTTAGAGCCTTACTTAGTTGAGGCAACGTCTACAACCAATCCGAATAAATTTCAACAAGATTTTAAAGATGCCAATATTCGATTGAGTTTATTGAACCAAGCATTAGGTCAAGATATTGTTAAAATATTTCCATTATTAGATGATGAGAATAACAAATGGATTTCGGCCATAGAATATAGGGGAGGGCAGTATGAGATAAGGGATTCTCTCTATGCCAATTTCGTAAAAAATGCCATGCCTTATTATCTAATGACTTTGGGTAAAGCGCAAGAGACTGGTGATTATGAACAAGCGGATAAATTATTGGCAGCGTTTCAACAAAACCAGTTGAATCATGGTAGTGAAGTATTACCATCACAAAACAAAGTGAATACAGAGGTAATTTATAATCGATTAGATATTTTTAATAGGTTGTATAAGTACTATGCTTTGGTAGGCTTATTAATGTTTTTTACACTTATTTTTCAAATATTTAAAGATCGCTCTATATGGCGAGTGGCCATTTATTTCTTTAAAGGAACGATAATTATGTTCTTTTTATGGCATACAGCTGGTTTAGCTTTGCGTTGGTATATTTCTGGCCATGCACCATGGAGTGATGCTTATGAAAGCATTTTATATGTTGCTTGGTCTACTATGGGTATCGGTTTGGCTTTAGGGCGTAAGAGTGATATGACCTTTGCTGCTACGGCCTTCGTTACTGCGATGTTATTATGGATTGCACACCAAAGTTGGATAGATCCATCAATTGCTAATTTACAACCTGTTTTAGATAGTTACTGGCTAATGATTCACGTTGCTGTAATTGTGGGTAGTTATGGTCCTTTAACCGTTGGTATGATATTGGGGCTAGTTTCGCTAATTCTAATGATATTGACTACGAAAAAGAATAAGGAACGTATGGCAATCAATATTAAAGAATTGACCATTATAACTGAATTGGCTATTACCACTGGGCTTGTTATGCTGACCATTGGTAACTTTTTAGGAGGGCAATGGGCAAATGAAAGTTGGGGTCGTTATTGGGGTTGGGATCCTAAAGAAACTTGGGCTCTTATTTCTATTATGATATACGCCTTTGTTATACACACCCGTTTAGTACCTGGTTTAAGAGGAAAATGGACCTTTAATTTTATGAGTGTTGTGGCCTTTGGTAGTATTATGATGACCTATTTCGGAGTTAACTTTTACTTGGCAGGTTTACATAGTTACGCTAGTGGCGCACAGGTAATTACGCCTATGTTCATCTATTACTTAGTGGCTGGTGTTTTAGTATTAGGAGGAATTAGTTATTGGAGATACAAAGTAAATTTTAGGGAGTAATTTACTCTAATAGCAAATCCATTAATTCTTCTGCGGCTACTTTACCTTTTAATTTTAGAAAGTCTCTTGGGGTATTATCGCCTAATTCAAAAACAATAGCAGGCATGCCATGGTTAACGTAAAAGTAATTACGAGATACCATGGTGGGTTTTATTTCTGTTGAAGGTTTAATATTTGTGTGTTTTTGTGGCAGGCGTTTAGTAATGTTTTCTATCCAGTTAAAAACGATATCTCCTTTTTCGCCAATAATGGTAGAATCTATTGGGTAATAAATATCATCCCACGTAGAATGAAAATCGGCTCCAAAAACAAACTCATATCCTTCGGCCTCTTTTTTTATAAGAAAATCTCTAACACTTCTAGTTTCTGGTTGATTAAAATCTTGCCAATCTCTATTAAGGTCAATGCCACCCATATTGTGGCGCCAATTACCGTTATCTACTCCATCAGGGTTCATCAAGGGGACAACAAATAAATCAAAATTGTCTTTAAATTTTTGAGCTTTTGGCGTATCTCCAGTAAGGGTTTCAATAAAAGATTTCATGGCTAAAAAGCCCGTAACCTCAGGTGGGTGTTGTCTTGAAATTACCATTACCGCTTTTTTGTGAGTACCATTACTGACCTCCATTAAATTCATGGATCTTTTCTCTCTACTCTCTCCAATTTTATAATTGGAGATATAGTTTTTTGTAGATAAAGAATCAATCCACTTTTTCACTCTGGTTGAGCCATATAGTTCTTGAGCAGTAATATAAGTTGGGTTTTCACCAACATTAACTTTTATTTCTACAAACTCTGGGGCGGCATTAATGCCGAATGTTCCAGAGCCATTATTTATAGCTTTAAAATTTATACTATCTACAGCCTTAAAATTTTCACCATCTAAGCTGATTTTCGGGTAATATCTACTTCTAGAATCTTGATAGGTCATTTTAATAGTTATGGTTCGAGGGTTCTTAGACCAAACCTTAAATGCATACCATGGGCTAACATTAACAGGCGTATTCTCGGCTGTAATCAATACTGTATAATGATTATCACCATCTGAAGTGATGCCATTTAATCGACCGCTTTCAAAATCATTACTAAAGAATAGGTTGTCCTCATCTAAAGACCAAATACCTTTCCACTGTTTTTGTACTGGCTTAGATAATGTAGAAACTACAGCACTCTTGCCTTGACCTTGATAACCTTTAGCTATAGGTTTTTGATTCTTACAGGCAATAAATGAAATAAAAATAAAAGTGATATATATTAATTTGCTAGCTTTCATAAATTAAGGTTGTAGTTATTTATAAAACTATCGTGGTCTTTAACTTTGGGTTATAATTATATGTAAAACTATGAACAAAAAAATTAAGATATTATTTTTCATTTAAAGAGAAAATTGATACACGCTTATTTTTAAATACATTAATATATTATTGTCATATGATTGTATTAAAGTGTCGTGAATATTTTTTATAGTTTGTAAACCTTATGTTCATATATCAAAATTCTTTACATACTATTTTCTTACCTTTAATCTTTATAATTTTTTGAAATGAAAGCACAAAATAAAGGTTTGAATACGATATGTACACACGTAGGTGAATTAGAAGATAAACAGCACAGCGGGGCAATATCGCCACTTTACATGAGTACATCATATGCATATGAGGATGTAGATGTAAAACGTTATCCAAGATATTTTAATACACCAAATCAAGAAGGACTTTGCAAGAAAATCGCGGCTTTAGAGCATACAGAAGCTGCACTTATTTTTGGCAGCGGCATGGCAGCGGTTAGTACAGCATTAATGGCATTTTTGAAGGCAGGTGATCATGTAGTATTACAGCAAACACTATATGGTGGTACGTATAACTTGGTGAATGAAGAATTTAGTAAATATGGCATTGAATATTCCTTTACCGAAGGATGGAAGGCAGAAGCTTTTGAGGCACAAATTAAAGAGAACACCAAAGTTATTTATATAGAGACACCATCAAATCCATTATTAACGATTACAGATTTGAAGGCGGTAGCAACAATAGCGAAGAAGCATGGGTTAGTAACTATGATTGATAATACATTTGCCAGCCCTGTAAATCAAAATCCTATTGATTTTGGAATTGATATTGTTATTCATAGCGCGACGAAATACATGGGTGGTCATTCTGATATTTGTGCCGGTGCTGTAGCTTCTACTGCGGATAATATGGAACGTATTTTTAATCTGGCAAAAAACTTTGGTGGTAGCCTAAGTGATTATACCGTTTGGCTATTAGAAAGAAGTATGAAGACTATGGGTATACGGGTAAGAGCCCAAAATGAGAATGCGCTAGCTATGGCCAATTTTCTTCAAGAAAATAAAGACATAGAAAGGGTTTATTATCCTGGTTTACCTACGCATGAAGACCATGAAATTGCAAAGAAACAAATGAAAGGATTTGGCGGAATGTTATCATTCGAGTTGAATTCAAGTTTAGACGCGTCTTTATTTCAAAAATCTTTAAAATTGATAAAATCTTCAATGAGTTTAGCTGGTGTAGAAAGTACAGTATTATCACCTACTAAAACTTCTCATGCATTAATGAGTGCAGAGGTACGTGCAGAACAAGGTATAGCTGATGGGTTGATTCGCTTTTCTGTTGGGATTGAAGAACCTGAAGATTTGATACAAGATATATTACAGGCCTTAGCGGCAATTAAAAATAAAGCATAGGCATAATTAGTAACAAATTGGAAATCATGAAGTTGGATATTTTAGTTTTTGGAGCGCATCCTGATGATGCAGAACTTGGGGCAGGTGGTACAATTGCTAAAGAAATAGCCTTGGGTAAAAAAGTAGGTATAGTTGATTTAACCCGTGGCGAATTGGGCACAAGAGGTTCTGCGGAAATTAGGGATAAGGAATCTGCTGCTGCGGCAAAAGTTTTAGGTGTAGCGGTACGAGAAAATTTAAGATTTAGAGATGGTTTTTTTATCAATGATGAAACCCATCAATTAGAAATCATTAAAATGATTCGAAAGTACCAACCTCATACGGTTTTGTGCAATGCTATTGATGATAGACATATCGATCACGGTAAGGGAAGCAAATTAGTAAGTGATGCATCTTTTTTAAGCGGATTAAGGCGTATTGAAACCAAAATAGGAGGGGAGAATCAAGTAGAATGGAGACCTAAACTAGTTTACCATTATATACAATGGAGAAATTTAACTCCAGATTTTGTGGTTGATATAAGTGATTACATTGAAGTAAAAACAGATGCCATTTTAGCTTATACTTCTCAATTTCACGATCCTAATAGTAATGAGCCAGAGACACCTATAAGTAGTAAAACTTTTATTGAAAGCGTTCATTACAGGGCTAAAGACTTAGGTCGTTTAGTAGGTGTAGATTATGGTGAAGGTTTTACTGTTGAAAGAATGATAGCTGTCGACTCGCTAGAACATTTAATTTAAGCAGACTTTTTAGTTGGCTCTATAACTCTTGGTATGGTGAAATAGAAACTCGAACCTTTACCAAGGGCACTATGAACCCATATTTTACCTTTGTTTTTCTCAACCATTTCTTTACATAAAGACAAACCTAAGCCTGTTCCTTTTTCGTCGTTTGTACCATAAGTGGTATGGGTAGAATCTTTTCGAAAAATTTTACCCATAGTTTCTTCGGACATACCCATACCATTATCCTTCACGTAAATTTCGCAAGTTTTTAGTTTTTGAATAGCACCAATAATAATTTGCCCGTTATTAGGTGTAAATTTCAAGGCATTACTCAATAAGTTTCTAATGATAATATCAACTTGATTTGGGTCTGACCAAATTTGACAATTAGCCTCAACTCTATTAATTAGTTTAATAGATTTTGATTCTGCTATTTCAGATAAAAGCACCATATTCTCTTCAATGATGTCTTCTAGATTAGTCGTCGTAGGTCTTGTGGTAGAACCATTCATTTGGGTTTGTCCCCACGATAATAAGTTATTTAAAGTGAATGAGATAGAATCGATATCTACTTTAAGTTTAGGTACGAAATTTAAGAATTCATCTTTCGTCATTTCACCTTCCTTAAATAACTTTAGAAGACCTTGAAAGGCACCAATTGGGCCTCTTAAATCGTGTCCAATAATAGAAAATAATTTATTCTTAGTTTGATTTAACTCGTTGAGATAGGCCTGTTTCTCCTCTAAGTCAGATTTATTTGAACGCAATTCTAAATTTAATTTTTTCTGAGTCTGTTCGTTTCTATGTATGATAAAAACAATTATAGCGAAGATGATTAGGATAATTACAAATACATAGATGTAAATATTTCGCTTTGCTAAAGCCTTTTCGTTTTCTAATATTAATTGTTGTTTTTGCTGGTCATATTCCATTTTCGTCTTTAGCATATTTAAAGCCTTTTCATTTCCTGCTTTTGCTAAAGATTCTGAGGTTACTTGATATATTTCATGATACCATAATGATTTTTCGTATTCTTTTTTATTTTTATAAATTTCGAATAATTGGTAGGTACAATCCTTTATTCCTGTGCGTAGGCCTATTTTCTTCGATAATTCAAACGCATTTAAAGCATATACCTCTGCAACACTATCCTTTTTTAGGTTTAAAAAGGCTTGGGTCATACCATTTAACAAATCAATTTCACCTCTGTCATCTTCAATTTCTTGATGTAGTAACTCACTTTGTTTGTACCAATAAAGAGCCCAAGTGTTTTTTCCTTTTTTTAAGTAAATTTTGCCTTTAACCTCATAACAGTATGCCAACCAATCAAGTATCTTTTCTTTTTCAAAAATGGCTATACTGGTATTGATATTGAACATAGCATACTCAAGTTCATTCATTTCAGCATACGTAGAAGCTATGTTACTCATGGTTTCGGCCATGAAAATAGGATTATCGATTTCTTTATTGATTGCTTTCGCTTTTTTAAAGAAAACCATAGCATGATCAAAATCTTTTTGCTCAAGGTATAGGTGAGCTATGTTTTCATTTACTATTGATAATAATTTTTTATAATCTAATTCTTCTGCAATCTCAATAGCTTCTAAATATCTTTTTAAAGAAAGTGCATAATCACCTTTATAACCGTATTCTTTAGCTAGGTCATTTAAGGCACTGACTTTTAAATGAAGATTATTATATTGACATGCTAGCTCGTAAGCTTTTATAAAATATGAAATGGCTTCGTCAATTTTACCTTTGTCCGAATAGTAACCGCCTATATTAGAATATGAAGTAATTATACCATTTATATAATCTGCTTTTTTACTTATAGTAAGACCTTCTTTACTTAACGATAATAGGCTGTCTAAATTATGAAAACGATATTCAGTTGCAAGCATTGTAAGGTTATTAATATAAAGGGTATCCTTCGAATTTTTATGTAGTAATACTTTGCTTTGATTTAATAGTTTTAATAAACTATCTCTTTTTGAAACTTGAGCTGATAAAGTACTGGAGGATAAACTGAAAAGGAAAAATACAAGAAGGTAGCCACTAATTAGGCTGTAGGGTAAAAACGTTCTCGAAATATTACTAAACATAGATAATCTCTACTATTGAATTCCTAAATTTAGAGTAGAACTTAAGGGATTAGCAATTATTGTTGTGAAACGTCAATTATTGTGTGTTTTAACGACTTAAAGATGTAGTTCATCGATATATTATTGTTTTAATGTATAATTATTAGCGAAATTGGTCCTATTGAAGACTAGATTAATAGTTGAATTTTAATGTGCTAATAATACATTATAAAGTAGAAAAATTTATTTAAATGGTTGGCAAAGGTAGTTCTATAATAAAGTGACTTCCTTTATTGATTTTACTTTTAACAAATATTTCTCCGTTATTCTTTACTATCATTTCTTTTACCAATCGTAATCCAAGGCCTGTGCCTTTTTCTAAATTGGTGCCCGCTGTCGATATATGTTCGGTGTCTTTAAATAATTTACTTATTGTCAACTCACTCATTCCCACACCGGTATCAGAAATTTCAATTAACAAGCTAGCGTCTTTTATTTTAGAGGTAATGGTGATTTCACCTTCGTTAGGGGTGAATTTTATGGCATTACTTATTAAGTTTCTGAAAATCACATTAAATTGGTCGAGGTCTGCAAAAGCGAAATGGTTGTCGATTATTTGGTTGTCGATTTCAATGTATTTCTTTTTAATTTCTTTACTAAAGAAGTGTAAGATATTCTCTATTTCATCGCTTATAGGAATTCTTTCTAATCTCATTGAACTCCCCATCATTTGGGTTTTACCCCAATGCAGGAGGTTGTCCATTGTAAACTGTACCTGTTCTAAATCTTCTCTTAATTGAGGAGCAAATTTTTCAAAATACATTTTGCCATCAGGGTCTTCAATATATAAGGTGAGTAATTCCTTTAATGAAATTATAGGCCCACGTAAGTCATGACCTACTATAGAAAAAAGCCGATCTTGATTTCTATTTATATTAGAAAGGTTTTTTTGATTTTCCTTTAAAACAATAGCTTGATTCTCCAGTTTCTTGTTTAATAATTTTTCTCTTTTATTAGAATTTAAAATTATCAAGACTATTACAAATGATGTAAATAGTGCTGCTAGCGACCATTTTACATATTTGCGTTGTTGTGCTATAGCTAAGCGATTTTTTATAGCTAAATTTTCTTTCTCCTTCTCGATATTTAATTTTGCATTTTGCAAAATTAAATATCTTATATTTTTTTCCTTATTGATATTATTGGCTAGATTTTCGGCTAATTCCAAATAAGCTAATGATTCTGAAACTTTTTTTTGATTTTTTTTAATTTGGTATAACAACCGATTAACCCTTTCTAAACCTGAATTTAGCTTAAAGGATTCATAAAGTATCTTACTCTCATTAACAAATTCCTCGGCTTCAACACTTTTTCCTAAACCAAAATTTGCTTTGGCTAATCCGTAATTTATATCTGCCCTTCCTTTTATATCATTTAATGATTTGTGTAAGAGTAGTGCTTTGTCATAATTAACTATCGCTTCATTATAATTGTTCAATTTCAAATTTAATTGACCCAAAGTAGTATGGCTAAATGCAAGCCATTGATTAATTTTTGCTTTTTCAAAGTATGCTATACTTTTTAATAGTAAAGTTTTCGCTTTTTTAAAATCTTCCTTCTGGGTGTACAGATAACCCAAATTACTTGACACCATAGCGTTCATTTCTGCATCTTTAAGCGTTTCTGAGATCTTAAATGCTTTTGTATAAAATACCATAGCTTCATCATAATCTTGAAGGAGATTGAACATAGTGCCTAAATTCATGTTCATTCTAAATTTATAAGAATCATCATGATACTTTTCACTGAGCGATATAGCATTCAAAAAATGAGAATAGGTTAAAGGATAATCTTGTTTAATAAAATAAGCCTGTCCCAATTGATTATGAACCTTCATCTTGTTTTGCGGAAAATTGGATATTTCTGCGGTTTCTAAAACTAAATTACCGTATTCTATAGCTTTAACAGTATTACCACCATATAAATGAAATGCGGAAAAATTAGTCAAGGCTTCCAATTCCCCTTTCTTGTAATTAAAATTCTTGCTCAACTGGAGGGCTTTTTTTGATAATGACTCCATCGAATCCAATTCTGTATATCTTAATCTATAGGATAATTCGTTTAAAAAATCAATATATGTGATGTTGTTTTCAGAAAAATTTGAACTAGAGGTAAGTTCTATTATTTTTTTTTTATAAAACTGAATACTATCTACTTGTGCAATAATCGTATTCATATTAAGACAAACAAATGCGAAAAGAAATAAATTGTTTTTAATTGTGGGTTTAAAATGCATTTATTGTCAGGGGTATAATAAAGTAAGCTTCTAAATATAGTTTAACAATTTAATTAGAAAAATGTTATGTAGCGTAAAAATTGAAATATTTATTCAAATATCATTTATTATTTGTGAGTACTATTTAAAAAATTTACATTTGCACTCGCTTACAAATGGTGGTTGTAGCTCAGCTGGTTAGAGCATCGGTTTGTGGTACCGAGGGTCGCCGGTTCGAACCCGGTCTTCCACCCTAAAGCAAACTAAAAGTCTTGGATTTATTCCAAGACTTTTTTGTTTTAATTTAATTTGTAAACAAAGTATTTTCAAATAAAAAAGGCCTGTTAAACAGTTAGTTAACAGGCCTTTTTTATAATTTAAAAATTATTTCGTTGGTTTGTCAACTATAATTTTTTGCTCTCTATTGGCAATCTCCCAGGCAGTATAAAAAATTAGTCGGGCCCTGTTTTGTAATAAATCATAATTTATTTTATCTGGTGTGTCACTTGGTCGATGATAGTCGTCGTGAGTGCCATTAAAATAAAATATAATAGGAATATTGTTTTTAGCGAAATTATAGTGGTCACTTCTGTAATAGAAACGATTAGGATCGTTTTCATCATTATAGGTATAATCTAATTCTATATTTGCAAATTTCTTATTCACATCTTCTGAAAGATTATGAAGCTCTGAGCTCAATTTGTCTGATCCAATAAGATAAATATAGTTACGGTCTCCTTCGCGAGTTGGGTCTATTCTGCCTATCATGTCAATATTTAAGTTTGCAACTGTATTAGCTAAAGGAATAATTGGCTCCATATCTGTATAATATTGAGAACCTAGAAGTCCTTTTTCCTCACCTGTAACATGTAAAAATAGTATTGACCTTTTAGGTCCTTTACCAGCATCTGCTGCTAATTTAAATGCCTCTGCAATTTCTAATAAAGCCACAGTGCCAGAGCCATCATCATCGGCTCCATTATTTATTTCGCCATTTGGCGAAATACCTATATGGTCTAAATGTGAAGATATTACTAAATATTCATCTGGTTTTTCTGTTCCTTTAATAAATGCAGCTACATTCTCTGAAGTGATTTGATTGTTAGAACTTTTAAAACTTAATTGCAAATCCTTGGTAAGTACTTTAGAGGCTTCATCAGTATCAATTGATGATAATATGTCTTTAGCTAAGACTTGATCTATGAATAAGCTATAAAACTCAACTGCGCTATTATCAACAAGTTCCATTCGGCCATTGTTATTTGATTTCATAGACTCGAACCTACGTTTAAATCTGTTAAAGTTGTCGGTATCGTAATAAAGAATTCCTGTTGCACCTTTATCAACTGCTATTTGAATTCTTTTTGTAAGTGATTCAGACATGTTACTCCAGAGAGAAGCTTCGGTAGTTCCTGAAATTTTGTAAGTACCATCTGCGTTTTTAGGTTCTCCTGCCTTAAGTAATACAATTTTTCCTTCTACATCAATGTCGTTGTAGTTTGAGTAATTTGGTTCTTCGATACCATACCCGACATATATAATCTCATTAGAAGAAGTATGGGCTGCAGAAAAAGTTAAAACATGCTCGCCAATTGGAAAGTCTTTACCTTCTAAACTTAATTTACCTATTGGTAGTTTACTTATTTCTAATGGAACTTCTTGAAAATAGTCACCGTTGGCTTTCGCAGCAGGAATTTTTAATTTTTCATATTCCGCCTTAATATATGCTATTGCCATTTTTTGACCTGGCTCACCAGTTTCTCTTCCTTCAAATTCATCTGAAGCATAGGTGAATAAATGTTCTTTTAATTCATTCTCTGTTATTGATTCAGCAAAAGTAATTTCTGAAGCTTCTTCTGAAACAGCTTCAGAAGTTGCTTCTTTAAGCGTTTTTTGAGAAGAGTTACATGATAGGGCCAAAGTGACCAATAAGGTTAGTGCTTTTTTCATTTTATCTTTTAATCAAAATTTCCCAAAAATAATCAAAAGAAAACTACTATTGGTTGTCAACAAGAAGAATCGGCAATGATCTTCCATTCTCCATTTATTCTTTTAAAAATAATCATGAACGTTCCTGTTGCATCGCCAATTTCGCGTGTTAAGTTGTATTCTCCCATTACAAAGTAAGAATCAGAAGATATAGCAGAAATCTTTGCTATAGTAAACTTTAAGGTGCCTGAATAAGACTTTTCAGGATAACTTTTTAAATAACTATTTAGTGTGGTTTCCCAACCAGATTTCAGCTTTTTGCTACTATAAAAATAAAGTGAATCTGATTTCCAATAGCCACCCATAAAACCTTTTATATCATGATTATTCCAATCTCTTTCTTGTTGATTTAAGATGGACATAATCTCTTCATGGTCTTGTTCTATTGAATTCTTTGAAGAGCATGAACTTAAAAGGACGATAGTAATACAAAGTAGTATGGCTTTGATTTTCATAGATAGCTATCACATTAAAACGTATTTATATCGAAAGACTGATAAAGGCATGTAATATTCAAAACTATCTATTACATAGCATATTCACAATAACATCTAATATGAATACGGTCGTTTATTTAAGATAGTTCATTTTTTATTTTAAGGCCTCTTTTATTGCAGCTTCTACTAAAGGTTCCATGACCTTATAGCCTGCAACAGTTGGGTGAACTTCATCTTCAGCATATTTTTTAGGTAATCCGTTACGTTCATCAACCATGGCGGAGAAATAATCTAAATAAATATGACCATTTAATTCTGCATACTCCTTAATCATTTTATTTAGGGAGATAATTTTACCAGAAGGTTCTAAACCTGGTTTCCATGGGTAATCATATGCAGGTAGGGTAGAAGACAAAATAACCTTGATGTCGTTGGCTTTTGCCATTTCAGACATTCCTTTAATATTATCCATAATCATTTCTAAGGTTGAAGGGCCTGTATTTCCAGCAATATCATTAGTGCCAGCTAAAAGAATCACAACCTTCGGATATAAATCAATTACATCTTGTCTAAATCTCACCAACATCTGTGGAGTAGTTTGACCACTAATACCGCGATTAACATAAGGTTTATTTGCAAAGAATTCTGGTCTAAGGTTTAGCCAACCAATAGTAATCGAATTCCCCATAAATAAAATACGATTTTCATTTTCTTGTACACTTGGTAATTTTGTGTTTTCTTCTTTAAAACGATTTAAGTCTGCCCAATCTTGTGATTGTAAATTAGCTAGTCCAAAAAGAGATAACATACAGGCTAGTATTATTTTATTTAATTTTTTCATTTTAAGGAATAGGGTTATGAGTTTTGAACTATGTTTTTTTCTTCTGAGGTTAATGGTAAGCTATTAACTATGTTTTCTTTATTCGGTTTCTGTACAAATAAATAAGCTAATAAACATATAGAGATTACAACTGGTAATGCGTTACCAGTACTATAATAAACAAAAAGTCCTAGAAAAGCAGGAATTTCAATTAGAGCATACTTAAGATGCAATGCAGATTGGTATTTTTTCAATTTGTCGACTAATTGGTTTTCTATCTTAATTCTAGCTGTCATTTTTTTGAAAATCATTTGACTTCCAAAATAACCCAATAAGGCGAGAACAGGAATTAGATATAAATATACATTATCACCATTAGTACTAGTATTGAAACTGTTAATTTGAATAATGACCCAAATCGTAAAAATACTTAGGCCTACGACTAAAAACAAATGCATGACTTTTAGGCTTTTAATAAAGTTCTTTATTTCCATATAAATTTTAAAATTCTAAGATACTATAAATAAAAATTAGTTCAAATCTAACTAGATAATTGTAACTTAATTTAGAGTCAACCACTGTTTTAGAATCTCTATCTTTGCGCACTATGAAAAAAATATTTGCTTTCTTCTTTATTCTAGGATTGCTTCACAGCACATATAGTCAAGTAGAGCAAGATAAGGTGCTTCACTTTCTTGGTGGTAACCTATATGGTTTAGTAGGCGCAGGAGTAGCTAGTCAAATTTCAGATGGCGATAGAACTTGGACGTTTATAGGGGCTATAGGAGGTAGTTTACTCATTGGCTTGGCAAAAGAAAGTATTGACCAAAAGCAATATGGTGGTTGGGACAATGCCGATTTGTTGGCTACTGTGTTAGGCGGAGCTACAGTGGGTGTTACCATAGATATTTTTAAAAAAAGAAAGCAGCGCAAACGAGATAAGCTTTTTAAAGATGCTGTCGGATATTCTGAATTAGAAATAAAAAAAACATTCCTAATAGAAAACGCTGAAATTAATTCTTTGTCTTTATTAGGAATGTCTAAAACTGTAATGGAAAAGTAAACTTATACGTTAGTATTTTGCACTCTTACCATTTGTGATAGTTTTTTCGATAAAATCGCGAATATCATCATTTGCAGTTTTAAGATCTTCTCTTCTTAAATACATCATGTGACCAGAACGATACCCTTTAAAGCTAAACCTATCCTTCATTCTTCCGCTTGGATCTACTTGCCACATTAGGTATTTAGCGTTAAAATAAGTTGTAGCACCATCATAATAACCTGATTGTACCATTACGTTTAAATATGGATTTTGTGCCATGGCCTGTCTTAGGCTTTCACGGGTATTCTCGTCAGAGTTGTCCCAAGGATGCACAGGTCCGAACATATTATATTTTACATCGGTCTTAAACTTCAGTTCTTCTTGCAAGTAATAGTTTATTGCTGGGGTAAAACTATGCAGCCAAGAGGTCAACTCAGAATTGTAATCAGGTCGCATGCCCAAAAGCTGCTTATCCATGCCTAAATATCTTGAATCCAATCTTCCAACGGTATAACCGCCTTTTTCCTTTAATAAATTCTTCCAGAAAAAGGAGGTAGGTACAGATAGGTTTTGGTCTATTATATCTTTCGTTTCCAAGCCGGAGTAATAAGACATCTTTTTAGCAATGGTTGTTTTTTCTTGATCAGATATAAATCCTCCTTTTGCCAGTGCAGGAATCAAGGTATTAATTGTATAGTCTTCGGATTCTGGGAGAATATCCAAAAGGTCTTTCCCTTGTAATTCAGCTGGTAATGCTTTGTGATGCCAAGCCGCAGCCGTAAAATAAGGAAGATTTATTGCTTCTGCTACTGGGCCTTCGTTTCGTAAAATTTTATAATCGGCAGGAGATACTAGAATTACACCGTTTAGGTACATCCATTGCTTATTCTGCAGTTCTAATGAAAGACCCATAACCCTTGGGCCACCATAACTTTCGCCAATTAAATATTTGGGCGAACTCCATCGGTTGTTACGGGTTACAAACGTATTCAGCCATTCTGCCAAATAAGTAATATCTGCGTTGATTCCGAAGAATTTTTTACGGTCTACTTCATCCCCAGATTCAGGAATTGTTCTAGAATAACCAGTATTTGCAGGATTCACATAGACAATATCCGCAATATCAAGAACTGAAAACGGATTTTCATTAACTCCGTATGGCTGAACTGGATAGCCTTCATCATCGATTTTTAATATTCTTGGACCTGTGTATGCAAGGTGCATCCAAACAGACCCAGAACCTGGTCCGCCATTAAAAGAAATTAATAGTGGTCTAGCAGCGCGATCTTTAATGTTATTTCTTGTGTAATAGGTGTAATGTAATGAAGCAATAGGTTTTGCATTTTCATCCCACACAGGTTGAGTTCCTGTTTGTGCTGTATAAGAAAAAGTTGCGCCATTAATAGTAGCATTATGCTGTGTAGTAATAACGGTGTCAATTGGCAATGTCCTAGACTGTGCCAAGCCGATGGTAGTTATCAAACAAATGGATAATTGTAAAATTTTTTTCATGGTTTTCTGAAGTTCTGTTGATAAACGAAAATAAGAATAATACCGTTAACCCTAGTTTTAGAATAGTTGAATAATCTTAAATTATTATTTCATTAATTCAAGTGATTTTTTAACCATTAAATCATTGACAATGCAATTAAAATTTCTCAAAAACGCCTAAACCGAATAAAGCAAAATCATATTTAACTGGATCTAATGCATCCAGTTTTCTTAGATTTTTATCTAGTTCGGCCAATGCTTTGGCATCATTTTGTTTTCGCTTTAACAAACCAAGTTTACGCGCGACGTTACCGGAATGTACATCTAAAGGGCAAGACAATTTTGAAGGATTAATGTTTTTCCAAAGACCAAAATCGACACTAGTTGAGGCATCTCTGACCATCCAACGTAAAAACATATTTATTCTTTTAGCCGCAGAACCTTTTAAAGGGTCAGATACGTGCTTGGTAGTTCGCTGTTCAAAGGGTAGTTCAAAAAACAATTCTTTAAATTTAGATATAGTCGGTTGTAAAGAACTCTTTTGTTGGTGGTCAGTAAATATCCCCTCTAATCCATTATGATTTAAATAAATATTTTTAAGACTTTGAACAAAATATGTCAAGTCAGTGCCATTGAAAGTTCTGTGAACAAAATGTACCAAAACATCTAAATCATCAATGCTATGGTTTAATATGAAGTCATGTGGACTATGTCCCATCAATTCCATTAATTTGTGAGAATTATTGATGATACTTTTTCTATTACCCCAAGCTATTGTAGCAGTTAAAAATGCACTAATTTCTACATCTTCTTTAGTTGTAAATAGGTGTGGTATTTGAATGGGGTCTGTCTCTAAAAATTGAGGGTTATTGTATTGAATAACCTTTTCATCTAGAAATACTTTTAATTCAGTTTTTGTCATTCTAATGGAATATCTAATAGCTTTACCAATAATAAAGGTATTATTAATACCATGTTGTAACAGGCATGTAGAGCCATTGACCAAAATAAACCAAACTTTACACGAATATACCCTAACAGAAAACCTACGCTTATTTGTGGCGCAACAAGTAAAGGAGAAAGTAATAATACCTGCGTTGTCAATTCAAAATTGCTAATATGAACAAGACCAAAAGCAATTGTGAAAATGTATAAAACAATTGGGAAATATTTAGAATTCTTGAAAAATATTAAAGGACCACGAAAAATTAGTTCTTCAAAAAAAGGAGCAACTATAACGGCTAAGAAAAAAATTTTAATCTCTGAATTATTATTAAACAAATCATCTATGGCATGTTCACCTACTTCAATATTAAATATGTGTTGAATTACGCTCGCTAAAATGAGCAAAATTATACTTGAGCAAAGTGCAAAAACTAATAGTATAGCAAATAACCTCAATTTGTCTGAGGTCTTTGAATTCACATCTTGTGCGTAAATAGGTTTTTTAGCAAATACAATAAGTTCTGGAAGCATATGGTTGTTGTTATGCTTCTATTATTGCTTTATCAACGATTTTACCATCTACCATAGTTAATTTACGATCTGCCATTTCAGCTAATTCTTCATTATGCGTGACAATGACAAAAGTTTGTCCGAATTTTTCTCTTAATTCAAAAAATAATTTATGAAGATTATCTGCACTTTCAGAATCTAGATTACCACTAGGTTCATCTGCAAAAATGATAGAGGGGTTGTTTATTAAAGCACGGGCAACAGCTACTCGTTGTTGTTCCCCGCCTGATAATTCTGACGGTTTATGATTAAATCGGTGAGATAACCCTAGGAAATCTAATAATTCTTCAGCTCTTTTTTCAGCGTCAGACTTAGGTGTTTTTTTAATGAATGCAGGTAGGCAAACATTCTCAAGGGCAGTGAATTCTGGCAGTAGTTGATGAAATTGAAATATGAAACCTATATGTTCATTTCGAAATTTAGCTAGCTCTTTATCATTAAGGTTTGTAGTTTCAATATCATTTATTAATAAAGTACTATCGCTTTTATTTGATTGTACATCTAAAGTTCCGAGAATTTGCAATAATGTAGTTTTACCTGCACCCGATGCTCCTACAATAGAAACTATTTCACCTTTTTCAATATGGAGGTCTACACCTTTTAAAACCTCTAATTCTCCGTAATATTTATGAATGTTAGAAGCTTTTATCATGTATTCGTTTAATTAAATTTCTAATGTCTTCAAAATTAATGAAAAACGAGCACGAGAGAAATAGTATTATCAATTATACTTCGGCAAATAAGAACTTTGATCCAGTGAATTTCAAAATGAGTAATTTTGTATTTACTATTTGTGAAATATTTAAGGCTGTTGAAGAAAGAATAGTTTAGTTTTGTTCAGCTAAAATACAATTTGATTAAACATAAAATATAATATATGTCTCCTTATAGAAATTTAGAAGAATATAATCTTGAAATAACCGATGAAGTACGAAGTATGTATTCTTCTATTATTAATGAAATTGGTGAAGATATAAGCAGGGAGGGATTAGTAAAAACTCCCGAACGTGCTGCCAAAGCTATGTTGTTTTTAACCCAAGGGTATCAACAAGACGCCGTTGAGATATTGAAAGGGGCTATGTTCAAAGAGTCTTATGATGATATGGTTATTATAAAGGATATTGAACTTTATTCTTTATGCGAACATCACATGCTTCCTTTTTTCGGTAAAGCACATATTGCATACATTCCCAATGGTCATATAGTTGGTCTTAGTAAAATACCACGTGTAGTTGATGTTTTTGCAAGAAGACTACAGGTACAAGAACGTTTAACCCATGATATTTTAGAATGTATTAATAATACATTACAGCCTAAGGGTGTTGCAGTGGTTATTGAAGCTTCGCACATGTGTATGATGATGCGTGGAGTGCAAAAACAAAACTCTGTAACTACGACTTCTGGCTTTAGAGGTCAGTTCGAAAAAATTGAGACAAGAAATGAATTTCTTAAATTAATAAGTTCCAAACTTTCATAAAACACACTATTTTTAGTATTTATTTATTTTAAAATTTTGGCATCTTTGTTGCTTTCCAATTAAAGAATAACTAATTTTTAAGGATGTCAATTTTAAAGAATAAAAAATATAAGCAACTTTTAATGGGGTTGCTTTTTGATGGTATAGGAATGCTGTCATTTATTATACCATTCGTAGGTGAATTTTCAGATATTGTTTGGGCACCACTCTCTGCTTGGTTAATGACCAGAATGTATAAAGGCAAAGTTGGGCAGGCTGCTGGTATATTTACCTTTGTTGAAGAAATTATACCGGGTTTTGACATTATACCATCATTTACATTAATGTGGTTATATACCTATGTATTTAAAGGAGTCAAAAAAGGGCAGACCATTGAAGTTTAAATATCATACATTTTCTAGCCAAATAACTTAACTTTATCTCAAATCTAGCATGTTTTGAAGAGAAGAAGTTTTGTTGCAAAATCAGGTTTAGGTACACTAGCTACTTTACTTGGTGTTGAAATTGTTTATAAAGAGTTGATACCTAAAGGGTATATTCCGGTAGCACTACAAGAGATAGATCCATTCGCCTTATTTAAAAAAGATGAAGCCATGGTCGTTTTAAACGATAAGCCATGGAATATGGAGGCACAGGCTTATTTGCTAAACGATCGTGTTACTCCGAATAAATATATGTTCATTCGTAATAATGGACTACTACCCGAAAAAATTGAAGAAAGTTCTTGGAAACTTAAGATTGATGGTGAATCGGTAGTTGAACCTAAATCTTATTCTCTATCCGATTTAAAAACCAAGTTTAAACATTATAGCTACCAGCTCACATTAGAATGTGGTGGTAATGGTAGAAGTGAATTCAATCCGCCAGCGAAAGGAAATCAATGGACTATTGGAGCAGTTTCTTGTGCTGAGTGGACGGGAGTTCGACTTAAGGATGTTTTAGCTGATGCAGGAATAAAAGATGATGCTGTTTACATTGGATATCACGCAGCTGATATGCATTTAAGCAGAAACCCTACTAAAGAACCTATTTCAAGAGGAGTGCCTATGTCTAAGGCATTACAAGAGGAAACATTATTGGCTTTTTCTATGAATGGAGAAGCTATACCATTAGCACATGGTTTTCCATTACGATTAGTTTGTGGCGGTTGGCCAGCTTCAACTTCAGGTAAATGGTTACACACCATTAGCATTAGAAATAAGGTGCATGATGGTGAAAAAATGCAAGGAAGTTCTTACCGAGTACCTTGTGAAACTGTAGCCCCTGGTGAAATTGTTGCAGATGAAGATATGTGTATTATTGAATCTATGCCTGTAAAATCATTAATTACATATCCAAAATCGGGAGCAATAATTAATGAAGGAAAAACGGTGAGAATAAATGGGCATGCATGGGCAGGTGAGCTCAATTTAAGTAAGTTAGAGTATTCTACTGATTACGGAACTTCATGGAAAACTGCCACTTTAGAAAAAGCTATAAATAGATTGGCTTGGCAGCATTTTAATGCAACGGTATCTTTTCCTAAAAAAGGCTATTATGAAATTTGGGCTAGAGCTACTGATTCTAAAGGGAATAAGCAACCGATGGTTTTACCTGGATGGAATCCTAAAGGTTATTTAAATAATGCCTGTCATAGAATTGCTATAAAAGTCGTGTAATGCAGGAAAAAGAAAATAACGATGGAATCGTTTTTAAACCCATATTTAAGGTCGTGTTATTGATTTTTACAAGCTTCATTATTTTTGGGGCTTTAGCGATTATTTTTTACGGACCAAGACAAACACAAGTTGATATTACCGAAATAGATCCAGAATTATTAGAAAATGGTGTTCATGTTCGAACAGGATTGATTGAAGCTGACGGATTACAAACAGTGATAACGAACTGTACTACGTGTCATTCATCTAAGCTGATTATTCAAAATAGAATGGGGGAGGAGCAATGGAATGCAACCATACGATGGATGCAGAAAACCCAAGGATTATGGCCATTAGGTGAAAACCAAAAAGTGATTGTAGATTATTTAACGAAAAATTATCCTGTTTTAGAAAAAGGAAGAAGGCCTCCGTTGACTGATATTGATTGGTATCCATTAGAGGGTAAGTGATTTATAAATGTTCAAAAAAGCCCCGTATATATTTTAAAAAATATATACGGGGCTTTTTACATCCTATATTTTAATATTATAGAGGTACACTAATTCCAAGATTAATATTTCTTCCAATATTTGATATGCCATCACTCTTCAGTCTCGACAAGTGTGAAATATATTCTTTGTCCAAAACATTATTAGCACTTAACTTAAAATCAATTGGTTGATTGGAAATTGTAACAGTAGCTCCAAATCCTAAATTTAAAAGCGAATACCCATCTGTAGTAGTTTCAAAATCACTTACTTTATTTTGGGCGAAGTACGATTTCAAAGTCAGGAAACCATAGCCGTTATTAAAGTCCTTATTAATCTTACTAAATTCAAATCGTAAGGTATTAGCCCAATTGTTTGCAGGTATTAATGGTAAATTACCATCGTTTTTCAACTGACCGGTTACGGTAGAAAAATTACTTTCCATATGTAACCAATCTAATGGGTGTGGATGATAATGTAGACCTGCTTCGCCACCAAACAAATTAGCATCTTGTTGTTGGTAAAGGTATACGGCATTACCATCTACGGCAGTACCATTTGGTTCTAAATAAATATAATCTGAAATAGAATTATAGAACCCATTTACATAAAATTCAAAATGCTCATTCTTAAATTCTAATGATAAATCTGTTTGTACATTTCTTTCATTATTTAAATCGGCATTTCCAATTTCATATCGATTTGTTCCTTCGTGTGCACCATTTGAAGTTAACTCGGCCAAGTTAGGTGCTCTAAATCCTGAGGCGATATTTAAACGGGTAATAAAATTTTCAGAAACATCTACCTTATATCCTGCAGCGAGATTAAAACTATTGAAATTTCTATCTACAGCTTCAATATAGTTTTGATCACCAACAAGGCCATTTTCATTTGAATCAATGGTTCTTTTATCATAACGTACTCCAAGTTGTATATCACTTTTGTTCAAATGAATATGTGATGTGGCCAAAAGTCCGATATCGTTGGTTGTGGCATCAGGTATTAAAACCTCTTCACCAAAGTTGCTATTATTTTGGTTCATTCCTTGTAATCCGATAATTGTCTCAACAGCTCCTATTTTAGCCAAATTGTATTGAAGGTTGTAACTAAAGGTTTCTAATTTCATGTCTAATGCAGGCGCTTCTCCTTCTTCATGCTCCTCTCCCTCTATATTCCCTTCCGAACCATGTTCATGGTCTTCAAATTCTTTTCTATCATTTCTAGTAAAACCTAAAATAGCTTGAAGGCTAGAATTGTTGAAATAAATATTTGATTTCGAACTTAAGATATGACTAGTAATATCTTGAAATGGTTCTATAGCAGATCGTTCAGTTGATTGTTCTCCTATTTCTTCGGGTATACCCAATTCAGAATTATTATAATTGTAACGTAGCTCAGTTTTAAAATTAGTGAGTTGATATGCTAATCCGGTTTTTAAATCTTTTTCATTAAACCTAGAATTTGTTACTCGTTCATTATTTCCAGTTTTATAATCTACATGTGAGCTTCCACCGAAGCGAATTAAGAATTTTAATTTTTCAGAAGAAGCTTTAAATCCGCCATTTCCATTTAAACCTTCGGTATTGGTGAAATAATTTAAGTTTATATCACCTTCTACATCATTGGAGTTCGCAAATTTTTCAGGATTTAAATATAGTACACCACCAAGGGCATCAGAACCATATAACAAAGATGCTGGCCCTTTTATGACTTCAACACTTTCTATACCTGCATCACTAATTCCTAATCCGTGTTCATCACCAAATTGTTGGTTTTCTAAACGTATACCTTGTGTGTAAGTCAAAACTCTATTAGAACTTAGGCCGCGTATAACAGGTTTTCCTATTCCCACTCCGGTAGAAACACTTTCTACACCAGGAATAGCAGTAATACCTTCGGATAAATTAATAGCTCCTGCAGATTTTAAATCCTTTATACTAGTCCTATCTACTTTCATGACATTTTCTCGCTGCAATTTGTGAAAGGGAGTAGAAACAATAACCTCCTCCATTTCTATAGCGCTAGACATAAGCTCAAGTGATAATTGGGTGGATGGCTCTAAAAGCTCAACAGTTTGCGAATAGGTTTGAAAACCTATATAAGAAATTACGATTTTAAACTTTCCGGATGGTAAATTGTTGATCTCAAAGAATCCTTCAGCATTGGTAACAGTACCTTTTTCTAATTGAGGAAAATATATAGATACCTGTTCTAGAGGTGTTTGGTCCTCTTGATTTGTAATGCTACCTTTTAATGTGTTTTGGGCAAATGTAAATTGAACTAACAATGCCAATAGCATCGTTATATAAATATTTTTCATATAAAATTGTATTAAGGTTTATAGACTTCAGCTTGTTAAAAAATAATTAACAAGAAGGAGGACCTCTTAATACAAAATGAAGTTGTTGATACTTACTTAAAAAGTAGTAGTTGTTTATAATAGCCTCGGTAATAGGAGTTAGTTGAATAAACTGCGGGTAATCAAATTCTGGATAATATAAGGAAGATAGTTGATAGTGCTCAAAATCACAATCGAACTCAACAGCATGAACATGTAATTCTTTAGATGTACAGTGAAATTCTTCATGCTCGTTTAAAGCGTGAGATATTTTCACAAAATAAGGACCCAACAGGCTAGCCATTAAGATAATGGCAACTATTGGATAAACTATTTTGTACCTCAAAAAATTCATATTTACAAATCTAACTAATGCATGCAGGTATAAACTGTTAATGAACTCTTAAATTAATTGAATAAAAAACCTAAGCCGATTCGTTTCAACATTTTTTTTTCAAAAGCCCAAAAGAATTTAGATTGACCGAATAACCATCCATAAATTACAAGCAGAATTTGATAAAAAGGAAAAATAAGGATAATTCTAAAAAACCAATAGATAGTCGTACCCCACCACGCGTCTGGAAAATTTGATTGTTGTAAACCTATAAGATTTAAGAATGGTTTAGCTACATAAACTGAAGATGAGCCAGTTATCGCGAAAACGAAAAAAATGATTATTAATTGAAAATTACTGGAAATACCCCAGCGTTCTTTTAATTTTTGCATAAAAATTTTTAAAGCCAGTAAATATACTTTTTATATGCGTGGGATAAAAGGACCCAATCGTTGATTGTACTTTCTTTGAAAATAGATAAAGTAATTATAGAGTTTATAATTTACCTCATAACCATAATCTATATTTTTAATATAATCAATCTGAAGCTCATATAAATTTGGGCTATATCGCATGGGTTGTAATACTCTTTGGTTCCATTCTAATACCATTAAGTAATTGCGATTTTCTAGAAAATTTTGAGAATAATATCCTTCAGGTTTCGCTATTGAGTTTAGCCATGTATAAAAACCTGGTTCAATTATTATAATTTCATACTCAGTTTTATCACTTGAAATAGTTATCGTATCGCCTTCAACTTGTTCGAAAGCTACTTTTTCATCATTTGAAATAGCTAATGATTCCTTTGTTGACCCACAGCTAATTAAAACCAAGGCAAAAATAAAGATGATAATGAAATTAAGTAGGACGGATTTATTCTTTCTCTTTTTCATGAAAAATAAGATACAAAAAAGCCGCTTGCATCTGCAAGCGGCATATGTTAAATAGTATACAACTTTTATTTACCGAAAAGTCCACCTAAAAGACCTGCTAATCCACCTTTTTTCTTACTGCCACCCATTACCATGCCAGCAACATCATCTAAAACGCTACCATCGCCATCAGCATCTAAAAGTGTTGTAATCAAACTCTGATTTTCTTGTGGTTGTCCACCCAGCATACTTCCTAATAAGGCATTCATGCCTGAAGAATCACTAACATTACTTTGAGCCGTTTGTTTACCAATCATACCCATTACAATTGGAGCGGCAATTTTAAGTATTTGAGCTATTGAACCTGCATCAAGTCCAGATTTTTGACTTAGGGCATTTTCAACATTTGCTTGTTTACCGCCAAAAACATGTCCTAAGATACCAGCACCGTCTTGCATTACATTATCATCTACACCACCATTGAAAAGTCCACCAAGGTTATCCAAGATGCTACCATTGTGTTTGCTTGAAAGCGCATTTATCAATCCTGCGGCTCCTTCTGGTGAAGATGCATTCTTTTTCATTGCACCTAGTATTAATGGCATTGCCATGCTCAATACATCAGCGGTTTTGTTTTCAGGTTGATTTGTTTGTCCTGCAACGCCACTAATCAATTGCTTGCCCATTGGGCTGTTTAATAAATCTAATAATCCTGCCATTCTAATAGTTAATTTAATGTTTATGCTGTAAAATACGAAAAGAGTTATTAAAATATGCTATAAAGCACCTATTTTAATAATGTGATAATTTGTTCAGCCAATTCTGATCCAATTCTCTCTTGAGCTTCTAATGTGGCAGCACCAATATGAGGAGAAAGAGATATACTAGGGTGCATAAGAATTTTCATTTCAGGTTTTGGTTCTGACTCGTAGACATCAAGGCCAGCAAATGATACCGTTCCATTTTCAAGTGCTTCTACTAAAGCTACTTCATCAATTACACCACCACGAGCAGCATTTACAATGCCCACGCCTTTTTTCATTTGTGATAATTCTTCCTTGCCGATAACATAGCTTTTTTGATCAGGTATGTGTAATGATATATAATCGGCATTTTTTATCAATTCAGACTTTTCAGTGTTCTTCAATGCGAAGGTTACTTTTTGCCCATCAAAAAATGTTAGCTCAATAGTTGCATTCGAAACTTCAGGATCACAATAAACAACATTCATACCTGCCCCAATACCAAGTTTTGCAGTGGCTTGACCTATATTTCCAAATCCAAAAATACCTAGAGTTTTACCTCTTAATTCGGTGCCTTTTGAATAGGATTTTTTTAACTCTTTAAAATTACTGTCACCTTCTAATGGCATATTTCTATTGGCATCGTATAAAAATCGAACACCTCCGAAAAGGTGAGCGAATACTAATTCGGCAACTGACTCTGATGATGCTGCAGGAGTATTGATTACATGAATATTCTTAGACTTTGCATAGGCAACATCTATATTATCCATACCAACACCACCACGACCAATAAGTTTTAATGTAGGACAAGCGTCAATTAATTCTTTTCTAACTTTAGTTGCGCTACGAACCAATAAAGCATCAATTTTATGTTCATTTATATAATTGGCTAATTGTTCTTGTGCCACAGTGGTAGTTAAAACCTCAAATCCGGCCTTTTCCATCATGGAAATACCATTAGTGGAAATACCATCATTAGCTAAAATCTTCATATTATTATTTCTTATTTAATGATTGAGTGAAAGTCGGTTCACGATTTCAATGATTAACAGTTTAGTTAATTATCCTTTTCGTTCCATTTCACTCATTACGTCTACCAGCACACCTACGCTTTCTAAAGAAAGTGCGTTATACATGCTAGCTCTGTACCCACCAACTGAACGATGACCGTTTAGGCCATTAATACCAGCTTCCTTCAACATATTTTCGAAAGTAGTTTTTAAACTTTCATCGGTTAAGTTGAAAGTTGCGTTCATTAGTGATCGATCTTCAATATTGGCATATCCTTCAAAAACAGGGTTTAAGTCAATTTCAGAATATAACAATCTGGCTTTCTTTTCATTAATCTCCTCAATGGCAGCGATACCACCAAGATTTTTAAGCCATTCTAGTGTTAACATTGAAGTGTACACAGGAAAAACAGGAGGCGTATTAAACATGCTGTCTTTGCTTATATGTACCTTATAATCTAACATAGAAGGGATTTTTCTAGAAACTTTACCTAATATATCTTCCTTTACAACAACTAAGGTAACACCTGCGGGACCCATATTCTTTTGGGCACCAGCATAAATTAAGTCGAATTGAGAGAAATCTAAGCTTCTTGAAAATATATCAGAACTCATGTCGCAAACCAATGGAGCATCAGTTTTTGGAAATTTCTTGAATTGGGTTCCGAATATGGTATTGTTAGATGTAATATGTAAATAGTCAAGACCATCAGGTACTGAATAACCCTTTGGTATGTATTTGAAATTTTCGTCTTTAGATGAACCAACCTCAACAACATCACCAAATAATTTAGCTTCTTTAATTGCCTTGTCACTCCAAGTACCGGTATTTAAATAACCTGCTTTATTTTCTAAAAGATTATAGGCTACCATTAAAAATTCAAGACTTGCACCACCATGCAGAAAAAGGGCTTGATATCCCTTATCGGTTAAATCAAGTAATTCTAATGCTAATGATCTTGCGTTTTCCATTACTGCAACAAAATCTTTGCTTCTGTGTGAAATTTCTATAAGTGAAAGTCCAGAGCCATTGAAGTCCATAACGGCTTCAGAAGCCTTTAACAATATTTCTTTTGGTAATATACAAGGGCCAGCGCTAAAATTATGTATTTTCATTTTGAATGTAATTTAAGGATGCAAATGTCAGGATTTTTTCAAGATTTTGCGATACAGAAAGGTATTTAATTCTATGATGTTCTCAACAGGAAATTAACCGTATCGATTCCATCTGCATAATCACTTAACGATGGTTTTTGGGTTTGCCCGAATACTATTTCATTATCTATAAATCCTGAAGATACAATACACTGTATATTATCTTCTTCTAATTTCAGTTTTGCTTTTAATTCTTCTGAATTGTTATAATGCTCATAGAAAAGCGATGCAATAGGGGAGCCATAGCTTTTTTCTTCCTTTAAAATAAGAAAGCCATTATCCAGTATTTTAAACTCGCTCATTAGATACACGGCCTTGTTATAATCATAATTATTAGCATATTTATTATGATTGATAATATCGTTATGAGGAAACATTGCTTTGAAAAAAGTATCTATGTTATAATCGTTTGGAATAAATATTTTAGATACACTTCTACAACCAAGACCGAAATATCTAAAAATATCTTCACCTAAAGCGGTCAGCTCTTCCCCCGATTCTTTTCCATTCAAAACGGCAACAGAATTTCTATTTTTTCTAATAATGTGTGGTTTTTTACCAAAATAGTATTTAAAATACCTTGCTGTATTATTACTACCTGTTGCAATAACAGCATCATAATGTTCAAGCTTCTCTTTTGTGAAAGTTACCCTTCCTTCAAAGTATGGCTCTATACTTTTTACATAATCTATTAATAATGGAATTAACTTTTGGTCATTACTTGACAGTTTTACCAATGCCTTATTACCAGTAACTAGCACACATAAAAGATCATGAAACCCAACTAGAGGAATATTGCCAGCCATAATTAGGGCAACGACTTTTTCTTTGTTGATGGTTAGGTTGTAATTTTCACACCATGCTTCGAGATTTTCTCTTGTCAATAAATTTCCCCATTCTTGAAATGCATGAATGCAATTCTCTTCTGAGAACCACCCATTATAATGTTGGGCCATTTCAATTTCAGTTTTAAATCTTGCGGTCCATTTATGATTTAAATGTTCAGAATTGTTGTCTGATGTTATAAATTCACAAAATGTTCTTAGAAAATCTCCAAGTTTAACAAAAGCTTCTATAGTAAGGTTGTGATGGGTCATTATATTTGTATACTCAATTAGTAGGGATTACCTTTGTGCAAAAATAAGCATGCCCGTTCTTTTTTGGGCATTTTAATGTAGAAGAAATTATGGCAATTATAATAACTGACGAATGTATCAATTGTGGGGCTTGTGAGCCAGAATGTCCGAATACCGCAATTTATGAAGGTGCTGATGAATGGCGTTACAGCGATGGTACATCATTAGAAGGTAATGTGGTTTTGCCTAATGGTAAAGGGGTAGATGCAAATGAAGTTCAAGTGCCTATTAGTGATGAAGTTTACTATATATCGCCAGATAAATGTACAGAGTGTGTGGGTTTTCATGAAGAGCCACAGTGTGCTGCTGTATGCCCGGTTGACTGTTGTGTGCCTGATGATGATCATGTAGAATCAGAGGAAGTGCTTTTAGCTAAGCAACGCTTTATGCATCCTGAATAAGGAGTATTTTTCAACTATTTTTTTTGGCAGACATATACATTCGTATCAAAAGCATAGGTTTCTCTATCCATAATTTCTAAAATTTTAAATCCGGAATGCTGTAATGCTTCGGTTATTTCTTTTACGGTAAAAACTCTAAATAGAGTTGAGTCTTCACCCAATACAATTTTTTCGGAATCTTTTAATTGGTAATAGGTAGATTTCCAATCAATTAGATGATAATTATTGTTTTTGTTTTTAACCCAATAAGAATCTCTTTCAAATTGTTTCTTATTGTAGGTTGATTTATGAACCACACTGCTATTCTTTAGAATATAGGGGATAAATAAATCTGCATGGATACAATCAAACATAAAAAGGCCTTTATCTTCAAGCGCCGTGTGTGCAGATTTAAAAGTTTGTTTTAAATCTGTACTATTGAGTAGATAGCTAGTTGATCTTCCTGTTATAAGAATGTTGTCAAACTGTTTAACAAAGTTTAACTGCCGCATATCACCTTGAATGAAATTTCCTGCTGGAAATTTTTTCTTTGCAATATTGAGCATTGATTCGCTAAAATCTAAGCCAACATACGTGCTGAAATCTGTAGTAAAAGATTTGGCTAAATTACCAGTGCCACATGCAATTTCTAATATTCGTTTTGAATTAGAGCCATTGCACAAATTCTTGTAAAATTCATATTCAGCCTTATAATCAATAAAACCTTGATAAATTTCATCGTAAACCCAGGCTAGGTTTTCATTGTATAACTCACCCATAGTACAAAAAAAAGCTACCTAAATATAGGTAGCTTTCTTCCAATAAACTAAATCAAACTAGAACTTATAATTCAACGATAAGTTGAACATTGTACCTAATTGGCTAAAATGATAACCATCATACGTCATTTGAGAATAACGTTGGTTGAAAGTAATTAAGTTAGACTGGTTTTGTGTTTGAGCTGGATCGGCCAATATAGCATTACCTGCTGCATTTTTAGATTGAAAACTCCACTCAGGCAACACATTCAACAAGTTGTTGATGTTTAATGCTAATGTTAATTTGTCGGTTGGACTAAAGTTAATACCTAAGTCTGTAACAATTTTTGGGGTAAACTCTGTAAATAAATTGTTATCCAAACCTTGTTGTTGAAAAGTTGTTTTTCCGAAGTATGTGTTATTCAAAGAAAAACCAAATTTATTAATGTCATAGTTCGCACCTAAAATCCACTTTGTCTTAGGTCTAGAAGTAAAGAATAAAGCCTCTTGAGTTTCATTAACTACAGACTGACCTGAATTTGCTACTAATGGCACATCTTTTACATCCCCATCTCTTTCGTTTTGAATAGTGTAGTTCCCAGATAAATTTAAATCAAGGTTACCTTCTCCAAGTTCTATGCCTTTGTAGGCAAGAACAACATCAATACCAGAAGTTTTAGTGTCTATTGCATTTGAAAAGAAACTTACATCAGTTAAATTGTTATTCGCCAATAGAATATCTAATGGGTTTGCTGCGTCTCCACTCGGACCTATTTCAGAACCTAATACGATTCTGTCTTTTACTGCTATGTTATAGTAGTCAAAAGTATAGCTGAATTTGTTTTCAATTTTACCTCCAAAACCAATTGTGAAGTTAGTTGATGTTTCAGCATCTAATTGAGGTATACCTAATAATTTAGCTTGTGTAGACACGTTGTTGATTAAACCACCAACTTGAATACCTTGTCCTGGCACAAAACTGTATTGTGCTTTTTGAGTATAGATTTGGTGTAGGGTAGGAGCTCTAAATCCTGAAGAAATAGAACCTCTTAAGGTGAAAGCATCGTTAACTTTATATCTTGAGCTAAATTTGTAAACAAAAGCATTACCAAAATCAGAATAATTTTCTGTTCTAATAGTACCGCTTAATAAAAAGGCATCAGACACATCATAATCTAAACTGAAATACCCACCAATATTATATCTGTTGAATTTACCAGCATTTTGAGGAGAAGCACCTGCAAATGAATCTGCACCACCACCATCATAAGAAGCCAATTCACCTTCAATTACTTCGAAAGTTTCAGTTCTAAACTCTGCACCAACACCAATACTAACTTTATCAGAAAGTATTCTAGAGATATCAATGTTACCAATATTGTTGGTGAACTTAGTTCCTCCTGGATCAAATGATTGTTGACTATTTTCTCGATACAATTCTGAACCTTCACTAATTTCACCATCATCAACAGAACCATTGCCATTCGCATCAACCCAAGTTGATGGAGAATAAACTACATTTCTATTGTGAGTATTGTTCACTTTGTACGTCTGAGTGTTTCCACCTGTAGTAAAACTTGCATCGATATTCCAATCGTTAATAGTAGATTTAAATCCAACTGTACCATTGTAGTCACTTAATAATCCTTCAAATGTTGGTACATAACCATCGTAACTTCCACCTGGACCATTTGGAAAGAAATCTGCTAAATAAGGAAAGTCAGCTTCTGTTCTCCAGTAAGGAGTTCTGTAGTTAGCAAAACTATTCACCGATTTGTATACATATGCAGCATTAGCATAAAGAGAAGTATTATCACTTAGGTCATACCCTAAGTTAACAGAAAATTTAGCTGCAGCTGTTTCTGGAGAACCGTTTATGTTACCAGCATCAGGCTTTCTTGATAAAAATGATTGTACATCTGCAATATCTGCTCCAAAATCACCTGCTTCACCAGCTGCATTTACAGTACCTGGTCTATTTGCTTGGTTAACTTTTGACAGGTCAACAGTATAATTTATAAAACCATTATCCTCTCCAATAGAAGAGCCATTGTTTAAAGCTACTCCAAACATTTCACCGTCACCTTCAGAAGTAATACCTGTTCTTACTGTAGCTGAACCTTCATTTGGAGAATCCTTAAGAATAATATTCATTACACCAGCGATGGCATCTGAACCATATTGAGCAGAAGCACCATCACGAAGAATTTCAACTCTCTTGATTGCATCTGTTGGTATTGCAGAAATATCTGCACCAGTTTCACCACGTCCTGGAGAAGTTTGAGTGTATAATAAAGCACTTAAGTTTTTACGTTTTCCGTTAATTAGAATTAACGTTCTACTAGGTCCCATGTTTCTAATTTCATAAGGATCTAATAAAGAGGTCGCATCGTTTACCGGAGTTTGTACCGTGTTAAAGGAAGGAATTCTATACTGTAAAGCTTTATCAAAAGTAGCTTGACCAGTTGAACTCAAATCTTTAGCGCCAATAACATCAACAGGTAAAGGTGTGTCAGCATTACTTCTTGGAGCTGTACGAGAACCAACAACGATGAACTCGTCTAATTGCATTCCTTCAGATAACTGAACATTAATAGTAGTTTTGCCAGCAGTAGATACCTCTTGAGTAGCAAAACCTATATAGCTAAATACTAAATTTGTATCATCGGTAATATTTATTGAGTAATTACCATCAAAATCTGATGTAGTACCGTTGGTGGTTCCTTTTTCAATAATATTTACTCCTGCTAAAGGCATTCCAGAATCATCCGTAACCTTACCAGAAATAGTATTTTGAATTACCTCGTTTAAGGTTAGGGCAGTAATACCATTATTAACAGAATTCACTTTTAAAATCTTCGCTCTTTCTGGCTTCTTATGGTAAACCACATAATATTTATTGCCTAAATATTCAAAATCGAAACTAGTTTTACGTTCCAATTTATTGATAATCTTATCCAATAAAGGAAATTCATATTCCTCAGGATTTAAACTGGTAGTAGAAACCAGCGTAGGGTTGTACGTGAAAAACACTTCGTGCTTTGCACTAATCTCATTTAGAAACTCACTTAGAGTCACCTCTTTTTTGAGTTCATTAGACGCCATGATACTGGTGATGCTTGAAAAAAGCATTACTGCAAGCAGCATTCTCATTAGTTTGTTTGTTTTCATAAATAAATAGTTTAGTTAATAAATAGGGTTCTCTTGTACTTGTAAAATATTTCCTTTGTTAATGATTCTAGTTCCAGTTGCCTTTTCAATTGCGGCAATACATATTTTTAAATTTTGATTAGGGATACCTCCTGAAATGGGTATATCTTTTAAATGATCAGATGAATATCTAACTTCAAGGCCATAAGTGAGCTCTAAATTCAACATTACATCTTTAAGTGGAATTTCATTAAAGGCATAGGTTCCGCCGCGCCATAGAGCATATGGTGTTTCGACAGTAACTTTTTTATGAACAACCTCATTGCTTTTATTTGAAAATGATACCATTTCACCAGGAATCATTTTAGTGACATCACCGTTTTTAAATTCTAAATGAATGGATCCTTCATCTAAAACAACATTTGTTTTTTGTTCTCTAGTATTTACATGAAACTGAGTTCCAAGAACCTCTACTTTAAGATCATTGGTAGTAACCCAGAATTTTGCATTGGTGCTCGGTATAGATTTTACCTTAAAATATGCTTCACCTTTAAGATTTATCAATCGCGGATTATCCTTTTCATAAAATATTTCTGAGTTGCCATTTAATACTACAGAAGTACCGTCAGGTAACTTTAGATCTATGATTTCACCAAAATTCGTTTTATGTGTAATTGTGTTGTGATCATTTAAGAGAGATAGGCTTGTCCAGCTTAATAAAATTAGGACTATGGCAGCGGCTGAAAAATATATTGTCTTGTTTAATGGTCGTGTTTTTGTTAAAGGTTGTTTCGTAGAAGTTTTTAATCCTATTTTAGGTAGAATTTTAGAAAGCTCTTGGTCAACCTTTTCATTACTTAGAAATTGTGGCTTGAAATTTATGCCAACAACAATGGCTTTTGCATTTTCAACAGTTTCAATATGTTTTGGGTTATGCTGTACCCAACTATTCCAGTAAGCTATATCATTTTTATTTAAGCCTTTAGCCCAATTTTTAAATGACATATCTGATAAAAAATACTGTAAGTCGAATTTGTTTGTATTGTCCATTTAGTAAGGTGTTCCATTTATAAGAGGTTTTTTCTTATAAAATATACCCTACTATTTTCAACTTTTTTTTAAAATAGATTTAAGTTGTTGATTTTCAGAGGCTAATCTTAATTTTGATAATGCTTTTTGAAGGACATTTAATACGCTTTGGTAATTCATATCCATTACCTCGGCTATATCTTTACTATTCATGTTACTGTAGTACTTTAAATAGATAACTTCTTTTTGTCTTGGAGATAGTTGATTTATTAATTGTGACAGCGTAGTGGTACATAGAAATTGAATTTCTTGATGAATGGCAATTTCTTCAGTTGAAAATGTGAAATTTGATTTAAAAAATTGAGCTTCTGAAATAGGAATGTTTTTCTGATTTTTTTGAAGTTGTTTTATCAGTCTCCTTTTGAAAGAAACAAATAAGTAAGCTTTAAGATTCTTTATAGTTCCTTTTTTCTCCCTATCCTCATAGAGTTGAATAAAAAAGTTTTGAAGGCAATCTTCTGTGAGACTAGGAGCATTGCTCAATTTTATTCCATACACATGTAATTGGGGGTAATACTTTTTAAAAAGAAGTGAAAAAGCATTGACCTCTCCCTTTTTAAAAAAATACCAAAGCGTCTCATCAGAGTGAAGTTCCATTTATTCTTACAGTTCTTGGCGTAAAGTATTAAAATATTTCTTAAAAAATGTTAAAATACCAAACATTAGTTGTTATCGGTCTAAAAAGTTTGAAGATAATGTAAATATTCACTATGCATTTTTAATCAACATAAGAGTAGAAATTGAATGTAGAATGTTGAAGTAAAAACTATATTTGCACCCTTTAAATATTCTTTATTATGAAAGCAGGTATAGTAGGATTACCAAACGTGGGTAAATCAACACTTTTTAATTGTTTGTCTAATGCTAAGGCGCAAAGTGCAAATTTTCCATTTTGTACTATTGAGCCAAATATTGGGGTTGTTAATGTGCCTGATGCCAGATTAGAGAAATTAGAAGAATTAGTCAACCCTGAAAGGGTATTGCCTGCAACTGTTGAAATAGTGGATATTGCAGGATTGGTAAAAGGAGCAAGTAAAGGTGAAGGTTTAGGAAACCAGTTTCTTGGTAATATTCGTGAAACGGATGCCATTTTACATGTTCTACGTTGTTTTGATAATGACAATATAGTACACGTAGATGGTAGTGTGGATCCGATAAGGGATAAGGAGACTATAGATATGGAGCTTCAATTGAAAGATTTGGAGACCGTAGATAAAAAACTTGAAAAAGTAAAAAGAGCGGCAAGAACAGGTAATAAAGAAGCTCAAAAAGAAGAGGCTGCTTTACTGGCTATAAAGAGTGGATTAGAAGCAGGGGTGTCTGTAAGGGCAATTCAAATTGATGAAGAGTCTAGACTTGAATTTGTGAAACCACTACAGTTTATTACAGATAAGCCAGTGATGTATGTGTGTAATGTAGATGAAGATGCAGCTGTGAAGGGGAATGCTTATGTGGAAAAGGTGAAAGAAATGGTTGCCAATGAAAATGCTGAAGTTATTTTTCTTGCAGTAGGTACCGAAGCTGATATTACAGAATTAGAGACTTATGAAGAGCGTCATATGTTTTTGGAGGACTTAGGTTTAGAAGAGCCGGGTTCTGCAAAATTGATTCGTGGAGCTTATAAATTATTAAATCTTGAAACGTATTTCACTGCTGGTGTTAAAGAAGTTCGTGCTTGGACTATTCCAGTTGGAGCAACAGCACCTCAAGCGGCAGGTGTTATACATACTGATTTTGAAAAAGGATTCATTAGGGCAGAGGTAATAGCCTATAATGATTACGTTGCTTTTGGTAGTGAATCAAAAGTAAAAGAAGCTGGTAAAATGAGAGTTGAAGGCAAGGAATACATCGTTAAAGATGGCGATGTAATGCATTTCAGGTTTAATGTTTAATGCTCATAAATAGTTAAGCGGTTTCTTAACAATTTTAATTCTCGTTCTAATCGGTTGACTTTTTCCAGCATATGGTTGAGAGAATCTATTCCTTCCATATTAATGCCTAAATCTTGGCGTAATCTATAGATTCTTTCAATTTCTATTATGTAATGTGATTGAACATAAGTTTTGTTCTCAATTAATTGAACCTCAATCATACCGTATTCCAATAAATCGTCAATAAAATCTATTGGGGTTTGTGTCTGTTCACAGTAGTGTTCTATTAGTATAAAATTTTCTGAATCCATATTTATTGTAATTCTGAAAGTTGTTTGAATAATTCTTTTTCCTTCGCTGAAAGGTTTGTTGGCATTGATGCTTTGTAGGTTATATATAAATCTCCATGAGCGCCTTTTTTCTTGTATACCGGCATACCTTTTCCTTTTAACTTAACCTTTGTGTCAGTTTGAGTTTCTGGCTTAACCTTTAATTTTACTTTTCCGGTTAAAGTTTCCACTTCAATTTCACCACCTAGTATGGCATCATATAGAGTGATGATATGATTTTTATACAAATCATTTCCGACTCTTTTAAAAGGCGTATTGTTATTTATCTCAAATGTTAAGTATAAATCTCCTTTGGGGCCTCCATTAACTCCCTCGCCACCATAACCAGTAATTTTAATTGTTTGGCCATCTTCAACCCCAGCAGGTATAGTGATTCTTATTTTCTTAGCTCCAAGGTCCAATGTTTGCTTTTGATCTTCTAAGATATCGAGCATATTTAATTTTAAGGTGGCATTCAAATCCTGACCTTTAAATTGAGTTGATCTTCTTCCTCCACCGCTGTAACCTCCTCCACCGAACATCGACTCGAAGAAATCAGAAAAATCTTCACTGCCACCGCCTGATGTACTGTATGTATTTCTACGACCTCCTGATGAACTGCGTTGATTTCTTTTCGCCTCTTCAAAAGCATCTGCATGCTCCCAATCTTTGCCGTATTGGTCGTATTTCTTCCTTTTTTCAGGATCACTTAGAACTTCATTTGCCTCATTTACCTGCTGAAACTTTTGTTGTGCGCTTTTATCATTAGGGTTTAAATCTGGATGCAGTTTTCGGGCCAATTTTCTATAGGCTTTTTTAATGTCTGCTTGAGAAGCTTTCTTGTCTATTTCAAGAATTTTATAATAATCAATAAATTCCATAGGTCTTAAAAATCTAAACTAAAGATATAAAAACATTGAGGTGTTTCCTATGATAGATATCACCAAATAGTTACCAATTTAAAGTAAGTTTCATAATGATGAATTTGTTGGTGATTATTCTCTATTGTGACTGCTATCAACAAAAATGTGGAATTCATTGTTAATTACTTTAACGTTTAGGGGTTTTATCTTTTGCCGAGTGGTACTATCTTTAGCAGCACTTTCATAAAATTTTATTAAATGTCCCAAGACACTCAATATACTGAAGATAACATACGCTCGCTTGATTGGAAAGAACATATCCGATTAAGGCCTGGTATGTATATCGGTAAATTGGGAGATGGTTCTTCAGCAGATGATGGGATCTATATTTTATTGAAAGAAGTTATCGATAACTGTATCGATGAGTTTGTAATGGGCGCTGGTAAGACTATTGAAATCACCATAAAAGATAAGGTTGTTAAGGTGCGTGATTATGGTCGTGGTATACCGCTAGGAAAAGTTGTAGATGTAGTTTCTAAAATGAACACTGGTGGTAAATATGATAGTAGAGCATTTAAAAAATCGGTAGGTCTTAATGGTGTAGGTACTAAAGCCGTAAACGCTTTATCTAGTTTTTTTGAAGTTCAATCTTCGCGAGAGAACCAAATAAAGACAGCTCAGTTTAGTTCAGGTAATTTAGAAAATGAAGTTGGTCCAGAAGAAACGACCAAAAGAAAAGGCACCAAGGTTACTTTTATTCCTGATGAAGCGATCTTTAAACATTATAAGTATAGAAATGAGTATGTAGAACGCATGCTTAAAAACTATGTGTATCTAAATCCAGGTCTTACAATAGTATTTAATGGTGAAAAATTCTACTCTGAAAACGGATTAAAAGATCTTCTTGAAGATAATAATAATATGGATGATATGCTTTATCCTGTTATTCATTTAAAAGGAGAGGATATTGAAGTTGCCATGACACATAGCAAAACACAATATAGCGAAGAGTATCATTCTTTTGTTAACGGGCAGCATACGACACAAGGTGGTACGCACCAAGCTGCATTTAGAGAAGCTATAGTAAAAACTATAAGAGAATTTTACAAGAAAGATTACGATGCATCCGATATTCGAAAGTCTATAATTTCCGCTATTGCATTAAAAGTTACAGAGCCAGTTTTTGAAAGTCAAACTAAAACGAAATTAGGTTCTACCGATATGGGCGGAGAATTTCCTACTGTACGGACGTATATCAATGATTTCATTGGTAAATATTTAGATAATTATCTTCATAAGAATACAGATACTGCAGATAAGCTTCAGCGAAAAATTATGATGGCTGAGAAGGAGCGAAAAGAACTTTCGGGTATTCGTAAGTTAGCGCGTGACCGAGCAAAGAAGTCAAGTTTACATAATAAGAAACTGCGAGATTGTAGAGTTCATCTAAGTGATATGAAGAATGATCGTAGGCTAGAAAGCTCTTTATTCATAACTGAGGGAGATTCCGCATCAGGTTCTATAACTAAATCTAGAGATGTAAATACACAGGCAGTTTTTAGTTTAAAAGGAAAACCTTTAAACTCATATGGCATGTCTAAGAAGATTGTCTACGAAAATGAGGAGTTCAACCTGTTACAGGCTGCATTGAATATTGAAGAGACTATTGAAGATTTACGTTACAATAATATTATTATAGCTACCGATGCCGATGTAGATGGTATGCATATTAGATTGTTACTAATCACCTTCTTTTTGCAATTTTTTCCAGAGTTGATAAAAGAAAATCACCTTTATATATTGCAGACACCTCTATTTAGGGTGCGTAATAAAAAGGAAACTATTTATTGCTATAGCGATGAAGAGCGTCAACATGCCATAAATAAATTGACAGGGAAACCAGAAATCACGAGATTTAAAGGTTTAGGAGAAATATCACCTGATGAATTTAGACACTTCATTGGTGATGATATTCGATTAGAACCTATAATGCTAGATAAGGCAATGTCTATAGAGGAATTATTAAGTTTTTATATGGGAAAAAACACTCCTGATAGACAAAAATTCATTATCAATAATCTTAAAGTTGAAGTTGACTTAATTAAGGATAAAGTAGTATAAACTAAATAAATACGATTGCTTCTGAATGGAGGAAAATGACGATTTGAACGAGGATATTAACGAAAACCTTTCTGAAGAGAATAATACTAATTCAGATTCTTCTGATGCCTTAACTAGGGTTAGTGGTATGTATAAAGATTGGTTTTTGGATTATGCCTCGTATGTGATTTTAGAACGAGCAGTACCTGCGATTGAAGATGGTTTTAAGCCAGTGCAGCGTAGGATAATGCATTCTTTGAAGGAGTTGGACGATGGTCGTTATAACAAAGTTGCAAATGTTGTAGGGCATACGATGCAGTATCATCCGCATGGTGATGCGAGTATTGCTGATGCCATGGTCCAAATCGGACAGAAAGATTTGCTTATAGATACCCAAGGTAACTGGGGTAATATATTGACAGGCGATAGGGCTGCTGCATCTAGATATATTGAAGCAAGGCTTTCTAAGTTTGCGCTTGAAGTTGTTTTTAGTCCAAAAATTACTGAATGGCAATCTTCCTATGATGGAAGAAAGAAAGAGCCCGTAAATTTACCAGTGAAGTTCCCGTTATTATTGGCGCAAGGAGCCGAGGGTATTGCTGTTGGACTCTCAACGAAAGTCTTATCTCATAATTTTATTGAACTTATTGATGCTACTATCAAGCATTTAAAAGGGCAACGATTTAAAATATACCCTGACTTTCCAACCGCAGGTATTATAGATATTACAAATTATAATGACGGATTAAGAGGAGGGAAAATTAGGGTTCGTGCTAAGATAGCTCAACTTGATAAGAATACATTGGTAATCAATGAGATACCGTATGGAACTAATACTAGTAGTTTAATAGATTCCATTTTAAAGGCTAATGACAAAGGCAAGATTAAAGTCAAAAAAATTGAAGACAACACGGCTGCTGATGTTGAAATTTTAATTCATCTTCCGTCTGGGATTTCGCCAGATAAAACCATTGATGCACTTTATGCCTTTACGGCGTGTGAATCGTCAATATCTCCACTAGGTTGTATAATCGAGGATAACAAACCATTGTTTATCGGTGTAACAGAAATGCTTAAAAGGTCTACCGATTCAACTGTAGAGCTTTTGAAAATGGAGCTTGAGATTCAATTGAGTGAATTAGAAGAACAGTGGCATTTTACTTCATTAGAAAGAATATTTATTGAAAATCGAATCTACCGAGATATTGAGGATGAAGAAACTTGGGAGGGTGTAATTAGCGCTATCGATAAAGGATTGGCTCCTTTTACCAAGCATTTAAAACGAGCGGTAACTGAGGAAGATATTACTCGGCTTACAGAAATTAGAATTAAAAGAATTTCAAAATTTGATTTAGATAAAGCTCAGCAATATCTAGAGAGTCTACAAGAGCGAATTGCCGAAGTGAAAAACCATCTTGCTAATTTAATCGAGTTCGCGATAAATTATTTTAAGAATTTAAAAGAAACTTACGGTAAGGATAGAGGTCGTTTAACGGAAATTAGAGTATTCGATGATATTGAAGCAACTAAGGTAGCTATTAGAAATACTAAACTGTATGTAAATAAAGATGAGGGATTTGTAGGTACATCGCTTAAAAAAGATGAATATGTTACTGATTGTAGTGACATAGACGATATTATAGTGATAACCAATGAAGGGAAAATGATGGTGTCTAAAGTAGATTCCAAGATTTTCGTTGGTAAAGGTATTATTCACGTTGCTGTTTTTAAGAAAAAGGATAAGCGGACAACTTATAACTTGGTTTATAAAGATGGTAAGGGTGGCCCTACATATATTAAGCGATTTAATGTTACTAGTATAACTAGAGATAGAATTTATGACTTAATACCTGGTAAACCTGGGTCTCAGGTATTATATTTTTCCGCTAATCCTAATGGTGAGGCTGAAGTAATTACAGTATTATTAAGACAGGTCGGTAGTATTAAGAAGTTGAAATGGGATATTGACTTTACTGATGTAATAATTAAGGGAAGAGCATCAAAAGGAAATATAGTCACAAAGTATTCGGTTAAACGAATTGAGTTAAAAGAGAAAGGTGTTTCTACTTTAAAGCCACGAAAAATTTGGTTCGACGATGTTGTTCGTAGGTTAAATGTAGATGGTAGAGGAGAGCTTCTTGGCGAATTTAAAGGTGATGACTTGTTGTTGGTAATCAATCAAAAAGGTGTTGCTAAAACATTTTTACCAGTGTTGACATCTCACTTCGATGATGATATGATTGTGCTTGAAAAATGGATTCCAGAGAAGCCAATTTCAGCTATTTATTGGGAGGGTGAAAAAGAGCGTTTCTATGTTAAAAGGTTTGTTATCGAGAACGAAAATAGAGAGGAATTGTTTATCTCAGAGCATCCTAAATCATATTTAGAAATAGTTTCGACTGACTGGAGGCCTTTGGTTGAAATTGAATTTCCTAAGCCTAGAGGTAAAGAGGCGAAAGATAATGAATCTATTGATATAGAAGATTTTATATCAATAAAAGGAATTAAAGCTTTAGGTAATCAATTCATTACCGAAAAGGTTAAAAACATTAATTTATTAGATCCATTGCCTTATGAGCCTGTGGTTCCTGAAAAGGCAGAGGATATTGAAGTAGTGGATGAAGAGGCTATTGAATCTAATGACGAAAATGATAGTGAAGATTCAGGAAATGTACTACCACCAGATGATCCTAAAACCTTGTTTGATTAATTATTGATATGAAAAAATTCTTTGAAGAGTTTAAGAATTTTGCCATTAAAGGCAATATGATTGATTTGGCCATTGGTATTATTATAGGAACAGCCTTCAATAAGGTGGTAAGTGCTTTGGTGTCTAAAGTTATTATGCCTCCACTTTCATTGTTGACAGATGATGTGAATTTATCCAACAAAAAATGGGTCTTAAGAGAGGCTAGTGAAAAAGTAGAGGAGGTAGCTGTCGGTTATGGTGAATTGATAGAGTCATTGATTGATTTTAGTATTATAGCCTTTACAATTTTTGTTGTGGTTAAGTTTATAAATCGATTTAAAGAAAAATCTGAAGACCCGGCTAATAAAGAGGTGGAGACACCAAAAAACATTGCTTTGCTTGCAAGTGTTGAGAGTTTGTTAAAAGAACAGAACGAAATCCTTAGAAGTAAGCAATAATGCAATCTGTTTAAGAATTGAATTGTCTTATTATAAAATAGAAAGTTAAGATTGGACAATTCTTACTATAAATGCTTTTATAACTACATTTACAAAAATTTTTAATTAATGGATTTCACCAACCCTCTGGTATACGGCGCACCGGCTTTTATAGCCTTTATTTTATTAGAATTAACCTACAGTAAAACTCATGGTGATGATGATCTTTATGATTGGAAAGATTTTGCGGCAAGTAGTGCAATGGGTATTGGCTCGGCTATAATAGGGCCTTTGTTAAAAGTGATATTATTAATTGTTCTTTTTGAATATGCTTATGAGCTATTTAACCCTATGGTCGATGGTGTGAGAACAAATATAATGGGTTATAAATCATTTGGTTACGCTTGGTATGTTTGGTTGCTATGTCAATTGGCAGATGACTTTACATATTACTGGTTTCATAGAGCTAATCACGAAATTCGTATTCTTTGGGCGGCACACATAGTGCATCATTCATCAGATAATTTTAATCTTGGTACGGCTATACGTAATGGCTGGTTTACGTTGCTTTACAAGCCTTTTTTCTACGTATGGATGCCAATTATTGGATTTCCGGTAGAAATGGTTGTAGTGTGTTTGGCTATTGAGTCATTTTGGCAATTTCAATTACATTCTAAATATGTGCCTAAAATGGGATTCATTGAAAAAATATTCAATACACATACAATGCATCAAGTTCATCACGCACAGAATGTTGAATACTTAGATAAGAACCACGGCGGATTTTTAAATTTCTTCGATAAGATATTTGGAACTTGGAAAGAATATGATGAAGAAATAGATGTAAAATTCGGTGTAATTCACGCGCCTAACTCTAACAATCCTATTGTAATTCTAACTCACGAATTCAAAGATATTTGGGCGGATATGAAGAAGTCTAAGAAATTTGGCCACAAACTAATGTATATTTTCGGACCTCCAGGTTGGAGTCATGATGGTAGCACCATGACTGTTAAGCAGCAACAACGATTGTTTGAAGAGCAAAAACAGGCAAATCCTAAGGTTGCTTTCAATAGACCGAATTAAAGAATTGTTATACAAAAAAAGGGGGGAGGTATTATACCTCCCCCCTTTTTTTTGTATTTACTTTCAACAAGGAGAGGTATTAAACCTCCCAACCTTTTCTGTATGTTCTACCAACAAATTGGTTGGCTTCTTCCATATTGGTGATTCTCATATTTTCTCCATCCCACAATAATTTTTTGCGAGCAAAGAATTCCATAGCGCCTTCAGCGTTTTCTTTTTGAAGCATATAGCTTCTTATGGCTAAGTTACCCATTAGAACAGTTTCTGTCATAGGTCCCGCATAATCGAACGAAGAGGTAAGTGCTAAATGCTCAGGGCTACCAAAACCAGCTTTACAGGCATCGACCCATTTACGTTGATGACCATATTCTGGTTCTAAATCTTCCTCTACTTCTGGTCCGAATTCGGTAGTGCCATCGTTTAAGTATAATTTTGGCATCAACGGTGAGCTATCATTGATGTTGGTAGAGATAATTCCTTTCTCACCTATGATTAACACACCGTTTGCGCTATTCTTACCGCCTATATCGTCGTTTGCAGGAATAATATCTGGATGTGATGGTCGAATACCGCCATCGCTCCATGTCATTTCTATGGGTGATTTTGATTTATCGGTTGCATCAAAGTGTAATGTTATAAATGAGGATGGAGGACAACCTTCTGGATAATAATCGGGAGTCCACATCTTTGAAAATACTGAGGCGACGCTACATTCTGCATCGGTTGGGTATTTTAAATTTAATGTTCTGAAAGGAATGTCTATTAAATGACATCCAACATCTCCTAAGGCACCTGTACCGAAATCCCACCATCCTCTCCAATTGAAAGGGTGTAGATTAGGTACAAACTCTCGCTCTGTTGCTGGTCCTAGCCATAAATCCCAATTTAAACCAGCCGGCTTTAGGCTGGCATCTGGTTTAGGCATTTCAATGCCTTGCGGCCATACAGGTCTATTTGTCCATACTTGTACTTTAGATACCGCTCCAATTTTATCTTCATCTATCCAACGTTGTACCATGCCTAAAAGAGGATTGGAGCCACCCTGGTTTCCCATTTGACTTACTATCTTATTGGTACGTGCCATTTGCGTTAAGGTACGGGCTTCTTTAATGTTATGTGTCATGGGTTTTTGCACATATACATGAATTCCTCTTTCCATTGCCCATTTAGCTGCAGGCCCGTGAACATGGTCTGGGGTTGATATGGTGACAGCGTCAATATTTTTCTTTTTATCTAGCATGACTCTAAAATCATCGTAAAGCTTGGCTTTGGGGAAATTCTCTACACTTTTTGCTGCAGTGCCTGTAAAATCGACATCGCATAAAGCTGCTACTCGCTCTCTTCCCATTACAGAGGCGTTTTTAATATCACTTATGCCTTTGCCTCCAGCGCCAATTGCTGCGATGTTAAGACGGTCGCTAGGGGCAATATAGCCGGGGCCACCTAAAACATGTCTAGGGATAATAAATACTGAAGAAGCTAATGCGGTTTTTTTAACAAAATCTCGTCGGTTAATTTTGGTGGATTTGTTTTTGTCAGATTTTTTCATACTTGCACTTGATTTAAGGTTGATTGGTAAACCTAAGGTAATGAAAAGACCCCTATAAAACAATTGCAAAACAATTGAGATACAGGGGTCTAAATACTTAAGATTATTGTGTTCTAATCTTCGATATCGACAATATCGTCTTTATTTTTTTTCATACGCAGGTCGAAGAATTCAACCATAAGTGAGAATGCAATAGAAAAGTAGAGGTAACCTTTAGGTATCACTCCTACCTCATTACCAAATACAATAAGATGACATAAATGAGCCGATTCTGCAATTAGCATAAAGCCAATTAATATTAAGAAGGATAATCCAAGAATTTGAATAGATGGGTGTCTGTTCACGAACTCTCCCACAGGATTTGCAAATAGCATCATAATTACCACAGATATAACAACTGCAACAATCATTAGCACTAAGGCTTCATTAGGGTTGGGTGAAATGCCATTTGTCATTCCTATCGCGGTAAGAATAGAGTCAAAGGAGAAAACGATGTTAATAACCGTAATTTGAAGAATAGCATTCATTAATGAAGTGGATCTTGCTTTCTTTACTTCGCGTTCGTCATGACCTTTATCTTCTACTTTTTCGTGAATTTCTTTTGTGCTCTTATATAGTAGAAACAAGCCGCCTAGGAATAATATAATTCCTTGACCACTAATACCTCCCGTAATCCAATCACTATCGAATACCCAGAAAGGTTTTTTCATAGAAGTGAGTAATGAGATACCAAAAAGGAGTAAAATACGCATTACCATTGCTAGAACTAAGCCTAAATTTGTGGCCTTTTTTCGTTGACCGGGTTCAAGTTTTCCTGCCGCAATTGAAATGAATATAATATTGTCTATTCCTAAAATAATTTCAAGAAATGTAAGGGTGAGTAGAGCGACCCACGCATCGGGGTTAGCGAAAATATCGAACATGGTTATTTAATTTTAAAAGCAGTTCCAGTTTTAACGATTAGTTCTTTGTTTGGGTCTTTAACTGCACTTTTGTATTGAAAGGTGTAAGATGAATCTGTAGTGCTAATTATTTTATAATGAATGGCTGTTTTGCTGTGAATATCTTGTAAAACAAACTCACAGTCATTAAACCAACGCACTGTAGCGCTATCAATTTTGTTTTCATAATAATCAACACTATACTTTTCGTCTCTCGTAAATTTACCTTCTTTAACAGTTTCCCCTAGTTCATATGTAAACTTAAAAGAGCCTGTTTTGTACTTTTCGCAATCACGTTCTGGTTGGTAGCATGAACTGAAAAGTAGGCATGTAATTATAAGAGCAGCTATTTTTTTTACCATGATGCAAAATAAAGAAAATAGGAGGAAAGTTGTTTGAAAAATACAATAATAGTTTAAGCTATAACATATTCTTATTGCTCTACATAATTTTTAAATGTACCATCGGTATAGAAGATTACGATACGCTCAACATTCTTTTTTTGAGATGGCTTAGTAATTGTATTGCCGTTTGATTGCTCTATTGATTTGCTGTTATTTTCCAAATCTTCATTTGGATATATTCCTTCGCCATACAAAAGCCATTGTAATTCAACCTCCTTAAAAGCTTCATTAATTTTCATTATAAATTCTAAACTTGGTTTATTTCTACCATTTAATAAATGAGAAATACTAGAACGTTGCACGTGAATTAAATCAGCAAAAGAAGCTGATGAAAGTTCGTGATGATTTAAAATAGTTTTCAACCTTGTAATAAAAGAAGTGGAATCTAACATGTTTACAAAACTAATGTATTATTAGTATGTACTTTAATAAAATTATAATAAAACCTATAAAATTCGTTGATATATTTAATAGTTATGGTTTAGATATATTCAGTTAAATAACTGATATATAACATATTAAATATGTAAATTAAGCAGCGGTTAGTTTTGTAAACATTTCAGGTGCATTACGCTAGTAAATAACAGTTACAATTGTTTACAATTGTAAACTAAAGCTGTGTTATTTTTGTGATTAATAATTTATAGAGGAATATGAAGGCAATTGATTATAGTGAAATATATGTATCGAGTATTCAGAGTAGATACATTACTTATGATCATCTGAACAGGTTTATTTTAGGTCTTTCTAAAAGTTTTAAAGTTATTACTATAGGAAAATCTGTACGCGATGAACCGATAAAGAGTATCACTTTTGGCCATGGGCCTGTGCGTATTTTAATGTGGTCTCAAATGCATGGTAATGAATCTACAACCACAAAAGCCGTAATTGATTTATTGAATTATTTGAAACATGATTCTGTAAATGCTTTAGAAATTGCAAATCAATGTACTTTAGAAATTATCCCAATTCTTAATCCAGATGGTGCTAGAGATTATACTAGGGTGAATGCAAACCAAATAGATCTAAATAGAGACGCTCAAGATTTAACGCAACCAGAAAGTCGAATACTTAAAGAAGAGTATGATTCTTTTCGTCCAGATTTTTGTTTTAACCTGCATGACCAACGCACTATTTTCAATGTTGGCAAAACCAATAAACCAGCGACAGTATCTTTTTTAGCCCCTGCTTTTGACGTTGAAAGAAATAATTCGGCTTCGCGTAAATTAAGCATGCAATTAATTGCTGCTATGAACTCTGAATTACAAGAGCTAATACCTGGCCAGGTAGGTAGATATGATGATGGCTTTAATCCTAATTGTGTTGGTGATGCATTTCAAATGAGAGAAACCCCTACTATTTTATTTGAAGCAGGACATTATTATGAAGATTATCAGCGTGAAAAGAGTAGAGAGTTTATTTTTCACTCCTTACTAAAAGGTATAAATACTATTGTCTTAAGTCAAATTGAAAATTTTACAGTAGAGCAATATTTAGCTATTCCGGAAAATGGAAAACAGTTTGTAGATATTTCTATTATAAACCAAAAGGATTTAGATAACACCAAAATCATAAAAAGCTTATTTTCAATTCAATACAAGGAGGTTCTTGAAGTCGACAAGGTCGTTTTTAGTCCCGTTAAGCATATTTTCGAAACAAGACCTGCGGAAATCTTTGGCCATAAAACCTTTAATCTAGAGGTAAAAGAAGATTTAGAGTGGCTTAAAAAGAATGATATATTAAAACTACTGGATTGATTTTCATTGCCTTATTTCTTTAAAAACATAAAAATGTTTACATTTTCATTAAAAAAAGTTCATATTCAATGAATTTAATGTGATTATTTTTTATTTTTGGCAAAAATTTTACAACTATGGGCAAAGTCAAATTAGACGAAATAGACCACCAAATTCTGGATATGTTAATTGACAACACCAGAACTCCTTTTACCGATATTGCTAAAAAACTTCTTATATCTGCAGGTACTGTTCATGTAAGAGTTAAGAAAATGGAGGAAGCAGGAATTATAAAAGGTTCTTCACTTACATTAGATTATGTGAAGTTAGGTTATGCATTTATTGCCTACGTTGGTATTTTCTTAGAAAAAACCCATCAGACAAAATTTGTATTAGAGCGTTTAAATCAAATTCCAAATGTTACCATAGCGCATATTACTACTGGTAAATTCAATATTTTTTGTAAAATTAGAGCGAAGGATACTACTCATGCAAAAAACATCATTTTTAAAATAGATGATATTGATGGCATAAGTAGAACTGAAACAATGATTTCATTAGAGGAGAGTTTCAATGATAAGAAACGATTAATGCATACCATATTTAACGAGTTATAATTTTTTAACTTCAACTAACTCAAAAGGCCCAGTTATTTTTATGATTGGGCTTTTTTGATTTTTAATTAACTTAGAGATAGACTTAATTATGACAATTACAGATTTACATAAAGAGGAATTGGATTTCTTCTATGCTACTTACTTAAGAAAACTTGAAGATCAAGAAGATTTAAAGTCAGCTTTAATAACAGGTAAAGAATGGTTTAAGAATTTTGTAGCTGAATTGTCTGCTGAGCAATTAGCATTTAGCTATGGGGTAGGGAAATGGACAGTAGCAGAGGTTCTTGTGCATTTAATTGATACAGAACGTATTTTTCAGTACCGCGCTTTTAGAATATCTAGAAATGATAAAACACCTTTGCCAGGTTTTGAGCAAGATGATTATATTATAGCGAGTAATTGTAATCAACGCACTAAAGAGGAAATATTAGAAGAATATCTTTCAGTTAGAAATGCGACAATTAATTTATTTAAAAACTTATCTGAGGTTGAATTAAGACGAATGGGTACAGCTAGTGGTTTGCCTTGGTCAGTTGCCGCTTTAGGACTTGCCATAAGTGCTCATCAAAGACATCATGAAATTATACTAAAAGAACGCTATTTGTAAATTTAGTCTAGGTCTGGTTCCACTTCCCTTTCGAAATTCAGATATAATGCATTGGTCATTTCTTCTGATCGCATAACTTCTTCAGGTGTTTTAGGCTCAAGCTCTTTTTCTAAATTTCCCTCAAAATTCGCAATAAAGTTTGAAAGGCTTTTACTGATTTTTACAAGATAAAGAGTGTCGGCGGTTTTTATTTGAACAGCTTCAACATAATCACCCTGAATATTTTTAAAGGATATAATATCCTCATCACCATATCCATATGGGTATGTTTCAATTAAAAGTGCCGCTAATTGGTGGTCTAGTTTGCGATAATCGATAAGTCTTCTGGTCATAACTAATTTGTTTTAAGAAGGTTACTTAATTTCTTAACCTAAACTAGTAATTAAACAGTCAATTAAATTTGTATAGTTGTGAAAGTGGTGTTTTAGGTATATGAAGTTTTTAAACTTTGTAGTAAGCGAAAGCTTTAGCAAATAATTCTACAGGAATTTCAATGTCAAAAACAGGATTACCAATCTCTTTTAAGAGAACAAAATTCACTTTTCCATGCGAATTTTTCTTGTCGTACTTCATAAGTTTGAGTATGTTTTCAAAATCCTCTTCTAAGAATTCCACTTTTTCATATTTACTTAAAAAAGTGGTTTTAATATCTTCTAAAGTTGCAAATGGTAGATTTGTTAATTTATTGGATAAATATCCTTCCAAAATCATTCCAATGGCAATAGCCTCACCATGCAGCAAGGTTTCTTTTGAATCATTTTCTAAAAAATAAGATTCTATGGCATGACCTAAAGTGTGCCCGTAGTTTAATATTTTTCTAATATTCTGCTCAGTTGGATCTTGTAAAACAACATTGTTCTTAATCTTAATTGATGAAAGAATGTGTTTTTTCATGTCCTCTAAACTTTCGGCATGTTTCAGAGCTTCCCAGTACAATTTATCTTGAATAAGTCCGTGTTTAAGCATTTCAGCAAATCCGCTTCTAACTTGTCTATTATCTAAAGTGTTTAGAAAATCTGGTATCACAAGTACCATAATTGGCTGGTTTATTACGCCTATTTGATTTTTTAAGGATCCTAAATCTACACCAGTTTTACCGCCAACAGAGGCATCTACCATAGATAATAGAGTTGTTGGCACATTAATGAAGTCTATTCCTCTTTTAAATGTAGAAGCTACAAAACCACCCAAATCGGTTAAAACTCCACCGCCTAGATTAAGTAAAATACTTTTTCTATCAGCACCAAGTTCAGATAGGGCTTCCCAAACACCTACACATGTCTCTATATTTTTATTAACCTCACCAGATTCTATTTCAATGATTTCAAATTGATAGTCTCCATTTATCTCTGCCATAAACTGTGGTAAACAAAGTTCATGTGTATTTTCATCTACTAAAATAAAAATAATCGAGTATGCTTTTTTCGCTAAATGGGCATTAAGTGAATTAAAAGCATTTTCATTAAAATGTACTGCGTAAGAGTCTGAAATTATAGATTCCATAATATGGTATGACTAAGTATTGGTTTCTAATTGAACACAAAATAAAGGTTATTTTTAGTCTTAGGATTATAAAATCTGTGATTATATTTGTCGGCTATAGAAATAACAAAAAATGGACCAAATATTTGAAAATACCGCAACGGCATTTGCTTTAAAATCAGATTCGGAATTAGAAAGAGCTTATTTTCTCTTTAAAATGATTTCGAATGAACCTTTAGTGAAAATGGGTTCGGTAATTACAAATTTTGCAATTAAAGTACATTTACCAGTAGAAGGTTTAATTAGGGCAACGGTTTTTGACCATTTTTGTGGTGGTGTTAATGAAAGAGATTGTCTACCTGTGGTAGATAAAATGTGGGAGAAAGGGGTGTGTTCTGTTTTAGATTATTCTGTAGAAGGTAAAGAAGAGGAAGATCCTTTTGATACTGCCACTGAAATTATATTGACCATACTAGATTTCGTAAAAGAAAAAGAAGCTATACCATATGCGGTTTTTAAACCAACCGGGTTTGGTCGATTTGCTCTATACCAGAAAGTAAGTGAGAAAAAAGAACTTACTAAAGAAGAACAAGCTGAATGGCAAAGGGTAATAAACCGGTTCGATAAAGTTTGTAAAAAAGCACACGACCTTGAAGTGTCATTGTTAATCGATGGTGAGGAAAGCTGGATGCAAGATGCAGCTGATGATTTAGCTGAAGACATGATGCGTAAATACAATAAAAAGAAAAGAATTGTATTTAATACGCTTCAAACCTATAGATGGGATCGTTTACCTTATTTAAAATCGTTGCATGAACGTGCTGAGAAAGAAGGATTTAAAATAGGAATGAAGGTAGTGCGAGGGGCATACATGGAAAAGGAAAATGACAGAGCTAAAGAAAAAGGATATACTTCGCCTATCTGTAAAACTAAAGCAGAGACAGATGAGAATTTCAATGCGACCATTGAGTATATGATTGAAAATCTTGATACGATATCAATATTTTCAGGAACACATAATGAAGATAGCTGTTATCGCTTAATGCAATTACTGGCCGACAATGGAATAGATAAGAATAACGAACATGTTTGGTTCGGCCAATTATATGGTATGAGTGATCATATTTCTTTCAATTTAGCAGCAAATGGATATAATGTTGCTAAATATTTACCTTTCGGACCTGTTCGCGATGTTATGCCATACTTAATAAGAAGAGCAGATGAGAATACCTCAGTAGCTGGGCAAACTAGTAGGGAATTGAAGTTGCTTAAAAAAGAAAGAAAGCGTAGAAAAATTTAAGAATATCCTATTGTATTTCTATTTGTTGAAGAGTGGCTTTGTTTCTGCAATTTTGAACAGTAAATTTCCATTCACGTTCCTTTAATTCAGATTCTACGATGTAGGTTTTGCAAGGAACTGATTTGGTATCACTACTACTGAAATCTACATCACCTTCAGTTAGTATATACTTTACATCTACAGAATCTAATTGATACTCAACTAATTTTAATTTAGCCTCATCGCTGTAATGCATAGGTTTAGAGCGAATATCTTTTAGGGTACGACAATTTGGTAGATAACAAAAGTATACACCTGTTTCCTCTGACTTCTTTTTTAAGAACATGGTTAGAAAAACGATGCCGATAGACAAGCCTACTAAGAAAAAACCTAACCTTTTTAGAAAATCCATTTAGTTCTTTATTGAATTAATTAAGAACGCGAAATTATACCTTTTTAAAAGGATAGGAAAAGGAATAGCGTTAGTATTCTAAAAAATCAAAAAATTAATATCACTGTACTGTAGATCAAACCATTCACCAACTGATTTGTTGGTAAGAATTCCATGATACATGTAGAGTCCGTTTCGTAAGCCTTTGTCAAATCGAAGAGAATTCTCCAGTCCGCCATCCTCACCAATTTTTAAAAGATAGGGTGTGAAAATATTACTTATTGAAACTGAAGCTGTTTTAGGATATCTAGACGGAATATTAGGCACACCGTAATGAATTACATCAAACTTCTTTCTTGTAGGTTTATTATGACTAGTTATTTCACTAGTTTCAAAACAACCACCGGTATCAATACTTACATCTATGATAACAGCACCTTTTTTCATATGCTCTACCATAGTACTAGATACAACTACAGGTGACCTATCTTTTCCTCGAGTAGCACCAATTGCAACATCACAACGTTTAAGAGCTTTTAAGAGGTTCTTAGGTTGTATTGTTGATGTATAAACGGTCTGCTTTAAGTTCGTCTGTATATTTCTAAGTTTAGTTATAGAATTATCAAAAACTTTTACGTTGGCGCCGATACCAATTGCTGATCTTGCAGCAAATTCACCTACGGTACCTGCACCAATAATAACAACTTCTACAGGTGGTACACCACTAATGTTACCAAACATTAGTCCGTTGCCATTATTGTTTGCAGCCATTAGTTCTGCTGCGATTAGAACAGATGATATACCCGCTATTTCACTGAGCGAACGTACTGCTGGGTAATTACCTTCATCATCTCTAATATATTCAAAAGCAATTGCCGTAATTCGTTTTCTTGCTAATTCTTCAAAATACTCTTTGTATTGCGTTTTTATTTGAAGGGCTGAAATAATGACGGTCTGCGGATTAATGAATTCTATTTCGGTTAGGGTAGGGGGCTCCACTTTTAAAATTAGCGGACATGCGAACACTTTTTTAGTATCCTTGGTAATTTCACCACCAGCCTGTGTGTAATCTAAATCGGTGAAATGAGCACCCTCACCAGCACCTGACTCAATTAATACACGATGACCATTTGAAGTAATTGCATTTACAGCATCTGGAGTAAGGCAGATACGTTTTTCTTGATATTGATTTTCTTTAGGAATGCCAATAAATAATTCTCCTTTTTGTCTAAAAACTTCTAGTGTTTCTTCTTGTGGAAGTAATTGATGCTTACTAAATGGCGAAGTGGGTTGGCTCATAACTAAAAATGTACGTTTTTCAAATCAAGTACTTGAAACTCAAATGTACAATTTTTAAGGAAATGAATAATCAACTATAGTATTTGTAGGGGTAAGTATTTAAAACTTGAAATTTAACCAGCCCTGAATACGTTCTTGGAATCCTTTTAATATATGCTCGATGTTGCCTGTTGACATTTTTGTATTAAGTTCATCGGATATAGAAGAAATTTCAGATTCTTCGTCAGTATCCATTGTTTCATAAGAAGTAGAGCTATCAGCAGTTAAATCTTTTTTCTTTAATTCTTTAAGCTCAGCATCCATAGCATCTAAGTCGATACCTAAAACGTGTTTATCATAGATTTTAATTCTCAGAAAATAAACGAAAGGAATAATTATTATACAAATAGGTAATAACCATAATAAATTTTCTGTATCTATTTCGTTATCATAATTATAAAGTACCTCAAATATTTGAAAAGCATACATTGCAATAGGAATCAGAATTATATGATACCACCAATTTTTTACAGTTAAAAACCAAAAAATCAATAGATATAAGGGTACGATTTTACCCATCATAAACCATACAAATGTAGAAACATCTTCGAAACCATGACTCCATATAGTAATACCTAGAATAGAAACAGAATCTTCTGAAGCGCCAGGTATGTATTCGTAAACTTTGTATAAAAAGGGAGATATTGCTATAAAAAATACCATTATCGATTCTAAAAGAATCTTTCTTTGAGCCTTTTTGCTTTTAATTTTTTGCGCCATTAACTTTAATGTATAAAGTTTTAACGACCGTTATGGAGAAATAGTATAAAAAAAGGGTGTATTTGCATACACCCTTTTCAATTTAAGTTTAAATCTTAAATTTTTTCTTTCAATTTTCTTTTATCAATACCTACTTGGTGATTATCAACATTAATAATCGGTGCAGCCATTGCGAAAAGAAATACACCTAATGCCAAAGAGGCAAGAAAAGTCCTTTTGTTCTTCATTTTCAAGGGATTTTTGGTTATACAAGAATTAGTTCTCCCTACAAACGTAAGAAATAATGCACAAATAAAATGCTATTAAACGTTAAAAATGTGCATTTCAACTGATTTTATGAGCATGTTATCGATTTATAGGTATTTCATCGAAAAATTACAATAAAAACTTAATAGAAACGATGTGAAAATTTATAAAAATATTAAACCTTGAAAATCAGAAGATTTAAATAATATCAAGAAGTTGTAACTTTCTAGTTTTCTCATTCAAAATTTCAATTTTTATTATTTGGGCATCAATTGGAACTAGATTAGGTATCTTTTCTGGCCATTCCATAAAAATCCAACCTTTTGTGTTAAGATAATCTTCTAAACCCATGTCCATGGCTTCGTTTTCATCTTCTAGTCTATAAAAATCGAAATGGTACCCTAATAATTCACCATTTTTGTCAGCATATTCATTTACCAAACCAAAAGTGGGGCTACTTACATTATCCTTACCTCCCAATTCCTTAACCAGTGCTTTTATCAGTGTTGTTTTACCCGTACCCATTGGCGCATAAAATGCTAGTATTTTGCTTTTTGAATTATGAATTATCTCATGAGCAATTTTCTTCAACTCATTTTCACGATATATGAATTCCATATGCTTAAATTTATTTAGGCTCCAAAACTACAAAAGGTATAATCATTTCCTCTAAAGAAACACCACCATGTTGATATGTATTTTTATTACAACTTTCGTAGCGTTTGCATTTAGGATTATTTAATGATCTTAAACATAGTTGTGTCTTGAGCCAATTTGATTATTAAGAGCGCTAATCTTTATATTTGGTAACTATGAGAGAACTAAACGTTCCCATTTTATATGGTATTTAAACACAAAACTATGTTTAAAAAGAAATAGCAAAGTTTAGTTGCAGTTGTTTTATTTAGAAATTTTACTCTTACTAAGAGTAGGGTGAGTGGTTGACTGTTATTAAATATGCTGTAATTAATTAGCTCTAACAATATTGTTGGATGCATCGATTTGTTTAAACTTGATATTATTTTGGCTGATAAGAGAATTCAACAAAAAAATTATATATTATTATTTATAGTATCCATTATTATATTCATAATTTTTAGATTTCCGTACAGGGAATTTATTTATGAAAACAATATTTATGATTTATATATTGCTGATGTAGCCCCTAATTTTTGGGCAGTAGCCATGTATTTCTTTTTTAAAAAGTCTTTTAAGAAGTCTCCAAGTAACATAAGATTGGCTTTAGGCTCTTTATTAGGTTTAGTGGTTTATGAAATTTGGATTCAGAAGTATATCTACAACGCTATTTTTGATTACAGAGATATTATTGCTTCGTTAGTTGCAGCCATATTAACTTATTTTTTATGCGAATACCTTGACAAAAAACTACATAAAACCAACGTTTAACATATTTTAAATTAAGTATGTTTTCACTTGAGAATAAATTTAAAAGGCTTCAATATTTCAAGCTTATTTAGGCTCCAAAACTACAAAAGGTATAATCATTTCTTCTAATGAAACACCACCATGTTGATAGGTGTTTCTGTAATAACTTACATAATGATTGTAGTTATTAGGGTATGCAAAGAAAAAATCATTTTTCGCGAAAATATAAGAGCTACTCATATTTATACTAGGCAAATAAATTGATTTAGGGTCTTTGGCTGCCAGTACCTCATTCTTTTCGTAGGTGAGACTTCTTCCTGTTTTGTATCTAAGGTTTAAGCTTGTTTCACGATCTCCGACTACCTTTGAAGGAGACTTTACATTTATAGTACCATGATCCGTGGTAATAATCAACTTCATTCCTAATGTCTGCGCTTGCTGAATAATTTCTAACATGGGTGAGTTCTTAAACCAACTTGTGGTCAAAGACCGATAAGACTTATCGTTAGAAGCTAATTCTTTTATTACTTCCATTTCAGTTTTGGAGTGCGAAAGCATATCTACAAAATTGTACACGATTACGGTAAGGTCGTTATCTTTTTGAGCCTTAAAATTTTGGCTTAAATGCTTCCCTTGTTTTAGACTACTTATTTTATGGTACTCCCATTTTAAATCAAGTCCAAGTCTTTTAAGTTGTTCGCCTAAAAATTTGTCTTCGAATAAATTTTTTCCGCCTTCTTCAGTATCATTTTTCCACCAATTCGGATACTTTTTCTCCATATCTAGCGGTGTCAATCCTGAGAATATGGCATTACGAGCGTATTGTGTTGCTGTCGGTAAAATGCTATAATAAGAGTCCTCTTTCTTCTTTTTGTAAAATGAATTCACAGTATCTTCAAAGGCATACCACTGATCGTAACGTAAGTTGTCTACAACAATTAGTAATGTTTTTTGGTCTTTTATCTCTGGTGCAATCCATTCCTTAAAAAGCGTATGAGACATTACAGGGGCATCAACATCGGTGAACCAATCTGGGTAATTACGTTCTACAAATTTTCCGAATTGTTGATTGGCTTCAATTTTTTGAGATTCAAGTATTTCGAACATTCCACTGTCCTCAATTTCTTCTAATTGCAATTCCCAATAAATTAATTTTTTATATAAATCTGCCCATTCTTGGTAGCTATTCACCATAGAAAGATCCATGGCAATCTTTCTAAATTCTTGTTGGTAATTGCTAGTCGTTTTTTCAGAAATTAACCTAGAATGGTCTAAATTCTTTTTAAGAGAAAGCAGTATCTGATTCGGGTTTACAGGCTTAATTAGATAATCAGCTATTTTAGAACCAATAGCTTCTTCCATAATAAATTCTTCTTCACTTTTAGTAATCATTACTACAGGTATAGAACCGTCAATTATTTTTATTTCAGAAAGGGTTTCTAAACCAGATATACCTGGCATGTTTTCGTCAAGAAAAACAATGTCTACTCTTGTTTCCGCTAATTCTTCTAATGCTTCTTGACCGCTTTGACAGGTGATTACTTCATAGTTTCTAGCTTCTAAAAAGATGATATGAGGTTTGAGTAAATCGATTTCATCATCTACCCATAATATTTTAATCTTGTTCATTGTATTATTATTTGACGATAATCAAATTCTATGCTGATGCTTTTGTATAACTTTGAAATGTTAATTTCAGAAAAGACAAATTTATCTTGAAGACATCAAACAAATTGAAAATCTTTAATGATCCAATTTACGGATTTATTAGAATCCCCAATACGCTAGTATTTGACCTCATTGCCGACCCTTACTTTCAAAGGTTACGTAGAATATCGCAAATGGGGTTGTCGTATTTAGTCTATCCTGGGGCACATCATACTCGTTTTCATCATGCACTAGGCTGCATGTATTTAATGCAAAAATCGATACAAGTACTTCGTTTCAAGGGAGTTGAAATAACGGAGCCTGAATCTGATGGACTGCTTGGGGCTATTCTTTTGCACGATATAGGTCATGGTCCTTTTTCTCACGCCATGGAGCATAGTATCGTTGAAGGTGTAAGTCATGAGTTCATTTCACTTCAATTTATGGAAGAACTCAATGAACGATTTAACGGAAGTTTAACGGAAGCTATCTCAATATTCACTGGTAAGCACCCTAAAAAGTTCTTAAACCAATTGGTTTCAAGTCAGTTAGACATGGACCGATTAGACTATTTAAAAAGAGATAGCTTTTATACTGGCGTGGCTGAAGGCAATACCAATGCAGAGCGTTTAATTACGATGTTGAATGTTGTTGATGGTAATCTTGTGGTCGAGGAAAAAGGAATTTACTCGGTCGAGAAATTTTTAATGGCAAGGCGTTTTATGTATTGGCAAGTCTATTTACATAAGACAGGTGTGGTCGCCGAGCAGTTGCTTATCAGCATTTTGAAAAGAGCACGTTTTTTAATTAAAAATGGAACAACTTTAAATTGTAGTAAAGCATTACTTTATTTCTTATCGCAACATATCGATAAAAGTAATTTTGATAGAGTTACCTTGGCAAAGTTTGCTAAACTAGATGATGTCGATATATTAGCCGCTTTAAAAGAATGGCAATATGCTGATGATTTTGTGCTCTCTACACTTTGTGAAATGATATTGAATAGAAAGCTTTTGGATATAAAACTTAAAAAAGAGCCCATAAACGAAACCAAGTTTAAAAATAAATTCAATAAGATCAAGAAGCTTTATAAGTTAACAGATGAGGAAACTTCATATTTTGTTTTTACCGGTGAGTTAAAGAATAAGGCTTATGATAGAGAGCACCAGAATATTAATATCTTGAGAAAAAATGGAAAAATAACAGATGTTGCTAAGTTATCGGATCACCTTAATTTGAATGCACTTTCTAAAACGGTGACCAAATATTATATGTGCTACCCAAAAGAAGCAGTTTAACTATTTTTCTTACTTTTACGCTCATGAAATTTACAGCAGGTCAGATTGCAGGTATTTTAGAAGGAGAAGTACATGGAAATCCAGATATAGCCGTGCATAAACTTGCTAAAATAGAGGAAGGCGAAGAAGGCTCTCTTACTTTTTTGGCAAATCCGAAATATACTTCGTTTATATATAAAACCAGGGCTTCTATTACTATAGTGAATAAAACTTTTATTCCTGAACAGAAATTAAATACTACTTTAATTAAGGTAGAGGATGCTTATAAATCGTTCTCTAAATTATTGGAGTACTATAACCAGGTTAAAAACAATAAATTAGGAATAGAGGAGCCTATTTTTAAATCGGATACGGCAACCTATGGTGCTGATGTTTATTTAGGTGCCTTCGCGTATTTAGGAAATAATGTAACTCTTGGAGATAATGTAAAGGTATATCCGAATGTGTACATTGGTGATAATGTAAAGGTTGGTAATAATGTGACCATATTTGCAGGTGCTAAAATTTATTCGGAAACGATTATAGGTGATAATTGTGTTGTTCACAGTGGAGTGGTATTAGGAGCAGATGGATTTGGGTTTACGCCAAACGAAGATGGAGAATTCATTAAAGTACCACAAACAGGTAATGTTATTTTGGAAGATAATGTTGATGTAGGGGCTGGTACAACTATAGACCGAGCGACTTTAGGGTCTACTATTTTGAGAAAAGGAGTAAAGTTAGATAATCAAATTCAAATTGCCCACAACGTTGAGATTGGTGAACACACAGTAATTGCTGCTCAAACAGGTATTGCAGGCTCTACTAAAATTGGTAAGCATTGCATGATTGGCGGTCAAGTTGGTATTGTAGGCCATATCATTATTGGTGATTTTGTTAAAATACAAGCCCAGTCTGGTATTGGTAGAAATGTAAAGGACCGTGAGGTTTTACAAGGTTCACCAGCTTTAAATTACGGTGATTACAATAAATCATATGTTCATTTTAAGAACTTATCAAAAATAATTAGTAGAATCGACACTTTAGAAAAGAAGGACTGAGGATGAGTACAACAAAAAATAAACAAAGAACAATTAGTAAAGAGGTAAGTCTAACCGGAGTTGGTTTACATACTGGCAGCAATGTTACCATTAAATTTTTACCCGCAAGTGAAAACCATGGTTATGCATTTAAAAGGGTAGATTTAGAAGGTGAGCCTATTATCCCAGCTGATGCTAACCTTGTGGTGAATACACAAAGGGGTACCAATTTGGAGAAAAATGGTGTGAAAATTCAAACTTCAGAGCACGTTTTGGCGGCTTTGGTAGGTCTTGAAATTGATAATGTATTAATAGAGCTAAACGCTGCAGAACCACCAATTATGGATGGTTCCTCTAAGTTTTTTGTAGAAGTATTGGAGAATGCAGGTATTGTAGAGCAAGATGCAGTTCGTGAAGAATACATTGTTAAAGAAGTTATTTCTTTTAAGGATGAGGATACCGGTAGTGAAATAACAATTATTCCTTCAGACGAATATCAAGTAATGACAATGGTGGATTTTGGGACTAAAGTTTTAGGAACTCAAAATGCTACATTAGATAAAATTTCTGATTTTAAATCTGAAATTTCAAATGCCCGTACGTTTAGTTTCCTTCACGAGTTAGAAATGCTTTTGGAAAATGGACTTATAAAAGGAGGGGATTTAAACAATGCTATCGTTTATGTAGATAAAGAAATATCTCAAGCCACAATGACGAAATTAGAGAAGGCTTTTGATAAAAAGAAGCTTTCTGTAAAGGCTAATGGTATTTTAGATAACCTAACATTACACCAGCCTAACGAAGCAGCAAGACACAAGCTTTTAGATGTTATTGGTGATTTAGCCTTAATTGGAACACGTATACGAGGTAAGGTAATTGCTAATAAGCCTGGTCATTATGTAAATAACCAATTTGCGAAAAAGCTTTCTCAAATTATCAAATTAGAAAAACGTAATAAAGTTCCGAAGTACGATTTAAGCTTGCCTCCGTTGATGGATATTCATAAGATAATGGATATGCTACCTCACAGGCCTCCTTTTTTATTAATAGACCGTATTATCGAACTTTCTGAAGAGCATGTAGTGGGTATGAAAAATGTGACGATGAACGAACCTTTTTTCGTTGGTCATTTCCCAGGGGCTCCAGTAATGCCAGGTGTACTTCAAGTAGAAGCTATGGCACAAACGGGTGGAATTTTAGTTTTAAGTACCGTTCCTGATCCAGAAAATTATTTGACTTTGTTTATGAAAATAGATAAAGTGAAATTTAAAAGACAAGTATTGCCAGGCGATACGTTAATATTTCACTGTAGTTTAATTACTCCTATTAGAAGAGGTATCTGTCATATGCAAGCATATGCCTATGCAAATGATAAATTGGTAAGTGAGGCAGAATTAATGGCGCAAATAGTTAAAAGAACTTAGAATGAATCAACCTTTAGCCTATATTCATCCGGGCGCTAAAATATCTAAAAATGTCGTTGTTGAACCATTTACTACCATTCACAACAATGTAACAATTGGTGATGGTACATGGATTGGTTCTAACGTAACCATTATGGAAGGTGCTCGTATCGGGAAAAATTGTAATATTTTTCCAGGTGCCGTAATTTCTGCATCTCCACAAGATTTAAAGTACGATGGAGAAGAAACCACTGTAGTTATTGGTGATAACACCACTATTCGAGAGTGTGCCACAATTCACAAAGGAACATCTGACCGTATGAAAACGGTTATCGGTAAAAATTGTCTGATAATGGCGTATTGCCATATTGCTCATGATTGTTTGGTGGGAGATAATTGCATTTTCTCTAACAATTCAACATTAGCAGGTCACGTTACAATTGGTGACAATGTTATTCTAGCAGGTTTGGTTGCAGTGCACCAATTTGTATCTGTTGGTCAACATGCCTTTGTTACGGGCGGTTCTTTAGTTAGAAAAGATGTGCCACCATATGTTAAAGCGGCTAGAGAGCCATTATCTTATGTTGGTATTAATTCTGTTGGATTAAGAAGAAGAGGGTTTGAGTCTGAGAAAATTAGAGAGATTCAGAATATTTATAGAATTCTTTACCAAAAGAACTACAATAATTCACAAGCCGTACAAATTATTGAAGCGGAAATGGAAGCAACTCCTGAACGTGACGAAATACTACAGTTTATACGCGATTCGCAACGTGGTATAATGAAAGGATATTTTAGCAATAACTAAGACGTACCTCATATTTAAAAAAAGTTAACAACATTAATAATATACACTAATGGCATCTACATCAGATATACGAAAAGGACTATGTATTCGATACAATAATGATATTTATAAAATAATTGAATTTTTACATGTGAAACCTGGTAAAGGACCTGCTTTTGTGCGTACAAAATTAAAAAGTGTTACTTCTGGTAAAGTATTAGACAATACCTTCTCATCGGGCCATAAAATAGAAGATGTAAGAGTTGAAACACGTTCTTATCAATATTTATATCCTGAAGGTGAAACGTATCATTTTATGAATACGGATGATTTTAATCAAATCACTTTACAGGAAAGTTCTTTAGATGCACCAGGTTTATTAAAAGAGGGTGAAGTTGTTACTATTTTGTTTAACACAGAAGATAGTATGCCATTATCTGTTGACATGCCGGCAAGTGTAGTTTTAGAAGTCACTTATACAGAACCAGGCGTAAAAGGAAATACAGCAACTAATGCGACTAAACCAGCAAAAGTAGAAACTGGGGCAGAGGTTAATGTACCTTTATTCATTAATGAAGGAGATAAAATTAAGATAGACACTTCAAATTGTTCTTATATGGAACGTGTTAAGGAGTAATTATCCGTGAAATTAAATACTAATCAAATTTAGCAATTGAAGTTTCCTACTACATTTTCATTAAAGCAAATTGCCGATATCATTTCGAGTACATATGTGGGTAAAGATGATTTTCCAATTTTGGGAATGAATGAAATTCACGTCGTTGAGAAAGGTGATATTGTTTTTGTAGATCACCCAAAATACTATGATAAAGCCTTAAAGTCTAAGGCTACGGTTATTTTAATCAATAAAAGTGTTGATTGCCCAGAAGGTAAGGCTCTGCTCATTTCAGATGACCCGTTTAGAGATTTCAATAAATTGACTACTTTCTTTCAACCTTTTGTTCCGAATAACCATTCCATTTCAGCTACGGCAAAAATTGGAAAGAATACAGTTATACAACCAAATACTTTTATAGGTAACAATGTTACTATTGGAGATAATTGCCTAATACATTCTAACGTTTCCATCTATGACAATTGTGTTATTGGCGACAATGTGACCATACATGCGGGTAGTGTTTTGGGGGCAGATGCTTTTTATTACAAAAAACGCCCAGAAGGTTTCGATAAATTAATTTCTGGCGGACGAGTTGTTTTGAAAAACAATGTAGACATAGGTGCTCTTTGTACTATAGATAGGGGAGTGACAGGAGATACCACCATCGGTTTTGGTTCAAAGCTCGATAATCAAGTTCATGTGGGTCACGATACAGTAATTGGAGAGAAGTGTTTAATAGCATCTCAGACTGGTATAGCAGGCTGTGTTATTATAGAAGATGAAGTGACTTTGTGGGGTCAAGTAGGTACAAATAGCGGTATTACTATTGGTAAGAACGCCGTTATAATGGGGCAAACTGGAGTGACTAAGTCAGTAGCTGGTGGTAAGAGTTATTTTGGTACACCTATAGAAGAATCTCGCGAAAAATTGAAACAATTAGCATATATAAAGAAGATTCCAGAAATAATTAAAAAGTTGGATAAGAAATAAGCGTGTTAATGCTTTAAAATTCATTAACAAACCTATATTTTTGTTCTGTTAAAAATAAAAACTACAGTAGTATGAGCGTATTAGTAAATAAGGATTCCAAAATAATCGTACAAGGTTTCACCGGTAGTGAAGGTACTTTTCATGCCGAGCAAATGATTGAGTACGGTACTAATATTGTGGGTGGTGTAACACCAGGTAAAGGAGGTCAAGAGCATTTAGGAAAACCAGTTTTTAACACGGTTTCGGAAGCTGTTGAAAAAGTAGGCGCAGATACGACTATAATTTTTGTTCCACCAGCATTTGCAGCTGATGCAATAATGGAAGCAGCTGATGCAGGTATTAAAGTTATTATTACAATTACAGAAGGTATACCAGTTGCTGATATGGTAATGGTTGCCAATTATATAAAAAGTAGAGATTGTCGTTTAATCGGTCCTAACTGTCCTGGTGTTATTACTCCAGGTGAAGCTAAAGTTGGTATTATGCCAGGTTTCGTTTTCAAAAAAGGTAACGTAGGTATCGTATCTAAGTCTGGTACATTAACTTACGAAGCAGCTGATCAAGTTGTTCGTCAAGGTTTGGGTATTACCACTGCTATTGGTATTGGTGGTGATCCAATTATTGGAACTACAACAAAAGAAGCAGTAGAGCTTTTAATCAATGATCCTGAGACCCAATGTGTAGTTATGATTGGTGAAATTGGTGGTCAACTAGAAGCTGATGCCGCACAGTGGTATAAAGCTAGTGGAAGTAAAAAACCAGTTGTTGGCTTTATCGCAGGTGAAACTGCACCAGCAGGTAGAACAATGGGTCATGCCGGTGCAATTGTTGGTGGTAGTGATGATACAGCGCAAGCTAAAAAACGTATCATGAGAGAATGTGGAATTCACGTAGTTGATTCTCCAGCAGAAATTGGTTTGAAAGTAAAAGAAGTAATGGGTTAAAAACTCATATTATTCATATAAAATCCCGTTTGTAGCGGGATTTTTTTTAGCCTATAATTCAAACAAAAGGTATATTTGGTAAATGACCTTAAGTAAATGATTGACTTATGAAATTATTAGAAGATAAAAACGTAATTATTACAGGAGCAAGTAGGGGAATAGGAATGGGTATCGCACAAGTATTTGCTGACCATGGAGCCAATGTTGCTTTTACATATAGCTCGAGCGAAGCTCCTGCTCTTGAATTAGAAAAAGAATTGAAGGCTAAAGGTGTAAATGCCAAGGCTTATAAAAGTAATGCGGCTAATTTTCAAGAAGCTGAAGAATTAGTTGCTAAAGTTTTAGTGGATTTCGGTGGAAGAATTGATGTGTTAATCAATAATGCAGGAATTACAAAAGATAATCTTCTAATGCGTATGTCTGAAGCTGATTTTGATGCGGTAATCGATATCAACTTAAAATCGGTCTTTAATATGACCAAAGCGGTTCAACGAACTTTACTAAAACAACGTAGCGGCTCTATTATTAATATGAGTAGTGTAGTTGGTGTTAAAGGAAATGCGGGTCAAACAAATTATGCTGCCTCAAAAGCAGGTATGATTGGATTTACAAAGTCGGTAGCGCTTGAATTAGGCTCACGAAATATAAGATGTAATGCGATTGCACCAGGTTTTATTGAAACAGAAATGACTGACAAACTTGATGAAAAAACTGTTCAAAGCTGGCGAGATGGTATTCCTTTAAAAAGAGGAGGTTCTCCAGAAGATATTGCCAATGCATGCCTTTATTTTGCGTCAGACCTTTCTAGTTATGTAACCGGTCAGGTTTTGAATGTAGACGGTGGTATGTTAACTTAAGCCGAAAACGAATAATTCGGTTAACAGATTATTTGTCTGTTCCTATTGTGCATAATATTTTCTAAATCCATGGAAACCATAACGGTATTGTATATTGTTCTTGCTGCTATCGGTGCTCTAGGTATAGTTGTGCTTCAATATGTATATAAAAAAAAGGCTAAAAGCAAAGTATATTTGCTCTTAGCCTTTTTAAGATTTATAGGAATATTTGGTTTACTTGTTTTACTAATAAACCCTCAGTTTTCTCAAAAATCTTATAGCTTAGAAAAGCCAAATCTGGTGATTTTGGCTGATAATTCAAGTTCAATTTCTGAAAGTGGAGATGAAATTAAAGAGCTGATTTCTGAATTAAAATCCTCGGAAGAAATTTCAAGAAGATTTAAAATAAGTGATTATCTATTTGGTAGTGAATTAGGTGTTCTTGATAGCTTAACTTTTAAAGATAAGAACACCAATATATATAAATCTCTTTTTGCTTTAAAAAATATTTTCGCTCGAGAACAGACGATAACGCTATTATTATCTGATGGTAACCAGACCATTGGTCAAGATTATGGTTATTTTAAATCTAACGAAAATAGCACGCTTTATACTGTAGTCTTGGGAGATACCACTAAGTATAAGGATTTATCTGTCGGACCTATTTTAACTAATAAATATGCTTTTCTAAAAAACAAATTCCCTTTAGAAACCTATATATCATATCAAGGTAACACGGCTGTTTCGACTACCGTAACCGTTAAGATGAATGATAGAATTGTACATCGCGAGAATTTAAATTTAAATAGTGAAACTAATTTTAAAGCCATCTCGATTGAAATAGATGCTAGTACCGTCGGTATTAAAAATTTAATTGTAGAAATATCTCAATTACCTGAAGAACGAAATGTAGCTAACAATAGAAGGTCTACTAGTATTGAGGTAATTGATGAAAAGACAAAAATTGGATTGATTGCCGATATTTTGCATCCTGATTTGGGAACTCTTAAGAAAGCTATAGAAAGTAATGAGCAAAGAGAAGTATTCATTTTAAAGCCAAATGTTGCTAATAGTATATTAGATGAAATGGATTTATTCATTTTTTATCAGCCAACTGCAAATTTTAAAAGCGCATTCGATTATGCTAAAAGTAAAAATGGAAACACTTTTATTATTACAGGCCCTCATGCAGATTATTCATTTTTGAAGGAAGCAAATCTTGGTTTTGAAATTGAAAATGGTTATCCTCAACAAGAGGTTTTTGCATTGTTGAATAATGCATTCTCAAAGTATGATATTTCTAAATTCGATTTAGCCGAATTTCCCCCTTTGATAAGTGACGCAGGACCCATCATTTTTCAAAAACCTTATGAGGCAATGCTTGGCTCTCAAATTAAAGGATTGAATGTACAACAGCCTTTATTATCAGTTATAGAAGATAATTCTAAAAAACAGGCTTTGCTAGTTGGCGAAAATCTTTGGAAATGGCGTATGCAAACATTTAGAAATACGGGTGATTTTATCAATTTTGACGAATTTATGGGTAATTTGATTCGCTACTTAACTAGTACCAAGAATAAATCGCGCCTTAATGTTGACTATGAAAAAGTATATGAAGGCAGTACCAATGCCATTATAACTGCAACCTATTTTGATGAGGCATTTTTGTTTGACCCAAATGCGAAGATAAAAATTAGGGTTACTGATAAGAAAACGAAGTCTAGTCAAGATAATCCGATGGTATTAAAAAACAGCTATTTTGAAGCAGACCTTTCGAATCTTTTGGCCGGTGAGTATGACTTTTTAGTTTCGGTTGATAATGATACCAGAACAGAAACAGGTTTATTTATAATCTCAGAATTTGATATGGAAAATCAGTTTGTATCAAGTAATAATTCTAAAATGAAAAAATTAGCAACTAACTCTGGGGGTAAACAATTTTATGTATCTCAAATCGAAGCTATTAAGAAAGAATTAATAGAAAACGATAACTATGTTCCAACAGAGAAAAGCACTATAAATATCGTACCTTTGGTAGAATTCAAAATTCTACTGGCCTTAATAGTTTTTGCTTTTGCAGCAGAATGGATTGTCAGAAAATATAACGGATTAATTTAAAAAAAACGAATGGACAAATTACCAAAGATTGCATTACCGGCAATATTTATTTTTATTGTATTGATTATTGGAATATCAAAATCTACTGTTACCATTGACTCAGGTCAGGCTGGTGTTTTGTATAAAACGTTTGGTGGAGGTGTAGTAACCGATGAACCTCCAATGGGTGAAGGATTTCATATGGTAGCTCCATGGAATAGAGTGACTGTTTATGAAGTACGACAACAAGAAGTTCTTGAAAGTATGAATGTATTGTCAAGTAATGGTTTGGATATCAAATTGGAAGCATCGGCTTGGTTCGAACCTATTCGTAGTGATTTAGGAAAATTACACCAAGAGAAGGGAACGGAATATATTCAACGTGTATTGTTACCAACGATACGATCTGCTGCACGTTCTGTGGTTGGCCGTTATACGCCAGAGCAACTGTATTCAAGTAAAAGGGATGCGATTCAACAAGAAATTTTTGACGAGACTCAAAAAATAGTTTCAGGACAATATATTCAATTGAATGAAATATTGGTAAGGGATGTAACTTTACCTCCAACGATTAAAGATGCTATTGAAAGAAAGTTAAAGCAAGAACAGGAGTCTTTAGAATATGAGTTTAGACTGGTTACTGCGAAGAAAGAGGCTGAAAAAGTTACTATTGAAGCACAAGGTAAAGCAGATGCCAACCGTATTTTAAGTGCTTCCTTAAATGACCAGATTTTAAAGGATAAAGGAATCGATGCTACACTAAAATTGGCAGAGTCACCTAATTCAAAAGTTGTCATTGTAGGTGGTAGCGATGGTCTTCCATTAATTTTGGGCAATAACTAAAACACGGAGTTAATTATTTTTGTTTCATTTTAAACTTTTGTTTTGTGAAATGGAAAATACCTTTTACTTTTACATTATAATGAAGAACAGAACTACACATCATCATACTCACGCTCAGGCGAGGTAGGAATGTATTGTAGTAGTACAACATATTTAAAAACCCGTTTGAGCAATCAAACGGGTTTTGTATTTAACTCTGTTTTGGTTGTCAAGCATTAAATAAAAGAAATGACTAAAATTAGAATTGCTATTCAGAAATCGGGAAGACTTAATGAGGAATCCCTTCAAATTTTAAAAGATTGCGGGATTTCCATCGATAATGGAAAAGACCAATTAAAAGCTTCGTCAAGAAATTTCCCGATGGAGGTTTTCTACCTTAGAAATGGAGATATACCACAATACCTAAGAGATGGGGTAGTTGATATTGCTATTATTGGTGAAAACGTGCTGGTTGAAAAAGGAGAAGATATTTCTATTGCCGAAAAATTAGGATTCTCGAAATGTAAAGTTTCATTGGCAGTTCCTAAATCATTTAAATATAAATCAATACAAGATTTTGAAGGAAAACGTATTGCCACTTCTTATCCGAACACCGTAAACAATTACTTAAAGGATAAAGGCATTACTGCAGATTTACATATAATTAGTGGTTCAGTTGAAATAGCTCCAAATATTGGTTTGGCAGATGCTATTTGTGATATTGTTTCTAGTGGTAGTACCTTGTTTAAGAACAACCTTAAAGAAGTAGAGGTAATGCTTACTAGTGAGGCTGTATTGGCCGTTTCTCCAAAGATTTCTGAAGAAAGAAGAGCGTTGTTAGAGAAATTGCAATTCCGTATTCAATCGGTATTACGAGCTAGAGGTTCAAAATATGTGTTATTGAATGCTCCTAATGAAAAGCTAGAAGAAGTTTTAAGTTTATTACCAGGAATGCGAAGTCCAACAGTTCTTCCATTAGCTGAAAAAGGGTGGAGTTCTGTTCACACTGTAATAAATAAAGATTCTTTTTGGGAAGTTATCGATGAGTTGAAGAAAGCAGGTGCAGAAGGGATTTTAGTTTGCCCAATTGAGAAAATGGTACTGTAAATAAGGCTTTAGCCTTATGCTATTGGCTTAATTAAATTATTGATTTATTGCCATGGGAAAACAGCACAAGGCATTAGCTACTAAAAAAAATGAACAAAATATATAATCCTAAAAGAGAAGATTGGAAAGATGTTCTTAGACGTCCTACTCAGACAGTGGCTGATATTGAAGGATTGGTCAATACTATTTTTGAGGAAGTTAAAACGAGTGGTGACAGTATATTAAAAAAGTATACCCAAGAATTTGACAAAGTCACTTTAGAGAATATGTTGGTTTCAGATGTAGAAATTGAAAAGGCTAAGGCTTTAGTTTCTAATGACTTGAAATCTGCTATTCAGTTGGCAAAGTCGAACATCGAAGTATTTCACAAAGCCCAAAAGACGGGTCGTGTAGCAGTTGAAACAGCACGGGGAGTTTCTTGTTGGCAAGAGAAAAGACCTATTCAAAAAGTAGGACTTTACATTCCAGGGGGTACGGCTCCATTGTTTTCTACTATTTTAATGTTGGCGGTTCCTGCTACAATTGCTGGATGCTCTGAAATTGTGCTATGTTCTCCACCTGATAAAGAAGGGCAATTAAATCCTGCTATTTTATATACAGCGAATTTATGCGGAGTTACTAAAATTATAAAGGTTGGAGGTATCCAAGCGATTGCAGGGATGACCTTTGGAACGGAGAGTATACCTCAAGTGTATAAAATATTCGGACCAGGGAATCAATTCGTAACCGTTGCGAAGCAAATTGCTACGAAACATGGTGTAGCAATTGATATGCCGGCGGGTCCTTCAGAATTATTAGTAGTGGCTGATGATACGGCGAATGCTTCTTTTGTAGCATCCGATTTATTGAGTCAGGCTGAGCATGGTATTGATAGTCAAGTTATTTTGGTGTCTACTTCAAAAACGATGATTAATGCAGTAGAGAAAGAAGTAGCGCTGCAATTAGAAGAACTGCCACGTAAAGAAATTGCCAGACAAGCAATTGCGAATAGTAAACTTATCTATGTTGAAGACGACCAAATGGCGATTGACTTAATCAATGAATATGGTCCTGAACATTATATTGTTTGTGTAGCAAATGAGGATTTTTATATAGATAATACTCAAAATGCAGGTTCTGTTTTTATTGGAAATTATACGCCAGAAAGTGCTGGTGATTATGCCTCTGGCACCAATCATACCTTGCCTACAAACGGCTATGCAAAGCAATATAGTGGAGTGAATTTAGATAGTTTTATGAAAAGCATGACGTTTCAGAAAATCACAAAAGAAGGTATTCAAAATATTGGCAATGCTGTTGAATTAATGGCCGAAGCTGAAGGTTTACAGGCGCATAAAAATGCGATAACCCTAAGATTAAAAAGCCTATAAAAATAAGTATTGTCTGGTCGAGCGCAGTCGAGACCTAATTATGAAGAAATGAATTTCAATTTAGATAACATAACAAGAGAAAACGTAAAGGGCTTAAGTCCGTATTCTTCTGCACGCGATGAATATGTTTCCGATGGTTCTACCATGGTGTTTCTAGATGCGAATGAGAATCCGTTTGAAAATGGAGTGAATCGCTATCCGGATCCACAACAGAGAGCTTTAAAAGCTATTTTGGCAGAACAGAAAGGTATTAAGGAAGAAAATATTCTTTTAGGTAATGGTAGTGATGAAGTATTAGATTTATTGTTTAGAGCTTTCTGTGAGCCTAAGGAGGACAACATTATTACATTGCCACCAACATATGGTATGTATAAAGTCTTATCGGGTATCAATTTAGTTGAAAACAGGGAAGTTTTGCTTACCGATGCTTTTCAACCGAATGTTTCTGCAATAAAAGAAAGAATAGATGGCAACACTAAATTGTTATTCATCTGTTCACCAAACAATCCTACAGGGAATAGTTTTTCTACCCGTAGTATTGAAGACCTTTTGAAATCGTTTACTGGCCTGGTTGTCATCGACGAGGCTTATATCGATTTCTCACTAGAAGAAAGTTGGACTTCAAAACTAGCTAAATACCCCAATTTGATAATTACACAAACACTATCGAAGGCTTATGGTATGGCAGGTATTCGTTTGGGTATTTGTTTAGCATCCGCAGAAATCATTGCTGTTATCAATAAAATAAAACCGCCCTACAACGTAAATCAATTAACGCAAGAGCGAGCGATACAAAGAGTGTCTGATGAAAAATCGGTACAAGCAGAAGTAGCAACTATTCTAGAGGAGCGTGCAAAATTGATTAATACATTAGAAACAGTTTCGTTTGTTTCTAAAATATACCCTACTGACGCTAATTTTATTTTGGCGAAAGTAGATAATGCTACGCTACGTTATAATCAATTATTAAAAAAAGGAATTGTAGTTCGAAATCGTACTACACAACCGTTATGTGAAAATACACTCAGGTTCACCGTAGGTACATCTAAAGAAAATAATATTGTAATTACCGCTTTAAAAGCACTATCAAACGAATATGGAAAGTAAGAAACGAGTATTGTTCATAGACCGCGACGGCACTATTATCAAAGAAACAATTGATGAGCAGATAGATGCTTTTGAAAAAATGATATTTTATCCGAAAGCATTTACTTTTCTTGGTAAAATCGCTAAAGAATTGGATTATGAATTGGTAATGATAACCAATCAAGATGGTTTGGGTACCGATGTTTTTCCAGAAGATACGTTTTGGCCTGTTCATAATTTTATTATGAAATCTTTTGAAAACGAAGGAGTCGTTTTTGATAAGGTATTTTTGGATCGCACTTTTCCATATGAAAATGCAAACACAAGAAAACCGGGTACAGGATTGTTAACTGAGTATTTTTCTGAAGCATACGATTTAGAAAATTCCTTTGTTATTGGTGATCGATTAACAGATATGGAATTGGCTAAGAATCTTGGCGCTAAAGGCATTTTTATTAATGACGAAACCAATTTGGGTACTGTTGAAATAACGGTAAAGCGAGATGAGTTAGATACTTATATAGCTATAGAAAACAATGACTGGGAGAAAATCTATGAGTTTTTGAAGTTGAAGGATAGAACAGCGGAAACACATAGAAAAACAAACGAAACAGATATCCTGATAAAACTAAATCTTGATGGTACGGGTAGAAGCGATATCAAAACCGGATTAGCGTTTTTCGACCACATGCTTGATCAATTGGCACGTCATGGCCAAATGGATTTAACCATTAAGGTTAATGGAGATTTAGAAGTTGATGAGCACCATACGATAGAAGATACAGGTATTGCGCTTGGTGAAGTTTTTCATAACGCTTTAGGAAATAAATTAGGTATTGAACGATACGGATTTTGTTTACCAATGGATGATTGTTTGGCTCAGGCAGCAATTGATTTTGGTGGTCGAAATTGGTTGGTATGGAATGCAGACTTTAATCGTGAAATGGTAGGGGACATGCCTACCGAAATGTTTCATCACTTTTTTAAATCATTTACCGATGGCGCTAAAGCTAATTTGAATATAAAGGCCGAAGGTACCAACGAGCATCATAAAATTGAAGCTATTTTTAAGGCCTTTGCAAAGAGTATAAAAATGGCCGTTAAAAGAGATGTTGAAAAAATGGTTTTACCAAGTACGAAAGGAGTTCTTTAAAATTGTACTTAGTAATAAGTACAAAGTATTCAGTCTTTTAAGATTTGCTTTGTACTTAATACTAACTACTCAATACTAGTTTTAATGAAAATTGTCATTATAAATTACGGCGCCGGAAATATACAGAGCATCAAATTTGCCATAAAACGATTGGGTTATGAAGCGGTTTTGAGCAGTGATGTTTCTGAAATTAAAAATGCTGATAAAGTGATTTTTCCTGGTGTGGGCGAGGCAAGTTCTGCTATGAAAAAACTTAGAGATAGCGGTCTTGATAAACTAATACCATCTTTAAAACAGCCAGTTCTAGGTATTTGTTTAGGTATGCAATTAATGTGTCACTCATCTGAAGAAGGTAATACTGCCGGACTCGGAATTTTTGATGTTGATGTGGTGAAGTTTGATTCTTCTGTAAAAGTTCCACAAATAGGTTGGAACCAGATTAATAAACTCAAATCAAATCTATTCCATGGGGTAACTGAAAATGAACATATTTATTTAGTTCATAGTTTTTATGCACCGTTGTGTACCGAAACGATTGCAGTATGTTTTTACGGATTAGATTATACTGCCGCCTTAAAAAAAGATAATTTTTACGGTACTCAATTTCACCCCGAAAAAAGTAGTGGTGTTGGGGAGAAGATATTGAAGAATTTTTTAAACATGTAATGGGACAAGAATATTTTATTTCAACTGAAAAAAATTTATTGAATGTGAATGCTATAAAAACTTTTATAGCCGATGAATATTGGGGAGATGGTAGAACCTTGGAGGATGTTGAAAAGACCATTAAAAACTCCTATTGCTTTGGAATATACACTTCGGATAAGGAACAAATAGGCTTTGGTCGCGTAGTTACAGACTATATCTATTTTGGGTATTTTATGGATGTTATCATATTTGAAAAATTTCAAGGTAAAGGTTATGGTAAGATTTTAGTGGAGCATATGTTGAAAGATGATGTAATCAAAAACCTTAAAACTATAGCGTTAAAAACCAAAGACGCTCAAGGTTTATATGAACGCTATGGATTTAAAACTATAGGTGATTCTCCTTTATGGATGAGTATTGATAAACAAAAACTAGATTAAGAAAATGCGAATTATTCCAGCTATAGATATTATTGATGGTAAATGTGTCCGACTCTCTAAAGGAGATTATGATACTAAAAAAATTTACAATGAGAATCCATTAGAAGTTGCAAAAGAGTTTGAAGCACATGGTATTCAGTATTTACACTTGGTAGATTTAGATGGTGCAAAGTCTAAACATATTGTAAACCATAAGGTTTTAGAACAGATAGCTTCGCAAACAGGTTTGCAGATTGATTTTGGTGGCGGATTAAAGACTGATGACGATTTACGTATCGCTTTTGAGAGTGGAGCAAAACAAATAACCGGTGGTAGTATTGCAGTAAAAGATGCTGAAACTTTTATTGGATGGATTGAAAAACATGGTGCTGACAAAATTATACTTGGTGCTGATGCTATGGATGAAAAAGTAGCTATTTCAGGATGGCAAGAGGAATCCAAAGAGGAACTTATTCCGTTTATTAAGTCATATCAATCAAAAGGAATTCAATATGTTATTTGTACCGATATCAGTAAAGACGGTATGTTAGAAGGTCCGTCGTTTGATTTGTATCGGAAAATAATAGAAAATACAAATCTCAGTCTGAGCGCAGTCGAAGACCAAACTGTTCGTGAACTAAAACTAATTGCATCCGGTGGAATTTCAACTTTTGATGAGTTGCCCAAACTGGCAGAAATGGGTTGTGAAGGTACTATTATCGGAAAAGCTATTTATGAAAATCGAATCAGTTTAAAGCAGTTAGAATCTTATATTTTAAGTAATGGATAAAGAAACTCAATTAGTCGAAGAATTAGTTAAGAATGCATTGTACAGAATGGATGAAAGTACACGCATGATTAAGAAGAGTCTTGCTAAAATTTCAGAAGATGAAGTTTGGCAAAAACCAAATGAATCATTGAATAGTATTGCAAATTTAATCTTGCATTTATGTGGTAATATTTCTCAATATGTAATTTCTTCTTTGGGTGAAACTGAAGACAAGAGACTTAGAGATAGTGAGTTTTCACTGACTAGCGGACTCACAAAAGATGAGTTGCTTAAAAAATTAGAAGATGTAGTCGGTACTGCAAAACGTGTTATTTTCGATGCTACTCCCAGTCAATTAGTTAAAATTAGAACGGTACAAGGATTTTCATTTTCAGGTGTTGGCATCATTCTGCATGCGGTAGAACATTATTCCTATCATACTGGGCAAATAGCTTTCTGGGTAAAACAGTTAAAGAATAAGGATTTGGGCTTTTATGATGGAATTGATTTAAACAAAAAAAATAAGTAGGGAGGTACGAGGTTAAAGATACAAGGTAGGAATTTAAAGGTTTTTAAATGAAAATTAAATTATGCAAGATTTAAAATCTAGGACTAAAAAGTTTGCAGTTGATTGTTGGCGATTTTGTGCAAAACTTCCTAAATCTCGTGAATTTGATACTTGGGCAAGGCAGTTAATTCGATGTTCAAGTTCCGTTGGTGCAAATTATCGTGCTTCTCAAAGGGCAAAATCTACTTCTGATTTTATCAATAAGTTAAAAATTGTAGAGGAAGAAGTAGATGAGTCTGTGTATTGGTTAGAACTATTTATAGAAGTGCTACCAGAATATGAAATTGAAATTAATGTGTTGAAAAATGAAGCATCAGAGTTATTAGCGATAACAGTTGCATCTATTATAACTGCTAGAAAAAATAGAAAATGAAAAACCAGTTTATAACGTTTGACTTGTACCTCAAACTTTTAACCTTTTACCTTTAAATAATGCTTGCAAAAAGAATCATACCCTGTTTAGATATTAAGGACGGAAGGACTGTTAAAGGCGTAAATTTTGTTGATTTACGAGATGCAGGTGATCCAGTAGAACTGGCTGAAATATATAGTAAAGAAGGTGCAGATGAATTAGTATTTTTGGATATATCGGCCACTGAACAGAAACGTAAAACTCTTGCCGATTTAGTATATCGTGTTGCTGAAAAAGTGAATATTCCCTTTACCGTGGGTGGTGGAATTTCTTCAGTTGAGGATGTAGATATTTTGCTTCAGAATGGCGCAGATAAAGTTTCCATTAATTCATCTGCAGTTAAGAATCCACAGCTAATTAATGATTTATCGGCAAAATTCGGTTCACAGTGTATTGTAGTTGCTATTGATGCAAAACAGATAGACGGTGAATGGATTGTGCATTTAGTAGGTGGAAAAGTACCTACAGAACGTAAGTTATTCGAATGGGCAAAAGAGGTAGAAGAACGTGGAGCGGGAGAAATTCTTTTTACCTCTATGGATCATGATGGTACTAAAGACGGATTTGCAAACGAAGCTTTAGCTAAGTTGTCAACAGAATTGAATATACCCATTATTGCATCGGGAGGTGCAGGAAACAAACAACATTTTACCGATACCTTTGTAGTAGGAAAAGCAGATGCAGCTTTGGCGGCGAGTGTGTTTCACTTTAAGGAGATTGGTATACAAGAGTTGAAGATAGAGTTAAGGGAGAATGGAATACCGGTTCGTATATAGTAGTCAGTATGCAGTGAAAGTTTTAGTTTAACAAAATGGCTTTCTGAGGGTAGTCGAAGGGACTGGAACACGAAAGGTTGTTGCTCAGTAACTGGATTCTATTTATTGAACGATATGTAATCCTGAGCGCAGTCAAAGGCCTAGGAAAACAAAAAGTGTCTTCGCCAGCGATTAGACTGACAAAGAGTATCGAATTAAATTTTAAGCAATGAAAAAAATAGGATTAATCGGAGGTATAACCTGGCAGTCAACACAGTTGTATTACCAATTGTTGAATACCCGAGTTGCGGAATTATTAGGTGGACAAAATTCTTGTGAGTGTCTTATTGAATCGGTGAATTTTGCTGATATATCGACCAAGCAAGCTAAAGGAGATTGGAATGCTCTGCATACGCAAATGACCGATATTGCAGTTCGATTAGAAAAATCGGGTGCAGAAGTAATTCTTATTTGTGCTAATACAATGCATTTAAGTGTCCCTACTATTAAAGAAAAAATAACCGTTCCTTTATTGCATATTGCAGAAGTGGCGGGTAATGCGGTGAAGGAAAAGGGATGTAAGAAAGTGTTGTTGCTTGGCACTAAATACACTATGGAATTAGATTTTTACAAAGACATTCTTAAAAACCGATTTGGTATCGAAGTGTTGATTCCTAATGAAGCAGACCGTGAGATAGTCCATAAGATTATTTATTCAGAGTTATCTAAGGGTATAACAACTGAAGAGTCCAAGCAATTATATTTGGACATTATTAAAAAGTCGAAAAAAGAAGGAGCAGAAGGAGTGATTTTAGGTTGTACAGAAATACCTTTGTTGATTCAACAGGAAGATTGTGATATTGTGGTTATTGATACCACTAAAGAGCATGCGTTTGCTGCTGTAGAGTTTGCCCTTTCTTAGTATTCAGTTGGCAGTATCAGTTCTCAGTATGTAGATTTAATAAACCAAAGGCTATCCCCAACGAAGTCGAAGGCTTGGAAACACGAAAAGGGCCTTAAACTGCATTCAGAACGACCAAAAATGCTTAGTCGGCCAAAAGAGCCGTAAGGATAGAAAAAGATATAAAAGTAATGAGTAATAAGAATATGAATTATAATACACCTGATTGGAATAAAATGAGTGACGGATTAGTGCCTGCAATCATTCAAGATTCACGCACTAAAAATGTATTGATGCTTGGTTACATGAATGCTGAAGCCTTAACTAAAACCATTGAAACGGGTAAGGTGACATTTTTTAGTCGTTCCAAAAAACGGTTATGGACCAAAGGTGAGGAGAGTGGTAATTTCCTAAACTTAGTAAGTATTAAGAATGATTGTGATAATGATTCATTGCTTATTTCAGTACATCCTGTTGGACCAACCTGCCATAAAGGAACAGACACGTGTTGGGAAGAAGAAAATAATTCAAATTTTGGTTTCTTTTCAGAATTAGAAGCGACTATAGAACAAAGACGTACCGCTGCTGATGGTGAAAAATCGTATGTAGCATCGCTATTTGAAAAAGGTATTAACAAGATTGCCCAGAAAGTAGGGGAGGAAGCGGTGGAAACGGTAATTGAGGCAATGGATAATAATGATGATTTGTTCCTGTATGAGAGCGCAGATTTACTTTTCCATTACCTAATGCTTTTGCAGGCAAAAGGGTTTACCTTAAAAGATATAGAGGCAGAATTGATGAAGAGAAAAAAGTAAATGCTTTAATCTACTTTTAAGGTTATTTAATGACGCTATAAGAAGTTAAATATGTCATCGCTTTCAAAGTGGTCATTTCATTTTTAAAAACTGTTTGTAACCGCATTGTTGTTTCATCATAGAGATTAATTGCACCAAATGCTTCTGATAATCTAACATAGTTATCTTTTGAGGATAATAATAAATGAGCTAGGTCTGTAATTTTGATATCTAATGAAACCAAATTAATTTGCTCATTATCCAGGGTTATAAACTGTTCATCAAGCTCTGAAAAGTTAGCTTGATGATTATAATCATTTGGTTGTTTTATATCACTCCTGAGGCCTAATTGGATACATATAGGTTCTAGAAATATTTCAAAATCATAAATTATAATCCTGCAGTTTTTCTTTGCAACTCTTATAATTTCATCTAATGTCGATTGTGATTTCGCATAATATAGTGAACCGGCAAACGTAATGATATCAAAGACATCGTTATCAAAATTGAACGTGTTAGAATCAATTAATTGATAGGTGATTAGGGGATGTTGTAGCGATTTTTCCAACATCTCATTACTAGGGTCTACACCAACCACATTTGAACAATAGTTTGCTAGTGCAATTGAAGATTTACCAGTACCACAACCAACATCGAACCCTAATTCAAATTTTTCGCTAGAATCGAAAACCGCTTTTAATATTTTAGCATGTAATGAAGGTCGATAAGCAGCATAATGTGAGGCGGTAATTTTATCATATTCTTTTGACATACCTATATTAAAAATGAACGCTCCATAATCACATAATTTAATCCTCCTTTTACAAATTCAGTATTAGTTATGCGCATATTAAATTTGGAGTAGTAATTCGTTTTAACCGTTCTTGCATTGCACCATATTCTAGAAAGCTGCTCTTTCTCGGCGATACTCATAATTTCATTTAATAATATTGTACCGTATCCTTTTCTCTGATATTCATTAAGTGTAGCGAATTTTCGAAATTGTGCTTCTTTATTCGAGGTGAATAATGAAACTACCGAAATTAATGTATCGTCAACATATAATCCGTAATGTTTCCCCTCGTGATCATTAGGTAATCTCACATAATCAACAGGATGATTTGGCCACATGACTTTATGTCGAATGGATACCGTTTCATCTGATGTGATTTGAACAATTCTTATCACCTATATTTTTATTGAATCAATATTATTAGCACCCCAAGTATCTAAACTCTTCAAAATATCTTTTAACGATTTTCCTTTTTCGCTTAAGGCATATTCAACTTTTGGAGGCACTACAGCAAATACTTCTCGTATAACGAGCCCATCTTTCTCTAATTCACGTACGGTTTGGGTAAACATCTTATTTGAAATTCCCGGCACTTTTTTTTGTAGTATTCCCGAGCGTAATGGCCCTTCTAGTAGATGGAATAGTACTATGGGCTTCCATTTTGTTCCAATTAAATTCATTGTGTGATCTAATGGGCAAAAATTTATCGCGTTCATTTGTTTATAACTATTTATAAATCAGCAATTAACTCTTTTTGGTAACTATATTACTTTTAGGTAAGTTATTGCTAGTAAGGCAAATATAGTTTTATTTTGTAGTATAAATAGAAAGATATGAATTCAGATAAAAATTATCCAAAATCATTTTCACATATTGGTATTACGGTGCCTGATTTAAAAGCTGCAGTAAAATTCTATTCAGAGGTAATGGGGTGGTACGTAATTATGGAGCCATCTAAAATTACGAAAGAAAAGGAAACAGCCATCGGCTTAATGTGCATCGATGTCTTTGGCGATGATTGGGAAGAATTTGAAATAGCCCATTTGTCAACCTCAGATGGTATTGGAATAGAATTATTTTCATTTCCACATGGGATTAAAGATTCTCCAGAATTTAATCCGTTTAACACTGGCTTATTTCACTTCTGCATACAAGACCCTAATATTGAAGATTTGGTGGCCAAGATAATTGCAAATGGAGGCAAACAAAGAATGCCAATTAGGTCTTATTACCCAAATGATAAACCATACAAAATGTGTTATGTAGAAGACCCTTTCGGAATCGTTTTTGAAGTTTACACGCATAGTTATGAGTTAACGTATTCTTCTGGTGCTTACACAAAATGATGTTTTGCCTACAGTGTTATTTTTATTGGTATCCGTGTGTTATAAGAATTTACTTGTAAATCGGCATTCATCAATCTAAAATGATTTCGAATAATAAACACTATTTTAACTCGTATTACAATCTACAATAGTAAACATAATCTTAAGAATATTCTAGCTGAAAAGTATACAGTATAAAACTCAATAAGAATCAAAAATTCAATTTTAAAATCTCTATAACATCGACTAATTTTGAAGACGAAGAGGGTAGTATTGACGAGCTTAAAATCACGATTTTAAGTATGCCAGAAATGAGCGAAGTTCATTGATTATTCCCATTGACTAAATAGAGGGCGTAGGTATTTTTGCTACCACTCCTGTAGCGGTAAAACCAAACTGCATCAACCTCATAAACCCTGATAATTATGCTCATAGGTACTTTCGTTTGACCCAAGTAAATAGGGAGTGTTATACATTTGAATAAAAGATTTAATTGTACTTATTGGAATTACAAAGCTCTGAGGAATTAGGGCTTTTTATTTGTTTGAAGGTATAAGTTGAAAAAAGTTATGGATGTCTTTTGAGTATATCAAATTTCTGATAACGTCTGGGCTAAGCGTAGTGGAGGACTAAATCGGGTTTAATTTCCGTTAACAATATACTTAATAAAACGCAATAACGATTCGAGTTTGCACCCAAACCGCTATTGCGTTTATACATTGTTGCATACAGGCTTTTGTCCGTTCTTTTATGAGCCAAATGTAAAAAGCTATACGAAACCGCTACTACTTACTCTCACAATGACAATTACTTTTCCTTCAATATTCATATTCATTTTTTGTAAACTTCATTCAACCGCCCGAAATAGTTTTGGACTCTATTTGGCATTATAGACTTCATCGGTTACCGGTTCCATCCATTCTACAATCCCATTTTCCGTATTGGGAATAATGTAAAGTTGCTGTAAACCAACATCAGAACTAGCCCCATGCCAATGCTTTACATTTGGCGGACATTTTACCACATCTCCTTTTTTGAGGACTTCAATCTCTTGCCCTTCAATCTGGTGGTATCCAACTCCATCGGTAATAATCAGTATTTGTCCAGAAGGGTGTGTATGCCAATGACTTCTTGCTTTGGGTTCAAAATAAACATTACCGGCAAGTGTGGTGTGTATAGAATCCGCTTCTACCAAGGCAATATAGTAGGCGTTTCCAGTAAACCATTCTTCCGTACCTTTTTTACCTTTTGGAAAAATGGTATTCAATTCATTTTTATCTGCTTTCATGGTTTCTTTTTTTGTTTCTGTCTTGGTGTTGCAGGCCTGGCCTATCAAAAGTAGAAGCGTAACTGCGGGTGTCATTAGTGTTTTCATTTTATCTATTTTATATTTTCTTTATGATTTTTGTAGGAGTACCTCCTACGACAACATTGTCGGGAACGTTTTTAGAAACGACCGAACCTGCGGCAACTACAGAGTTTTCGCCAATGGTTACGCCATGCAAAATGGTGGCATTGGCACCAATCCATGCATTCTTCTTAATGTGGATGGATTTCGGAACGAGAGAATGTCTTTTATCGGGAGCAATGGGATGTCCTTCGGACAGCAAGCTGACTTTGGGCGCTATTTGCACGCCATCTTCAATGGTAATTCCTCCCAGATCTAAAAAAGTACAATCGAAGTTGATGAATACGTTTTTACCAATTTTCGTGTGCTTACCGTAATTAATATACAAAGGGGTGAAAACGGCAACACTTTCGTCAATTTCACTAGCTGTAATTTGGCTTAACAAATCCCTGACTTCTTTAGGGTCTGAAGCGTTGTTCATCTGCAAAAGCAATTTTTTCGTGTTGTATGAGGCCTCAATCATTCTATAGGCTTGCGGGTCGTTGGGCAAAATGGTTTCTCCTTTCCTTAACCGCTCAAAAATGTCCCTATCCGCCGTACTGGAACTATTTTTCTGATTTTCTGATTTATCCATTTTTACAAATTACACTATTTACAAAGGTCATCAAATTTTTCGTTTGGTCGTTCGCCTGTGCGCACCGCCAAAGCTATAGATCAAGGAAATATTCCATGTAAAATCATCTTCTGGGACTATCTCTGTATCTATGGCCTTATTGAGGATAGCCGAAACAGAAAAGGGAAAATTTTTTTTTATTAAGGAAACAAAGCCTACAAGGTAAAAACCTTTTAAATCGTCCGTAAGCAAATAATAGGCTTGGGGAGATATATTAAGGTATAACTCTTCGGAAATATGGAGGTTGTTGAAGTATGAATTCAATACCATAAAGTGGGTGTTTTTTACCCCTTCATCAAAACCGTGGCCATATAGATAATATGCACCAAGCCCCACATTGTCCGAAACCTTAAACGTGGGCGCCACCTCGTAGGCAAGGTACCGCCGTGTTTCCAAAAGCTCCTCGGGTTCCCCGTTTCTAACTATATTAACGGTCCTGAAGTTCAGTGCCGGATGCGCCCCAAGACGCAACGAAAACCGTTCATTTTCTATCGCCTTATACCGTAACCAGAAAACAAAAGACCAAGGTTTACCCTCCAACGCAAAGCGCATATCCGGTTCAAAACTTAATTTTTTCTTGGTGAATTTTAAATCGAATAAAAGGGCCGGATCGCCCAAAGAAAAAGAGGGTACTAACGAAAATCCGTTATTGGTAACACTTGCCGTTCCTCTAAAGTCATCTAGAAAGGATTCTGTTTCTTCTTGCGCCATTGTATTAAAGCCGCTTAGAAAAATAAGCAGTAGCGTAATGAGATTTTTAATAGCCGAGGTAGTCAATTTCATTAATAGCTTGTTTGTATTACAATGCAAAAATAAAAACCAAGTAGTTATATTTGTTACACGATTTTCGTACATAATGTCAAATATTACTTATTTTAGAAAAAATAATGGTTGAATTAATGGAGCTAGAGATAAATAAGCCGTGCATTGTTCTTTTGGAACTATCTGAGGAAATGGGATTTCCGATAGGTTTCAATACCTACTACCACACCCATTTATTTTGCCATCAAGGAAGTATTTCTTTTATGTTCAAGAACGTAGAGATGCAATGCAGGGGCAATGAATTTTTGTTTTGGTTTGCAGAAAGTCAATTGAAAGATTTGGTATTTTCCAAGACTTTTAAGGCAACCATTTTGCTGGTAGAGAAGCATTTTTTATACGATAATATCCCTGATCAAAGCTGGAGTATAGATGCCATTCTACATTCCCGTCAATACCCTATCAAACAGCTGAACGATAAGAATGACAGGCAAAGGGTCTTGTCAAATTTTAGATGGTTGCACGATAAATTTAAAAATAGGGAACATCGTTTTTATGAAGAGGTATTGAAACTGCAAATGCGGGTGTTTATTCTTGAAATGTGGCATACATTTGCGAATGAATACGAGCGCAGAAAACGTACCCTGCAAAGTGGGTCATTGTACGAGCGGTTCGTTCATCTGGTGCAAGAAAATTGTATGACCGAAAGGGAAGTACGGTACTATGCCAATACACTTAGCGTTACCCCTAAATATTTAAATTTTGTTAGCAAACAAAACTCTGGTGTTACAGCGTCTGAATGGATCCAACGATACACCAAGGAGCGTATTATACTATTGCTACAGAATGAAAATCTCAACATTGCGGAAATTGCCGATAAAATGATTTTTTCAAGTCGGTCATTTTTTACGCGGTATGTGAAAAAGGTTTTGGGTGTTACTCCAAGTGAATATCGAAATCGATTAGGGTAGAAGACCAATGTTTGCGATAATACTCTTTCCTATCGTGTATACATATTTCAGGACGGGTCATAATTGCCCCTAACGTCTGAGCTAAGTACAGTGCGGAGGCAAGGAAACTTTTTGTTTCCGTCTGCGCACATAGCAAAAGCTTATTGTTTAGTTTTATTTTTTCTTTTCCAAAGCTAAATCCATTCCCGATAGCTATCGGGATTAGTGGCTTTATAAATATACACAGACCTTTCGATTTAGCCTTAAACTCCGAATTACTTATAGGTATTGTTGCCAGTAGTTTTTATCGCTGAAATTTGGCAATAACTTTTCTTATAAATCCCGAAATGATGTTAATGTCCTTTTTTATTGAATTTTTTTCAAATTGGGTGACTTTATTACTTTTCGTATTAGCCCAGTTTAATTTCAAAGTAGCTATGTCTGAATTAATCGAATCTTTCTCGAATTGACTTACCTTACCTTTAAACTCATTTATGAGCTGTGATACTTGAATATTAATTTTTTCGGATTGAGGCTGTTCATTCCAAGTGTCTTTTATGTCTCTCCAAATATTTTTCTGTTCACTATTCCACATAATATTATATTTTATTTGTTATACAATCCAATAGGATTTTTTTAATCCTTTTCATTTTTACTGCAATATGATTTTCTGTTAACCCAGTTATTTCTGAAATCTCTGTATACTTCAATTCTTCTAAATAAAGGATGATTATTGATTTATTTTCTTTGTTTAGTTTTGAGATGCAAGAAGTCAAGGCATTATACTTTTCTTGTTGATTATTCTCAATAGGAATTTCTACAGGAATGAATTGAATTGATTCTAATTGAAGGGTCTTGTTACAAGTTTTCTCTGATTTTTGTTTTGAGCGAAGACAGACATTTAGTGTAATTCTGTAAATCCAAGTGTCAACACTCGAATTGCCTTTAAAAGTTGGAAGAGATTTCCAAATTGCAAAGATTACTTCTTGGAAAAGGTCTTGAGGTTCTAAAGGGGAAACTGCGTAAATTTTACAAATTCTATAAATTTTCTCTTTATTATTCTCAAGTAACTGTTCATATGTTTCTGTCATTGGTATTTATGTCTTTCATTATTACTCTCTACTTATTTAGTGACAAGAGTTTTCGAAATATGACAGATTTTTGAATTTATTTACAGATTTTCTTAAATTACTGGTAACGGTTTAGCTAAACGTAGTGCGGAGGTAAGGAAACTTTTTGTTTCCGCCTGTACTTGTAACCAGAGCTTTTTGTTTTGTATTTATTTTTTACATTTCAAATGCCAAATCCAAAAGATTTGGCGGACTTAGTAAATAATCCCAAGCCATTAAATTTAGCACTTAATGCCCTATTTGCTATAGCCATTGTTGGCAACAGTATTTATTTCTTTGGCTCTCCATTTTCATATTCTACAGTTCTCTCCAATATTCCCTTTTCATTAAAAAATAACCAAGTTCCAAAGGCATTTCCTCCCTTTTGAGTTTGACCTATGGATTTGATAACTCCATTTTCATGAAATTTTAATTTTTGACTTACTGAATAAATGTCTGAACTCCTGAATCGTTCAATACTCCCGTTTTTATAAAATGAAATGATTGTTCCGTTCATTTTGCCCTGATTATACTGAAAAATATACTTAGGCTTTTTTGTGTCATTATATAGTGATAGTCCAAATCCATTTAGTGTGTCATTCTCGAAATGTTTGAATCCGATTATTTCATTGTGTACACTGTACATATATCCGTTTCCTTCTTTTTTATCATTAATAAGTAGCACTTCCATATTCTTTGCTCCATTTTCCTGGTACGTTGTCAGCGTATCTATTTTTTCAGATTTTAACTCCGTGATTTCGGTGTTGATTTCTTTTACAAGACCAGTCGTTTTGCAACAAGTTAAAAGTAGAAGTATTATGTAAACTATTTTTTTCATATTGTTGCCAACGTACGTATATGTGTACAATTACATATATATGTATATATTAAAAGTAATTTAAATAGTAAGTACTAAAAAACCTACTTTTCAACACTTATAAACAACTACTATTCAGGGGGTATTCTTAAAAGTTACCACCACACTACAAAAAACTTCTCATATTCCGTTTCACTTTTCTTCATCCAAATTAGAGGTGAATTTTGTTTAACTAGGTGTTGTTCTATTTTTAATAGCGTGTCCGCATGCGAAGGCCAACTATTGGTAGTATCAGGGTTTAAAACCCATTGTTTTTTACTGGGAATATAGAATTGGTAAGGTGTAAACGAATCGGTATTAAAGTCTGACAATCGTAGCCAATACCCAACGATACAATTTTCGTTTAATGGTTCTAATTGTAAGGTCTTTACTTTAAAAGGTTTAAACAGTTGAGTCTTAAAGCAAGTTTGATGTACTAGGTTAGAAATAGCAATATTTTTGTCGGCCAATGCTTTTGAACCAGCTTCAGAATGAAGTAGAGCAAACTGTTTATTCTTTATTTTTTCCATTTTCATGAAAAACGCATCCCTTTTGTTCGGACCTATTAATTGGTGTAAGGGTTCTGAAATATCGAGGTCTATAATGTAGAATTTATAGGTTAGTTCTACATGAATAATTTGTTCTGTTTTTAAATCCTTCAGTATAAAATCAACCTCTCCTAAAGTTTGTTTTTCTTGTCGAATTGGTAAATTATAAACAAGTATTTCATAAAGTAAAGAATGCTCTAGCAACTGCTTACAGAGGTATTCTATTTGATGACCCAATCGTAAATTTTCTGGAATTGGAGCAGGAGCGAAGTCCGACAAATCCACCATAGGAAAATTAAACTGTGCAATTCCAAACTGTGTATGTTCCCAAATTGGCGGCGTGTTTAAAAAACCTATTGCTTGGTTGATGATTGTTGGTTTGTTGTTGATAGTGTTTGGTTTTTCGTTAATAGTTGCTCGTTGTTCGTATTTGTTAAAATATTATATATTTTACTGCATACTGCATACTGCATACTAACACTGCCAACTGTTTATTCCTCGTAGTTGGTTGTAGGTTAAAACGTGATTATTGATAATTAGTAACTGTTTATTGATAACCGTTTATTTATTACTGTTAATAGCTAATAGATAAATGTGAATAGCCGAAGTTACTTCATTGTAACGGTATGCGCAAAATGCCACGCGCAAAGCGAATAGCGCCCAGCGTCGAGCACAAAACGAACAACGAACAACGAACAACGATAAACCATCAACGAACAATTAAACAACAACGTTAACATTTCCCAAAAGCCAAGGGCATCCAACCGAAATGTGTTAATTTTATACTATGGCAATGAATGTAAGAAATGGATTTCGTTTCGAAACCTACGAGGCACCCGAGCAGTCAATATTTGATAAACTTTTTGATATTTTTCAAGAGCTTATAACACATACATCTGGCGATTTTGATGAAGCAATTGATTGGTTACGTGAGTTAGACAAAGAATATGAACTTACCACAGAAGAATATACCATTGATGATTTTATAGAAGATTTAAAGGCTAAGGGTTATATACGAGAAGAATTTAAAGATGGCGATGGTGATGGTGAGGACGGGGAAGAAGGATCAGGCGGTGGAGATATTTCGATCACCGCTAAAATGGAACGTATTATTCGTAAGCGTGCTTTAGACCAAATATTCGGAAAGATAAAACGAAGTGGCTCTGGGAATCATAAAACCGGTAAATCAGGACAAGGAGATGAACACACCGGCGATTTTAGAGAATACCGTTATGGCGATGGTTTGGAGAACATTTCAATGACCGAAAGTCTTAAAAATGCCCAAATTAATCATGGCATAGGAAGTTTTCAACTAAGTGAAGAAGATTTGGTTGTTGAAGACACGCAACACAAAGCCCAAATGAGTACCGTGCTAATGATTGACATTAGCCATAGTATGATTCTATATGGTGAAGACCGTATAACTCCCGCCAAGAAGGTTGCAATGGCACTGGCAGAACTTATAACAACTCGCTATCCTAAAGATACGCTTGATATATTGGTTTTTGGTAATGATGCATGGCCAATTCCTATCAAAGATTTGCCCTATTTAAAGGTAGGACCTTACCATACTAATACGGTTGCTGGTTTGCAATTAGCGATGGATATGTTACGTAGAAAACGGAATACCAACAAACAGATTTTTATGATTACCGATGGTAAGCCTAGTTGCCTACGAATGCCCGATGGCACTTATTATAAGAATAGTGTAGGTTTAGATGATTTTATTGTAGAGAAATGTTACAATATGGCTCGGCAAGCCCGCAAACTTCATATTCCCATTACGACATTTATGATTGCTCAAGATCCCTATTTAATGCAATTTATTCGTCATTTTACGGAGGCAAATAAAGGCAAAGCATTTTTTACAGGACTTAAAGGTTTGGGTGAAATGATTTTTGAGGACTATGAAGCGAATAGAAAGAAGCGACTTAAATAGTTGTCGGTTGTTGGTTAAAATTCGGAATAAGAAATTAGTATTGAGCAAAATAAAGGAATATATAATAGTATAAAATATAAAGGTTGAAAGTTGTTACGTGATACTATCAACAAATAACTATTAACCATCAACAAATATATGAAGCATACAGAAATAAAGACATTAGGTCAATTAGTAAAAGCTGGATATCAGACCAAAAAGATTAAAGATGAGCTTAGGGATAATCTTCGTGAGAATATTATAGCTGGGAAAGATTCATTTCAAGGGGTTTGGGGTTATGAAGATTCGGTTATTCCAGAATTGGAACGTGCTATTTTATCGAGACACAACATAAACCTTTTAGGACTGAGAGGACAAGCGAAAACTCGTTTGGCAAGATTAATGGTTAACCTTTTAGATGAGTGGATTCCGGTAGTAGAAGGTTCTGAAATTAATGATGACCCACTTAAACCAATGTCACGTTACGCTCTTGAACTTATAGCTGATAAAGGAGACGAAACTCCAATTTCGTGGTTACATAGAGATGATAGATTCTTTGAAAAATTAGCTACACCAGATGTTACCGTTGCTGATTTAATTGGTGATGTAGACCCTATTAAAGCAGCGAATTTAAAATTGTCGTATGCTGATGACCGTGTTATTCATTTCGGTATGATACCGCGTGCCAACCGTTGTATTTTCGTGATTAACGAATTGCCCGATTTACAAGCACGTATTCAAGTATCGCTATTTAATATTTTACAAGAAGGGGATATACAAATTCGAGGTTTTAAATTGAGATTACCATTAGACCTACAGTTTATATTTACCGCTAACCCCGAAGATTATACCAATAGAGGAAGTATTGTTACTCCATTAAAAGATAGAATTGGTTCACAGATTTTGACCCATTACCCAGATGATATTGAAACTGCGCGTAAGATTACCGAACAAGAATCTAAATTAGATGCTAGGCAGTTAGAAAGTATTTATGTGCCCGATTTAGCAAAAGACTTATTAGAGCAGATTAGTTTTGAAGCTCGTGAAAGCGAATATGTAGACGCGAAAAGCGGAGTAAGTGCAAGAACTAGTATTACAGCGTTTGAGAATCTTTTAAGTACTGCAGAACGTAGGTCTTTATTAAACGGTGGTGACCATACAATGGTTCGTTTAAGTGATTTTTTAGGAGTGATACCTTCTATTACAGGTAAGATTGAATTAGTATACGAAGGAGAGCAGGAGGGGGCAGACGGAGTTGCAGGTATTTTGATAGATGATGCTGTAAAATCACTTTTCCCTAAATATTTCCCTAAAATAAATAAGTTGGAACGTAAAGATGAGGCAACCGTTTATGATGAATTACTGCACTGGTTTTTTCAAGGTGAAGGTTTTGAATTAATGGATGATTTTACAGATGAGGAATATAAGCGAGCATTAGATAGTATACCTGCATTGAATCAACTTATAAAAGAGCATCAACCAGATTATAGTGAAAAGGATGTTTATTTTCTAAAAGAATTGTTGCTGTGGGGTTTGGTGTCTCACAAAAAATTAAATAAACAAAGATTCACTGATGGTTTTGAATTCAAAGACCTCTACAGTAGTTTTTTAAAGGATATTTAAATAAACAAAAAGCCCTTTCAGTTTTGAAAGGGCTTTTTGTTTATTAGATTATTTCCAATGATCAACATGTTGATTCATATCATCGAAAAGATATGTGCCTACTATTTTTTTTCTGTAGGCTATAGCTAAATAAGTAACCAATAGTAGTAAGGTGTAAAGCAGTAACATAAAATATCCTAATGGTAAAAACGTGCTCGGTATTAAGTGATTATCGAAGTCATTGTAACTTAATAAAATGATAATGGTTTCTACAAGTTTGTATACATAAACTAAGGAGATAATGTATAGCACATACTCAAGTGTGCGCATTGGCGGGTCGCTCAATTCATCTTCCTTAATCTTAAACCATAATACATAGAGAAAAACAAAATGTACAATTGATAGTAAAGGAAATATGTAGTTGTCAATTTTAAAGAAATAAAACTTATTCGTGTAAAGCCCGTAAAAACTAAAAATGTTTAAAAGCGCCAATACCCCAATAGACAAAATTAAAGTGCGCTTCCATGTTAGTACTCCTTGAATAAAATTCATATTAAATAGGTTTCATGGTCTTGGGGAACCAATAGTTTTCTTTCAAGAACGGGTATGTTTTCCCTTTATTTTAAACAATTCGATAAACGGTATACTTTGTTGTTCAATACCTTAAATCTAAATAATTCAAACTTTAGTATTACTATCTCTAGTGATAAATTATATTAATAGTCTGTAATAAGGTTAAAATAAAAGGACATGAAACTATTATGACAGCGTGACTCATAAATTTTTCATAGTTATTGGCGGGCTTTGTCTTATATCTCGAATTTAGAAAGAAGAGTAAACGCAAGAGTATTTTTAATAAAATATACAGGGTTACATGTATTGTATTTATTTTTACCACCATGAAGATTAACCGTTTTTGCTATTTGGTGCGTTTGCAGTATTTGGGATTTAGATTCAGTGGTTGGCAGTTGCAACCAAAACAACGCACAATAGTTAGTATGTTGAACAAAACGTTTGAATTTTTATTTCCAGATAGAACTTATAAGATATTAGGTGCTGGTAGAACAGATGCTAAAGTATCTTCTTTAGATGGTGCTTTCGAGCTTTTTTTAGGAGAGGAGTTAAAAGATTTAGATAGCTTCATACTAGATTTTAATAAAAATCTGCCTTCCGATATTCGCTTACTCTCCATAGAACCGGTAAGTCAAGATTTCAACATAATTAAGGATAGTAAAACAAAAGAATATTTTTATTTCTTCTCCTTCGGATGTAAAAATCATCCTTTCAGTGCACCTTTCATAACAAATTATATAGAAGACCTTAATTTAGAAATCATGAAGCAAGGTGCCGAATTGTTTGTTGGTAGGCATGATTTTTCAATATATACCGCAGGTCTAAAGCCGAATACTAAAACAGTTCGTACAATTGAATCTTGTTGCATTGAAAAAAACGATATTTTAACAGCTAATTTTTTCCCAGAAAGTAGTTATATATTGAAAATTGTGGGAAAAGGGTTTATGCGTTATCAAATACGAATGATAATGGGAGTTTTGGTTCAATTGGGTAAAAGTGAACTTACCTTAAATCAAATTAAATTATCGTTAGAACCTGGCTCTGAGTTTAAGTTAAAAACGATTGCACCAGGATCAGGACTACTATTAAACCAACTAAAATTTAATGGTTAGATAGCAGTTTTATTATATTTAAAAAAAAATCATCTATGGCTTCAAATAAAAAGCTAAACTTCCCTAAGAGAAAGAAGAAAAAATCTCGCCAACAGAATAAAATGGGGAAAGCCCCTGGTACCATTAGTTATATGGGCGATAAGGAACCTGGCAACAGTGTTATTTATTGTACTACCTACAATGTTGATAATTTTGAAATTAAGGAGTTTAATGAGCTCGATGAATTTATTAAAGAAGATAGGGGAGATAAAATTTCATGGGTAAATGTTGTTGGTATTTCTGATGAACCTTTTATAGAACGACTGGGTAAACATTTTAATTTAAATCCTTTAGTATTAGAGGATATTGTAAACACAGAACAACGCCCGAAAATTGATGAATACGATGATTATATTTTTGCCGTTTTCAGAATGTTATATATTTCTGAGGAAGATGAAATAATTGGGGAACATATTGCTATTGTGTTGCTCGAAAATACGGTTTTAGTATTTCAAGAAGTTAAAGCAGATGTTTTTAATGGATTAAGAGAGCGTATAACAGGTAAACTAGGTCGTATTAGAACAAGAGGGGCTGATTACTTGTTCTTCGCTTTATTAGATGCTATAGTTGATAATTACTTTTTAGCTATCGAGAATTTAAACAATAGAATTGAAAGTTTAGAAGAAGAGGTCTATAACAACCCTGAGCCGATTGTTGCAAAGAATATTCAGCAGTTAAAAAAAGAAGTACTTAAGATAAGACGATGGATTTACCCTGTAAAAGAATTGATTAGTAGATTAATCGATTCTGAAAGTCATTTAATCACAAAAGATACTAAGCTCTTTTTAAGAGATGTTCATGATCATACCGTTGAGATTAATGAGAGTTTACAGATTTACCGTGAAATGTCTATGAGTCTGATGGAGATGTACATGAGTAATATGAGTAATAAAATGAATGAGGTAATGAAGGTTTTGACTATAATGGCCTCTATTTTTATACCACTAACTTTTATTGCAGGTATTTATGGAATGAACTTTGACCACATGCCAGAATTGCATTCTAAAAATGGATACTACTATGTATGGGCAGTTATGATTGCTCTCTTTATTGGAATGATGTTTTACTTTAAAAAGAAAAAGTGGTTGTAGATATTTGTTTCTTAAAACATCATAATATTTTAATTGACTATAAATACAAAGAGAGCCAAAATAGGCTCTCTTTGTATATTAAAATGTTAAAGAATAATTAATCGAATAGGTTAGATGAAAGGTATCGATCACCTCGATCACAGACTATTGAGACAATTACACCGTGATCTAATTCTTCAGCTAAGCGTAAAGCAACGGTAGCGGCTCCGCCACTACTCATCCCAGAAAAAATCCCTTCTTCTTTAGCAAGTCTTTTGGCCATAGATTTAGCTTCTTCTTCATTAACTTCCATTATTCTATCTACTTTTTTAGCATCAAAAATCTTCGGTAAATATTCTTTTGGCCATTTACGTATACCAGGTATACTTGCATTATCACATGGTTGTACTCCTACAATCTGTATGTCATTATTCTTTTCTTTCAAAAAAGTTGAAGTACCCATTATTGTACCTGTAGTGCCCATAGAAGAAACAAAATGAGTTATTTTACCATCAGTATCTTTCCATATTTCAGGGCCGGTGGTTTTATAATGTGCTTTCCAATTATTAGGATTTCCAAATTGGTTCATCATAATGTAACCTTCGTTAGCAACTTTACTTTCTGCATAATCGCGCGCACCTTCTATACCGACTTCCTTAGAAGTTAAAGTGACCTTTGCACCATAGGCGCGCATCGTTTGTACGCGTTCTATCGTAGCGTTTTCAGGCATTACTAGTTCAATATCTAATCCGTAAATACCTGCAATCATTGCTAAGGCAATACCAGTGTTACCACTAGTAGCTTCAATAAGTTTATCATTTGTACTGAAATCTCCTCGTTCAATTCCAGTTTTAATCATATTGTATGCTGCACGGTCCTTTACACTACCGCCAGGGTTGTGACCTTCCAATTTAAAATATAACGATACATTAGGGTTCGTATTAAGAACTCTTGATTTTACCAAAGGGGTATTACCAATAAGGGAAAGTATAGAATTAGACATTTGGTAAAGTTTTAATTTTAATTTCAGGGGTATGAAAAACTGTTGAATTAGGAGGTACAGATGTTGTAATCCAAGCATTTCCACCGATTACGCTATTAGCCCCAATTATTGTGTTACCTCCTAAAATAGTCGCATTTGCATAAATAGTAACGTTATTCTCTATAGTAGGATGACGCTTTGTCTTTTGAAGATGCTTAGCAACAAAAAGTCCGCCTAAGGTTACCCCTTGATATATTTTCACGTCATTCTTTATCACTGCAGTTTCACCAATTACGACTCCAGTACCGTGGTCAATGTGAAATGAATTACCAATTTTTGCTCCGGGATTAATATCTACCCCTGTTTGTCTATGCGCATACTCGGTCATTAACCTTGGTACAAGTGGGAAACCGAATTTATATAGTTCATGCGCCAAACGATATACCGATATTGCATAGAAGCCTGGATAGGCCATATAAACTTCCTCCATAGATAGTGAAGCTGGATCACAATTTACAGTTGCTTCAGCATCTAGGTTTAGGCTTTCTAAAATTTGCGGTAGCTTTTCTACATAATTCTCCCAAACTTTCTTGCAGGGCTTTTCACTCTGCCAGCAGGCTAAATCTACAAGTTCATCAAACTGTGTTTGAAGTTTACCTAAATTGTCTGCAACAGGGGTTTCTATATCAAAGAGGGTGTAAAAAAGAAGGTCAGTGAATTTTTCTACATTCCTTTTTAACCGAAATCTAAGGTTAGGCTGTTTTTTGTGAGCGTTTATTTTGTCGATTATTGATCGATGGTCCATGGTTCTACATTAGTTAGTCAAAATTAACCAAATAACTAAAAGTACTTCTCTTCTATTGGTTAACTTTAGCTTAAAATCACAAGAGCTAGGTCGTATGTTAGAAACGAATATTACAAAGAGTACCTTCCAATTTTTAAATTCACTTAAAAAAAACAATAATAGAGAGTGGTTTTCCGAACATAAAACGGACTTTACTACAGAGTCTGAAAAAGTTAAATGCTTTTTTAATAACATACTTGAAAAACTTAAGTCTCATGATGAAATTGAACGTTTAAAAGTTTTTAGAATTTATAGGGATGTACGTTTCTCTAAAAATAAAACTCCTTATAAAAATAATTTTTCGGCTTCCTTTGCTAGAGCTGGTAACCATCGTCGCGGTGGTTATTACTTACAAATAGAACCTGGTAATAGTTTTATTGCTACAGGGTTTTGGAGTCCAGAAAAAGATGATTTGTTACGCATTCGAAAAGAGTGGGAGATAGATACTACTGAATTGGAAGCTATTATCGAAAATGATACTTTCAAAAAAGTATGGGGGCAATTAGTAGGCGAGGAGTTAAAAACAGCCCCTAAAGGTTTCGATAAGGAAGATCCAAACATTCAATTCATTAGAAAAAAGCAATTTATTTTTATAAGAAAATTTTCAGATAAAGAGGTTTTAGAAAATGATTTCGCTTCTCAAATAGATGAAAGTTTTAAATTGATAAAACCTTATTTTGATTTGATGAGTAATATTTTAACTACTAATTTAAATGGAGAATCGTTGTTAAACTAATTCAAGTTTGCCAAAATATTGTATTTGATCTTGTAGACGTTTAATTACCATGTTCATCATTCGCTTATTTAAAGCTGAAGAATTTTGAATGTAAAGCTCGTATTCTTCTATTGTAAATTGACCTGTTATCATACCTTTTAATGAGTTACGAAATTTAATATCTTTTTGAATTGATTTAGTAATGTAATTCATACGTTTTTCGAGTTTGAGCTCATAAAAAGTATTCTTCATTTTTTTAATATAATTTTCAAAAGAAGCTAATAATAAATCGTTTTGTAATTTTAATATAGGACGTAAGGTTTGGTTTTGAAAACGTTCTTCTTCGGTCATGTTCTGAATTATTTTGGCGGAAGAAATTAAAGGTCGTATCGATAGTAATTTCTCTGATCTGTCCATCTTTTGTATTATTTTATTTAAAGATACATATTAGATGAAGTCTATAAGAAAAGTACATAATTAGTTTTTAACCTGTTATGAACAAAGGTGGTACAGATTTAAAATATACCTAGTATAATTAAGAAAATAGTAATTCCGTAGGGGGCGTTTTATCAAAATGTAATTAAACGATTATACTATCAATAGCATTGATAAATCTATATGGCTTCTTCTAGAAAGTAGTATAATTCTTAATATTCGGTATAACTTGGCAATGTATATTTTCAAAATTTAAGACTATGAGATTTCATACTAGAAAATTAGTTAAGCCTGGAGATTTAAACTCAAATGGAACTCTATTTGGTGGCAGGCTATTAGCTTGGATAGATGAGGAAGCTGCTTTATACACCATTGTTCAACTTGAAAATGGGAAAGTTGTTACAAAGTATATGTCTGAAATTAATTTCATGAGCGCTGCCAAGAAGGGTGATGTTATTGAGATAGGTATTGAGGTTGTTAAGTTTGGCAAAACATCATTAACGTTGAACTGTGAGGTACGTAATAAAATGAACCATGAAACCATCGTTACCGTTGATAATATCATTATGGTGAACTTGGGTGAAAATGGAAAACCAACACCACATGGTAAAACGAAAATTGAGTTTGTAAAGGACCGATTGGCGGCCTTAGGGGAAGTAGATTAACTTTCCCCTAAATTCTTAGCTACAGCCTGTACTTCATCTAAAACTCTTAATAGATTACCACCCCATAATTTGGCGATTTCTTCTTGGGTGTAACCTCGTTCAACGAGTTCTAGGGTTACATTAAATGTTTCTGATGCATCATTCCAACCTTCGATTCCTCCACCGCCATCAAAATCTGAACTTATACCTACATGGTCTATACCAATTAATTTGACCATGTAATCTATATGGTCTACAAAATCGGCAACATTCACCTCTGCGGGTGCATCTGACTTATTTTTTACTAGTTCTTTGCCAACCTTAAGTACTTTAGGATAATTCTCCATAAAGCTCTCTTTTTGGCTATCAGTTAAACTTGAAAATTGAGAACGCTCATACCAATCAATGTCTAATGAATCTGCTACTTGTTGATATATTGATTTCATATATGCCGCTCTCGTATCATTTTTTTCGGTATTTAAATAGGAGCTAAAGGCAACTGTTTGAACAACACCGCCATTTTTTTTCATCATCATTAATTGTTCGTCATCAAGATTTCTACTATGACCACATAATGCTCTAGCTGAAGAGTGCGATGCAATTATCGGTGCTTTAGAAAGTGAAATCATTTGCCTCATCGCTTCTTTTGATGGATGTGAAACATCAATCATAATTCCAAGTCTATTCATCTCATTTACAGCTTCTTCGCCTAGTTTACTTAATCCATTGTGTAACCATTGGCCATCTGCTTCACCAGTATTTGAATCAGAAAACTGACTATGACCATTATGCGCTAACGAGATATATCGTGCTCCTAAATCGAAGTAGGTCTTAAACTGGCTCATGTCGGTACCTATTGGGTACGCATTTTCTACTCCAATCATTGCCACTTTCTTACCAGACGCTATAATTTCCCTCACATCAGAAGAAGTCAATGCGAGTCCAATTTGGTCTGGTGCAATTTCTTCACAAAGTCTGTGTATGGCTTCAAATTTCTGCATGGCATTTTCCTTTGCTTTAGCATAACCAGCCTCAGTGAGTGTATCTTGACCAGTATAAACAATTAACCAAGAAACGTCTAAACCGCCTTCTTTCATTTTCGGTAGGTTTACCTGAGTTTCTAGGTTTTGAGTGTAATTTATACTATCTGTAAAGTTGTTGATATTGATATCATTATGGGTGTCGATTGTAATGACATCTTCATGAATTCTTTTTGCTTTTTCAAGCGTGGTCTCCGCTAATTTCTCCTTCTTTTCTGCGCAAGAGAGGGCCAATAAAAAACAAAATAAATAGAGAAACTGCTTCATAGGATAGTTTTAGACCTACAATTTAAGGGTATTCACAACAAATAACCAACCCTTGAAAACATTTTATTGTTGTCACGTGTTTAATGGCGCATTTTTAAATTCTATTAAAACAGACTAGACCAACAATTAAAGAATAGCATTTTATGTCAATTTCAAAAACTACAGATTTACTTGATCAATTATCTCAGTTAGAGCGCTCTGTAAGTGAGTTCTCATTTGAGGAATTAAGTGTTGATGAAGCTAAGGAGTTAAAGAATTCATTTAACACCTTTAAGTCTAGTTTAGAATGTCAAATTTTTGATCCAAACCAAAACAGTGATTCTCTTAAAAAAGAGCCACTTATGGTTTTGGATAAACAAGAAGTATCACAAAAAGAATTCATTACTCATGTAAGTCATGAAATACGAACCCCTTTAAATAGTATCATTGGTTTTGCAAACCTTCTAAAGGAAGAAAAACTAACCTCTAGTCAGCAGAAAAAAGTGGAAGCTATTCAATTTGCCTCCAATACTTTATTAAAGCTAATTAATGAGGTTTTAGACTATTCAAAAATATCTTCTGGAAATACAAGCTTTGAATCTATAGATTTTAAACTGCATGGTTTACTTAATGATGTTATGTTCTTATGCGAGACATTGTTAGTTGATAGTCAAGTAGAACTAATAATTGATATCGATAAGAGTGTGCCTAAGGTAATAAAGGGTGATCCATCAAAGCTTTCGCAAGTAATCTTAAACCTTGTTGGAAACTCGATCAAATTTGTAAATCAAGGGTTTATAAAGTTGGGTGTTTTTGTTAAAGAAGTTAATGAGAATGATTATGTGCTAGAGTTTTCTGTTACTGATACAGGAATTGGTATTTCAAAAGAAAAGATAAATTCCATTTTCGAACGCTATTCACAAGCTGATAATGATACTTATCTTAAATATGGTGGTACCGGATTGGGTTTATCTATTACCAAAGAAATCATTGAAAAACAAAATGGTGAAATAGTAATTAACAGTGTTGTTAGTAAAGGAACAACGGTTTCTTTCACATTACCCTTTTCTAAAGGAGATGTAAACAATATATCTGTTGAAAAAACAAAAAACCTAGATATTAAAGAAGCGAAGAAGTTATTAGAGGGTACTGAAATAATGGTATTCGAAGATAATTTAATGAATCAACATTTAATATTAGAGCAGTTAACTAAATGGGGGTGTAATGTACATACTAATGTAACCCTAGAAAAAGGGTTGGCCATTTTAGCTACAAAAAAAGTAGACTTGATTTTAATGGATTTAAAGATGCCGAATTTAAACGGATTTGAAGTGTCTAAAGCCATAAGGTTAAACGAGAATCCGCTTATAAGAAATATACCAATTGTAGCTTTTAGTGCTGATTTTACTGAACAAGATGGTAAGGATTGTGATTCCATTGGTATCAATGATTTTTTATTGAAACCATATACCTTAAATGACTTAATGTCAATTATTGTAAAAAACAAAAGAGAAAATAATCCAAACGAAGAGTTTGGACTAATACTTCAAAAACAAATGATAGAACCTAAAGAAACTACCATTGTTGACCTAAATAGTCTTTTAAAGGATTGTTTTGGAGAACTAGAAATGCTAAATGAACTGATTAAACTTTTTAAGACGAATGTTCTTGAATTTATAGGTAATGTCAGAATTCATTTAAAAACGGATAACCTTGTAGAGATTGCTTTTTCTGCACATAAACTTAAGGCTAGTTTTGCTATGCTTAAGGCTACGGGTATGCATAACTTAATTTTAGAATTAGAAGCTAATTGTAAAGCAAATAAGCTAGACAAGGTTAAGGAGTTATACGAATTGTTTTTAAATGATTATCCTTTATTAGAGAATAACTTGAATATTGATTTAGAAATATTGAATAAGAAATAATATGGGTAAACGTGTACTATTAGCAGATGACGACCAACTTTTAGCTTCGTTGTTAAACTTCAGGTTAAAAAAGGGTGGTTATGATGTACACCACTCATCGAACGGTAAAGAGGTTAAAGAATATCTAAAAACTGAAATGCCCGATATTATTGTTAGCGATATCATGATGCCATATTTTTCTGGTATTGAGCTAATTGATTTTGTTAGAAACGAATTAAAATCGAATACACCCATAATCATTATTTCATCTGCTGGTAATGAACAAAATGTGTTAAGCGCATTTGAACTTGGTGCAAATGATTTTATCACAAAGCCTGTAAGTCCAACCGAATTATTAGTTCGTGTAGCAAGAGAAATAAATAAAATATAACTAAAAAAATTTGTTGATTCCCCTAAGACAAATCAAAATATCGCTAATTACTGCCCCAGAATTCAATTTAGAATATCTCTGGTGGCTATCCATTTTATTTATAGTATTGGCTGTTTTGTATTTTATTGGGATTTTTTTAATTAGAAATAGAATAACCTCAAATAGCGGTCGTACTAAAGATAAGAAGATAGAATTTTCCCCTATGATCAGTGAGTTTCTATTCTATGAAGACTCTAATAGTAAAGAGGAAAAAATGAACTATTTAAACCTAAAAATTCAGATTAGGGAATTAATCAAAGACAACTTTGATAGAAGCGTTTTGACTGAGGTACTGTTAGATTTACGAAAAGATTTATCTGGCCAATCACAAACAGTACTTATTGAGCTTTATAAAGACTTAGGCCTACATAACGATGCATTTGAAAAATTAGCGAGCAGAAAATGGCAAATTATATCAAGTGGAATCCTAGAATTAACCTCTATGGAGGTAAAGGAATCTTATGGATTGATTATAAAATTCATAAATCACAGGCAAGGTACAGTTCGTAAACAAGCTGAAATTGCAGTCGTAAACCTTAAGGAAGAAGGTATTGGATATTTTCTTGATAATACGAAATATAAAATTTCAGAATGGCAGCAATTAAAATTTTTAGACGTTCTTAGGCATAAGCCTAATTTTGAGCCTCCTTCCTTTGGTTTGTGGCTAACATCCACCAATAGTCATGTTGTTCTTTTCTCTTTAAGACTAATAAAATATTACAGGCAAAGTGATGCTGAACAATCTATTATTACGCTCTTAAAACACAAAAATAGAGATATTCAGTCAGAAGCAATAGATTGTATTAAGGAGTTCTTTTTTGTACGTGCCTTACCTACTTTAAAAATGGTGTATGGCAAAGCAAGCACTGACATAAAGATTGCAATTCTAGATGCTATAGGAGAAATAGGTTCAAAATCTGATGTAGAGTTTTTAGAACGCCTGAAAAAGAAAGAAAAGAATTTTAATATCAGAAGCAAAGTTTTAGGAACGTTAAATAAACTTAACCCAGAAAGCATCTTACCCACCAAGAATATATCTGATTCGGATTATTTCTCAAGTGAAGTTGAGAATAATGAGGATGTTTATGAAGCACACGAAAGTATAGAAAGTGAGATTGCTGCTGAAACAACTGAAATCATTCCACAAAATGTAATTGAGATTGAAAAGGATTTGGTGGTAGAAGAAGCAAATGAACTAATTATTGATGAACAGGTTGTGAACCTTATCGCTGATGAACATTTAAAACATAATGGTAAAGAATTAAATGAGGTAGATCGAAAGGTAGATTCTGAAATTAATGAAGAGATTATAAGCATAGAACAAAATGTTAATGTTGATTTAATTTCTGAAATCGATTTAAACTTCCTACCAAAAGTAGAAAATGATGTAGTTGAGGAAGAGGAAGCTATTAGCGCTAATTTTAAAATTATTGTAGAAGAAGAAAGAGCATTGACTTTTGACTTTTTACCATTGATTATTTCAAACCCAAGCATTGAAGAGGTTATAACTAATGATGAAGACGATGATTTTTTTCCAATGTTTTCTTTAGATGAAGATTTAGATATAGAGCATAAAGAAATTGAAAATCAAGTTGATTCTATTCAAAAAAATGTAATTGAGTTAATAGATTGGGCCAATGTTTCAGACAATGATTCTAATCAAGATGCTGAAATTGCAAAGGAGCCTTTAATTTCATTTGAAAACGATACCGTTACTTTTTTTGCAAATTTTATGGAGCAGGGTGAGCTTGATACTATGGTATTGTTAGAGAACATTGCCGAAATGGGTGATTGTAGAGAATTACCGATGCTACAAGAATTATTAACTATAAATACCTCACCACTTATTTTAGACCGAACTAATGAATTGATTCAAAAGTTCTCATATCAATCACCTCGTCCTAATGAATTATTCTCATCTAAGAACGATTTAGCAGAAAGTGTTTTTACTGAGGTGTATAATCATTCAGATAAGGAAACTAAACTAATGTTGTTAAAAGAGATTAAACTAGTAGGTGATAAGAAAGAAATTAAACTATTAGAAACCATTATAAATACTGAAACAAAAACTTTAGCTAAATCTGCTAAATCGGTATTAAAACATATTAAATCGAAGATAGCATTAACTAATGCAGAATTAATTAATACTGTTGATAATAATCACCCGCTATTCGATGTAAATTTTGAATTTGGCTTGAGTGAGGCTTCTAAAAGAATGATGAAATCGAACGAGGATGGTTCTACTATATTTGACCAATTATGCTCCATGTCCAACACCTTATATAATAAGATAAATGGATAGTGAAGTATTTGGCATTATACTAGAATACATCAATTTTGTATTCTTTCTGTTTACTATGATATTATTTATCATGTTTTCTGCAATGGCATATTTCTCTACAAGAAACTCTATTCATTATAGAAATAAAAACAGTTTTACAGATATTACGAAAATCATGGCTTCGCCTTTGGCACCTACAATTACTATAATTGCACCTGCCTATAATGAAGGCCTTACTATTGTTGAAAATATTCGATCATTATTGTCATTGCAGTATGTGAATTATGACGTTATGGTGGTTAATGATGGAAGTAAAGATGACACGTTGCAAAAATTAAAAGATGCCTATGACTTAGTCAAAGTTGAAACGGTTATGGATCCTGATTGGAAATCAAAACCCGTAAATGCTATATATAAGTCTAAAAACATGGCATTCGCTAAATTGACGGTTGTCGATAAATTGAATGGAGGCAAATCGGATGCCTTAAATGCTGGTATTTCCTTGTCTACTAGTAAATATGTTGGCTGTATTGATGTTGATTGTTTACTGCAACCAGACGCGTTATTACATGTAGTAAAATCATTCTTTCAAAGGTCTAAGAAACGTGTCATTGCCGTAGGGGGTGTAATACGAGTAGCTAATTCTTGTGTAATAGCGGGCGGACAGTTAGAAGAAATAAAATTACCAACAAATTGGTTGGCTCGATTTCAATTATTAGAATATACCCGCTCTTTTATCTTAGGTAGAATGGCTTGGGGTAGAATAGATAGCTTATTAATTATTTCTGGCGCATTCGGATTTTTTGAACGTGAAATAGCCTTAGCTGTTGGTGGCTATGATACTAAAACAGTAGGGGAGGATATGGAAATTATTTTTAAAATGCGTAGATATATGCATGAACGAAAAGAACCATATACCATAGAATATATACCAGATCCTTTATGTTGGACGGAAGTTCCTGAAGACTTAAACATTCTTGTGAACCAAAGAGATCGTTGGGCACGTGGTAATCTAGAGACTTTGTTCAAACATAAAGACATGTTGTTCAATTCAAAATTCGGTAGGTTAGGCTTGTTAAGTTATCCTTATTGGTTTTTCTATGAATGGCTTTCTCCCTTATTAGAGTTTTTTGGTTTTTTTACTGTTATATTATTTGCATACCTAGGTATTCTTAATTGGGAATTCTTTTTAATGATAACCTTGGCGATATACCTATTTTCTATAATGATTTCGTTTTATGCCATTCTATGGGATGTATACTCGTACAATCAATATAGGCGTACAAAAGATATTTTAATATTAATGGGGCTAGCCTTGCTTGAGCCCTTCATTTTTCATCCAATCGTTGTTTACGCCGCTGTTAGGGGGAATTATAAAAAATTATTTAATGTAAAATCTGGATGGGGATCCCAGGTAAGAAAAGGTTTTGCTAAAGCAACTTAAATCATAGAATGAATACAAGTACAATAGATAGATATACGTTAAAGCAATATACTAGGCTTATGATATCCTTTTTTGGGTGTTTGCTAGTATTGACGCTTTTTCAATATGGCGTTCTTTATTATAAAGGAGTGTTAGATAGTATTTTCTCTATAAGCTTGCTAAAGGCAATTGTTCATCATATCGGGTTCACGGCAATCACAGGTATTATTATGGTTTTTCCTTTCAATTTTTGGGAGAACCTAAGATCCAAATACGGATTTAATATTGTTTTTGTTTTACTAAGCTTCATATTGATTATTGAAGCTATGCTAACTGGGTATTATTGTAGCACTTTGGTTCCATTAGGTTCAGATTTATTAGGTTATAGTTATTCAGACATGAAAATAACAATAGCCAACTCTGGCGGATTCATGTTATCTGTTTACTTATTTATTGGTGTTGTAATCTTAATCAGTCTTTTCTTAGGCTTATATAGGGTTACCTCTAAAGTCTATCACCGTATCAGTAGAATGTATCCTTTTACCATTGTATTGTTCAGCTTGTTTTTAGCATCCTTATTTACCGATGGTAAACCAATAAATCAAAACAAAACACAGTATCTGGTGGTTAACCTATATAACAGTAGTACTGAAGACAATTCATATACATCTACCGAAGAATATCCTTTAGTTAAAAAGCCAAATATTGAGAACGTACTGGGGGAGTATTTTACCTTAAAAGAACAGAAGCCTAATATCGTTTTTATAATGGTAGAAGGTCTTGGTAGAGATTTTGTAGGTGAAGGTGCAGAATATGGTGGCTTTACACCATATTTAGATTCTTTAACCACTAAGTCCTTATATTGGGAGAATTTTTTAAGCAACACTGGTCGAACATTTGGGGTCTTACCATCCTTATTGGGATCACTTCCTTTCGGGAAAAGTGGATTTATGGAATTAGAAGAATTTCCAAATAAACTTACCCTTTTTAGTGTATTAAAAAATAACGGTTATCACACATCATTTTATCAGGGTACAAATAGCTCTTTTGATAAGGTAGATAGGTTTCTCAATAGTGAGAATGTTGATTTTGTACTTGATAAATCAGGATTCGGGGTTAACTATCAACAACAGGCAGAAGACGCTGCCGGTTCATCATGGGGGTATCCCGATAAAGAATTATTTAAAAAAAGTATTAGTCTTCCACGAGAAGAAAATCAGCCTAGACTAGAAGTTTATATGACCATTAGTACACATGAACCCTTTATTCCACCTAGTCAAGAATATTATGAGCGTGAGGTTGAAACTATTCTTTCAAAAGGCAATTTCGATTCAAGGGTCGAAAAAGTTATTGAGAAAAATGACAATGTATTTGCCACATTATTATATACTGATGAGGCTATAAAATGGTTTATGCAGGCGTATAAATCGCAACCCAATTACGAGAACACGATTTTTATTATTACTGGAGATCATAGACTTATACCAATACCTCAACGTAATAATATAAGTCGTTTTCATGTGCCTTTGATTATGTATAGTCCTATGTTAAAAACTACTCGTAAAATGAGTTCGGTTTCTTCTCATTTCGATGTTACTCCTTCCATTTTAGCATTATTAGAAAATCAATACGAATTAAAAATGCCTAAAAAAGTAGCTTGGATGGGTGGTGCTTTAGATATGCAAACTGCTTTTAGGTCTACTAAGAATATTCCATTAATGAGAAATAAAAATGAATTGAAGGAATATATAAGCGAAGAAAAACTGTATACGGATGGGGATATTATGGAGATAGACGAAAACATGGATATAAGTTCTGCTTTTGGTGGTAGCTCGGTCGAAGCAACTCTTGAAAGATTCAAATCTATTAACCATTACGTTACTACAGAAAACAAAATAATACCGGATAGTCTTGCCATTTTCACCATTCAGAAAGAAAAATTCACCGATTCAGAAACGGTATGGTTAAATAGTGTGTATGATGGTAAAGATTCTGATAAGGGATATTTTAAGGCGAGGGAATTAGCATGGAATAAAAAGTGGGACAAAGCGTTATTGTTGTGTCGCTATAATTTATCTGAAGCCCCAAGTCATATTGATACTAAAATTTTAATGGGAAGAGTTAATTCATGGAAAGGGAATCATGACAAAGCCATTGAAATTCTAAAAGAGTGTATTAACATCAACCCAAATTATATTGATTCTTATGCAGCTTTGTTCGATGTCTACTTTTGGTCAGATAAAACAAAGGAAGCTTTAGAACTTACAATAGCAGTAGAAGCGAATAGTGCCAGTGCCAACGAAATTTCTGCTAAAATATCACGTGCCCGTAGTCAAGCTAGAAAGGCAAATATTAAAATTAATGAGGTTGCGACTAGTAGTGTAAATAGCAAAGCGGGAATTGTAAAATAATGATAAAAAAACACCTCCATATTGTGGTCATCATACTACTTGTCTGTGTATACGGTGTAAAGGGGCAAGATGTATCTGCTTTGGAAGGTGGTGATACGCCAACCTTTGAAACAGCCTATCAATTGGCGTATGATGGTAAAAACACTCAGGCAAATCTTATGCTTGGCAATTTTACCAAAGAGAGTCCAGATAATCAAGAGGCAAAATCTTTACTAGCGAGTACATATTCTTGGAATGGCGATTATGATAAAGCCCGGGCAGATTTTAATGCAGTACTGTCTAAAAACAAAACCGATAAAGATATCTGGATATCTGCTATAAAAAATGAGTTGTATGCTAAAAATTACGCTACCGCTTTAGGGCTATCTAATAAGGCATTAGTACATTTTCAAGATGATAAAGAACTATCGCGATTAAAATCCTTAGCCTCTTCCGGGTTAAATGAATTAGCATATGAGAAAGATGGTTGGTATAACGTAGAGAGTAAAGTAGAAACTAACTTTGGAATAGGAAAAAAAAATAGCAAGGCCAAGAATGCTCTAGTCGAAAAGACTAAAGCCGATAGTACGCTGCTTTTAAGAAAGACACCGGTAACTGAAGAAAAATTGAAGAATAGAATAGCGGTAAATAGTTCCGTTACGGTATTTGACCAACGTTTTGATCCAGTCGTTTCTTCAAGTATATCGTACAAGCGACAAACAAAATACGGTAGTATAATTCCAAGATTAAACAATAGTAATCGTTTAGGTAAAAACGGACTTCAATTTGATATAGACCTATATCCGAAAATCGCAAAAGGATTTTATGCTTATGTAAATTATGGCTATTCTAATTCAGAGCTTTACCCTAACCATAAAGTTGGGGGAGATATATATTACAATCACAAAAGTGGATTTGAATTTTCAAGCGGAGGACGATATATTAGTTTTGCGACAAGAGATGTAAAGTCGATAACTAACTCTGTAGGTTATTATAGAGGTAATTATTATTTTTCTTTGCGCTCATTTATAACGCCTGGTGTTGATGATAAACTAACTAAGGCATCAGGAAATATTTTGGTTAGGAAATATTTGAAGGATGCAGAAAACTACGTGGGAGTAAATTTCGGAATCGGATTTTCTCCAGAGTTAAGACAGTTTTCTTCGGGTGACCAAATATTGGCAGAAACCTTACTTTACATTGAATCGCAACGTTTAAGCTGCGAGTATCAGTTTACCAGTAAAAACAATTTAAGTTCGTATCGAACGAATATCGGTGTTTTGCGCCAAGAACAATCTTTTGATCCAGGTAGTTTCTTTTATTCAATTTCTGCTGGCCTCACCTATCAATTCAATTTTTAGACTTGGTAAGAACTTATTATACTCTAAATATAGTTTTCTAATAGAATTGTTTACAGCTTAGATGCGCTTGTAAAATTCATATCTGATATCCATTTATCAGCATACATTCCATAGATAAGGCCAAATTCATTATCATGAACATATTTTTCGTCTTTACCTGGGGCAAAATTCACGTTGTAGACGTATACCTTAATTCCGGCTTCTTTCAATTGTAACATGAGTTTCTTTTGACTAGCGATAATTCTTCTTGATAACGCCACATATTTTACATTATTAACCTTTAAAAAGTTGGTTTTATCATCCTTAATAGCCATTAAAGGTTCTTGAGACATCATTGCATGTATACCATGCTCAGAAGCTTTTTCAACGGCCATAACACTAAATAATTCCATAATTAGACGGTCATTATCAATGAAAGCCTCGGAAAAGGCAATTGGGTCATTTACTTTATCTGTTACTAAAGTTGCATCTGGGTGTTTTTTAAACCAAGCATTAATAGCCTCCATATCCATAGTTATGTAATCTCCATAAATTTTTTGTTTCATGAACTGGGCATGAGTGGGAGGTAAGGTTCCTGTGTAATCGGTAAATCGAGCCCACATATTCCAATCATGGGCTGCTACCAATTTTCCATCAGAAGTTTCTATAATATCTAACTCAAAAATGCGGAATCCTTTTTTATAATTCTCATCTAGTGCATTCTTAGAGTTGGTAGATTTAATTCCGTTTACCTCACCGCCAGCATGAGCAATGAACCTATTTATGTTAGGTGTAAATTCAAAGGTCTCTTTTGGAAAATAAACGATTTCGCTTCCTGTTATAGTAGGTACATCTAAAGTCTTTGTAATCGAATTATCATCAACTTGTTCAGTAATAACACCATTTAAATTATGCATGATGTATGCTTGCCTGCCTTTTAAGCTGCTTAATTGAATAAGTCCTAAGTCGAATAACTGCTTTTCAAACCCTACCAAACTGGCTGCAGCAGAGTCATGCGCTAATATGGCTATTTTAGAATTTGCCATTAACATTGTAGAAAGCGTAGCTAAAAACTCTACAACCTCTTCTTTACTACCATAGGTGTCAAATGTTTTATACTCTATTTTTTTATCTTTTTCGAAATGCAAAATGGTTAGTCCACGTTCAATAGATTCCTTTTGCGACAAATAAGTAAATGAGCTGCGTTGATGCGTATTAAAACTATGACTGTTCAATACTAATTCTTCTGTGACTATTTTTTCATTAATAGCATGTAACAGTTCCATCGCATTACTTTTTGAAACACTTCCTAGAAATATAAAAAATAATAGGAGCTTAAATGTTTGGGAATTAGAGTGCATATATGAGAGTACGTTCATTTTAATTTCATCTTTAGTAAATCAAACATAGAACACTTGTAAAGGTCAACTATGTTTGTAAAATGAAAACGAAATTATGCGGGTCATATTGTAGTGATAAGCATGATTATAATGCCATATAGAGGTGTTGGTAAATTGGTTGTGGTATGGGAAGAATTACCTTTACATATACTAGTTTTACCACAACTTCATAATAGATGTAAAGTTGAGGTTTAACTAAGGTTTGGTCTTTTTAATGGGAGAAATCGATTATACATCAAAAAAAATACGATGAACTGCACTCCTTAAAAGCCTTGTAAATAGGATGGTTTCACTAATTTTTATCGCTAACATACTTTTTCATACGTTTTACAACAAAAATAAAAAGGTTCACCACATTTTATTGTCACACCTATATCTTCCCTATATATTTACTTCAAGATTAATTTACCCAAATCAATTTTAAATTTTAAACCTACAAAAATGCTTTACGACACTTACGGTGAAGAATACTTAGTATTTCTTCAAGATTTAAACGAAATTTTAAGTATCAATGAATTAGCTGAGTTGGATTACATGTAAATGGTAACCAAACTAAAAACCAATAAATTAAATTCTCATGGCACATCAAAATCAAGATTTTTCATCTTATCAAAATTTTATTCAGGATTTAAATTCAATCCTTGTAAATTTCAATATCAACAAATTGACCTATTCTTAATGTTCACCATTAAGAAAAAAAAAGCGCCCGTATATACGGGCGCTTTTTTTTTATAACAGTATTTAATTTTATCCTAAATACGTTTTCAACAACTTACTTCTAGAAGCATGACGTAGTTTACGTATTGCCTTTTCGCGTATTTGTCTTACTCGCTCTCTAGTTAAATCGAATGTTTGGCCTATTTCAGCCAAAGTCATTGATTGTTGATCACCAATTCCGTAGTATAACTTAACAACATCAGCTTCTCTAGGCGATAAGGTATCTAATGCTCTATTGATTTCTGTATTCAATGATTGTTGTAATAATTGATTATCAGGTCTAGGTGATTCACCTGAACGCAATACATCATACAAGTTAGAATCTTCACCTTCACGTAATGGCGCATCCATAGATACGTGTCTACCTGAATTCTTAAGAGACTGCTTTACCTCAGAAACGGTCATTTCTAATTCTTTAGCAATTTCCTCTGGAGATGGCGGACGTTCATGTGCCTGCTCTAAATATGAAAATGTCTTTTTAATCTTATTGATTGAACCAATTTTGTTCAATGGCAAACGTACTACTCTTGACTGTTCTGCTAAAGCTTGTAGAATAGATTGTCTGATCCACCATACGGCATAGGATATAAATTTAAATCCTCTAGTTTCATCAAACCTTTTTGCTGCTTTAACTAAACCTAAATTTCCTTCGTTTATTAAATCGGGTAATTTAAGACCTTGATTTTGATATTGTTTTGCTACGGAAACAACAAACCTTAAATTTGCTGTAGTTAATTTTTCTAAAGCTGCTTGACTACCTTCCCTGATTTTTTGTGCTAACTCTACCTCTTCATTTGCAGTAATCAAATCAATCTTACTGATATCTTGCAAGTATTTATCGAGTGATTTTGATTCACGATTCGTTACCTGCTTAATTATCTTTAGTTGCCTCATATGTGTGTATGGAATTTAGAAGTTCTACGAACTTACAGTATACCACTAATTATTGTCTTTACCAAAGAAACCTCACTATACTTCTACACTATTTATAAGGTTTAACAAAGTATTGTGCATTTAGGACGTTAAATCAGTATAACTTATTTTTGAAGTAACATTTACGTTTTATATGAGTAAAAGGGCCTTAAAAACATATCTATCTAAACTACCAAAAAAAGCATTGGAAGAGCAGATAGTAGAGTTGTATGAAAAATTTCCTACGGTAAAGACGTATTATGATTTTGCGTTTAATCCGAAAGAGGATAAACTGGTACAAGACGCAAAGGCTAAAATTTCTAATGAATACTTTCCTTTAAAAAGAAGACGACCAAAAGCACGACGTTCGGTAGCACAAAAATTCTTTAAGCATTTTATTAAGTTAGGAGTAGATCCACATTTAATAGTAGACGTTATGTGTTTTAATCTTGAAATTGCCCAGACCTTTTCAAAGGAGAAAAATGTAGCCGATTCTTTCTTTAGAAGTATGCTGAATTCATTCAATGAAGTAATACAGTTTGCTACAGTTCATGGTGTATTACCTGAATTTAAAGAACGTATCTTAAAAATATATTTAGAAACCCAAAAACAAAAATGGCTTTTTGAAGATGAGTTCTCAAAAGCCTTGGATATTATAGACTAGAACATGGCAATTGTAATAATTAGACAAGACCACAAAATTGAGCTTTGGAAAAAAGCATTATTAAAAGCTGACAGTTCACTAGAAGTGTATAGTTTTTTAGAGGAGCATCCAAAAGATGAAATTACCATGGCCATCACCTGGAAACATCCTTCTGGTTCACTTTCAGGGTATCCAAATTTAAAATGTATTGCATCTGCCGGGGCTGGTGTCGATTATTTATTTGAAGATGCTACTCGCCCTAATGACATTCCTATTACTCGTATTGTTGACCCATTTTTGGCAAGTGATATGTCTGAACATGTTTTAGCGGTGATTTTGGCTCATCTTAAAAACCTGAATGCCTATAAAGCAAAACAAATAGCGAATGTTTGGGAGCCAATGGAGTATTTAAGGATAAAGGATGTAACCATTGGTATTTTAGGTCTTGGGGAATTAGGTGCTCTTACGGGTACTGATCTTACTACCTACGGATTTAAGGTGCAAGGTTGGAGTCGTAGTGCTAAAAATATAGACAACGTTGCCACTTTTTCAGGTCCGGATTCATTGTCAAAATTTCTAGAGTCTACCGATGTTTTGGTTTGTTTATTGCCATTAACTCCCGCTACAGAAGGTATTCTGAATAAGAAACTATTGTCACAGCTTCCTAAAAATGCGTTTGTTATTAATGTTGCGAGAGGCGGACATATGGTAGATGAAGATTTACTGGAGTTGATAGATAACGGACACTTATCTGGGGCTTGCTTAGATGTATATCATACAGAACCATTACCCACTTCACATCCATTTTGGAACCATAATAAAATACACATGACCCCCCATTATGCAAGTGTTTCAGATACCAATTCCGTTATTCCCCAATTAGTAGAGAATTATAAACGATTACAATCTGGTGAAGAACTTCAAAATAAGGTGGATATGAACAAGGGATATTAATATTGTGTATTTAAATATTTTTATTTCCTATACCCATAAAAATCCCATAATTTTATAAGGTTTTTGCATTATTAATATAATTAACGCCTACACACCTTTTGAAGCTAGAGAAAGATAGTACTGAGAAGACCTTATACGATTATCAAGAGGAAGATCTAAATATGATTTTTAATTATTTAGATGAAAATGGTGATAATTCTAACTTACTATACCAACTACCTACAGGTGGTGGTAAAACCGTAGTGTTTTCTGAAATTGCAAAGCGTTACATAGAACGCACCAAGAAAAAGGTAGTCGTACTTACCCACCGTATAGAATTGAGTCAGCAGACCTCAAAAATGCTAAAGGGGTTTGGGGTAAAAAATAAGATTATTAATAGTGAGGTTAAAGAGTGGCAAGACCAAAACGAGTATATGTGTTTTGTCGCTATGGTAGAAACACTGAATAACCGACTGCAAGAAGAAAAAATAGAAATTAATAATATAGGTCTTGTAATTATTGATGAGGCACATTATAACTCTTTCCGTAAGCTATTTAAGTTTTTTGAGAATTCTGTAATTCTTGGGGTTACCGCAACTCCCCTTAGTTCAAATATTAAGCTTCCCATGAAAGACAACTATAAAAAGTTGATTGTGGGTGAATCTATCGAATCGTTGATTCAGAAAAAGTTCTTGGCTAAAGCGAATATGTATAACTACGATGTTAGCCTTCAAACTTTAAAATTAGGTATTAGTGGCGATTACACGGTAAAATCTTCTGATGAGCTGTATGGTAATCATAGCATGCTTAATAAGTTGGTAGCGGCTTATAATGAAATAGCAAAAGGCACGAAGACTCTTATTTTTAATAACGGAATAAACACGTCTAGATACGTCTGCGAAACTTTTAAAAAGGCTGGTTACAATATTCGCCATCTAGATAATAAGAATAACGCATCTGAGCGAAAAGAGATTTTAAAATGGTTTAAGGAAACTCCCGATGCTATTCTTACGTCGGTAAGTATTTTAACTACTGGTTTTGACGAACCAAGTGTAGAAACCATAATTCTAAACCGTGCTACACGTTCACTTACGCTCTATTTTCAAATGATTGGTCGTGGGTCTAGATACTTGTCACATAAAGAGAACTTCAATGTAATAGATATGGGTAACAATGTTGCTCGTTTCGGATTGTGGAATGCAGGTATAGATTGGCAAGAGATATTTCATTTTCCAGATTTCTATTTAGAAAATATCAAAAACGACGAGGAAATTGAACGGGAATTTGTTTATGAAATGCCTGCAGATTTAAGGGCGGAGTTTGAAAAGTCTACCGAAATCGATTTTGATATTAAGGCAGAATACAAAAAGAGTTTCGCCAATGGTGAAAAATCTAAATTAGTATTAGAAAAAAGTATTGAGCAACACGCAAAAATATGTGTTGAGAATTCTGAAGATGTTTTTGATGCTAGAATTTTGGCTAAAAAGCTAAAAGAAGAAATAAAGTATAGAGTTCGTCAATACTCGTATTGTATTATGAATAATACGAAGAACTATAAAGAGTGGCTAGAGGAAGATTATGAGCGTAAATTACGTTCTAAGATATCCAAGATGTTCGCCGCAAAGATGTAAATTTTATAATGCTGGTTAGCAATAAGTGGTGAGTAAGAAACCAAACCTTAATTTTTGTTATCTCAGATAAAGTATTTTAGAATTTTAGGGACAACCACGTCAATTCTATAATCTCACTTAAATTCTATTACCGAATTTTTAAAAATACCTTAAAGGCTATCAAAATTCAACTAAGATGGTTAAATTCATGTGCTTAAACCACATGAATAACCAACTTAAATGAAAAACCGGCTTCTCTCATTCATCATTTTATTATCACTTATTTTTTACGGCATTGTAGGTTATCATTTTCTAACAGGGTGGCATCCTATGGTAATGATGTTCATTGGTATTATTATAGGTGTATTAATTAATCTGGCCGTTTACGGACTCTTAAATCTACTCGTAAAAGGGTCTCATAAAATTCCTTTAAAATATATCACTGCCATTTGCAGTGGTATTATTGGTTTTATCATTTTAAAAATATTTGGATTTGGTTGGCCAACGCTCTTCTATAGTGCAGTTGTTGCGCTGGGTATCTTATTTTGTATTTCACTGTATTTGTTTCAACGGAAGAAAACATTTTTATCTACCCTGTTTTTTGGGTTAATGCTAATCGGTGTCGGCTATATTCTATTTGTATTGGCTACACCTGGTTCTGACCCTTTTGATAAGGAGGTTCCTATGGCTTTTTTAGAAGAGGGTGATTTTCCACCATCCGAAGTATTATTTGAAAACCCTGCTGCTATTGGGTCTTTCAAAGTAAAAACATTCACTTATGGTAGTGGTACCGATGAGCAACGAAAGGAATTTGCTACCGGTGTTACCTATACAACCAATTCTGTAAACGGTAAATGGCTTATCCCTGATTGGAAGGATAAAAAGAAAAAATGGCGTGAACGCTATTGGGGATTCGGTGCTGAAAACTTCCCTTTAAATGGTCGGGTTTATATGCCAGAAGGTGAAGGGCCTTTTCCACTAACACTCATCGTACATGGTAATCATAGCATGATTGATTATTCTGATGATGGGTATGGCTATTTGGGCAATCTTTTGGCCAGTAGAGGAATTATTGCTGTATCTGTAGATGAGAATTTCTTAAATGCACATTGGTCTGGTGATTTTATGGGTAAGGAAATGCCTGCTAGAGCTTGGTTGCTCTTAAAACACCTTGAACAGTGGAATAACTGGAATTCAGAAATAGATCATGAACTGGCAGGTAAAATTGATATGGATAATATCATGTTGGTGGGTCATTCTAGAGGTGGAGAAGCCGTATCTATTGCTGCAGCATATAATAAGTTGCCATATTTTCCTGATGAGGCAAAAGAGAAATTCAATTTTAATTATAACATAAAAAGTGTGGTGGCACTTGCGCCAACCGATTATCGGTATAATCGCCAAATCATATTAAAGGATATCAATTTTTTAAGCATTCAAGGTTCGTATGATTCTGATGAAGTCAGCTTTTGGGGTATGCGACCGTATCGTAGAATGCAATTTACCGATTCCATTACTAGTTTTAAATCTGGCGTATATATTCACCATGCGAATCACGGGCAGTTTAACTCCACTTGGGGTAATGCAGATTTCGGCGCTCCATCTAAATGGTTGTTGAATCTTGACCCTTTACTTGAAGAAGAGCAACAGCAAGAAACCGCCAAAGTCTTTATAAGTGCTTTTGCAGAAGCAACGCTTAAGAATAAGCAAGAGTATAATGTTATTTTCAAGAATGTGGCTGTTGCAAAACAATGGTTGCCTATTGAACATTATTTAACGCATTTCGAGTCTTCTGACTTACAAACGATAGCTGATTTTGAGGAAGATTTAAATATTACTACAGCTTCTGATAGTACTACGTTACAAGCAACGGATTTAGCATTATGGAAAGAACAGATTTTACCAACTCGTGATAAGAAGAGTCAAGAGAATAGCGGAGTTATCTTAGGTTGGGATTATGAAAATTCGAAAAGCTCAGCTAAGAAAGGGGTTTATGAGGTTACCTTGTCTACGGCTGCCACATCTCTATTTGCAGCAAAATCAAGCTTGCAAATTACTCTGGGTGCAGGAAATCATGAGTGGTTAGCTATAAACCTGACGGAAGAAGAAATAGAAAAGAAAAAGGATGATGAAGAACGTGAAGTTCCGCAATTAGATTTTACTATTCAGTTGACCGATAAGCTTGGCCAAACAGTGGCTATAAAAGTGAGTGATGTAAAAGGGATTCCTAAGCCGTTAAAAACACGCTTTACAAAATTCAAATTTTTAGACAAAGAAATGATTGGCGACGATTGGGAAATACAACTACAGACCTACCATTTCCCCTTACATATATTTACTACAAAAAATGGCAAATTTAATATGGAGCAGTTAAAGAGTCTGAAATTCATATTCGACCAAACTGATTATGGGGTTGTCGTAGTTGATGAGATTGGGGTTAGTGGATTATAGTTGTTCGTTGATGGTCGATGGTTGTTCGTTATTCGTTGTTGAAAATTAAACGAAATGTCATCCTGAGCTTGCCTTGCCGTGGAAGGCATAGTTGAAGGGAAAAGAACTCGCGAAGGTCTTTGACTGCGAACTGATACTGGAAACTGATACTGTGAACTGATATTGATACTGAGAACTGAAAAAGGATAACATCAATTCGCCAGATTGCTTAGTCGTAAAAAACTTCTTGCAAAGACGTTCAATATTAAATCTACGAACCGCTCTCGGAAACATGATAATTGCTTATTGTTAATTGCTAACTGAAAATTGTTTCCCGTACTTTGTACTAAATACAAACAACCATCTCGTTGACTGACAACAAAACTCTCCTCGTAATAGCTCTTGTGTGGCCAGAACCTGCCTCCACGGCTGCTGGTGTACGTATGCTGCAGTTATTAGATGTATTTCAAAAGCAAGGATATTCTATTACCATTGCTTCTGCAGCGTCTAAATCGGAGTTTTCTTTTGATTTTCATTCCTTAGGATATAAGATGGAGGATATTAAAATGAACGATAGTTCTTTTGATGTGTTTGTAAAAGATTTGAATCCTAGTGTAGTGCTGTTCGATAGATTTTTGACCGAAGAACAATTTGGATGGCGTGTTGCAGAACACTCCTCTGATGCCATACGAATTTTAGATACCGAAGATTTACATTCGCTTCGACATGTACGTGAACATTGTTTTAAAAAGGGGATTGAATTCACAACTGATGCTTGGTTACAAGATGATAAAACCAAGCGGGAAATAGCTAGTATTTATCGATGCGACCTTTCTTTGATTATCTCTAGCTTTGAATTTGATTTATTGACCGAAGTTATAAAAATAGATAAAAGTCTACTTTTGTTACTTCCTTTTATGGTAAATGAAATTACCCAAGAAACGAATTGGAAACTATTTGAGAACCGAAACGATTTTATATTCATTGGTGGCGGAAAACATGCTCCCAATATAGATGCTATAAAGGTGTTAAAAACTACCATTTGGCCTTTAATTCATTCTCTAGTACCAGAAGCCAAATTGAATATTTACGGAGCGTATTTACCTCAACAAGTACTAGAAATGCATAACCTAAAAGAGGGATTCTTAGTAAAGGGCAGGGCAGAAGATGCTGACGAGGTCATGAAATCAGCGAAAGTGTGTTTAGCACCTTTACGTTTTGGTGCCGGTATTAAAGGTAAATTATTATCTGCGATGCAAAACGGAACACCTAGTGTTACTACAACCATTGGTGCAGAAGGTATGCACGGTATTCTAGATTGGAACGGTTATATTGAAAATGACCATACTGCATTTGTTGAAGCTGCAGTTAGACTATATACTGTTGAAGATACTTGGTCTGAAGCTCAAGAGCAAGGAAAAACCCTGATTAATACCTTGTATACTAAAACTAGTTTAGCCCATATTTTAGAGCAAAAACTGGAACAGCTTCAAAAGGAGTTGCCCAAGCACCGTATACAAAATTTTATAGGTTCTTTATTACAGCACCAAACCATTACGGCTACTAAGTTCATGGGGAAATGGATTGAAGAAAAAAATAGGGGGTAGTTGGTTCGTTATCGGTTCGGCTAAGCGTAGTGCGGAAGTAAGGAAACTTTTCGTTTCCGTCTGGTCTGCTAGCCATAGCTTTTTGTTTTGTTTTTATCTTTTTCATTTTAAAAGCCAAATCCAAAAGATTTGGCGGACTTGGTAAATAAACCCAAGCCATAAAATTTACCACTTACCGCCCTATTTGCTATAGGTATTGTTAGGCAACGTATTTATTTTTCCACTAAATTTTGAGGATACATTTTGCTTATTTCAGAAAGTTGTTGGTCGGATAGCTCGTCTAAATTTTTGTTGTACTTGTTCTTTGAGAAATTCTCTCTCAAATTTTGTATTTCGTAAACAATAGCATTTTGAACTTTGATGTAAGTCCCATACTTTGTTTCTCTGTCCGCTTTCAAAAGAATAATTGATTCTGACTTATTTTTTTCTTCATATGATCTAACTTTTTTCTTGAGTCCTGCTTCATTCACTTTTTTGTTATCAACATAGACTAAATCATTGCCATCTATCTCTATTCTAAGAGCATTTTTTAAATCAATATTTTCATTGTCACCAATGCTATTTTCAGATAATTGTTCATCTAAACCAGCATCGGTATCAATATAACTGAAGATTAGAAATGTTCTTAACTTATAGTAGTCTAGTTCGAAATCTTCTAGGGTTAAAACATCTAATATTTGTTTTGTTACTGATGATACTCGAGAACTATTCGGATTATCAGGACTAAAAATATTTTCAAATCGTCTTAATTTTGATAAGTTGTAAGATGCTGAATCTGCAAATGTTTTTAGCTGACATCGTTCAATTTTTTCTAAGTCCGGTTGATTGATATTCCTGATTTCAATAATGAAAAATTTAGAAGGTTCTTTTTCAATTTCACTTTTTTTAGATATTTTTTCAAGTATACTTCTATAACTTCTAGCGGAATTGTCCTGTAATATTCCTTCTTTTATCAGAAGAGATTGATAATCTGAAATTAAGGTTTTTAATTCCGCTCCACCGTCTGCGTAAGATTGGAAAGTACAATCCATTAGTTTAGTTTCAATCCGTTCAGTTTGGGCAGAACAAGACAGAGCTAGGAATACGGACGAAATGAATAAAAGAATAATAGTTTTCATATGTTGCCTAACGGCGAGCTAAGAGGAGTTTCAATTCCTTTTAGCGGATGATAACGAAGTTCGTTGTTTCAAAATTTTCAGTCAAGTACTTTCTAATGTCTTTTGTTAGAAGTTATTAACTTACAACGACCTTTGGCTAAACTTAAAACTAAGTTATTAATTTTATGCCTTGTTCTTCACCGGCTTTTTTGTTTTAGGCATTAGTTTTTGCTCTAGTATTAGCCAAGCATAATTTAAAAAGACAGACCACCCACTTAAATTAGGGTTAGGCTTTTTTCCTTGCCCTATTCGTTTTATCTGTGCTTCATACCAAATGATATTCATTGCACTATCAATTGCTTTTACGCCTGTCTTTTTTATGTTTGTTATAAAATTCAATCGACTTTCGTTACATATTTCGTTCGCTATATTAGGGAATACGGCAAAAGGTCTTGCAATACCAATAATATCTAATTGATTAGAAGCAACTGCATCTCGCATCACCGAAACAGTACGAAATCCCCCGGTTAACATTAAAGGAGTTGTTGTTATTTTTCTCACTTTTTCAATATAATCGATAAAATAAGCTTCTCTTTTTATGGTGCTCTCTTTGCGTTTTCCCATCATTGCAGGGGCTTCATAGGTTCCTCCTGATATTTCTATTAAATCTATTCCTTCCTTTGAAAGTATTTTGACCACTTCCATAGATTCTTCTTCTGAAAATCCGCCTTTTTGAAAGTCTGTAGAGTTTAATTTAATTCCGATAGGAAAATCACTTCCTACGCGTTCTCTAATTTTCCGATACACTTCAACAACAAACCTAGATCTATTCTCTAAGGTACCTCCCCATTTATCTTCTCTACTATTTGTATAAGGTGATAAAAATTGACTAACCAAATAGCCGTGTGCACCATGAATCTGTACTCCTGAAAAGCCAGCTTCCTTTAATATAATGGCTGTATGGGCAAAAGCTTCAATGATTTCTAAAATTTCATTTTCATTTAAAAGCTGAGGTACTTTTTTAGTAGCATTTTTTCTACCTCCAGTTTTTAGAGGCACAGCAGAAGGAGCTTTTAAACTACTATTAATTTGTTCCATAGCTTGTCTGCCAGGATGGTTTATCTGAGCCCATAATTGCGTGTTGGTACCTTTTACACTTTCAGCCCATTCTTTTAGAGTTTCTATATTTTTTCGATTTTCAACTACTACATTTCTTGGCTCACCAATAGCATTTGAATCAATCATAATGTTTCCGGTAATCAATAATCCTGCACCACTTTTAGACCAGACTTTGTATGCATTTATTAAAACAGGTGTTGGCTCATGATGTTTGTTTGATAAATTTTCACTCATTGCTGATTTAGCAATCCTATTACTTAGTAGTACTCCATTTGGCAAAATCATTTCTTCTTGTAATACATTCATGAGATTAGCAATAAAAGTGTTTTAAATAAAATTCAATTTAGCATAGTAAAATCTAATTCACCATTAGCTTGTGGTTAATGGTGAATTATGAGGAGTTTTAATGCTTTGGCAAGCTAAGCAATAGATTCTTTTAGCAGATGATAACGAAGTTCGTTTTTTCCAAAAGTGAAAGCAAATACGTACAACGAAGTTTGCAAGAAGTTATTAACGTAGAACCATATTTTAATTCACCGCTTATTTCATTTTCAGCAGGAAACTATTAGCATAACTTGATAAAAGGAATTTTCGGTTCAACGCCATCGAATTTTTTAAAACCAAGTTAGTAGGTAAAAAAAAAATCGCCTATGACATCTGGGGTAATAGGGTTAAAATAGCTTTTCGGATTGAAAATATGTCGAAATCAGGAAAAATCATTACCTCCCAAAGCACCTATGACTTTGTAAAATCAGAATTTGTTTGCGAATATCGCGGTGAAATTTATGCCAAGAATCGTGGTAACTTGAATATGTATTTTGGAAATGGAGTAAAAACTATAAATCCGAAAATAGCTTCGGTAATAATATAGATACTTTCGGACAATAATTGTTCATCTTCGTCCTAGGTGTTGATTCAAGTGCCCTTAATTTAATTAGATTGATGTATTAGAAAAACTAGTATTAACCCATAAAATTTTAAGTTATGCCTTCAACAACAGATGCGCTAATTGTATTGTATGTCAATACTACAGATATTATTCAATACTCTAATTCTCAAAAACCGCAAGTACTTAGCTGTGTTTATCTTGCAGACAATCAAGGGGATATAGACCCAGCAGATAAAACAGAATTTACTACTAAACTCAGCGGAAATTCTCAAATTGCCTGGGTAGGAGCTGTTATGAATATGGCAGTAGATCTATTGGATTATGTTCTCATCAATGATATAACCAATATTTCTGGTGGGATACCTATTCAAAAAAGACCTAAACAAAATGGTTCTGGAGACACCCACATAGATGCCTTTATTACTGGGAATAAGCCACCTTCTGGCTCTATAACTTCTTATACACTTAATTTTTCTGTATTTGTAGGTGGACAGGAACATGTTTATTCCATTGATCCACAACTCAAAATGCGATAATATATAACAATGAATTTGATTTCTCTTAAAGAGAAAGGCTATATACTTATGGCCTTCTTTTGTTTTACCATAAATTTCGCTGTTTGTCAAAATCAGAAGTTAGCAGATAGCCTAATCGCGGAATATAAATCCGGAACTAATCGAGATAATGAACTTGATATTCTAGCGAAGATAGTACAGGAAGAGACAAATCCGGATCAAATAATTACATTTTCCGAGTTGTTAATATCAAAAGCTTTAAGAGATTCGTCACACCATTATCTCTATCATGGGTACCTACAAAAAGGCAATGCACTTAAATTTAAAGGTGACAATGCGGAGGCATTACAGTCTTATTTTAAAAGTTTAAATTTTGCAAATCGCAACAAGGATAAAATAGGAATAGGCTCCCTGATGATTTCAATCGCAGGTACATATACTGTCATGGGGAATTCTAAAAATGCACAAAACTACTTCAATAAAGGGATTCAATTACTAAGAAAATCAAACGATTCCATTAAAATTGCCACCGCACTATTGAATGCCGGTGATGATTATTTTAATAATGGTGCAATAGACTCGGCCCTTAATTATACAGAAGAGGCAAGAATTATATTCGAAAAAATAAATTATCCAATTGGTCAAGCTTATGGAATGGGTAACCTAGGGATGATTTATGCAGAACGAGGAAATGATGTTCTAGCAGAAAAGAATATAAACGAGGCAATCGTAATTCTTGAAGAATTACAGGATTATTACCCGATTTCGGTCTACCTCACCTACATGTCCGATATTTATTTTAGAAAGAACGACCATGAAACCGCATTTGGTTATGCACATAGAAGTTTAGATTTGGCAAATATTTATGACCTTAAGGAGCAAATAAGTGAAGCTCATCTAAAACTTTCTGCTTTATATGAAGCAATAGGTGATCTGGTAACATCATACAAACACTATAAAGAGCATATTGCATATAGGGATACTCTCATTAATATTGAAAGTGTTAAGCAAATGGCCGACCAGCGAACCAATTATGAGGTTTCACAAAAACAAATAGAGGTAGATCTAGCGGAACAAAGAGAGAAAAACCAAAGAATTATCGCCATTGCGGCCGCCATATCACTATTTTTAATTGGCTTATTGGCCTTTGGTTTATTTCGACGAAATGCATTCATTCGCAAAACAAAAGCGATTATCGAGAAAGAACGGGATCGTTCGGATCATTTATTGCTCAATATTCTACCCGAGGAAACTGCTCGGGAACTAAAGGAACATGGTACGGTGAAAGCTAAAAAACACGATGCGGTTACGGTCTTGTTTACCGACTTTAAGGGCTTTACCAGTTATTCGGAAATGCTCTCACCTGAGGCTTTGGTCGAAACGGTAGGCTTCTACTTTTCTAAGTTCGATGCCATTATAGAAAAACATGGCCTGGAAAAAATAAAGACTATCGGCGATGCCTATATGTGTGCAGGCGGTCTACATGGATCGGAAGAAAACCACCCACAGAAGATGGTCTTGGCCGCCACCGAAATAGCACAATTTGTATATGACACAAAACAGGATGTCAAGGCCAGTGACTTGAATTTTGATATCCGTATCGGCATTAATACAGGTCCGGTTGTAGCAGGGGTGGTCGGTACAAAAAAATTCGCTTATGACATCTGGGGTGATACGGTAAATGTTGCCTCACGCATGGAATCCATGTCAGAACCTGGGAAGATTAATATTTCCCAGAGTACTTATGAGCTTATAAAATCAGATTTTCATTGCGAATATCGGGGCGAAATAGAAGCCAAGAATAGGGGTAAAGTGAAGATGTACTTTGTGAACGGGATTAAAAAAGAGATATTAACACCAGTTTGATACAAGCCTGTTGTTCTTTATTTTTAAAGTGTTTTTAATTCATTTCTTAAAGACATAATTTATATTAAAAAGTCATCAGAATACATCTTTTGAAACAAGATAATGCTTTTATAAAACCAGTTCCATGGCGGCGATTTCCGCTCCATTTGATTTTTCTGATTCCAGACACATATATGGTCTATACATAATCTTCATGGTACCTATAACTAACCTGAGGAGTACTGGTGTATCATTAGGATTCCAAGTTTCCAATATAACAATTTAGAACAGTTTAATATCAATTGAAAGACGTCACTAACTTGAAGTTTAGAAATGTTATAACATAATTCCACCAGATGCCTCAATACGTTGACCATTAATCCAGCGAGCGTCTTCTGTACATAAAAAGGCTACAATTCCACCAATATCTTCGGGTTCACCAACACGACCTAGGGCAGTATTTTTACTAATTAAAGCACGTTTTTTATCATTCTCTTTATTTTCACCGCCACCGAAATCGGTTGCAACCGCACCAGGGGCAACAACATTGGCTCTTATTTTTCTATTGCTTAATTCTTTTGCCAGATACTTAGTAAAAACCTCTACAGCACCTTTCATACTAGCATAAGCTGACGAACCTGGCAATGTAAAACGCGCTAATCCAGAGGAAATATTGATGATTCCGCCACCATCAGATAATAATGGAACCGCCTGCTGACTTAGAAAATAAACACCTTTAATATGAATGTTCATCATTTCATCAAAATCATCTTCAGTTGTTTCTAAAAATGGTTTATAGATTCCTGTACCAGCATTATTTATTAAATAGTCAAATGTGTTTTTATTGTAAGCTTTAGAAAGGTAATCAGAAACCTTTTTGAAAAAGACTTCGAAACCGTTGGTGTCACTAGTATCTAATTGAAATGCTACCGCTTTTTGGCCAAGTTGTTCTATAGCCTGAACTACACCATTTGCGGCTTCTTTATTGGAGTGGTAAGTCAAAATAACGTCTAATCCTTTTTCGGCAATTCGTAGTGCCATATTTCTTCCTAATCCGCGACTACCACCAGTTACCAATGCAATTTTATTTGTTGACATACTCATTTTTATTTTAAAAATTATTAAGAAAATTTACGCAGTACTAAAGTATTAAAAACGTTAAGTCCTAAGCCCAGGGCTGTGTTATAATTAAATTAATATTAAGGAGGATACTTTAGGTTTGTGAGTCTCGCCTAAAAAGTTCAATTAAGTCGAAAATTAATTTACAAAAAACTACCCATATGAAACCGGCAATGAATCCGCCAGCAACATCCGATGGAAAATGTACTCCTAAATAAATTCGACTAATTCCAATACTTAAAATCAAAATCACCAAAACAATAATGAGTATAAACTTAGCTACCTTCTGAATCTTAAATTTAGTGACCAGAAATATTAAAAATCCGTAGAAAGCCATTGCACTCATAGCATGTCCGCTAGGGTAACTAAGAGTTTCAACAGAAACTAAGTGTTCAATACCTGGTCGTGCACGGTCAATAAATCGTTTTAACATCATATTTGAAATTGTTGCTAATGCGAGTACCAATGTTGCTTGGGCAACATATTTCCAACGTTTTGTAACGAATAGGGAAACTATAAGAAATAAAGCTAATACTATTAGATAACCATAAGTGTCACCAACATTGGTGACAAATTTAAAATAAGAAGTTAGCGTAGGTGAGCGATACGAAATTATATGATCGGTTATAGCCGTATCATAACTAGCCAAAAGCTCTGTTTTTAGGGTCTCCGTAAGTTCTATAAACAAATTTATACCTCCAACAACTACAACTAAAGCAATAATCATGGTAATTAAATAAGGTAATGTAGTGTTGTATTGATTTAATTTATCTGCCAAAAATTGGCGAATGGTTTTTATAAAAAAAGAAAGAATTTGTCTCATACTAAGGATACTAATTAAAGGCATAAACTTATATGAAATTAGATGAAAACACTATTTCATATGCATGGATAAATAACTCGTTTGAGTTAATGAATTTTGTTTTATGTTTTGCTTGATTAATCTGCATATTTGGTAAGCTGAGTTTTGAACCCTTATCTTTATACCACAATTGAATCGTTAGAAATTATGAAATCACCTAACTGGCAAACAGCCATTGAATTTGAAGATATAACCTATAAAAAATGCGATGGAGTTGCGCGTATTGCATTTAACAGACCAAACGTACGTAATGCATTTAGACCTCACACAACCAGTGAATTGATAAAGGCATTTTATGATGCACAAGAAGATACTTCTATCGGAGTTGTGTTGCTGTCAGCAGAGGGCCCTTCTACCAAAGACGGAATATGGTCTTTTTGTAGTGGCGGAGATCAAAAGGCTAGGGGAGAAAAAGGGTATGTTGGGCAAGATGGTCAGCATAGACTAAATATTTTAGAGGTTCAACGTATGATACGTTTTATGCCTAAGGTTGTTATTGCCGTAGTACCAGGATGGGCTGTAGGTGGCGGACATAGTCTTCATGTAGTTTGTGATATGACATTGGCCAGCAAAGAACACGCTATTTTTAAACAGACCGATGCAGATGTTACCAGTTTTGATGGTGGTTATGGTTCTGCGTATTTGGCTAAAATGGTAGGACAGAAAAAAGCACGTGAAATTTTCTTTTTAGGAAGAAACTACTCAGCACAAGATGCTTTCGAAATGGGAATGGTTAATGCTGTAATTCCACATGATGAATTGGAGGATACTGCCTTTCAGTGGGCACAAGAGGTTTTAGAGAAATCGCCTATCTCAATTAAAATGTTGAAGTTCTCAATGAACCTAACAGATGACGGCATGGTAGGGCAGCAGGTATTTGCTGGCGAGGCAACGCGATTAGCTTATATGACTGAAGAAGCCAAAGAGGGTAGAAATGCTTTTCTTGAAAAACGTAAACCAAACTTTGGTAAGGATAATTGGTTACCATAATTTGGTTGTCAGTTCGCCTCCGCTCAGTGGCCTTAATTTAGTATTTAGCCAATTGCTTTTAGCTGTTGGCTTTTTTTAAATAAAATTGAATACTGAAAACCGTATACTGGAAACTGGAATTTACCGAAACTAAAAAGAGTCCGATCAGTGAAGAACAGACTCTTTTACGAGAACACTATATGAAAATGAAAATTTTTTAATTCGTTTTTTATAACACTGTAAATATAGAAATGATCCTTAGTTTTTAGAAACTAATGTTGCCACACAAGAGAAATCTGTTGTGTAAAGGTGTAAAAGTGTGGTATTGTATAAAAAAGGTTAAAATTTCAACCCTTTTATCGAATAGCTGCGATTATTTCTTTCAATAGGGTATTAAATTGTTCGTCGGTCTGTTCTTCTAATCCCGTGCGAACAACTACTAATTCTTTAGACGGAATAATAAATACCCGTTGCCCTTGAAAACCATTTGCGGAGTATAGCTCATGTGAAATATCTGGGTATTTACCTTCTGCATTTAACCAAAAATGTGCGCCATAGGTTCCATCAGAGTTTTGTGTAGGCTTTGAAACATAGTCTGCCCAAGATTCAGAAAAGATTCGTTCTCCGTTCCAGTCTCCTTTGTTTAAATATAAAAGTCCAAACTTTGCCCAATCTCGCGTAGTTGCCCATCCATAAGATGATAATATATAGTTACCCGTTAAATCGGTTTCTAAAAGCATGGAATGCATTCCTATTTTATCAATCAATGTTTTATAAGGAAAATCTAAATATTCTTGATGGGCATTAAATTGTTCTCGCAGTATACCCGACAATAAATTGGTAGTACCAGAAGAATAGTTCCAAATTTCTGTCGGAGCTGCAATGACGTCTTTATTTCGTTGTGCCAAGGTCATGTCAGAATCCAAGAAAAGCATACGGGTAACATCAGAAATTTTAAAATAGTTTTCATCCCAGGCTAAGCCGCTTTGCATGCGTAGCAGATGGTCTATAGTTATATTCTGTTTAGGGCTTTTCATCCGTATTTCTTCTGAAAATGGTTTAAAATCTATCTTCATTTTACCTTGGTATTCCAAAATACCATAAAGGGTAGATAAAATGCTTTTAGTCATAGACCAACCAAGTATTTTAGTATCTTTTGAAAATCCACGTAAATAGCGTTCACCAATAATCTGATTTTTGTGCACTACTAGAAGGGTCCTAGTTTTTTGCTCAGAATCTTTAAAGGCATTTGAGAAAGCGACTTCTAACTTATCATAATCTACGTTTTCTAAAACGGTGTCCGTAACTCCGTTGTTACCATATGGGAAAGGCAAACTATCTTTTGTTACAAACCTATTGGGAATTAGTTCAAAATTATGTTTGGCAAACTCTTTATTGGTAAGCACAGCGCCTACACCTTCTTTGTACACTGCCGTTCTTGGCATGAATCCGTATACTGTGGCCGTAGCTGATTCATCTGCTTCAGAAACTGTACAGTCAGACAGATTCACTAATGGAATATCATTGTCATTCAAGGTAATATCTACAGGGTCTCTATCTGCAATAAATACGCTAGATACCATATTTTTAGAAGCAAACCCAGACATAAGATTTAACTTCGGATAGTTGAAATATGCGGCTGCAATAATACCGACCAAGGCAATACCTAGAAACAATTTAATTTTCCTCATTCGTAATGTGATTTTCTTTAATTTTTTTAAATGTAATGAGATTCGTTTTTAGAACGGGTTATGTCAATTAAATACCTGTAATGAGCTATAATTTCTCCCACGTTTTATCTGCGGTAAGTCTAAAACTGCCTACATGGTTAAAGTTACATTCTTGCGGTAAAATCAAGGACAGAAATGTACTTTCGTCTTTAGCTTTGTACAAATGATATTCCTTGCCTACAATAGGCTCAAAACTAAATTTGGCACTATACACTAAGTTATTGTACTCAAAATTGTCCATCAAATTTTTATACGATTTTTGAAGTGCTTCGTATTCAGCTTTAAATTGGTTGTTTGCACTTACAATGTGTGTGTTTTTCCATGAAGTAACATCTGGCGGAGTTATTTTTGGTGCAGATACTCCTGTTGCAAAAGGTGAAAGCTTCCCATGATACTCTTGGGTTTCTTCATTGAATACAACATTATCTGGTTTTTTTTCTTTTTTCATAGCAATGCAAATTTAAAGAAAAGCCTTCATTTATCACTTGCGAGGTTTTAATGGTATGGGTATCTTCCAATCTTATTACACAATAAGTAAATCATTATAATTTCGATGGATTTGAAAACAGCTTTTTATATTTATTTTTTGTTTCTATTTATTTCATGTACTACTGAAAATCGTCCAAGGGAAGTTGTTTTGTATGAAAATTATTGTGCTAGTTGTCATATAGCGCCTGATATACAAGATTTACCGAAAGATATTTGGAAAAACAGTGTACTCCCAGCCATGGCGGCTAGAATGGGTATTTTAACAGCGGAAAATCACCCCTATCATGATCTATCTTTTCCTGAACAGATGGCCATAATAAAAACGGGTATATTCCCTAGTAAACCTATTATTGAAGCAGATGACTGGGAGCTTTTAAAAAATTATATTATTGATTTGGCTCCCGATAGTATTGCCAACAATAATACTAGAATAAAAAGTTCATCTTTATCTCAGTTTAAAAGTAGTCCTATTTCTTTAGATAGTGCTGTTGGAAGTATATACACCTTTTTAAAAATCGATACTGCTAACAATACCATTTTAACAGGGACAAGAAAAGGGGAACTAGCATCTTTTAATTTGAAAACGAAAGAGAATAAACTTAAAGGGTATTTTAATCGTGCAATTACAGATGCCAAAATTGATGGTGATAGTATTTATGTTACAAGTATGGGCTTATTGGTGCCTTCGGAAATCCCATATGGAAAAATAATATTAAAGCATAATAATACCTCTGCATCAATAATGGATTCTCTACATCTACCAGTTCACACCCTTTATATAGATCTAGATAAAAATGGAACTGAAGAGATAATTGTAAGCGAATTTGGGAATTTACAAGGTAGGTTGACATTGCTCCAAAAAGATTCTTATGGTTTTTATAAAGAAAAATCTATTTTGAACATTCCTGGAACACTTAGGGTTATACCAAAAGATATGAATGCCGATGGTAAAGATGATTTAGTCGTATTAGCCGCACAAGGTGATGAAGCTGTCTATATTTTATACCAAAAAGAAAATTTGGAATTTACCGTTGAAAAAGTACTTAGGTTTAGTCCGTTATATGGTTCAAGTTGGTTTGAACTACTAGATTATAATGGTGATGGGTTTGATGATATAATTACAGTTAATGGTGACAATGCAGATGAATCATATATAAGCAAGCCTTATCATGGAATGCGTATTCATTTAAATGATGGCCAGAATAACTTTAAAGAAACTTATTTTTATCCATTAAATGGAGCAACTCGGGTAATCGCTAAAGATTTTGACCAGGACGGAGATTTGGATTTTGCTCTTTTGGCTACTTTTCCTGATTACGAAAATCACCCTGAATATAACTTTGTTTATTTAGAAAATTTAGATAGTAAGAATTATACATTTAGCCCAGAACATTTTGAAGACACTAAAATGGCTAGGTGGTTTTTAATAGATTCAGCAGATATTGATGGCGATGGAGACGAGGATATTGTTTTAAGTGCACTAACATATTCATTTACGCCTGTACCCAAAGAATTGGAAGAGGCATGGAGTGAAAGTTATACAGACCTTTTAATTTTAGAAAATAAACTACATTAGTAGGTATGATAAAAAGGATAATCATACTATTCATAAGCTTTACAGTAATTTGCTGTAAAGATAAAGGCTTAGAAGAAAAATATGATTGGGTTTCATTACAAGTAACTGCCACCGCCTATAATTCAATTCCTTATCAAACATCTTATGAACACCCAGCTATAACAGCTTGGGGAGATTCGATAAAGCCAGGTTTGAAATGGATTGCCGTATCTAGAGATTTATTGAACAAGGGCCTTGGTTATAATACCATGGTCAAAATTGATACTTTCGAGGGGGTATATCTCGTAAAGGATAAAATGCATTCTAGATGGAAAAACAGAATTGATATCTACATGGGAGAAAATGTCAAAAAGGCAAAAGAATGGGGCAGAAGAAAAGTGACTATTGAATACGCTATTTTAAAGGATAGTTTATAAACATTAATAAATGAGAATCATATCATATTATCTTTTGTTAACGATACTATTTGTTTCATGTACTACTACAAAAACAATTATAGAACATCCTATTACTTTTAATGATGAGCGGAAAATATTAACCTTAGAATATCTTGAAAATAGATATGGGTTAGATCAAGATACTCCTCAGATTGTTCCTAAAATGATTGTTTTGCATTGGACGGTCATACCTACTTTTGAAAAATCTTTCGAAGCATTCAATCCTGTTTCTTTACCAAATTGGAGGCCAGATATAAAAGATGTTAGTGGTTTAAATGTATCCTCTCAATTTTTAGTTGACCGTGACGGCACCATTTATAGACTTTTGCCTGAAACTACCATGGCACGTCATGTTATTGGTCTTAATCACTGCGCCATTGGTGTTGAAAATGTTGGCGGTACAGCCGATTTACCATTAACAAAGGCGCAATTGAAATCGAATATTTGGTTGGTAAGATATCTTAAGGATAAGTATGATATTGATTATTTAATTGGTCATTACGAGTATACTCTTTTTGAAAATCACCCTTTATGGTTAGAGAAAGATGCTGGCTACCGTACCAAAAAGACAGATCCAGGACCAGATTTTATGTTAGAAGTTAGAAAGGCCGTAAATAATTTAGATTTTAAAGAATTACCTAAAAATCCATCAGAAAATTAAATTACAACTAAAACAGAATAAGTCATGAAGCAAATAATGCTTGCTATAGTATGTTCATTCTCAATGATAGGAATGAGTCAATCAACAGATTTAACATCACAATTATATGACACCTACGAGAATTATAAAGAAACATCGATTGGTAAAAGGCGTATTAAGAGAGCTGATATACAACCTTTAATTGATAAATATGCTTCAAATGAAAAGTATAAAGTAGCCACTGTTGGTAAATCTATAGGAGGAAAAGATTTAAGCTTGATTAGTATTGGTTCAGGAAGAACAAATGTATTTCTGTGGTCGCAAATGCATGGAGATGAGCCTACAGCGACACAGGCTATTTTTGATATTCTAAATTTCTTTAATAGTTCAGATTTTAAGGTTGAAAAAGAGGCGATTTTAGCCAATTTAACGGTACATGTTCTTCCAATGTTAAATCCTGATGGGGCAGAGCTATTTCAACGTAGAAACTTATTAGGAATTGACATCAATAGAGATGCTTTACGACTTCAATCACCTGAGTCTAAAACCTTAAAAAGAGTTCGTGATAGTCTCGATGCTGATTTCGGATTCAATCTACATGATCAAAGTACCTACTATAACGCAGAACGTACCGAAAAGCCGGCAACGATATCGTATTTAGCACCTGCCTATAATTATGAAAAGGATATCAATGAAACTCGAGGTAATGCTATGAAAATCATAGTATTTATGAATGATATTCTTCAGAAATATGCTCCAGGTCAAGTTGGTCGATATAATGATGATTTCGAACCAAGAGCATTCGGAGATAATATTCAAAAATGGGGCACTAGCACAATACTTATTGAATCTGGTGGATATCCTGAAGATATTGAAAAACAAGAAATAAGGAAATTAAATTATACGTCTATTTTATCTGCAATCTACACCATCGCCAAAAAGTCTTACGAAACTATTTCTATTGCCGAATATGAAAAGATTCCTGAGAACGACAGAAAATTATTTGATTTAAAGATTATAGGTGCCAATTATAAGTTAATGGGCAATAATTACACTATTGATTTAGGAATAAATCAAGTTGAAGTAGACTATCCTGAACACAATACATTTTGGTACAGTAGTCGTATACTAGACCAAGGTGACCTTTCTACCTATTATGGGTATGAAATCTTAGATGCTTCGGCATATACCATTAAACAAGCTAGAGCGTATCCGAAGACGTTAAATACATTAGCAGAAGTAGGAGCATTAAATTTTAAAGATTTATTACAGCAAGGCTATGGCTTTGTGAGAATGACCACCATACCTGGTAATGTAATTAACTCTCCCTTTCCTATTCATTTAATAGGAGCTAAATATAAAATACCAGAGTTTAAATTAGAACCAGGACTTAACCCTACGTTCTTTTTAGAAAAGGATGGGAAGGTTGAATATGCTGTAATTAATGGCTTTTTGGTGGATTTGAAAACAGAATCCATTAAAGTGCCAAACGGTATGATTTATAAGTAAAAGCTATAAAAATATAGAGCATAAAAAAGGGGAAGCATTTGCTTCCCCTTTTAATTTTAGAATCGAGATTCTTATAAATTATCTTCTGCATCTAAAAGTGCAAAGAATTTATCCAAGTTCGGTAGGATAATAATTTTTGTTCTTCTGTTCATTGCCATGTTCTCTTTAGAGTCGTTCTCTACTAAAGGTAAATAACTACTTCTACCTGAGGCAATTAATTGAGAAGGATCAACACCATATTCTTTCTGTAATTTACGAACAATAGAAGTTGCACGCTTTACACTTAAATCCCAGTTATCAGTAACCATAGGTGTGTTGATAGTTCTAGAATCTGTATGACCCTCTACCATAACTTCCATGCTTGGCTCAGACTTGATAACTTCAGATAATTTCTTCAAAATGTTATTTGCCTTGCTGCTTACATTGTAGCTAGCTGTATTGAATAATAATTCATCAGAAATATTAATCATAACCACCGTTTTATCAATACTTACATCAATATCTTGACCTTCTTCAGATATAGATTGCTTCAATTTGTATGATACAGCTAAATTCATTGAATCTTGCAACGTTTTAGCTCCGGCTAATTTAGTTGGATCAACATTCTTCAATGTATTTCTCATTTTAGCTTTTGTGTTGTTACTCATTACGGCAACATCATCAACGCTAGTGAACTGACTATCGTTCATTTCTTTTAATGAGTTGATTTTAGAATTGTATTCTTCAACACGAGCTTCAATTTTTGTCATTTGAGCTTGTAATTCTTCTTTTTCAACTTGTGTCTTTTGAAGTGAACTCTGTGTTTGAGATAAGTTATCTTCTAATGCTACATATTTCTTTTTAGAAACACATGAAGTAAGAACTGCTACTGATAATAAAGTAACTAAGGATAATCTTTTCATTTTATACTTTTTAAATTAATATTAGTGTAATCGGTTTTATATACGGGAAAGATCGATAAACGGACGTTTCAAATATTAACCAACGAGCCTAAGAATTAGGATTATAGTTCACAACAAAATGATAATCAATTAGTTATTTACCAAATAGTAAGGCAAAAAAAAAGAAGCGTAAAAACGCTTCTTTCTATATTTTAAAAGTGAATTGGTTATTCACATCCACCTGTGAATCCACTAGCATTAAACTTGGTTTGTACTGCACCTTGTCTAGAACCTGTATTCACTTCGATAGCCAAGTTGTTTTCACCACTACCATCACGTTTAGGACTACAGTATTCGAATAAGTAATAACTGTTTGCTCTTTCCGATACTTTTTCAGAGATATCTCTAAAAGTTCTTTCTAATTCATCTTTGTTTTGAGCAAATACACTGGCTGTTTTACCTATTGCAGTTAATACTTGCGTATCAATTTCAGCACCTAAACCGATACTAAAGAACGAAATATTTGCATTAGCTTCTTTTACCTTCTTTAAGGCCGCATCTTCAGTGTAACGTGAAGCTTGATCTGTACCATCTGTAAAGATTACAACTGAAGCAGCACCAATTTTTCCGCCAGCTGTTGACTTTTTCACTAAATCTGAAGCAATATCGGTAGACTTAATAACTGCGCCATATAAATCGGTAGATGGGTCATTACTAATAGTATCAGTAATACCGTCAATTGCTGCTACTAATTCTGATTTCGACGGGGTCAATTCATTCAATAAATGTAAATTATCTTCACCATCGAACCAGTAAATAGCCATCTTAACAGATTCTTGAGAGGTGCTTGGCATTACAGCATTAATAAAACTGGTAGATGCAAGCTTCAATTCTTCTAAGCTACTACTAAGTACACTGTTACTTAAATCTAGTACTAATAGGGTGTTATTAGAAAAAATTTGCGAATTCGGTGAAATACGAGCCGAAGATTCTGAAGTTGAAATTGTCTTAAAACAATCATCATTTCTTCCTTGTTCGTAAATAGTAAATTGATTAGCGGTTAAGCCTGGTACGGGATTTCCGCTTGTATCAGAAACTCTAAAGAATACAGATACTTTGCCGGGTAAAGTTGTAAACTGCTCTTGTATAGATAAAACTAGGTCACCTTGTTCTAAGCCTAAGCAATCATCTACTTCCTGACCTTTTCCTAGTCCGTCACCAATGTTCAAATCTAGATTTACATCATCATCTGCATTACCACAAGAAACAAGTAGCGTCAGTACAAAAAACACACTGAAGGTCTTTAAAAAATTTATCATATACATTAATTATAGGTTCAACTAGCAGAACGGACAAAGTTTATTTAAATTATAGGGATTAAAAAAATAAATGTTAAAGATTGTTAAAGCAAATGTTTCACAGGTGCTGAAACTTCCAAAAGCGTTATATTTCCGTAGGTTTACATGATAATTGTAATTACTATTTGTAGGCCCAAACCGAGACTATTATATTAAATAATTTAAGTAAAAGCATCTCTCATTGAACGAAAATCTACATATAGTGGTGCTTATAATGGCAGCTGGAGCGTCTAGACGTATGAAGGGCATCAAACAATTACTACCCTGGAAAAATTCCAACTTTCTATTAGAAACCATTAGAACTGTTAAAGAAAGTAATGCTGATAGTGTCTATGTAGTTCTTGGTGCAAACGCTGAAACTATTATGTCTGAGTGTAACTTACAAGAAAAAGACACAACGGTTTTCTTAAACCCAAATTGGTCGCTAGGCCTTGGAAATAGTATCGCTTTTGGCGTCAAAAAACTGATAGAAAGCAGTTCTTTACCAGATGGTATTTTAATCTGTCTTGCTGATCAACCTTTGTTGAGTACAACTTATTTAGATTCACTAATTAGTAATTTCAAAAAGGATTCATCTAAAATTATTGCTACTAACTATAAGAATAGGCTTGGAGTACCAGCATTGTTCCCGAAATTACTTTATCCTAAGTTAGTACTGTTAGAGGGTGATCAAGGTGCAAAAGAACTTTTAAACGTCAGTTACGATGAGATGGTTCAGTTAGACCCTGGCTTACAATCAATAGATATAGACACAAAACTAGAATACAATCAATTAATTCAAGAAACCAACTTCCAAAATGAAAACTGATATGACAAAAAACATGGCGTTACTAATAATGATGGTACTTATAATTTTTACTGCAACGCCTGTATTGGCACAAGAAATGGGTTTTGAAGAATATAATCCTACTTCTACACTAGTAGTACCTGGCAAAGAAATAACTAAAGCGAAGTTTCCTTTTATAGATGTTCATAGTCACCAAAGAGATATGTCGGTCGAAGCCCTAAATGGTTTGGTTGCTGATATGGATGTTATGAACGAGGCCATAATGGTCAACTTAAGTGGTGGTTCAGGAGAAAGTATAAAAGAAAAAATAAGCAACATAAATAAAAGTTATCCAAATAGATTTGCAGTGTTTGCCAATGTAGATTTTGAAGGTGCTAAAGATGTAGAATGGGGTGAAAAAGCTGCTGCGCAATTAGAAGATGATATAAAAAATGGAGCAAAGGGATTAAAGATTTATAAAAGTCTAGGCCTTAGAAATAAGGATTCGGATGGAAAACGATTAGCTATCGACGACCCGAGATTAGACCCTATATGGGCAAAATGTGCTGAAATGGGCGTGCCAGTATTAATTCATGCAGCCGACCCTAAATCTTTTTGGGATGATATGAATTCTGATAATGAGCGTTGGTTAGAGCTAAAGACCCACCCACGTAGAAAACGATCTGCTACAGACCCAGCACCATTTGAACAGATTATACAAGAGCAGCACAATGTTTTTAAAAAGCATCCTAATACAAAATTCATAAATGCTCATATGGGATGGCACGCAAATAACCTTAAAAAACTAGGGGAGTTATTAGATGAAATGCCTAATATGAATGTAGGTATATCTGCAGTTATAGCAGAATTGGGTAGACAACCTCAGAATGCTAGGGCTTTCTTTATTAAATATCAAGATAGAGTACTTTTTGGAAAGGATAGTTGGAAACCAGAAGAGTTTCCTACCTATTTTAGAGTTTTAGAAAGTAATGATGAGTATTTTCCTTACTATAAAAAATATCATGCATTTTGGTCTATGTACGGACTAAATCTGCCTGACGACGTGTTGAAAAAATTATATTATCAAAATGCTTTGAAACTTATACCTGGTTTAGATACGTCGCTCTTTAAAAGCTAGAACTATACTGTTCTAAGTACAACATGTTCCTCAACGACCGGAATATCTTTAATATCTTGAAAAATACCGCATGATACTTGTTTTTTAGCAAGTGCTGGGGTATTTTTTCTTTTAGTCAATGCCTCAATCTCTTTATTTAAAAATTGCATATTAAAATATTTTTTAATCAAACGAATATAAATACTTCATGTTGTACTAGTTATGTTTTATTTGCTGTAAGTTAAAAAGTATTAGCCAAAAGTGTGACAAAATTGAATAGACTTATACTAATGGATAAACGAGTAGATTATATATGTCAAAAGAAACAGTCTTTACTGATTTAATTCGTGAACACCAAGCACTGTTGTACAAAGTAACTTCTGTTTATACTGATAGCAAGCTGGATCAAGAAGACTTATTTCAAGAAGTGGTCTATCAACTCTGGAAATACTTCGATTCTTTTCGGCAAGATTCAAAAATCACTACTTGGATGTATCGTGTGGCGATGAATACAGCAATAACCCACTTGAAAAAGAAAAAGAGAAGACCTGATGTACAGCCCATTGCAGAGGTACTAATAAAACAAAGCGATGCTAAAGATGAAGTTTATGAAGAACGTCTGCGGCTTCTTTATAAACATTTACAGCATTTAAACACCTTAGACAAAGGATTGATTTTTCTGGTACTAGAAGGAAAAAATTATAATGAAATTGCCCAAATAACAGGATTACAAGCTAGTAATGTAGGAACACGTATTTCAAGAATAAAAAAGAAATTAAAAACTAACATGACTAATTCTTAAAACATGGAAATAGAAGAATTACAAGCTGCATGGTTACAAATGAGTAAAGATTTGAACCAGCAAAAGAAATTAACGAATGATATAATATTGAATATGACCCAAGAAAAATATCAAAACAAATTTAGGAATGTAACTACTTACGAAACTGTTGGTGCATTTATTTGTTTTTGTATTGCCCTACTTTTAATAGTAAAGTTTGGGAAATTAGACACGTGGTATTTAAAAGCTTGCGGTATCTTTTCCTTAAGCTACCTTATTGTATTGCCCATTTTAGTTTTAAAAGCATTGAAAGAAATAAAGACATTAGATATATCGAAAAATTCTTATAAAGCCAATCTGAGCCATTACGTAAAAGCAAAAAATAGGCTTTTAAGACTTCAACAAATTGGTATGGGGGTTGGTATATTAGGTATGTTCTTTATTGTACCTGTATTTTCAAAAATTAGTTCAAATAAAAATATTTTTGAGATAGGCTTAAAAACAGAACAAGTAGTTCTTTTAGCCCTTACAATATTGATAACCATTGTTTTCTGCGTTTGGGCATATAAAGGGTATCAAAGATTGACACTGTCGGCAGAAGAATTATTAAAGGATTTGGTATAATGATAGTGCTATTCGGTCAGTTTCTTTTGAATATAGTTCAATATTAACATCCAATTCATTTTTAATAGGAGGGAAGCTGTAGGTACATTATCATCTGCAATAGCTGCAATTATTGAATCATGCTGATTGTCTGATTTGTTATAGAATGAATCATCATTTGTAAAGGCTTTTTCGTAAAAGAAAATACGGGTTTTTAAATCATTCAATATTTGTAATGCCAAATCATTCTCATAGCCTTTGGTTAGTAATCTATGAAATTCTAAATCAGCCTGAATTCTTGAAATCGCATCTTGGGCATTTTCGAAGACCTCCTGTTGATTTCGAAGTTTTACGATGTCTTCATCATTAAATTCAGAGTTCTCAATGGCCATGACTTCAAGATTAGCGACCAAACCATATAAATCCTCCGCTTCTTTCACGTCTAATTCAGCAATGATAAAACCTCTATTGGGTACAGCCTTAATTATGTGTGCTTGTTGTAATTGTGTCAATGCTTCTCGAATAGGGGTGACACTTACATTTAAATCCCTTGAAAGAGCTGCCAAATTAATCGTTTTACCGGTATTTAATTTCCCGGTAATCATTTCAGATAATAGATAATCCCGTACTTGGTCCCTAAGATTTATTTTTATAATCATACTTTAATATAGTATATCGTATACGATATAACCCAAATAATATCAGAATATTATTTGTCCAGCTCATTTGTTCTCGAAAAATACACCCCATTCTTTATATTTTTAATACTAAAAGGGGGTTATTTAACGTTTGTACGTTTTAAACCCAAATACAAAACACCATGAAAATTGTAACACACACATTTAAAAAACTTTGTTTTCTGGCAACAGGACTTTTTTTAGTATATAGTTGTAGTAATGATGCAGAAAAAGATGAAGATGTTGAATTAACACAAACTGAGCTACACGCTATTTTAGAAACTGAGGATGTATCAGGTGTAGTAGATACAGCACTTTATGAATTATTTATGAATAGCGGTGCTACTGGTAAATTTAATTCTAGTAATGAGTGTTATAGTGCCATATATTCCGATTCAGGTTATACAGCAACGTTTAATAATTGTGTTTTGAATGGAACAGAAAATGTAAATGGCACCTTAACTGTTAGCTATAATCTTGAAAGCGAGGCAAGTTCCTTTACAGCAATGTATACTGATTTTTATGTTGGTAGTATAAAAATTAATGGTACCAAATCTTATGTGGTAACAGCCAATTCTAATAATAGCTCAATTTCATTCGAAACAACAAGTAATTTGACACTAACTATGGAAGAGGGGTCAACTATATCTGAGAATGGAACAAAAAGCTTTACGCTAACCTTCGGCGATTCTCTTGAGACTACTACTTTTAGTATTGATGGTGATTGGGTAGTAGATATTGATGGAAGTACTTATACTGTAGCAGTGAACTCAGTATTGGAAGGTAATTTCGCTTGTAGCTATTTAAATGTTGGTTCTATGACCGTCGCAAAAAATGGCCTATCTATAATTGTTGATTTTGGAGATGGCACTTGTGATGATATAGCTACAGTAATTTATCCTAATGGAAAAGTAGAAGAAATAAGCCTTAGAGATTAAATAATAATAATTTTTTAGATTAAAGCATAAATAAAAAAGGGTAAGATTTCATCAATCTTATCCTTTTTTAATTCCCATATTAATGGGTATGGTTTCTAGAGGATGCCCATTGTACTCGCTTACTATTTTTAAAACTTGAAAAGAATGAATTTCTTCTTGTCTCTGTCGGTGTAT
>NZ_FUYL01000007.1 GCF_900167935.1 Maribacter arcticus | reverse complement strand
AAAATAACTGTTGCCAACAAAACCTCCTATGAAAAGCCTTCGTCCAGTTCTTTAAAGTTAATTAATATTTTCTTTTTTACTTTAAACCACCTTTTTTTCTTTTAATATAACTTGCTCGCACTCCTATATGTGATCGGTTCGAAACCTGAAACGTCACCGGCATTTGTATGATTATAAATTATAATAGAACCGGTCACTTGCTAAAAATGTGATCCTGAACAATACAGGTCACGGGTTTTGTTTTGTGATACAGTTCTTACTACTTTTTTAGAGCTTTGTTATGATTCCTATTTCTTTGAATTCGTATTTTATTATTCAATTACACCTATGGTATAAGGCACTTCCGTTTTAATTACGGCTAAGGTTCTACTAAGTAACTTTCTTGCTACTTTGACAATGATACTTTTTACGTTCTTCCCTTGATGTTTACGATAGTAAGCCTGCATAACTGGGTCTGCTCGTATTGCTTGCCATGATGCTTCCACAAAATAGCTTCTCAATAAACGGTTTGCCCGTGGAGTCATTCCCATTGTCCTTTGACTATTTCCACTTTGGTATATACTTGGTGCCAGACCAACATAGCCTGCCAAATGTTTAATGTTGTTGAAACGTCTTAAATCTCCTAGTTCACATAATATACCACAGGCTACTATGCCACCTATACCGGGTATACTTCTTAGCAGCATATAATCTTTCTTGTAATGCGTTTTACAGTACCTCCTTAGCTCAGTAGAGACATCACGTAGCTCTTGATCTACGAAACGAAAGAAACGCAGTCGACTATCTAAAGTAGACTTCGCCGTTGGGTATTCAAAAACCATATCATCTAACCAATTTCTGTATTTATGACTCCAATGGTCATTATCGAACTCCTCTGGCTCTTTAATACCGAAATACAATAATTGCATCTTGATATAACTCTTTACTCTTCTAAAATCTTTAACCAAATCATTTCTTCGTCTAAACAGACTGCGAAGCTCTTCTCGTTTCTTATTTGGTATTATGATACTCTCTAAACGACCATCTTTAAGTTCTCTAGCAATTAACTGCGCATCTATCTTATCTGTCTTTGTATGCTTCTCTTTACCCTTGCGATGAATATCTGCCGGGTTCACAACTAAACTTCGCCAACCATAACCTTCAAAACATCGGTGTGCATGATAACCACAGCAACCTGCTTCGTATGCAGTTGTTACTTCATACTCCCGAAAATGTTTGGAAACATAAGTTTGTAATTGCTTTGGATCTGCAGACATACTGAAAGACTTACCTGCAAACAAATCTGTTGCACAATGTACCTTCCAACTTCGTTTGTGTATGTCGATGCCAATATATAACTTCGGTATAGCAGTAATTTGAGTAATCATATCTTTAATTTTTAGTTCATTTTAAAGATACTCGACTTACTGCTTTTTCATCAATGCTAAACGTAATGCGGACTTTAGGGCTAAATCAAAAGGTCTGTGTATATTTATGAAGTCGCTAATCCCGATAGCTATCGGGAATGGATTTAGCTCTGGACAAGAAAAAATAAAACTAAACAAAAAGCTTTTGCTACGTGCGCAGACGGAAACGAAAAGTTTCCTTACCTGCCCCGATTGCCATAGCCGTAACGTTGTAATCAATTGCTCAAAAAATCAAAAAGAGCGTTTAATTATTTTGAATACATTTGACCTCGCTAAAACAAAATATATGTAATTAAGATTTTTCTTCCTTAAACGATATTCGAATTCTCGCCCCGAGTGAGGTTTGACCTTTCGAAAATCAAAAACAAGAATCTTAAATTATAATATATCATTAATGAAAAATAGCATCAAGCGTTCTCCACGCACATTTTCAACAATATTTCTTTTTTTCTCTTTTTACTGCTTTATTCTTAACATTAGCTGTGATTCAAAAGATGAAAATTGCACAAAAACTGCAGTAGTCAGCGATACTTACTTCTTGAACAACCAACAATACTTCCTAGATAGAACTATTGAACTACCCTGTAGCTTTCCTAATCCAGAACCATTAACTCAAATTGACCCACCTGAGTTAGATGGCTTTACTTACGATGTCTTATTTTATGAGTTTACACCCGATACCGGAAATAATACTTCGCGTTGGCGATTTGAAATTCAATTAAATAACCCAAAGGATTACGAAGTTACAGGGTTGCCTATATTGACCGTAAAGATAGGAGAGCTAACGTCCAGTCAAAGTTATTCAGATAAAACAACCTTGCCTTGCTTCGAACTTGGGGCTAAATCCAGTTGTACGCTATCTTATGACCAGGAAAGCTCCCTGGATTTAGGTATAATCAATAATATAGAACTTATAAACGTTCAATATTTTTTAACTAATTAGAATTAATTGTTTTATCAAAAGTATCAACGTTGTAACTGCAAAACTTAGCAGTCTTTTAGTAGATATTGGCTACTCTTTTTAATTCGGTTGAATCGAATGGATTTATGAATTTGTTTACGCAAGTGGACTTCACTCAAACGCAACTATTGCGCAGATGGACTCCACTCTTATAAAAAAAACGCAATCGTTCGTGCTTACTCGAACGTGTCGCTACAGATTACAACAAATCTTATAATTAATGTGGACTTGTGTCTAATTCGTAAGGTCTGTGTATATTTATAATGTCGCTAAATCTGTTGGATTTAGCTTTGGAACAGAAAAATAAATCAATAAGCTTTAGCTTCGTGCACAGACGGAAACAAAAAGTTTCCTTGCCTCCGCACTACGCTCAGGCGTTGTGTGTAATTTAAAAAAGCTAAAAAAAAATGAACGAAATTAAAAGAAATAAGAGTAATACTAATTTTGCTGGATTCGATTTAGCTAGCACGGAACAGAGATTAATTAATTATACTATAGACAGTGTTCTCTATTTTGGTTTTATCATTTTTTACATAGTTTCGATAAGACATATTTCTAAAATAGAAGATTTATCCTTTCTATCGGGATTACTTATTTATGATGATCCAAACTACTTGCGAAGAATCTTTTTTGGGTTAATTACCACAACTATTTTTTATTCTTTCCTAGAATATCTTTTAAAAGGAAAAACCATTGGAAAACTTGTGACCAATACAAGAGCTGTTACTATTGAAAATGAAATCATGGATTTCAAAACAGTTCTATTAAGAAGTATGTGTAGAAGAATACCTTTTGATTCTTTTTCTTTTCTTGGTGAAATACCAAGAGGATGGCATGACAAAATATCTAAAACTAAAGTTATTTTCGAAAAGAAATAAAGAACAAGCAACAAGATTAGAAATTAATTTAGTGTAAACCTTAATCTTTAACTTGTGTAAAATATGTGCCTTAACGAACATTTGATCAAACCCATTAAAAAAACTATACTACAGAATTTAACAAGAGTAAAATTTGCAACCAGCCTAAAATATGGATACCACAGAAGATTTTAAACAATTTGAAAACCTAGAAGAAGAACAATTACCAGTTGCCAAACATAAATTACATGATTGGACCCATTTTGCAGGACTATATGCTGCTGAGCATGTAGCAGCAACGGAGTTTGTCATTGGGGCGACCTTCGTGGCACTAGGCGCTAAGACCATGGATATCATTTTAGGTCTATTGATTGGTAATATCTTGGCCGTACTGAGCTGGAGGTTCATCACCTCACCTATTGCCGTTGATACGCGATTGAGCCTCTATACCTATCTGAATAAGATTGCAGGTGATTCAATGACCAAGATGTACAATTGGGCCAATGTCATCATCTTTTCGGTGATTTCAGCGGCAATGATTACGGTATCATCTACCGCAGTGCGTTTTGCCTTTGATATTCCTGCGCAACTCAATTGGTACCCTACCAATGCTTGGTTTATTTTGATTGTTTTGGCTGTGGGCATCTTTGTGGTTTCAATCGCACTCTATGGTTTTAATGCGGTTTCTGAATTTTCCGGCATCTGTGCGCCTTGGCTCTTTGTGATGTTTACCAGTGGCGCCATGGTGCTCCTCCCCGCTTTGTCTTTAGATGTATTGGATAAAACTTTACCTGCAGGCTGGGCCGATTTTATGACCTTGGGAGACCAGTCCATTTGGACAGGCATCAATAGCGACGGCGCTCCGGGCATCGGATTAGTGGAAGTCATAGGATTTGGTTGGGCTGCCAATACCATTACCCATTTCGGATTAATTGATATGGCCCTCTTGCGATTTGCTAAAAAGAAATCGTACGGCTATGCCACCAGTACCGGTATGATGTTCGGTCACTATGTGGCATGGATTGCTGCCGGAATCATGGGCGCAGGTGCCGCCGTTATCTTAGGAAAATCTATTGTAGAACTTGACCCGGGTGATGTGGCCTACTATGCCCTCGGTTGGTCTGGGTTTGTAATAGTAATCGTTGCCGGATGGACAACAGCAATAACAAATCTATATAGAGCAGGTTTAGCCGCACAGGCGATTTTCTTTAACCACTCCCGAAAGAAAACGACCATCGTAGTTGGGTTAGTCACTATGATCATTGCCTGTTTCCCCTTTGTTTTTTCACAAATACTGCCACTACTCACTTATGCCGGACTACTGGTGGTTCCTGTAGGGGCGATTGTATTTACAGAACATCAAATTTTTCCTAGAATTGGCTTTACGCGCTACTGGTCTTCGTACCGTCAGCTGACCTTTAGTATGCCTGCTGTCGCTTCATGGGGCTTGGGCCTTGTCTTCGGTTTTGGATTGAATGCCTTGGATGTGATTTCCTTCTATTACCTGTTTATCCCCACTTGGTTTTTTACAATCTTGCTGTATACACTGCTAGCGTCTCGGTATGGGGCGAAAGAGAACTATACTGCTGAAGTTAAGGAAGAAGAAGTTCGGAAGGAAACGATTGAACGCTTTCAAGAACAGCAAGCAAAGGAGGAGCCTGTTATTGCTAAGGATAAATCTTTTTTATCTCAGGGGTTAAAATTTATTGCGATTATCGCTTTGGTCGCCACCTTGGTGTTAGCTAGTAATGTCATGTTCGGTAGTGCATCAGAAACGGATTATATCGAAAATCGGGAACTCTTTTATACCTACGCCTTCATCTGTACCCTAATTTATTTTGCACTTGCCTATTGGGCGCTGCTGCGCGGAAAATCAAAAACAGCTACACAATAATGAAAAGACCAATACAACTCCAACAACAAAATTTAGAGGAAGTAGGAAGCCGTATGCCTGTTCCGAATTATAATCGCGAAGCGAATAAAACAGGAATCGTACACATTGGTGTCGGTGGATTTCACCGCGCACATCAAGCTTACTATTTACACCAACTCCGGCAGTTAGGCGAAGCTTCAGACTGGGGAATCTGCGGTATAGGCCTACGCGAAGCGGATGCCAAACTACACGATATTTTCAATAAGCAAGACCACCTATATACGCTGATGGTCAAACACCCCGACGGAAAAATTGAACCCGAAGTCATCGGGTCGATAGTCAATTTTAAAATGGGAGTCACAGACTCCGAACCCGTAATCGCCTGTATGGCAAATGCTGATACTCGAATAGTATCGCTTACGATTACCGAAGGCGGATATAATTTTAACCCCACAACGGGGGAATTCAATTTTGACAACCCTGATATACAACACGAACTACGATACCCCAATGAGCCGATAACCGTATATGGTTTTCTAACCGCTGCCTTAAAACGACGTCGCGATAACGGGCTACCTGCTTTTACCATTTTGTCTTGTGACAATATTGAACACAATGGCGATATGGCGCGTAAGATGCTACTCGCCTTTGCCGAAGTGCAAGATAAGGGGTTGGCGGAATGGATAGCCCAAGAAGTCTGCTTCCCCAATAGTATGGTTGATCGCATTACACCGGTAACAACGAAAGCAGATATCGAAACCCTTGCACAAAACTATGGCGTACAAGATGCTTGGCCCGTTACCTGCGAACCTTTTATACAATGGGTGGTAGAAGATAAATTTTCGAACGGGCGGCCCGCTTTTGAAAAAGTTGGCGTACAATTCGTTCCTGATGTGGGGCCTTATGAGAAAATGAAACTACGACTGCTCAATGCCGGGCATTCAGTATTGGGGCTTTTAGGAGCCCTTCACGGTCACCCCACCATCAATGCTTGCCTAGAAGACCAAACCTTCAAAACCTATTTGAGGGCCTACCTAGACCAAGAAGCTACACCCATTTTGGGAAACATTGAAGGCATTGATTTAGAGGACTACAAATACAGTCTATTAGAGCGTTTTGCCAACCCGAATATCAAAGACAGTGTCAGCCGTATTTGTTCGGAAAGCTCAGCCAAATTGCCTAAATTTTTAATTGCTACTATACATGATAATTTAGCGACTGGTGGCAGTATCAAGTTTGCAACCTTAATCATTGCTGCCTGGTGTTATTATAGTGATAAAGGAAAGGATAGACAAGGGCATCCAATCGAAATTATCGATGCCATGAGCACCGAACTACATCAAGCTGCCAAACAAACCACAACCGACCCATTAGCCTTTATAAGACAAGAATCTCTTTTTGGTAATCTTATTAAAAATGAGCGGTTTACAAAGTTGTATACAGAGGCAGTTCATAAAATCTATAAGGATACCAATATCAAAAAGTATATGAAGGATATGATTTAAAATCTATAATTCAGATTCTGAAAAGTGAAAAAATAAACAAATAAAAAACGTACCACAACAAAATGTATAAAACATAGCTGGTAAGTGCTAAGCCTAAAAGTTTGTGATTATTTACAAAGACCTCCAAATTATTAATTTGGCTTTTGAAATAGAAAAGATAAAACATAATCCCGAAGCTTCGGGACGGCTCCGTGTTTTTCCGAAAATGTAGTGTCTTTTTACACGCTACGTTTCATACACAAACCGTTGGCGGTAATTTGGATGAAACCTTATATAGATTAAAAATGTTCCTAATAGACAAACCATATATTTCAGATTTTCTTATAGATACAATAAAAGAAAATTACTATCCAGTTGTTGCAACAAAAGTGGCTAAAGAATTAGTGGCTGACCCTACCTTAAATTGGATTAGCGAAGAAGAGGCTATAGCAACTATAAAAAACAACCCTTCTCAGCGAATATATACCAATTCAGAAAATGTTCTCAGTTGGATAGATAATCACTTTGGGGAAAGTGAATTGTCAAAACAAATCAATATCCTTAAAGACAAGGCAAAATTCAGAGAGCAGATTAAAGCCCTATTTCCAGAATTTAAATTCCAGAAAATCAAGTTAGAAAATATTCAGAATATTGCTACCGAGGAATTGTCATTTCCGTTTGTCATAAAACCATCCATCGGATTTTTAAGTATTGGTGTCTATATTATAAATGATGAAAACGAATGGATTAAGGCAAAAGAAGAAATAACGCCACATAATCTTAAAAGTATTTTCCCGAAAAATGTACTCGATACTTCCCACTTTATTATTGAGGATTTTATTCAAGGTGAAGAATACGCTATAGATTATTATCATAATGATAAGGGTGAGGTGGTTATATTAAATATTTTACACCACGTTTTTTCATCGAAAACAGATACAAGCGACAGAGTATATTCGACTTCTAAAGCAATTATCAATCAATATAAATCTGAATTGGAGCAGTTTTTAAGCACAATTGGCAATAAACTTAATTTAAAGAATTTTCCGGCTCATGCAGAAGTAAGAATTGATGAGAAGGGCAAAATAATTCCTATTGAAATTAACCCACTTCGTTTTGGAGGTTGGTGTACTACGGGTGATTTATCAGGAATTACAGTGGGACTTAATTCCTATAAATACTATTTTGAAAACACTTGCCCAAATTGGGATACTATATACGAAGGCAAAGAAAATAAAATATTTAGTATAATCGTTTTAGATAATAATTCAGGTATTAAGCCTGCTGATATTGCAAGATTTGATTATAAAGCACTTGCTGATGATTTTGAAAACCCTATTTTGATAAGGGCCTTAGATATTAACATATATCCTCTTTTTGGTTTTGTTTTTGCAAAAACTGATGAAAAAAACAAAAAGGAATTATACGATATTCTCAGTTCAGATTTGAGAAAATATATCATTGTTAGAGAATAAAAACTACCGCCAACAATGTATGAAAATAATAGTCGAGACAGTAGTAAATTCAAAGGTTGTAGCCCGCTTCAACTTTCTTGCAACTTGACAGGAAAGTGTCACGCAGTTGACTACTATTTTTATAATAACCGTTAGCAAATATTTAAATAAGAAAGTTAAATACAACGAGCAGGAAAAGACAATAGAAAAAAATGACGGCCTAAAAACTTCATATTTCGCTTTGAGGATTATAATGCTCTTAAACATATTTCAATGCAGGTCTAAATTTATATAATCTGAATGACGGACAATTAAACATGATTGGTTATATCTGAATTTTCGTGGGTGTTCTCTCCATTAGAACTCTCACATATCTATTATTAAAAAAGACAACACTCAAAAAAATACCATTGAACCAAATAAAGCGATTAAAAGAAAAACAAATTCTTGGAAAAAAAAGATTCAGTTTGGAATTGAAAAATGGAAAATTAAGGAATTTGACAAAGTTGAATAAGCAATCGGATATTAACGAATTGAAAAGAATGTTCTCGGATATCGGAATTGAAACTTCCTGACCAAAAAAAACATTTGCTAACACAACCTAAACGTAATGCGGACTTTAGCACTTAATCGAAAGGTCTGTGTATATTTATAATGTCGCTAATCCCGATAGCTATTTGGAATGTATTTAGCTTTAGACAAGAAAAAATAAAACTAAACAATAAGTTTAGCTTCAATCTAAAATATTGAGTATGAAAAAAGTACTGCTACTATCAATTTCAATAATTCTATTTTCTGTTACTTCAAATGCTCAAGAAAAAACAGCTATCATTTGTGGTAAGCTTATAACTGCAGAAGATAATAAGGTTTACAACAATACTGTAATCATCATCAAAGCAGATAAAATTGTAGAAATTGGCACTAGAGATATCATTAAGCCAGATTACAAAATAATTGATTTAACCGAATATACAGTGCTACCTGGCCTAATAGACGCTCATGTGCATCCATTAATATATGGTGATGATTACCAAGTAAATCATTTGAAAGGATCATCTGCCTTTAATGCCCTTAGAGGTTTGAAAACAGTGCAAAATTGGCTTAATGAAGGTTGGACTTCGATAAGAGTAGCTGGTGATGCCGATACACAATATGCCCATTTTGAAATCAGGGATGCCATAAACGCAGGTTTGTTTGATGGTCCGAGAATCTATGGAGCTGGACATTACTTGTCTGTAACAGGGGGTGGTGGTGATATTAATTTTTTTTCACCTGATCAATCGGTGATTTCTGATGGGCTAGTAGTTGATGGCGTAGATGAGATTCAAAAGGCTATTCGGCAAGAAATAAAACATGGGAGTGACTGGATTAAGCTCCTGGTTACTGGGGCTTTTATGTCAGAAGGGGACGATCCGAAAAACGTCCAATTTAGTGATGAAGAAATAATTGCTGCAGTCGAGGAAGCAAAAAGGAGAGGTATTCCTGTTATGGCTCACGCACATGCTACTGAAGGCATCAATAAAGCAATAAAGTTTGGAGCAAGGTCCATAGAGCATGGCACCTTCCTAAACGATGAAAGTATTGATCTCTTTTTAGAGTATGATGTATTCCTAATCCCTACTGTCAGTGTTGGTGAGTATGGACTTGAGACCTGGAAGAACAGTAAGGCACAGGCTAAAATGTATGAGTTAACTAAAAAATTTCGCGAAGACTCTTGGAAGATGTATTCGAAATCAATAGAAAGAGGTGTGAAAATAGGGGTAGGTTCTGACAATGTTGGGTTCCCTCCTAATTTTGCGGCTACGGAATTTCGATTGCTCGTCAAATTGGGCATGACGCCTCTTCAAGCAATAATGGCAGGTACAAAGGTAAATGCAGAGTTACTTATGAAAGATGATGAAATTGGAAGTATCAAGGTAGGTAAATTGGCAGATATTATAGCCACTAAAGAAAACCCTCTTGATGATATCTCTGAATTGTCGCGAGTGGAATTTGTCATGAAAGGCGGAAAAGTCATTAAGGCAATAAAATAGACAGAAGCTAACAAAATATATAACGCATTAAAACGCACCATATACTGAGCGTTAACTGTCAGCAAAAAAAAACGTAGGCAATCTTTTCAAAAAATGGTCCTGAAAAATGTAGTGGTCTCGAAATAAACCAATACAACGAAGAGCAATTAACGATGGAGCTAAAAGACGGGTTTGACAAAATAAAGTGCATTACAGAAGACCATTTTACACCATTTAAAACACCGCAGAACTTTCCTGTTTTGTAGTTTTAAAAGACAATTGAACTGAATGAAAAGCCAGTGGCTAACACCATGTAAAACGAATTGCTTAGTTATAGTCTACTATGAAAATCCTGCGAATTTTCTTTTGGTTCGTTCCATTTTTAGTATGTCAGTTGTTTAAACAAGCAACTATCCTTATAAATAAACGTTGTGTGCAATTTTAAAATAACACTCTTTTGTAACATTTTAGAATTTACAACGTCTTATTTTCAATCAATCAACTTATCAATCAATCAACTTATCAATCAAAATATGAAATCGAATAAAAAAACCGGAAGGCTTGTAGGACTATTGTTTCTAATCATTTTTGCAACTGGAATTACTGTCTATCAATTTTTACAAGGTCCCGTACTATTTTCAGATGATTTTCTAACCGCTACTTCTGCAAACTCAAATGAAATCATTATTTCGACTTTACTTTTAATTTTAAGCGGCATAACGTCTATTGTAATAGCTTCAGTTTTATTACCCATTTTTAAAAAACATAGTATCATTTTGGCTTTTTTATATTTGGCATCTAGTATACTAGGTTTTATAGCTATATCTATTGACAATATTAGTGTTCTATCTATGCTAGAATTAAGTCTAGAGTATACTAAAAATGAAACTGGAAATTCTGATATATTAAATACATTAGGTAGTGTGTTTTATAAAAAACATTGGTGGACACACTACTTGAGTCTACTCATTTCTTGCTTTCCAGTTTTTATTTTATACTATACATTTTACGTGTCTAAATTAATTCCAAAAGTCATATCAATTGTTGGGATAATAGCCGTAGTTCTTATGTTTATTGAAATACTATTTTCGATTTTTGGAAATAGCATTAGTATGAATATGCTTCTTCCGATAGGGCTCATTCAACTAATTCTTCCTTTTTGGTTAATTTTAAAAGGATTGAATTCGACAGATTTAGAAACTGAAATGAAATAACGAAATTTAGTTAGAAAAAATGCACACAACAACACCTATAATCCATTTCAGGTAAATTTCCTAACTAAAATCTTTAACTTTAGGTAATGGTTTGGTGCTGGGCGGAAAAATCTAGACGCATTTTTTTCGAAACGAAATCATAGGTACTGTGTCAAAAAACATAATTTTTCTGAGCCAATAAAGCGAAAATCGAAATCTTTTTACTCAAATATTTAGCTATTATAAAGACGTATATCCTCGAATTTTTTGGGTTTTTAAAAACTCTAAATGAATTACTAAGTAAATTTGCGCAGATGTACTTCACTCATGCGTAATCGTTGTGCTGAAGCTCTTTAATATTAAATTGTAAAACGAATTTAACCGTACCTTTGTACTCATATGCAAATCAACAAACTTTCAGATTGGTTACCAACAACGAACAAAGAAGTAAAAATTCGAGGTTGGGAAGAACTAGATGTTATTCTATTTAGTGGAGACGCTTATGTAGATCATCCTTCATTTGGACCAGCTGTTATTGGTCGTATTTTGGAAAGTTATGGATTAAAAGTAGCTATTGTTCCGCAACCAAGTGTAAACGATGATTTACAAGATTTTACAAAATTAGGAACACCAAAATTATTTTTTGGAGTTACTGGTGGTTGTATGGATCCTATGGTGAGTAATTATACGGCTAGTAAAAAACCTAGAGATAAAGATGCCTATACACCAAATGGTGATAAAGGATTTCGACCAGATTACGCCACATCAGTTTATTCAAGTATTTTAAAAGATAAATTTCCAGATGTTCCTGTTTTAATAGGAGGAATTGAAGCTTCTCTACGTCGCGTAACGCACTACGATTATTGGAGTGATAAACTAATGCCAAGTATTTTAGAAACTTCTAAAGCAGATATGTTGGTATATGGTATGGGAGAACAACCTTTACGAGAAATTGTTAAGCTATTGCAAAAAGGAGTGCCTTTTTCAAGTTTAAGAACCATAAAACAAACCGCTTTTTTAGTAAATAAAGATGAAACCATTCCTAAAAATAAAAATTGGGATGATGTAGAAATTCATTCGCATGATATTTGTTTAAAGGATAAGAAAAAATTCGCTTCTAACTTTAAAGTCATAGAGCAAGAATCTAATAAACTTAAAGCAAGACGAATTTTTCAAGGAGTAAAGGACAGAACATTGGTGATAAATCCACCATACCCAACAATGACTGAAAAAGAAATTGATGCTTCTTTTGATTTGCCCTACACACGGTTACCACATCCAAAATATAATAAGCGTGGGCCAATTCCTGCGTTTGAAATGATTAAGACTTCTATTAACATTCATCGTGGTTGTTTTGGAGGTTGTAGTTTTTGTACGATTTCAGCACACCAAGGAAAATTTATTGCAAGTCGTAGTGAAGAATCTATTTTAAAGGAAGTTGACATAGTCGCTAACATGCCTGATTTTAAAGGCTATTTATCAGATATTGGAGGACCTTCTGCAAATATGTATAAGATGAAAGGGAAGGTACAATCCATTTGCGACAAATGTGTGGCACCTTCATGTATTTCGCCCGTAATTTGCAGTAATTTAGATACATCTCATAAACCGTTAACCAAGTTATATCAAGCCATAGATAAACATCCTAAAATAAAAAAATCATTTATTGGAAGTGGCATTCGACATGATATGTTAGTTCCAGAATTCAATAAGAATGCTGACCCAAAAGAATTAGATGATTATACGGAAGAAGTGATGACAAAGCATATTTCTGGACGTTTAAAAGTTGCGCCAGAACATACGTCTGATCCCGTATTGAAATTGATGCGTAAACCGTCGTTTCAATATTTTCATAAGTTTAAAGAACGTTTTGACAAAATCAACATAAAGAAGAACTTGAAGCTTCAGTTGATTCCTTATTTTATTTCAAATCATCCAGCTTGCGAAGTAGAAGATATGGCAAATCTAGCTGCTGAAACTAAAGATATGGGTTTTCAGTTAGAGCAAGTACAGGGCTTTACACCAACACCAATGACGGTTGCAACGGTTATTTATTATAGTGGATATCACCCATATACACTAAAACCAACCAAGACTCCAAAATCAAAACAAGAAAAGGATGAACAGCATCGTTTCTTCTTTTGGTATAAAAAGGAAAATAGAAATTGGATTAGAAAAACGTTAAATAGGGTTGGTCGAAAAGATTTGATAGAAGCGTTAGTGCCAGAAAAAGAAAATGATTCTTGGAAAAGCATTAAACCTAAAGAGGTTAAGAACACCTTTGATGATGCTATTCCTGCAAGTCATTCACGCCTAAAAACCAAACGTAAAACTAGAAATAAGAAACGTTAAAACGATTGCTACCACATTTGAAAATTGAAAAGTAAAATTCCTAATGCCAGAGCTTGATGTTATACATGAAAACAAAGACTATATCGTTGTAAACAAAGCGGCTGGACTCATAAGTGAAAAAAGCCCTTACGAAGCTGTCACTGTTGAGACTCAAGTTCTTAATCACCTTTTAAAAAGTAACCGAAAGCCTTATATTGGAATCATACATAGATTAGATCGCGTTACAAGTGGAGTATTAATTCTGGCAAAGAAAAAAAGCATTCTGGTAGAATTTAATACGCTGTTTAGTAGCCGTAAAGTTCAAAAAACGTATTTAGCAATTGTTAAAAACAAGCCAGCAAATAACAAAGGAAACTTAGTAAACTTTCTCATAAAAAATAACAAAGAAAAAAAAGCAGGTATAGTCCAATCAAAATCAAAAGACTCCCTAAACTGCATGCTTTCCTATCAAGTTATAGGCAAAAATAATTTTGGTTATCTTTTAGAAATAAAACCAAAAACTGGTCGATTCCATCAAATAAGAGCCCAATTAGCGAATATAGGACTACCTATTATTGGAGATGAAAAATATGGTTCAGACCAAGAATACTTGCCGCTGTCTATTTGCCTTCATGCATGGAAATTAGTCTTTGAAGTCTCTGGTTCTAAAGAATCCCAGACCTACGAAGCACCTTTACCTAATAACGCTTTTTGGACATTCAAATCCATCTAGATTTATCAACTATTTTTGCTAAGTACTATCAATAAGTAATTTTTTATTTATAATAAAGAGTATATTTTTAAGAGTTAAATTGTTAAGTTAAGTAACACTGATAGCAACATATTAAATGGAAACCATAAAGAATTTTTTAGAACTAGAGGTAGTTCATATAGGTGAGTATAAACTACAAGTGTATACCCTTTTCACCATTTTAGGAATTTACCTTATTACCAAATTGATATTATTCCTCATTAAGAAAACTATTTTTAGTAGAAAAAATAACAAACTCGATGTTGGCGCCAGTTATGCATTACTGCAAATAATAAAATATATAGTTTGGGTTATTGCTATCGCTTTAATTTTAGAAACTTTAGGTGTTAAATTAACCGTGTTAATAGCAGGTTCTGCAGCCTTACTAGTAGGAGTTGGACTTGGATTACAGCAAACATTTAATGATATATTATCTGGTATTATTTTGCTTTCTGAAAAGTCAATAAAAATAGAAGATGTCATAGAAATGGATGGTGATATCGTGAAAATACAAAGCATTGGCCTGCGAACATCTAAAGCTTTAAATACAGATGATGTTTCTATTATTATTCCGAATTCATTGATTACTACCAATAAAGTAATAAACTGGAGCCACCAGGCTATGAAGGCGCGTTTTAGAATTGATGTTGGTGTTGCTTATGGTAGCGATATCGATTTGGTTATTAAGGTATTGGAAGAAAGTGCATTTGAACATTCTGATGTTTCTGACAGAGAAGCCACAGAAGCACGATTAGTGAATTTTGGAAATTCTTCATTAGACTTTCAAGTCTTATTTTTTAGTGAAAACATATTCAGGATAAGTAAAGTAAAAAGCGATATACGAAGAAGTATTAGTCAGAAATTTACAGAAAATAAAATAGCTATTCCGTTTCCTCAAATGGACTTACATTTTAAATCCAATTTTCAAGAAAACAAAAAGTCTACATAACTACTATTTTAAAAAATTCACTAAACTAAACGATAGATGTAGCTTAAAAAAAATATACAAATCAAATAATTAATTTAGGGTAATTTTCAAATATTAATAATCTTCGTATTCTACTAAGATTAATATGCCATTAGAAATATAAAAAACTAAGAGGGAGAATAATAATGCTCCATTCTTTACATCTTTTAAACATCACGGTACTGCTATTCATTATTTTGAGAATGGAAATAGAAAGCAAATGAATGTGAAGGTAAACGGAGAATGTATTCATTATTACAAAATGGCACTTTTAAAGCCAAAGGGAGTTACAAAGATGTTATACCCAATAAAACCAGTACGCTAAAAATGATACAAACTGACAACAAGAATACACTCAAAATAGGAATGGCTCAAATCTCTCCTGTTTGGCTGAACAAACAAAAGACTATTGATAAAATTAAAACATATATCAAGAAAGCTGCTGATGATAATTGTGAGCTTTTGGTATTCGGTGAGGCATTGCTACCAGGTTATCCGTTTTGGATATCGTTGACCGATGGGGCTAAATTTAATTCAACCACTCAAAAAGAAATACATGCGCACTATGTTAAGAATTCGATTCAAATAGAAGCTGGCGAACTTGATGAAATATGCGCATTGGCGAAAGAGAATTCTATGGCAATGTATTTAGGCATTATGGAACGCGCCAAAAATAGAGGCGGTCATAGTATCTATTGCTCATTGGTATATATTGATGCTAATGGTGACATAAAATCGGTGCATAGAAAACTACAACCTACCTACGATGAGCGCTTAACTTGGGCACCTGGTGATGGTAACGGACTAAGAGTTCATGATTTAAAAGATTTTTGTGTCGGCGGATTGAATTGTTGGGAAAACTGGATGCCTTTATCAAGGACTGCTCTGTATGGTATGGGCGAAAATCTACATATTGCTGTTTGGCCAGGTTCTGATTATAACACGCTTGACATTACAAGGTTCATAGCTAGAGAATCTCGTTCGTTCGTTGTTTCTGTTTCAAGTTTGATGAAGGTAGAAGATTTCCCTGCGGACACTCCACATCTTCAAGAAATACTTAAAAATGCCCCTGACACTATGGCGAATGGTGGTTCTTGTATTGCTGGACCAGATGGAGAATGGATTATTCCACCAGTTATTGATAAAGAAGGTCTTATTACTTCCACCATTGATTTTAATCGAGTGCTAGAAGAAAGACAAAACTTTGACCCTGTTGGTCATTATTCTCGACCAGATGTAACCAAGCTTACGGTTAATAGAGAACGACAATCGATAATTGACATTATAGACTAGAAAGGCAAAGAACTTGCCATAAAGATGTTGTTAATACCACATATTTAAAAAGTACACAGCAGTATTTTTTAATTCAAAATAAAACACTTGAAGGGATATTTACCTTAGTAAAATTCCCTTTATCAAAGTGATTCTATGACCATCTAATTTCAATTATTAAGCTTCAATTCAAATACTTAGATTACTAATGTTCAGCATTTATCTCTCGCATAATAGCTGCAAAAAGTTGATATGATTTAATACGGTCTTGTCCATCATAAATATTAGTTACCGCAATTAACTCATCTACCTGTGTGTCTGCAATAAATTGTTTTACTTGCTTTTTAACGGTCTCTTTACTCCCTATAAATGAATACTTAAGCATTTGACGTACTGAAGGGTTTTTGCTTAATTCACGTAATTCATCAGTCATTTCAATTGGGGCTTGCATATAGCCTCTATTGCCCGTCAATAAGCCAATAATCATTCTATAAAGCGATGTTGAAATTCGCTCAGCCTCTTCATCGGTATCTGCAACAATGATATTGACTCCAGCTAAAGTATATGGCTTCTGCAATACGTCAGAAGGTTGAAATTCCTGATGATATGTTTTTAGAGCATTCATTAAATGTGTCGTAGCAAAGTGACTTGCAAAAGCATACGGTAATCCTTTTTTGGCGGCTAGATGGGCACTATCGGTACTTGAACCTAAAATGTATATCGGCACCTCTACCCCTTCGGCTACCGTAGCACGAACCTTTGCATTGGCATTGTCACTCGAAAAATAGTGTTGTATTTTTTGAACTTCCTCTGGAAAAGACATGGCAGCTTGGTAAAAATCTGACCGGATAGCTTTTGCAGTTTCTTGATCTGTACCAGGGGCTCGCCCTAAACCTAAATCTATTCGATTTGGGTATAGAATACCCAATGTTCCAAATTGTTCTGCTATAATTAAAGAGGAATGATTAGGTAGCATAATTCCACCTGATCCAACACGAATCTTTTTAGTGCCCTCAGCAATTTTACCAATTAAAATGGAGGTGGCACTACTACCTATAGCTACCGAATTATGATGCTCGGCCAACCAATAACGGGTATAACCTTCAGCCTCTGCTACTTGAGCCAGAGACAATGCATGATTAAAAGTATCTTTTAACGTGGTTCCTTGCGAAACTATAGCAAGGTCAAGTATGGAATATTCTATTTGTTTTTTCAATATAAATTCATTTATATATTTATAACTTTCAATATATACTCTAAAATATTATAGATTTTTCAGTCTTAATGTGTAGTTATCCCACACCTCATGATTAAGGGAGTAATGATAATTTCGCCCAATTTTATGCGGATTAATCAATCCTGATTCCACTAATTTTTTAATGTGATGACTGATGGAAGGCTGTGCTAAATCTAACAAATTACAAGCATGGGTACATTCTACCTTTCCCTGATTCTTTTGCATGTACTGTAATATTTTCAATCGATTAACATCACTTAATGCTTTTGATATTTTCTCTATTTGTTTTAGCTCCATGATGTTTTTAATATATCGATATATACAAATGTATCGATAACTTGAATTAAACAATAGTATTGAGAGCTGATTAGGATTAAATTAACGTTCTAACTAATAAATGATGTAAATGAAATAGCATAAAACAGATAACAGCCAGAACGGTTCCCCCTCCTTAATTTAAAAAAGAAAACTAATCAGAATTTAATGGAATTAAACACCTGCCCAGGTTGGAGCTGGCTCTTGAAAATGAAATAATAATTTTGGCTAAATTTTAACCTATTTATCACCCCACAAACACGCTATTTAATCCTTGTTTTTTTTAAAAAGAACTAAATTTGCGCTGACCAAAATAGAAACTAACAATAATGAACCTTACCATTGAAAACATACTACTAGTAGGGTCTATATTACTGTTTATCAGCATCTTAGTAGGTAAAACTTCATATAAATTCGGCGTACCTACTTTAATACTCTTTTTAGCCATTGGTATGCTAGCAGGATCAGACGGTATAGGAGGTATTAGGTTTGACAACCCTAAACTTGCACAATTCATTGGTATTGTTTCCCTTAACTTCATTTTGTTTTCTGGTGGACTTGACACCAACTGGAAGGCCGTAAAACCGATTCTTAAAGAGGGTCTGGTTTTATCTACTTTAGGTGTTTTACTAACAGCGGTTTCGTTGGGTACATTTGTCTATTTCGTGACAGATTTTACCATTTATGAAAGTATGCTTTTAGGTTCTATAGTCTCATCTACAGATGCCGCAGCCGTATTCTCCATATTACGTTCAAAAAATCTAGCTTTAAAGAACAATCTAAGATCAACCTTAGAATTAGAAAGTGGTAGTAATGACCCCATGGCCTATGTACTAACACTTGCATTCTTGACCTTGGTAATCAACCAAGACTTAAGCATTCTTTCAATCATCCCCTTATTTTTAAAACAAATGATTTTGGGTGGTATTGGTGGTTTTGGTTTTGGAAAATTGAGCGAACTAATTATCAATAAAATTAAACTAGGCTTCGAGGGGCTTTACCCTGTTCTCGTTATAGCATTAATGTTCATTACATTTTCGGCAACCGATGCCGTTGGTGGTAACGGCTTTCTTGCCATATACATCTGTGCTGTTTATCTGGGTAATCAAGATCTTATACATAAATCTACCATTATAAAAATGTTTGATGGTTTAGCATGGTTAATGCAAATTGTGCTATTCCTGACATTGGGTCTACTTGTTTTTCCTTCCGAAATAATACCCTATATGGGAATAGGTCTGCTCATATCTGTATTCTTGATTTTAGTGGCTCGTCCAATAAGTGTTTTTCTTAGTTTGATGTTTTTCAAAATGAAACTTAGAAGACGGTTTTATATTTCGTGGGTCGGCTTACGTGGTGCGGTACCAATTGTTTTTGCAACCTATCCCCTTTTGGCGGGTATTGATAAAGCAAGTATGATATTTAATATCGTATTCTTTATTTCAGTTACATCTGTATTAATACAAGGAACTACTTTATCGATTTTTGCTAAATGGTTAAATGTTGCCTTACCTGATGAAGTGAAGCCTATTGCAGAAAATGATAGGTATATTCTAAATCTGCCTAAATCTGCCATGGAAGAGGTTATTATACCACCAGATAGTTATGCAGTTAATAAACGGATTATAGATTTGCATTTTCCGAGGTCTGCATTCATTGTAATGATTAAACGAAATAGTAAATTTGTACGACCGGGTGGCTCAACGGTAATTGAAGCTGATGATGTATTAGTTCTCTTATTAGATAATGAAGATAGTTTGAAAGAAGTTAATGCAATTCTCGACCAAGGTGTTGTTGCGTAATATGAAAAGTACGAATCACATATTCAGGGTTCTTCTACTCGTCTCCATTTATTGTTTCGGGGTATATAGTTCTGCTAATATATTACCGTTTTCTAATGAGATAACAGTTGACCAAAAAAGCGAGCAGAAAGCATATTTTACTGCCTCAACTAAGCTACTATCGCCTCATTCACAACAGTCGGAGGTTTCAATATCTGATGTTACTGAGTATGCTGCTCCGAATTTTAAGCTCCCGTTCACGAGTGTTTCAATACGCTTAAAATCTAATGAAGTACTGTTTAGCTCAAGATTTAAGCAGTATGAAAATTACGCTAATATCTTACTGGTTAGGCATCGAAAGTCTGACCTAATTTTTCCTTTCCATAATTTCTGGTAAATCATTTTTTTAAAGGCTACTATTCAAGTAGCTACAGGTAATACATTGATATGTTGCGATTTAACGCATCATACAAAAATTAGTATCTCAAAATTTAAAAAATATAAAATGGAATTAGGAATAGCCGTTATAGGCATCGTATCTGTTGCACTTTGTGCAATGCCTTTTGTTATAACAAACAGAAGTAGAAAAATTAAAGAAAAAGTAGTATTAACTTCCCTAAAAGAGGTTGCTCATCAACATAACTGTGAAATTTCTGAACATGAAATTTTTGGTCATTACGCTATTGGTGTAGACCGAACTAAAAACTTCGTATTCTTTGTTTTAAAAACGAAGGAAGCTATTCAGCAGCAATATGTTGACTTATCTTCAATAAAAACATGTGAAATAGCGAATATTGGTAAATCATACGTACGGAAGGAAAAAATCATTGACCGATTAAACCTAACCTTCTTTCCTGTTGATAGCGATCAACCCAACATCGTTTTCGAATTTTACAATGCGGATATCAACTACCAATTAACTGGTGAACTTCAGTCTATAGAAAAATGGAGTTCGTTGATTAAAAATATGCTGAAAAATAAAAAATAAGCATTGTAGCTACTTTATAGATTGAATGATGGCAGATGAATTACGTTGTATACATATAGCGTATGAAATCTGCCATTTCTATTTACATATTCAAAAGTTTATACTCACTATGATATTTATACTTGGTTACCGTAATGCTTATTCTAATTGAAAAATTACCTGCAATCTCATTGATGATTATATAGTTGAGTTATAAAGATATAGTCACGCGTAAATTCTAATTAGAAAGTACGGGTTTTACATATCATTTTGAGCGCAGAAGAATAGTATTGCAGATACACCTAGAAATAGAGTAACTTGTTATCATATACAAATGTTACTGGTGCTTACACTAACGATTAACATCCAATAATCATTACTTCTAATTATGAACTTAAAAACAAGTATTACTTTATTCCTTTTTCTAGGATTTACTATCAACAACTATTCACAAGTAACAAGTAAGGAAAAAGTATTATCAGAAATTCGAAATGAAGGATTCAATAATTCTGAAGCCATGAACATGTTAAGTCAGTTCACCGACATTTACGGCCAGAGGCTTACAGGTACTAGAGAGTACTATAACGCTGCTACTTGGATTTCTGATGAGATGAAAAAAATTGGTCTTCAAAATGTACATTTTGAAAATTATTGTTCTGATTGTCGAGGCTGGGGTATTAAAACCTTTGCTGTAGAAATGGTGGCTCCAAACTATATGAATATTTCAGCGTATCCTTTGGCGATGTCTAAAAGTACAGATGGCATTGTTTCTGGCACCATCATAAGTATTGAAAGTTATGCTGATATGAATTGGGTGAGAAGTGAATTTTCAGGTAAACTGAAGGGAAAAATAATCCTTTTAGGAAAAGAACCTAGAAAGAAATCACTTTTAGATACTATTGAATCTAGATATTCAGAGACACAATTGAAACAAATGGAGCAAAAAGTAACCGCTAAGGTTAAAACAACTCCATTACCTGAACTTTTTGAGCAATGGAAAACTGACGATTTTTCGGATGAATCGTTCCTTAAGTTTATAGAAGCTGAAGGCGCTATAGCCGTATTGACTACAAGGCCTATGTATTTAGGTGTTTTACACCCTCAAGGAACTTATTATTATAAAGAGGGTGATTTAAAACCTTTGCCATATTTCACAATCATGCCTGAACATTTTGGAAGATTGTACCGTATGACAAAATTAAATGCGACACCCACTATACGCCTTAATTTGGAAACTGAATTTTACAGTGAACCCGAAAATAATGTAAACATCATAGGGGAAATTTCGGGTAATGATGCTAAACTAAAGTCAGAAAGTATAGTATTAGGAGCTCATTTCGATTCTTGGCATTCTGCCACAGGTGCTACCGATAATGGTGCTAATTGCATAGTTTTAGTAGAAGCTTTACGCATTCTTAAGCAGATTGGCTATGAACCCAAAAGAACTATTAAAGTTGGGCTATGGGGAGGTGAAGAACAAGCTTATTTAGGGTCGGCTGCCTATGCTAAAAAACACTTTGGAGATTTAAATGAAAAACCGAATATCGCATCTAAAAAAATTGCAGCTTATTTAAATTTAGATAATGGTGCCGGGTTAATAAGAGGCGTTTTTTTGCAGAATAATGAATTGGCAAGACCCGTTTTTGAAAAAGTATTTGAGCCAATTTCTACTATAACTTCTGGAGCTATTGCTATTGAAAATACACTATCTACCGACCACGAAACTTTTGATTACTATAATATCCCTTCATTTCAATTCATACAAGATGATTTAGCTTATGGGTCTGCAACTCATCATACAACTCTTGACTTTTTAGAATATGTTCCTGAAAATGACATTATGAAAAATGCTGTGATTTTAGCTTGGACAATTTATTCTTTGGATACTATGAACGAAAACATCCCTAGAAAGAAAAAATAAGTACCCGTTAAGCAATGTAAAATGGTTTGCTAGTGTACCCCTATTCATGAAAATCCTGACAGATTTTCCTTCGTTTTGTATATGCTTTAAATTAATTGCTAAAAAAGGTAATACATCTTACATACACAGTCTAAAACACTAAAAAAAACATTCTGTATACAATGAAAGTCAGAAATTCAATCTTTACTATTCTTAGAAACTTATCCCTATTTTTATTTCTGATTATAAGTATTTACTGCCAAAATTCTGCAAACAAACAGAGCACTACTAAAAGTGAATCTTTAGGTTAAAAAACTGAAGAAGCTATTGAAAATAATTTCAGACCTTGTGGAAATTGCATGAAGGAAGCATATAAAAATTGGAAAAATGAAATTGTTTGATATAAAGGTTGACCCAACTAAAAACCTACTTCCGCAGGGTGGAACCGTAAATTACTATGGTCAAATTCTAAATGAACAAGAAGCAACTCGTTATTTAGACCTTTTGCTAAATAACATTGAATGGAAAAATGACGAAGCTATACTATTTGGCAAGAAAATAATAACAAAGCGTAAAGTGGCATGGTACGGTGAAAAACCGTTTGAATACACGTATTCAAAAACTACCAAACTGGCATTATCTTGGACTACCGAATTAGTAAACTTAAAAAACAAAGTAGAGCAAGAAACAGGTGAGACTTTTAACTCATGCCTACTAAATCTTTATCACGACGGAAACGAAGGAATGGCCTGGCATAGCGATGGTGAAAAAGATTTAAAAAAGAACGGCGCAATTGCCTCTTTAAGTTTTGGTTCGGAACGAAAATTCGCATTTAAACATAAAGAAACCAAAGAAAAGGTAGAATTGATATTAGAACATGGTAGCTTATTAATAATGAAAGATGAAACCCAAACCAATTGGTTGCATCGACTACCACCGACAAAATTAAGTACGCAGCCCAGAGTGAATTTGACTTTTAGAACTATTATTGAAAAATAAAGACCAAATTAATTACACTGAGTATTACTTTCTTTATACCACTTTCTCAGCAATTTTAAAACTCTTGAAATATCATCGTGTATTTTACTTTAATTTTGCAGCATGGTCAGAAATGTACAGTTACGATTAACGTTAAAGGAAGAAGCTACTCCTAATGGTTTAGAAATACGTACGGCAAAGTATCTTGGTCTTGTAGAAGGCACCTTTAAGATAAGGGTACTTCGAAAATCTATTGATGCACGTAAACCTAAAATCGTATTCAACTACAAACTGGCTGTTTATATTAATGAACCCGCCCCTAGCAATGCTATATCTTTTAATTATAAAGATGTTTCTAAGGCAAAACCGATTCATATTATAGGTTTCGGACCTGCAGGAATGTGGGCTGCACTTCGTTGTTTAGAAATGGGGTACAAACCTATTGTGCTTGAACGTGGTAACAATGTAAAAGACCGTAGACGAGATTTAAAAGCAATAAACCAAGACCATAAAGTAAATCCAGAAAGTAACTATTGCTTTGGTGAAGGTGGCGCAGGCACCTATTCTGACGGAAAATTATACACCCGAAGTTTAAAACGTGGCGATGTACGTCGCATATTTGAAAGCTTGGTGTTTCATGGTGCTACAGAGCAAATATTAATAGATGCGCATCCGCATATCGGGACCAACAAACTCCCAAAAATTGTTCAGAATATAAGAGAAGTAATACAGCATCATGGTGGCGAAATACATTTCAATACCAAAGTGACCGATTTCGTTATCAAGAACAACACGCTAAAAGCCATTATTCTTAATGAAAAGGATGAAATGGCAGTAGAACGAGTCATTCTTGCTACCGGACATTCCGCACGTGATATATTCGACCTTTTACACAAAAAGGATATTGCATTAGCAGCAAAATCATTTGCTATGGGCGTTCGTGTAGAGCATCCACAGCATATTATTGACAGTATTCAATACCATTGTTCTGGTGAGCGAAGTGAACTATTACCTGCAGCATCGTATAGTTTGGTTGAACAAGTGAAAGAGCGAGGTGTATATTCTTTTTGTATGTGTCCCGGTGGATTCATCGTCCCTGCGGCTACATCACCCGGAGAAGTGGTTGTAAACGGTATGTCACCATCGAAACGAAATAACCTATATGCAAATTCTGGTATTGTCGTAGAAATTAATGTAGATACCGATATTCCTAAGTACGAAAAATTCGGAGCCCTAAAAGGATTGGAATATCAAAAGGATTTGGAGCGTTTGGCTTTTACTTCAGGTGGAAGAACACAAACTGCACCTGCACAACGACTAACTGATTTTGTTGATGGAAATCTATCTGTAGACTTAAACCCTACCTCCTATCAACCCGGATTAAAATCGGCACCCTTACACTCCCTTTTACCAAAATTAATAGGCAGTAGACTTCGCCAAGGTTTTAAGGCATTCGGTGATAAAATGCATGGGTACTATACTGCAGAAGCAAATATAGTTGGGGTAGAATCACGAACCTCATCACCAGTAAGCATTCCAAGAAACGAACAATTAGAGCATCCGGTCATTAAAGGTCTTTTTCCATGTGGTGAAGGTGGTGGTTATGCCGGTGGTATTGTTTCAGCTGCAATGGACGGTGAGCGCTGTGCCGAAGCAGCAATGAAAGGACTTTAATAGTTTAAGAAGCATATTCAAGTTCATAAAAGTAATGAGTAGTTTAGTTTTTGAATTTGGCTTAGCTCTTTATTTTCTCATAACTCAGTTTTACTACCTAACCTAGACACTCTTTCTTTATGCATTACACTTCAAACTGAATACTGAATACTGAATACTGAATACTGAATACTGAAATTTAAGCCATTTTAGGCTTGTTAGTTTTAGTGATGAAGTTTAACTCTTTTTTTATTTTAGAATTTTTTGATTTGTATAAACGAGCAACTTCTGTTTTGGTCTCAAGGTTTAATTCATAAGTTGTTTCTGTAACGATGGTCATTTCAATAGTTTCAACTTTAACTTCATTAGTAGCGTTTTGCGCTTGAGCAGTAAAGCTTAAGAAGATGATAAAGATGATTGTTAGTATTGTTTTCATGACTTGCGTTTGTTACAATAATAGAACGCCGAAGACCTTGTTTTACTAGGTTGTGAATCGCTGAAAAACATATTTTACTCGTTAGTTTACACGTACTTGGTTTAAGTGCAAAATCTTGCCGATAAACGACATACTACCCAAAATCAACTAAACGATATTTGATGTCGTTAATCGACAGTTAGTGCGCTCAAAGAAGCCTTTAAATCATAATTAAATATATCTCTTCTCTTTTTTCTATATTCTGGGTTTGCTTCCCATAAGAAATACGTTACGCTAATTACTTTCTAATAAACACTGAAAACTAGTTCTAATACCTATTTCCTAACTACTTATTACTTTATATGTACTTCCACATTAAAGCGTACCTTTGCAGCTTATTAAAAATTATGACATTTAAAGAACTCGGCATTGCCGAACCTATCCTAAAAGCCTTAGAAGCTGAAGGTTATACTCACCCTACTCCAATTCAAGAACAATCTATTCCAATATTACTTAAGGGCAAAGACCTTTTAGGTGTTGCACAAACAGGTACAGGAAAAACAGCTGCCTTTGGTATTCCAATTCTTCATCATCTGTATGAAGGAATAAGTTTAAGTCAAACAAAAAGAAAAGTAAAAGCATTGGTCGTTACGCCTACCCGTGAACTTGCCATTCAAATTGGTGAAAGTTTTACTGCATATGGTAAGCATACAGGACTTCGTAATACCGTTATTTTTGGCGGAGTTAAACAAGGTAAACAAGTTAGCGCATTAAGAGGTGGTGTAGATATCATTATTGCTACCCCTGGTCGTTTATTAGATTTAATGAACCAAGGTTTTATATCCTTTAGAGATTTAGAACATGTTGTTTTAGATGAAGCCGACCAAATGCTAGACATGGGTTTCATACATGATATTAAAAAAATCATTGCAAAACTTCCTCCAAAAAGACAGTCACTTTTCTTTTCTGCTACCATGCCAAAAGATATCGTAGAGCTTTCTCGCAAGATGTTAGGCGATTTCGAACGCGTTACCATTAAACCAGAACAAGCTACCGCAGAGAAAGTAGAACAAGGTGTATACTTTGTAAGTAAAGGAAACAAACCTAAGTTGCTGGTGCATTTATTAGAACAACAACCACAAGCTTCTGTATTGGTATTTTCACGTACAAAACATGGTGCTAATAAGATTGTAAAGAAATTGGAGCAAGCTGATATTCGTTCTGCAGCTATTCACGGTAATAAATCGCAAACTGCAAGACAAAAGGCATTGGGTGATTTTAAAGATGGTAAACTAAAAGTATTGGTCGCTACTGATATCGCCGCAAGAGGTATTGATGTTGAAGAATTAGCATTGGTGGTGAATTATGACCTACCTAATGTTTCTGAAACGTATGTGCACCGAATTGGTAGAACAGGTCGTGCTAGTGCTAGTGGTACCGCGCTTTCTTTCTGTGATAGAGAAGAAAAACCATACCTACGCGATATTGAAAAACTAATTAAACAAGAAGTACCTCGTTTAGGAGCGCATCCTTTTATGGACGACACCCCTGAAGAGAAAGATGACAGACCACCACGTAGCCCTAGAGGACCAGGAAAATCTGGCAATAAAAACAGACCTGGTGGTAACAACTTCCGTGGAAAAAATAACAGGAATACAAGCAGACCAAAAAAGAGAAACGACTCTAGTAGTAGAGACTAGTTTAATTTGAAAATTTTCTAAATAAAAAACCCCCATGACTATAATCATGGGGGTTTTTTTTAGCTAAAACAATTATAAACACATAATATCGAATCTCTTTTATTAACGTGCCATTTTAATCAATTGGGCTAAATAAACATATTTCATATCTCTTGCAGCTACCCCTTCTTGCATTAACTTGGTTTTTGCAGGAGTTGCTCCTTCATTGAAGTTGATATTTTGATTTAAAGCTTGTTTATAATCTTTAAACATACTTACTGTCATATGCGAAGCATAGGTGTCGCTTCCGATAGGGTTTATGAATCTAATCAATCCCCAACTTATCTTCTCTCCTGAATCAACTGCTTTTTGATGTAAAGGCTGAAAAACCTTTTCCTCAGCATTTTCATAGGTATTATAATGCTCAAGGGCTACTTTCATCATATCTATTTGGGCAACTGTGCCTAACACCATTTTATTTGGAGATGAACCCGTTGTTGTTGCAATTTCATGAGCAAAGATTCGTACGGCCAAATCCCTAGTTTTTGCCGAACCGTTTATTTTAGTGGTAATATCTTCTTCAGTCATATTAGGGTAGGCTGCCTTAGCCCTTTCCCATAAGTTTTCCCAACTACTACCATCCATCATTTTTACGGGATCGTTATACAATGACACCGTTAAGTATTGAAAATCTTGCATTTCTCCTCCTGGTTGTAAAGACCATAAATCCCATCCAATAATATCTCCTGATTTTACCCGTTGTTGTTGAATTTTTTCCCAGAATGTTTCAGTCTCATCGTAGGCTACCATTTGCTCGTTATCGACTTTCATAAATTCAAAAACGAGATATAATTCTTCCTGTGCTTTGATCGTAAGACCAAATAGTGTTAATGCGATAAATAGAACTACTTTTTTCATATCCTTATATTTTAGCGGTTAATTATATTTGGTTATCATGAACCCATTTATAATAATAGCAGTTTTTATACCTGTTGATATAAATAACAGGACGAACTTATGCTAAAAGTTTCCTAAGGGGTACTTAAAATTATCGAGGAGATTTTTCGAGTGAGTACAAAAGTTAAATCGTCTGTATTCGATTCAATAGAAGTTCTTTATGTGATTTTCCGATGGGAATCACTTTTCTTCCGATTTCTAAATGACCATCGCCCAAAACGTCCAATTTGGAGATATTAATAATAAAGGAACGGTGCACTCGAATAAAGCTAGATTTTGGTAGCTTTTCTTCCATTACCTTAAGTGTACATGTAAGTATATGCTTGATTTTTGGTGTAATTAAAATACAATAATTACGATCAGCCTCTATGTAGAGTATGTCTTCTAAAAGTAATTTCTCCATCCTTCCATTATGACGTACAAAAATTCGGTCTTCGAGTATTTCTATATGTTGGGTATTTTGATTGGAGTTGTTCCCTTCCTTCATTTCTTCTACCACCAAAGCGATGGTACGTTGTAAACTTAATTTATTAAAGGGTTTTGTAATGAAGGCCTTTGGATGGGTTTCCTTGGCCTTATCAAAAGTAGCGTCGTCACTATTTGCAGTAAGGTATATTATAGGAATATCTATATATTTTTTAATGGCTTTGGCTGTATCAATACCACTAAGTGCACCTTTTAGGTTGATGTCCATAAGCAATAACTGAGGAGAATGCTCTCTTACATGCATAATGGCTTCTTCACCTCTAGGTAAAATGCCTGCAACTTCATAACCAAGACTGGTTAACTGAATAGACAAGTTCGCCGCAATGATCATATCATCTTCAACGATTAATATACTAACCTTCTCATTCTCCATTAGGCAGCGTTTATATTTTGAAATTCTATGCTTACTGATGTACCATGATTCGTTACCAAAATCATTCTTCCATCTAATTGTTTTACCAGCAAATCTACCAAATGTGTTCCAAAACCAGTACCAACCGGTTTTTCAGATTGCATACCAATACCATTATCATTGACCTCCAATACTAGTAAGTCACCTTTTAATTTTAAGGCTAAATGAATATTTCCTTTCCTTTCTTCAGGAAAGGCATACTTCAACGAATTAGTAATCAACTCATTAACTATAAGACCTATAGGTATAGCCATATCAACATCAAGTTCAAGTTCGTCCATTACTATATCGACCGTCACCTGAGAATTCTTGCCATAAGAATCAATTATATAATCAGTTAGATTAATAAAATAATCTTTCATTTCTACCGTAGATAGTTTTTCACCTAAGTATAATTTTTGATGTATCATACCCATACTATGAACACGATGCTGACTCTGCTCCATAGCTTCCAAAATATTAGGGTCTACAATTCGTGCCGCCTGAAGGGATAATAAGCTAGAAACAATTTCAAGATTGTTCTTTACCCGATGGTGTATTTCTTTCAATAAGAATTCCTTTTCAGCATTTTTCTTTTGTAATAGTTTGTTCTTTTTAATATTGTTCGAAATGGCTTTATAAGCCAAAAGGAGCAACAATAATAACAAAATCGTAATTATGATAATAAGATGTTGACGAGTCTGCTGCTTTCTTATCTGTGTTTGTTGCAACATTATAGTGCTTTCTTTTTGTGCAACGTCAAATTCTGTTCTTAACTGTGAAATACGATGATCGGCCTCGGCGGTAAAAACTTCATTTTTTAGTGAATCATATACAGAAAATGCACTATAGGCATTTTTATAATCGTTATTTTTAGCATAAGCCCGCCCTAATTGATTGTACGCGTCGCTCAAATAATAGGCATCTCCAAAATCATTAGTTGCAACATTTATCGATTTTCTGAGCCCCTCAATTGCTTCTGCACAGTTTCCCCTCTTATTTTGCATTTTTCCAATGGCAAGCCAAGAGCGCATAATCATGAAGTTATTTTCCAAAAGCTCGGCATATTTAACAGCGTTTCGGCCAGCTTCCATAGCATTTTCAAAATCACCTAAATAGGTATATAGATCTACCAATGATATATAGACATCACTCAAATTATTGTAAAACCCATAACGCTCACCAATGATAATGGAGTGTTCATAATATTTTCTAGCCTTTTCGTAGTCCTTCAAAGCCAAATAATTGTTGCCAACTACATAAAGTGTAAAGTCATAATCGAGATCTGTAATACCCCAAGCTTCAAATAATTTTAAGGAACGAAGACCATATTCTACCCCCGATTCAAATTTTGCCTGTTTCCAAAAAAGATTACTTAAATCACTATAAGCCATGGCCATGGCCTTTTTATCGTTTAGCTTTTCACCTAAGTCAAGTGATTTTAGTGCAAAGTCCGCGGCTTTATCTAGTTGCCCCCTACGTTCATATACATAGCCTAACTGCGTGTTTAAAAAAGGAAGGTCAGATTGATAAACCTTAGTTTTTGCCAATTCTAATAAGTTTTGGGCACTATCGAGTTTTTCCATTCGCAAAAGAATGGCACCTTGGGTAATTTGAAACCTTCCATGCCAGACAGATTCATTTTTTAAAGAGGAAAATTCCAGACCCTTTTTAGTAAAGTCCATGGCCGTGTTTAAATTTCTGGTATGCCAGTAATACGCCAAGTCATTGAGTATGGAGAGTTTAACCGAATCTGTTTTAACCTGATTAAAACCTTGCTCTAAAATTTCTAAATAGGAAGCACCAAAGTTATCGGTTTCTACAAAAACCTTTTTATAAGGATGGTCACTATTCAAGTCAACTAATTGACCATAGCTATAGCTTAGTCCCAAAAAAGACAGAATAAAAGTGTATCCAATTTTTTGATATAAGGCACTCATATTGCAGGTTGATTCTCATTGAGGGAAAATGAGCTTTCAATAAATGTACAACATTCTAGGCAGTAACCTCTCGATCAATAAATTAGCTTGTTCGGACAAGATATGATACTACTTATCCATTATCCCCTTTTAATTCAATTGTTTATTCTTTCCTTTAAAATAATGAAGTTTTTGGAAAAAGTTCATCATGGAAAAACTTAAATTCAACTTGTTCGCAATACTAGTATCTTTATTCTTTTCATGTAAGGATACAAATTCCCTTGAAACTAAGGAGGGTTTATCCAAAATCAGCACTTCAGAAACATCTTTAAAAAAGACTACAAAAACCTATTTAAGTGCATGGAGTGATAATGATACTGTTTTGCTTAAGATGATTACCTCCAATAAATTGGTACGTAATGTAAATGGCGAAATACTATCGGCAAATCAGAGCGAGCTTTTCGAATCGATGCAGTTTTGGCATAGGGCAATGCCAGATTTCAAAATGGTTGACAAAGAAATAAATGTTATTGGAAACAGAACGTATGTTAACTGGATTGGAACAGGAACCAACACAGGAATGTTTGGAGACATACCCCCTACCGGAAAAATTGGTCATACCGTGGGTATGAGCATTCTAACTTTTGATGATGAGGCACATATTGTTCATGAGTCTGTTGTCTTTGATAATTTGGGCCTATTAAAGGAATGGGGCTATTCGATATCCTCCCCCATTATGGAATGAAAAATAAGTCTATTCAAAAAAAAATAATAGTTCTATACCTTTCTATTTAATTTTAGAATGAATTAATTTGTCTTTATGAAAAGACAACTTTTAATTTATGGTAGTGGAAGACATACTGTCCCTTTTTTAAAATACATGGCAGAAGTTACAGGTAAAAACAAACCCAACCTGTGTTTTATACCTACCGCCAGTGGTGAAGACCAAGATTATATCGACTCTTTTTATGAAGTTTGTGCCCAAATAAATGTGGTACCGCATGTTATTAGCGTTTGGATAAATTCTTATGACCAAAAGGAATCGTTCGATGAGGTCATTTCAAAAATGGATGCTATTGTTGTCGGAGGTGGTAACACCCTAAACATGTTGGCTATATGGAAAGCTCAAAGCATTGATGCTGCGCTTAAAAAAGCATATAATAACGGTGTAGTTATGGGCGGTGGTAGTGCTGGTTCCCTTTGTTGGTTCAATGGTGGCACCACAGATTCTAGACCAAAAGAATTAAGTATTGTAGAGGGAATGAAATTTATCGACAAAAGTCATTGTCCGCATTACAACTCCGAAAAATCTAGAAGACCACTGTACCATAACAATATAATTTCTGGTCAGCTTAGTGATGGGTATGCCTGTGATGACCGCTCTGCCATTCATTTCATTAATGAGGAAGTGTATACCTCTATTTCGCTAGATGATGAGAATCACTCTTATTATGTACACGTGAAGAACGATGGAGCTATCGAAGAAGTACAGCTGCCAAATACTATAGTATCATAAATCGATTAACGCTCATCGAAATCCAAAGACAATTATAGATTAATTCAATTGAACTCTTAATGTTACTATTGTTGAAATACTATTGCCTATCTGAGGTGTACTCGTATTTTCAGTGTTGATACAATTACCGCAAACTAATTTCAAAAGATAAGATTTGCAGGTGCCTCTAACACTGAAGTGTATTGAAGTAAAACCTCCTCATCAATAATTACAATTATCTATCCTTCATTCATCATCAACATCACACTATTGGTGAAATTCACTTATTGCCATCTTGAATTTGCTTAAAAGCTACTACTTAAATAAAAGTCTTTAGTAAGAAATATTGCAATAGCCTCAGGCTTTATAACATTACCAATTGCCTCGTTAATTTCAAACCATTTTCTACTTCTAAAAAATCCTTGATAAATAAATATGGGGTTTCGGATAGTTTTAAATCTCATCCGTCCAAAATACATTGTATTTAAAATAGAATATTGATTTCTTTAAGATAGCTCCTCCGCTTAAAATATCAAAAGTATTATTAATCAGTAAATCAAGAAATTATGAAAAGATTAAAAATTACATTTCTTTTTGTCATCCTAATGTTTGGCGTAACATTAAGTAAGGCGCAAGAGTCTAGAGTGACCTTAGATTTTGACAACGGAAAAACTGCTACAGAAACACTAAAAAAGTACGTGACAGCATTACAAAATGCGGATGTCGAAGGTATAGCGGCCTTAATGAACAACGATGCAATGGTCTATGGTCTTGGTGGTGGCTTAGACTCTTTAAATACAACGCAACACAAGGCATACTGGGTCAATAGCCTTGCCAATTATAAACATAATATTTCTAATGACCTGTATTTACCTGTAAAGGTTGAAAATAATTGGAACGAAGGAGAATGGTTGCTTACATGGGGCGTAAATAACCTTAAGAATAACAAAACCGGAATTATAACACCCGTACCTTACCATATTGCTTCGTTAGTAGTCGACGGTAAAATTACGACCATGCGTTATTATTTAGATTATATCAATTTATTGACAAAACAAGGGTATACGTTAACACCACCCACTGAATAACTTAAACTACCCTAACTTTTATAAACAATAAAACTTAAGCCTACCTAACATAAATTTCCACTTGCAGCAGTATAGGTATTACCTATTGGTCTGCTACTGGTAAAAACTGATGAATAAAAACAAAAAATAATAACAGGCAGACCTAACTCGGGGGAATCTATTTGTCAATAGTTGAGTTTCAATTTTTAGTGTTATTGAAAATAAACTATTGATAAATAAAGTCTGCCTGTTTTTAAAGCATTCAAGAAAGATGAAAGTCCAGCGTAATTGATTTATTAGATTAAAAAATGGGAAAGTAGTGGCATTTCAGCAGTATGTAGACACCAAGCAATTGGCAGATGCGGCAAATAAATAATCAACAACCACTTAAAACAAACCAAAATGGTCTTGGGCAGCCTGTTTCGACCGAATAACACCGAATAAAATTCTAATCATAAAATTCTGACATTCAATTAATTTCAAAGACGCCATCCAAACCATGAAAACAAGAAAACGAGCAGTAGCTTTTGAAAAGAGTGGTTATTATTTTATAGGTCTTTTTCTACTTGCCATGGCCGGATTTTGGCCTTCCTATTTTGCCAAGTTTTTTGATGGTACCGCCGATTTTACGTTCTATTTTCATTTCCATGTTTTCTTTGCAGTACTTTGGATTTTTATGCTGATAGCCCAACCTATTCTGATTTTTCAAAAGAAATTTGAACTTCATAAAAAAATTGGAAAACTATCGTACATCCTTGTTCCGCTTCTTTTTATTTCGATTATCCTACTGGCCCATAGCACACTACGAGGCCCTCAAGAAAACTTGGGTCTAGAACTATGGGTTCCTGCAAAAGACCTTTTGATTTTTTCATTCGGATATGGAATTGCCATAAAATATAGACATACCATGACCATTCATGCACGGGGAATGATAGTCGCAGGAATCGTATTAATAGAACCGGCATTGGTTCGTTTAATCCTCTACACATTTTTTCCGAATGAAGGTTTTGCTCTAAGCGGATATATTATCACATTAGTCATTCTTTATGGATTGCTATTTGCTTTGATTGTCGCAGAGCGAAAGCAAAAAACAGGTAGGTGGGTGTTCCCGTTTGCCCTTGCTCTGTATGTTTTTGTACACTCCATACTCGTATTTCAGATTCGAATACCACCATGGCAGGCGTTCGCCGAATGGTTTGCGGCATTACCATTAACTTGATGAAGGGACCATTTATAAATCAATTTTAAAAACTAACATCATGAAAAGAAGAACATTTACAAAATTGGCAGGACTAAGCGCCGTTGCGATTTCCACCACAGGTTTTATCAAATTCAATGGCGAATCGTATGTAGGCGACTGCGAGACGACAACGGATATTCTCGGACCGTTTTATAGGCCAGACAGCCCTATGCGAAATAATTTGGTCGTCAAAGGAGTGCCAGGGAAGCTAGTCCAACTATCCGGCATTGTGCGTCATAAAGACTGTACAACACCCTATAAAAATGCAAAAATAGAGCTTTGGCATTGTTCAGCAGATGAAGTCTATGACAATGATACCGATGAATATAGATATAGAGGCACAACACTTTGCGATGAAAATGGCAAATATAATTTTCAAACCCAAATGCCCGTACCCTATGATGCGGGAGGCGGATTAATTAGACCAGCACATTTTCACATGATGGTCTCCGCTCCAGGTTATCAAAGTTTGGTAACCCAAATCTATTTTACCGGTGACCCATATCTTAAAAAAGACGCGTCTTCAGCATCTGCAGAAGCTAAAAACAGAATCCTCGACGTAACTAAAGAAGATGGTATGCTCAAAGTTTCTTTTGATTGCAACATGAACGAACGTTTAAAGGTTTCGTATGGCTCCCTTTCCCAAATTACTGGGAAATATAAAAACGATGAAACCGGTAAGATTCGTGAACTTTTTGAAAAAGATGGCCTACTATGGCTACAGAATGAAGTTTTCGGGGAGAGTTTTGACTACGTTGGGGAAAACAGATTTGAATACCCCGGTATGACGGAGGGAACCTATGTTACACTACAATTTGATCTTAAGCAGAACGATGCCGCAAAATTCAAAATTACCACTGCTTGGGAAGTAGGAAAGGAAACTGTGGAATCATTTACAAAAGCCTAAAATTTTGTTTTAACGCGTGCCAAGAAATTGGGGAAAGATGAAAACAACTTAAAACAAATTAAATGAAGAAAACATCATTTATAAAATTTGGAACTATTGCAATTCTAGTATCGATTAGCGCGGCTGGCTGTAACCAATCACCAAAAGAAAAAGTAACCGAAAAGGTGGTAGAAATAATAGAAGTAAAATCAGAAGTTCCAGAATATTTCTTGCTTCGTCCAGCGATAGAAAAAGCCTATGGCTATTCACATGCCGTTAGAATAGGAAACGATATAAAAATCTCTGGTGCTGTAAGTATGGACGATGAAGGCAATCCTACAGCTGTAGGCAATTTTGAACAACAAATGATAAACTGTTACGCAGATTTGGATAAAATATTAAAGCATTTTGGTTGCACATTTGACGATGTAATTGTAGAAAATATTTTCACTACCAATATGCCAAAATTTTTGGATGCAGCCGTTTATAGAAATGAAATTTACACGAAACAATTTCCAACAGGGTCTTGGCTTGGAGTTAAAGAATTGGCCTTACCAGAGTTGATGATTGAAATAGAATTGGAAGTATATAAAGCGGATTAAAAAAGACCGATAATAGAAATAGCTTATAAATGAATTTTTCAATACCGATTACCTAATTTTAAAAGGTAACTGCATTAAATAACTAAAAATTATATACCATGGAAGCAATAACTAAAACACAAGTTGATCCCTCAAAAATTATGCAGGTAGGTACGGGGTTTATGGCTACTAAGACCTTGCTCACAGCCGTAAATATGGAACTTTTCACCATCCTTGCGAAGAGGGAGCTTACTGGTGCTGAAATTCAATCAAGACTTGGTCTTCAACCGCGAAGTCTTTATGATTTTTTAGATGCATTAGTGGCGTTAAGTTTTTTAAGAAGAACTGGGTTAAAAGAAAAAGCAAGTTATAGAAATGCAGAGGATACCGATTTGTTTCTAGATAAGAACAAACAAAGTTACATAGGGGGTATGTTAGAAATGTGCAATAACCGTTTGTATCCTTTTTGGAACGATTTAGAAGAAGGTTTAAAAACAGGATTACCCCAAAATGAAACTAAAAATGGAGGCAAGCCAGTTTTTGAAGAAGTATATGCGGATCCCAAAAAACTAAAAGAATTTGTCGGTGCTATGGGAGGTATACAAATGGGGAATTTTATGGCATTTGCCAAACAATTTGATTTTTCAAACTACAAAACCTTGTGTGATGTTGGTGGATCCGGAGGTTTTCTTGCGGCACATGTTACCCTTAATAACCCACATATGCAATGTAGCTCTTTTGATTTGCCTCCCGTTGAACCAATTGCTAAAGAAAACATTAAAAACATGGGACTTGAAACGAAAGTAAAAGTGCTGTCAGGAGATTTTTTTATTGATGATTTTCCGAAGGCAGATGTTATTACTATGGGCAACATTCTTCATGATTGGGGAACAGAGGATAAAAAAATACTGATCAAAAAGGCATATGACGTATTGCCCAAAGGTGGGGCATTAGTTATCATTGAAAATATAATTGATGATAATCGAAGTGAAAATGCTTTTGGTTTGCTGATGTCTTTAAATATGCTTATCGAAACATCTGAAGGATACGATTTTTCAGCTGCTGATTTTAGCATATTGGCCAAAGAAGTCGGTTTTCAAAAAGTCTCTATTATCAAGCTTACAGGTCCAACAAGTGCCGTAATTGCATATAAATGAATTACAAAAAATATCAAGTTGATTTCAGTATTTGTATGAATTAGCTATTTATCAAACTGACCAACACTTTCAGGACCCGAATGTACATTTCGGGTCTTCTTTGATTAGAATTCAATGTTCTATGCCATAACCTAAAATTTATACACATGAAAATTAACTATGCAACATTCGCGTTACTTCTGATATCCCTATTTTTAATTAGATGTTCGGATCAATCATCAGATTTAGGCGCAAATTGGACTTCTTATGCTTCAGATAAATTTAGTTCCAAATACTCTCCCTTAGACCAAATCAATCAGAAAAATGTAAAAGATCTCCAAATGAAATGGACCTGGGAATCCCCAGATAATGATCTTAAAGAACAATTTAAATTTCCTGTTTCTATTTACCAGGCCACCCCTATTGCAATCAATGGAATATTGTATGTAAGTTCCTCAACGGCAATAGTATCAGCAATAAATGGATCAACTGGCCAAACTATTTGGACCTATGATCCAGAAACCTATAAGTCGAATGCTCCCGCACATGGAGCATATATTCACAGAGGGGTTTCCTATTGGGATGACGGGAAAGAAGGGCGAATTATAGTTGGAACCCCCGATGCTCGGTTAATAGCATTAAATGCCAAGGATGGGAGTTTGGTACAATCATTTGGTAAAAGTGGAATAGTAGATCTTTCCCAGGGTCTAAGCCGTCAGTTCGATGCTTCTCATTATGGAATTTCCACTCCTCCAATTATTGCCAATAACGTAATTGTAATTGGAGCTTCGATTACAGATGCAAGCCCACAGAGTATGAGGCCTCCTGGAGATGTAAGAGGATTTGATGTAAAGACAGGAGAGCAATTGTGGGTATTTCATACCATACCACAAGCCGGTGAATATGGGAATGATACTTGGGAAAATGAATCTTGGAAAATTACCGGTAACACCAATGTTTGGACAAGAATGAGTGCAGATGAGGAGTTGGGATATGTTTATTTACCAATAAGTACACCAACTAACGATTGGTATGGCGGCAATAGATTAGGAGACAACTTGTTTGCAGAAAGCTTAGTGTGTTTGAATACCCGAACAGGAGAACGAATCTGGCATTTTCAAATGGTTCATCATGGCGTATGGGATTACGATTTACCAGCAGCTCCTAATCTTTTAAACATTAATAGAGATGGTAAATCTGTGAAAGCTGTTGCGCAAGTGAGTAAGCAAGGATTTACATATGTATTTAATCGTGAAACAGGTGAACCCATATGGCCTATTGAAGAAAAACCTGTACCACAATCTACTGCGCCAGGTGAACGAACCTCTCCCACACAACCATTTCCCACAAAACCAGCTGCTTTTGACAGACAAGGTGTCACCAAAGATGATATTATCGATTTTACTCCTGAATTGTTTGATGAAGCTTGGGCAAGTTTAAATGAAATAGATAAGGGTGAATTGTTTACCCCTCCTACCGAAAACGGCTTAGTGTATCTACCAGGAGCACTAGGCGGAGCAAACTGGCATGGAGCAGCTGTAGACCCGGAAAGTGGGGTGCTCTATATTCCTTCGATGACATTTCCCGGGTTTTTTAAAGTAATAAAATCAGACTCTACAAAAACAGATGCCAATTATGAATGGCAAGGATTCTGGGTCTCAGGTCCACAGGGTCTTCCATTGTTTAAGCCGCCTTATGGTAGAATTACGGCTATAGACTTGAATACCGGGGATCATAAATGGCAGTCCGCCATGGGAGAAGGTCCTAGAAATCATCCTTTGTTAAAGGATTTGAATTTGCCTAGATTAGGATGGAATTTACGTGGATCTCCTTTACTTACGAAGACCTTGCTATTTATTGGGCAAGAAGGCAAGTATTGGGAGTATGTGCCTGCCTTGGTTGGGGGAGCAAAACTAAGCGAAGTACAAACTCAAGAAATTATAAATTTTGAACCAAAAATGCAAGTGTTTGATAAGGACAGTGGAGCGTTGATTCACGAAATTGAACTTCCCTTGAATGTTACGGCTGCGCCAATGACCTATATGGTAGAAGGTAAACAATATATTGCATTTGCTGTGGGCGGATCAATAGGACCTGCAAAAATTATTGCATTAGGATTAAAATAATACGGCATTAAACGGCATAGAATAACGTATATAAATTAAAATAGAGTATACCAAAAATCTTTAAAACGGGATCTGAGTATGCTGACTTAATAAGAATTTAATCTATATGATGATTGATGATTTTGGCTTTCTAATAATAGTATTTTTCGTCCTCTCAAAATCTAAAGTAGATGAAACTATCAAACATTATGGTTGATATAATTGGTTCTGCTTTTCTTTATTTAAATCTATATATTAGTAGATATATTTAGTAAATAATTATGAAATATTAGCGCTCTCGAGAGCAAACAACAAACAAAATAAAAAACTAAAACAATGAGCAACTCAAGTAAAAATTGGTCAAAGCATGAACTAAAAGTATATCTGTTATTATTATGTGCACAGGCAGATGCAGAACAGACCCCAGAAGAGATTGATTTGATAAAGCAAAAAACAGATAGCGCCACGTTTGCATCACTCTATAAAGAATTTAAAAAGGATGATGAGGATACTAGATTTGAAAAAGTAGAAGCTTCAATCGGTGTGCTCGAATTTAGTCAGATGGAATTGTCAGATCTAAAGAAGGAATTCTATGAACTCTTCCGTTTAGATAATAAATTCACAGCCGCAGAACAGTATTTGAACAAAGTGCTTGACAATATCTTGTACTAAAAATTTATCGGAATTTACACAGGCTAATTAATTTTAAAGAAGAGTTATGTGCACCTTCAAAGCTATAGCATTCAATTCAATATATAATCTGTAGAGTATTTTTCGTCAATAAATCAAATAACCCTAACTGCATATTAAAATCTCCTATCCTTAAATTAAAACTTAAAACTAATTTTCTTAATTTAAACAACTATAAAGTCCCCCTTTTTTATTTAGAAAGTCAAATTATGTCTGGTTATTAAAACAATTAATTATAATTCGTTTTGATTTTTTAGTTTTTTAAATTTTTAGAAATGTCCTAGATAACTATTAATGTTTTTTAGTGGGCGTTATTAAAAATCAACAGTAGTACCGACCAAACAATGAAACCAACCAAAAAGATTGAGGCCGCAGTATTAGATGTTTATCATAAGTGGCTGCATAGTTACTTAAATGGCGATGTTAAAACCTATGACTCCTATTTTGACAACTCCTTTCATTTTATTGGCTCTACCAATAATGAAGAGTTTCTAACAAGAAAAGACACCACAAATTTCTTTAAAGCTACTGCCGAACAATTAGCCGGAAAGACCCAACTACGTAATGAAACCAAAATCATAGAACAATTTGGGGAACTGGTATTTATAACCCACTTATTCGATGCCTGGTTTTTAAATGGAAACGATTGGAGTTTTTACGGTCGATTTCGTTTCAGTAATATACTAGAGCAGAATGAGGACGGTTGGCATTTTGTATATCAGCATTATTCTACGCCAGATAGTAAAGCTCAAGACGGAGAAACCATAGGCTTTAATCAAATCACCAAAGAGAATTTAGAATTACGGGAAGCTATTCAAAGACGAACCGTAGAATTAGAAGAAAAAAATAAAGAACTTGAAATTGAGGGATCCTTAGAACGTATCCGTGCAAAGGCTTTGGCGATGACTAGTTCTGAAGACCTGCTAGATGTAGTGGTGACCTTACGAACTGAATTTCTCAAATTAGGTCACGAGGCACACTACTTCTGGCATATGATGTGGTTACCAGATAAATATAAGAAAGCCATGACGTCGGGCGATGGTACCCGCATTGGTATGGTGATGGAACTACCGAGGCATATTCATGGGAAAATTCCCTTGTTGGCCAATTGGGAAAAAAGTACCGACCCCATGGTCATCTATACAATGGATGCAGAATCTGCAATAGACTATGTGGATAAGATGATTACCCTTGGTGATTTTAAACAAGTAGACCCTCAAGCCCCCACTCATGATGATATTCGGCATATTGGCGGTCTAACTTTTATCATGGCACGTACAACTCACGGAGAAATAGGATATAGTTTGCCGGGTGTTGTTGAAAATCCACCGAAAGAAGACCTCGAAATCTTGGTAAAATTTGCGGGTGCGTTTGACTTGGCGCATCGTCGATTTTTAGACTTACAGAAAGCAGAAAAACAAAGACGTGAAGTAGAGATTGCACTTGCTCTAGAAAAAGTGAGAAGTCGTACAATGGGCATGCAACGCAGTGATGAGTTAAGGGATACTGCTATGCTTCTATTTCAACAAATAGAAGAGCTAGGCATAAATTCATTTGCTTGTGGCTTTAACATCTGGGATGACGATAAAAAAGCCGCTACTGCGTGGATGGCCAGTACATATGGACTTCAACCGCCTTTTAAAACAAATTCTGCTGAAGATGTGTATCTCCTTTTTTTCGAAGCAGAAAAAAGAGGAGAATCATTATTTATACTAGAACAGAAAGGAAAGGAGCTTGAAGACCATTATAAGTATTTAAAAACTATCCCAGAAATAAAAAATTTAAGTGATGCGGGGGTTTCTTTTCCTACGTATCAAATTATTCATTGCGCCTATTTTTCAAAGGGTTACCTCATGTTCATTACTCTAGAACCCGTTCCCGATGCGCATGATATTTTCAAGCGCTTCGCCAAGGTCTTCGAACAAACCTATACCCGATTCCTTGATCTCCAAAAAGCAGAAGCACAGGCAAAGGAAGCTCAAATTGAAGCAGCGTTGGAACGGATAAGAAGTAGAACCATGGCCATGCAGAACAGTTCTGAATTAGCCGAGACATCCATCGAGATGTTTAAACAAATGCAAGCTTTGGGTATGCGTCCTTGGGCCTGTGGATTTAATATTTTTGAGAAGGATGAAAAAGCTGTAACCCAATGGATGAGCGCAGTTGATGGTGGTCTCCTTACTCCATTTACAACACCACTCACAGAAAATCCATTCTTCATAAAAATCTCCGAAGCCAGGCAGCGTGGCGAAGAGCTGTTTGTGATGGAGTCAGGCGGACAAGAGCTTGAGGAAACCTACACCTATATGTTTAATCTTCCCGCATCTAAAAAAGCATTGGGAGATATTTTGGTTTCTGGATTTGAAATGCCAAAATTTCAAATTTCGCACTGTGCCTTTTTCTCACAAGGTTACCTGATGTTCATTACTTATGAGCCTTATCCTGAGGCTTATGATGTTTTCAAACGATTCGCCAAAGTCTTCGAACAAACCTACACTCGTTTCCTTGATTTGCAACAGGCAGAAGTGCAGGCACGGGAAGCTCAAATTGAAGTTGCCTTGGAAAGAGTGCGTTCTCGAAGTATGGCCATGCATAAAAGCGACGAACTTTTAGAGGCTGGGTCACTTTTGTATCATGAGCTTTTCAAATTGGGCATATCCAGTCTCACCAGTGGCTATGTGCTTATGGATAAGGATGAGAATATTGGGTGGAATTATTTATCAAACCAATTGGACGGTACCGCATTTGCCAAACCTATGGGTGTCCCCCATAAGGAAACGAAGGTGATGCGTTCTATTACAAAAAGTTGGAAAAAACAAGACCCCTTTCATATCATCCAATTGAATGAAAAGGGAACTATCAACCATCAAACGTTTATTGCCGAACGGACCATTAATTTTAATTTAACGGCCAAAGAATTAATTGCGCACACACCAAAAAGATTGGCGCTGCAAACATTTAATTTTAAGCAGGGGTATTTATTGATTGTAGGTGCTGAACGGTTATCGGAAAGCAATATCAAAATGATGTTACGCTTTACAAACGCCTTTCAACAAACCTACACCCGCTTCCTTGATTTGCAAAAAGCAGAAGCACAGGCAAAGGAAGCACAAATCGAAGGAGCTTTAGAACGGGTTCGTAGTCGGTCTCTAGCCATGCATAATAGTGAAGAATTGTTAGCCGTAATAGAGGTGGTCTCGGAGCAATTACGCCTATTGGACTTAAAATTCGACACTGTTAGTTTTGGGAAGAACTACCAAAAAAGTGATTTTAAATTTTGGCTCACTGCTAGTGGGCAACCCAAACCTGTTTTAATCCAAGTACCATTTTTTGACAATAGGGTGCTCAATTCTGTCATAGAGGCTCAAAAAAAGGAAAATGATTTTATCGCCGATGTTTTTACAAAGGAAGAAAATAGAGCATGGAGTGCACATATGATCCAACATTCAGCGCTAAAAAATTTCCCAGAGCATGTAAAGGATTTTATTTTGAATAGTCCAGGTTTTGCCCGATCTAGTTTTTTAATGCAACATATCGACCTCTACGTCGGTAATTATAGGGCCATGCCATTTACCGATGAAGAGAATGCCATTTTTAAGCGCTTTGCTCAAGTATTTTCACAGGCCTATATTCGTTTCCTAGACCTTCAAAAAGCAGAAGTACAGGCAAGGGAATCCCAAATTGAATTGGCTCTGGAACGAGTTCGAGCCAGAACAATGGCCATGCAGCACAGTACTGAATTGAACGATACATCTGCTCTGTTGTTTCAGCAAATACAAATGTTGGGGGTGCCTCCATGGAGCTGTGGGTTTAATATTTGGGAAAAAGAGGATACTGTTTTTACTTCTTACATGGGCAGCCCCGATGGGGGTATTCTGAAAGGTTACAAAATACCGCTCACGGAAGAAGCTGCCTTCATTCACTTTAAGGAATCAAGGGACAGGGGCGATAAGCTTTTTATAGATGTGCTTGAAGGAAACGCATTGGAAACACACTATCGATATTTCCAAACCCTTCCCGGGATTAAAGAAATCTTCGAAAAACGGGCTCAGGCTGGCTACCCAATACCAACTTTCCAGATTAACCATCTTGCCAATTTCTCGCATGGCAATCTTATGTTTATCACTTATGAACACTGTCCTGAAGCACATGATATTTTCATTCGCTTCGCCAAGGTCTTCGAACAAACCTACACCCGTTTTTTAGACCTACAAAAAGCGGAGGCCCTGGCTAGGGAATCAGAAATTCAACTGGCGCTGGAGCGGGTTCGTGCCCGTACCATGGCCATGCAATCATCAGAAGAACTGGCAGATACAGCCTTTGTACTCTTTGAACAGTTGAGAAATCTAGGTGGTGAACTTTGGGGTACCGGTTTTGGTTTGTGCGCTGAGAATTCGGATAAGGATGAATTTTGGTTCGCGAACAAGAATGGTGTCTTCCCCCCTGTTGTCATTCCCAATACTGCTGATCCCGCACATAAAGAGATGTACCAGGGCTGGCGGAAAAAAGTTGATTTTTTATCCATTGAAAAATCGGGTAAGGCACTAAAGCAGCATTATAATTACATGCTATCCATTGCTGAGGTGAGTCCATTTTTTCAAAAAATCATGGACGAGGGCCTTCAATTACCGGAAAGACAGCAATGGAACGCCGCTTATTTTTCAAAGGGATATTTACTGATTATTACCATAGAACCCTATCCCGATGTAGAAATCCTGAAAAGATTTGCAAAAGTTTTCGATCAGACCTATACCCGTTTCTTGGATTTAAAAAAGGCCGAGGAACAGGCAAGGGAGGCAAAGATTGAAGCGGCTCTAGAAAGAGTACGTGCACAATCTATGGCCATGCATAAAAGCGAGGAGCTTAAATACGTAATCCAAACAGTGTATGACCAATTCGTCATTTTAAATATCAATATAGAACATACCGGTTTTATTGTTGATTACAAAGAAAATGACAGTATGCATATCTGGCTAGCCGATAAAAATGAGGTTCCCACGGAGGTAACCATACCCTATTTTGATACAGCCCATTGGAATAGTTTTATTCAAGCCAAAGAAATGGGCAAGGGTTTCTTTGCCAATCTTCTGACTTTTGAAGAAAAAAATAAATTTTACAGAGAACTGTTTACACATATCGAAAATGTATCAGAGAAGATCATAGAATTTTATATGAATTGTCCGGGTCTTGCTATTTCAACGGTATTGTTAGATAATGTAGGCCTTTACATAGAGAATTTTGAGGGTACACCCTATACAGAAGGTGAGAACAACATACTTATGCGCTTTGGAAAAGTATTCCAACAAACCTATACGCGCTTTCTAGATCTTAAAAAAGCAGAAGCACAAACTCGTGAAGCGCAAATAGAAGCAGCCTTAGAAAAAGTAAGAAGCCGAACTATGGCCATGCGCAACAGCTCTGAATTGGCAGAGGCCTCTAATCTATTGGATGAACAGGTAAAAAGTCTTGGGATTCAAACCTGGGGATGTGCATTTCATGTCTATGCAGATAATGTAGAAGGGGATTATGAATGGTTCAGTAGTAAAAATGGAAGGTTGCCCTTCTATAAAACGCCACGAGAGGATTTCTTTTTAGATTTTTATGAAAAGGGACAACGGGGAGAAAAATTTCATGTGGAAGAATTTGTAGGAGCCAAATGCCAAGCGCATTATGATTATTTGAAAACAATTCCTCTGGCCGGTGATTCACTTAAAGCCATGGAGGAATCTGGCATCACCTTGCCCACGTACCAAATAGATCATGTTGCTTTCTTTAAGCATGGCTACATCCTTTTTATTACGTACAAACCTGTTCCTGAAGCACATGATATTTTTAAACGCTTTGCCAAAGTATTCGAACAAACCTATACACGCTTTCTAGATCTTAAAAAAGCAGAAGCCCAGGCAAGAGAAGCGCAGATAGAAGCTGCTTTAGAAAAAGTAAGAAGTCGTTCGATGGGAATGCAGAAAAGTACCGAACTTTTAGAAGTAATACTTGTTGTGTCAGAACAATTACAAGCCTTAGGGTTTAGATTTAGTACTGTTAGTTTTTTAAACAACAATCTTGAAGATGATTACAGTTTCTGGGTGGCCCCATACGGATTACCTGAGCCTGTTCGTTTTAGTCTGCCGTATAAAGATATACCAATGATTAGAAAACTTAGAAACGCTCAAAAAAAGAAACTATCCTTTTTTACGGATATAAGTTCATTAAAAGAACATCAAGAATGGTTCCAACACTTACTCAAAAATTCCGGTAAAAACGCCTGGACCAAAGAAATTAGTGACTATCAAATGTCTAAAGGCTTGGCAAGATCTGTTTCAATTCATCCCAATATTATGCTGGCGATTGCCAACAACCAATCACTACCCTATTCGGATTATGAGAATAAAATTATTGCTCGATTTGGACAAGTCTTTGAGCAATCCTACACACGCTTTCTAGATCTTGAAAAAGCAGAAGCACAAGCGAGAGAAGCCCAGATTGAAGCGGCCTTGGAAAAAGTACGGAGTCGTTCCTTGGAAATGAGCAAGAGTAGTGAAATGCAGAACGTTGCGAACGAAATACTAGAACAAGTACGCGCTGTAGGCCTACAAATTGACGCTTTAGCCATGAGTGGGGTTATTGACAACGACTCTGAATATGATATTTGGGTAGGCGGCGCCAATTCTAAAAAACCCTTGCGCATACCGTATAATAATGAGACTCAAGTACAGCGAGAATTTAATAAAGCCATAAAGGAACGGCCGGAATTTTTCGCCAAAACCTATACCGGTAAGGTGATGAAGGACTATTTTAAGGCCCTAATGGGAACCGGAAATTCCTTTAATCCGGAAATTGTGGCGTTTATGAAGACCTGTACCGGGTTTACGACCACCTTGACCTTCATGAAAAATTCGGGCATTCAGTTGATCAGATACTCGCAGGAAGCCTTCTCCATTGAGGACAATGCAGTTATCGTCCGTTTTGGGAAGGTATTTGAGCAGGCCTATATTCGTTTTCTGGATCTCCAAAAAGCGGAAGAACAGACCATTCTTGCCCAACAAAACCTCATCAAGCTACAAGCCCAGAAACAACTAGCGGAAGAAGCGCTTTCAGAGTTACAACAGACCCAAACGCAATTGATCCAATCCGAAAAAATGGCTTCCTTAGGCGAACTCACTGCCGGCATTGCCCACGAGATTCAGAACCCTTTGAACTTTGTTAATAATTTCTCAGAGGTCAGTAAAGAGCTTTTAGAGGAAATGCAGGAAGAAATAGAGAACGGTGACTTTGAAGAAGTAAAGGCGATAATGAACGATGTGATTCAAAATCTTGAAAAAATAAACCACCATGGTAAACGAGCGGATGCCATTGTAAAGGGAATGTTACAGCATTCAAGAAGCAGTAGCGGCACCAAAGAACCTACCGATATCAATGCTCTGGCAGACGAGTATTTGCGCTTGGCTTATCACGGTTTACGCGCCAAAGACAAGTCATTCAATGCAACATTAGAAACCGATTTTGATAAGCGTATTGGAAAAGTAAATATTATGCCGCAAGACATGGGGCGGGTTATTCTCAATTTAATTACCAATGCTTTTTATGCCGTAAATGAGAAGAAACAGCACAACGAAAATTTTAAACCCATAGTCTCTGTCAGTACCATAAAGGTAGATAACCATATCAGGGTTAATGTTTCGGATAATGGTGATGGTATACCACAAAAGATATTGGATAAGGTATTCCAACCCTTTTTTACTACCAAACCCACAGGACAAGGAACCGGTTTGGGATTAAGTGTGAGCTATGATATTGTAAAAGCTCATGGTGGAAACTTAAAGGTTGAGACAAAGGAAGGGCAAGGCACTATATTAAGTATTATTTTACCAATTGTACCCAACTGATATGGAAAAAAATAAAGAAAAGGACTTATTAGACACCTACAAACTCTGGATAGACAGTTTCATGGAAGACTGCCCTACAGATCAACTTGATAGCATAACATCAACAGATATTATGGGATATGGTACTACAACTGACGAAAAAGTTTTTGGCATTAAAGATCTTAAAGCTTTATGTCAAATTGGTCAGGAACAAAGACAGTCTTTGGAGGATTATAGCTATCAATCTAAAATTATAAAAAAACAGTATTCACATCATACAGATACTGCAGTGATTGTTTCAGAATTTGATGTCCGTTTTAAATCTAATGCCATAAAAACAGAACTAGCGCTTAGAATTTCGACCGTATTATTTTACGAGGAAAATCAATGGCGCATTATACATTGGCATGGCTCAGTTGGCGTAGAAACTGATGGCGATACGTGGCATCAAGATGAATGGAAACGTGATAACGAGCGTCTGCAGAGAAAAGTTGATGAACAAACTTTGGCATTAAAGACATCCCTCAAAAATTTAAAAGCAACACAATCCCAACTCATCCAATCTGAAAAAATGGCATCGCTTGGAGAACTTACTGCTGGCATAGCACACGAAATTCAAAATCCGCTCAACTTTGTGAATAATTTCAGTGAAGTCAGTAACGAACTGGTTGATGAAATGAACGAAGAGTTGGATAAAGGAGATCTTGAGGAAGCCAAGGCTATTTCATTGGATATCAAACAAAACCTTGAAAAAATAAACCACCACGGTAAACGTGCAGACAATATTGTAAAGGGTATGTTGCAACACTCAAGAAGTAGTAGCGGCACCAAAGAACCTACGGACATCAATGCCTTGGCAGACGAATACCTGCGCCTGGCCTACCACGGTCTGCGTGCCAAGGATAAATCATTTAATGCTGAATTGATTACTGATTTTGATAAGACTATTGGCAAGGTAAACGTAATACCCCAAGATATGGGGCGCGTGATTTTGAATCTGATTACCAATGCCTTTTATGCGGTGAATGAGAAAAAACAACAAGAAAAAGATTTTAAACCTTCTGTTTCTGTAACCACTAAAAAGATGGGAGGTCATGTGGAAATCAAGGTTACCGATAATGGCAACGGAATTCCCAAAAAGGTATTGGATAAAATATTCCAACCTTTCTTTACCACCAAACCCACAGGGCAAGGGACCGGGCTAGGACTGAGCATGAGCTACGATATTGTGACGAAAGGGCATGGAGGAGAATTAAAGGTCGAAACTAAGGATGGTGAAGGCACCACATTTTGTATTAACTTACCATTAACTAACTGATTATGAAAAAATCAACTATCATTAAATATAGTAGTTTCTATATACTTATATCTTTACTGTTCATTACATCTTGTAAGGAAAATAGAGATGTACCACCATTCCCATCATTAGAAAACGAGTATAAACAACCTGTCACCAAAACTTTTGAGTTTTCAGAACCCGATACCTTAATATGGAAAAGTAAGGACCCAAAAGATATAAAGCCTTTACCAATAAAAAGATTTAATTGGGATAAATTACCAGAAAAACCAATTGATATAGGCCTACCCTTTCCTTTAACAGAAAAATATAATTCTGAGCCATTCTCCTTAGACAGCTTACCTTCTGCACCCTTTAGTTTAGACAGCCTATTAAAAATAGATTTGAAAATAAAAGTCACCGTTTTAGGTGAACCTGAAATACAAAAAGCAGGATCTCTCTCAACACTACCAGAGGCTACACGCGGGGTCTTCGCAGTAAATTCAAGTTTAGGGTTGCCAAGCCAGCCTAGGGCAATTATGAGCGACAAAACAGGTGCACTTTGGATAGGTTCTTTCAATGGTATCGTTAAATACGATAGCGAAAATCTTAAAATGTATGGTGCTGAACAGGGCTTACATACTGGTCTTGTATATACTATTTTTCAAGATTCTAAGGGTAGATTTTGGGTTGGAAACGATTCAAATTCAATTTCCATAATCGATTTTGAAGCCAAGTTGGTTTATGAAATTGATGTCACTAATAATTTTGGGAATGTGTACGGCATTATAGAGGCTAATGATGGTAAATTTTGGTTATCAAATCACGGAGTGGGCTACAACATTATTGATTTTGAAAATAAGACCCTACAACAATTCAATGAACCCCAAGGTCTAGTTGATGGTTTTACCATAAGTCCCTTTCAAGATAAAGACGGACTTATTTGGCTTTCAACAGGAAAAGGGGCACATATTTTAGACCTTGAAAAGGGAAGAAATATGGTATTAAATGAGGATAATGGATTAAATGAAAATTTTATAGGGCGATTTTTTCAAGAAGAGTCAGGTAGAATTTGGATAACCAGTAATGCTGGCTATAATATTCTGAACCCGTCAAAAAATACAATTTCATCCTATTCCAAACAACAGGGCTTAGACGATAAAAATCAATACATTAATATTTTTAAGGATTCTTCTGGCACCTTTTGGTTAGGTACAGCCAATGGAATTATTTATTCGCTAAATGAAGAGACTGGGCAACTAGAAAAGTATAATGTTACCAACGCATCATCTCAAGTAATTTTTAATATTATTGAAGATATTCAAGGTGATATTTGGGTTTCTATAATACAAGGAGGATTATATAAAATAGACCAAAATACAGGTAGGCCCGGGAACTTTACTAAAAATAATGGTCTTAGCAGTAATAGCGTGTGGACTACTTTGGAAACCAGCGATGGTAAAATTTGGATTGGCACATACGAAGGAATTGATATTTATGACCCAGAGACTAGAACTATAAAGCATCTCGGTACCGAACAGGGTTTGTTGAGCAATTCAAATTCTCGGCTTTTTGAAGACTCAAAGGGTAGAGTTTGGTCTAATTATAGTATACTTGGTATAAGTATTATCGATATAAAAAAAGGAACTATTCAACATCTTACAACCTTAGAGGGATTAGAAATCAACACTGTTGTTTCTATTGTAGAAGATGACAATGGTAATATATGGATGGGTGGTGGAGATGGAGAAATATTGATGGTTAACTTAGAAAAAACAATTTTTAAATATTACTTACCTGAAAAGGCGGAAGAAATTGCGCGAAACAATATTCTAATAAAGGATTCTTCGAACACAATTTGGATAGGTAGCTTGGGTTCCGGAATACAAAAAATTGACGCTACCACTTTAGAGCGGGTTTTCTTGAATACTCAACAAGGTCTCGTGTCTAATGAAATATTTTCATTGAATGAGGATGCAGAGCATAATATTTGGGCTGCAAGTGAAGATGGAGTAGTGAAAATTGATGTAGAAAACTATAAGCTTACCACGTTTAAAACTGCTGAAGGTATTGCAGCTAATGATGTATATGCAATAGCAGACTATAAAGGCTTAATCTATACAGGTACTTCAAAGGGACTCACCATTATAGAGCCGATAATAACCGCTGATTCGCAAGAACCTAGTTGGAAGGTAAAAACCGTTGGTAGGGAGCAAGGTCTTACTTTAGTTGATTTTTCTGAAAACAGCTTCACTTTTGACAAGAACAATAGATTTTGGGCGGGCGTGGAAGGCGCTATGCTTACCGTAATCAACGAATTAAAAGTTGATACTACTGCACTCCCAACCTATATAACGAGTCTGAATATCATGGACAAACGTCGTGAGTTTTATAATATTGAAACAATTCAGAAAAAAAGAAGTGCCATAGACACCTTATTGTTAGCCAATGACGACACATTTATATCTCATGATTCATTCGTTAATGGTAGTAGTTATCAAAATGAAAAGAATATAAAATGGGATAACACAGAAGGCCCTTATAACACACCTATCGGTCTCACTTTACCCTACACCGAGAATTACCTTAGCTTTAATTACAATACCAACTATTTTTCAAATACTGAGGCAGTAGTTTACCGTTATATCCTTGAAGGGATAGATAATAATTGGAGTACTATTTCAAAGGAAACAACCAGTGAAAACTATAGAGACCTTCCCCCGGGAGAATATACTTTTAAAGTAGCCTCTAAAGGTTTTAATCAAATTTGGGGAAAACCTACTACTATGACTTTTACCATTCTTCCGCCTTGGTGGAATACATGGTGGGCTACCCTACTCTTTTTATTGGTTGGGACTTTAGGTATTTGGTCTATAATTAACTATCGTTCTCGTTGGTTAAAAAAAGAGAATAGAATTCTAGAAGAGCGTGTTTCTCACAGAACCGTACAGCTAAAAACTAAAATTGATGAGTTAAAATCTACCCAATCAAAACTTATACAGTCAGAAAAAATGGCAAGTTTGGGTGAACTTACCGCAGGTATTGCCCATGAAATTCAGAACCCACTTAACTTTGTAAACAACTTCTCTGAAGTAAATAAAGAACTTTTAGAAGAATTAGAGGAAGAAATAGCTAAGGGGAATTACGACGAAGTAAAAGCTTTAGCAAAAGATGTATCTGCTAATGAAGATAAAATTATCTTTCATGGCAAACGTGCTGATGGTATTGTAAAAGGGATGCTACAACATAGCCGTAGTAGTACTGGTCAAAAAGAAATGACCGATATCAATACTCTTTCAGACGAGTACCTTCGCCTTGCTTACCATGGTTTGCGTGCTAAAGACAAAAGTTTTAATGCTACGTTGAACACTGATTTTGACGATAGCATAGACAAAATAAATATCGTTCCCCAAGATATGGGTAGGGTAATTTTAAATCTGATTACCAATGCTTTTTACGTGGTTAAAAAGAAAAAGGAACAAAACCCAAAAGGTTATGAACCCACCGTCTCTGTGAGTACCAAGAAACAGGGAAATATGGCTTTAATTAAAGTTTCTGATAACGGTAATGGAGTACCTAAAGAGGTATTGGATAAAATATTTCAACCTTTCTTCACTACTAAACCATCTGGAGAAGGTACCGGTCTAGGACTTTCATTAAGTTATGATATCGTACAAGTGCATGGTGGTGAATTAACCGTTGAAACCAAACAAGGAGAAGGCACCACCTTCACCATCTCATTACCAATGAATTAAATGACATAATGTTCCCTCAATATACTATTTAAATACAAAATAAACAGATTATGAAGATATTAGTTGTAGATGATGAACAAGATGTAAAAGTGTTGTTTGAACAGCGCTTTAGGAAAGAAATACGCAAAGAAGAACTAGAATTTGTTTTTGCCTTCTCTGGAGAAGACGCACTGAAAGTCATGAAAACTATGGAACATGAAGCCGTGTTGATTTTATCGGATATTAATATGCCGGGCATGAGCGGACTAGAATTATTAGAAAACATTAAAAAGAATTATGTGAAGCCACCACCTAAGGTCATGATGATTACTGCCTATGGTGATGATGAAAATAGAACTATGGCAAAAAATCTTGGTGCTGATGATTTTCTAACCAAGCCTTTAGATTTTTCACTGTTAAAAAATAAGCTGATAACCTTAACATAAGACTATGGCAAAAATAATGGTAGTAGATGATGAGACGGATTTAGAAATACTCATCAAACAAAAATTTAGAAAGCAAATTCGGCAGAATGAATATGAATTTGTTTTTGCTATAAATGGTCGTGATGCCCTAGAAAAAATAGTTGAGAATCCAGGTATAGATATTGTTTTGAGCGATATCAACATGCCCGAGATGGATGGTCTCACCCTACTTTCAGAGCTTCATGAATCTAGTCCGTTGATTAAATCGGTAATCGTATCGGCCTATGGCGATATGGAAAATATTCGTGTTGCCATGAACCGTGGTGCTTTTGACTTCATTACCAAACCCATCAATTTTGAGGATCTCACCTTGACCATGGAGAAAACCTTAAAGCATGCTAGCGAAATTCGCAAAACCTTGCAGGCAATTAAAGAGAATAATATTCTAAGAATGTACGTAGATGAGAACGTACTCAATTTTATGGGCGGCCAAGAATATGAATCTAAAATTATGGCCAATGAAAGTATAGAAGGCACCGTAATGTTCGTAGATGTTTGTGGTTTTACGAAAATTAGTGAAACTACGAGTCCTGATGTGGTGGTGACCATGCTCAATACCTATTTTGATGCTATGGTAAAGGAGATTATGGAACAAGATGGTATTATCGATAAATTCATTGGTGATGCGGTAATGGCGGTTTTTAGAGGAGAATACCATTTAGACCGCGCCATTGATGCTGCACTAGCTATTAGAAATCAAGTTAATAGTTTTCCTAATGTTGAAGGCAAAGAAAATTTTAAACCCAAGGTATCCATAGGTATAAAAAGCGGTGAAATGATTTCGGGTAACATAGGCTCAGCAACTCTTAAACGGTTAGATTATACTGTAATTGGCGATACCGTAAATACTGCAGCGAGATTACAAGATGCCGCGAAAGAAAACCAAATAATTATCTGTGAAGGCTGCTATGAACAAGTAAAAGAAGCCTTTAAATGTGAGAATCTAGGTAGTATTACCATGAAAAACAAAGCTAAACCACTAACGGTTTATAACGTACTAGAATAACTTTTTTTTGAGTCTTTAAATTTTAATTTATTACCAAGCTATTAGAACCTGAAAACAAAAAACTGCCAAGAACAAGGAAAAAGAAAATCTATTAACAAGCCCCCCCACCCTATATAGTTTAAGAAAAAATGATTTTTATTTAATCGTTTTTTATACAGTTCTATTTTAGCTGTAATATTCTGAATATTAATTCATTATATACTTTTAAGAAACCACTAACCAAACACGTTATGAAACTATTTCACTCTCTTCTATTTACATTTATCATACTTTTTGGTAGCTCTTGTACCCAATCAGAAACCTATGATGTTCTTATCAAAAACGGACAACTTGTAGATGGCTCTGGCCAACCCTCTTATATAGGTGATATTGCTATAAATGGAGACACCATTGCCGCTATTGGAAATTTGGATAATGCCAAAGGCCTACAAGAAATAGATGGTACCGGGTTAACCGTTGCCCCAGGTTTTATAAACATGCTCAGTTGGGCCAATGAATCATTAATTGCAGATGGCAAATCACAAAGCGATATTCGGCAAGGAGTTACTTTAGAAGTATTTGGAGAAGGCTGGTCAATGGGGCCATTGACCGAAGAATCTAAAAAAGCGGTACAAGGGATTGGAGACGGTAACATCGATTATGACATTACTTGGGAGACGCTTGATGGTTATTTACAATTTCTTGAGGATAAGGGCGTCTCTCCTAATATTGCCTCTTTTGTAGGGGCTACTACGCTACGCATCAACACGGTAGGTTTTGAAGACCGCGCTGCGACTGAGGAGGAAATGGAGGTCATGAAAGACATGGTCAAAACCGCCATGGAAGAAGGTGCCATGGGCATTGGTTCTTCTCTCATATACGCTCCTGGTTTTTATGCCGATACCCAAGAATTGATAGCATTGTGTAGAGTGGCCTCAGAATATGATGGCATGTACATTTCGCATATGCGCAGTGAGGGTAATCAACTTTTGGAAAGTCTTAACGAATTGATTCAAATTGCCGATGAGGCTAAAATTCGAGCGGAAGTATACCATCTAAAAATGGCTGGCAAGGATAATTGGAACAAATTAGATGCTGTTGTCTCCAAAATTGATTCGGCTAGAGCGGCCGGACTACACATCACAACAGATATGTATACCTACACGGCAGGCGCAACAGGATTGGATGCCTCCATGCCGCCTTGGGTGCAAGAAGGTGGGTATGCAAAATGGGCTGAGCGTTTGCAAGACCCTGCAATCAGAAAGAAGGTTGCAAAAGAGATGACAACTCCTACAGATGAATGGGAAAACTTGATGATGGGAGTCGAATCCTACGAAGACATGCTTTTAATAGGCTTTAAGAACGACAGCTTAAAATATTTAACTGGAAAGTCATTGGCTGAAATTGCTGCAATGCGTAAAACTTCTCCTGTGGAAACTGCTATGGACTTGGTAGTACAGGATGGTAGCCGAGTAGGTACAGTCTATTTTTTAATGTCTGAAGAAAATATAAAAAAGCAAATTGCGCTTCCTTATATGAGTTTTGGCTCCGATGCTGATTCCTCCGCTCCCGAAGGAGTTTTTCTTGAAACAAGTAATCACCCACGAGCTTTTGGCAACGTAGCGCGCCTTTTGGGTAAATATATTCGGGTCGAAAAAGTGATTCCATTAGAAGAGGCGGTGTATAAGCTAAGTGGATTGCCAGCCTCCAATTTAAAGATAAAAAAACGAGGTTCTTTGGCAGTTGGCAATTATGCGGACTTAGCCATTTTTGATGCCAATACCATTATTGACAAAGCTACTTTTGACGAACCTCAACAATTTGCAGAAGGCATGGTACATGTTTTTGTTAATGGAGAACAGGTTTTGAAAGATGGAGAACATACGGGCGCTACCCCGGGCAGGGTGGTACGTGGACCAGGATATAAAAATCAATAACAAACAACTAACCTTACGTATATGAAAAAATATTTACTGACAATATTTTGTTGTCTCATAGGTATTACCTCCCAAGCTCAAAAATCGTCCCATAAAAAACTAGATGCCATGATTGTTCAAGGCATGAAAGATTGGAAGGTACCCGGTTTAGCTACAATCGTTGTAAAAGATGGCGAAGTGGTATTTCAAAAAACCTACGGGGTTAAAAATTTGGAGACAAAAGAGGCAGTAGATGAAAACACCCTTTTCAACATGGCTTCCACAACCAAAGCAATCGTTGCCATTGCCATGGGGATGTTGGTGGATGACGGTAAACTGGATTGGGATGATAAAGTCACCGATTATGTTCCCTACTTTAAACTATCCGATTCCTATAGTACTTCAGATGCCCGAATAAAAGACTTACTGACCCACAATTTAGGCATCGGTAATGCGGATGCCCTATGGACTTTAGACAGTCTTTCTACCAAGGAAACGATTCAAAGATTTCAGTTTGCGGAGAAGACCTATCCCCTACGCGGCGGATTTATCTATCAAAATATAATGTATGCCGTTGCCGGTGAAGTTATTGCCGCAGCCAGCGGAAAACCGTGGAACGAATTTGTACAGGAACGTATTTTCAATCCTTTGGAGATGACCCGAACACAGGCCATAGCAGCCAATATTTTTAAGGCGGGCAACTATGTAACTCCCTATTTGAATGATGTGGAAGAGGGACTAGTAGAAGTAGATTACGGATTCTCCGATCAAATAGGTCCCGCGGGAATGATATGCTCTACGGCACACGATATTGGTAATTACCTAACTTTTTTAGTGAATGATGGAGTATTCAAATCGGATACTTTGCTGCAACCAAAAACATTTAAAAAACTGTTTGAGCCGCATTCCTTTTTGGGTACCACGGGAACCTACCCCACCAATGCCTTGACCAAACCCAATTGGAACACGTATGGGCTGGGATGGTTTCAACAAGACTACAAAGGGCATAAGTTAGATTTTCATACCGGTAGCCTGTTTGGTTTGGTTGCCATTGCAGGTATTATGCATGACAAAGACGTGGCGGTCTATGTTTTTGCAAACTTGGATCACGCAGAATTACGGCATGCGATTATGTACAAGGCGATGGATTTGTTCGCTTTTGACGATGATGGTCGCGATTGGCATACAGAGGTTTTCAACCTGTACGAAGGCTTTAAAAAAGAAGGAATTGAGAAAGCACAGAAAGGCGAAGCCGAACGTGTAAAAAACACCAAACCAAGCTTGCCGTTGGCAGATTACGAGGGTACTTACAAGAACAAGATGTTAGGTAGCGTACAAGTGACATTGCTTAATGACACATTGCAAATCAACTTTAATGACTTTATAACCTATAGCTTAGAACATTGGCACTATGACACTTTTAATACCAATAAGGACCCCCGTTTTTATGAGAAATTAAAAGTGAATTTTGACCTCAACGAAGCCGGTAAATCGAGCAGATTAAACATTATGGGAGAAGTCTTTACAAAGAAAGAATAACACACGTATTTTAAAATATCCATTAACTAAAAAAACTACAATATGAAAAATTTTTTACTCTACACTACTCTTGCCTTCGCAAGTATATTGTCAGCACAAACCGACACAGAAAAAGCATCTGAAACCGTAAGTAAAAGCGAAATTGAAGGTCATATTTATTTTTTGGCCGATGATGTGTTAAAAGGACGTGCTACTGGGTCTCCAGAACTAAAGATTGCGGCATCTTATTTAGCCAATACTCTGCGTAGTTACGGCATAAAACCCAATCCGGCTAGCGGCGATTATTATCAAAAAGTTGAAATGTTTCGGTTCTATTTAAATGAAAAAATAGATCTATCACTCAATGGCATAAAATTCCCAGAAGTAGTTGCTTTCGATATCGATGCCATAGATAGTGAGGAAAATGCAGTATACCTAAACTATGGTCTTGAATCTGATTATAAAGGTAAAGATGTTAAGGGTAAAATAATTATTGTAAAAGCTGGTACACCTGATGCCGTAGAATTAAGACCCGCACTTGGTAGTAGGGCTCCAAAAAGAGAACTAGCCATAAAAAATGGTGCGAGAGGTTTAATTGAAATAGGTTCATTTGACCAAGCTATATGGCCTCGTTTTAAGCATGCATTTGAAGAACGTGTTAGTCTTAGTAAGGGTGAAAAAGAGCCCTTACCACTTTATGTATGGATTCAAACCAGTCAAGAGGAATTAGATAAATTAGGTTCTGAAACCCTAAAAATTAAAATTAAGAGTAATGGCATTCAAAAGGAGATTCTCCAGAGCCAAAATGTGGTTGGGGTTTTAGAAGGAACGGATGCTAATCTCAAAAACGAATATGTGATCTATTCAGCACATTACGATCACATTGGTATTGGCAAACCCGACGCTAAAGGAGATAGTATTTATAATGGGGCACGTGACAATGCCATTGGCACTACTGCTGTTCTGACCATGGCAGAAAACTTGGCTAAATATCCCACTAAACGTTCAGCCCTTTTTATATTGTTTACAGGTGAAGAAATGGGGCTATTGGGAAGCCAATATTATGTTCAAAATCCTGTATTACCACTTAATCAGATGATTTACTGTTTTAATACAGATGGTGGTGGTTATAACAATACGACTTTGGCAACCATTGCCGGGTTAAACCGTACAACGGCAAAAGATAAAATGATTAACGGAGCCAAAACCTTTGGGTTAAAAGCCTTGGATATTGATGAAGTAGCGCCAGAAGAAGGCCTTTTCGACCGAAGTGATAACGTCAGTTTTGCCAAAGTGGGCATCCCTGCACCCACCTACTCTACCGGCTTTGATGCCTTTGATGACGAAATCAACAAATACTACCATCAAGCCGCTGATGAGGCCGATAGTTTAGATTATGATTACTTGGTGAAATTTTACCAAGGGTATATACTTTCTGGACGAGCTATTGCAAATGACCCAGAGAGACCTTATTGGATTAAAGGTGATAAATATGAAGCCGCTGCAAATGTCTTGTACGGCAAAGTTCCTGAAGTACCTATTAAAAATTGAATCAATTCTTGAATAAAACAAAGCATACTTTAGAAATCAAACATAACTAAATGAACCGACTAGACTATTTAAAACAACACCACTGCAAACTACTATTTGTACTTATCGCCCTACCGTTTATAACCATGGCCACTTTACAAGCGCAAGGCACTAGATTATTACGTCAACCTGACATAAGCACTACCCATATTACATTTACCTATGGAAGCGATATTTGGGTGAGCAATATAAATGGTGGCGAAGCGAAAAGAATTACAAGTACACAGGCCGTGGAATCAAATCCATATTTTTCTCCAGACGGTAACTGGATTGCTTTTTCATCGAATCGAACGGGATATCAAGCAGTCTATGTAGTGCCCGCAGAAGGTGGCGAAGCCAAACAAATTACATGGCATCCTAGCGGCTCTCTGGTAAGGGGATGGAGCAACGATGGTACACGTATCCTCTACGCCAGTAACCGAGATACGGCACCAAGTCCTTATAACCGCTTATGGACTACTGGCATTACAGAAAATATACCTTCTTTGGTTCATAATCAGTGGGGTTTTGATGGGGCATTTGCCCCTGATGGCGAGCACTTGATTATCGATAGGGTAAGCCGTTGGGACAGCGAATGGCGCGGGTACAGAGGAGGTCAAAATACACCATTGATTATCTTAAACACCACGACATCAGAAGAAGAATTATTGCCCAACGAAAGCACTACTGACATTCAACCACTCTGGTTGGGCGATGTAGTTTATTTTATATCGGATCGTGATTTGGTAGCGAACATTTGGTCTTACGATACTAAAACCAAAGAATTACAGCAAATTACAGAATTCAAAGGTGCAGATGTTAAATGGTTAGCGGGAAATGAGAATACACTCGCTTACGAACTTGAAGGTTATCTGCATCTTTTGGACTTAAATACAAAAACAACAAAACAATTACAAATAGATATTATTGGCGATTTTCCATGGGCCGCCACCCAATGGGAAGATGTAAGTTCCTCGGCACGCGCTGCATCCTTATCCCCCAATGGAAAGCGGGTCATTGTAGAATCACGTGGTGATATTTTTACGATACCCGTGGAGTTTGGTGATTCAAGAAATATAACGGAAACTGCCAATGCCGCAGATAGAGCACCCATCTGGTCTCCTAAAGGCGATCAATTAGCCTGGTTTTCTGATATGGATGGAAAAGGGTATGCACTAATGTTGGCATCACAAGACGGGTTAGATACGCCTACACCAATCGCTATCGGAGAATCTAAAATGGCATGGGATCCTAGTTGGTCACCCGACGGGAAACATATCGCTTTTGTAGATGATGATGTTCGTTTACGGATATTGAATTTAGAGACAAAAGCCATACAGACCATAGATGTTGGTGGCACTAATATAGAACGTGGTAGTATTACTATGAACTGGTCTCCAGATTCAAATTGGCTAGCGTATGCAAAAGCCGGCAGTAATAACTTTAGACAGATTTTTATATGGTCGGTCAAGGATGGACTAAAAAGAGCCATTACCGATGTTTTTGCAGATTCGTTCTCCCCCGCTTGGGATCTAAACCACAAACAATTTTACTTTTTAGCGAGTACAGAAGTGGCATTGGGCTCTGGTTGGGCAAATACAAGTTCAATGTCTTCCAGTCCCTCGTATGCCGCCTATATTATTAATTTACAGCAAGATGACCCCTCCCCTTTTAAACCAAAAAGTGATGAGGAAACTCCTGAAAAGGAAACCGACGACAAAAAAGATTCCGATAAAAAGAAGAATAAAAAAGGAAAGGATGAAGAGGCTCCAAAAAAGACCGTAAAAATAGATTTTGAGAATTTAAGCCGACGCACTCTAGCTCTACCTGTTCCAGAACGCGAATACAGCTTTATTTCTGCGGGACCAGAGGGTGCTATATTTCTGGGAGAATACGTTCCCAACGAAAAAGGTCTCGCCCTTAAAAAGTTTACGTTAGAAGATCAAAAAAGTAAAGACTTCATTTCCGGTGTAGAAAAGGTATCCATTACCGGTAACGGAGAACATCTATTGGCAAATGTAAACGGGCAATGGAACGTAATGGACACCAAAGGAGATAGTGGCGAAAAAGGAAAAACGGTAAAAGTAGATCTTCAAATGAAATTAGATCGTTCCATGGAATGGAAGCAGATGTTCGAAGAAGCATGGCGATATGAGCGCGACTATTTTTATGACCCAAATCTTCATGGTCGTGATTGGAACACGGTTTATGAGCGCTACGCACCTCTAGTTCCTTTTATAAAACATAGAGCGGATCTAACGTACGTTTTAGATCAGGTAAACGGTGAACTTTCTGTTGGCCATAGTTTTGTGTTTGGAGGGGATTATCCAGAAATTGCCGATTCCAAAATGGGAATGCTCGGAGCGGATATGACGGTTGAGAACAATCGTTGGAAAATAAAAAAAATGTATACCACCGAAAGCTGGAATCCGGGTTTATCTGGACCCTTGGATGCCCCTGGCCTCAATATAAAAAACGATTACTATATAGTAGGTATAAACGGAAATGAACTGAAAGGTAACGACAATATCTACAAGCATCTAGATGGCACAGTGGACAAGCAAACCGTAGTACACATCAATAGCGAACCAACTTTTGAAGGAGCATGGAAAGAAATTGTAAAACCGATAAAAAGTGAAAACTCGTTACGGCAACGTACGTGGGTAGAAGATAATCGTAGATTGGTAGATTCGCTTTCCAACGGCAGATTGGGCTATGTTTGGGTGCCCAATACCTCGGGTCAAGGCTATGTGTCTTTTAACCGCTATTATTTTGCACAACAAGACAAAGAAGGCGCGGTCATAGACGAACGTTTTAATGGCGGCGGACTTTTGGACGATTACATGGTAGACCTCATGACCCGAAGCTTACGGGCAGGTTTAACGAATGAAGTACCCAATGGAAAACCCATGCAATTGCCCTCAGGTATTTTAGGACCAAAGGTGCTATTAATCAACGAAATGGCCGGTTCTGGCGGAGATTTCTTTCCATGGGTCTTTAGACAGCAAAAAGCAGGCAAGCTTATTGGTGTGACCACTTGGGGCGGATTGGTAAAATCCTCCGTTCATTATGCTTTGGTTGATGGCGGTGCCCTCACCTCCCCAGACAATGCAGTCTTTGACCCTATTAACAACAAATGGATAGCAGAGAATGCTGGGGTTGCTCCAGATATAGAAGTAAGGCAAGATGCTTTTTCCCTTTCCAAAGACAAAGATCCACAGTTAGAGCGTGCGGTTGAAGAGTTATTAAAACAACTAGGCACAAAAACGAGTATTGTACCACCTAAATTTTCAAAGCCAGCAACAGGGAATTAATAAATTAGAAAGATTGACCAATGATAAAATTCTTTCGAAGAATACGCCAAAACCTGCTCAACGAAGGTAAAACCACCAAGTATTTCAAATATGCCATTGGCGAGATTGTGCTCGTGGTTCTTGGTATTCTCATTGCCTTGTCCATTAATAATTGGAATGATGCTAGAAAAGATAGGATCACTGAAAAAGAACTCTACAGAACCCTTATTAAAAGCCTTGAAAGCGACTTGGAAGATGTTCGTACTAAATCTATGATTTTAGACACTGCACTCACCGCACAAAGAATATTTATAACTGAATCATTAGCGGAGGTAAAATCTAAATTTACGGACGAAGAGATTTATAGGATGATTTGGCAAGTTGGCAATACCAGCTATTCATTTGTTCCCAACGTTTCATTGTACACCAAAATTTCCCAGAACCAACAAATAGATCTAATACAGTCCGATTCCTTGCAAAAAAAAGTAATAGACCTGTTTGAAGTACACTACTGGGAGTATAAAGATTTAGATATGACCCTAGAACGACTGGCACAAGAAGGGTTGATCAGTAACTTTTTTGGAGATATTGCGCATTTAGTTATTAAAAATCAGTGGGAAACAGATGATGCAACGTTGCAAAAACAATATGACGAATTAAACAAAGACTGTCGTAAAATATATTTCCTGTCAATGTCCGTCAAAAAATCAATGCTAAACTGCGAAAGCAGCATAGAAGCGCTATTGCCTTTGTTAAAAGACGAACTCATTAAATGAACTAAAATGATTTTATTACATAGACGGTGAATGTTAATTCTTAGATTTTACCGATACGTATCTTAAGACAACCAAAAGGACTACATATACAAAACATAAACCATGATTAAATTCTTCCGAAAAATTCGCCAAAACCTACTCAATGAAGGAAAAACATCCAAATACTTTAAATACGCCATTGGTGAGATTGTACTAGTAGTCATTGGTATTTTGATTGCCCTGCAAATCAATAATTGGAACCAAGACGTACTTAACGGATTTGAAAAAAGAGAGTTACTTTCTAAACTACATATAGAGTTTGAATCCAATAAAAAGGTCGTTGCAAACTTTAGAGTCGTTGAGGAACGGGCCATTAATTCCTCCATGAAGTTGATGAGTTTAATCGGCGCTTCTGAAGAAGAACTTTTAAATCATAATTTAGACAGTTTACTTTTTCAATCCTTCCCTTCTAATGAACTGGCATTTGCAGACAACGCAGTTAATGGTGTTGTCCAAAATGGACGTCTCAACCTTTTTGAAAATGACTCCATCACCTCCCTTTTATACCATTGGAATTCACTCTCAGAAATCAGAAAAATACGCTTCGAAAAACTAGATTCATGGAATAACGAGCATTTTTTGCCTTTTTTGTTAACCCATATTTCTTTTAAAGAAATGGACAGTAACGCCAATTATAAATGGGCAGGAACCTCTAAGGTAAAACCTAGCTATTATCCCTTATTCCAAAAGGTTGAATTTGAAAATTTATTGGATAATGCATTATGGCTACATCAACAAATTATTGAGAGACTAGACGAAACCGATCTTCTTATTGAAGAGGTTCTACACGCAACTAAATCTTAAACCAATGATTAAATTCTTTCGAACAATACGGCAAAACCTGCTCAACGAAGGCAAAACAGGTAAATACTTTAAATACGCTATTGGTGAAATTGTGCTTGTGGTCATTGGGATTTTGATTGCTTTGCAAATCAATAATTGGAATGAAAGTTTAAAAAAGAAAGCAGAAATTAAAAACTCGCTTATAGCCTTACGTAATGATTTGGTTCAAGATACCCTATTGATTAAAGAAAAATTACCATTTATTACCCAGCAGTATCAGTTAAACGAATCTTTGAGAGCAAGAGTTGCAAAACCAAATGCATCCCTAGATACGTTAATCCAAATAATGCGCTATGAATTTAATCCAAATTGGAGCGCTCAAATCGTATACAATTCCAATGCTTATAACAGTCTAAATCAGACTGGATTGATAGAAAGCTTGCCTGATTCTTTAAAAGCAACAATTAAGAATTTTTACAACAAGAAATTCTTTCTTAAAGATAGAGTTGAAAAAACCACCAACGATTACAGGGAAAAAATAACTTCTTATGTAAATACCTACACATTTGGTTCTACAGCTATTCATGACCAAGGACCATTGATTGATTCGCTGATCTGGGATAGTATAGATGATAGCCATCTTGCAGCTACGTTTCAAGGTATAAGCAATTTTAAGAGAATTCTGTTTACAGAGACCCAAGAGGAATTGGAGTATTCGTTCTACAACTCTAAAACACTTCTACATCAACTTGACCTTGAAATACAAAACAAATGATAAAATTCTTTAGAAAAATTCGCCAAAACTTGCTCAAAGAAGGTAAAACGAGCAAATACTTTAAATATGCCCTTGGTGAAATAGTGCTTGTGGTTATTGGCATTCTCATTGCACTTCAAATTAATAATTGGAATTAAGAAAAAAAGTATCAAAAACAATTAGAGGTAAAGATGCATTCTATTTTGGGCGATATGCGTGCAGATGGGTTACAAATTAAATCACTCATTAAGGACCTAGAGAAACAGCACAGTGCAGCCGATCATATTATACCCATTATGGAATCTGAACAAAAACCTATAGTAGATTCTTTAAAATTTATTCTCGATTTCAATTCCTTTACCACTACCCCTATACTATCACAACAAAATAATACTTGGGATTATCTAAGCGCTAACGGAATACTATCAGAATTAGAAGACCAAGAACTTGTGAACTTGTTAATGGACTATTACAATTACTTTGACAACCTCTCCATTAACTTTAACAACTCTGCCAACCCTGTACGTTTAGAACTGAGACAGCTGAAATACGAACTTTTTACAAATACCGAACATCTCAAATTTTTTCCCACTAAAAACCCTAGCGTTCCTAACAAAGCAGTATACGAATCTATTTTTAACGATACCCGAATTTTACCCTTATGCAGATATATAGGAAGTACAGCGACGTATTTTGAAGGAAGATTTAAAAATGCCGAAGAAAAAGCTAATAGGATTATACACCATTTAGAAACGCATTACTAACCAATTTAACTATGATAAAATTCTTCCGAAAAATTCGCCAAAACATGCTCAACGAAGGCAAAACAGGTAAATACTTTAAATACGCTATTGGTGAAATTATGCTTGTGGTCATTGGTATTTTGATAGCATTAAGCATCAATACTTGGAATGAGAATAGAAAAATAAGACAGTCTGAACAAGAAATATTGCAAAATCTAAAAAGTGATCTATTAATTAATAAAGATCGCTTAAACGGTATTTTAAAAAAAAGATCTAAAGAATTCGATTCAGGTATCTACGTACTAAAACTGTTTAATACAGATGTTTCCAATATTCCTATCCAGAAATTGGATTCTATTCTGTTGGATATTGAGATGGTTTGGACCTTTGAGGCGAGTGACGGAACTATAAAGTCGCTAATTTCATCTGGTAAGATAGACCATATTCAAAGTGAAAAACTAAAATCACTTTTATCCTCTTTTGAAGGCGATGTTATTAATGCAACGCAAGATGTTTCTTCCCTACAGTTATTGGTAAACCAAAGATTATGGCCCGCCATTGATGGAAAAATAAATTCATCAAACAGAATCCGCCAAATTGAATTACATAAAGACATCCCAATGGGGAGCTATACATCAGATTATACATGGTTTTTTAAAAATCGAGAAATGGAAGATGTTATTAGTAACATAGTGACATGGAAAAAAAGTATTTTAGAGGATGAAGAACAATTGAGAGAAAAAATAGACCAGATGATACTTTTAGTTGAAAATGAATTAGAAAAATAAAAAGTATGAATATGCGTTGGGTACGCCTCTAATTTTGATATTGCATGAATCCTCTTTTAATAATTTAAAAGATAATAATATCAATATCATATCCAACCAAAAGCTTAAAAAACAAATAGCAAACCATTATGATAATATAGTAACCATAATGTTACGTGTAGAAAATGACCTTGACGCCTATAAAACCTATTCCACCTTAAAACCATATTTTCTAAAATATTTCAGCCATGAGAATATAAAGTCCAAATTCAAAGCTGCGGATTTTAATCCCAAGGATTATTATGATTATGATATGAATTTAAACGCTTTGATTTTGACGGATACGTTAGGCCTAAAAAAAGATTCCGCCTTTAAGATTGATTTAGCAGAAAGCATAACATTTACTGGATTTAAAATAGAAATGTATGCTAATTTTTTGGCAGAAATCTACAAATTGAATGAGTCAATAACTCAGGAACTACAGAGAATTAATTAGCGTTATGATAAAATTATTCAGAAAAATTCGCCAAAACCTACTCAATGAGGGCAAAACCACAAAGTACTTTAAATATGCTATTGGTGAAATTGTACTTGTGGTAGTTGGGATTTTGATAGCGCTTTCCATAAACAACTGGAATGAAGAACATAAAGAGCAGAATAAACTTCTAAACATCTATAGTCTTATTTATAATGATATTGAAGACGACATAGAAGATTTACAAAAAAATGTAGACTTCTTTAATGAAAAGAAATCTGTTTTCGAAAAAGTAGTCCACGATTCAATAACACCAGACTTATTGGATCAAGGACTTTCAAGCTTATTAGTTTATAGCCCAAGATCTCTATTAAACAAAAAAGGTATTTCCCAGTTAGGAGAACTGCAAGAAAACGACACGTTAACCTTCTACCTCAATGACATATATGAGCATATGGAGACCATTATGCTCCCTCTTGAAAATAGAATTTCAAACGAAATAATTGACCATAAAAAATACGTGAGAGACAATTATGACTGGTATCCAGAATGGAATAATACCATTACGCAGAATGTTGGAAGTAAAGAACTGCATGATTATTTTTTAACCAGTTCCATCTATCGAAATCGGGTTGTATTTGTATACGAACAAGTTTATAACGATTATGTTCGCATGCTCAATGCTTTAATCAAAAGTCTAACCCATTTTAAACAAGAAATAGGTGAAATTCTAACAAAAGCAGAATGATTAAACTCTTTAGAAAAATTCGCCAAGAGGACTTTAAAGAAAATATTGAACCAACCAAACCTGATAATACGAACTAAAAATGAAAACAAAACTACTATTCATCAGCTTAATCACAACACTTCAGCTAAGCGCCCAGAGTTATCAAAAAATTCATAATAATGCCATTTTTGTAGATACTCACAACGATTTTCTCACCCAAACTATGGAGAAGGGTTTTGTTTTCGATACCGATTTAAAAGGTATAACTCATAGTGACCTTAATAGAATGAAAGAAGGTAGTGTGGACGTACAATTCTTTTCAGTTTGGAGCGATGGCGACCAGCTGAATCCGTATGCATTTGCCAATAGGCAACTCGATAGTTTGGATGCCGTTATACAACGAAATCCTTCTAAAATAGTAAAAGTTGCCAATACAAAAAAACTTCTAAAAACTGTTATGCAGCATAAAATTGCGGCATTAGTTGGACTGGAAGGAGGTCACCAAATTGAAAACGATTTGGACAAAATGGAGGCTCTTTACAATCGTGGTGTCCGGTATATTACGTTGACTTGGAACAACTCTACACCATGGGCAACAAGTGCTTCTGATGAAACCAATCTGGAAGGTTCAAAGAATTCAGAAGGTAAAAAAGGACTGACGGTGTTTGGCAAAAAAGTGATTCAAAAAATGAATGCTTTAGGGATTATGGTAGATATCTCTCACGTTGGCGAGCAAACGTTTTACGATGTTATTGCAACGACCACTAAACCTGTTATTGCTTCACATAGTTCGGTGTATACGCTGTGTCCACACAAACGAAATTTAAAAGACGACCAAATAAAAGCGGTGGCAAAAAATGGAGGTGTTATCCAGATTAATTTTAATTCAGGGTTTATAGACCCTTCCGTAGAACCAAGGGAATTTGCATTTATTGAAAAACACAAAGCAGAAATAGACTCCCTCATAAATACGGGCATGTTGTCATATCATGCTGAAGAATCTATGTACAAAAAATACATTGCTGAATCGTATGAACTTCGTGCGCCTTTTGATTGGGTAATTCAACATATAGAATACGTAATAAACCTCGTAGGTGTAGATTATGTAGGAATCGGCTCTGATTTTGACGGTATTTATCAACCACCAAAACAATTAGACGATGTAACCGACTATTCAAAAATCACAAAGACTTTGGTAGAAAAAGGATACAATGAAAAAGATATCGATAAAATACTTGGTGGTAATCTGTTACGGGTTTTAAAAGCCAATGAATCGAAATAAAACCCACCCCTAACCCTTCTTGGGAGGTGAATAACTTATAGCTATGATTAAATTATTCCGTAAAATCCGCCAAAACCTACTCAACGAAGGCAAAACCAGTAAGTACTTCAAATACGCCATCGGCGAAATTGTCCTTGTAGTCATCGGGATTTTGATTGCCTTAAGCATTAATAATTGGAACGAGTTACGTAAGGAGCGGTCTAAAGAGCAAAAAATCTTAGTGGAATTGCTAAGCCAATTTAAAGATAATCTCGTCCAACTGGAAGATAAAATACATCAGCGAAAGCTTATCATAAAAGGCTCAAAAAGAGCACTTGAATTAATGGATACAAAAACAGTGGTTCCTATGGATACACTTACAGTAATTTTGAGTCCTCTTATCCTTGCCCCAACTTTTGATCCAATAGATAATGAAATAATGACAGCCGAAAACTTGCAGCTTATTAGAAATGATTCTTTACGGCACTATCTTACAACATTTTCATCTGGCATCGTCGATTTTAAAGACCAAGAATCTGAATGGGTGGACATTTACAGAAATATAATAGTTGAGCATTTAATCGATTTGGGAATTTCCAGAAATATACAAATCAGTTTTTTCTTAAGTCCGGATAACCTATCGTTCCTAAACGATAAAACAATGATAGAAGAAATTAAGTTATCTGGTTCTACAACATTACCTGCTGTTGAAGAGATATTATCGGATAAAAAGTTGGAGGGGATTCTTGCAAGTGCAGTAACTCTAAACATCGGTCTTAACTGGGAATCTGATGGTTACATGAAAAAAATCAAAACTATTCTAAACTTAATTGAAAATGAGATCGAATAAAATTTACGTATAGATGATAAAATTCTTCCGCAAAATCCGCAAAAACTTCCTCACCGATCCGCCCGAATGTAACTCTTCGGTACGGGAGGAGGGCAAAACAACAAATATTGAGTATTTTACATAAATATCTAGCCATAAACACTTTATTTATTAGCAACTGAAAAAAAATGAGGTTGATCAATTAAAAAGTGAAAATGAAAAACATAAGTTTTTTACTCATTTTATTTTGCCTTCAAAGTTCTGTTTTTTCACAAACAGAGCTTGATTCCTTGTATAGTACTTGGGAGAATGAAAAAATTTCTGATAGCATTAGAGCATTTGCACTAACTGATTATATCTACCAGGGCTTTTTTTCATCACAGCCCGATAGTGCATTAATCCTAACGCACCAATTATACCAATTCACTAAAGAAACTAAAAACGAAAAGGGACTTTTAGAGGCCCTTACTCTTAGAGGATATATTCAATTTAGAATGGGGTACTATTCAAAAGCATTATCATCGTACGAAGAGGGTTTGGAGCTTGCCGAAAAAATAGACAATAAACTGGGTGCTGCTGATATTCTCGTAAAAATGGGATATATCTATCATGACAATGAAGATGTTATCAACGCATTGATTTACTATCAAAAAAGTTTAAAGATTTATGAGGAAGAAAATGACTTAGATGGTAAAGGATCTATTTACAATGAATTTGGAAGCATCTATTTATCTAAAGGAGAATACGATAAAGCTCTAGATTATTATAAAAAGAGCATGGCCATTAACAAAGAATTAAATGAGGAAGAGAGTAATTCTGCCATGTATATAAATATTGGTGGCCTATACCTAACAAAAAAAGATTTTCAACAAGCGCTGTATTATTACGAAAAAGGCTTGGTTATCGAAAAAAAGAAAGAAGATAAATTAGGAATAGCATCAGCTCTTTCAGGAATCGGAACTGTTTACCTTGAGCAAGGAGAAACCACAAAAGCATTAGATTTTCTTCAAAGAAGTTTTGATATCAGTGAAAGCATAAATGATATTCAAGGTGGGGCCAATACGCTATTAAGTATAAGTGATATTTATCTGGACAATAAAAACTATAAAAAGGCAATAACATATTGTAAAAAAAGCCTTTCTATGGCCCAGAAGGTAGGCGACTTGGGAAGTCAAGAATATGCTTGTGAATGTTTGTATGATGCTTACAGAGCATTAGGTAATACTACAGAAGCCTTAGAATATCATGAGCAAATGATTTTTATTGGCGATAGCATAAAAACAGAAGACTTAGCCATAAAATTACAGCAAATAGAATTCTCGAAGAAAATTATGGCCGATAGTTTAGTGCAAATTGAGAAAGATATAAAAGTACAATTACAACATAAATCTGAAGTACAGCAAAAAGATAAAAATCGAAATCTGGCTATTGCAGTCGGAACAATCTGTTTTCTATTAGCAATTGGCTTTTTTTCAAGATGGCAATACGTTAAAAAATCAAAAGATATTTTAAAGAAAGAAAAAGACCGTTCAGAAAGTCTATTGTTGAATATTCTGCCTGCGGAAATTGCTGAAGAACTGAAAGAGAAAGGGGAAGCTCAGGCTCGCGATTTTGACTTAGTTTCTATCTTGTTCACCGACTTTAAAGGTTTTACAGAAAAGTCTGCAGAACTTACTGCGGTAGAATTAATTGGTGAAATAAACCATTGCTTTAAGGCATTTGACCATATCTGTGAGAAGTATGGTATTGAAAAAATCAAAACAATAGGTGATGCTTTTATGGCTGCCGGTGGTCTACCAGTACCTTCAACCGATTCAGTTCAGAATACGGTTTTAGCCGCACTTGAAATGCAATCTTTTATGACCCAAAGATTTTCAGATAAAAAAACAACAGACGGCTTTACATTTGAAATGCGTCTGGGCATACATACAGGTCCGGTTGTCGCTGGTATTGTTGGGGTTAAGAAATTTCAATATGACCTTTGGGGAGATACCGTAAATACTGCCGCTAGAATTGAAAGCAGTGGTGCTGTAGGTCAAGTTAACATCTCTCAACACACTTATGAACTACTAAAAGATAATACACAATTTACCTTTACGCATAGGGGAAAAATACAAGCAAAAGGGAAAGGCAAAATAGATATGTATTTTGTCACAAGTACCTAAAAACGAACATAGTATTATTTAATTTGAGCACAACTTCAAATATTTATATTCATAAAACAGCCAATTTAAATGTTATCTATGCATAACTAGCTGCTTTCCCTATTTGCCCTTGCGTTGATATTGTATCCCATTTGGATAGTGGTCTTGGTATAGTTTTAATCCCCATCAAATTCTTCAGATAATTAAACAGGTGCATAGGGACATAATTTATGGCCGTTCGTCCATAAATAAATATACATCAACTACGAAATAGGTTAATTGTATCTAATTATAGCTCTCCCCCCCCTTTTTTGACAGATACTTTAAAATAATAACTGGCAGGTTGCAACCAAAGCACAAAAAAGCCAATTATCAAATTTTAGACCGCTTAAAACAATTAAAATGGAACGGTAACAGCAATAAAATAATGGAAAATAATGTACCACCACATATAGCAATTACCCAAATGATCTTTGGATTTGTACCAGCAAAGGCAATACATATTGCCGCTAAGCTAAATATTGCTGAATTGATTGCTGCCCATGGCCCCATGAATAGCGCACAGCTTGCCGAAAAAACAGGGTCTCATAAAGAATCTATCTATCGCCTTTTGCGTGCTTTATGCAGTAACGGCATTTTCGCTGAAGATCAAACCGGAAACTTTGGGCTGACTCCTTTGGCCGAATGCCTGCAAGAAGACCATCCAGATAGTATGAAAGCCATGGCCATATCCGCTGGTGGGCTATTCTACAAAGCCTATACAGAGCTTTCGTTTGCAGTTCAATCAGGTGAGCCAGGATGGCATAAAGCTATCGGTATGGGGCCTTTTGAGTACTTAACGAAAAATCCGGAAGAAGGGAAAATATTTGATCGCGCAATGACCAATTTCCATGGAGGAGAAACCCAGCCTATGATCGATAACTATGATTTTTCAGTTTTCGACACGGTCGTCGATGTGGGCGGTGGAAATGGCGAGGTTCTCTCCTCCGTATTAAAACAAAATCAAGACGTGAAAGGAGTTTTATTCGATATGCCGGAGGTGGTTGCAAGGGCAATGGAAAACATTTCCAACAATGAGCTTCGTAGCAGAATGGAAATTGTTGGAGGCAATTTTTTTGAATCAGTTCCTAGTAGTGATGCTTACATTTTGAGACACATCGTTCACGACTGGAGCGATGAGGACGCAGTGGTCATTCTAACCAATTGTAGAAAGGCAATGAAACCAAATGGTAAATTATTGGTAGTAGAAGCGGTAATCCCGAAAGGAAACGACCCACATCCCTTCAAATGGTTGGACATAACGATGCTTATGATTGGCGGAAAAGAGCGTACAAAAGAGCAATTTGAGCATATTTTTCACCAAGCCGGTCTGAAAATTAATCGAATTATAACCGTTACCCCATCAATAAGTTTAGTTGAAGGTATTATGAACTAAAATAGAAATTAGGTATTTCAATAATCCGACCCAAAAGATGAATGCCATGAAACTTACCAAAAACTAGAGCAACTAATAGTATCATAAAAGAATAGTAACCAATAAATAATAGAACCAATGAAAAGATTATTGTACACCTTAGTTTTAGTACCACTTATGATGGTATCCCAGACCAATGAAAGTTTGGTCATTGAAAATGTAATGTTAACCGTAAAACCTGAAAAAATAGCCGAATTTGAGGCTGGTATTGCAGCACACAACAAAAAATTTCATGCCACCGGACCCTTTGGAGCTAGGGTCTATAATATCGATAATGGAAAAAATGCAGGGAAGTATATGCTAATTATGGGGCCCCTACCATGGAGTGCTTTAGATGGTAGGCCCGAAAGTAAAGAACATGCTGAAGACAACAACAAGAATGTAAACCAATATCTAGAGTCTGAGGTAGAAGTAAATTACATGAAAATGCATCCTGACTTATCAAATTTTTCAAAGGATTTTGAAATCAATAAAGTCTCCGTTTTTATGATCGATATTAAACGATTTAAGGATATGGACTTTATGGAAAAAGTAGTGAAAAAAGTAGTGAAAATGTATAAGGAAAAAATGCCTGACCAAATTTATGGCCTCTATACAAATGAGATGCCAAATATGGACGGAATGGATTTTGCCTGGGTAGATTTCTTTGATAGCTATTCTTGGATGGCAAAAGACGACACATTTATGCAAGATTTCGAAGATGTTCATGGGGCGGGTAGTTTTCAACAATTCATGAAAGATGTAGAAGCTACAACCGATGGCGATAAAGGAGAGATATGGTCTCTTCGAAAAGATTTGAGTGGTCCAGATGCTAAAGTAATAGCCTTAGAAAGGCAATAATATCCATGTCACAAATTTAAAGCTACTATTCAAGGCTTGGGTATTATTTCTAAGCCTTGTTATTATCGTAACTGATATGATCTTAATTGGCTTCCATGTAATTAAAACTTAACTCTTTTGATAAGAAAATAGTCAGAGAAATTGGTTATTGGAATCCTACTGAAATTAAACAGTCTTTGCAAGCTGCAGAGCTTATGACAGAAAAGAATACTATGTGATAATTTATATTAATCAACACATTTGACCGAATTTAAAACATCAAACCAACAAAAAAATTGATACATGAAAAGAAGAAGTTTTGTTCTAGTAGCAGGAATTGGGATTTCAGTAATCGCAATTCCAACTTGCTATTATATATATGGAAAGACAGAATTGGAGACATCACTAAACAGTCCTGAATTATTATCCTATATATGTGATGACAAAACTATTAATGATATTGGCAGTTTATATCGTAAGGAATTTTCAGATGAAAACAGTGAACAAAAACTTTTAGAACTTTTATTTAATCATGGTTCCACTACCCCTGATCCAAATAACGAACTATTAAATAAACAAATTATTGATGATTACCATACAGAAAATACAATAATGATAGATGGCTGGGTCTTATCTAGGACAGAAGCTCGCCAATGTGCTCTTTTTTCATTATCCCAAAAGAACTAATCATGCATATAGACGCAAGAGAATTAGAAAATAACTCAATTATTGAGGGTGATATTTGCATAGTGGGCGCAGGAGCTGCAGGAATAAGTATAGCTTTGGATTGGATGGATTCTCCTTATAAAGTAATCTTACTTGAAGGAGGCGGATTTGAATATGATGACAAAGTTCAAGAACTTTATGCTGGGAAGACAACTGGCCAAAAATACTTTCCGCTAAAATCTGCCCGACTTCATTATTTTGGTGGCACCACAGGTCATTGGGCTGGCATGTGTGCCCCTTTTGATCCAATTGATTTTAAAAAACGGGATTGGGTACCAAATAGTGGTTGGCCAATCTCCAAAAAAGATCTTGATCCATTTTATGCAAAAGCAAATAAAATTCTAAAACTGGGACCTTATAATTATGAATACGAATATTGGTATAACAAACTACCAAACTTAACTGCTTTCCCTCTTGACGACAAAGTAGTCTGGAACAAAATATGGCAATATAGTCAGGCGCGATACGGGGACTTATATAAAAAGGATATTGTCGAATCAAAAAATATTCACCTTTACACATATGCAAATGCGGTTGATATCAAAGCTGATGACAACATATCTAACGTTAAAGAAGTAATTGTCAAAAACTATGCAGGAAAAACACATAAAGTAAAAGCAAAACACTTTGTCATGGCATGTGGAACTATTCAGAATGCTCGTATGCTACTGGCTTCAAACTCGCAAGCACCTCAGGGTTTGGGTAATGATAATGATTTAGTGGGTAGATATTTTCAGGAACATTTAGAAGTAGCTTCTGCAGAATTGTGGTTGGTGAAACCATTTTCTACGAATTTATATTCGTGGGAATACGGAGTAACAAAGGCAAGCGCAGAGTTGGCAATCACCGAAGAAATACAGACCAAAGAAAAAATACTAAACGGGACAGCCTCCCTTACCCCTCTTAGTTTGGCCAAATATCAAAAACCTAGAATGGAAACCTGGCAAAACAGTGACCCACGAAAAAGTTTAGAAAATATGTTTGCCAACTGGGGCGAAGCTGCAGAAAAAGCCAAAGTAGAAAAAGGAAACATTGAACGAGCCTTTCAACTTAATACAAGAATAGAGCAAGCTCCCAATCCAAGTTCTAGAATTACACTTGGAGGGGAAAAAGATGAACTTGGTGTACGGAGGGCAAACTTACACTGGGAACTTACCGCCTTAGATAAATATAGTGTTCGCAAAATTTATCAAATTCTTGGGCAACAATTAGGCATTGCAGGGATAGGCAGAATAAGACTCAATGAATTTCTGAGGGATCCAAATGACAATACGTTCCCTGATAGCACCAACGGAGGATGGCATCATATGGGTACCACAAGAATGGCAAATGACCCAAAGAAAGGAGTTGTAGATTCCAATTGTCAGGTTCATGGCATCTCAAATTTATTTATTGCCGGGGCAGCATGTTACCCAACTTCAGGGGCACCTAATCCAACCCTTACCTTGACCGCATTATCACTTAGACTATCAGACTATTTAAAAAACAAAATGATATAAAATCGTCATCAGAAAAAATTTCAGTGAATCATTTGAAGTGGTTACACTGCTGTAAATAAAACAAGAATATTACAAAACATTGTACTACTCGATAATTATGGCTATTTGGTTTTAAGGTTTGTTTATGACCAATGTTTTAATCTCACACTAAGTTAATAGGTGTTTCTATAATTAGGGATGCTCAATGTTAGTAATCCTCTGGAGTACCAAGAAATACGTAGCAATAAAACTTTGTATTGTTCCGAAGAGTTGACTTATTTGTATAAGGTAACCACTTTAAAACACCAAGATGAAAATCAAACTAATCTACTTAACACTTGCACTTGTTTTTTTAAGCTGTAATCAGGCCAAGAAAAAAACTTCAACACAAGAAAACGTCAAAACTTCCAATTCAAATTCAATTCGGCTTGAATTACTTACAGATGCATTGAAGAATCCTATTCAAATGAGTATTCCCAATGATAATACACATCGCAAGTTCTTGACAAATCGTGGCGGTCAGATATGGATATTAGAAAATAAAACGGTCTTACCCATACCTTTCCTTCAATTAAACACAGCGCAAGATTCCCTTGGGCTAGAGGGGCCAGAAGGAATAGGAACCATTAATGGAATGGCTTTTCACCCACAGTTTAGCACTAATTACAAATTTTACGTGTGCTATAATGCGGCACCTTCTATTGCTAACGATCCAATAAAACTTGTTATTTCAGAGTTTTTGGTAGATGAGGATAACCCAAACCTAACAAATAAAGAAAGTGAAATAAGGATTCTTGAAGTTGAAGGAGAAAACATTGCAAATAATGGGGGCAAAATTGCTTTTGGGCCAGATGGTTATCTGTATATATCTATTGGTGATGATGCCATAGGAGATGAAAACTATGTTCATCATGCCCAAGACTTGAATCATTTCAATGGAAAAATATTACGTATCAATGTAAATACATTGCCTTATAGCATACCATCAGATAATCCTTTTGCAGGCATATCCGATGCTAAGCCCGAAATATGGGCCTATGGTCTACGTAAAATGTGGCGGTATACCTTTGATCCAAAATCAAAACAACTATTTGGTGCCGATGTGGGCGAAGGGCAACAAGAAGAAATAAATATTGTTACAAAAGGTGCTAATCTTGGTTGGCCCTATATGGAAGGAGAAAGTGTTTATATGGAAGATAACAGTATTCATAAAAGCGGTTTTAAAATGCCTATCAATACCTACTCCCATGAGGATGGAGTTTGCATTATAGGTGGTAACTTCTATTATGGAAAAGAGAATCCTTATTTACAAAACAAGCTTGTATTTGGCGATTTTAGAGGTAGTATTTTTTCGCTCACCAAAGAAACCAATGGAAAATGGACTAGGGAGCTTTTGGAAATTCAAAACAAACTAGATGATGTATTTCTAATTTGTGGTTTTGATACCGATGAAGAAAATGAACTCTATGTAATGGGATTTTCGAATACAAATGTAGGACCTAAAGGTGCCATTTATAAAATTATGCACTAGCTTAAACTAGTAAGTTGGTCAACAACGAATTCTGAAATTATAACGTACTGAAAGTACAGGATTATTTAAAATTGATAGTTGACCATTTTTCCTTACTATTCCTTTTTACTGAAAGTCACCAAGTTTTTATATATTATTTCAAAGAAATTATCTATTAAAAATGAAATATTATTCCTAAAAATATTTCTCAAAATTTTAGGTTAAGAAAGCGAACGATATGCCTTAAGTACATTCTCTATTTTAACCTCTTTCTCCTCATCAATATTCTGACGCTCCGGATTTTCTTGTAACCATTTAATGGTTCTCTTAATTCCTTCGGAAAAAGGAATTGTAGCTTTAAAACCTGGTACGAAGGTTTTAATTTTGGTATTATCGAATAAAACACTTTCTGCTTTATCCGCCAATAATGTACCCGTAAATGAAGGTTCTACTTTGCAAATAAAATCTGAAGCAATATGAACGACTTTAGCTCCTTTACCCAAAGCATCCGCCAGAATCTTATATATCATATTCCAGCTCAGAACCTCGTCGGAGGTAATATGAAAAGCATGCCCAATGGCCGTTGTCAGTCCTAATAAGCCAACAAAGCCCTTGGCGAAATCATCTGAGTGCGTTACTGTCCAAAGCGAAGTACCATCGCCATGAACAATAATTTCTTTCCCATCTAAAATTCGTTGCGCAGTATTATATGTATTAAACCCACCTATTGCAATCGGTATTACTGTATCATAGGTCAATGAAGGACGAACAATGGTTATTGGAAAACCTTCTTCACGATAGGCTTTTTGCAAACGGTCTTCACATTGTATTTTTCCTTGAGAGTAATCCCATAAATTATTACAAAGTGGTGTAGATTCCGTAATTACAGGATAACTCAATGGAGTTTGATAGCACGAAGCGGAACTTATAAAAATATATTGTTTGGTCTTACCCTTAAACAATTCAATATCACGCTCAATATCATCGGGTGTAAATGCTATCCAGTTGACAACCACATCCCATTTGTGCTTTTTAAGCTCAGTCAATTCTTCTGGCTTATTGATATCACCAATAATAGAATGTGCTCCTTCAATATCAACTTTGGCTTTCCCCCTATTCAGTACATATAAATCCATTCCTTTAGCTACTGCCAACCTACTACTTGGTGTGCTAATGTTACCTGTTCCTCCTATAAATAATACTTTCATTTTAATAATTTAATAATTCAATCAATTGAATATCAATTAATTATAATCACTAACCTTAAACATCCGTGTAAAATGTTAATCCGTTTTTAAACGGATCGTAAAAGGCAAATTCTTTGGTTCCCCAAGCTGTTTCCCTCAGTAAGGTATGCGGATTAAAGATATCTTTTTCTCCATACTCTCGAAACAAAGATTCAATATTTTGGGTAACAATACGCAACATGGGACGGTCAATTTCTACCTCCCATTCCTTAGCATCATGCCATTGTAAATGTATTTCTATGGCATCTTTTATTACTCCCGCATACTTGGGGTTTTTAGCATCATCGGCAAAAGCAATTCTGAACCCCAATCGGTTAACATAAAAGTCAAGAGCCTCAACAACATCCCAAACGGGAAGCACTGGATGTATTTGATGTAGATACCCTCTAACTTCCATGCCTCAAAAATACGAAAGGCCATACATATTGATAGCCCATATGAAATAATTAAGGCTTAGGTTAATAGGCTATCGATACTGTTAAATTCATGCTTAACCTATTTTTTACCTCCAACCAACGATACGGCTAACGCAATTATACCCAAAACTATAGTAATATAGGCATTGGTATTATCTTGTTCCTCCACTTTGACTATCCCAAGATCTAAGGACGCCTCGGGCATTATAAGCGTGTAAATTCCATAAATTAACAAAACTACACCCACAATAAGAAGAATTGATTTTACCTGCTTGTTCATGATTATTTGATTTTGTTGTTGACCGTTAAGGTAGCTAAAATAGTATTTCAAAAACAGTAGCCCTTACCAATAAACAAATTTGAGTTATTTACTATTATTAAGCCTACAGTTTAACTCATTACAATTCATTTATGTAATTTCATATTATAACCAAAAAAGCAAACAATGAAGATAAAACTACTCTTACCTATTCTCCTTTTTGTTTCAATCCCTCTTTTCTCACAGAACAAAAGCACCTTAGAACTAACGGATATTTTTGATATGGAATTTGTATCTGACCCTCAGATATCGCCAGATGGAAGTAAAATTATCTATGTTCGGAATTTTAAGGACATTATGACCGACAAAAATTTATCGAACCTTTGGATAGTAAATTATGATGGTTCGCAAAACAGACCATTGACCACCGGCAACCAAAACGACGACTACCCACGCTGGTCTCATGATGGTAAAAAAATCATTTTTAAATCGAATAAATCTGATGATAAAATGAAATTGTATCTCATGTGGATGGATACTAAGGAAATTGCTCCATTAACAAATACACCAAAAGCACCAGGCGCCGTAAGTTGGTCTAATGATGACCGTTATTTGGCTTTCACCATGTTCGTACCAGAAGCAGAAGAGTCGATTGTTAAGCTACCGGCTAAGCCTGAAGGTGCAAAATGGAATACTCCCCCTACTTACATCGACAAATTGAATTATAGAGGTGATGGACAAGGATATATAAAAGGCGGTCACGACCAAATTTTTACTTTATCCATTGATGGCGGCACACCAAAACAACTGACCACAACAACATTTGACCACGGCGCACCTGTTTGGTCTAAAAATGACCAAACATTATACTTCTCAGCTAATTTTAATCCTGATGAAGCTTTTGAGCCAGCAAATAGTGAAGTATATACCTTGAACATTGCAACAGCAGAAGTTTCACCGTTAACTACTAGATATGGTCCTGATGGTTCGCCAGCGGTTTCTCCTGATGGTAAAATGATTGCTTACACGGGCAATGACGACAGATTACAGGGATATCAAATTACGGAATTGTACGTAATGAATACTGATGGTTCAAACAGCAAATTACTATCTGGAAATTTTGATAGAGACATTGCCAATGCACAATGGTCAAATGATGGTAAAGGTCTTTACTTTCAATATGATACCGAAGGTGCTACCAAAATAGGCCATATCACCTTAGACGGAAAAGTTACTACCCTAGTAGAAGGTCTTGGCGGGTTGTCTTTAGGTAGACCATACAATGCGGGTGATTTTACTGTTTCAAAAAATTCAAGATTTGCATATACACTAGGCAACACGCAGCACCCTTCTGATTTAGGTGTTGCCGATAAGAAAGTTTCTAAACGTTTGACCTTTGTAAATGATGATCTTTTCTCTTTTAGAGATTTAGGTAAAACTGAAGAAATTTGGTGGAAGTCTTCTTATGACCAAAAAGACATTCAGGGTTGGGTGGTTACCCCTCCTAATTTTGATCCTTCAAAAAAATATCCGTTCATTCTTGAAATACATGGAGGCCCCTTTACCAGTTATGGTTCTGTTTACAGTGCTGAAATTCAAGCGTATGCAGCTGCAGGTTATGTTGTATTATATAGCAACCCAAGAGGAAGCACAAGTTACGGAGCTGAATTCGGAAACTTAATTCACCATGATTACCCTAATCACGATTATGACGATTTAATGAGTGGCGTAGATGCCGTTATTGAAAAAGGCTACGTAGATACCAATAACCTATTTGTTACTGGTGGTAGTGGCGGCGGAGTACTAACAGCATGGATTGTTGGCAAAACAGACCGATTTAAAGCTGCCGTTGTAGCCAAGCCAGTTATTAACTGGACAAGCTTTGTACTGTATGCAGATGGTGCAGCATTCTTTTCTAAATATTGGTTCGGTAAAAAACCATGGGAAGACCCAGAAAACTACTTTAGGCGTTCACCGCTATCTTACGTGGGCAATGTGACCACCCCAACTATGCTACTAACAGGTGAAGAGGATTACAGAACACCAATCGCTGAATCTGAACAATTCTATACTGCTTTAAAATTAGAAGGTGTAGAAACTGCTATGGTGCGTATACCAGGAGCAGGTCATGGCATTGCCAATAGACCAAGTAATCTAGTCGCAAAAATCGCAAGTGTTTTGGCTTGGTTCGAAAAATATAAAGATGTCAAATAATAATATGAAAGCATACAAACTAACAATTATTTTAGGACTATTTATTGGCTTCGCGAACGTTCAAGGTCAAGACATATCGGTATTGACCTATAATATTAAATGGGACAATACCAACGATACCGTTAATAACTGGAACGATAGAAAAGAAGCTATGGTAAGTTTACTAAAACATTACCAACCCGGCATCATAGGCATGCAAGAAGTAGTGAACGGGCAACTGAACTATTTAGTTGCGAATTTGCCGAATTTTGCTTCTGTTGGCGTGGGCCGGGAAGATGGAAAAGAAAAAGGTGAGTACTCCCCTATACTTTATGACACTGAACTGCTAAAGTCACTAGAGAATGCAACATATTGGTTGTCAGATACACCGGATAAAATTTCTGTTGGTTGGGATGCGGCCTTGGAACGTATCTGTACCTATGCACTTTTCGAAGACCTGAAAACAAAAAAACAATTTTGGGTATTCAATACTCATTTTGACCATATGGGGGTTTTAGCTCGTGAAAAATCGGCAGCGCTAATCGTTTCTAAAATCAAAGAACTAAATACAGAAAATTTACCTGTTGTACTTATGGGTGATTTGAATTTGAAGCCTGATGAAAATCCCATTCAATTTTTAAAGAAAGAATTGGTTGATGGTCAATCAATAACTCAAAAAACTTTTTACGGCCCTACGGGAACTTTCAATGGTTTTGAACACGACAGAAATCTAACCGATCGTATCGACTATATCTTTGTGCAAAATTTTGCTGTAGAAAGCTATATTCATATTGATGACCGCATGGAGAACAACAAACATATTTCGGATCACTTACCGGTTTTCGCTAAACTCATTATTAAAAATTAGCTTCGAAATTGGTATTCAAACAAAATAAATAAAGCATAAAAATTTCGACAGATGTTTATACCAGAACACTACAAAAATATAGACCTACATGAAATTCATAGCTTCATAAAAAACAACAGCTTTGGTATTTTAATTAATACTATTGAAGGCAAACCTTGGGGTACACATATACCCTTAGAATTGGGAAAGAATAAAAATGGCAAAAATGTTTTAGTAGGACATATTGCAAAAGCCAACCTACAAAGTAAAAACTTGGTTGATGGTGATGAAGTCTTATGCATTTTCAATGGTCCGCATAGTTATATTTCCTCATCATGGTATCAGAAAGAGGAAGTCCCTACTTGGAACTATGTTGCTGTTCATGTTTATGGAACAGTCAAAATTCAAACGGCCGAAGAATTAATGCAATCATTACATGAATTGGTTGACAAGTATGAACAAAACTCAGAACACCCTATTTCAATAAATGATTTGTCTAAAAAGACCATGAGGCAAGTTACTGGCATTATTGGGTTTGAGATTAGTATTAACGACATACAAGCGGTTAACAAACTATCACAAGGCAGAAGTCATGACCACCCAAAAATAATAGAGGAATTAGAAAAGCAGGGGTCTTCTGAAAAAGCGGTTGCAAAAGAGATGAAAAAACTTAATAAATAGATTGAGGCCTTAATTCCAGTAAAAAAATTAATCGACTAACTGCATACTAGCTTCATAATTAAATTTTAAAAAAAAAAAGACTTCAAACACCTGTAAATCAATTGAATATATAATAAACTTAGATTTTCAATAAAAAATAAAACCTACCCGAATTTACAACGTAAATAGGGTAATCTTTAAACTCGATAAAGATGATTTATATACTATTGTGTTATGCATGACCTTTGTTAGCGTTCTTTTAGCGATTTCTTATTTCGCTAATAATGCTTTAAAAAATGATTTTAATTCGAACAAGCTAAAATAATTTCGTTTTAGATATCTTTTGATGAAATCAATCATTTAATTTTAAGTATTGAATATTACTACATTTTATTAAATAACTATGACCGAAGCTAAAACCATTTATAACTTTTCTAAATCTTCTAAGATTGACGAATGGAAAATTGTTAACGATGAAGTTATGGGCGGAATGTCATTGGGTATAATTCAAATAAACTCAGAAGGTAGTGGAGTTTTTAGCGGCCATGTTTCACTGGATAATAATGGCGGATTTTGTTTAGTACGACACGATTTAGATTGTATTGTAGTGGAGGACTATTCTTCTTTTGAAATTCGAATGAAAGGAGATGGTAAAAAGTACCAGTTCCGTTGTAAATCAAGTGACCATCAACGCCATTCATATATTTATACCTTTTCTAGCGGGAAAGATTGGAAAGTTATTACAATTCCGTTTAAGAAAATGGAACCCTACTTTAGAGGCGACTCTTTAAAAATGCCGAATTACCAAGGTGATTTTCTTGCGCAAGTGGCCATTTTAATTGGAAATAACAAAGAAGAAGATTTTAGCCTCGAAGTAGACTATATAAAACTAAAATAAGAAGAGCCCTTTAAAAGGGCTCTTTAATCATTATTTCGATAGTATTTTCTTAACTCTCTTTCAAAGATTTCATGTCAATTACAAATCTGTATTTCACATCAGATTTTTTCAGCCTGTCGTAAGCCTCATTAATATTTTGGATATCAATCATTTCTATATCAGAAACAACATTATGTTCGCCACAAAAATCTAACATTTCTTGAGTCTCTTTTATACCACCAATTAATGAACCGGCAATACTCTTTCTACCCATAATTAAACTTCCTCCATGTAATGGGTCTAAAGGTTCAACTGCACCAACAATCACCATTGTTGAATCCCTTTTCAACAATGCCGCATACGGATTCATATCATGACCAACCGGAATCGTGTTTAAAAGAAAATCGAAAGAGCCTGCATGCTTTTTCATTTGGTCAGCGTCTTTAGAAATCAATACTTCATCTGCACCCAATTTTTTAGCATCTTCACTTTTAGATGGTGATGTAGTAATCATAACCGTATGCGCACCCATGGCATGCGCAAACTTAATTCCCATATGACCTAAACCGCCTAAGCCAATTACACCTACCTTATCCCCTTTTTTAACACCCCAATGGGTTAATGGAGAATATGTGGTTATACCTGCACATAATAATGGCGCAGCTGCTTTAGGATCTAAATTTTCCGGTACTTTTAAAACAAATTCTTTATTTACGGTAACGCTTTCAGAATATCCCCCAAACGTATGTCCACCAGAATGCTTGTCTTTACTATTATAAGTAAACGTTGCTCCATTTTCACAAAACTGTTCTAAATTATCTTTACAGGCACTACAAGTCTGACAAGAATCAACTAAACAGCCAACACCTACTAAGTCTCCTACTTTAAATTTCGAAACACCTTTTCCAACCTCTAATACTTTCCCAATAATCTCGTGCCCCGGTACAACAGGATATACAGAATTTTTCCAATCATTTTTTACCTGATGCAAATCGCTATGGCAAACACCACAATAAAGTATATCTATTTTAACATCATCTTCTAAAGTTGCCCTACGTTCTATTTCGTATGGTTTTAAATCAGCTTCCTTTGAATCTGCTGCATATGCTTTAATCTTTTTCATATTTTTTTCCTTTGTTAACTGCCTTAAAATTACAATAAAGAATAGCTTTCTTCTACTATATTACTGCTTTAACCCAATTTTAACTAAGCCTTATACTTTGTGATTATTAGAGCAAAAATAAATTTTAATTAGCTCATTAATTATACAAAAAGCAAAGTTTTGAAAATTTGGTTAAAAGTGATATTTATCATTATCCGATTCTGATAAAAATTTTAAGTTTAAGTATTAATTAAACCAATGAACCAAATTCTTCTACCTCTTAAAAAGCTAATTATTCCATTTAGGGTAGATGAGTTAATGCCTAATGTTTTAATTTTAATACCTAGAGTACTCACAGGATATTTACTTTCTTTTGTATTTGCTGTCAATAAATTTGGTACACCTTGGACCCCAAAATTGATGGGACTTGAATTATTTGAAGTCTCAGATTGGTTTATTAAATTGGTAGAACAGTTCGGGCCACCATTTTCTCAAATACCAGAATTGTTTGCTTGGTCTGCCGGTTTTACAGAGGCTTTAGGCGGCATTCTTTTAATTTTAGGATTAAATACTAGAATTACCGCGTTCTTTATAACTACCACCATGTTCGTCACGATAGTTTTTAGACTCTGGGATGTATCTTGGAATATTATACCCACATTTATTTTCTTTTGTCTTGGTCTATTTTTTATGGGATTTGGCTCTGGTAAATTTGGTCTAGATTATGTTTTAACTAGAAGAAATCCAATCCAATTACATTTTTAAAAGTTATAAGCTACAACTCAGTCTTACATGATGCAAATGACAATCTGAAGATCGATTTTGAAGTGAACGGTAAACCGATTGAAAATTATACCATGAGCAATAATCCTATGCTTATGGGACCACCAAGGTTTGAAGATGTGAAGTTCATTGTTGGCCATGAAGGTTTGGCGCTGAATATTAGATTTTAAAGCTTATTGGTGTAAATTTAAATTCTTGTGAAGCATATAAATTATTCAACTGATATAGGCATAAACTGCTAGTATCTTTTTTTGATATATTTTTTATTCACTGCTTAAAATCAAGTGATTATATTTACTTTTAAATAAAAATATCCTTTTCATTGAATTTTAAAGGCTTATCTAATAAATATGGGATTAAGGAAATTTTACGTTTTTAGCCTTTTGTCATTGTTCTTCTACACGGTCGAAATAATTGCACAAGACCAACAAATAGATAGTCTTAAATCTATAATCAAAGAGAACAAAAAGGATACCACTAACGTGAATGCCTTGTTGGATATTTCAAACATCCTTTCCAAATCGGACACATTAGAATCAAAAAATTATGCCCTAAAGGCAATTGACCTGGCGGAAGAATTGGATTACAAAAAAGGGCAAGCTTATGGGTATAAAAATTTAGGCTTGCTACTATATGCCAAAGGTGAACTAAATAAAGAATTGGTTGATTATTGGAAAAAATCCTTAGAACTCTTTCAAGATATAGGTTTTAAAAATGGCATAAGCAACCTTCAAAATAATTTGGGCAGTGTGTATCAAACCAAGGGGGATGATCCTACTGCATTAGACTATTTTTTAAAATCCGTTAGACTGGCGGAAGAAATAAAAGACTCCTTACGTATCAGCACGGCCTATCTTAATATTGGCAGTGTGTACTCCAATGAAAAAGCAACCTACGCGCAAGCTCTGGAAGCCTATAATAAAGCAAAAAAAATATTCGAGGAAATCAATTATAGGGATGGCGTGGCTTATGCGGCAATAAATATTGCGGAAATATACCTTAATACCAATAATCCAGAGGCAGCGCTTCAGGTTCTGGATGAATCCATGATTCTTTTTGATGAAAATGACGCTGATCTGGCCAACAGTATAATCATGGTAGGAAAAGCATATGAAGATATGGGTAAACTAAAAATTGCCGAAAAAAAATATTTGGCTGCAATTGCATTGGCTAAAACCAATGATGCCAAAATGGAGGCTTCCAAAGCATATATTCGTTTAGGCGATATGTACAGAACAATAGACGAGCCTTCTAAAGCCCTTGAACAGTACGAGAATGCTCTGGAATTAACCAAAACGACAAAGGTTTTTCGGGATAAAAAAGATATTTATGAGGGTTTGGCTAAGGTCTACGCTCAACTTGGTGATTATCAAAATGCATTTAACTATCAAAATCAATTTTCTGCAATCAGTGACACAATTAGAAATGATGACTACGAAGATACACTCGGTAATTTAAGATTTCAGTTTGATGTTGAGAACAAGGAAAAAGAAATTGAATTATTGAATGCCGAAAATGAAGTTAAAGAGATTGGACTGGAAAGAGCGGCCATTTCTAAAAAATACTTTTATGCAGTTGCCGCTTTATTATTTGCAATTGCTTTTGGTGCACTCATGCAATATCGATTTGTGAAAAAGTCAAATAAAAAATTAGCATATGAGCGTAATAAAGCAGAAAGTATACTGCTTAATATATTGCCCGCAGAAACCGCTGAAGAGCTAAAATTGAACGGTACAGTAAAGGCTAGGGAATTTGAAAAGGTAACCGTCCTTTTTACCGATTTCAAGGCGTTCTCAAAGGTAGCGGAAGAAATACCGGCCGATAAGTTAGTACAGAGTGTAGATTACTATTTCAAGGAGTTCGATAAAATCATAGAAAAACATGGTTTGGAGAAAATTAAGACCATCGGAGATGCCTACATGTGTGCCGGAGGTTTACCTACCAAAAATGACACCAATGCAGTAGATGCTTTCAATGCGGCAACTGAAATTTTGAAATTTGTTGAACGTACCTGGATGAACCCACCAAAAGATATACATCCTTTTGAAATTCGTATCGGTATCAACACGGGCCCCGTAGTTGCAGGAGTGGTCGGCACCAAAAAGTTTCAATATGATATATGGGGGAGTACCGTAAATGTAGCTGCACGAATGGAATCGAGTTCGATCCCAGGTAAAATTAATGTTTCAGAAAACACCTATAATTTATTAAAGGATAAAATAGATTTCACCTATAGGGGAATTATAACCGTTAAGAATTCACAAAAACTGAAAATGTATTTCGTAGGAAAAGAAGTGACGGAAAATGTAATTGCTAGTTAAAGACCAGAAACTAGCCTTTAACTATAAAAAAATGTTTAAAATTGTAGAATATAAATAAGGGTTTTTCTTACTAAAAGAAATAATGTAAGTTGAAACCCATTTGAAAATTTGAGAAAAGGATAGAACTATATTGACTGCTTATTTTTCAAATCATTTTCAAATACAATATTTTAAGTAATTTTTTGTTTAATTAATTGAATATAAATTTTTTCACTTTACAGTAGCCGATGAAATTGCACAACGAAAAGGCATATCCTAAACTTTGTTTGCTACTACTGTCCACTTTGGAGAAAAGTCTACCAAATCATTTAACCTATCATACCTTGGAACATACGATTGATGTAGCCAATGTTTGTGATGCATATATTAAGCATTATAATATAGATGAAAATGATGCTAAACTTATTCGTGTTGCGGCCATAGGTCATGACTTTGGTTATATCATCTCACCTATTGAGCATGAAGAAAGAAGTATTAAAAACCTATCCCATATTTTGAGGGATATGTTAACTCCAGAAGAAATAGAAGTAGTAAATGGTATGATTCGTGCCACCAAAGTTCCCCAGGTTCCTACCACTTTTATGGAGAAAATAGTTGCCGACGCCGATTTGGATTATTTGGGAAGAGCTGACTATGATTTGCTTAGTGGTGGTCTATACAAAGAGTTCCAATATTATGATATTGTAAATAATCAGAAGGATTGGTTAGACCTTCAAATAAAATTTCTTGAAAATCACAAATTCCATACTCCTTTTGCCCAAGAGTTTAGAAAACCATTGAAGCTTCAAAAATTAAAAGAATTAAAAGAAAAACGTCAGGCTTTAGTAAGCTAACCAACTCACTAACACCCAGCTATATGTGGGTTTTTCTTACTTATTCTCCAATTTAAAATTTTGGTGAAATACCTTTTTCATCGACGAACTACTTTTAAGGTCATTTTTTAAGGTCATATCACTTTATTTCCTGCATTTTAATACTTGATATAGTACTTTTTATTATATTTAATAGTTCCCTCATTTCAATAAAGCTAATAAATACGTAGTAACGAGAGCTAGGTATTTGTTTAATTTATGGACCACATCAAAACTATTGAATATGAGAACTTCATTACCTTCCACTTCGTTTAGTGCCAATTCACTACTCAATAAACTAGCAAGACCTTTAAATTTATTTTACCTCCTGTTTCTTTGCTCAACAGGTATCGTACTTGGTCAAAATTATGAGACTACAGGATTATCAGATAATTGGGAGGATCCAACCGCTTGGACATGTATAGGTGGTGGCTGTAACAAAAACCCATATCCTAATATTACCATTTCCAATAGCAATGTAACCATTAAGCATAGAATTCTATATAGTTCGAATAACCCCATTAAAATAAATAGGAATGGTAGTTTAATCGTTTTTAATAATGCGATTTTCAGCACGGTGAGTAATATTAATGTTAACACAGCCGGTAATCTTACTGTTACTCAAGGTCAAATTGATATTGGCCCCGGAATTTTAAATAATGATGGGCAAATTACATTGACCAATGCCGTGCTTACGAAAAATGGCAATGTGGTGAACAACGCATCCATTACGCTTCAAAATGCGTGTATCAGCTTAACGGAAGGCAATTTCTTGAATAAAACAACATTATCCGGATCAGGAAGTGTGAAGGCCTTGAATGGAAATATCAATAATTCCGGCACTTGGTCTATTGACGTATTATATTACACAAGTCGAAATACTAGTGGCGTTCCTGGTAGTCAAAGTTCAGTAGAGGAAGTGGATGCAGTTTGCGCTTGTGTTTTGATCAATTGTGATATTTTACCCGGATACCCCCCTAATTCAAAAGTGAACGAACTTATTGGTTCTGCCTTGACATCCCTATCTAGCAATTACGATGCGAATGAAGCGACCAATGAATTCATCTATACTTTGAACGAAAATGGTGAGGTATTGATTGAAATAGTTGTACAATCTGGTCAATATAGCGGTGTCGTTTCCCTTTTAGGTACCTTCAATATATTTCCCGGAGATTTTATTTCAGATGTTTATGACCCCAACGATGATGAACAAGTTATTACCGTTTTCTTTCCGATTTTACGCTTACCGGATTTAAACCCTCATACAGATTTAATCAATCAAGTTTACGAGGTCTCACGCCCTATCCCTAATACGGGACTAATTTCTAGTCAAGGTGATTTTGCCCAAAATTCAGATATCGCTCGATTGGGTTGGAACCTATCCGGAAAAGATGTTAAAATAGGAGTCATTTCCGACAGTTATGATCGTATTAGCGGTGTTCGAAGTTCTTTGGGAGCTGCCGTAGTTCGTGATATTGACAACGGAGATCTACCCAGTGGAGCAAATTCTGTAACAGTATTACAAGATTATCCGTTGGGTGCCGCTAGCGATGAAGGAAGGGCAATGCTACAGATTCTTCACGACGTAGCTCCCGAGGCTGAATTATATTTTACCACTGGCTTTGTTTCCGAAGGTAACATGGCCGCCGGAATTGCCGAATTGGTAGACGCAGGTTGTGATATAATCGTTGACGACCTCACCTACATGAAAGGCCCTTTTTACCGTGATGGTATAGTAGCAGATGCGGTTAATGAAGCTACTTCTCTGGGAGTCTCTTATTTTTCTTCGGCAGGTAATTTTGGAAATAGATCTTACGAAGCCAATTTCAGCGCTTCTGCGTCGCCAAATGGAATACGCCACGAGTTCGAAGGTGGAAATTCACTACAACAACTGCAATTAGAACAGGGTCAATATATCATTGCCTTACAATGGGACGATGATTTTTACTCCTTGGGTTCATTGACAGGTGCCCAAAACGATCTTGATATTTATTTGGCAAACGACAATGGCAGTATCCTTTACGGATTCAATAGAAATAATTTGGGTGCGGACCCGGTTGAGATTATGCCATTTGAAGTAGTGAACCCAACTACTACAAATTTGGTCATTGAAAGAGCCTCAGGTAGAGTAGACCCCGTAGCATTTAAATATGTAGTATTTAGGGCAGGTAATGATGGTAATTTTGCAGTTATTACACCTCCAGATGTTAAGGAAGATGTACTGAATAAATCGACCGTTGTAGGCCATGCCAATGCAGAAGGTGCTATAACTGTAGGTGCTGTTCGCTATGACAATACCCCGTACAAAGGTAAAACCCTTTTGGCACAAAAATCCTCTTCTCGAGGGGGGACGTTTACAGCGGGTACCATAAGAAACAAACCTGATATTATGGCACCTACAGGTGGTGATACATCAGTTGAGTTAGGGGCACCCGAACCCGATTTTAACAATAATTCATTTCCCAATTTCTTCGGCACTTCTGCTTCAGCGCCACATGCAGCAGGATTGGCCGCATTGGTCATCGAAGCAAAAAGTAAATTTATCGATCCGTCGAATACAGATCCTGATTTAGCTATACGAAAACTTATAACAGATAACAGTATCGATATGGGAGCTGCCGGATTTGATTTTACCAACGGATTCGGATTTGTATCGGCAGATAATACCATTGGTGCTTTTTCAAATCCGTTGCCAAATCTCATCAGATTCAATTTAGAAAAATTGGATACGGAAAATTCGAGCCCTGGTGACATTCCTTTTGATTTGATATTGGAAGGAGATTATTTTGATGAAAGTTCTATTGTCATTTTTAGGAAGGATAGTTTGAAAACTACCTTTATCGACTCTAGCACTTTACTTGCAACTATACCCACATTCATTGGAAATCCTCCGATTTATGTATTTACCCCATCTGGCCCTTTAACCAATGGATCGGATGGAGGCGATTCAGAAGTATTGACCTTTGAAGATATACCGATTACCGATATCATCATTAAAGGAGATTCCTTTGAAAGGCATTATGGTGAATCAAATCTTGAATTGACATTTACCACCTTTGTAGACGAAACAGAAATACTACTCGGGCCAGAAATCTTAGAATTATTATTGCCTTCTATTACTATGAGTACACAGGCAATACCAAGTTCTAATACAGGAATCTATGCCATTGATGTTGCGCTTTCTGAGATTAATATTATTCTTAAAGAGCTATATAGTTTTACAACCGAACCTGGTGTTTTGAATATCGTTCCCATGCCAGTGACCATTCAACCACAAGCCTTGGAACCTATTGTATATGGGGATGCCTTACCTGAAATAACGTTTGATTATATTTTTGGGGATCAGGCCGAAGCCAACTTAGGTGTCGATAGCCAAGTAGCTGCTACTTTTGCTGACCATCATGTAAATGCCCTTTCACTCGTCAACGGACTATCCTTAGTAAACGGACTATCCTTGGTCAATGGGCTTTCCTTAGTAAACGGGGAACCAACAATTAATGGATTATCGCTGGTAAACAAAACATTTTTTGTGTCTCAAAGTACGGTGAATCAATCCAACACGATCATTGAAAATGGCTTATCCTTGGTTAATGGAACCGGACAGGAAAAATTAGTGAATTTTGGAGCGGATCTCTTTGCCCCCACCTCCATTGAAAACAATGGTCTATCCTCTATTACTAATGGACTTTCACTGGTGAACGGACTTTCTTTGGTGAATGGTCTTTCCTTAGTGAATGGATTATCCTTGGTGAACGGACTTTCCTTGGTCAATGGATTATCTTTGGTGAATGGATTGTCATTGGTAAATGGACTTTCATTGGTCAATGGGTTATCCTTGGTTAATGGGCAACCTTTACCCAATTCAGATTCTGATAAAATTTTAAACGCCTTCGATAACATTCTTGTCATTGTAAATGTAAGTGATGCTACTAGCGATCAGAACGCAGACCCTATAGATATTAAACCTATAAATGTAATTACTGGCTTGGATGCAGGAACGCAGTATATTATCCCTGGCGGATTTATAGACAGTAATTTTGAAATTAGCTATCGCCCTACTCCAATTGAAATACTACCCGCAGAACTTTCAGTTACTACAGGGGATGCTTCCATCACCTACGGAGATGAAATTCCAGAATTTACCAAAACAATAAACGGCATTAAATTAAGTGATACCGCTACCGAGGTCTTTCCGGGTGGACTTATTTATTCCGTTGCCTGTAGTGCTTGTAGTGTTGCCGAAGGGCCCTATGTAATTAGCGCATCAGCAGAAACGAATAGTCCTAATTATAACATTACTTACGTAAATACCGGTCTTTTGACTGTAATTCCGTTTGATGTTACCATAAGTGCGAACGATGCAACAATAACCTATGGTCAACAAGATCCTTTAGGCTTTACCGCTACAATAGCACCTGAAATGCTTCCTTATGAAGAAACCATACAAAATGTGCTTGGAGATTTTGCATATACCCCTAGCACTGGTTGTACTGATGTTGAGATAATTGAAATAATTTCATCGTCACCCAATACCAATTACAACATAATCCTTGAAAATGGTGTACTTGCAATTTCTGCAACTCAGCTTGATATTAGTGTTGGAACTCGTATTATAAATGAAGGAGACCCCGTTCCTGCTAATTTTGATACAACGGTTACCGGATTAGTTTGTGATGACCAGGCACCGGTGTTTACTGCATTTGTTGTAACAGATCAAAATGGTACGGTGGTGAGCGGTATTCTAGCACTAGGTGAATATTCGGTATCGGCTGATATTTCGAATTTGCAGGGCTACGAAAACTATGATATTAATCTACAACCCGGAACGTTATTTGTTTCCCCAATAGTGGGTTGTAATGAACGTATTAAGGCATCTGATATTTGCAAATCACCAGCTACGCTTATCAATTATCCTCAAATCACGACTAAATTGCGTTTTGAGTATACGAACTCTTTAAGCGTGCCTGTATTTATCAGCAATGGTCCAAACAACATTTTGAAAGGTAACGCCTTTTTTGTTGGAGACTTACCTGAGGTCTTTCTACCCGGAGTGCATACATTTGAAATTTATACGGATGGCCGCAGATTGCAATGGGAAGTCATTAGTAATGGTTGTAGCAGCCCATCAAAATCGGCCAACGGTTCTAATGCAAACCCCTGCGAGGCAACAACCCTGCTAGTGGATATGTCCTCTTTTAGCAATGATGACATTGAGTCCCAACCGACATCGACTGTGTATCCAAACCCGGTTTCCAATTATGTGACTTTACAGCTAAAAGAAAGCATTGAAGCCACTCAACTTGGTGTATTCAATGAAACAGGTCAACTTTTACTATCAAGGGAAATATCTCCCGCCGAAGGTCAAAATATCGAAGTAGACCTTACTTCATTTGAAAAAGGGATATTGTTTTTCCGCTTAGAAAACGAAGGTGAAGCCAGCTACATAAAAGTATTGAAGAATTAGTTATTTCTTTAAAAAAATATAGGCCCAAGTTGGGCCTATATTTTTAAAGTCATTTTTGAGTATTACATAAAACTTAGTACCTTAACTCTTTCCTATGGTACGGGATTTTGTTATTCAATCTATTAACACTATCCAAACAAATAAAACCTTACAAGTATTCGGCATATGACTAAAAAAGAAGCTACCAAAACACATAAATCAGGTAAAAACCATATTTCTAAAAAAGATGCAGAATATTTTAAATTAATAAAAGGTGAAAGTTCGCACACCGAAGAACTTGTAGATCACTATTGGGGAAGTATCAATTATGTTTTTAGCCTTATAAAGGCTTCTGAGATAAAGGCAGGTCTTATTCTTTCATTCTATGGTATTTTACTGAATATAATCTATAGTAATGTGGTAACGGTTTTACAGAAAGACAATAACTCATGGTTACTATATGCACTAATTGTTTCTTGGGTTATTTGTACCATTATTTCCGTCTACTATAGTATTCGTTGTTTTATTCCAAAAATCGAAGATAAATACGACCGAAATATTTTCTTTTTTGGAGATATCATTTCAAAGTTTGGAACCATTAGAGAGTTTTCACAGACTTTTTATAATATAAGTTTAACCGAAGAAGAACTCTTTGACCATTTAGGCCAACAGATTTTCATTAACTCTAAAATATCTGCTTATAAATTTAAATGTGTCAACTACGCCATTCGCTTTTTGGCCATAGGGCTGGCGATACTTTTTTTAGCAATTATTTGTTATTTGGTTACCGAGTTTATATTGAAATAAGTTAAACGCTTATTTTATTAATTCAACCGTATTTCAATTTAAAACCATGAGAAATAAATATAACTCACGTAGTAAACGATATCAATGCTATAGGTTTAAAGAATCGTTTTTAGTAATTTTATAGCTTCAAACTATACACATGACTATTACTCAATTACAATACGTACTTGCGGTTGCAGAGTATAAGAATTTCACCCTTGCGGCCGAGAAAAGTTTTGTAACCCAGCCTACGCTAAGTATGCAAGTTCAAAAATTGGAAGATGAACTCGATATTCTACTTTTTGACAGAAGTAAAAAGCCAATTACCATTACTCAAGTAGGTGAAAAAATAGTGGCTCAGGCTAAAAATATTGTAAATGAGGCAGCTCGAATAAAAGATATTGTAGAACAAGAAAAAAGCTATATCGGTGGTGACTATGTGTTGGGAATCATCCCTACAATTATGCCTACGCTATTACCAATGTTTTTGAAAACCTTTATTCAGAAATATCCGAAGGTAAATCTTATTATCAAGGAGCAGAATACAGAAAGTCTTATTCAAAATATTCAAGATGGACATTTAGATGCAGCCATTGCTGCAACACCTCTAGAAGTTGATTTTATTAAAGAAAGACCGCTGTATTACGAACCTTTTGTAGGCTACGTTCCAAAAGAACATCGCTTAGGTAATAGTACTCAAATAGTTCCTGAAGATTTAGATATTGAAGATATTTTACTCTTACAAGACGGACACTGTTTTAGAGAGGGAGTTTTGAATTTATGTAAAACACCGAAAATTGGTGGCGAACATTTTAGCCTTCAAAGTGGAAGTTTCGAAACATTAATTAATCTCTCTAATGAGGGATTGGGCATGACCCTACTCCCCTATTTGAATACCATTGACCTCGATGAGGCGAAGAAAAAAAACCTCAAATACTTCAAAGACCCGTCCCCCGCACGAGAAGTAAGTCTTATTTATCATAAAAAAGAACTAAAAGTTCAAATTACTGAAGCATTAAAAGATGTTATCACCAGTATAGTTAGAGGTGCCATAGCCTTCCAAGATGTGAAGATTATAAGTCCGTTGAACAAATAAAACATTACTCTTTTTTAAAACGATATAAACACCCTTCTATACACATTGTAGGGTAAAATGGTGAGATAGTTAAAATTGCATTGTCCAATTCAATTTTATAACCTAAGGTATCTGATACTTTTTCATTTTTAAAATAAAAAAATAGTTCATCCTCATTTACTTGAAAATTTCCTTTATAATCTAAAGAATTATCAAAATTTCGTTTTTGAAATAATCCTTTATCCTCAAAAATATATCGAAATCCTTTTTCAACATTTTGCCATTCGGCAGCACCACCAGGACTAATGTAAGATTCGGTAAGTATCCAATTCCCTAATAATTTTTCATTATCGATAGGTACATTTATCGAATCATTATCGTCATTACAAGAAATATTGATAAATAGAAAAGTGCTCAATAAAAATTTCAAGTTCATCGCAACTTTTTAAATAAGATACCTAAATAGTCTTTTGGTTGCTTAAAAAAAAAGAGCCACTTAACGTGGCTCTATATTATGCTTTTAAATAAATTAAACTTGGTTGTAATTCTGGTTTGTCTGTTATATAATTCTCTAACCAAACCTTTAATTCTTCTACCTCTTCTGGTAGCAATGTCAAGAGCGCTTTTTTTAACTCTTTACAGAAAAGAAGAGCATCAAAACTCACTTTTTTAAGAACTGTTTTACTATACTCTAGCATAGAATTTGCCATGATATATGTTAATTAGGTTGTTGTATAAAGGTAAACAGAAATGCCGAATGATTATTGCATACAAAAAGTTAAAGTAAAAGCAACGATGTTAAATTTTTATCGCTTCATCAAGAATAGTATTTTGTAATTTCGAATACATGAAGAAAATAACTTTTATACTACTCATATTTTTTGTTCTAACGTCCTGTATTTCAAAAAAATCTGCTATCTCTAAAGCAATCAATACTACCCTAGCTTCTTCATTTTATAAAAATCAATTTACAGGTATTTTAGTTATCGATGCTAAAACTAAAGACACAATTTACAATCAAGACAGTCATAAGTATTTTATACCTGCTAGTAATACAAAAATCTTCACTCTTTTCGCTGCCTTAAAAACGTTGCCCAAAAAAGCACCGGCAATACGATATATAAATATTAAGGACACCCTTTATTTTGAAGGTACTGGAGACCCCTCTTTTTTACATCCATATTTAAAAGATTCTACGGCACTCAATTTTCTGAAAAATCAAAGTAACCTTGCATTTGTTTCTGGGAATTTTCAAGATGAAAAATATGGTGCAGGTTGGGCTTGGGACGATTATCAATGGTATTATTCTCCTGAACGAAATGCACTACCTATAAACGGAAATGTGGTAGTATCGTATAAGAATACTGAGCTGGTGGTATCTCCTCCATATTTTAAAGACAGTGTTATAGAAATTTTGCATAAGGATAATAGAAATGAATTTTCAAATATTTTCTACTACCCACCCCAATCTAAAGATACCTTAGAAACTCCTTTTATTACAAGTCTACAAACCTCAACTTCTATTTTAGAGCAAGCATTGGGCAAAAAAATTTCAACAGTTGTAACCATGCCTATAGGGAACAAAGAAACCTTATACGGTATTGAAACGGATACGCTTTATAAAAGAATGATGCATGAGAGCGACAATTTTATTGCTGAACAGCTTTTATTCATGGCCGCTTCTGAATTAAAAGACACATTAAACAGTAACTTAATTAGAACACATATCTTAGAAAATGAGTTGCAAGATTTAGCTCAACAACCCAGATGGGTCGATGGGTCAGGACTATCGCGTTACAACCTTTTTACACCACAAAATATGGTGAATGTATTAGATAGACTCTATGTAATGGTTTCAGAAAAACGACTGTATACTATTTTCCCTGCGGGTGGTTTATCTGGCACTTTGAAAAATAGATTTGCTGGAGATAAACAGCCATACATCTATGCAAAGTCTGGTAGTTTAAGTAATAATTATTGTTTAAGTGGGTACCTACTGACCAAATCTGGTAAAACACTGATTTTTAGTTTTATGAATAATCATTTTAGAGAATCGCTATCAGACGAAAGATTACGCCTTGAACAAATGCTGCATACTTTACGAGACAACTATTAGCTACGACACTTTTGTAGCAACGTGTTCTGCATATTTCTCCTTAAGCAGTTGAATCTTAGGTGAAATGTGAGTCTTACAAAACGGTTTTTCAATATCGCTTAAATAATAGTTATGGAATTTTTCTTCGGATGATTTAAACTGACCAAAGGGAAGAATAGAAGTAATTATAGGAGTGCTCAGCTCTTTTTGGAACTCATTCATGATTAACTTTAAGAATTCCTCATCTTCCTTCATGAAATAATATACGGCAGAACGATATTTGTGCCGCATAGAATGGTTTTGAGTACTTTGATGCGTGTCTAAATGAATGGCAACCAAATCTTTTAATTCAATTACCTCAGCGTTATAATGAACAATTACAGCTTCTGACAAGTTATCGATATCGCCTTGTGGGCCAATGAAACCCTGCTCTACTTTCGCAACACCTTTAAGCACCATAAATACAGCTTCGGTACACCAATGGCAACCTCCACCAAATCCTATTTTTCGTACATTCTGCATACCATTCTGTCGGACAAAATAATTTAAACTAACGCATTCAATTTTGCATATTGTAGCAACATAATGGTTTTTGAGTCATTAATCTCACCTGTATTAATCATATCCATTGCCTTTTCAAAATTTAATTCTAAAACCTCAATATTCTCCGTTTCATCTTCAGCACCACCACCTTCGCTCACTTTCATGCTTTCATCATATTCCCCAACAAATAAATAGAGAATCTCGGTCACCGAGCCAGGTGACATATAGGTTTGCATCACTTTTTTAACGTTGCTGATTTTATACCCAGTTTCTTCTTCGGTTTCTTTTCTTACACAGTCAGCAGGATTATCACCGTCTAGCAGTCCGGCACAAACCTCTATCATCATTCCATCATCATTACCATTCACATACGTGGGCATTCTGAATTGCTTTGTCAGCACAACAGTACCTTTATTAGCATTATACAATAGAATGGCAGCACCATTGCCACGGTCATACGCCTCTCGTTGTTGGGTTTCCCAAGTACCATCTGGTTTCTGGTATTCAAAGGTGTATTTATTAAGGGTGTACCAGTTATCCGATAGAATTTCTCTTTTAATATCTTTTACTTTTTTGTTTGACATCTGTAATTTCATTTATTTTAAAATACTCTTTTAATTTTAACTAAAAATGATTTCTATATCTTAAACAAGACTTACTAACCTAGCTCAAAACTACAGAGTACATGGCATCATAATGCATACTTTTCCATCCCGTACTTTTCAAAAAACTAAGTTACAAACTACCCGAATGTTACGTTATACTAAATTACCCTCGTTGGTAATTAAATAAATGGATAATGAGAAACTAGAAAACAATTTGACTTTAAAATCGTAACTTAAATTTTCAAAACCAAACCAATGAAATTATCAAATTCAATTTTTTGGAGCTTAGCAATGAGTCTCCTTATGATTACTGCATGTTCTGGTCCAAAAAAGGAAGCCGCAACATTACTAATTTACGGAGGTCCAATTTACACTGTTGATTCTGTTCAAACTAGAGTTGAAGCTGTAGTTACAAAAGATAGTATTATACTTTTTGCGGGTAATCTTGAAGAAGCTGAAAAATACAAAAATGAACAAACCCAAGTCATTGATTTAAAAGGAAAAACCATGACCCCTGGTCTCATTGAAGGGCATGGCCACTTTATGGGATTGGGTAATTCTGAACTAGAAATTGATTTGCTCAATACAACAAGCTATCAAGAAATTATAGATATCGTTGCAGAAGCAGTAAAAAAGGCAGAGCCAGGTGAATGGATAATTGGAGGAGGCTGGCACCAAAGTAAATGGGATTCATTACCAGCAGATGCTGTAAATGGATTTCAAACACATGACTTGTTAAGTGCCGTAACTCCAAATAACCCTGTGTATCTATCTCATGCTAGTGGTCATGCAGGCTTTGCAAATGCCAAGGCTATGGAAATTGCTGGTTTACAAATATTATCAAAAGAAGGAATTGATAAATTTGAGATTGAAGGCGGTGAAGTTATGCGCGACAAAACAGGAAGGCTTACCGGTATTTTTAATGAGCGTGCTCAACGCTTAATCTATCAACATATTCCCCAAGACTCTCCAGAAAAAAAAGCTAAAGCTTTTGATTTGGCTGTAAAGGCTTGCCATAGAAATGGTATAACAAGCTTTCATGATGCTGGTATTGGAAGCCAAACCTTAAAATTTTATGAAAATGCCAAGGCAGCGAATAAAATGAATGTACGTATATACGCTATGCTTCGAGGTGGTGATAAAGACTTATTAAATGAATGGTATAAAAAAGGACCTTTTATTGACCCAGACAATCGCTTGACCATACGATCTATAAAACTAAGTTGCGATGGTGCTTTAGGGTCTCGTGGTGCGTGGTTGTTAGAACCCTATACCGACCGACCAGGACACTTTGGACATGAAACTCTACCCATGAAAATGGTTCAAGAAACTGCCTTAAATGGTTTGCGAAACGGTTTTCAAGTTTGCTCCCATGCCATTGGTGATCGTGCCAATAAAGAAATTTTAGACCGTTACGAAGCTGCCTTTGTAGAATTGCCTAATTTGAAAACGGATCACAGATTTCGAATAGAACATGCCCAACATTTACACCCTGATGATATTCCTCGTTTTACAGAACTAGGTGTAATACCAGCAATGCAAGCTGTGCACTTGTCTTCCGATAGACCTTGGGCTATTGACCGTTTAGGTGAAAAACGAATTAAAGAAGGTGCATATATGTGGCAAGACCTTTTAAAAAGCGGCATACCTATTGTCAACGGTACTGACGTTCCCGTAGAGCCTCTAAATCCGATTGCGAGTTTGTATGCGAGTATAAGTCGAAAAACTTTAAAGGGTACTCCTGAAGGTGGTTATGAACCTGAACAAAAAATGACCAGAGAACAAGCCTTGAAATCATATACCCTTGATGCTGCCTATGGCGCTTTCGAAGAAAATATTAAAGGCTCAATTACTGCTGGAAAATTAGCCGACTTTACTATTTACGATCAGGATATTATGACCATACCCGAAGATGAATTCTTAAAAACAGAAATAGCCATGACCATTTTTAATGGCGATGTTGTTTATAAAAAAAATGAATAATTTAAGTTTATCCTAAACTCCATTTGTTTCCTACTTCAGATAAAGGCTTACATGGCTCATATTTGCCTGGTATAGGGTCGTAGCTTAGTACATTTTCTCCCATCTCTTCTGATGTAAAATAGGCCCAAATGGCCATGGACTTCATTGACCTGTAAAAACCGATAGTTTCTTGTGGACCTACTCCCGTACCCCAAACTCCCGAGCCAAACTTCCCTGAATTTGTTTCTGCCTCTGTCAACACCTTGGTGCTATCTTCGGTATTCAAATTGATGAAAATATCGCCGTAATTCTCTTTGCAATTCTTATTAAAAGCTGCAATATCAGCTCTCATACTATCTTGCCCTTCTTTATCATAAGTTTTAGCAATAACCTTATCTATAAAAATATCAGACTTCACATCTAACGCACCTGGCGTATCTGTTCTCGGTAAAATCATATCCACTAGCTTAGCAATAGTTTTCGCCTCTACATCGGTGAAAAATAAAGGTTGCCAATCTAATCTGGTTTCCGTTTTGCACGATTCAAATAAGGAAAGCATAGAAGGCATTAAAATCGTTGCTCCTGCAAAAAGTCCTGTTTTTCGTAACGCTTTTCTTCTGTCCATAGCTTAGATATTTAGTTTTTTTAATTCAGATACCGCATGGTTCGCTGCTCTCGCAGTTAATGCCATATAGGTTAACGAAGGGTTTACACATGATGATGACGTCATACAAGCACCGTCGGTGACAAATACATTTTTAGCGGCATGAACCTGATTGAATTCGTTTAAAACAGACGTCTTTGGATCACGCCCCATTCGTGCTGTTCCCATTTCATGAACACCATATCCCGGTGGATGCTCATTATCAAAGCCCAAAACATCTTTAACACCGGCCTTCGTTAGCATTTCTACAGCATCTTCCTGTATTTGTTTGTTCAATGCTTTCTCATTGGCTTTAAATTCAGCATCAATGGTTAATGTAGGTTGTCCCCATTTATCTAAAACATCCGAATTCAATGAAATTTTATTATCGTGATAAGGCAAGCATTCTGCAAATCCTGTGATGAACATTTCCCAGCCGCCAGGCTTTAAAATACTATCTTTGTAATCTGCTCCAAAGGCTTCAATATTGGCAGGATTACCACCTCTGTAGGCACCACCTTGATACCCAAAACCACGCAAGAATTTATCTGATTTACTTTTCTCATCAATATTTACATATCTAGGAATGTAAATACCATTAGGCCTTCTTCCTTTATAATATTTATCATCAAAGCCATCAACTTTACCTATCGCTCCCACTCTATAGGTATGATCCATTAAGTTATGCCCTAACTCACCACTATCATTTCCTAATCCGTTTTCAAAACGGTTAGACTTCGAATTCATTAAAATTTGAGTGGTACTCAAGGTTGATGCGTTTACAAAAATGATTTTGGCCGAATATTCTATATCCTCGTTTGTTTCCGAGTCTATAATTCGAACTCCTGTAGCTTTTCCTTTTGTTTCGTCATAAATTAACGATTGAACAATTGAATAAGGACGTATCGTTAAATTACCCGTAGCATTCGCTGGTGGTAAGGTTACTGCATTACTACTAAAGTAAGCGCCATAAGGACACCCACGGCTACATCTATTTCTATTTTGACACTGTCCCCTACCATTATGTGGTTGGGTTAAATGTGCAACCCGACCAATAATCATATTTCTACCCGCAAACTGTTCTTCAATTCTACTTTTTACGTGTTTCTCAACACAGTTAAGTTCCATAGGTGGTAAAAAATGACTATCGGGTAATTGTGGCAATCCTAATGCTTCGCCACTTATACCTGCAAATTTCTCAACATAGGTATACCAAGGTTCAATGTCTTTATATCGAATTGGCCAATCTACCCCATGACCATCTTTTGCGTTTGCTTCAAAATCTAAATCGCTCCATCGGTAGGTTTGCTTACCCCACAATAAAGACTTACCACCCATTTGATGACCACGTAACCATAAAAAGGGCTTCTCTTCTGTATAAGGGTTTGCAGCGTCATCTGCCCAAAAATGTTCGGTATCGGTACCAATCCATCCAGAACGGATTGCTTTGTAATGTTTTTCTTTTTGGTCAGGAGTTAAACCTCCTCTGAGCTCCATATCCCAAGGGTCTAGATTCATGGTAGGATAATCCACTACGTGCTCCACAATGGGTCCGCGTTCTAACACCAAAACTTTTAATCCTTTTTCACATAATTCTTTTGCTGCCCATCCTCCACTAATTCCGGATCCAATGACTATGGCATCATAGGTCATCTCCTTTTTAGCATCAATATTAAAGTTTGCCATTATATATGTTGCGTTGATTTCACCTCCTAATTTAGTTATTTATCTACATAAGTCAACCAAAGCAGAAGGTTCTAATATATTTCTACATTTAATTTGGAAAAAAAAGTTGACTCAATTTAATTGTGAGTACGGTACATATTAGCCTTCGATGTAATTTATGCTAGGTTATAGGTCTTACGTGCTTTCGAAAACCTTTTCGTAAAAAGTATACTCACAAACTTATTGTTTGGTAACATTGATAGGTTTAAAAGGGTTATTTAGCAAAACTATTATTTTATAAATGGCTTTTTCTCTATCTTTTCAACACGAACCATTAATCATCAACCACCTTGAAAAACTTATACATTTATGCCGTTTTACTTTTAGTTTTTGCTTCGTCTTGTAAAGAGAACCAAACGAACAATGAACAAATGCAATTACCAAGAATCGCTATCGCGGGATTAGGAATTGAGAGTAGTACGTTCTCGCCTGCCCTTTCTACAGAAGAAGCATTTCATGCGAAAATTGGAGATTCGGTCTATTCCAGATATCCTTTTTTACAGGTTGATTCTTTACAAAGACAACGAGCCGAATGGATACCGACCTTGGTTGGAAAATCACTTCCTGGTGGAACGGTAACCCGAGAAGCATATGAATCTTTGGTGACGAAAAGCTTAATAATGTTAAAAGAGAATGGCCCGTATGACGGACTCTTTTTTGATATTCATGGTGCCATGAGTGTTGTAGGCTTAGATGATCCTGAAGGAGATTTGATAGCGCGTATACGTGCCGTTATTGGTGATGATGTACTTATCTCTACTTCTATGGACTTGCATGGTAATGTCTCTGAACGATTGGCGATGCATTCTGATTTAATTACGTGTTACCGTATGGCACCGCATGAAGATGCTATCGAATCTAAAAAAAGAGCGGTTACCAATCTTTTAGATAGACTTGAAAATGGTAAAGGAAAACCTACCTATAAAGCTTGGGTACCGGTGCCAATTTTACTGCCAGGAGAAAAAACCAGTACACGAATAGAGCCTGGCAAAAGTTTGTATGCGAAAATTCCGGATATCACAAAACAAGAAGGCGTAATTGATGCGGCAATTTGGATTGGCTATGCTTGGGCAGATGAACCACGAAATCATGCGGTGGTAATGGTTACTGGTGATGATAAAGAGCAAGTTGAAAAAGGTGCAGAAAAATTAGCGCAAAGCTTTTGGGACGTTCGAAAGCAATTTGAATTCGTTGCCCCAACCACTACATTAGATGAAAGTTTGAAATTAGCATTGGCCAGTGATAAAAAACCTTATATGATAAGTGATATGGGTGATAACCCTACCGCTGGTGGTGCAGGTGATGTCACATGGACGTTGAAAGAATTACTCGCAAGACCAGAATTTAAATCTGAAAAAGGTAAATCTTTAATTTACGCTTCTATACCTGGTCCTGAATTTGTTGAAAAAGCTCTTGAAATAGGAGTAGGTGGAAAAATTAAAGCTGAAGCTGGTGCTGCCGTAGATAATCGATTCGCTGGACCATTACTTTTAGATGGAACCATTACTGCTATTAAAGAAGGTGATACCAATGCGGAGATTGAAGTTGTTGTAAAAGTTGGAAGTATACATGTTATTGTTACCAAGAAAAGAAAGCCTTATCACCACCTGAGTGACTTTACCAACTTAGGACTGAACCCGAAAGAAACGGATATCGTGGTAGTGAAAATAGGGTATTTAGTACCTGAGTTATATGACATACGAGGAGATTGGACTATGGCATTGACACCTGGTGGTGTTGATCAAGATTTGAATCGATTGGGCTATAAGCGTATTAAAAGGCCTATGTTTCCTTTAGATTCAGATATGGAAAACCCTGATTTATCTGTACGATGGATACCGGCTTCAAATACGAAAGAATAATTAAACGGTAATTGCCTTGTTTAAATAACGCCTAAATGGTAACATTTCTGTGTACACTTCAATTAATTTTTCATCGAAATTTTCATTGAAAGTCTGCTCTGTTGAAAAGGTTGTTTCAACCCCAAAGGTTTTATGCCGAAGCAATTCTATGTGCTTGTGGTCATTAGAAAATCCTTTTGGAGATTTGGTCAATTTCGCATCTTCATATAGTTCTCCAAACAGATTTTTAAAGGATTTTTTATTTAGAATCTTCTGAAGCTCTTCACCATCATAATCAATAGCATCACGAACGCTTCTTAAAACTTTTGGTTCTGGTCGCCAGAGTCCACCTGCGAAAATGCATCTATCAATACCTAGCTCAAAATAGAAGTCTGCTGTCTTTGGCTTCTTATCAAATCCTGCTCCAAAATGGTCTTTATACACTGGTTTATTCGGGTGAAACATGAGATTATTATTAATACGATTAATTCCTTTTTTACCGGGCGTATCATAATATTCATCATCTAAAACCGATAGTCTAGTATTCATACTATCTAACCAACCAATAAATTCATTTCGAACTTCTTTATACCATTTGCGATTGGTATCCATCCATTCTTTATTGTTATTCCTTTGGAGTTCTTTGAGGAATTCAATTTGGTTTTTGAAGTTCATTACTTAGTTAATTGTTGGTAATAGTATAACGAAAGAAGTAATAAATATCATGTTTTTTCTAAAAATACTGTAACATGTAAGTTTATTTAAGGCCTTGCTTCCAAGATTAAATTAAAGGGAGTTTCCATGGCTCTCTTAAACCTTGAAAAGCCTCCTTTGGTAATCACCTCTTTTAATTTCTTTTCCCCGGCTTGGGCGCCTAAAGCAAGTCCTACTTCTTGGTTTAGTGAACAAGGCGTACATAGCATTGTGGAGAAAGCATAAAATGCCCTCCCTACAGGATTTAAGTTTTCTTCTAAAGAATCTTTTGCGAAAGGCTCAACTACCATACAGGTGCCATCAGGTTTAAGTGCTGCTTTTGTATGGGCACAGGCACCCACAGGATCTCCCATATCGTGTAGACAATCAAAGTAGGCGATGAAATCATAATCAGTACCTGGAAAATCTTTGGCAGTGGCTACTTCAAAAGATATGTTGGTCAAACCGGCTGCCTTCGCTCTTTCTTTTGCTTGCGAAATGGATGGCGCATGAAAATCAAATCCGATAAAAGAGGAATTGGGAAATGCTTTTGCCATGATAATGGTAGAAGCTGCATGACCACAGCCGATGTCCGCTACTTTTGCTCCTTTCTCTAATTTCTCAACAAGACCCTCCATAGACGGAAGCCAATTGGAAATTAAATTTCCTTCATAAGAGGGACTAAAAAACTTTTCCGTTCCGCAAAATAGGCAGTTGTTATGGTCGCCCCAAGAAACACCTTCCCCCGTTTTAAAGGCCTTTTCTATTTTTGGTTCATCATGATATACTGAGGAAATAGCATAAAAAGCTCCGGTCATAAAAACCGGACTCTTTCTATTCCCAAAAACCATAGTTTGCTCTGGGGTCATGGAGAATTTTTGCGTGTCGGCATGGTATTGCACATAACCCGAAGCGGCTTGTGCCGATAGCCATTCTCTCACATATCTTTCAGCGGTATTGGTTTTTGAGGCTAATTCGCTTGAGGATAAAGGTTCTGATTCTGATAGTGTGGTGTAGAGGCCTAATTTATCTCCAATAGTTACTAATGGTCCGTTTGCAGCGGCTCCCATTTCGGTTACGACTTTACCTAATAAGGCGTGTAATTTTTCTTCATTTAATTCCATAAGATCTTTATTTAAATGGTTTATTTATGTCGACCACATTGGTCGCCTTTTGCAATTCGAACTGGGGGAATCGGATGCTAAACATATTGAGGGAATAGGATGTTAGCTTTCTTCAGTACAATTTAAAATACTTTCAAACAGATGACTGTTACTATTTATTCATTCACTAGCAGTATTTATGAATCAACAAATGAATATGCTTACTAAGATAGTAAAAATAGTCAATTAATGGATTTTAATACACTCATAATCAATTATTTACCTTCTTTACTTGCGGGTAACCAAATTCCTCTTTAAACGGACGACTTAACCAAGAAGGGTTATTAAAACCAGTCTAGTAAGGATTTATGTGAAGATTGAAACAGTTCGTTTGCTTTTTACATGCGTATAACGCTAATAAAATTAGTGGTTGATTTGTCCGTTAATCACTTTAATTTTCTGTAAATCCGAAATTAACTTAAGTTTATTTCATTGGCCAATTGTGATGGACCAAAATTGACATCATCTAAATTGGAATGCATGTTTTCAATCACTTGTTCCGAAAAATTAGTCTGCAAATTCTCTGCCTTCTGCTTTAACTAAGGATGATAATCCGTTTTTACCTAATTTGCTAATTAATTTTTTTCGAACTAAAATCAGCTGATACAAGGGTGTAAATAGTTCTTCTTTATAAAAGGTTTTGCAAAATAGTCATCCCCTCCATAAGGTAATTCTTTTAATCGGTCTTCGGTAGTTTCTTTAGCGATTAAAGCATGTGTTTTTTTAGATGAAATCCACTCCTTTTTTTGCTAATTATACATAGGTCATTAAATCGTTCTATAACCACAATTTGTATTATTCAATATTTAGAGGGTATTTGTATACTATAAATAAAAATCTTTACCACCATTTTTTTTGTATTTAGGATGATTTTTATAGGATTCAAATATATAATACTTAAATAAATCAACTTTTCATAATTGACCTAATTATCTTAAAGTTGTGACGAACAACTAAAATCGATTATCACCACCAACGATGTCTCCTAAAGTTCCGAGAATACTGCCTTCTCCTTTGTCCTTCCCTCCTCTAGGTATCGAGGCCAACACACGACCAGCCAAACGACTGAAAGGCAATGATTGAATATATACCGTACCCGGACCTCGTAAGGTTGCAAAGAACAATCCTTCACCACCAAAAACTGTATTTCGAATCCCTCCTACAAATTCAATATCATAATCAACATCTTTTGTGAACCCAACAATACATCCTGTATCGACTTTTAGAACTTCTCCTGGGCCTAATGTTTTTTTAGCTAAAGTTCCGCCTGCATGAATAAAGGTCATGCCATCACCCTCTAATTTTTGCATGATAAAACCTTCTCCACCAAAAAGTCCACGTCCTAATTTCTTTGAAAACTCAATACCAATCGATACTCCTTTTGCTGCACATAAGAAAGCGTCCTTCTGACAAGTAAAACGACCACCCATTTCAGATAAATCTATAGGTAGGATTTTTCCGGGGTATGGCGATGCAAAACTCACTTTTTTCTTACCCTGACCAATATTTAAAAAAGCAGTCATAAAAAGACTCTCACCAGTTAGCATACGTTTACCTGCAGAGAATATTTTACCTAAAACACTATTATCTTGATTACTACCATCACCAAAAATAGTATTCATTTTAATATCGGTGTCCATCATCATAAAGCTTCCCGCTTCGGCAACAACAGCCTCTTGAGGATCTAGCTCTATTTCTACATATTGCATTTCTTCGCCAAATATCTCGTAGTCTATTTCGTGTGCATTCATTTCTTTAATTTTATTGATTGATGCTTATTAGTTGTATGGAGTTTGTAAATTGTTACAATTAATTAAGATATTTTCTGAAACAATCTTTAGCCATAAAGCTTCTTAGTAGTATTTGTTGATGAATTCAATTGCAATAATTTTTTTATAGAATGCTTTTCTTGCATTATTTCTTCAATCGAACCGTCCACTCAAAGTGAAAGGTACTTACCACTACTCCATCTTCATTTACTCCAACAGATTTCATCCAAATGGTTTGCCCTTCACCTGTTGCTATAGTTTTATCTAATGCCTCTTTAATAGAATGCCCATCTTCACAAGTAAACGTAATTTTACCGGTAGCTTTTTTTGAGAAATTAGCTTTGTTATTGGCCACCAACATCGATATTTTCTTTCCTGTTGCTTCTATTTGGTCAATCATCAAAGCACCTGTTGACAATTCTGCTGCCATGCCCTGTACCGCCCAAAACATTGAATTAAACGGGTTCTGATTGATCCATTTATGCCGTACGGTCACTACAGCCATATTTTTATCTAATGTTCTTAAACGCACTCCGCACCACCATGCAGCGGGTAGTTTAAAAAAAGAGAACATATTGAATTTACTAGCGGTTACAACCATATTATCTTTAATTTTTGATAAAAATAGCCATTATATATAGCATACTAAAATGTTAAATTAATGTTAAATATTAGTACTATGTGTTACATAGTACCTTCTTTTAGCCATATATTTGCATAGGAAGTTAATAGGTTATCAACGTAATTAGCTTTTACATAGTATTAAAATCAATCATCAACAACGAATCAATCATGACAGAATCAGTAACAAAGCACGAAAGAAACCTCTCTGCACTCATACATGCGAGTACGTTTTCAAAATTCTTTATTCCTTTTGGGAATTTTATTATTCCGTTGGTATTATGGACAGCAAACAAAAAAGAATATGAATTTGTAGACCATAATGGTAAGCAGGCTTTAAATTTTCAAATAAGCATTCTACTCTACTCTATTCTAGTAGGTATGATTAGCATCCCTTTTTTCTTAGGTGGTTTAATTCCGAATATTTTCGACTTTGACCACTTTGGGTTTTCAAACCTTCAAAGTTTCAATTTTGCGGAGTTTCATTTTAATAGCGATGACTTTTTTGGCCCTTGGTTAATACCAGTTGCGTTATTAGGCCTAGCCCAATCAGCTTTGTTCATTATTAATATTGTATACACCATCTTGGCAACCATAAAAACAAATGAAGGTGAGCATTTTGAATATCCATTAACTATAAAATTCATAAAATAATGGGCCTAATTAAAATAATAATAATTCTAACTCTTGTATTGGTATCAAACATGCTTAAGGGTCAAGATGTAGAAAACGAAGCCCTTTACAATACCATTATGAAATTAGATAAAACTTATTTCACAGCATATAATGAGTGTGACATGAAAACACAAAGCGAATTCTACGATGAGGATATTGAGTTTTATCATGATATGGGCGGTTTAGCAACTGACAAAGCTGAACTTTTAAAAAGTATCGAAAAGAATATTTGTGGTAAAGTAACACGAACCTTAATTGAAGAGAGTGTAGAGGTTCATCCCATTAAAGATTTTGGTGCCATACAAATAGGAATGCATAAATTTTATAATAATCAGGAACCTAATGCCATATCGAAGCCAACAAAATTTATTGTTATCTGGAAAAAGACTAACAGTAAGTGGCTTATGAGCAGAGTAATCAGTTTACATTAAAAGCAGGGTACTCATCAAACCCTTAAGAGTTTATTAATCAATCAAAAATCAATCCGGATGTTTATTCATCGAACAAAAAACGAACAGTTAACCTATGCAGACAACAGACACCATGGAGCAAACCCCTCCACAAAGGGGACTGCATAAAAAGCAAAAAGACATTATGAATGTAGAAAACACAAAAGCGCAAATGCGAAAAGGGGTTTTGGAGTATTGCATCCTGTCCATCTTAAATGGACATGATAAATATGCTTCTGAAATCTTAGAGACGCTAAAAGATGCAAAAATGCTGGTAGTAGAAGGTACTATTTACCCACTACTAACCAGATTAAAGAACGCAGGACTTCTTAACTATCGTTGGGAAGAATCCACATCTGGACCACCAAGAAAATACTATACCTTAACCGAGACCGGAAAACTTTTCCTTAAAGAATTGGATACCACTTGGGATGAATTGAGAAAAGCCACAAACCTGGTAACCAACACAAAAAATAGCTAATCATGAACAAGACAGTAAATATAAATTTAGCAAACATGCTCTTCCATATCGATGAAGAGGCATTCAATAAAATGCGAAGGTATTTAGAATCGGTAAAACGATCCTTTGCAAACACTCCAGGTAGTGATGAAATCATTGCCGACATAGAAGCCCGTATTGCCGAACTATTTCATGACAAATTAGAAAATGAAAGACAGGTAATTACTCAAAAAGAGGTTGATGAAGTGATTGCCATTATGGGGCAACCTGAAGATTACATGGTAGATGAGGAAATCTTTGAAGATGAACCAAGAGCAAAATCTACAGGTTCAAAAGATAGAGTCAAAAAATTATATAGAGACACGGAGAAAAAATATGTAGCAGGGGTTTCTTCTGGCTTGGCGCATTACTTCGGTATTGATCCATTATGGATACGTTTACTATGGATTTTCTTAACCATTTTTACTTGGGGAGGTTTTATCTTCATTTATGGTCTTTTATGGATCCTTATTCCTGAAGCAAAGACCACATCCCAAAAATTGGATATGAGCGGTGAAACTGTTAATATCAGCAATATAGAACGTAAAGTTAAAGAGGGTTTTGATGACGTTGCGGATCGTGTAAAAAGTGTTGACTATGAGAAAGTAGGCAATACCGTCAAAAAAGGAGGTAAAACCATCTTTGACACCTTTGGAGATATTGTTATGTTTCTTTTCAAAATATTCGGAAAATTCATAGGCATTCTATTGGTAATTATTGGAGCTTCGACATTGATCGGACTATTCGTTGGTCTATTCACCGTAGGTATACTAGACGTAATACACGTACCTGGTATTGATTTCTATAATGTAGTCAACTCTACTAATCTACCTATTTGGGTAGTATCGTTATTGGCCTTTTTTGCTATAGGGATTCCATTTTTCTTCTTAATGTATTTAGGATTGAAAATATTGGTCAACAACTTGAAGTCTATAGGTAATATTGCAAAATTCTCACTTTTGGGTCTTTGGTTGATTTCTATAATTCTTTTAATCGTCTTTGGTATTAGAGAAGCTGCTTCTCATGCCTACACCGGTAGTACTTCGGTAGAAAATGAAATCACGAATGTCATTCCTTCAGACACCATTGCTATTAAAATAGTGACGACCGACGAGTTTGACTATGAAAAAGACATGCACATGGGAGATACCTTTATTTCATATGATGAAGCTGGTAATAAGATTTTGGTTTCAGATGATGTGAGGTTCCGCATAAGAAAATCACAAGATAGCTTAGTTCGTATTCAAGTGCGCAAAGAAGCTGATGGCCCATCTAATAAGGAAGCCAAAGAAATAGCTGACCAAATTATTTACGACTATGAAGTGAAAGGAAATACTATTTCTTTGAACGATTACTTAACTACTCAAGGTCCGAAATTTAAGGATCAAGAGGTTCGTGTAAATGTATTTCTACCTGTAGGTACTATTCTTACCTATGAGCAGGCAAGTAGTAGAAATTGGATTACCACCATGACAACTGATAAGGACGTTGATAATCTTGAAGGGTATACTTGGATAATGGCAGACAACGGCGAATTACAATGCCTAGACTGTCCTGAATCTATGAATGTGGATGATGATGACGATGAAGAAAATCGCATTAACATCAATGGAAAAGGTATTGATATTAATATTAACGGTAATGGGGAAAAAGGTAAAATAAAAATCAATGAAAATGGTATTGATATCGATGTCAATGATAATGGTGAATCCTTTAAAATGAAATTAGATGAGAATGGCGTAAAAATCAACGCTAACGATAGTATCAACTAATTACAGTTCATATACCATAATCTACAATTGAGTAATATTTAATCGTAGAAAAATTATAAAACAATCAATTTTACATCAATCTAAAAAACAAACAATCATGACAACACTAGTAAGAATTACAATCGCACTCGTTCTAGCCCTTTTGCTTACCTCTTGTGGCTTTGACATTAACTTCGGAGATTTCGGCACAGGAGAAAAAGGAAACGGCGTAGTCGTTGAAGAAACTCGAGAAATTACTGAAGAGTTTACGGTAGTATCAGCATCAGAAGGAATCGATGTATTTGTAACGCAAGGCAGTGATTTTGACATCTCAGTTGAGGCAGATGAAAATATCATGGATTTAATAGGCACCGATATTAAAAATGGAAAATTGAAAATCCATGCAATAGAGAATATAGGTAGAGCTACCAAAAAGGTCTATATTACTTTACCAAAAGTAAGTGGATTACATGCTTCAAGTGGAGCTAATTTAACTGCCGAGAATATGATACAGTCAGAAAAATTAGAAGTTGACGCCAGTAGTGGCGCTATGTTAAATGCAAATGTAAATGTGTCGGACATGGAAATAGACGCTAGCAGCGGGGCTAACATTACCCTATCTGGTTCTGCCAAAGAAGTGTATGTAGATGGCAGTAGTGGTGCTAATATTAAAGCAAACGAACTACAGACATCATCTTGTAATGCCGATGCAAGTAGCGGTGCAAATATTAGTATCGATGTTATCGATAACTTAACCGCTGAAGCTTCAAGTGGCGGCAATATATCGTACAAAGGCAACCCGTCGGTACAGAAGAACAAATCGGTTTCGGGTAGCGTGCACAAGTATTAAAACTCATCAATCAACTTAACTTTAAAAACCCACTGAATTATCAGTGGGTTTTCATTTTTTAGTCTAACCCTAATATGTATATTAGTACTATGCAAGTACACTTAAAGAAATACACATTACCATTGAAGCACACCTTTAGCATCTCAAGAGAATCGCATGATTCTCAAGACACTATGATTGCTTCCTTAACATTAAATGGTCTAACCGGGTTTGGTGAAGCAACCTCGAATCCTTATTACAAAATCACCACCAACAGTATGATGGATGAAATTGGAGCCATCTCACAAGAAATTGAGAAGTTAGAATTTACCACACCAGAAGTTTTTCATGCCTTTTTGGTGAGTAAAGGCTTATCGAACTTTGCTATTTGTGCTTTAGATTTGGCTGCTCACGACCTTTATGGAAAATTATTAGGCAAGCCTTTATATGAAATTTGGGGTACAAGCATCGAAAATTATCCTATTACCAATTATACCATCGGTATTGCCTCCGTTGATGTGATGTTGGCGAAAATGCAAGAAATGCCATGGCCCATTTACAAAATTAAATTAGGTACAGCCGATGATGTGGCTATTGTAAGAGAACTTAGAAATCATACCGATGCTATATTTAGAATAGATGCAAATTGCGCGTGGACCGCTCAAGAGACAATATTTAATGCTCCTCTATTGAAAGAACTTGGTGTTGAGTTTTTAGAGCAACCACTAAAAGCTGATGATTGGTCGGGTATGGAAGAAGTTATGCACCATAGTGTTCTGCCGGTAATGGCCGATGAAAGTTGCATTGTAGAAAGTGATGTTGAAAAATGTGCACTGCATTATAGTGGTATTAATATTAAACTGACCAAATGTGGCGGACTCACCCCTGCCCTACGTATGATTAAAAAAGGAAAGGATTTAGGTCTTAAGGTTATGGTAGGTTGTATGACAGAATCTACTGTTGGCATTTCTGCCATTGCACAATTACTTCCGCAATTAAACTATGTGGATATGGATGGTGCGCTTCTTTTAAAAAGTGATATTGCAACAGGAGTTCATATAGAACCAAATGGCAAAGTGATTTTTCCAAAACTTGCCGGTTCAGGTGTACAATTATTATAATGATTACCATTGATGAATTTCCTGGTAGAGCAATTACTATAGATGGTAAAGACTTTCTATACTTTGGTGGTACATCTTATTTAGGCCTACAAACCGATACTGATTTCCAAAAGCTATTCATTAAGAACATAAAAAAATATGGCACTTCTTACAGTGCTTCACGAAAATCTAATATTCGCATTTCTATTTTTGATAAGGCAGAATCATACTTATCAAATACAGTAGGCAGTGAAAGCTGTATTACCATGTCTTCAGGGTATTTGGCAGGGCAATTGGTCTGTGATTATTTCAGTAAAGCAGACTATAAATTATACTATGCTCCTAATACTCACTCTGCTTTATTAAGAGGAAAACAAGAAGTGTATCAAAACTGGAAGCAACTTGAAACTGATATTTTAAAGCACCAGGGGGAAAAACAGGTCATATTCTTAGACAGTATTGATTTTAATGGCAGTAATTACCCCGGTTACAAACCTCTTCAGAAATTAGCGCTAGAAAATATAATTCTTGTTATAGACGATTCTCATGGTATTGGTATCACAGGTGAAAATGGTGGTGGCAGCTTCTCTTACTTACAATCATTACAACCAAAAGAATTAATAGTTACTTGCTCATTAGGAAAAGGTTTCGGCATACAGGCAGGTGCCATATTTGGTCGTCAGTCAATAATTGAAAACCTAAAAGAAACTCAGTTTTTTGGAGGCTCTAGTCCGGCTACACCAGCTGCTTTAGCTACCTTAATAGATGCGCATTCTATTTTTCTATGCAAAAGAGACTTATTAAATCGAAATACAGCCTTATTCTTGAAAAATTTAGCTAATCCATTATTCTTTTCAGCTTCTGAAAGGCACCCAACATTTAGCTTTAAAAATGAACAATTGGCTACCTTGCTAGAAGAAAATGGAATTCTAGTTACCAATTTTCGCTACCCAACCGAAGTTGATGATTTAATGAGTCGTATTGTTCTTAGTTCTTCCCATGAAAAAGAAGATATTCTCAAACTTTGTAAAATACTGAACACGCTATCAATCTACAACACTCAATAACTTCTTGGTGTTATTGTTAAATTCTTAATTTTTTAATTAAAATTTTAACATATTCTAAATTTATTTCGTATCTTTTTAGTAGATAATCAATTGCATTATTAACTAAAAAATACCACCATGAAAAAAATTATAGGATTGGTTTTATTGATGCTTGTCTTGGTTTCAGCTGCCTCGACTAATTCAATCAACGAGAATTATATGCATACCATTCAAGGCACGTGGGAATTAGAAAGTTTCTACAATTACGATGGACAACAAATTATCGATACCGTGCCGACCACTGACGGTTATCGACAAGTGAAAATGTACTATAATGGAAAAGTTATGTGGAGCCGTTATGTACCTGTAGACAAAATTGGAAGGTTCGGATACGGTTCCTATAGCATTACCGATGATAGGCTTATAGAAACTTTAGAATATGGCGATAATGAAATGATAATGGCCATGGACACCATGCGGATTTTCACTTTCGAACTTCAACTTGGTGATGATAAGTTCAGTCAAATAAGCTTAGATGAAGAGGGCAATAGAACATTCTCAGAAAACTACAAAAGAATTGATTAGCTTAAATTCAATTTTAATTAAAAAACGCCGTTTCTACGAAACGGCGTTTTTTAATACAACTATTTTAAACCTATAGATTATACTGACCAGCAATCGGCTCCTCTACAGAACCTATTGTAGCTAAATAACGTTCAGCATCTAAAGCAGCCATGCAGCCTGTACCAGCTGCAGTAATCGCTTGCCTGTACTCTTTATCTTGTGCGTCACCGCTTGCAAATACCCCAGGCAAATTGGTTTTGGTAGACTTACCTTTAGTAATTAGATATCCTGTTTCATCCATATCTAACTGGCCTTTAAAAATATCGGTATTTGGTTTATGCCCAATCGCAATGAATAAACCAGTAATAGCGATATCTTCTTTTACCCCTGTTTTATTGTTTACCACTCGTAAACCTTCTACAACCTGTTCACCAAGAACTTCGTCTACTTCGGCATTGTAACGAACCTCAACATTCTTTAGGCTGTTAACTCTATGCTGCATTGCTTTTGACGCTCTCATTTCGTCTTTTCGCACCAACATGGTTACTTTATTACAAATATTCGCTAGGTAAGATGCTTCTTCTGCAGCAGTATCTCCTGCACCAACAATGGCAACATCTTGACCTTTATAGAAAAAACCATCACAAACTGCACAAGCAGAAACTCCTCCTCCACGTAAACGTTGCTCACTAGGTATATTTAAATATTTAGCTGTAGCACCAGTAGAAATAATAACAGTTTCAGCCTCTATTTGCTTTTCACCATCGGCAACTACCTTATGAATTCCTCCTTTTTCCTTTGAAAATTCAACCGATGTAATCATACCAATTCTAACTTCAGTACCAAAACGCTCAGCTTGCTGTTGCAATTGCACCATCATGGTAGGTCCGTCGATACCTTCTGGATAGCCCGGAAAATTATCTACTTCTGTAGTAGTTGTCAATTGTCCACCTGGTTCCATACCGGTATACATGACAGGTTTCAAATCTGCACGTGCAGCATAAATAGCTGCTGTGTACCCTGCTGGGCCAGATCCTATAATTAATGTTTTTACGCGTTCTATTTTATCAGACATAATATCAAGTGGTTCAATTATTATTCTCAAATGCAAAAGTAGGTTTTTGAGCAAAAAACTTACAATTAAGTTATCAAAAGTTTTAATCTAATCATTAGATAATCATATACCTAATCTATAATTTTAATCAGTTTATTTTAATTATAATATTATCATAAAATATGTAAAAAAATGAACTTTCGGTCTATACAACACGTAAGTATTCTAGAACCAATGAAGTATTGATAGATGAAAAAATTAAAATGTGCCATAGTTGAAGATTCAAAAGTACAACGAACTTTATTGGAACAGGTCATAGATAAAACTTCAAACCTAGAACTTTTATATTCATTTACCAGCAGTACAGAAGCCTTAGAAAAGATTAATTCATCTCATATTGATTTGTTATTTCTAGACATTGAGATGCCCACTATGAACGGGTTTGAGTTTTTAGCAGGATTAAAAACAATACCACAAGTAATTATTACTAGTCAAAACCCGAAGTATGCATTAGAAGCATTCGATTATAATGCAATCGATTTTCTATTAAAACCTTACAATAAAACTAGATTTGAATTTGCAGTCAATAAAGCTATCAGCAAAATTAAAACTACCGCTAAAAGCAAACCTGAAAACAAATTGGTCGTTAAGCATAATTTGAAACAGATTGAGCTTAATATTCATAATATACTATGGGTAGAGGCCCTAGGTGATTATGTGAAAGTAATTACCCCAGAACGTAGTTATGTGATTCTATCTACATTAACCACTTTTAATAAGAAGCTTGGTGAAGATAAATTTCTAAGAATACACAAATCGTATATCGTTAATTTAAGCATGGTTGAACGATATAATCATGAATTCATTGAAATAAGGGATAAAAAAATACCAATTAGCCGAGCCAAAGGTATAGAGCTAGACCGACTTTTAAAGTGTGTGGAATAATTCTAACTACCCAATTATTTAGTTAACATATCTATGCTCACTACTGTTCTAAACCCTGTGTGTTCTAATGAAGAATCCATACTTGAACCCATACGAGCAGATACTCGATAACTAGCACAATAAGAATCACTACATAAAAATGAACCTCCTTTAATAACTTTCTCTTTGGCAAGCGGATTATTAGGTGTAAACGGACTATTTGCACCCATTGGATTGATTAAGACAGTATTTTGACCGTTCATCTCTTTATAATAATTGGTATTGTACCAATCGCTCGTCCACTCCCAAACGTTACCTGCCATATCATAAAGACCATAAGCGTTTGCAGGATATGATTTTACAGGTGCACGTAATTCAAACCCATCATTTTTGCTATTACTAACCGGAAAATCACCTTCCCAGGTATTTGCCATTTCACTCAAAACAGAAACATCATTACCCCAATTATATACGGAACCGTAAGAACCTGCTCTTGACGCCAGTTCCCATTCAGCCTCTGTCGGTAAACGCCTATTGGCCCATTCACAATATGCCAAGGCATCTTCATAAGCGATTTGAACAACAGGGTAATTATCTTTCCCTTTAATAGTACTTTTTGGTCCGTTTGGATGTTGCCAGTTTGCTCCGATGGTCCAGTTCCACCATTGGGAAAAATCATACAGGTTTGTAACTGGAGACTTGGATTTCTTAAAAGTCAATGAACCAGGTTGTAATATTGAATCATGTGGCTTTGGTGTACCTGGTGGCACTTGCTTTTTTAGCTCTTCCCAATCTATCCCTCTTTCCGCTATAGTCACATAACTTGTAGCATCTACAAATTCTGAAAATTGTTTGTTGGTTACTTCTGTAGCATCCATAAAAAAACCATCTACCAAAACATCTATAGCAGGTTTTTCATGGCCCATAGCCATTTTATCACCAGCAACTGCTCCTTGTTTAAACGTGGCGCCAGACACCCATACCATGCCTTCTGGTGCAATTAATTCATCGGGTTTGTTAACTAGAATAGCATGCTCCTCAACTTCCGAAGTTATATTTTCCTTTACTGTGTTTGTCTCTGGACGTTTCTTCTCCTTAGTTTCTGACTTACAGTTAGCAAGCATCACTATAAGAATACTTAAACCAAGTACTTTAATACTATTCTTCATCTGCTAACTGAATAATTTTTTTATTTAAAATGTACTACTATTCAACTACTTAGTTTATCGGACTAATCATATATTGAAAAGAAAGGTTTTCTGGTTTAATCTGATATTCTTCGTGTGGCAGTAATCCCCAGCTGTTATCACCACCTACACCCATTTGACTGTGGTCTATATTGATATTTATCAAGTCTCTCTTAGGTATATCGAAAGTATGTTGTTGCCTCTTTTGCATACCCTCATCAAAATCTGAATTTAATTGATGATGAGCACTAAAAGCAAACAGTTTTGGAGCGCTAATCTTAATTCCTTTTCCTGCTGAATTAGCGAATGATAATGTTCTTATATCTGTTCTATTCCCGTTTTCTTGCGGGCGGATATATTCAAAATACAAATCGGAAACACTAGCATCATACAAACCAACCAATGCAGATGTTTTACGATCTTGATAATTCTCATGCTCTCCCCTACCATACCATGTTACTTGGTCATAGCTATTATCGATGATAAAGTTATTTCCAAATCTAGGTAAAATGGGTAAGTTGTCTTGAATGCCCAATAATTGAGTGCTTACCAAAATCTCCCCTTTATTGTTAATGGTATAGGTGATGTTCACCTGGCCATTAACTGCTGGTAAATCATAACTTGCCATTAACTTAAGGTCCTTTCTAATTTTAAAAGGATTCGCAGAAAGCTGTACCACATCTATAATCTTCTTACCCTCATTAGAATTTACCTCTAAGCTGATAATGTTTTGTGTTTCTGTTGCTTGCTTCCATTTTTGTAAAAGCTCTGGCATATTATAGCCATAATCGTTATCTATTGGAGCACGCCAAAAATTTACACTTGGTCCTTTCTGTAATAAATTTCCGTGTCCATAATCAATAGACATCAACATACCGTCGGCACTATTAAAACCTATTTCAAAACCATCGCCCTTAACAACAACAATAGCATCAGCTTTGGTTACTTCAAGTCCGTCAATATTATCTTCAAATATCGTTGGTATGTAATCTGTTAACTGAAACTGCTCATAGGCCAATAAAAAATGCTCTGGTATAAGTGCAGCTTCTTTTTTTGTGGTCATATAAACGTTCAAGTGATATTCTGAATTTGAATTAAGTAATTCAGGTAAATCTATCTGAATATCTTTGGTTTCATACGGCGCTATATCTACATCTGCTAAATTACCTTTTGACACCTCTACTCCGTTTTCTAATACGCTCCAAGAAAAAGCATATTCAGATAAATTCGTGAAGTCGTACATGTTCTTTATACTGATTTTGCCCGATTTCGGATTTTCAGATCTGAACTTTACATTTTGATATACTTTTTTCACCTCATATAAAGAAGGGTGTGCCGAACGATCAGGGTTAACCAATCCGTTTAAGCAGAAGTTATTATCATTCTGTAATTCAGCTCCTCCTAAATCGCCACCAAAGGCATAAAATTCCACTCCGTCTTCATTCGTTGTCTTCAAACCTTGATCTACCCAATCCCAAATGAAGCCACCTTGCAACACATCATACTTTTCAATAACATCCCAATAGTCTTGTAAATTACCTACACTATTACCCATTGCATGTGCATACTCACATTGAATCAAAGGTCTTTTAGGGTCATTTTCGGCATACTCGATTGTTTGTTTAATCGTCGCATACATTGGTGCTTGTATATCTGAATTTGAGAAGTTAGTCGCGCCTTCGTATTGTACTGGACGGGTATTATCATGTGCCTTTAACCAATCATACGTATCAAAAAGGTTTTGACCATTACCTGCTTCATTTCCTAAAGACCAAGTTACTATCGAGGTGTAATTTTTATCGCGCTCGAACATACGAATGGTTCTATCTAAATGCATTGCATTCCACTCTGGCCTGTAAGCTGGGTGAATTTTAATTGCTTCTTCATCACCATCTAAACCTTGGTTGGTCGTACCCATACCATGAATTTCAATGTTTGCTTCATCAACTACATAAAAACCATATTTATCGGCCATTCTGTAGAAAAACTCATTCTTTGGGTAATGACTGCAGCGAATCGCATTGATATTGTTGCGCTTCATTACCTCCATATCTTTTAGCGTAACCTCTTCACTTATAACATGACCGGTAACTTCATCGTGATCATGTAGGTTTACTCCTTTAATCAAAACCGGTTGGCCATTCACCAAAAATTGATTGTTCTTAATTTCAATTTTTCTGAATCCGATTTTAGAACTTATCGCTTCTGTAACATTGCCTTTCTTATCCTTTAATGTGAAGAGTAGGGAATACAAATTTGGTTTTTCTGCATTCCAAGTTTTTACATCTTTAATTTCTTGAGCAAACTTCACTGATGTGTTACCAGTATTTAAATCTAAATTTTGATTTATAGAAAAAACTTCGGTAGCACCATCTAACAAGGTCACTTCTACTTGATATCCTTTTAATTTCTTACCGGTATTTGTCAATTTTAAATCTAAATTGAATTTACCCTTAGTATAAGTTTCGTCTAAATCTGCAACTACCGTGTAATCTTTCATGGTTGCCGTACTCGTTGCATATAAATAGACATCTCTATCGATACCGCTTAAACGCCAAAAATCTTGATCTTCTAAATAGCTAGCATCTGACCAGCGTAATACTTGTACCGCTAAAGAATTCTTCCCTTCTTTCAGGTATTTAGAAATATTGAATTCTGCAGGTGTTTTACTGCCTTCGCTATAGCCTACCTTTTGTCCGTTAACATATACGTACATGGCACCACTTACTCCGCCGAAATGAAGATATACGTCTTTACCATCCCAATTTTTTGGAGTTTCAAAATCACGCTTATAACTTCCAACGGAATTAATATCATGAGGAATAAATGGAGGATTCTTCGGATAAGGATATACAACATTCGTGTAAATAGGAATACCATAACCTTTCAATTCCCAGTTTGATGGTACTGCAATTTTATCCCAACCTGATGTATCAAAATCGGTATTAAAAAAGGTAGTCGGTCTTTCTGGCACACTAGCTACGTACTTAAAATCCCATTCACCATTTAACGATTGATAAAAAGAGGAGTTGTCCCAACTATCATTCTCCAGGGCCGTTTTCGAATTTTCATAACGGTATAAGGCTGCAGTTGGGTCTTCTCTATTAATTTGAAATATTTCAGGATTCTCCCACTCCGGGTTCTCCCATTTCGGTGCTTGGGCCTGAACTAACATTGCTGTAAACAATAAAAGACTTAGGATACTACTCTTAATTTCGTTTTTCATTTTCATTTAATTCTGTTTTGAATAGCACCATAAAATGCCATTTCATCCAGTTCAATGATGATATAGCAATTAGTATAGATTTTTAAATATGTATTGATAATTAGAGCAATATTAAATTCCGAATACAACTAATTATTCCATCATTGCAAAATACAATTAAACTGGCCAATGCAAAAAAAAGCGATAAAATATTCTAGGTAATTTATCTTTCTAACAACCCTTTTTCTATAAGAGGAATTTGAAAGCGTTCCGTTTCTGCTGTAGCATGCTCTTTTTTAAAGATGGCCGCTGCTCGTTCTAATATTTCAGGATGCTGTGCAGCAACATTTACTTGCTCAGTAGGATCATCTTTTAGATTATATAATTCTAACGTAGGTTCTTTGTCATCATTTAGGTGCTGACGTATAACCTTCCAATCACCCATTCTAATAGCTACTTGACCTCCATATTCAGGAAACTCCCAATACAGAAATTCGTGTTGAACCTGATTTTCTTCACCCAGTAAAGTGGGTAAAAAACTTATACCATCCGTTTGTTCTTTAAATGGTGTATCAACCATATCGGCAAATGTGGCCAGCATATCATAATGTGCCGAAGGTAGGTCGCTCGTAGTACCTGCCTTTATCTTATTTGGCCATGTAAAGAACGTGGGTACCCGAATTCCGCCTTCATACACGAAGCCTTTTCCTTTGCCATATTTTCCATCAAATGGTTTAGCACTATCAAAGAATTCGGGGTCGGCGCCACCAGCGTAACTTGGGCCGTTATCCGATGTAAAAACGATCAGCGTATTATCATAAATACCTTCGTCTTTTAACTGCTTCACCAACTTACCTACATTCTCATCGAAATAGGAAACCATGGCAGCATAGGCCGCATGCGGATTCTGATGTGAAAAATATCCATTGCCTTCACCTGATAAATAAGGTTCTTCTGGTCCGAATTTTTTAATATAATAATCAACCCAACGTTGTGGCGCTTGCAACGCTACATGCGGAATCGGAGTTGCCCAATACAAGAAAAACGGATTGTCTTTATTCTCAGACACAAAACCAGTCAACTCTTTAAACATTAAATCTGGTGCATAGTCTGTTAATGTATAATCTTTATAGCTTTCTGGATTCTTAGGGTCTGCATCTTTTGTAAATGGTGTACTAGGTGCAATGGTATCATTGGCTAAATGAACCCTATTTCTGTTTTTGTATAAGTGTAGCGGATAATATGTATGTGCCTGTCGTTGGCAATTAAAGCCGTAGAAAAAATCAAAACCCATTTCATTGGGAATAGAATGTGTATGTGGTGCGCCTAAGCCCCATTTACCTACTAGTGCCGTTTTATAGCCGTCATCTTTAAGATAATTAGCGATGGTCTTCGTTCCTTTCGGTACTGGGCGTTGACCTTCTAAAGTAGAGTCTTTTGCCATGGCTTTATAGTTCCAAACATCACCGCGGTCGTTCCATTCATCATTGCCACGTATAAAGGCTTTACCAGAATGTTTTCCTGTTAAAAACATATATCGGGCTGGTGCACATACGGGCGCACTAGAATAATGCTGGGTAAAAATCACTCCCTCTTTCCCTAGGGCATCTATATTAGGCGTTTCTATTTTCTCTTGACCGAAAACCCCAATTTCCGCATAACCCAAATCATCGGCTAAAATGTAAATGATATTTGGTTTTTGCACTTCGGGTTCAATTGCCTTCTTTTCTTCTTGACATGAAAAGAGGAGAATAGTTATTAGGTTTAAAAGAATCAGATTTTTCATTTCAGACGGATTGGATGGTTATACTAAAGATACCTATTTTCCTAAAATCTCTTCAATCAAACCTTTAAACATCAGTAGACCAGTATCTATTAATTCATCGGGGAAATCATAATTAGCATGATGCAAAGACGGATGCTGTTCGCCAGCACCTAATCCGAAAATAGCACTTTTATAGTTTTGAGAAAACCATCCAAAATCTTCGCCAAACCGAAGTGGGGAATGTATCTTTATTAAGTCGAATCCTTTTTGCGCAGCCACCTTTTCTACTAATTCAGTACAGAATACATTGTTTTCGGAAGCCGGAAAAAACTCGAACCAATCGATGTTATAACTCAATTGATACTTTTTAGCCATAACATTAACTGCATCTTTAATCTTATCTTCTAACTCGCTCATTAGCTGTCCGCTCCATGTTCGAATTGTATAGTGCAGCTCTGCATTTTCAGGGGAAATACCGTAGGTTTTCTCACCAATGTTTATACAAATCGGTGTCAACAATGAAAAATCATCACTTTCAAAATTCGGATTAGCAAACGAGGAAAACACCTGAATCAACTCTGCCGCTGCTAGTGACGGATTCACTCCATTTTCTGGTTCAGAAGCATGTGCTTTTTTTCCTTTCAATTGAATACATATACTTTGTACCGTGGCTGTAAAATAGCCTGGTTTCACTAGTATAGAATGTAATTTCTGACCTGGTAAATTATGAAGCGCAAAAACATAATCTGGCGCAAGGTTTGTAAACTTAGCATCTGCTAAAATCTTTGCTGCACCTTTTCCTGTTTCTTCTGCAGGCTGAAAAAGTAACACCACTTTTCCATTTTTGAATTCGGCCTCTTTTAACCAAATCGATAACCCAGCCACTATTGCCATATGCCCGTCATGCCCGCATTTATGCGAAACGCCCTTGTTTTTAGAATGATGTTCAAAAGTATTTTCCTCTAAAATTGGTAACGCATCTAGTTCGCATCGAATGACCACGGTTGCCCCATTATTCCCAAACTCATAGATAATAGCTACCCCTTCCCCACCGATATTTTCAATGATGTTGGTTGGGTGATAATCCTTTACAAATTCAACAATACGTTTTGCAGTGGTATGCTCTTGACCAGAAAGTTCAGGGTGTTGATGTAACTCTTTTCTTAGATTAACCAATGTATTCTTCATACAATTAAATATAATCCAAATACAGTTAAATCAATACTACTATATCAGTTTCAAAAAAATAAAATATTAATTTACTTTAGTGAACTGGACTAGAGTATTTCTTAGGATACAGTGTTCTAAACTGTTATTTAATTCTGAACCCCTCTTTTTTTTAATAGTTTTAAATGTGAAATGACTCCACCTAGGTAGGTTGTTTGATTAGGTATAATGTTGTTTTCTAATAGTGCATCATACAAAATTCGGTTTAGTTTTGGATAATGATAATGGCTGATATTAGGGAATAAGTGATGGGCAATATGGTTATTTACGCCACCAAAAATGAAGTTAGCCATATTACTAAAAGGATAAAAGTCATTCGAGCTTTTTATTTGATTCATAAACCATGACGTATTTATCAACCCCTCTTTATTAGCGGTTGGATAGTTTGCGCCATTCACGTGATGGGTGATAAAAAAAGTGAAAAGCGTATACAAAGATTGTACCATGTGCATTGCTAAAAAGGCAGTTAAAACAACCCAAATAGATTGAAGAGAATACAAAATTGGAAGGATTAATAAATAGAATAAGTAAAATGATTTTAGAGCAATAAAAGTAACCAAGTATCTCAATTGTTGTTTTTTTGCTTTGGGTGCAAATTGTCTCAAAACAATGAAGTCCTTCATAAATACCCAATAAAAGGAATATGACATATAAGCAAAGGGAGCATATATGTATTGGTACTTATGGTACCATTTACGACTGCCTTGTGGTAATACTCGAATTAATCCAGTTATAGCTAAGTCTGTATCAAAGTTTGCCACATTTGGAGCAATGTGATGAGAGTTAATATGTCTTTTTTTCCATGCCTCCGGGTGAGCCCCTACCAAGGTATAGATAAACTCAAAAAACAAATTGTCCCAAAAGGGGTGTTTAAAAATTGAATGATGACTCAGGTCATGCGCAAAATTGAAACAAAGTAAAACAGCTATAAATCCAAATAACACAAAATTCAAAACAAAAGCAATGGGATTACTTATTGTATAGATTAATATGTAGCTAGTGATGGCCAAGCTAAAATAGAACAAACCTTTAAGCACAAAATACCTGTTGGCTTTTCGTTTATCCATTGGAAGTTTCACCTGAATTTGATTGTAAATCGATTTATACAAATCAGTATGAGCAGTTACATTAAGATGCTTTGCTTTCATATGTAAGGGGTATAATTGATTGTTGACGCCCCATTTTATAAAGGAACCTGTAATAAGACCTCAATGCTTGTCCATAAGACATATTCATGTAATTAATCCCATGTTTTTGAGCTGTTTCAATAAATATCGGGAGTAGGTTAAGGTAATGAACATGGCTAATGTTAGGCAAAATATGATGCATAGCGTGTGCATTAAATCCGCCTAAGGTCCAGTTTAAAAAAGTGCTCTTGGCATTATAGTCAACCGAGGTACTCATTTGTAAAGTAGGCCAGCTAATTGGTAGTTTCCCTTCTTTATCTGGAGTTGGGTGTTCTACATAATCAGACAAATGAGAAACGCCTAGTACACTTGTGAAAACAATAGAGACCATAAAGTGATTTAAAATAAAAGCCAAAAGAACATTGTAAATACCAAAAGGTAATAAATAGACAGGTAATATAATCATATAGCCAATGTAAAGCAGCTTAAATAAAATGAGTTTTATAACCTCCACAAAAGGCATATTAACCTTAATCGTTCTGCTTGACTTTCTAAAAAGCATTAGAAACTCACGAACAAAGAACCAGTTGATAGAATATAGTAAACTTAATATTGGTGCATAGAGGTATTGATATTTATGAAATGTTTTTAGCGGTTGGGTTGAAGTCATTCTCAGTACTGGGTTATTGAGCACATCAATATCGCTTCCTTCTATATTTGTATATAAATGATGGGACTCATTGTGGTTCTTCCCCCATACATATGCGTTATTTCCTTGGAGATTAAAACTAAGCGAAAACAAAAGCTTGTTCCAAAATTTGCTTTTTACTGCAACCCCATGAGCTGCATCATGAGAAATATTAAACGCTGTTAAAAGTATAGAAAGTCCCATGAGCAAATAGAAAGAGTAAAACGCAATTGTTGATATACTGGTAATCATAAGAGCATAAAACAGTATGTCAAGACTGAAATACATGATTATTTTAAATACCATAATCTTATTCCCTGTTTTTTGAATATTTTTTGTCGAAAAGTACTGCTCAATTCTCTCGTTAAGTTCTTTATAAAAGTCAGAACCTTTGTCTTTTGTGAATTTTAATTTGTTCATTGTTAAAATACTTTCTAATTGTTTACAACAATGGAATATGGTCAATAATGACATCTCCTTATACCTACTAATGTACCACAAAAAAAGCATCACTTTTCAGTGATGCTTTTTACTAAATCTAAATTATTTTTAAAGACTAATTCCCTTTATTATAATCAGCTAAGAATTTCTCTAAACCACTATCAGTTAATGGGTGTTTCAATAGTCCAGTAATTGAACTTAAGCCACCAGTCATAACATCTGAGCCAAGTTTAGCACAATCGATAATGTGCATTACGTGACGTACCGATGCCGCTAAAATTTGAGTTTGATATCCGTAGTTATCATAGATCAAACGAATATCTGCAATAAGACCTAAACCATCTGTTGAGATATCATCTAAACGACCAATGAAAGGAGATACATACGTTGCACCTGCCTTTGCAGCCAATAATGCCTGACCTACAGAGAATACCAACGTACAGTTTGTTTTATATCCTTTATCTGAAAAATACTTGATTGCCTTAACACCTTCTTTAATCATAGGTACTTTAATAACAATCTGCGGGCTAATTTTAACCAACTTCTCGCCTTCTGCTACCATACCATCAAAATCGGTAGAAATCACCTCAGCACTTACATCACCATCTACAAGGTCACAAATTTTCTTGTAATGTGCCATAATGTTTTCTGCACCTGTAATACCTTCTTTTGCCATTAAGGAAGGATTGGTAGTTACACCATCTAAAATACCCATATCTTGAGCTTCCTTAATCTCGTCTAAATTTGCTGTATCTATAAAAAATTTCATCTGTTATCTATTTTAAAAATGATTACTTAGTTTAAAAAATCCATTACTTCTTTATACACTTGATCTCCGGTGAATCCGAATTTCTCATCCAATACACTTGCTGGTGCAGAATATCCAAAATGCTCTAATCCAAACACTTTTCCGTTAGCTCCTGCTAATCCTTCCAAGTTTACTGGCAAACCTGCTGTAAGTCCGAAAACTGGTTTGTTCGGCGGAATTACCTTTTCTTGGTATGCTTCAGATTGTTGTCTGAAAATACCTTCTGATGGTATAGACGCTATATTTACTTTAAGACCTTCTTTTTCCTCTAACAATTTGGTTGCAGCGACTAAAGTTGCAACCTCAGAACCATTTGCAATTAAAATCACATCTGGATCCGCAACTTCTTGTATTAAATAACCACCTTTTTCAGCTCCTAGAGCTTCTTGGTAACGGTTACCACTTTTTGCAGGAACATCTTTAATACCTTGTCTAGACAAAATAAGTCCGGTTGGGGTCTTAGTATTTTCCATAGCCATTTTCCATGCTACATTGGTCTCTTGAGAATCTGCAGGACGCAAAGCAACAAAACTCTGTTCATGGCTATGGTTCTTCAATTTCTCTAATAATCGTATTTGAGCTTCTTGCTCGACAGGTTGGTGAGTTGGTCCGTCTTCACCTACTCTAAAGGCATCATGAGTCCAAACAAATTTCACCGGTAGTTCTTGTATACAACTTAAACGTATTGCCGGTTTCATATAATCGGAGAATACGAAGAACGTTGCAACTACTGGAATAGCACCACCGTGAAGCGCGATACCGTTAGCCATTGCCGTCATTGTTAACTCTGCAACACCTGCTTGTAAGAAAGCACCGGAGAAATCACCTTTCTTTAAAATGTGAGTTTTCTTTAAGAAACCATCAGTTTTATCACTGTTCGATAAATCGGCAGAAGAAACAATCATGTTCTCAACGTTCTGTGCTAAATACGCTAAAACATTAGATGAAGCCGCACGCGTCGCCTGACCATCTTTTTGTTCAATAGAACTAAAATCAAGATTAGGTAATTTACCTTCTAAGAATCCGTCTAATTTTGCAGAAAGCTCAACATTCTCTGAACGCCATGCATCTATTTCTTTCTTCTTAGCCTGAGCTTCGTCTTTCTTTTTATTAATAATGCCTTCATAGTATTCTTCTACTTTTGAATAGATATCAAAAGGATTCGCTACATCGGCACCTAAATTCAATAAGGTTTTTTCATAATCTGCACCTGTATCGCCAATTGGCTTACCGTGCAGTTCCGTATACCCTTCATAAGGTGAACCATCTGTAGTTACGCAACCTTTACCCATTATCGTTTTACCAATAATCAAGGTAGGCCTTTCAGTTTCTGCGTTAGCATCTGAAAGTGCTTTTCTTATTTGCTCATGGTCATGACCGTCGATAGTAACAACTTTCCACCCCCATGATTCGTACTTCATTGCTGTATTCTCAGAAGTAACCTCATCTGTTTTAGATGAAAGTTGAACATCATTAGAATCGTAGAACATAATAAAATTGCTTAAACCTAAATGGCCAGCAATTCTACCTGCACCTTGCGATATTTCTTCTTGTACACCACCATCAGAAATAAAACCATAAATTTTATGGTTCATCCAATCTCCAAAACGAGCTTTTAAGAAATTTGCCGCAACTGCAGCTCCTACTCCCATGGTATGACCTTGACCTAATGGTCCTGATGTATTTTCAATTCCTCTTGCCACATCAACTTCTGGGTGACCAGGAGTTACTGAACCCCATTGTCTGAAATTAGCGACATCATTTTTTTCGTAATTACCCAATAGATAATACTGAGCATACATTAAAGTTGATAAGTGCCCTGCATCCATGAAAAAACGGTCACGAAATGGCCACTGCATATCTGAAGGATCGTAGTTGAAAAATTCAGAGTATAAAATGTGCATGTAGTCTGCGCCTCCCATCGGTCCGCCTGGGTGTCCAGAATTTGCCTTTTCCACCATGGCTACTGCTAATGCCCTTATATTATCAGCTGCTAATTGATCTAGTTCCTTATTCATTTATTGTAATATTATTTTTAAGGTTTGTGTTTGCTTTAAAACTACTAAAATCTCCTCAAAGATACTTTATATCAAGCGCTAATTAAAATTATTGGAGCAACATAATTCTATAGCGTTCAAGTGCTAAGCTCAAGTACTCCTATAGATTATAATATCAAAACTTTCGAAAGGGTTTTCGAAGACAGCATTTATACCCAAACCCATCTATTATTTTATTAATTACTAGATTTTAATGACTTACAGACTACATTTGCCTGTTTTTAGCATTCGAAACTATAACGACAATTTATAAGTGATGCTTTACCAATGAAATTAGATTCTCATTTATAATTCGATTTATAACGTTTTTATCCTATTCTGTTTACTGCTGATGTAGTTAGTAACAGCTCAATTATCCCATATGAATTTGAAAACCCTATCAATTGAATTTTACAAATACCTCCTTTTAGTTGGCTTCTTCCTTTCTATGAATTCAATCATAGGGCAAACAATCGATTCTAAGAAGGTAAACGTTCAAATGAAAACCTATAATTACGCAGATACACTGCTACTTGACTACTACACAATACCAACCGATACATTTAAAATGAAACCGACCATACTATTGGTTCACGGTGGTGGTTTTACAGCAGGGCAACGTAACGGTGGTGATGAAAAGGGTTTAAGTAAATACTTGGCAAGATTAGGCTTTAATGTTGCTTCTATAGATTATAGGCTATCGCGGAAAGGAAAATCTTTTGGTTGTGATTGTGCTACGTCTATAAAAATGAATACCTATACTGAAGCTGTTGCCGACCTTTCTAAAGCGATAAATTATCTAACTAAGAGTGCAAAACCTTTTCGGGTAGATTCTTCTAAAATTTTCTTGATTGGAAGCAGCGCCGGAGCTGAAACGGTATTGAACTTTCTTTTTATGCGGTACGATTATCGTTTTAAAGACCTACCCTACCCAGATGCAACCATACTGGGAGCCATAAGTTTATCTGGCGCAGTCGTTGATGAAAACAATATTTATGCCGGCAACAAGGTTCCTTTGCTTTTTTTTCATGGCATGAAAGACACAGTTGTACCTTACGGTACTAGTGCGCATCGTAATTGTGCTACTACCGACGTTGGATATTTGAATTTAAACGGACCTAAATCGATTACTGAACGTTTATCTGATTTGGATGGAAATTACAAAGTGTATCATGATACGGAAGGCGGACACGAATGGGCTTCTCTCGGATTTGATTTTCCAGAATTGATAAGTGACTTTTTAGAGCAAGTTTTAAACGGCGAAGCCACTATGAGAGATTTTGAAACTATTATTTCTCCCGTAGAAAGCAAAGAATAAGTTTACACTAAGCTACACTTACTTCAAACAAATGACCAATTAAGGCAGTAATTGCCATGGCTACGGTACCCCAAAAACTAATTCTTAAAATAGCTTTCCAAATATTAGACCCACCAGCTTTAGCTGCTATTGCTCCTAATAACGCCAAGAACACAACAGCGAAAATATATTGTACATATTCCATGTACTCAAGCGAACCAAAATAGGCTACCAAAACTGGCAATAACCCTCCAAAAATGAAAGATGCACCTGATGATAATGCAGCTACTAATGGTTTTGCTTGGGTAATGTCATTGATTCCTAATTCATCTCGTGCATGGGCTTCTAAAGCATTATGCTCAGTTAATTGCTTGGCAACCTGTAATGCTAAATTAGAATCTAACCCACGTTCTTTATAAATCTGCGCAAGTTCCAACAGTTCTTCTTCTGGCATTTCTTCAAGCTCTATGCGCTCTCTAGCCAAATCTGCATTTTCTAAATCGGCCTGTGAACTAACAGATACATATTCGCCTGCAGCCATTGATAATGCGCCTGCCACCAAACCTGCAACACCCGCTAAAATAATCGGTTCTCGTGTGGTACTTGCCGCAGCAACACCTATGACCAAACTAGCAGTAGACAAAATACCATCATTTGCTCCAAGAACAGCTGCCCTTAACCAACCGCTTCTAATACCATAATGTTTTTCGTCTTGCATAGTTTATTTTTTCTCTATTATTGCTTGTGCTCCTTTACCAATAATCACCAAATCGGTAGATGTTAAAAACAATCCTGTTTCAACAATGCCTGGTATACTTTTAAGCTGATGCTCTAAATCGGTCAGTTTAATATCTGTTTTCCAAATATCAATATCTACGATATCATTATTTTCATCGGTTTTGTAATCATCAGCCCCTAGCATTCTCTGAACCGGATGAAGATTCATTTCTTCAAGTTCTTTTATAATAAGTTGGGTAGAAAAAGGTATTGTTTCTATAGGTAATTTAAACTTCCCTAGTCTTGAAACTTGTTTTGAAGAATCGGCAATTATAATATTGAAATCAGAATTATGGGCCACTATCTTTTCACGTAGCAAGGCTCCGCCTCCACCTTTAATTAATTGAAATTGACCGTCGACCTCATCTGCCCCATCAATAGTAACGTCTAACCTTTTCGCTTCTGCAAGGGTAATCACACTAATACCTAACTTCTTCGCCAATTTTTCTGTTTCATCAGAGGTAGCGACCGCTTTAATCTTTAATCCATTACGCACCATTTCACCAATGGCCTCTATCATAAAAAAGGCGGTAGACCCTGTTCCTAGACCAACTACCATTCCGTCTTTAATATACTTTACAGCTTCTAATGCTGCTACTTTTTTTTCGTTTACCGCGCTCACTTTATAAATGTTCTATATTAAAATTTATGCTTCTTAAGTGTTAAAGATATTTATAATTAACTGATGTAATAATAATAAGGATGAAGTAAAATCAAAAAACATCATAATGATTGTTCTATAAATTAACAAGTAAAAGTAAATTTTAATGCTTTTATATCTCTAAATTATTGACTTACAGTTACACTATTTTCCGCACCTTGAATCAGCACAATCGGAACCCGCAAAGAGAATTTTGAACGCTCCACTACAAAATTGCTACATAAATTATTCATGTAACTATTGGCACTATTAGACATGACCATCAATTGACATTTAGCCTTATCAATAAAATGCTCTAATGATAACGATAAACTGGCATCTATGGTTATTTGATGAAAAGTATGCGGAACAGTTTCTAACTTTCTCTCAAACAATTCATGATTTAGTTTCTGTAGTTCAAGTAATTGACCTTTTTCTTGCTGAAGAGTGACCATGCAAACTGAGCTATTAAAAATTTTAGCCAAAGTTAAAATCGGGTCTAATTCATCACTATTAAAAAAATGATTGGAATCTGACACAAAAGCAATATTTAAAAGCTTCGTAAATTCAAAATTATAAGGTATTGCAAATACCGGACAGTTATTTACGGCATTTAATATTCTAACTGTATTTCTACCCAAGTATATAGTTTCATTATCAGAAGAACCAATGGCACCCATAATTACAAAGTCAATATCATGCTGAACAATCGTTTCTTTAACCTCATCTTTTAATAGTGAAAAAGAGGAAATTGTTTCATAACTATGAAGTGGATTTTTAAATTCTTTCTTTACTCTTCTAACTACATCTTTCAACCCTTTTTCTGAAGATACCGCTGCCATAGAGTTTTGTGAAAAACCTGTAACACTACCAGCCATTAAACGATTACTATGTAATTCTGGCGTGTAGGTATTTAAAAAGTAAAAAACGCATGGACTAGCCTCAAAAAGATGTAAAGCAAATTTGACCGCATTATACGCAGATATTGAAAAATCGGTAGGTACAAGTATATTTTTCATATAAATGTTACAGGTCGTTTGATGATAAAATTAGGTGTACTACTGGTTTGAAACTATGACATTTATCAGAATAGAAATTTATTTAAAAACCGTCGGCCATTTCTTGTAATGTTTGCTCTTCTACTACTCCAATTTTCTTACCTGATGTTTTTATAAGTCCCTTCTTCTTAAATTCAGAAATCATACGAATTAAAGATTCTGTAGCGGCACCTACAATATTTGCATAATCGTCCCTACTTAAAGTCAACACCAAAAAGCCATCTTCATCTTCACCGTAGTTTTTCTTTAAATATACAAATGCCTCTGCCAAACGCTGTTTTACCGTCTTCTGAGACATGTTTACAATAACATCGTCGGCCTCTTTTAAATCATGCGCCATATGGCGTAATACTTCAAGAGAAAAATTAGGATTTGTATTTAGAGTATTGGAAATTATTTCTTTAGGTATAAAACATACTTCCATATCATTTATGGCCGTAGCGCTTAAATTGGTAAAATCTTCAGCAACAACAGAACGTTGCCCCATTACTTCACCCTTATTGGTCAACTTTACTATTTGTTCCTTTCCGTTACTACTTAATTTTGATAATTTTGAGACTCCGTCCCTAACACAATATACGCCATCAAGTTTCTGCCCCTCTACAAATAAAGAATCACCTTTCTTGATTTTTTTAGATATCTTAGAATCAGAAACTTTTTTCAACTCTTCTTTGCTTAATGCGCGGAGCGAATTAAACTGCCGAACAATACAATTTTCACACTTACTTTCCATGGCGATTTTCTTTATACCTAACACCGCAAAATTACTTAAGCTAAGAATTGTAAAAACTGATAATTATCATGTTTTTTCATATCATTGGTACTCACCTTTGCTAAAGGCCCAAGCTTAAAAATATGCACGATTCTAAATGCTATCATTGTGGAGATTCTTGTGATAGGCAATCTATTAACTTTGATGAAAAATTATTCTGTTGTACAGGTTGTAAGACGGTATATGAAATTTTTGCAAGCAACGATTTATCTCATTATTACGAAATACAGGCAGCGGCAGGTTCTACCCCTAAATCAATTAAAGGAAAATATGATTTTCTTGATAATGCTGAAATCATAGAAAAATTAACTGAATTCAATGATGGTTCTATTCAAATCATCAACCTGTATATACCTAATATTCATTGTAGTTCTTGTATATGGATTTTAGAGAACCTTAATAAACTAAATCCTCATGTAACCAACTCTCAAGTCGATTTCCCTAAAAAGATGATTCGAATTACCTATCGCCTTGATGAGTTCAGTTTAAAGAATTTGGTTTTGTTATTGGCCAATATTGGGTATGAACCTTACATTTCTTTAGATGATTTTGAAGGCAAAAAAAAGGGAATAGACAGAAGCTTAATTTACAAGTTAGGTGTTGCAGGATTTGCTTTTGGCAATGTTATGTTTCTTTCATTTCCAGATTATTTTGATTTAGGTTCTAGTGCTGCTACCGGAGGTGAATTTTGGCTCAACAAATACCAACATATTTTTCGTTGGTTAATGTTCATATTCTCGTTACCCGTTGTATTCTATGCAGGATGGGATTATTTCGTATCGGCATATAAAGGGCTAAGGGCAAAACTTTTAAATATTGATGTACCTATTGCACTAGGTATATTGGTTTTATTCTTACGAAGTACTTTTGAAATAGCTTTTCATTTAGGTAGCGGTTTTTTTGATTCGCTTACTGGACTGGTGTTCTTTCTATTACTAGGTAAATTTTTTCAACAAAGAACCTATAGTTTTCTCTCTTTCGAACGAGATTACAAATCATACTTTCCAATAGCGATTACAAAACTAAACGCGAATGGTAAAGAAGAAACGGTACCTGTTCAAAAAATTGAAAAAGGAGATAGAATATTGATTCGTAATGAAGAGATGATACCTGTTGATGGAACTTTGGTTTATGGTATTGCACAAATCGATTATAGTTTTGTATCTGGTGAATCTGAGCCTGTCCATAAGGAAACTGGTGAACTCATATTCGCAGGGGGAAAACAATTAAATGGTGTCATTGAAATGATTGCCCTTAAATCTGTTTCTCAAAGTTACCTAACACAGTTATGGGGTAACTCCATTTTTAAAACGGATAAGGCAACTTCTTTTCAAAACCTAACCGATAGTATTGGTAAACGATTTACCATTTCGGTACTTTCAATTGCCTTTGTTGCAACTACATTTTGGCTGTTTTACGACCCATCTAAGGCAATGAACGTTTTTACAGCAGTTCTTATAATTGCATGCCCTTGCGCTATTGCGCTAGCCTCACCATTTACACTAGGTAATATGTTGCGCATTTTTGGTAAGAAAAAATTCTACATAAAGAACACTCAGACTATAGAACAATTGGCCAAAATCGATACAGCAATTTTTGATAAAACAGGCACGATAACAACTACCCAAAAAAGTACCGCACATTATGAAGGTATGCCCTTAACTGCCGAAGAGGAATCAATTTTAAAAAATACCATCAGAGCATCTAACCACCCTTTAAGCAGATCTTTATATGATCTGCTTAAAGAACAGAATATCATAACCTTAGACGAGTACGAGGAGCATATTGGCAAAGGATTAGAAAGCTCAAAAGACAACATAAATATGAAAATAGGTTCTGCCAATTTTGTTGGTAAAGCCAAAACTAAAGACCAGCTAGATACCTCTATTTATATTAGCTCAAACAATACCTACAAAGGTAGATATGTATTCCAAAATCAATATCGCGAAGGGGTGTCCTCTGTTTTTAGCCAAATGTCTGAAACGCTGAGCCTAGCTATTTTATCTGGCGACAACGAAGGGGAAAAAGAACGATTAGAAAGCCTATTACCCAAATTGACTCCGCTATACTTTAACCAGAAACCCGAAACCAAATTAAAATTCATAAAATCATTACAAGAACAAGGCAAAAAAGTATTGATGGTCGGTGATGGATTAAATGATGCTGGCGCACTTGCCCAAAGTGAAGTTGGTATTGCCATTTCAGAGAATATTAATGTGTTCTCCCCTGCTTGTGATGCCATTCTTGATGCTTCTAAGTTTCAGCAGCTTTACTCCTATATTATTGCTTCAAAAAAGGCGGTACGAATAATTAAAATGAGCTTCATTTTATCATTACTTTATAATTGTGTTGGATTATATTTTGCAATTACCGGACAATTAGAACCTGTGATAGCTGCTATTTTAATGCCGCTTAGCTCAATTAGTATCGTTATTTTCACCACAATTATGACCAACCTCATTGGTAGAAAACTTCAATAAACAATGACTTTTAAAAGTTTTAGGATAACCAATCGTAATGAAAACACCCTACTATCTATTGCAATAGGTATAATTTATCTATGGTTTGGAACTTTAAAATTTTTCCCAGAACTAAGCCCAGCTGAAGATTTAGCTAAGCGAACCATACAATTATTAACCTTCGGCTTTATACCCTCTTCCATATCAATTTTAATTTTAGCTTTTGTAGAAGTTGTAATCGGACTTTGTCTTATTTTTAATTTTTACAGCAAGCAAATAGTGAAAATTGCCATAGTGCATATCATTTTCACCTTTTCCCCATTATTCTTTTTCACAGAAGAATCTTTCACCACAACTATTTTAACACCCACATTATTAGGGCAATATATAGGTAAGAATTTGATTATTATTGCCGCTCTTTTTACAATATTAAAAGAAAAAGTTAAAGTATGACATTTGTCATTTTTTAGGGTATACAACCCTCTTAAATTTACAGCTTAATTCAATTTAGCATGAGTGTAATTTATGTGTTATTGGCCATTAGTATTTTTGTTGCGGTCATATTTTTCATTGCTTTCATCGTTTCTGTGAAGAGCGGTCAATACGATGATTCTTACACTCCATCTGTACGTATGCTATTTGAAGATGAACTGGTGACAACAAAGAAGAGTAGCACTAAAGAGTTCAAAGAAAAAAAATCCAACTAAATAAACAAGTATAATTATGGAAGTACAGCAGTTTTATTACGATAACAAAATCGTGAAAAATTTCCTCTACGCGACCATGTTCTGGGGTATAGTAGGTATGTCTGTAGGCTTATTGCTAGCCTTTATGTTCATGTTTCCCAACTTAACCGATGGTATTTCGTGGTTAAGCTTTGGTCGTTTGCGCCCGTTACATACAAATGCGGTAATTTTTGCATTCATAGGAAATGCTATTTACGCAGGGGTCTACTACTCTACACAACGTCTGCTAAAGGCACGTATGTATAGTGATTTTCTAAGTAAGTTCAATTTCTGGGGCTGGCAAGCGATTATTGTCGCAGCGGCAATTACCTTACCATTAGGGTACACAAGTTCCAAAGAATATGCTGAACTTGAATGGCCAATAGATATAGCCATTGCTGTAGTTTGGGTCGCCTTTGGCGTCAACCTTATTGGCACCATGATAAAAAGAAGACAACGACACCTTTATGTTGCTATCTGGTTTTATCTTGCGACTTTCGTAACTGTTGCCGTACTTCACATATTTAATAGTTTAGAATTACCTGTTAGTGCATTAAAAAGTTACTCGGTTTACGCAGGCGTTCAAGATGCTTTAGTACAATGGTGGTACGGGCATAATGCGGTGGCATTTTTCTTAACTACACCGTTCTTAGGTCTAATGTATTATTTTGTACCTAAAGCTGCAAACAGACCAATCTATTCGTACAGACTTTCAATTGTGCATTTCTGGTCTTTGATTTTCATTTATATATGGGCAGGGCCTCACCACTTATTATATTCTGCTTTACCTGATTGGGCTCAAAACTTAGGTGTAGCCTTTTCTATTATGCTTTTAGCTCCTTCTTGGGGCGGTATGATAAACGGACTATTAACATTAAGAGGTGCTTGGGATAAAGTACGTACTGACCCGGTTTTAAAATTTATGGTTGTTGCAATTACCGGTTATGGTATGGCAACATTTGAAGGGCCGTTACTTTCTCTTAAGAATGTAAACGCAATTGCGCACTTTAGTGATTGGATTATTGCACACGTACACGTTGGCGCATTGGCTTGGAATGGTTTCTTAACCTTTGGTATGATTTACTGGTTGGTACCTAAAATGACCAAGAACAGACTGTTCTCGACCAGTTTAGCAAACTTCCACTTTTGGATAGGTACTTTGGGTATCATTCTATATACCCTACCAATGTACGTAGCTGGATTTACCCAAGCTTTAATGTGGAAAGATTTTAATCCTGATGGTACTTTGGTTTATGGTAATTTCTTAGAAACCGTGCACGAAATTATGCCTATGTATTGGATGCGCGCCATTGGTGGTAGCCTTTACATTGTTGGTGCCATGGTTATGATCTACAACGTAGTTCGTACAATACGCTCTGGTAGCACAATAGAAGATGAGTTAGCAGAAGCTGCTGCACTTACCCGTGTTTCAAAACACAGAACAGCAGGTGAAACTTTCCATACTTGGTTAGAGCGTAAGCCTATTCAATTGACCATTTTAGCTACTGTAGCTATTTTGATTGGTGGTATAATTCAAATTGTACCAACTATTTTAGTGAAATCGAACATTCCAACTATTACAAGTGTAAAACCATATACACCGCTAGAATTAGAAGGTCGTGACCTTTACATTCGTGAAGGCTGTGTAAGCTGCCACTCACAAATGGTACGTCCATTTAGAAGTGAAGTAGAACGTTATGGTGAATATGCCAAAGCGGGTGAATTCGTGTATGATCACCCATTCCTTTGGGGTAGTAAGCGTACAGGACCTGATTTACTAAGAATCGGTGGAAAATATTCTGATAACTGGCACTTGAACCATATGTATGATCCACAGAGTACATCATCTGGATCTATTATGCCTTCATATTCTTGGATGGTACGTGACAAGCATGACCGTAGCGATATACAAGCCAAAATGGAAGCTATGGTAACATTAGGCGTTCCTTACACGGATGAGGAGATTGCAAATGCTGTTGCTCTTATGGATGCTCAGGCTGAAAAAATTGAGAAGAACTTATATACCGATCCCGATTTTGCTAAAAACTATGAGGCCGATAAAACCTACGCCGCTGAAAACGGCGAAGAGTTTATAGAAATGAGAGACCGAGAAATTGTTTCTTTAATTGCATATCTGCAACGATTAGGAACAGACATTAAGGTTAAGGAAACAGGCGAATTATTATCTGAAAAATAAAAATCATGTTCAAATTTGTAAAAGGTTACATGGAAACCATTGATGGCGTAGCAACCTACCCCATGATTTCATTACTTATCTTCTTTGTGTTTTTCACATTGTTATTTTGGTGGGTTTTAACTGCCTCAAAATCATACATTAAAGAAGTAAGTGAATTACCCTTAGAAGAAGACGATAACCAACAATACGATTAATTATGAAAAACAATACAGCTTGGTGGTTTAGAATACCAGTGGCTTTCTTTCTGGTCATTATAATCATGGAATTTTCTGTTGATGGTGGCGACAAACCCGCTTTTCTCGCCTACCCATTAATAATGTTTGCCTTTATGGCACTTGTTCTACTAATATTAATAGCTATAGCATTTATAGTTCAAGCAATTGAAAACGTATTATTCCATACACTTGATGATGAAGCAAAAGCTCGTTATTTAGCTACTAAAGAAGAAAAATGGGAATGGACTTGGGGTAAAAATCTTTATAATAAAATGCTTGGCTCCAAGCCTATGGAAGAAGAGGTTGAGATTATTCTAGACCATAACTACGATGGTATTCGCGAACTTGACAACAACTTACCACCATGGTGGGTATATCTTTTCTATGCCTCAATCGTTTTTGCAGTAGTTTATTTAGCGCGTTTTCACGTATTTAACGACTATACTCAAGATGAGGAATACGAACAAGAAGTTGCAACTGCACAATTAGAAATTGAGGAGTACAAAAAGACAGCTAAAGGCCTTGTTGATGCCAACACCGTTGAGCTTTTAACTGACGCTTCTGATTTAAATGCAGGTAAAACAATTTTCGAATCTAATTGCGTTGCTTGTCATATGGCAGATGGTGGTGGTGGTATCGGACCTAATTTAACCGACCAAAACTGGATTTTAGGTGGTGGCATTAAAAATGTTTTCCATACGATTTCAGAAGGTGGTCGTGATGGTAAAGGTATGATTGCTTGGAAACAGAACTTAAAACCAGTAGAAATTGCACAGGTAGCCAGCTATGTATTAACTTTTGAGGGTACTACTGCTGCGAACCCTAAAGCTGCTGAAGGTGATATTTGGGTAGATCCGAATGCGGTTGAACCAGTTACTCCTGAGAAAGAAACTAGTACCGAACAGGTAATAGACTCTACGTCGGTTACAATGAACTGAATAAAACGAGGTCTTAACGCTTCGCAAGCCAACAAAGAAAAATAAAATGGCACAAGATCAAGATAATTTCAGGGATTCAATTGGCACCATAAAGGAAGATGGAAAACGGGCATGGGTCTTCCCTAAAAAACCCAGTGGCAAACTTTACGAGTATCGTAAATATGTAAGTTACGTTCTACTTACCTTCTTGATTGCGTCCCCTTTTGTTAAGATTAACGGCAACCAGTTTTTGATGTTCAATATCTTAGAAAGACGTTTCAACATTTTTGGTTTTCCATTTTATCCACAAGATTTTCATCTCTTTGTTATTTCAATGATTATTGGGGTGGTTTTTATTGCTCTTTTTACTGTTGCCTTCGGACGTATTTTCTGCGGATGGATGTGCCCTCAGACTATTTTTTTGGAAATGGTATTCCGGAGAATTGAATATTGGATTGATGGGGACCGTGGAGCCCAAATTCGACTCGACAGACAAGAATGGGATGCCGAAAAGATTCGCAAACGTGTGCTAAAATGGGTTGTCTTTTTTATCATATCGTTTATCATAGCGAATGTTTTTTTGGCTTATTTAATTGGTAGTGACCGCTTGATGCAATATGTTACCGATGGTCCGGCGCAACATGTGAGTACTATGGTATCTCTCTTAATATTCACAGCCGTATTTTATTTTATTTTCGCTTGGTTTAGAGAGCAAGTATGCATCATTGCTTGCCCTTATGGCCGAATGCAAGGTGTACTTCTTGATAACAAATCTATTGTTGTTGCTTATGATTATAAAAGAGGTGAAGCTGAAAATGGAAGAAAAAAATGGCGCAAAAACGAAGACCGAGAGGCTTTAGGCCATGGTGATTGTATTGACTGTTTTCAATGTGTGAATGTTTGCCCTACAGGTATAGATATTAGAAACGGAACTCAATTAGAATGCGTAAACTGTACTGCTTGTATAGATGAGTGTGATTCCATTATGGATAAAGTAGATCTCCCAAAAGGACTGATTCGTTATGCCAGTGAAGATGAAATTACAAAAAAAGAAAAGTTCAAATTTACTCCTCGTTTAAAAGGATATACTGCAGTATTGGTTATTTTAACTGGTGTTCTTGTTGGCATGATGTTTTTAAGAAATGATCTTGAAGCAAATATTTTAAGGTTACCTGGTCAGCTTTATGAACATAAAGAAGGCAACATTATCAGTAATGTATTCACCTACAAACTCTTGAATAAAACCACCAAATCGGTAGATAATGTTCATTTCGAATTGATATCGCCTAAAGGAGAGATTAAACTAGTACGAACGGATAATTTTGATGTTCAGCCAGAAGCCTTGGCAGAAGGTACATTGTTTATTGAAATCAATGCTTCAGCATTAAGCGGTGATAAGAACAACTTAAAAATTGGCGTCTATAGTAATGACAAATTAATAGAGACCACAACTGCGCGCTTCTTGGCACCACGTAGTTATAAATAGTATTTAAGTAAAAGATCATGAAAATAAATTGGGGTACAGGTATCATAATCGCTTTTGTCGCTTTCATCAGTTTCATTCTGTTTTTCGTGATACGAATGACTACAAGCCATAATGCCAATCATGATTTGGTTACTGAAGAGTATTACAAGGCTGAACTCGGTTTTCAAAAAGAAATAGATGCTGAGCAAAATGCTATAAACGCATTTGAACAAATACGGATTAAAAAAGAAACTGACGGATTGATGGTAATTTTTCCTGATGATTATGATAATACCAAGGTTTCTGGTACAGTGTCGCTATACAGGCCATCTAATAAGCGCTTAGATTTTATCTTACCTATCAACTTATCCGATTCTCATGTGCTGATACCCAATAATCAATTATTAGAAGGTCGCTGGGACATTAAGATTACTTGGAAACACCAAGGAAAAGAATTTCTACATAAAGAAAGTATAACCTTTTAAGAAGAATATGATTTTATCTGCCGTTATATTGGGTCTCATGGGTAGTTTGCACTGCGTAGGTATGTGCGGCCCTATAGCCTTTATGCTTCCGGTAGACCAAACTAATAACTATAAAAAGTTCGGCCAAATATTCATTTATCATTTTGGCAGACTGATGGCGTATGGTATCATCGGACTCGTTTTCGGATTTCTTGGAAAGGGACTTTCCATTTTCGGAGCACAACAGAAACTGTCCATAGCTATTGGTATCATAATGATTCTTGTGGTTTTGATTCCTTATAAAATATTCAATAAATACAACCTATCAAAACCTATCTATAAAGTCATCTCAAAAGTTAAAAACCAACTCGGCAAAGAACTTAAGAAAAAATCACCCGACACCTTTTTAACGATTGGCTTCCTAAACGGTTTTTTACCGTGTGGCTTAGTCTATATGGCACTTTTTGGGGCCATTGCTATGGGTAATGCTTTACAAGGCAGCCTTTATATGATGCTTTTCGGATTGGGCACTGTACCCCTAATGACTACTGCCATATATTTTAGTGGATTATTAAAAGGTGGTATTCGTCAAAAAGTACAAAAGGCGATACCTGTTTTTGTAGTTGTTATCGGATTACTTTTTATATTAAGAGGTCTTGGTTTGGGTATACCCTATGTATCACCCGCACCTGTTACACAATTAGCTTCAAGTGCTATAGAATGCCATAACTAACGGCCACGGCCATCAAATTAATTTTCTATGAAACCGTTACCAAACGAAATTATACTTCGCCCAAGGTTTCAGTTAGATGTGGTCGAAACTAAAGAAGATATATTAAAAAAGTTTGAGACTGCTAGACACGACCCTTTTCTTGTTAATCGTTTAGATGAGCATGTCTTTATTAAACTTAACGCTAAAAACAATCATTTTTGGTCACCTCAACTTCATTTAGAAATTGATGAAATAGATTCTTCTAAATGCCGTGTTTATGGAGTATTTGGGCCAAACCCTACCTTATGGACTTTCTTTATGTTCGTCCATTTTGTTATCGCTACGTTGTTCATCATTATAGGAATTTGGGCGTATTCTAGTGCAAGTTTAAACAAATCATACAGTTTACAATTGGGTTTAATGTCTATAATAGTAGTCATGTGGTTTGTTCTTTATTTTTTCGGTCGAAGTGGTAAACGAAAAGGGAAACCTCAAATGCACGAACAATATGCTTTTATGATGAAAGTTCTTAGTTCATAAAGAAAACAACTAAAATCAGCACAGTTATTAAGTAAAATAGCATCCGATTTAGCTCACTGTAACACCCCCTTAAATAAGCTACTTATTTAACCATATTCTAAAAATAAACCCAAGGCAATCACCTTGGGTTTATTTTTAGAATATGAAATTTTGAAATTTACTAAATCTTAAATGTAATTACAGGTATTCTAGAATGGTTTACAACGTCTTCCCCTATGCTACCATTAAACAAATGCGAAAGACCTTTACGACCATGCGTAGGCATGGCAATGGCATCTGCAAGTATTGTATTACCATAATTGAGTATGCCTTGTTCTACACTATAATCATTATAAATTTCTACTTGCTGACCAGCGTTCGCTTTCGTTAAAAATTTATTTATTTTCTGATACGCATCTCTATTACTTAAAAATTCATCGTTTGGCGTATTTATAAAGACTAGTTCCATTTTGGCATTGACCAATTCTGAAAATTCCCTTGCTTTTTGAAAAGCAGGTAAATTGTCATCATTGAAATCGCATGCAAATACAAATCTGTTTATATTGAATTCAGCAATTTGACCTTTAATGACCAAAACAGGAGTAGTTGAATTTCGAACTACTTTCTCAGCATTAGAGCCAATTAAAACTTCCTCAAGACCACTAGCGCCATTAGAACCCATCACAATTAAATCTGCATCATGCTCTTCTGCAATAGCATCAAGCTCACTATACACTTTATAATGCTTAATAACAGGAGTAACAGTTAATCCTTCCAAAAATGGTTTGTTCAAGAATTCTTTTAAATTCTTCTCAGCCAATTTTACTAGAAAGACTGTCTGTTCTATATACATTCCATCAGGCGAAGAGATCATCGCTTGATTAAGTTCTAACATGTGAACTACAAGAAGCTCTACTTTATGTTTTTTAGCTAAATCTGCAGCAGCTTTTAAAGCAAAACCAGATTGCTCTGAAAAGTCTGTAAGTACAATAATTTTTTTCATAATAATTTTATTTAAAATTTAATAAAATAAAGACCTTCAATATTTGTAAAAATTAGACAGTCATTGAAAATAGCTTGGTATCAGGGGATTTCTTCTGTAAAGGCAAATCAAAAGCCATGCATACATTTCGTACAAAGGGTCTACCCTTTTCAGTAATAAGCAAACTACCCTTTGTGATTTCAACTATACCATCTTGCTCCATCTCCCTCAGTCTTTTAAGGATACTATCCATCTCCGGAATGTACAACTTGAAGTCGCTCCAAGATGTTTTAAATCTGCACATTAAATTTAAGATATGTCTTCTTATTATTTGATCTTCTTCTGTTAAAATATGTCCCCTATAAAGAGGTATAATATCATTTTCTACTAAATTTTGATATTCTTCAACATTCTTTACATTCTGCGCAAAACCATACCAACTATCACTTATACTAGAAGCACCTAACCCAATCATTAGATGGGTATTTGAGCTTGTGTAACCCATGAAATTTCTATGTAAACCTCCACTTTCCATAGCCTTATAAAGACTATCTGTCTCTAATGCAAAGTGATCCATACCTATTTCTTGATAACCGTTTTTAAGCAATAGCTCTTTACCAATTTCATACTGTGCTCTTTTCTCATCTGCAGCTGGCAAATCGGCATCTTTGTAACCTCTTTGTCCGTTACCTGCAAGCCATGGCACGTGCGCATAACTGTAAAAAGCTATACGGTCTGGCTTTAACTCATTGGTTTTTGCTATAGTATTTTTTACATGTTCTAATTTCTGGTGTGGTAGACCGAAGATTATATCGTGGCTCACTGAAATATACCCTATTTCACGTGCCCACTCGGTAACATTCTTTACGTTTTCAAATGGTTGAATTCTATTAATTGCCTTCTGTACCGTTTCATTATAATCTTGTACACCATAGCTTACTCTTCTGAAACCAACATCATATAAAGCTTGTAAATGCTCTTTTGTCGTATTGTTTGGGTGCCCTTCAAAACTAAATTCTGCATCATTTGATTTGCTCGCAATTCTTAATATACCATCAATTAAAAATTTTAAATTTTCTGGCGTAAAAAACGTGGGTGTACCACCACCTAAGTGCAATTCTTTAATTATCGGTTTTTCGGAAAATAGAGCGCTATATAAACTCCACTCTTTTAAAACCGATTTTATATAAGGTAATTCTAAATCATGTCGTTTTGTAATTCGTTTATGACATCCGCAGAACGTACACATACTCTCACAAAAAGGTAGATGTATATATATACTTATTCCTGTAGTTGAATTACTTACATGAAAGCTTTTCTTTACAGAATCTTCCCATTTCTTTCCTGAGAAAGTATTGATATCCCAAAAAGGTACTGTTGGATAACTAGTATACCGAGGACCAGGTACATTATATTTTTGAACAAGCGAACACATAAACTATTGATTTAATTACAAACTTACACGTCAGGAACAGTAAATAATATGACTAATGTCAGTTCATGGTTTTATGATTAGTTTTAAATTTCCTTTATAAAATTGAGACAAGCGGATGGTGATATGTAACTAATGTTAGCATTTAAAAAGGGTTGATATAATAAATTTGTTGCCAAATTTTTAGGTCATGATAGCAAATGGCTCCAAATTTACAGTATCATTTTTTTTAAATGTCCAAGGTGTCATAAAAGAAAATTCCTAGAAGCAAATCCTTATAAATTAAGTAATTTCAACAAGGTTAAAGTACGTTGCCCAAAGTGCGATTTAAAATATAGCATGGAACCTAGTTTTTATACAGGGTCAATGTATGTTTCTTATGGTGTAGGTATTGCAGTTGCGGTAGCTGTTTATATTTTGACGTTGATATTCGGCTTGTAACTTAAGGTTTCGACATTGTTTGCCGTAATAGTCGTTGATTTAATATTTGCATAGCCCTAGATAGCTTTAGTTTACGAATCGATTTGGGACAATATATTTTTAAAATTTGATAAGAAAATAGCACAAGAAGTTAATTGAAAGAAGAATGATCCAAGACTTAAAAGAGCAATACGGGAATATATTTGAAGAGGAATTAATTAATGAAATTGTTCAAGTAGGTACCTTTAAAGAAGTGCCTGAAGGGTATAAATTAATAGAAATAGGCGATTACCTAAGAGGAATGCCTTTATTAATATCTGGTGTCATTAAAATTCTTAGAGAAGATGATGATGGCGATGAACTTCTACTGTATTATTTAGAGAAAGGTGATACGTGTTCAATGACCATGGCTTGTTGTATGGGTGATACTAAAAGTGAAATTAGGGCCATTGCCGAAACAGATGCCAAGCTTATTATGGTACCCATTCAGAAGATGGAGGAATGGACAATTAAATATAAACCTTGGAGAAATTTTGTCTTCAATAGTTACCATGTTCGTCTAAATGAATTATTGAGTACGTTAGACAGTATTGCCTTCCAAAAAATGGACGAACGTTTAATTGGCTACTTAAAAGAAAAAGCTAGGGTAACAAACGATGATATTATTCATAGTACCCACCAAGATATTGCCTATGACCTTCATAGCTCTAGAGTAGTAATCTCTAGGTTATTAAAAAAATTGGAAGAGATGGGTAAAATTAAACTTCATCGTAATTTCATTAAAATTTTAGATTTATAATACTTCTGTAACCATTGTTACTGCACAGGTTACCTCTCAGCTTTACTTTTGTGATATATAATACATCACATGGAAATTTTGCACATTTTTGGATACATCAGCGCATTAATTATTGGTATTTCATTAGGACTTATTGGCGGTGGTGGCTCTATTCTTGCCGTACCCGTTCTAGCATATCTTTTTTCAATTAATGAAAAAGCTGCAACTGCATATTCTTTATTTATCGTTGGCGCAAGTGCCTTGGTAGGTGGCTGGAAACAGCATCTTAAAGGATTTGTAGATTGGCGAACAGCACTTGTTTTTGGTATTCCTGCTATAGTAGGTGTTACCGTGGTAAGACATTATATAGTACCTGCAATGCCAGACGTATTGTTTCAAATAGAAGATTTTCAATTCACCCGTAGAATGGCCATGTTTGGTCTGTTCGCCGTATTAATGATTCCTGCAGCGTATTCTATGCTCAAAAAAGACAAGAAGGTGATTAAAACAGGTGATGTTGATTATAATTATCCCCTGATTTTATTAGAAGGATTGATTGTTGGTGGTATAACGGGTATGATTGGTGCTGGTGGCGGATTTTTAATTATTCCCGCTTTGGTTATATTGGCAAATGTAGAAATGAAGGTTGCTGTAGGTACATCATTAGTAATTATTGCAATTAAATCTTTAATGGGATTTTTTCTGGGAGATGCAATGACCATGGAAATAGACTGGAATTTCTTAGCCCTATTTACAGGCCTTTCATTTATTGGTATTTTTATTGGTAGCTACTTGAGCAACTTCATAGATGGCAAAAAACTAAAGAAGGGTTTTGGCTATTTCATTCTAGTAATGTCCGCCTTTATTTTCTATATGGAATTTTTTAAATAAAATTTCCCTTATGTGACAAAAGTCACTGTACAGCTCTTATACAAAAGGTAATTTTAGGGTATTAATCAAAATTTATATTCATGAAAGTAGAACAAATATATACAGGATGTTTGGCTCATGCCGCTTATTATATTGAAAGTAAAGGAGTGGCGGCAGTGTTTGATCCATTACGCGAGGTACAACCATATATAGACCGCGCCAATAAGGACAAAGCTAAAATTAAATATGTTTTTGAAACGCATTTTCATGCCGACTTTGTTAGTGGTCATTTAGATTTACAAAAAAAGGCTGGTGCAGAAATAGTTTTCGGTCCTAGTGCAAAACCTGCCTATGAGGCAACCACAGCAAAGGATAATCAAATTTTTGAAGTAGGTGATTACAAGGTAAAAGTAATTCATACCCCAGGTCATACTATGGAAAGTACGACCTATCTTTTAATAGATGAAAAAGGTAATGAACATGGTATCATCACCGGTGACACTTTATTTATAGGTGATGTAGGCAGACCAGATTTGGCACAACATGTTGTAGCTGATTTGACCGAAGAAAAATTAGCAGGTTATTTATTCGATTCTCTTCGAAATAGAATAATGCCTTTAAGTGATGATTTAATTGTTTACCCTAATCATGGTTCGGGTTCTGCTTGTGGTAAAATGATGAGTAAAGAAACTACAGATACCTTAGGTCATCAAAAAAAAGTGAATTATGCCTTACGCCCAGACATGACCAAAGAAGAATTCATCAAAGAATTGTTGACAGGCCTTACGGCACCTCCGGGGTATTTTCCAAAAAATGTTCTTATGAACATTAAAGGATATGAAAGTTTAGACAAAATTATGGATAGGGCTACCACACCATATTCTCCAGAAGCTTTTGAAGCTGTTGCCAATGAAACAGGTGCATTAGTATTGGATACCAGGAATGCAGAGGACTTTGCAAAAGGGTTTATTCCTAATAGTATTAATATTGGGCTTAAAGGTAGTTTTGCCCAATGGGTTGGTGAAATGATACCCGATATAAAACAAGAAATACTTTTAGTTACTTATGAGGACAAAGAAAAGGAAGCTATTACAAGATTATCGAGAGTAGGTTATGATAATACAGTAGGCTTTTTAAAAGGAGGATTTGATGCATGGGAAAAATCTGGAAAAGATTTTGAGGTTACCAATAGAATTGATGGTTCTGAATTAGAAACTCTTTATAAGAATAAGAAGCCTATAATAATTGATGTAAGAAAAAAGAGTGAGTTCGATTCAGAACATGCTATCGGGGCAATCAATGTTCCCTTAAATGAAATAAATCAACATTTGGCTCAATTTCCAAAAGATAAGCCATTTGTTCTACATTGTGCAGGTGGTTATCGAAGTATGATTGCCGCTTCTATTCTAAAACAGAGAGGATGGCAAGATTTTACAGATGTTAGAGGTGGCTTCGAAGACATTTCGAAAACATCAATCCCTAAATCGGAATATGTTTGCCCCTCTACCCTATTATAGTTTTTTAAGGTAGTAAAATTAAGCCTCATTTTTGATGGGGCTTTTTTTATGACCGTACACTAGTGTAACCTAAGTTACTGTACTACACAATTTCTTAGTGTAATTTTGACCCGAATATTAAATATGAACTTATGAAGGTTGAACAAATATATACTGGCTGTCTTGCTCAAGGTGCTTATTACCTTGAAAGTAATGGAGAGGTTGCAATAATTGATCCCTTACGAGAGGTGCTACCCTACATAAAGAAAGCAACATCTGATAATGCAAAAATCAAGTATATTTTTGAAACTCATTTTCATGCCGATTTTGTCAGCGGTCACGTAACCTTGGCTAAAGAAACTGGAGCAGATATTATTTATGGTCCAAAAGCAAATCCTTCTTTCGAAGCTATCATAGCAAAGGACAATCAAGAATTTAAGTTGGGCGATGTAACCATTATTGCATTGCATACCCCCGGTCATACTATGGAGAGTACTACATACCTTTTAAAAGATGAAAAAGGTAAAGATTATGCCATTTTTAGTGGCGATACTTTGTTTCTTGGAGATGTTGGTAGACCAGATTTAGCTCAAAAAATGGGTGAATTAACCGAACGTGACCTTGCTGGTTTTTTATACGATAGTTTACGTGAAAAGATAATGCCCTTGGCAGATGATGTAATTGTATACCCTGCTCATGGCGCGGGTTCTGCCTGTGGTAAGAATATGATGAAAGAAACGGTCGATACTTTGGGTAACCAAAAGAAAATGAATTACGCATTACGTAAAGACATGACCAAAGAGGAATTTATAAACGAGGTAATTGATGGTCTGCTTCCACCACCTCAGTATTTTCCATTGAATGTAAAAATGAACAAAGAAGGCTACGAAGATATTAAAGTAGTATTGGAACGTGGTACAAGAGCACTTTCCCCAAAGGCTTTTGAGGCTGCAGCAAATGAATCTGGAGCCATTGTATTAGATGTGCGTAATCAAGATGATTTTGCAGCAGGTCACATACCACGTTCTATTTTTATAGGTCTCGATGGTAGCTTTGCGCCTTGGGTAGGTGCTTTGATTGCTGATGTGCAACAACCTATTTTATTAGTTGCACCAGTTGGTTTAGAGGAAGAAGCAGTAACTAGACTCTCTAGAGTTGGTTTCGATGGCACCTTAGGGTATTTAGATGGAGGTTTTGATGCATGGAAAAAAGCTGCGATGGAATATGACACCGTTAGTCAAGTTGATGCTAATAAGCTTAAAGAAGTAATTGAAACTGAAAAAGCGCCTGTGTTCGATGTACGTAAAGAATCTGAATATTTATCTGAACATATTTTAGAGGCCATGAATACACCATTAGATTTTCTGAATGACCACTTAGCAGAATTTCCTGATAATAAGATATTTTATGTACACTGTGCTGGTGGTTATAGAAGTATGATAGCTTCTTCCATTTTAAAAAGCAGAGGTATACATAACCTCATTGATGTAAAAGACGGCTTTAAGGCTATACAAGAAGCAGGTATTTCTCTATCTAAATATGTTTGCCCTACAACACTCTAATAAATGCTAGAATTGCCGATGACACATTAGAAAAGGTTCATTGAAATCTAGCTAAGAAAAGTCTTAATTAAACTTTTTTATTGGTTGGTTTGTTCAGGAAACGGCCTTTTTCAAGACCGTTTCCTTTTAGTATTGAATATTAACTTTAAATAAAACGATTATGTCATTTTTAGACGCCATTTTTGGCAAGAAAAAAGAAACTTTAGGCCAGATTACTATTTTGAAAAAGAATGAGTATGCAACAGCCATTATTACCAACAAGGTAAAACCTATTGATGTTAGAACAGCTTCTGAATATAATAGCGGTCATATTAAAAATGCCATAAACATCGATTTTTTCAATCCTAATAATTTTAAAAATTATTTTGAAAAGTTAGATAGAAACAAGGCTATATATGTGTATTGTAGATCAGGTGCTAGAAGCCAAAAAGCTGCACGTAAATTTTTAAACATGGGGTTTCTTGAAGTATATGATTTAAAAGGAGGGTATAGTTCTTGGAGTTAAGCAAAATAACAACTTAAACCTTTGAGCATTCTAATGTGATAAATTTATCCGTTAATGAAATATCTATATGGTTCATTTAACAAGCTGTAAAATTTGAAATAGATGAAAAGTATTGTATTAATCTTAGGGATTGTTCTTGTGTTCAGTTGCAAAGATTCCCCAAAAGTTAAACAGGAGACTGAAGTTAACACTATAGGTGAATCTAAAAATAACAATGGCACAGAAACTGACCCTGAAATTAATGATACTAATTTCGTGGAAAAAGGGAAATTATATACCCAAAGTACCCAGAAAATTTTAGGCAAGAACCTCATGCTGAACTTACAAAAAAATGGAGCGGTAGCCGCAGTAGAATTTTGCAATGAAAGAGCTTATCCACTAACAGATAGCATGGCAATTATTTACAATGCTAAAATTAGAAGGGTAACTGACAAACCAAGAAACCTTGAAAACCAAGCTAATGGAAAAGAGCTTGAGTATATTGAATTTTTTAAAGCAAAAGTTAGCAATAAGGAGACATATGAGCCTATTCTAACTACTGAAAATGGCACGACACATTTTTATTCACCTATTGTTACGAATACCATGTGCCTAAATTGCGATGGAACACCAATAATGAATATAGACCCAAAAGTTACTCTTATATTAAATACTAAATACCCATATGACAAAGCTATTGGCTATAAGGAAAATGAAGTAAGAGGTATTTGGAGTATAACTTTCAATGACGAACAAAATAAGTAAAATATGACATCAGTAATTCCTATTCAAAATCTAAATTGTGGTGGTTGTGCCATAACGATTATCTCTAAATTAGAAGAAATACTTACGATAACTAATGTAAGTGTATCAGTAGAATCGTCTTCAGTTCAATTTGATGCATCAAATCAAGAAGATATTACTACCGTAAAAAATAAATTAAAGTCAATTGGGTATCCGAGTATTGATCAAGGTAATTCCATACTATCAAAAGCTAAATCTTTTGTAAGTTGTGCTACAGGTAAATTATCTAATTAAACTTAAAAAATAGCCAAAGAAGAAGAAGAAGAAGAAGAAGAAGAAGAAGAAGAAGTGAATTTATTTCTTCTTCTTTGGTTTAAAACCGTGTACTAATTGTCCAAAAAAATCTTTTGGCAAATTCTCATCCCCAGGGTAACCTAACTTAACATCTCCGCTATCTTCAGGTATGTAGTTGGTCTTAAAAATATAATCCCATACACTTAAACTGATACCGAAATTTACTCCGTAAGTACCTTCGGGTAACTCATAGGCATGATGGTATAAATGCATAACAGGATTATTAAACAAATACTTTAAAGGTCCCCATGTTATCTTAATATTCGAATGGTTAAAATGCCCAATAGCAATTGCAGCAAAATGAACGATATAGGCCTGTTCTGGCTCAAATCCACCTAAAATCATAACCCCAAAAGTTTTTAAGGGTTTATAGAAAATGTTTTCCATCCAGTGGTAACGGAGGTGCGCTGCAAATCCCATTTCCTTAACACTGTGGTGTACTTTGTGAAAATTCCATAGAAAAGCATACTTATGCAGTAAAATATGGGTAAACCACTGTACAAAATCCAAAATAACAAAAAATAACAGTAATTGACCCCACATTGGCCATTGAGATATATTTATAAGCGCCAAACTGTTCGCAGTAATGCCCAAATCGGTAAAAAGCACATTTAGCATTTTATAAATACCACTTATAGCTATGGCAAACAAAAAGAAGTTGAAGAACATGTAAAAACCATCTAACCAAAAATCTTTTCTAAAAACACCCTGCTCCTTTCTCCATGGAAAAACGATTTCTAAAAACCAAACTATCAATGAAATAAAGATTAAACCCCAAAAATAATTGAGATACCAAGGCACATTAAACATGATGGATTTTATAGTCCAATTAAACGTTCCTGATATCGCATTTAAAAATGCATCTAAATATGCCTCCATTCGTATTACACTTTTGGTAAATATACTTTTTAAAAAACGACAAATCTGTAACTCTTGTTACATAATTTATTTTCATAATCTCATGTTTAAAACATGACAAATGTCATACGCTAGCTCATAGGTTAATATTACTTTGCAGTATAATTTTTAACATAAACCATAGCGCTAATCTGTTTGTCTATAATAAACGAACATCATTACAATCTGCGTTTTAGCTCTTAAATTAAATATCATTATCATGAAAAAAAACATGGGAAGTACAGACCGATTTATTAGAATCTTTATAGCCGTAGCTCTTTTAACTACATTTTATACAGATACCGTTACCGGAACTTTAGGCTATATAATGGCAGCGGTAGCAGGTGTTTTAATACTAACAACCTTTATTAGCTTTTGCCCACTTTATACCTTGTTCGGTATGAACACTTGTAAAATAAAAAAATAAAAAACTTTAAATTTTCAAATTATAAAGACCTAATTCCATATTATGGAATTAGGTCTATTCCTTTTTATAGTGTTGTGTAACTTTTGTTACATATTTAGCAACTTATAACTGTTATATTTATTAAATTCTAAAATATAGTTGTAAAATGAGTTCACATCATCAAGTAATAGTTATTGGAGGTGGTACTGCTGGTATTATGGTAGCAGCCCAGCTTCTCACTCAAAAGAAAGCAAAGGACGTAGCAATTATTGAACCAGCAGATATTCATTATTATCAACCTGCATGGACATTAGTAGGTGCTGGCACGTATGATTTTGAAAAAACTGCCAGACCAATGTCATCTGTAATTCCTAAAAATGCTACTTGGATAAAAGATAAGGCAACAGGTTTTGATCCCGACAACAATATTGTTCATACTGGATCTAAAGGAGATATTACTTACGATTATTTAGTTGTTGCACCAGGTTTGGCTTATGATTTTAGTTTGGTGCCCGGTTTGGGTGAAGCTATGGATAAAGGTGTTGTGTGTAGTAATTATACAGATCCAAAGCATACTTGGGATGTTATCAAGAATTTTAAAGGAGGAACTGCACTTTTCACACAACCTACAACACCAATTAAATGTGGCGGAGCACCACAAAAAATAATGTATTTAGCCGAAAGTCATTTTAGAAAAAATGGGGTACGCAAAAAAACAGATGTTATTTTTGCCACTGGGGGTTCAGTTATTTTTGGTGTAAAAGAAATTGCCAAAACCTTAATGGAGGTTGTTGATAGAAAAGATATCAACCTAAGATTTCACCATAAATTGGTAGCGGTAGATGGTGAGAAACAAATTGCATGGTATGAAATGGGTAAAGAAATTACAGCTGGTGGTTGTGTAGTAATTTCTAGTGATAAGGTAGATGATTTAAAACTAGACGATAAGTTTCAGTACAATTATAAAGATGTAAAGGTAACTGTTGATGGTAACCGCTATGGCATTCATTACGATATGTTACATACCGCACCACCATCAGTAGCCCCTAAATTTGTAAAAGACTCTACTTTGGTAAACTCAGCGGGCTGGTTAGATGTAAACCATCAAACTATGCAACACAATAAGTATCCAAATATTTTTGGCTTAGGAGATGTATCCGCATTGCCAACAGCCAAAACAGGAGCTGCCATACGTAAGCAAGCACCCATCGTAGTTGATAATATCGACCGTTTAATGAACACCCATAAAATGGGAACTCAATCATACAATGGATATTCTTCTTGTCCGTTAGTTACTGATTACGGTAAAATGGTTTTGGCCGAATTTGATTACGATAATAATTTTACCCCAGACCCAAAACTGAAGCAGATGCTAATCTTTGATTCTTCTAAAGAACATTGGAGATTGTGGATGCTTAAAAAATATGGCCTTCCTTATTTGTATTGGAATAAGATGATGAAAGGCAAAAATGTCTAATGTATTTCCAATAAAAAATCCCCATTGAAATGGGGATTTTTTATTTAATCTTTTTAAAAGTTATAGTTGAGTATTACATCTACATGAAATAAATCTACTTTATTAAAATAGAAATTTGGATTATCTGAAATATCACCATTGCCTATTTTCGAAGTAAGTAAAAGTTCTGGTTTTAAGCGTTTTAATTTTTTAATAGTAAAGAATACATCTAAGTTGATATGCGTGTAATCTGGCATGGCGTATTTATTTAGCGAGGCATCGGTTACTTCTGGTTTCCAATGCTTACCAATACTTAGAATTGAAGTAAGATTTAAATTCTCTTTCAATACATCAAACTCATTTTTATAGTTCAAAACCAGAGCGTGATTGTCTGCTGTGCCTTCGCTACGTTCTCTTTTTTGAAAGCTGAACAAGTCTTCCCTACCCCATTCGCGTGGCGATAAAAATTGACCATTTGGCAATATTCTTTCATAGGCTAAAGTCATTAACCCAACTTTACTTTTATAAGCAATTTTCAATCCTAAGACATCCGCTGTATTTTGATTGAAATAACGAAGGGAATCTAAACTGCTTCCGCCATCACCAACCTTATTCTGGTGCAACCACTCCCCTTCTAATTGTATAGATTCAGATATTTTTAAGGAAGGTTTTACATAGAATGAATTGAAAATATTTTCTACATACTCATTCCATATCTTAACATTCAAATTTTCAGTTATCTCAAAATCGGCATTCGCCAATATAATATAGTCCGATTTCGTATTATCGATATATTGGGAGGCATTGCCATATTTATTTCTACCCACCGGATATGTACCTATACTTTCCCCTATTCCATAAAACTTACCAGTAGACCGTGGTGCTATTTCATTTAATATTCCAAGTTGAAGTACTGTCTTTCGTTTTTTGTAGCTATACCATAGCCCTTGTACCAAAGTTGGTATCATTCTACCATCTTCAGGATTTATAAGCGGTGTATTAACCTTCATACGACCTAAAGTAAACGTGTGTTTCTTTAATTTATAATTCGCATATAGTTCCCCAAGTAAGAAAACAGCATCATTTTCTAAATCTAACCTATCAAACAATCCTTCTTCATACCTACTTAATCTACCCGTTGTAGCATCAGGGACGGTTAAATCTTGTAATCCTAAATTGGTAGAATTATAGATAGCTGCTCCTATTTCTAAATTATCAAACGGTGTATATTGATATTTTAATTTACCACCAGTTGCCAAGGCATTGAAGTTCTTTAGGTCATCCTTATTAGATGTCATCATGTAATAGGTACGCCATTGGCCAGAAAGTGTTCCTTTTTTCTTTACATCGACAGAATCTTGTCCAACAGAAATTAAGGGCAGAATAATAAAAAGTATGTATACTAACCGCATGCGCTTATTTCGTTTTGGTAATACCATATTCCTTTTTGTAATATTCCATGATTGGAGGAAAAGGTCCGTATTTATGTTGTTCGGGTGAAAAATCATCAACCCACGGACCGTATGGTGTAGATACAGGTTTCAGTTTTTTATCGGGATAATCCTTTTCTGCATATAATTTATGTGGTCGTGAAAAACTATTAATATAACCCGCCACATGATAAGCTTCCTCATCGGTTAATTTTGGTTTGTCCCAAGTTGCTTGTAAATAAGGCATATTACTTTTTATAAATTCTGCCGATGTAATCACCCTATTCATACCTGCACCATCGTTAAAACTATCAGGGCCCCACAATGGTGGATACGTATAACTTTTGCCATCAACATTTAGTATACCTGCTCCGTTTTCACCATGACAGATAATACATTCCTTTTTGTACACCTGACTCCCCTTTTCTAAATCTACCTCAACATTCGGAATCTCAATATTCGGGTAGCCTTTAAACTCCGCCTTCCGGTTTTCAGGTAGGCCCTCTCCCAACCAATTCATATAAGCGACTATGGCCTCCATTTTATTAGAATCTACAGGAAGCACCTTTCCGTTCATGCTACGTTCCATACAGCCATTGATTCGGTCTTCAATAGTACCTACTTTATTACCACGACCCCCAAATTGAGGAAAACGCTCTATAACACCTACCCAAGAACCAGAACCTGCTTGGGCCCCTTTCTGCAAGTGACAATTGGCACAAGCCAAATTATTTCCGCTATACCGGTCTTCAGGGTTCTCGGCATGCGGACCCATAAACTTAGAAGTCTCTGCAATCAGGTAATACCCTTTTTTAACCTTATCTGGCATGCTAGATAATTCTGCCATTGCATCCTTGGGTTTCCAAATATCTTTAGCGGCTATTTGTTCAGTTACAATTGGGACATAAGCTTCAGGTTTTGGCTCATAAGTTAACAGCAATATAAAAACAATACCCACCAAGACAAATACCACTGCAAATAGCTTAAAAAGTTGTTTCGCCAATGTTCGTAATTCTTCCATGCTAGTTGTACTACTACCTTTTAAAAAATCCGCACTACTAAATTAGGCAACCAATCTAGAAATTCAATTTAATATTGACAGTAACATAGGTTACAGTTGCGTTAAATAACCTTGCTTACTTTTATTACTTTAAAAAATAACGGACATTAGTAGCACTCATCACATATTTCATAACCAAACAACAGTTATTTTAAATTCTACGAACACATGAAAAAAGCACTATTAATCGTAATTGTACTAATGACAACACATCTTACTACTGCCCAAGAATGGACAACCCCTATAATTGATGGGTATGGAAAAATAAAGGAGTTTAAAGAAGTAGCCACACAACCAGACAAAAATTTGACCTATAATCTCGTTTTTGATGTAAAAGATGATCGTGAAATGGATGGCGTAAATATTGGTCTTTGGAAAATAGCTCGAGTAATTAATATGCTCGGCTCTGGTGGAATTTCTCAAGACAAAGTACACATTGTTGCTGCCATACACGGTGGTGCTACATTTGCTTCTTTGAATGAAGCCAAATATCAAGAAAAATACGAGAAAGCCAACCCTAATACCGAGTTATTGAAACTCTTAAAGGAGTATGGCGTTGAGTTATATGTTTGCGCACAGGCAACTGCTGCAAGAGGAATCACTAAAGAAGACTTAGATCCAAATACAGAATTAGCTCTTTCTGCGATGATGGTGCTTACCAATTATCAATTAAAAGGTTATGCACTATTACCTTAAAAACTATTGAGGTGAAAGCCTTTTGGAATAATCGATATGATGAAGAAGCCTACGCATATGGCTTATCTCCCAATATCTTTTTTAAAGAACAATTAGACCTATTGCCCATAGGTTCTATATTACTACCTTCCGAAGGGTTGGTTCGAAATGACATATTTGCCTTGAATGAGGGTTCGGAGGTGATAATGTAAAATCTTCAGTCGTGGCAGATATTTCTTGTTTTCTTGGCTAGAATCTTAAGTTAATCGAGGTATCGCTAATGGCAAGCACCTATTTCAATAATGGTAGTTCCGCTGATATTTTTACGGGGCTTACATTAAATCGAAATTTTTTCAGCAGTAATCAGCAATTTTTAATCAATCCTACAATCGCTGTATATTCGGGATCTCAACATTTCTATCAAGAATATTTCAGTTCAAGCCGTCTAGGAAACCGAAAAAATAAAAGTAAAGGACAAAGTATGAGTGATTCGGCAACAGAGGTTTTGACCTTGGTAGAAATTCAAGATGTCTCTCAGTTCAATATTATGAATGTTGAACTCAGCCTACCCCTTCAATACTACTATCAACAGTTTATTTTTTCACATACCCCAGTTTTGGCCATACCCCAGACTAGCGCGACCATTACAACCGAAGATATGGTCATCACTGAAGATATGGAAAGTACCTTCTATTTTTCAGTCGGCATTTGTTACTGGTTTAATACCAAAACAACAAAATAACCTGTTCTTATTTCAGCTTTTTGGTGGGTAGTAAAAGACATTTCTGCAATGGTAATGTCTTTTTACATCATAATTATCGCCGAACATTGGTAAAAACATCAATAAAAACCAAGAGTTCCTGATGGTAGTCATTTACAGCTAAATAATACTCCTATATATTTGTTTCACTAGTAATAATCGGCAAAAATGAAGATTAAATTGGCTCTCAAGTCCTTTTTAATTTCATCGGTAACATTTGTTACTGTGCAGCCTGTTTTACCACCTTAATTTTGCCTTAAATAAATGAATACGATGAAGTATAAATTAGGATTGATATTGTTACTCGTCTTTTATTCGGGACTAGCACAAGAAACTAAGTCTATTACAAAAGATGAAGTGTTAGCCAAAGTTAAAGAGAGCAATAACACGATAAAAATGGCACAACAAGATGTGTTGTCCGCAAAGGGTGATTTCAATCAGACCAATGCTATTTTGTTACCCAATATTAGCGTTTCACATACAGCTATAGCTACTACAAACCCTTTAATGGCTTTCGGCTCTAAATTAAATCAGGAAATTCTGACGGCTGCAGACTTTAATCCTGATTTATTGAACAACCCTAGACAAATTGAAGATTATGCGACTCGTGTTGAAGTACAACAACCGCTCTTAAATTTCGATGGGATTTTTCAACGTAAAGCAGCAAAATCGAAGTTGACCGCTACCGAATTACAGTCTGGTCGTACTGAAGATTATATAGCTCTTGAAGTCGAAAAAGCCTATATGCAATTGCAACTCGCTTATAAAACGGTAACAGTATTACAGAAGGCCCAAGAAACAGCATTAGAAAATAAGCGCATCGCTGATAACAGCTATAAGCAGGGTTATTTACAAAAATCCGATGTGTTAGCTGTGGAAGTAAGAGTAACCGAAATCGATAACCAGTTACAATACGCTAAGAGCAATATTTTAAATGCCAGTAACTATTTATCGGTTTTGATGAATACAGATGAAAACGAAATTTTAAAACCTTCAGATTCATTGTCAATAGTGAACTATACATCGAATACGTCTGAAAGCTTATCCGAAAATAGAAAAGATATTTTGGCCATGAACTCAGCTACCGAAGCGTATCGCCAAATGCATAAAGCAGACCAAATGGCATTCTTACCTCGTTTAAATGCTTTCGGCACCTACGAACTTCATGATGATGAAATTTTTCAAGGTCAAGCTCAAGGTTATTTATTCGGAGCAGAATTAAAATGGAATCTTTTTGAAGGCAGTAAGCGTTTTGGAAAATCTCAAAAGAGTAAAGCCGAATATGACAAATCTAAATTACAATTAGAACAATACAAGTCTGAAAGTCAATTAGAACTTAATAAGGCAAAAAGAGGTCTTGAAGATGCTAAGAACAAATTAAAGCTTACGAAACTAGCCCTTGAACAATCTGGAGAATCACTGCGTATACGCACCAACCGATTTAAGCAAGGCTTAGAAAAAACTACAGATTTATTAATGTCAGAAACCCAATTCTCTCAAAAACAATTAGAGTATTACGGTACAATTTTTCAACATAATTATGCTTTGGCCTATTTGAAATTTTTAATGGAAGAATAGAAACGATTAGAAAAAACAATTACCAACACTTTAATAAGTACTTAATACCAATTCAAAGATGAAAAATAAAAAATATATAATCACAGCAATTTTAGGGGCAACAATCCTAATCTCTAGTTGTGGTAGCGAAGATAAAAAAGCAGTAATCGATAATTCGCCTGCCTTAACCGTTAAAGTAAAGACGGTTTCTGAAGATAATAGTAATCCGTTTTTATCTGTAAGCGGAAAAATAGAAGCTGTTAAGAGTGCAAATATCAGTACTCGAATGATGGGTTATGTAGATAAAATATATGTTGGCGTTGGTGATAAAGTTCGTGACGGACAATTATTAATGAGTGTCAATAATGCAGATGTTTCGGCTCAACTTGCCCAAGTAAATGCAGGAATTACCGAAGCTGAAGCAGCTTACAAAAATGCTGAAAAAGACTATAATCGCTTCACTACTTTATTTCAAGAAAACAGCGCCTCACAAAAAGAGTTAGACGATATCACTGCCAACTATAACATGGCGAAAGCACGATTAGAGTCTGCTAAACAAGTAAGGAACGGGGTAAACGCACAAATGGGCTATGCGAATATTCGTGCTCCCTTTGACGGCGTGGTTACAAATAAGTTTATCGATGCTGGTGATATGGCAAACCCAGGGATGCCTTTACTTGAGGTAGAATCTCCAGATAAATATCAAATTTTGGCCATGGTACCAGAATCTGAAATTCTTGCTGTAAAAAATGATAGTGAAGTCACCGTACAGATAAAAGCAATGAATAAGAATATAAAAGGCAAAGTGACTGAAGTTAGTACTTCTTCAAAAAATACTGGAGGTCAATATTTGGTAAAGGTCATTTTAGATAAGACCGATGCACATATACTATCAGGTATGTATGTCACGGTACAATTTCCTGTCGCAAGAAAAACAACTACTTCAGCCGTCATGATTCCTATAGAAGCCATTGTAAAAAACGGGCAACTAACAGGTATTTATACAGTAAGCCAAAGCAACACCGCGCTTTTACGTTGGCTGCGATTGGGAAGAACTTTCGGAGATGAAGTAGAAGTTTTATCAGGTCTTTCTGCCGATGAGCAATATATAGTTTCAGCAGAAGGAAAATTATTTAACGGAGCAGAAATCTCAAATCAATAAACGAGACTGGGTTTGGGATTGAAGCGGTTAACCCACCGGCACTTTTGGTACCGAGGAGTAGTAGTGAAAAGCCCGACCGCCAGTCTACAGACAGGTGGAAAAGCACAAACAAAATAAATAGAAATTATGAAGGAAGGTTTAGCTGGCAAAATTGCCAAATTATTTATAGGCAGCAAGTTAACGGTACTTTTAATGATCGTATTCATGGTCATTGGGGTGTACAGTTCGTTTTTAATTCCAAGGGAAGAAGAACCTCAAATTGACGTGCCTATGGCCGATATTTTTGTTGGCTATCCTGGTGCAAGCCCTGCAGAAGTAGAATCGCGGGTGATCAAGCCCTTAGAGAAGTTAATATCAAATATCAAAGGTGTTGAATACGTGTATTCAACGTCGATGAAAGAACAAGGAATGGTCATCGTACAGTTTTATGTTGGTGAAGATATTGAACGGTCGTTCGTGAAATTGTACAACGAAATCAATAAACATATGGACATTATGCCACAGGGTGTAACGTTCCCTTTGGTAAAAACAAGGGCTATTGATGATGTGCCCATGCTCGGACTTACGTTGTGGAGTGAAAACTATGATGCATATCAGTTGAGCCAAATGGCACAGGAGCTGGAAAGTGAGATAAAAAAGGTAAATGATGTAGCGATTACACATAAAATCGGTAATCAAGACCGCCAGTTGCGTGTGGTTCTAGATAAAGATAAACTGGCCGCTAGCGGATTAGATTTCCTGTCGGTTTCTGAAATGATAAAGGCGAACAATGCGCAATTAAGTTCAGGTAGTTTTAATAAGAATGATACCGAGTTTTTAGTAAACACGGGTAATTTTTTGGCGTCGGTTACCGATGTTGAAAATCTTGTGGTTGGCGTACAACAGAACCAACCGATTTATTTGAAACAAATTGCCAGTATTATCGATGGCCCAGAAATTCCACAAAGTTATGTTTCTTTAGGTTTTGGACAGGCTAGCGATAAAGTTGCCGATTACAAATCTGAATACCCTGCAGTTACGATTTCTGTAGCTAAAAGAAAAGGTGCCGATGCGATGAAAATTGCAGATATCGTTATTGATAAGGTTAACCATTTACGCACTACACTTATACCTGATGATGTACATGTAGAAATTACCAGAAACTATGGTGAAACGGCATCCCATAAAGTGTCTGAATTATTGCTACACTTGATTGGCTCCATCTTTGCCGTAACACTTGTTGTTATGTTAGCAATGGGCTGGCGTGGTGGTTTAGTGGTATTTTTATCGGTTCCGATTACATTTGCTTTAACGCTGTTGAGCTACTACATGTTAGACTATACGCTAAACAGGATTACGTTGTTTGCTTTAGTTTTTGTTACGGGTATCGTAGTGGATGACTCCATTATTATCGCCGAGAATATGCACCGGCATTTTAAAATGAAACGCTTGCCATTTAAGCAAGCTGCACTATATGCTATAAACGAAGTAGGTAACCCTACTATTTTGGCCACATTTACGGTAATAGCCTCTGTATTGCCTATGGCCTTTGTTTCTGGCTTAATGGGACCTTATATGGCTCCAATGCCAATAGGCGCATCAATCGCCATGATTCTTTCTTTATTTGTGGCATTGACCATTACTCCTTATTTGGGATATATTTTCTTAAGAGAAAAAGATAAGAAAGGTGAAGAAGCGAAGCCACAGAAACCTTTAGAGGAGACCTTTATTTATAGGATTTACAACAAATTTGAAAGACCGTTAATTGAAAATAAGAGTAAAAGATGGTTGTTTTTAGGATTGACATTTTTATTACTCATGGGGTCAATGGTGTTGTTTTTCACCAAATCGGTAGCCGTAAAAATGTTGCCTTTTGATAACAAAAATGAATTTCAGGTGGTTATCGATATGCCAGAAGGTACTACTCTTGAACGTACTGCAGTGGTAGCCCAAGAAATTTCTCAGTACTTGTCTACTCGGCCAGAAGTGGTGAATTATCAAAATTATATTGGCACTTCTGCACCAATAACGTTTAACGGTTTGGTACGTCATTACGATTTACGTGGTGGTAGTAATATGGCAGATATTCAAGTTAATCTTGTTGATAAGGGTGAACGTTCAGCTCAGAGCCATGATATTGCAAAATTGTTACGGCCTGATATTCAAAAAATAGCAGCGAAATATAATGCCAATGTAAAATTGGTTGAAGTTCCGCCTGGGCCTCCTGTACTATCTACGATTGTTGCAGAGGTTTATGGTCCTGATTATGAAGAGCAAATAAAAATTGCCAATAGTGTTCAAGATATCTTAAAAAACACCAATGATGTTGTTGATATCGATTGGCTTGTAGAAGCAGACCAAACCGAATATCGATTCGTAATCAATAAAGAGAAAGCAATGCTCTACGGTGTGTCACCAAAACAAATTGCCTATACCATGAATATGGCATTATCCAATAGAGCAATTACAAATTTATACGATGAAAATGCAAGTAATCAAGTTGGTTTGATATTGGCTTTAGATGAAAAGGAAAAATCGACCATTTCAGATATTTCACAATTGAAGATTACTTCTAAGCAAGGTACCATGGTGCCAATTGCCGACTTAGTTGATATTAAAGAAACCATAAGCGCAAAAAGCATTTATCATAAAAATCAAAAGCGTGTAGTTTACGTGATGGCCGATATGGCCGGAGAATTGGAGAGTCCTGCTTATGCCATTTTAGGTATGGAGGAAAAGCTCAAAGAAATTGCCTTGCCAAAAGGTTATGAAATCAATGAAATGTACTTAGGTCAGCCAGAATTTGAAGATAACTATACCGTTAAGTGGGATGGTGAGTGGCAAATTACGCTTGAGGTATTTCGTGATTTAGGAATTGCCTTTATGGGAGCTATCATATTAATTTATATTTTGATTGTAGGATGGTTTCAAAACTTTAAAGCACCTATTGTAATGATGGTTGCTATACCGCTTTCCTTAATCGGAATTATTTTAGGCCACTGGATTATGGGCGCATTTTTTACCGCCACTTCGTTTATTGGAATGATTGCATTAGCAGGTATTATGGTACGAAACTCCGTACTATTAATCGACTTCATTAATCTGCGTTTAGCAGATGGCATACCGATAAAGCAAGCAGCCATTGAAGCTGGTGCAGTGCGTACCACTCCTATTCTTTTAACCGCAGGTACGGTGGTTATTGGTGCATTCGTTATTCTATTCGACCCAATATTTCAAGGATTAGCTATTTCATTAATGGGCGGGACTATTGTTTCTACTGTATTGACATTGTTGGTGGTACCATTGGTTTATTATATGATCGAGCGGAAGAATTATCCAGAAGTAGAGCTTCCAGAAAATGAAAACACTATAAAAGACTAAAATAAGTAGCTATGAAATTATTAATTGTAACAGTGGTAATAGAATTCGAGAAGGATATTCTTAAGCTATTTAAAAAAGCTAATATTGAAAGTTTTAGTGAAAGTCGTATTGATGGACATAAAAACATAACATCAATGGTTCGTACAGCAAGTTGGTTTCCAAGTGAAAAAGGAGGTGTAGAATCGAGTTTATTCTTCTCATTCACCTCAGACGAGAGTATAAATATCCTTTTTGAGCTTATCAAAGAGTTCAATCAAAATATGGAAACTAACAACCCAATAAAAGCAGTTGTGGTTCCTATTGAAAAATCAATATAATCTTAAAAATTATCAAAATGCTAAACACATATTTTAGAGTAATCGTAGGTACAATGGTTTTACTTAGCGTCGTATTGGCGGTATATGTACATATAAACTGGCTATGGTTTACCGTATTTATAGGTGTAAACCTTATACAATCGGCATTTACGAAGTGGTGCTTATTGGAAACCATTCTTTTGAAATTAGGAGTCAAGAAAAAATAGGGTAATGAGGTTGAGTGTATTAAAATTTATATGCTAACCTTTTCTAAATAATTCATCCTTAATTCTAAACAGAACAAAGGTCATTATAGTCTGCTTTTCAATATATAAAAAGTAAATTAAAACTTACTTGAGGTTATCACTGTATTGAAAAGCAAGCACATATTTGGAAGTTAATATCTTGCTAATGTAACAGCGTTAATAAAAGATTCATTTTCTTTGCGCTTCGTTACGTTACTAATAACAAGAATTAATTGACAATGAATTTAATTTATGACCCATGGCCATGGTATATAGCAGGGCCTTTAATAGCCCTCACCATGTTTTTACTGCTTTTTGTTGGTAGAAAATTTGGTATGTCATCTAGCTTAAGAACAATGTGTTCCATTGGTGGAGCTGGAAAGATTTCTGATTTTTTTAAATACGATTGGCGAGCAGAACGTTGGAATCTAATAGTAATATTAGGTGCGGTAATCGGTGGATTTATAGCCTCTCGATATCTTTCGGATAATACAGTGAAAATTAATCCGGAAGTCGCGCAACAACTATCAGAAGATTATGGAATAGCAAGTGCGGGACAAGCATATTTACCACCAGAACTTTTCGCAACACAACAACTTACGGATCCGTTTGTCCTTGTCTTATTAATTTTAGGCGGATTCATGGTTGGCTTCGGTGCTCGATATGCCGGTGGCTGTACCAGTGGTCATGCCATTTCTGGGCTTAGCAATTTACAATTACCCTCACTTATTGCAGTAATTGGTTTCTTTATTGGTGGCCTTGTTATGATACATTTATTGTTCCCCTTAATTTTTAGTTAGAAGATGAGATATTTAAGTTATTTAACCATAGGTATATTTTTCGGAATCATCATGTATAAATCTGAAGCCGCATCTTGGTTCAGAATTTATGAAATGTTTCAATTTGGTTCTTTTCATATGTATGGCATTATTGGCTCTGCATTAGTATTAGGCGTTATAGGTATTCAAATCATTAAAAAATTTAAAATAAAGGCTATTGGCGATGCCGAAATGAATTTACATCCAAAGAAGAAAGGTGTTACTAATTATTTAATAGGTGGTATTATTTTTGGATTAGGATGGGCGTTAGCTGGAGCTTGCCCAGGGCCAATGTATGTTCTTGCTGGCGCTGGCTATTATTCGATTCTTGTCGTAATAGGAGGAGCGCTTTTAGGAACTTTTGTTTATGGTGTTGTTAAAGATAAATTACCTCATTAAAAATACAGTAGCTTAATCATCTTTCAATTGATACTTTAGGTGATAACCACAACCAACCTACGCCAAGCAAAAATAGGATGTAAAATAATAGTGGAGAAACAGGACGGTTACTAATAACCGTCTTGTTTTTGTTTACATCGGTCTTAAATTTCTTTTTATTTAAGACTATATTTTGAGTTGAAGATAATGCTTTCCAATCGACACTATCATAAACAAAAAACGAAAATTGAGAAGTACTGTCGCCATCTATACTTAAATGTTGCCATCCTGTTTTCTTCGGATAAATAGTTCCTGTAAAATGAGTAGACACCATTAGTTTTTGTAGCATTGGTGTACGCACGCTATCTTCATCTATTACAGCGAACTCCTGTTGATTTGTATACAAACTAAAATCAAATGGTTCATCAACTTTTGGAATTTGGGTTTCTGCCTTCCATTCAATCGGCACAATCTTCGGTTTAGCAATCTCATCTAATATATTAGTCCAAATACTTTTATAAATTTGATCAGAGCCATTCAATAACATTTGATAACTACCTAATAACGTTGTAGTTGCAACCCTACCTAATGCCATTTGTTTGTAGGCGGCAATGGCTTTACCATCCCCTACTATTATTGGACTCACCAAAAATTCTTCATCAAATTCATAAGGGTATTTTTCTAAGGCAATAGTACTATTCAATATTTGAACTTCCTTTATATCATCTCGATTAAACCTAAAATAAGACCAGCTTGCACTCCTATTAAAAATAAAATCGCTTGGCTGAATGAATACCCCTAAACCATTTTCTCTAATATTCTTTTCAAAGCGATTTTTAATAGTAGAACCAAAACTAAAATAGGTATCCGCATCTACAATGACTAAATCAAACTGTTTCAATATTTCATCGGTAAACTGATAAACGGGTAAACTAGTAGTATTGAAATATTCGAACTTAAACTTGCCTTTTGTCAATTGACTCCTAACAACTACTTCGTGACCTTCCTCTGATAAAAAATTCTTTAGGTATTTTGTTTCAAAGGTTGGAAAATTATTTAAAATCAATACCCGTAATGGCTGCTTTTGCTTAATTTCTATGGGTAATGGATTGGAATTTATTACAACTCCAGCACTATCTTTTTCTGAAAGTTGATACACATAATTCCCACTTGCTTTCGGACTTCCAGATAAAGTAAAATCAGTAAAGCTACTTTCAACAAATTGAATAGAATCTAAACCATTTCCTCGTGAATCTTCAAAAACTAAAAATGAGCCATTAACTGGTTGATTGTAACTACCAATAACTTCTACTTTTTCACCTAACGAAATTTTCTTGGTATAGGTTAGCTGGGTAATTCCCAATGGTATGTTAGCGGGAAAATATTCAACTGCAATGTTGTTGAAGCGTGAAAAATCGAATGGTTTTATGCCTTCCCCTAACACATAAACAGTTGTAAGGGAATCTAATTGGTTACGAATAGATTTCTTCGGGTTATATTTCAACACTTTTAAACCTTTATTGAGCGATAACAGACTATCTCTCTGTTGAACGTTAAAACCTTCGCTAAGTAAAATACCTTGGTGGTCATTAATTTCAACCTCCCGAGTTGGTTCTAAGACTAAAATAACAAGTGCAGCAATGGTTAGAAGGGCGACTATAATGTTAATAGAAAAATTACCCTGTTTTCTTGTAACCCATTCTTTATAGAAATAGCTTCCGAATAAGACAAGCCCTCCAATAAACACGGGAATCAAAATATCTTTATTTACAAATGAGAATCCTTCAATCATAGGTTTCCAGTTGTTTTAAAAATAAAGAATTGATTTCATCGGTATATACTTTACGAGCGCCAGGTATTTCTTTTGCTTTTGGCAAAGCCGACCATAAGCCTTTCTGAACAATTTTATAGTTATCTATTGTACGTTCTGTATTATTTTCAATATTCTTTAATCCTTGAAGAATACGCAAATACTTCCCTGGAATCTCTATTGCTAAACGACCTAATTCGTTTCCGGCAGCAGTAAAAATAATCTTGTCATTCTCCTTAAAAACGTCTTGTTGTTGAATCAATACTTCTAATCTAGAAATAGCAATTTCCATTGATTTGAAAGGATGCACTACGTCTAAATCTTGAGTTTTCCGAAAATTATCGATATCCTTTATTGAACCGGTCAGCCTACTTTCTTCTTTTATCGGTGGAGGGTCAAAACCAATTCTATGCACATAGATTCGTGCACTATTCTTTATTTCTTGAATCAATTTCAAAGCATCATATTGAAATGGTAATGATTTTTCTGGTTCGTACAATCGAAGATATAATTCAGCATCCCACATAATGCTTAATGCCTTCCTCAATTTTGTTTTCAGAGATTCCTCAAATAAGGTTGATTCTTCAGGGTCATCGTGGTTATGTAAATAATCGTGTAAGGGGTCTTCCGCTTCGTCTGCTTCCTGTGCAGCTACTAAGTTATGTTCGTTATCCCCATCATGGTCATGAGAGTATTCCTTTAATATATTTTCTTGATCTTCAGTATGATAATGGTCTTCACTTGCTTCATCAGTTTCGATCCCGATGGGTGCTTCTTCCATTTCAGATTCATCACCCATAAATTGACCATATTTTAATCTCAACGCTTTTTGGTCAAAACCAAGCTCATTACTTCTAAACTTAAAATCCTTAACCGTTATGCTGGGTTTGTCTTTAATTAATTTTTCAGTATCAATAATTAATTGGCGTTGACTTCTAAAATAATCTGGCATTTGGTCTACCCCTAAGGTGCCTTCTACTGCAAATTCATCGGTTACGGTATCTTTAATCACCGCAAAATAAGTTTCACTTCGGGTAACATTTCGTTTAGGCTCCTTTTCATCAAATGCTTCGATATAGAAATAGAGTTCGTCTCCAACTTTCATCTTTAATGCATCTAAATTTATATTCTTAGTTACGATTAAGCTGCTTTGTCCTTTTTGAATGGTCTCGTTAAAATATAATTTCTCTTCCCTAAACTTTACAGATTCGCCCGAACCTTTACTCACTGTAGCAATTATATATGCTTCATCGATTCCGTAATCATCTGTAATAGTGCTTTGCAGTTGGATTTTCTTTGTCTCCGAAAAATCAAAATACGTGTACTGCTCCAAACCTGTAATCTCTAACTCTGGCGGATTATCTGGTATAGCTTCCAATGAAAATAAATTGGATGTAAATTCAAGTCCCGCTTCATTCCTGAACTTAAAACTATAGAATCCCGATTCTATCAATGACTGGCTTATCTTATAACTATTATCAACTTGCTGTAATGGAATTGTTTCTCCCATGCGGTCCATGCTAACGCTAGAGACCGAATTGTCAAACTTTAGCACCCAGCTTATCCTCGAATTGATGACTGCCTTAATATTAGACTCAGTGATAGTTTTAGTTCTTTCGCGCGTGTACGACGGATAGGAAACCGTAATTACCTGTTCTATTATTTTTGGTGTAATTGTTTCATTGGACACTGAATCAGTAGCGACAAATTGTATATGCTCAGAATTTGAATTAAAATCTAAACCAGCATTTACTCGATTGAAGAGCTCTAATTTACTTACTGCAAACCCTAAAATTGAAAGAGCGAACAAAACCAACGTAGCTTGTCGTAATTTATTCGGTGGTGTTGTAGTTCCTAACCTTTCTTTCAGTTCATTCGAAACTTTATAGCGTTGTAACCGGGCTAGACTAGATAAATTTTCTTCTGGTTGTAATAAGAGTCCCGTACTAAAAGATGCTTCGGCTACATGCGCGTCTATGTATGAGCTAGTAGCCTTTAGATTTTGTGACCAAGGGTGTTTTATTAGTAGTAGAAGTAACAAACTTACTGCAAAAGCAAGTGAACCAATCAATAAACTACTAGCTAAAAAATATGTAAACAAACCAAAACCGATAGCATAGAGCATAGCCTCGACGTACGCGAACATTTGCCAGCGACGATTGAATTTCATCAAGTGTTGTTTTCCTGAATCCATTACTGTTTTCTCAAATATGCCACAAAGCGTTCAACTAATAACAGTATAAAAAGTGCTGCCCATAAATAAGGCCTTACCGCAAAACTTCCCAATTGCGGCTTTCTTTTATCAGTCGCCTTAAAATTCGTTTGTAATTCAGTTTCTGAAACTGAGCGAAAATCAACCTCAGCCAACATAACCTCTAGCTCCTTATTGACTTCTAATATGTCTAATAAATTTTCAACTAACCTTTGCTCAACTGCATTTTCAGCATTGATTCTTTCTGTTAAAAAATAAGTATCGCTTTCTAATCCGTTTCCAATGAGGGATTCTGCAATTGAATCTTTCTTAAATGATATTAACTTTTTGAAGGAACTAGGTATGGATTTTTCACTTAACCATATGGTCAATTCTGCTTGCTCAGTTTCAGTTGCTAAGCTATCCGATTTGCTATCCACGTTAATCTTCCTATCCAAATATTGCGATAAAGTAGCGAATGCCACTTCCAGATACCTTTTATCTTTCACCAAGCTATCTGCATAATAAAGAGAAATCTCAATAGGTTCTTGAACTACAACTTGTACTTTACTTAAGCTATTCTGATTAACAATTAGTAGACTATCTTCTTCTAAATTCAAAGCATATTCTGAACCCAAAGAAATATTCTTACTAGAAATATCAGTTTGAAATGAATTACTGACTGAAGAATATAATTGTAGGTTCTCCCCTCTCTTATAAGCAACCAAAGGTTTTTCTACCTTTTGTGCAACATCTACTACAACCCATTTGACATGGTGACTTGTTTCTGGTCGCGAACCTCTCAACCCTTTAGCATAACCATTAGTAAAAACAACAATACTGTCCGTTTTTAAAACATCCATTTCTGATGCTAGCGACCAATAGTCTATAAGTTTATTAGCTTTCTCATCCTTAGAACCGTACTCCCAAATTGGGAAATCCTTCTCAAGAAGGCGAATTTCTTGTCCTTCTGCAAGACTATCTAGTCGAGACATAAAATCTTTATTTTGAGTCAATAAAGGTTCTACTACATATGTCAACGAAGAATTTTCGTCTTTAGAATTCCATTGCGGTTTTGCTAAAATCATAGAAAGTAGACTAACAATTAGCATTCGCAGAAGCAATAACCAAAATTCATTTAGTTGAATACTACTTGACTGTTTTGAAGTAGATTCTGATAATAATTGAACGCTTCCAATTTTTATAGTTTTTGCTTCCTTTTTACTCCATAAATGGATAGCTATGGGAACCAAAAGCCCCAATAGCGTCCATAAATATAAAGGATGTGCAAATGACATATTAATTGAACCTTTTACGTTGTTTTAAAAATAATTGCAATGCTTCGCCCAAATGTGCATCCATTCGAAAGACATGATGTTCTATTCCTTTTGACAACAATTCGTCTTTGACCGTTTTCAATTTACTATTCATTGCCAATAAATATTGGTTTTTTGCCTTTTCTGTATCGACCTTTACCCTAGCCCCTGTTTCTAAATCTTCAAATGTGATATTTGGGCCGTAATTAAAATCCATTTCGCTTGAACCCATTATCTGTAATACTACCACTTCATTTCGAGAGGATTTTAATCCTTTTATAAAATTGGAAATCTCAGCATTACTTTCATACATATCTGTCAGAAAGAAAATCAGTTCTTTAGTTCCTCTATTTGGTATACGTTTCGTTGAAACTTGTGCACCTGGCCATTTGCCCGTATTGGAAAGTTTAATCAACTCTAACAGCAATCTATTATAATGCTTCTTATCTGCCTTTGGAAAAATACTTACCAAATCGCGTTCATTCAAAGCAAATAGCCCAACAGCATCTCCTTGTTTGTGTGCCATATATGCCAAAGTGGCAACGAGTACACGTACAAAATCCATTTTAGATAGGTCCGCTTCTTTGTGAAGCATTGATGCACTAGCATCTACTATGAATTTTATGGTTACCTGACTTTCAATTTCAGACTGCTTGATGTAGTATCTGCCAGAACGCGCCAACATTTTCCAATCGAGTAGTCGTAAATCATCACCAGGTTCATAGCCTCTATATTGACTAAATTCCATACCAGAACCTACACTAACACTTCTATTTAAACCAGTTGTAAAGCCCTCTACAACAATCCGTGATATCAATGATAATCCGGATACGGTATTAATGACTTCTGGTTTTAATAAATCGTGATAGTCCTGTTGTGCCATTTACTCGATAATCGAGATTTAAATGATTCGACGCTTGCGCCGAAATCTAAATTAAACTTATAATTCAATACCTCGCGGGCTTTCCCCGAGATTGTTTACTTGCCTTTTAGTTCAATGGCATTCAATAAATGAGTAGCAACTTTATCTGAAGTTATACCTTCTGCTTCTGCTCTATAATTCACGAGAACCCTATGCCGTAGTACCGGTAATGCAACACTTTTTATATCTTGTAAAGTAACTGCTAATCTACCTTCTAACAATGCATTAGCCTTAGCGGTTAAGATCATTGCTTGACCTGCACGCGGACCTGCACCCCAATCTACCCAATCTTTCACGTAAGAATCTGTAGTTGTTTCTGGTCGGGTTGCGCGTATTACATCACTTACAAAACTGATAAGTGCATCACTAATAGAAACCTCACGAACTAACTGCTGTAATCGTATAATATCTTCACCAGAAATTACTTTATTCAATTTCTTTTTCACAGAGCCGGTCGTTGCCTTTAATATGGTTTCCTCTTCTTGTTGTGTAGGGTATCCTATTTTTATGTATAGTAAAAATCGGTCTTGTTGTGCTTCTGGTAAAACAAATGTACCCGATTGCTCTATTGGATTTTGGGTTGCCAAAATAAAAAAAGGTTTATCTAATGGATAGGTTTTATCACCATAAGTAACCTCAAATTCTTGCATAGCTTCCAACAAAGCAGATTGAGTTTTTGGTGGCGTTCTATTTATCTCATCGGCCAGAATGATATTTGAGAAAATCGGACCTTTATTGAACTTAAAGAACTTTTTACCCGTAGTATGGTCTTCCTCTAAAATTTCTGTCCCAATAATATCCGAAGGCATTAAATCTGGCGTAAACTGTATTCTTTTAAATTTTAAATCGATGGCATTTGCCAATGTTCTAATCATTAAAGTTTTCGCCAAACCAGGAACACCTTCTAACAATGCATGACCACCAGCTAAAAATGTAATCAGTAATTGAGATACGGTTTCTTCTTGCCCAATAATTACCTTTCCTATTTCTTGCTTTAAGGCCTTTAACTTGCCCGAAAGCATTTCTACTTCATCTGCAATGCGTTGTAATTCTTTATCCATTCAAATGTGTTTATGAGGTAAGGGCATATAATACTATGTTGACCCCAAACCGTGTATTGTCTATTTTGTACCAACGTTTGTTTCTAAAATCGTAATCCCATTCACAGCCATAATCCTTATTACTGTAGAGTACTCCTACTCTGCCATTAATCTCTATCGCTTTCAAATAATCGTGTACCAAATCATCTCCCCAACCGTTCAACTCTTGTGATGTAGTTGGCGGACCGTCTTCGAAATCAAAGAAAATGGAATATAGTTCGTGGTCGTTGGGTATTTTTTTTAATTCGGACGGACCAAATATTTCTTCCATTTGCCGTTCGAATGATTTTGCGAAAAGTCCGTCGATATCGTGGTTGCAATCATCTGCAAAAACAAAGCCGCCATTGCGAACATATTTCTCAAAATTCTCTTTTTCCTTTTTAGTGAATTCCACTAACTTATGACCAGAAATATAACAAAACGGGCTCTTGAAAATATCATCGCTTGCCAAGGTGATTATTTTCTCTTGGGTATCTACTTTTAAGGTGGTATACTCAACTAGAGAATTCAACAAATTGGAAGGCATACGCTGATCTACATCCCAATCGCCAGATTCATATTGTAACCTTGTAAAGAAAAATTCGTTGCTCAATAGGTTGCTTGTTTTAAACTTCCGCTTCAAAAAAGAAAACTGGTTGTCGTGATGCAACACAAACAACCAGTTTAAATAACATTAAAATTATTTATACCGCATCAGAAAGACTGGTAAACGTAAAGTCCCTAATCTTCATATATGGTATTAAATTACCATCGATACGTACTTGTTTACCAAGCGTTTCTAAATTATTAAGCATGATTATCGGACTCTCATTAAACCTGAAATTCTTCACAGGGTATTTAATTTGTCCATTTTCGATATAGAACGTTCCGTCCCTAGTCAATCCTGTATACAATAAGGTTTGTGGGTCTACACTACGTATATACCATAAACGTGTTACCAAAATTCCTTTTTTGGTCCCTTTAATCAAATCTTCTAAACTTTGATCACCACCAGCCATAATAACGTTTGATGGATAAGGAACAGGTTCAACACCCTTCTCTTTTGCCCAAAAACGATCATAAGCCAAATTTTTAACCACTCCGTTTTCTAACCAGGTAGTTTTCTTTAAGGGTTGCCCTGCATAATTCCAAGGTGATGTAGGTACTTCAGAATTTAAAGGGTCAGACCAAATATTTACACGTTCATCTACAATTTTCTGACCTAGTTTATTGGCGCCATCTGCTGCAGACATAAAGCTTCTACCTTCATCAGCTGAACGCGCATCTAGTGATCTAAACATATTACGCAACAAATCTGATGCTGCTGCAGGTTCTAAAATAACCGTGTACTTTCCTGGCTCTATTGCTTTGGCCTCTCTTGACAAAACAGCTTTATCTATTGCAGTTTTCGAAGCTTCATCTGCATCGAACTTTGTTACATCGTTAAAATCTCTAGAAACCCAACCAGAACCTGTACCATCGTTCGTTCTCATGGTAACGGTAAAATCAGTATTGGTAGATTTGTTATAGGCGAAAAGTCCTTTTGAGTTGATCATTGCGCTAAAACCTGCAGAATCATTAAAAAACCCAGCCGCAGTAACATCTTGCGCTGCTGCCGGCACAATACCACTACTGGCTACCTTTGCTCTATATTCTGGTGTTATGTTCGCCGTTGCCTCACTAAAACTGATTGACTCATCATAAATCTGTGGCCCTAGAGGTTCCATAAACTCAGGATTTTCTGGAGATAAATTTGCTAGTTCTTCTGCTCTTCTTACCACCTTTTCCAGTGATGCATCATCAAACTCATCGATTGTAGCCGTTCCAGATTTTTTTCCAAAACTGGATTGTACCGCCAAACTTTGATTAGAACTATACCCAGATGTGGATACTGTGTTTCTAGCATACCTGATATTACCGCTATTTGATCCGTTTAAATTAATTTCACAGGTATCCGCCTTGGAAAAGCTTAATGCTTTTTCCAGAATTTTTCTTGCTTCCTCTTTAGTATATATTGCCATTGTTGCTCTATTTTTTTGGGTGAACCTAATTATATGGTTCTACCTGTGTTAATCACGTTTACATCATTGAACCTAGCAGTAGAACTACCATGAGATACGGCACTTGCTTGAGAAGGCTGACCTTTACCATCAAAGAAAGTTCCGAATACGCGGTAATCATCTTCATCGCAAATCTTAACACAAGAATTCCAAAATTCTTGTGTATTTGATTGGTAGGCTACATCTTCGAGCATACCTACAATCTCTCCATTCTTGATTTCGTAGAAAACGGTACCCCCAAATTGGAAATTGTATCGTTGTTGATCAATCGAGTAAGATCCACGACCTGCGATGTAAATACCTTTTTCAACATCCTTAATCATTTCAGATATAGAATATTTGTCTTTTCCTGGTTCTAATGAAACATTGGGCATACGTTGAAATTGTACATCTTCCCAACTTTGTGCATAACAACAACCATGAGATTCATTTTGGTCGATCATATGCACTTGATCACGAATAGCTTGGAAATTGGTAAGTATACCATTTCGTACCAAATCCCACTTTTTAGTTTTTACACCTTCATCATCATACCCTACAGCACCTAATGAACCAACTTGCGTTTTATCGGCAACAAGGTTTACAACATCACTACCGTATTTAAAGTTTCCTGATTTTAATTTATCTAAGGTTGCAAAACTTGTACCTGCGTAATTGGCTTCATAACCTAATACACGATCCAATTCAAGTGGATGCCCAACCGATTCATGAATAGTTAAGCCTAAATGATTTGGTTCTAGAACCAAATCATATTTACCGGCATCAACCGATTTTGCCGTCAATTTTTCCTTGGCCTGTTTTGCTGCGATGGTAGCATCTTCCACCATATCGTAGCTATTCCTATACAGACGTAAGCCAGCTGGTCCTTCTAATTTTTCAGATTCTAGACCATCTAAATATTCATACCCCATTCCTACTGGCGCACTCATATTCTCTCTGGTCTTAAAGTTACCTTTAGCTTTATCAATTGCAGTTACTCTGAAAGTTGGCCACAATCTGTGTATGTCTTGATCAATATAAGAACCATCGGTAGAAGCAAAATATTTTTGCTCGTTTACCATAAACAAAGCCGAGTTTACATAATCGGCTCCATTATCTAAAGCTGCTGCATTAGCAGTCAATAATAAATCTACTTTTTCTGATACCGGTACTTCCTTAAAATCTTTTGTAATAGGCGTTTTCCATGAGACCTCGCCATAGGCATTTACAGGTGCCAGTTTAACTGGGTCCGTTTGTATTTTTGAATTTGCCTTTGCAATTGCCACTGCTTGTTCAGTTGCCTTTTTAATTCCGTCTTCAGTAACACTGTTGGTGGATGAAAAACCCCAAGTGCCGTTTGCTATAACACGAATACCAATACCAAAAGATTCTGTATTGACTACATTTTGTACTTTATCTTCCCTAGTGAACACGTATTGATTTAGATACCTTCCTATTCTAGCATCTGCGTAAGTTGCTCCTAAAGATTTAGCGGTGTTTAAAGCAACATCTGCCATTCTCTTTTTCACCAATGCATCCATTCCTGGCTCTAGTAAAGCTTCCGTCGGGATGTCATTACCTAGCAATAATGACGGCATCATTAATGCTCCGGCACCCAACCCGGCATACTGTACAAAATCTCTTCTTTTCATGTGTTCGTTTTAAATTGCTTCTCAAAGGATAGATATACTATGTGTACATCTTACCTCAACATATATAGTATTTATGAATGTTCTAATTACAAAAACTGTTCAGCTATAATTTATGGCATCATTCAACATCATCATTCACAGAATTCGTGACCTTAATTCTAGCTCTCTAAAAATAGACAGGGTTTTGTAACAATTATGTTAACCTTAACATAAAATATAACTAAAAATGAAGTTTTTGAGAATAATATAAAAATTGACTCAAGATTTTTTGTTTTTATGACAACGTGGAAAGGAAATCAATAATTGAATATTTATTTTTTACCTACCGATGCGTCTTATCCAGAATCTCTATAATTTCCGTTTTCTTACGGACAGATACCTGAACATTTTTGCCATTCTTGAGCATTAAATAACCAACATCTGTTTTTATGTAGGTACTTATACATTGAAGGTTTACTAAATGACTATGGTGTACACGTACAAAATCGTGGCTACTTAAAAGGTCTGCAAAATACTTTAAAGTTTTGGTTACAAATATCTTACGTTTATCTTGAAGGTGAAAAATGGTGTTATTACTATCAGATTCGCATCGTATAATGTCATATAAGGCTTTCTCATATACTTTCTGGGCTTCTTGTTTTTCATATATTTCAGCATTAACTATTCTAATGCCTATGGTCATTTGCATTTTATGTACTGTGGCTTGAGTAGAAAGTGGAAATACATATTTAGCTTCAATAGTTTGACTTCCTTCGTTCTGGTATACTTGTGTTACCCGAACATGGGCAATTATACCCGATATTTCTACGCCTGTTTTTGAAGATTTTAAAGGGATTACGGCATTTTCGGTAGATACTAACAAATATGGGCTTTTATCATTTTGAGAAAAACCTGTTAAGAAGGTTAAGTATAGTAAAATAGTGTAAAGTAATTTCATAATCGTTGTTTTAGATTAGTACTATTTAAAGTCAAATCTAACTGTGTACAATCGGTAATTATAGAGGCTTTTAGTATTCGTTGGGTATCAACTAGAATTCGTTGATTATTTAAGTTTCGTTACTACTGACCAATATCATGTGTCACTATTTCAATGATTTATAAATTTATCACATTAATAAACAACAATAGGTCATGAGAAGAAATTTGGATGAAAAGGAATGTGTAGCACTCCTTGAACAGAACTACATAGGGCGATTGGCGTATATCTCAGGAGGATTTCCTCATATTGTACCCATTACCTATTTCTACGATTCAAAAACGAATACCATTACCAGCTATTCTTCTGAAGGACATAAAATAAAGGAAATGCGTAAAAATACTTCTGTTTGCTTTGCTGCAGACGAAATAGCTTCTATCGGAAATTGGAAATCTGTTTTGGTTCAAGGTACTTATGAAGAGCTCACTCGAATAGATGCAAAACATATGTTACATGAGTTTTCGAAAGGCGTAAAAAAAGTGATTCATGAAAATTATGGTGAGAATCCAAAATATATTAGTGAGTTTTCAGCTAAAATAGATGCTGAAGATGCACCTATTGTTTTTCGTATTAAAATAACCGAATTAACTGGTAAAGTTCGAAATAATAAGAACTAGACCTTAATGACATAAGGCTTGACTAAAGAATAAAAAAAGGCTCTCATTGTTTAATGAGAGCTTTTTAATTATAGTCTAATTACTATCAATTAAGAATCGTTTCTCAATACTGTTTCTCAAAATTTTACGCGCTTTTTGTAAATCTTTCTCCACTTCACTAATCGTGGCGTCTCTAATATTTGCAATCTCATTTAAAGTAAAGCCCTCATTTGCGAAAAGCTGAAAAACCGTTCTCATGCCTAAATTCATCCTATCAAGTACCAATTGTACATGGCGTTCAATACGCTCTTTATTTAAAGAAGCATCCAATTTTTCCGCAAGTTCTTTTTCTTCATCAGTAATAAAAACATGGTCAAGTATATAGTTATCCTTATTTAAGGATTTATCATCCATTTCTTCTAGCATTACAAAATCCCCATCACCGTCTCTACTATATTTCTCTTCCATAGCATCCCATTCTGGTTTAGAATAGGTGTCTATATTCTCAAAGAACACATGATCAAACTCCTCTTCCACCAAACTGTCTTCCAGTAACTGATCTACTTTTTTAAAGAGAAAAGCATGTAGTTCATTTTCATCTTTTATTTCTGCTATATTATCATAGACTTCAATAAATAGTTGATCCGTAAAATCATTAGGATTAAACATGCCTTTATTCAATTTTCCGTTTGACACTGCACTATTTAATCTTTTAGCTACATATCGATATATTTTTGGAAGAATTTTTAAAAACTCTTTATTAAACGACTCTTGATTATTCTCACTTTTAAATGAGACCAACCTTGTATACGTTTCTTTCATTATCACTCGAATATCATTTATCTCTGTTTCCATAATTATAAACTTAAAGGATTTATTCTACTATAAAAGTGCAACCTTATTCCTGCAATTCATATGATAAATGTCAGTATACTGAAGTAGGTTTTAATCTAATTTAGTCTTAATTACGGGTTGTTTTAAAACTATATATACTATATTAACAACAGATTATGAATAGCCTAACAGATTTCGGAATTTCTGGCCTTACCGATAAAGAAGTTACTACCTCGCGAGAAAAATTTGGATCAAATATCTTTAACTACAAAAAAGAAAATAGCTTTTTAGATGCGCTTAAGAGTATTGCCAAAGAGCCCATGGTAATATTATTATTAGTCGCTTCTTCAATTTATTTCATTACCGGTAATTGGGGAGATGGTATATTCTTAGCTTCGGCCATAATACTTGTAGGATCCATATCGCTATACCAAGATTCTAGAAGTAGAAAAGCGCTTGAAAATCTTAAAAATCTTACCCACCCGAAAAGTAAAGTTATACGTAATGGTAAGGTACTAGAAATTGACAGTGAAGAGTTAGTTATTGGCGATTTCCTTATGACTGAAGAAGGAAGTACAATCTCTGCAGATGGTACCATTGTACACTCTAATGATTTTTCGGTTGATGAGTCTATTTTGACAGGAGAATCGCTGTCGATTTATAAGGACTCTAAAAGTTCTGATAATTCAATTTTTACGGGTAGTACCGTAGCCAGCGGATTGGCAATTGCACAAATTAACGCGATTGGAAATCTAACGAAACTTGGAAAAATTGGAAAAAGCCTAGAAGATATAAACGAGGAAAAAACACCCTTAGAACTAAAAATTTCAAATTTTGTAAAGTTGATGTCCATTTGGGGAGGCGTGGTTTTTTTACTGGTATGGGTAATTAACTACTTACGTTCAGGAATAATACTCGACAGTTTGTTGAAAGCCCTGACCTTGGCCATGAGTATTCTTCCAGAAGAAATTCCTGTTGCATTTACCACTTTTATGGCTTTAGGAGCTTGGCGACTTATGAAAATGGGCATTGTTGTTAAGCAAATGAAAACAGTAGAAACATTGGGTAGTGCTACCGTTATTTGTACAGATAAAACCGGAACCATTACACAGAACAAAATGGCCTTAGCTAAGCTGTTCACTTTAGAAACAGGACAGGTTGTAAATGCTGATGAAAACTTAGAAACTAATGAAAAAGACCTAGTTACTATGGCCATGTGGGCAAGTGAACCTATTCCTTTCGACCCTATGGAAATTGCACTACATAACGCATATGGTAAATCAACATCTATAGACGAACGCCCTAACTACAAGATGGTACATGAATATCCGTTAGGTGGTAAACCGCCTATGATGACCCATCTATTTGAAAATGTAGAAGGAAATCTCATCATAGCCGCAAAAGGAGCACCTGAAGCAATCTTTGCTGTATCTAATTTAACATCATTAGAAATAGATAAACTTCAAGAAACTATGTATAGTTTAGGAAAAGAAGGATATCGATTATTAGCAGTAGGCAAGGCTATTTTTACTGGTCAAGCATACCCTGAACATCAGCAAGATTTTAAATTTGACTTTAAAGGTATCGTTGCCTTTTACGACCCGCCAAAAGAAAATATACCACAAGTGCTTAAAGACTTTGAAAAAGCAGGAATACAAGTGAAATTAGTCACCGGTGACAATGCTAATACCGCAATGGCTATTGCTAAGCAAATAAACTTTAAAGGTTATGAAAAGTCTATGTCTGGTGATGAGTTAATGCAACTTTCCGATGCCGAATTGCAAGAGAAGGTAAAAGACATTAATGTCTTTTCAAGAATGTTTCCTGATGCGAAACTGAGAATCGTAAATGCACTTAAGAAAAATAATGAAGTAGTAGCGATGACTGGTGATGGAGTTAATGACGGACCAGCTTTAAAAGCCTCGCATATTGGTATTGCGATGGGTAAAAAAGGAACAGAAATAGCTAAGCAAGCCGCCTCATTAATTTTGGTCGATGATGATCTATCAAAAATGGTCGATGCCATTGCTATGGGTAGAAAAATCTACACCAACTTAAAGAAAGCGATACAGTATATCATTTCTATCCACATTCCTATAATTCTTACCGTATTTATTCCGCTAGCGTTGCGATGGGTTTATCCGAATATATTCTCTCCTTCGCACGTCATATTACTTGAATTAATTATGGGGCCAACATGTTCTATAATTTTTGAAAATGAGCCTATGGAAAAGAATTTGATGTTTAAAAAACCTAGACCTTTTTCCACCACATTTTTCAACTACAAAGAACTAACAACAAGCGTAATACAAGGACTCGCTATAACCTTAGGCGCACTTTCGGTATATCAATATTCAGTTGCAGTTGGTTTCTCAGAAAGTATCACAAGAACAATGGTTTTTATGGTTCTAATTTTCGCAAATATCTTTTTAACCTTAATCAATCGTTCTTTTTATTATTCCATTTTCACAACTATAAAATACAAAAATCCTTTGGTTCCATTAATTATTGGCATTACCCTAATACTTTCACTAATATTACTTTATATCACTCCTTTTTCTCACTTCTTTGAATTTGAAAGTCTATCCATTAATGAATTGGGAATTTCTTTTGTAGCTGGCGGATTATCAGTACTTTGGTATGAGTTAGTGAAATGGTTGAAACGCTCTAAAAATAGTGATTAAGGTATATTATAACTTTTCACCAAATGCTAAATCACCCGCATCGCCAATACCTGGCAATATATAACCTCGTGAATTTAATTCTAGATCAACGGAGGCTATCCATAAATGGGTATACTCTGGAAAGATTTTATCTATATACTCAATACCCTGCTGAGACCCAATCACCGAGATAATATGAATTGCGGATGGAGTTCCATGCTCTTTCAAGGCCAATAGTACATTTTCTAAAGTTCTACCAGTTGCTAACATTGGGTCTGTTAAGATTAAGACCTTACCCTCTAAAGATGGTGCTGCAAAATATTTTACTATTACTTCAAAATTATCTTCATTGCCTTCATGTTTACGAAAAGCAGAAATAAAACCATTCTCGGCAGTATCAAAATAATTCAGAAGTCCTTGATGAAGTGGCAAACCAGCCCTTAGAATTGAACAGATTACCAATTGATCTTGGTTTAGCTTCATTTCCTTACTGCCTAATGGTGTTTCTACCATTGCCGGACTATATTCCAATTCTTTACTGAATTCATACCCAAGAACCTCCCCTATCCGTTCAATATTTCGTCGAAAACGCATAGCATCTTTTTGAACTTGCGAATCACGTATTTCTGAAATAAACTGATTAAGAACTGAATTTTCCTCTCCTAAATTATGAATTATCATGAATGCTAATTTTATTTCTAAAGTACCATTTTAAATACAAAACTTGAATATATCAATGAAACCATTCATATACTCAAGTCTTATATTATTTACGTTTTTGTAGATTACCGTTTAGGCATTCAGCATACCACCATCAATTAGATGTTTACATCCCGTAATGAATTTACTTTCATCAGACGCCAAAAACAATGCATATTCACCAATCTCTTTTGAAGTAGCATATCGCCCAAAAGGCACGGCTGCCGTAAAACCATCTTTAACAGCATCTGGGCTTTCGGGAGACATATCACTTTCTATTCTGCGCATCATATCATTATCTACTGGGCCAGGATGAATGGTATTCACTCGTATTTTTCGTCTTGCATTTTCGGCAGCAGCAACTTTCATAACACCTACAACTGCATGTTTTGTGGCAACATATGCGCCTAAACCAACAAATCCCTTAAGACCCGCAACTGAAGATGTGATGATGACACTACCACCCTCCTCCATTTTCGGTATAACATATTGACAACCTAACCAAACACCTTTTAAATTCACGGCTATTACTTTATCAAATATATCTTCGGGGTAATCAGCTATTGGTCTTGACACCCCTTCTATACCGGCATTAGCGAAAAAGATATCTATTTTTCCAAAGGTTTTTAAAGAATGATTCAAAAACTTAATTGTATCCTCCTTTTTAGAAACATCTGCCTGAAAATAGGATACATTCTTGTTATCTAACAGAGCACGTGATTTTTCAATAGCTTCCTTATTGTTATCCACAAGAACAACCTTAGCACCTTGCTCTAAAAATAGATTTGCTGTAGCTAAACCTATACCACCTGTGCCACCGGTAATTACCGCTACCTTATTTTTTAATCGTCCCATCTTTTTATTTTTTCTCTATTAAACTCTTAATTGTCCATCCGTTATCGGGAGTGTGCAGTGCAACAAGTCCGGTACTTATAAGCTTGGCATTGATAGTAGGTGTTGTATATCTTCTTATAGTCATTAAAATATGATCTCTATTTTCAAAATAATCAGTTATTTCCCCAGATGTGCTAACCTTCACATCAAAGAATTTATATTCATAAATATCTAATTTAAATTCGTTTTCACCCTTAACAGTCTTATCTAATAACACACCTGTGGTATATCCATCCTTAAAAGGATATATATTTAAAAACTGCGGCTTAATTACAACTGCACCAGTTTTATCAATAAAACCATATACTGGTACACCATCTTCTACGGTTTGCTTAATAAGGCATAAGCCTTCATTGAACATGGGGAATTGTACACCTAATACATCTTTTTTAGTTACGTCAACTTTTGGGTTCGTGTAAATGTCATCTCTAAATTCAATTACCAGTTTGCCTTCTTCGTTAATGAAACCCCATTGTTGACCTTTGCGTACTGCTGCCAAGCCTTCACTAAAAGGAGCTATTTCATCAATATTTTGTAAAACCTGTGCCGATATGGGTAGTGCCACCAATATGGTAAATACCCATAGAAATATTCTTTTTTTCATGATTTCTATATTTAAATTGTTCAACTAAAGTAGGCTGTTGATTATCAAATTACTATGACCAATATCAGTCTTCAATTTTGAATAAGGAATGATTGAATTGGTTTATCTAAATAAGATTTCAATTTTGGAAAGAAGTATCAACTCTGCCTTATTTTTACCTGCAAAGGCATTTGCCATTGCAGTGGCTGTATCTAAAGTCAACCTTTTTATATCAGGTGTAAACATCTTCACATGTTCCTTATAAAACTCCTTAAACTGATCAAAACAATCGTCAGCTTCTTTTTCATACTCTAAACACCAGTCAAAAGTAGTTTCAATCCTAAAGGCTGCATCTGAACCATATTCATCTTCAATAGCATCAATATCTAACCAATAACTACGAATGTATGATCGTAAATGATCAACCTCCTTTATATGCACCGTACCATCTATACTTGCCATAGCATAGAACAACTTCCCTAAATTCTCATAAAGCTCAATACCAAATTTTTGTGAGTTTACCATATCTTAAAAATTGAAATTAATATTTTGAAAAATTACTTTTAAAATATCAACTTTATTATGATAATTATCAGTTAAGGATTATATTTAAACATGAACGTTTTTGAAAAAAATAGTGATATTTTCAATTTATTGTCTGAAGGAATTTCTGAGGGTATTATTTTAGTGAATATCAAACAACAAATTGTTTCTACAAATTCTTCTGCCGAGGAAATGTTCGGTTATGATAAAGATGAACTCATCGGTAAATCATTAGACTGTATAATTCCAAAACGATATCATGATAAACACGAAGGGCACTTTTCTAGTTTTATAGAAAAGAGTGAAAAAAGAAAAATGGGTAATGGCCGTGATTTAAGTGGTCTACGTAAAAATGGGGAGGAATTTCCTGTAGAAGCGGGCTTAAATCCTTTTAAACTTTATGGTAGCTCTTATATAATGGCCCTTATCACCGATATTACCGAACGTAGAAATTATACTCAAAAACTTGAAAAAACTGTTCAGGAACGTACCAAACAATTAACAAATGCCTTAGTAAAAGAAAAGGAGCTCAATGAGCTCAAAACAAGATTTTTATCTTTGGTTTCACATGAGTTTAAAACACCTTTGAGTAGTATACTCACCTCATCAACCTTACTCTCAAAATACACAGAAACCGAGCAACAAGAAAAACGTGATAAACACGTAAATACAATTAAAACCAAAGTAAGGCAGTTAAATACAATTCTCAATGACTTTCTTTCTGTTGAACGCCTAGAATTGGGTAAGGTCAATTATTCTATTGAAGAATTTCCGTTAAGCAGATTAGTTAATGAAGTTGTATATGATGCCAATATGCTATTAAAAACTGGGCAAAATATTCGTTACCCAGACAATATAGATGAGGTGCTTATTACCTTTGATGAAAAAACTTTAGCCTTGGCACTCTCCAATTTACTGCATAATGCTGTTAAATATTCGTCTGAAGACTCCATTATTAAAATTCTTTTTAAAGTGGAAAAAGAATTCTTGATTTTGGAAGTTATAGATGAGGGTATAGGCATACCCGAAGAACAACAAAAACATATATTCGACCGCTATTTTAGGGCTGAAAATGCCTTATTAATTCAAGGCACTGGTATTGGTCTTAATATAGTGAAGCAGCATCTTGAAAATTTAGGAGCTATTTTGACTTTTATAAGTGAAGAAAATATAGGTTCCACATTTACTATACAAATTCCTAAGGCATCAAAAATATAAAATAATGAAAACCATTTTACTAATAGAAGACGACCGTGCGCTACGCGAGAATACTGCAGAATTACTGGAACTCTCTAATTATAAAGTACTCACTGCACCTAATGGTAAAATAGGAATAGCGATTGCTAAAGAAAATTTGCCTGATGTTATCATATCTGACATTATGATGCCAGAAGTAGACGGTTACGGTGTATTAAAAGAATTGTCTAACGACGAGCAAACCAAAAACATCCCTTTTATATTCCTTTCTGCAATAACGGAACATAAATCTGTTAGGAAAGGAATGGACTTAGGGGCAGACGATTATCTTACTAAACCTTTTGAAGAAGAAGATTTAATGAGTGCGATTGAAAGTAGATTGGCAAAAGCAGAATTATTACGGTTAGGAAATGATAATGAAAATTCACTAACTGATAACCCTGATGAGATTGGCAATCTTAACCAACTTAAAAACTATTTCGATGATAACGGGGAAATTATAAAAGTTAAAGAAGGAGACACCATTTATGAAGAGGGAGCTCGATCAATTAATGTTTACCTTATTTTAAAAGGTATTGTTAAATGCCATACCATGGATCAAGATGGTAAGGAACTTATTACAACCTTATATAATGCAGATGATTTTCTAGGGTTCGCTTCTTTAATGAACAATGCTCTTTATCAAGAATCGGCTACCGCCTTAGAACCAGTAGAGCTGGCAGCAATAACGAAGGAACAGCTAAATACAATTGTTTCAGAAAACCATATCATTCCCTTAGAATTGATGGCTCTTTTATCTGATAATATTTCAGATATTAAACATCAACTTTTACAAATGGCATATAGTTCGGTTCGCAAAAAAACTGCTCAAACCTTATTACAATTTGCTGAAATCATGAATAAAGATACTTCTGAGCCTATAAAAATATCTCGGGCTGATCTTGCTAGTGTTGCAGGTATCGCTACTGAAAGTCTAATTAGAACATTATCAGGCTTTAAGAAAGAAGGCCTCATTGAAATTGAAGGGAGAAACATACGCATAAAAGAACTTAAGGTTCTTAAATATGTCACCTAATCTGCACTAATATTTCTTGTCTCATATTGACCGCATGATATATATCATAGGTTTTCTTTTTGTCCTCAGATACTTTTAGGGTACAAAAATAAACTATGAAACACATTCTTATTCCTACTGATTTTTCAAGTAATGCGAATCATGCTATATCGTACGCTCTAAATCTTTTTAAATGTGAGCGCACCAATTTTTATTTTATTCATGCTTATGCAGATGAAGTTTATGGTCCTTTTCATAATGTAAATAATGATACTTTTGAAAAAGAAAAACAAGCCATAGGTAAAAATTGTGAGAATGAATTAAGCAAACTTGTGAATGAAGTTAAAGAGCGAACCCAAAATCCGCTACATCATTACGAAGCAATCACTTCATTTGAATGGTTGGTAGATGCTGTCAATAATTTTGTAAACATCAAAAATATTGACCTGATGATTATGGGTACAAAAGGTAAAACCGCCAGCTCTAGCATAACCTTCGGTAGTAATACAGTTCAAGTATTTAAATATGTAAAATGTCCGGTTTTAGCAATTCCAGATGAGTATGAATACACCCAACCAAAAAAGATTCTTTTCCCTAGCAACTACATGTTACCCTACAAAAGAAGAGAACTTAAACTTTTAGATACACTATCAGCACAATTTAAAGCACAAGTACACAGCTTATATATTTCTGATTTTGAAGATTTAAGTCTAAGACAATTAGATAATAAGAAGTTATTAGAAGAATGCTTACCAAGTGCCATGCTATCTTTTGTTATGACCGCTGTAGAAAATAGAGCTAAAGCTATTATGACCTATATTAATGAAAATGATATGGATCTTTTGGTTATGGTTAATTCTAGACATTCATTTCTAGAAGATATGCTGTACCGTTCTACGATTGATGAAATAGGACTAACACCTACTGTCCCATTTTTAGTAATGCAAAATTTACCTCGGTAATCTTAAAAAAAAAATCAAATGAAGAAGATAGTATTAACAACAGATTTTTCAGAAAATGCCTGGAATGCGATTTTTACAGCTTTAAAAATATATGCCGATGTAGACTGTCATTTTTTCCTTTTGCATGCATATGAGCCCTCTACATTAAACTTATTGGGAACTAAAAGCCAACAACGATTAGGCGTAATTTATGATTCACTTTCAAAGCATTCTGAACAAGAATTAGAGGAAATGTTCAAATATTTTGAGATTAACCATAAAAACCCAAAACATAAATTTACCACGATATCAAAATCTGAGACTTTAGAGGAAGCCGTTAAGGAAATAGTTAGCCAGAATGATGTTGATATATTAATGATGGGTACACAAGGCGCAACTGGCGCTAAGGAGGTTTTCTTAGGAAGCAATACGGTGAAAGTATTAAAGACAATAAAAAACATTCCAATTTTCGCTATACCAAGTGGTTTCAATTTTCAAAAACTGCGTACTATAATTTTTGCTACTGACTTCACTAAACCATTCAATAAGAATGAGTTAAACCAAATTATAGAACTCGCCATTCTATGGAAAACTCAAATAGAAATTGTTCATGTGGCCATAGAATTTAATTTGAACGATACCCAAAATACCAACAAGGCTATATTAAAGGAAAGGTTTGCAGGGTTAGATTATCAATTTAAAAATGTACCGTTTGAAATTAGTATATCTCATAGTATAGATGCCTATGTTGGCAATAAAGATTCGTGTATTCTAAGTATTATTCGTCATCAACATACCTTCTGGGAAAAAATAATAGGAGAAGCAGTTATAAAAAAAATAGCGTTTCATTCTAATATTCCCGTGATCTTTTTACCGCAATAAACTTTAAACTCTTTTTCTATTACTAATAAATATTACAATGAAAAATATATTAATCCCTACTGATTTTTCAGAAAACGCATGGAACGCTTTACTTTATGGAATTTCGTTTTTCAAAAAAACACATTGTACCTTTCATATTGTACATATAAATTCTGTAAACACCAATGTAAGCGGAGAGACTGCTATGTTTATTTCGCCAGAGGTTTTAGAAGAAAGTTTATTAGTAGAAAGCAAAGAGAAGCTTCATAAATTAATGAGCAAAATAGAGCATTTACCCTTAAATGTAAAACATGAGTTTAAACCTCTAGCGCTTTATGGTTTTTTAACCGACCACATAAAATCGCAAGTCAAAGAAAAACAAATAGATCTGATTATTATGGGCACGAAAGGTGCAACTGGATTAAAATCAGTATCTATTGGTAGTAACACCGGCGATGTAATTACAAAAGTACCTTGTACAGTTTTGGCTGTACCTGAACACGCGGTTTATTCTAGCATTAAAGAAATAGGCTTCCCGTCAGATTTTCAAATAACGTATGACCATAAAATTTTAGAAACTCTAAAAGATGTTCTATTACTTAAAAAATCTGCTTTACGATTACTTTATATATCTCTTAGAAATGAAAAATTGAGCCCTATTCAAGAAAACAACAAAAGAATTTTAATGGAACATTATAAAGATATTGAATGTTCATTTCACGTAGTTACGGGCAAGAAAATTGATGATTCTATTCAGTGTTTTACAGAAAGTAGAAATCTTGATATGTTGGTTATGGTTGCTAAAAATCTTAATTTCTTAGAACGCATTTTATTTAGACCTACAGTAGAAAGAATAAGTTATCACACTAAAGTACCCTTTCTTGTTATTCACGAGTCTTAAAATGATTTTTGCCTAATTTTAGTTGCTTTAATACTTAATTTAGGCAAATTCTATTATAGCTTTTTTGATATCGTTTTTTTGAATCATGCCCGATTGTCGCCATAGTGGTTCGCCATTTTTAAATATCAATAGCGTAGGTAAACTTTTAATTTTATATCTGCGAGAGAGTTTTTTTTTGGCTTCAACATCTATTTCTACTACGTTTAAACTTTCACCCATCTCCTCTTCAATTTGTTCAAGAATTGGCGTCATTAATTTGCATGGGGTACACCAATTTGCATAAAAGTGTACTAATGAAGGTATTTCTGAATTTATATTTTTTTTGAAACTCTTTTTCATAGGGTGCTTTTTGGTTATTAATAATAGATAATTTCTTAAGTACCGAACCTGACGAATATCATTCCGTAATTCATCAACTGTACTTAATTTCATTTCATTAAATAAATAAGATTATGACACGTATTTTATTACCTACAGATTTTTCTAAAAACTCGTTAACTGCCATACGTTACGCACTAAATCTATATAAAGATATAAAATGTACTTTTTATCTATTGAATAGCTATATGCCACCTGTTTATCATACAGAGTACCTCATGGGTAGCCCTGCACAAATAGGTCTTGGAGATATCGTTCAAGAAAATTCAATGAATAATCTTGATAACTTAAAGAAAAAATTAGAAAAAGATTTTGAAAACCCTTTGCACACTTTTATAACCCACTCTGCTTTAAATGTACTTTCTAGTGAAGTAACAAGAACTGTTGAGGCAGAAGATATCGATATCGTAATTATGGGCACACAAGGTGCGACTGGGGCGAAAGAAATATTATTTGGTACTAATACAGTGCACGTCATTAAAAATTCTAAATGTCCTGTTTTGGTAATTCCCTCTGGCTTTGAATATGAAGCTCCAGGACAGATACTTTTTCCGAACGACTTTGAAGTTGAGTTAAACAAAAATAGTTTATCGCAATTATTAAAAATCGTTAATACGCATGTATCTCAAGTAAATGTTATGCATGTTTATACAGGTGATGACCTCAACCCAGTTCAATTAAAACATAAAGAAAAGCTTGAAAAAGTGTTATCGAAAAATGCCTTATTCCATGAAGTATCGAGCAATGAAATTATTGCTGCGATAAATACTTTTCAAGTGAAGCAAAAAATTAATTTATTGGTAATGGTTCAAAATAAACACACTTTTTTTGAACGTCTATTTATTGAGCCCGTAATTAAAAAAATAGGTTTTCATGTTACCGTTCCTTTTATGGTAATACCACAATTATAATTATGGAAATTAAAAACATTCTTGTGGCAACCGATTTTTCAAATGAGGCATATAATGCGCTCTTTTACGCTACACAAATTTTTGCGTCGAAGAAATGTACTTTTCATATTATGCATATATATGATGACCTTAATGCAGCGTCAAGCCCTAGAAATGTATTATTTGTAGGTAAAAAAGAACTATTAAAATTGCGAACTACATCTCAAGAAAATCTTACTGAAACAGTTCATAAAATTGTTCTCGACACAGGCAACAAACTACACAAGTTCAATACAATATCTAGCAAAGGAACTATATCTAGTATTATTTCTCAAACTATAGATAATCTTCAAATAGACCTAATTGTAATGGGTAACAAAGGAAAAACTGGCGCGAAAGAATTGTTCATGGGTAGTAACACCATTAGAATAGCTAATACTATTACACAATGCCCTATACTAGCCGTACCAAAGGAGATTGCTTATCGGCCAATTGATGAAATTGCCTTTATTACCGACTATAAAAAAGGTTGTACCAAAAACACCTTAGCAATGCTTTTATCGATTGCTTCAATTTCTAAAGCCGCCATAAGGGTATTACATATCAACGAAGAGGAAATAATGAACCCTATTCAGGTTTCCAATAAAAAATTATTGAAAACCTGTTTAGCAAAAACCCAACATAGTTTTGATGATATCTGGAATTATTCAGATAAGGCCAATATAATTCATGATTTTTTAACTCAGCAAGACATTAAAATGTTTGCAATGGCCTATCACAGAAGAAATTTCTTTGAACGACTATTACACGAACCTGTTGTAATGGATTTAAGTATTTATGCTACAATACCGTTTTTAATACTGCCTATTCAAGACTGATATTTATCATAGTTATTTATCAGATTGAACAATATATTTAATGAATAATGTAACTATGCTAACTATGAATAAACGTATTCTTATACCAACAGATTTTTCCAAGAATGCATTGAATGCTATTCGTTATACCATTGATTTATATGCCAAATTAAATTGTGATTTCTATTTTTTGAATGTATATGATTTTGAAAAATATACTACCAACAGTTTAAACATTCCTGCAGAAGGAAGCGCTGAATTTGAACTCGCAAAAGCAGCTTCTGAAAAGAATTTTGTAAAATTATTAGATAGCATTGCATTGCATAACGAAAACCCTAAACACAATTATTATACTAAATCTACTTACGGTTTCTTATCTGATGCTATCAAAAAATTGATAGCGGAAAAAGATATTGAATTGGTTGCCATGGGTACTAAAGGAGCTACAGGATCAAAAGGCGTACTTTTTGGCAGCAACACGGTAATGGCTATGGAAAAAATAAGGGAATGTCCTGTATTGGCCATCCCAGAAAATATATCATTTCAAGCTCCAAAAGAAATTGTTTTTCCGACGGACTATAAAGATTCCTTTAAAAGAGCAGAGTTAAATTATCTTATTGAAATAGGAAAGATGCACAATGCTGAAATTGCCATCTTACATTTAAATAAGAAAAAAGAGCTTTCTGAAACTCAATTAGAAAATCAGCAATTACTAAAAAGCATTTTAGACGAGGTTAACTATAACTTTTATACATTATCAGAAAGTCATTTAGGCAAAGGAATACAAACTTTTGTCGAGAGTAGAAATAGTGACATGGTCGCTTTTATTAACCGTAAACATCTATTTTTTGGTAGTGTATTTTCAAGACCACTTGTAAAAGAAATTGGCTATGATAGTAAAGTGCCCATATTGGCACTTCACTAATATTAATCTTAAAACTTAAAATATGAAAAAAGTAGGTATTTGGATGGATAGTAAACATGCACATATTATTCGTCTGGCACAAGAAGAAGAAACATTGGAAACCATAAATTCTGACATTGAATTCTTCAATAGAACAGGTACTGGTGGTACTCGTGTAAAATCTGGCGTTACACAAGATGTAACCCATGAAAGAAAATATTTAGAAAAAGAAAAAGCCCAGTTTAAAAACTATTTTAATTCTATAGCGGAAGCCGTTGTCGATTGTGATGAATTAATGATTTTTGGGCCTGCTGATATTAATGAAAAATTTAAAAAGGAATTATCAGAACATCGCAAATCGTTATTTGGCAAGCTAAAAGCAGTTGAGAAAGCAGATAGCATGACCGAAAATCAAACGAAGGCCTATGTTAGAAATTATTTTAGACATAAATAGTTGGTTGGTTAATGTCTAAAATCGAAACCGTCAAAGAAGTTATTTCATTGGCGGTTTTTTAAAATTAAATTATGGATTCACTTTTACAGTTCTTTGAAAATCCGATGGTCATTAAAGTGGCTAAATTAATCATGTGGATCTTATTCATCATCATAATCATTGGGCTAGTTAGAAAAACACTAAAAAAAAGAATTGATAATATATCTATTAGATATAAAGCTCAAAAGGGTGTAGAAATTATTGGATATGTACTTATCATATTTTTAATTTTAATGGCCATTACTATAGATAGCTTAAAAGATTATACCATTATAATAGGCCTGTTTACTGCGGGTATCACTTTTACACTTCAAGAATTAATACTAAGTATAGCCGGATCATTTTATATTTTCTTCGTTCGAGTCTATAAGCCTGGTGACCGAATTGAGATTAATAATATTAAAGGGGATGTAATAGATATCGACAGTATTTATACCACGATTATGGAAATGGGTGAATGGGTAAGTAGCGATAATTATTCGGGTAGAATTGTTAAAATCAGCAATGCCTTTGTTTTTAAGGGCCCTATCAAAAATTATTCTATGGACTTCCCTTTCGTTTGGGATGAACTGAATATACTTATCACCTACGGTTCTGATACTGAACTTGCAAAAACTATACTAATGAATAGTGCTACTGAACTTTTATCAGATTACACTGAAAAATCTAAGGCAAAATGGGAAGAGATGGTAGAACATTACTATATAGAAAACGCAACCATAGAACCTACAATAGCAATGAGTCTAACCGATAACTGGATTCAATTAAATGTAAGATACATTACAGATTATAAACGTAGAAGAAATACAAAACATACCCTTTTTCAACATATAGAAAAAGCTATATTAAAAACGAATGGCAAAGTAAACTTGGCTTCTACTACGTTACAATTACTTCAAATACCGCCAATAGATATTAATTTAAAAAAGTAATATGGATACCTACAATACTATCGATATCATAAAATCTTCAGGACAAAAAGTAAAATTTTCGTTAGATAAGCTACGTAATTCTTTAAAACATAGCGGTGCAAATCATGAGTTAGTAGAAGAAATTGTCGGGAAAGTCTATGATGAACTTTATGAAGGTATAACTACCAATGAAATTTACAATAGAGCTTACTCCCTACTTAAAAAAAACAAATCCGTTTATGCCTCAAAATATAAACTTAAGAAGGCAATTTATGAATTGGGACCTACTGGTTTTCCGTTCGAACGTTTTGTTGGTGCAATTTTACAATACTCGGGGTATAACGTTGAAGTAAATATCGTTTTAAATGGTGCGTGTGTTACCCATGAAATTGATGTAGTGGCTGAGAAAAATAATACGGTTACAATAATAGAATGCAAATTTCATAATGAAGAAGGTCGAAACTGTAATGTAAAAGTACCGCTGTACATTCATTCTAGATATAATGATGTAAAAGCTCATTGGGAAACTAATAGTAATAATACCAAACCTCTTAATAAAGGATGGGTAGTTACCAATACTCGATTCACCGAAGATGCAATTAAGTATGGAAAATGTGCCGACCTCTACCTTTTAAGCTGGGACCACCCCATTAATGATGGACTTAAAGATAGAATTGACCGATTAAGCCTTTACCCTATTACAGTCTCTAGTTTACTATCTAATAGAGAAAAGCAATTTTTACTAAGTAGAAATGTAGTCTTATGTCGACAACTCATAAAAGATAAATTCTTTCTGGACCATTTAGGCATATCCAATACTAGAAAAACAAAAATTTTAGATGAGATAGAACAACTCTGTAAATCTTAATACTATGAAAAAAGTTAGCATAAAATTTTTAGGTGCATCAGGTACGGTTACTGGATCTAAATTCTATATAGAAACACCTGAAATAAATATACTTATAGATTGTGGAATGTTTCAAGGACTTAAAGAGTTACGTGAAATAAATTGGGAACCACTACCTATCGATGTCAGCAAAATAGATGTTGTTCTATTAACGCATGGCCATTTAGACCATACGGGCTATTTACCGCGTTTAGTGAAAGAAGGATTTAAGGGCAGCATTTTGGCTACAGAACCTACCTTGGCAATTGCACGTATAATTTTACTCGACAGTGCTAAAATTCAAGAAGAGCAAGCTAAAAAGGCAAATGAAGAAGGGTATTCTAAACACCCTGTTGCTCTACCTTTTTACGATCTTAGAGAAGCTGAAAACACCATTAAGTTATTCTCAGGGTGCAAAAAGGATGATTGGATCGAGCTTTCAGAAAATAAACGATTTCAGTTTAAATATAATGGCCATATTATTGGTTCAACTTTTATACATCTTGAAATGTTCGAGAAGGTCTTCGTTTTTTCAGGTGATGTTGGTAGATTAAATGATGAGCTTTTATCCCCGCCAGAAAGACCAAAATGGGCAGATTATCTTTTCTTAGAAAGCACCTATGGCAATAAATTACATCCTGAGGAAAATATTACCGAGGTTTTAAGCAATCTTATTCAAAAAACTATAAATGACAGAGGAACCTTGATTATACCTTCCTTTGCAGTTGAACGTCTACAATTGCTTATGTATTTATTATGGCAAATGTATAAGAAGAACAAAATACCCAATATTCCAATTTTCATTGATAGTCCTATGGGTAATAATGTACTCAATGTATTTCAGCAATATCCAGATTGGCACAATTTATCGATGAACGAATTTGAAGCTATGTGCAACCATGTTACCATAATTACATCATACGCAGATACTTGGAAAACTATAGACGACCCCAGGCCTAAAATCGTCATTGCTGGTAGTGGTATGGTAACTGGCGGCAGGGTTCTCACCTACCTTAAACAGTTAGTTGATGAGCCTAAAACAAATGTACTATTAGTTGGTTACCAAGCTGAAGGCACAAGAGGTAGACAATTATTGGAAGGTACACATGAACTTAAGATATTCGGAAAATATTATCCGGTAAAAGCTAGTATTCATTTAATAGAAAGTCTGTCTGCTCATGCAGACCAAGCAGAACTTTTACATTGGATAGATGATATCAAAAATGTACCTGAACAAGTTTATTTAATTCATGGTGAACCAGGTGCCCTAGATGCTTTCAAAGTAAAAATTAGAGATACTAAGGGTTGGGAATGCCACATACCAAAATTAAACGAAACCATAGATTTATGGTTATAACTTCTTCATGATAAGTAATTCCTTATTCATTAATTAACAACTGACCATTATCATATGCTTGATATTTTCTAAATCTTAACTTTGAATTATATTCTTAATAAATACCTGTAGCATGAAAAAGATATTCATTGTATTCTCATTTTTATTAATGGGTTGTTCTTCTATAAGTTTAGTGGAAAATTGGAAGAACCCAGATATAGTCTTGTTCAATGCCAACAAAGTTTTATTGGTAGGTATGACACAAAGTGAAGAAGCTAGAGAACATTTTGAAAGTCAACTTAAAAAAGAATTCACGAGTAGAAATGTCGAGGCATTGCGAAGTATTGATGTTTTTGATTTATCACTAACCAATTCAAGAAAAACCGAGAAAGAATTAGATGAAGTTGAACAAAGTCTTTTGGACAAAGATTTTGATGCCATTCTATTTACTAAAATTACAGGCTCTGAAAATCGTGAGAACTTTATGAAATCTATTTCTCGTTGGGATGATCATCAATCTCGTTTTAATGATGATTATTTAGAACATCAAGGTATTTACTATGATGATAATTATTATGAAAAATTTACCGTATACCATGCTGAAACTACTTTATACTGTATCTGCGAGGGTAAAGAAAGAGCTATGATTTGGAGAGGCGTTATCGATATCACCGACCCAAATAACGTTGAAAAAGCCATTAAAGACTATATAAAATTAGTCATTACAGCTTTGGAAGAGCAAGATTTAATTTTTACTTCACAAGTTGATTAATTAGCTTATTCAAAACAGTGGACTTAAAACTTTACCAAAACCTTCTTTTAGCTTTTTGCCCCAAGATCTTTGAATAAATTCATCATAACGTAGTTCATTACTCCCCATACAATCTTGTAGAAAGTCTTCTTTTAAAAGCTTGGCAAACCCCTTATGATACATAATGGCGTTTACCTCATAATTCTGTTCAAAACTACGGTCATCTAAATTTGCCGTACCGATTGAAGAAATGGCATCATCACTCACCATAATTTTACTATGTAAAAATCCGTCAGGGAAAAGATAGATTTTAATGCCCGATTTTAAAAACAGCTCAAAATAGGAATGAACAGCCCAGCTAACCACTTTATTATCTGCATTTTCAGACACTAGCAAACGTACATCAACACCGCTTAGGGCAGCGGTCTGCAATGCACGTATAAGAGATTGACCCGGTATTATATATGGGTTGGTTATATAAATGTACTTTTTAGCCATGTTAATTATAGAAAAATAGGTCTGTTCCAGTACTGGAAAATCATCATCAGGACCTCCTGCCACTATCTGCACCAATTCATTCGAAACAGATTCTAAATTGCGTGGCGAGAGTTCTATTGGCTGTAATAGTTCTGTACTCACTAAATACCAATCTGTCATAAAAACTTGATCGAGTTGTTTGGCCGAAGGACCCTCTAACCTTAAGTGCATGTCGTGCCATTTACCAAGTCCAACTTGGCCTTTAAGGTATTTATCAGAAATATTAATTCCGCCAGTGAAAGCAACAGTGCCATCGACCACTATTATTTTTCTGTGGTTTCGATAATTAAGTGAAGAGAAATATCGTCCAAATTTAAAAGGAAGAAATGAATATACTTCAACACCAATTTCTACTAATTCATTTAAATATTTTTTACTTAATGAAAAACTACCAATACCATCATAAATTAATCTAATCACAACACCTACCTCTATTTTTTTCTTGAATAACTCAAACAGCTTAGTGGCCAACTCACCATCCTCAAAAATATAATATTGTATATGAATTTGAACCTTTGCATTTTCTAACGCATAAAATATAGCTTCAAAAGTAGTTCTTCCATCTTTCAATAAATGTAGTTTATTATTCGATGTAGGAGGAAAATGTGAGCTCTTATAGCAAAGCGTCATCAATTTGCTATACCTACCATTGAAAACATTTTTTTGTTCTGTATTAGGCCATGGTAGCTTAGAGAACATGTTTTTCTTAAGGCGTATAAGTTTACGTTTTCTTCTATTTCGACCCAATAAAAGATAAAACATGATACCACCAACGGGTAATGCGAAAATCGCTAAAAGCCAAGCTAAACTCTTTGTTGGTTTGGCGCCATAAAGAATAATAGATAAAACTATAATCAGCGTTAAAACAATATAAACACCAACAATAATTGTGGTCCACATAGGCATATTTATTCGAAAAGAGCTTTTATAAAACTTCAAGATAACACTAAATTGTTCAACATAAAATAACTGTAATAAACCAAAAACTAAACTTTGGTAAATTCATTAAATGAACAACAATCCCATTTTCTTATCTTTAGCCAGCTCTTTTACCAAGGCTAAATATCAATTATTCTAAAACCCTGATTATGAAGGGTAAACTATTAACCACCAATAAAACCAATGACTAATTTCTCGAACAAATCAATTATACAAATTTGTTCTGTGTTACTCTGTATTACTCTTTTTACAAACTGCACAAAAAAAAAAGAAACCATATTAGTTTTCAGCAAAACTCAAGGGTTTAGACACGGCTCTATAGAAGCTGGGGTTGAAGCTATTAAGAAATTAGGTGAGGAAAACGGATATAAGGTTATCGCAACCGAAGATGCCAATTACATGGTAGAAGATTCTTTAAAAAACTATGCTGCAGTCATATTCAATAACACAACCAGAGATATTTTAAACGATGTTCAACAAGCAGATTTTGAACGTTACATTCAAGCTGGTGGAGGCTTTGTAGGCATTCATGCAGCAACAGATACAGAATACGATTGGCCGTGGTATAGCAAATTAGTTGGAGCTTTATTCAATGACCATCCGCGTATTCAAGAAGCCAAATTGATTATTAACGATAAATCACATTCATCTACCCAGCACATAGATGGATCATGGACCAAAAGCGACGAGTGGTATAATTTCAAGAATATAAATCCTAATATAAATGTGCTTATCTCCATTGATGAAAATAGTTATGAAGGCGGCACGAACCCCGAAGGTCACCCTATTGCTTGGTATCATGAGTATAATGGTGGTAGAGCCTTCTACACCGAAATGGGACATACCGATGAAACATTCGTAAACCCAACATTCTTGTCTCATTTATTAGGTGGTATCACCTATGCCGTCGGTAATGGCACCTTAAACTATTCCTTGACAAAAACAGATAGAGTTCCACCTGAAGACCGTTTCGTTAAAAAAATACTGGACTTTAATCTGAACGAGCCAATGGAGTTAGATGAGCTACCTGGCAGAGGTATTTTGTTCATAGAGCGTCATGGAGCTTTAAAACTTTTTGAATTCGACACTGAAAAAACGAAAACAATTGCGCAGCTAGACTTGTTTTATGGTAATGAGGATGGACTTTTAGGTTTGGCCGTAGATCCAAACTACACACAGAATAATTGGGTCTATCTTTTATACTCCGTTAAAGGTGACATGTCTAAACAACATGTTTCTCGCTTCACATTAAAAGGTGATGAACTAAATTTAGATTCCGAGAAAATTTTAATAGAAATACCTACCGACCGTCAATGCTGTCATAGTGGAGGCGCATTAGAATTCGGCCCTAATGGAAACCTATTTATTGCCCTGGGCGATAATACTAATCCTTTTGAATCTTCTGGGTTTGCCCCGATGGATGAACGCCCTAACAGAGCCGGATGGGATTCTCAACGTTCTGCTGCAAATACGAACGACCTAAGAGGTAAAATATTACGAATAAGACCTGAGAAAGACGGTAATTACTCTATCCCAGATGGAAATCTATTTCCTAGTGGCACTGCCAAAACAAGACCCGAAATATATGCAATGGGTTTACGAAACCCATTTAGACATTCCATAGATAGCAAAACAGGTATTCTATATTGGGGCGATATTGGTCCAGATGCCGGTAAGGCAGATCCTAACCGTGGCCCTAGTGGTATGGGAGAATACAATCAGGCTAAAAATGCTGGTTTCTGGGGTTGGCCATTTACCAGAGGATATAATGAGGCGTATAATGATTTTGATTTTGCAACCAATATTGCAGGTGATAAAGTTGACCCAGAACACCTTATCAATAATTCTCCAAACAATACCGGAATTCAAGAGATGCCACCAGCACAAAAATCGATGATACCAATGACCTACTTTAGGTCTGAAGAATTTCCTTGGATGGGCGAAGGCGGAATAAACCCTATGGCTGGACCAGTTTTTCACGAATCGGACATGGCAAATGCTGAAAATCTTTGGCCTAGCTATTTCGAAGACAAATTGTTTGTTTACGAATGGATGAGAGATTGGATTTACGTCATCACCCTAGATGAGAATCAGAATTATGTAAAGGCTGATGCATTTATGCCCAATGAGGAATTTTCACATCCTATGGATATGATCTTTGCATCTAACGGTAATATGTATGTGTTAGAATATGGTCAAAAATGGAATTCGCAAAATTTAGACGCCCGTTTAAGTAGCATTTCCTATATCAAAGGAAATAGAAAACCGGTTGCCAAATTAGAACATGATAAAATTGTTGGGGCCACACCTTTATCCGTGAAATTTTCCGCAGAAAACTCTATCGATTTTGACCACGATGCACTTACCTACGATTGGTATTTCACTGAAGACATATCGCAATCTCAAGAGCAAAACCCAGAATTTATTTTTACTAAAGATGGTAGTTACAATGTTGTTTTAAAGGTTACCGATACTGATGGAAACACATCGACAACAAGTTCAAAAATATTGGTTGGCAATGACACTCCTACCCTTGCAATTAATATCACGAACAACGATTCAATTTATTGGGATGGCAAGAAATTGAATTATAAAATCATTGTAGCCGACAAACAAGATGGTTCTACCCAGAATAACTCAATTTCTGTAGATGATGTAAAAGTGACTTTCGATTATATACCCGAAGGTAGAGATTTTGTAAAAGCGACCTTAGGTCATCAGCGTAATCTTGAGCCACTTGGCAAAAAAGCAATCGAAGCATCTGACTGTAAGGCATGCCATGCTGTATTAGATAAAGTGAACGGACCTAGCTATACCGATATTGCAAAACGATATAGTAAAGACGATACAGGTTATTTAGTTTCAAAAATCATAAAAGGTGGCGGTGGCGCTTGGGGTGATAATGCTATGTCTGCACACCCACAACTTACTGTTGAAGAGGTTTCTCAAATGGTAGACTATATATTAGACTTAAAACCTCAAAATGAGAAAGTTAAAAAATCACTTCCTCTTACAGGTACACTAACGTTTAATGAACATATAGGTAAGCAAGGCGAAGGCAACTATGTTTTAATGGTTTCTTATCGCGATAAAGGCAATCTGAATCAACCTAATTCTGAACTTACCGTGAGTGAGCAAATAATTTTCAGAAGTCAGAAAATTGAAGCTGAAAATGCAAATGAGATTAAGGAAGGTACCGGAACTTGGAGCACCAGTAAATCAAGAGTAGTTGGGGTTTTGCAAGATGGTTCATACTTAAAATTTAATGCCGTTAATTTAAAAGGCCTAAAGCATTTAAAATTTGCGGCTTTCTATAATTTAGATCAAGAATTTAAAGGCGCAGTTGAAATTCATGAAGACCGCATAGATGGTCCAATAATAGGTGAACAAATATTGGCCCATAATGGGAAGGAAGAAACAGTTTACTACAACATACCCGTTTCTCCAACTAAAATTAGTGCTAACTTATATTTAGTCTTCACAAACAAAGAAAATACAACTCAAAACATTTGCCATGCAGATTGGATTTCTTTTGACTATAAAAGATGAAAGTAAATATCCAATTAATATTATTACGATGTTAATAGGTTTTTAATTTCAAACCATTATAAGGCTTAATGCATATAAAAATCTAACTCTGCGATGGCAGTTGAATTACCATCACCTGCAATTTCATCAGCCTGTAACTTAACAAAGCGCGTAGAAAAACTTTGCTTAAACTTATGCATGCGTTGCGTTGGGTCATTGATCAGGTTTCCAAAGGTAAAGGTGTCTTGTTTGGTCCAATTTTCACCATCATCACTCGAGAAAATAGTTCCTTTCTGGATCATTCCGTCAGCAGTCGAAGTTGGCGGTGTATACGCGAATGATTTGATGTCTATTTTCTTACCCAAATCAAGAATAACAAATTGGTTTTCATCTTTCATTTGCGACTGCCAATAGGTTTTTAGATTTTCATCAAAAAGTAAATTAGCATCATGCTTTTCTTGTATACTACTGGTTGAAACCAATTTCCATGACATTTTAGAAATTCCGAAATTAATTCTAGCTACACTTCCTTTTTCTTCATTTTTTATTGCGATAGCTTTTAACTCTCCTTCACCAAATAAAAATGGTTCTGTAAACAAGCTAGATTCTGCAGAAGGTTCTTGACCATCTGTAGTGTAGAAGATTTGCATTCCCTTGTTTAAATTAGCGCCTGCATTTTCACCATTAGGATTCCATCCAAAATCAGACACCTTAGGTTCGATAGAAACTTCTCCCTTACTATTTCTAGTAAATTGTAATTGTGGTGGCCTGCTTTCAAAATAATGCGCTGAAACATTTTGTAGCACAGGAATATATCTCGATTCAAGAATTCGAAGCCGAAGCTTAGTTGTCGTTACTTCAGGAAACCGTAATATTCTTTTATACCCAATATTAGTTGCAGTTGCAACTTCTTTCCACTCATCATCTACCCAGGCATCTAATGAATGTTTAGCAATACGTTCTCCAGATATATTCACATTCTCCTGAACAAGAAATCTATTGATCTTCGTTGCTTTAGGAAGCATTATCTCAACTATTGGTTGTTCCCCTTGCAGAACCAAATTGGTTTCTTGATCATTATCTAAAAGTTCTTTTGGACCCTCTGCACCTTCCAATAAGTTAACCCCGTAGGTTTCCCTAATTCTTTGACCGGTTTCTTTTAAGACCTGAACATCTTGGCCTGAAAATTTACCCTCACGATTAGGAGGGATATTTAATAGAAAAACAGAATTTCCACCAACAGACCTTTCATAGATATCAAAAACATCATCGGTAGTTCTCACCTTTTGATCAGTGTCATCTCTATAAAACCATCCTTCGCGTATTGAGGTGTTCGTCTCAGCAGGTTGATAATGTAAAAATTTACCAGCTGCCAATTTCTCCAAACTTCCTACATCTTCATCGGTAATATCTGCGAACAAGTTCATTGTTCTTGGATCCTCTTCATAAGGTACTACGTTCCACTCGGTATCTCTTGTGGCCCCGGCCTCATTTCCGCACCAACGCGTACCTTCCTTTCCAAACACTACTGCATTAGGAGCCAATTCGGTAATTATTTTTTTCCAATCTCTATATTTATATTGCTGATTTCCTTTACGCTTAGGATGGGCACCATCGAACCAAACCTCATGCATAGGGCCATATTCCGTTAGCAATTCAAACAATTGATTTAAAAAATATTCATTGTAATCGTCCACTTCGAACTCAAAAGTGGTTTTGTTCTCAAAGGGTCTGCCTTCTATCTCTCTAGGTATGGTACGTTTTGTGTATTCACTCAAGTTGCCATAAAGTCCATCTGCATTTTCAATTTGAAATAAATCAGCTGGGGAAAGGTAAACCCCCAATTTAATATCATATTTCTTACAAGATTCTGATAATTCTTTCAAAACATCGCCCTCTCCATTTTTGTATGGTGAAGACATCACCCCATGTTTGGTATACCTACTTTGCCACAAAACAAAACCATCGTGGTGTTTGGCCGTAATGATGACTTTTTTCATACCAGCATCTTTCATGACCTTACACCACTGATCAGTATCGAGATTTTGAAGATTGAAAATAGCAGGATCTTCCATACCACTTCCCCATTCCATTCTACTGAACGTATTTGGTCCAAAATGGACGAAGGCTATAAATTCATCTTTAAGGGCATTATATTGGTTTTTAGAAGGAATAACATGAGTTGCTTTAAGCTTTGTGGAATCTTGAGTATCATCTACATCGAGCGCCATTGTATTTTCTGTTTGCATCACTAAACTCTGTTTACCCACATTGGCACATGAAACAAGTAGCAAACACAAAACAGAAATACTTAGAAAATAGCTGTAGCTTTTTAAAGCGTTTTTAGGCATACCAATGAATTTTGAAAATGAAAGAAAAATATAGTGCTGATAATTTCAAAACTAAATTTTTATTAGGATAAAAACCTACCAAGAGCCGTCTAAAATTAAAACTATTTTTATCCATCAATGAAACGACACAAATTAATTACAAATTCTCTACTAGGTTTAGATAGCCTTTGAATATTTAACTCATAATTCGGCCATCTTCCATTTGTATAATATAATCGGTTCGCTTGGCAAAATCTTCATCATGAGTAACAACTAGAAGTGATAGCCCCTCCTCCTCTTTTAACTGCTTAAAAATATTAAAAACATTATCAGAATTATAGCTATCCAAATTACCAGTTGGTTCATCACCCATAAGTATAGAAGGATTATTAATCAAAGCCCTTGCGATGGCAACTCGTTGTTTTTCGCCACCAGAAATACGGGAAGCTTTCTGTTTTGCGAGATTTTCGATACCCAACATTTTTAATTTCAAAATGGCGTCATGTTCAATTTCTTGAACAGATTTTCGTGCTAATTTTTTAGCAGGGAGCATCACATTCTCTAGCACACTAAATTCAGATAACAAATAATGGAATTGAAAAACAAAGCCAATGTGTTCATTTCTAATTCTTGACAGTTCTGTAGATAACCGACCAGTTACCAATTCATTATTTAAAAATAATTCGCCAGTATAATCTGTATCCATTGTAGAAAGGATATAGAGTAAAGTAGATTTTCCTGAACCAGATTTACCCATGATAGAAGCAAACTCTCCTTGTTTTATCGCGAACGAAATATCTTTTAAAACATGAAAATCTTTAGGTTTTAAAAAGTGCTTATTGATGTTTTTGGCCTCTAGTACGTTATCCATTCTCTATTCTCTTAAGTACCTCTAATGATTTTTACCGGGTCAATTTTTCTTGCTTTATTAGAAGGTAGCCACCCTGCTATAAATGTTGAAACCAATGCAAAAACAATTCCTATTATGTAGTATACTACATTAAAATTAACAGGATAGGTAGTAATGGTGGGTAACGCCTCTGTCTCAAAAGGAACCCTATCAATAAGCACAGATAGTACAAACCCTAAAATCAAACCTAAAATTCCACCAATAATACCAATTATCATGGCTTGACTCATAAAAATGAACTGCACATCTCGGCCTGAAAATCCGGTTGCTTTTAAAATAGCGATATCTTTCATTTTTTCATAAATGAGCATATTTAGAATATTATAAATTCCAAATCCTGCTACAATTAACAATGTTATAGAAACCGCGTATGTGATTAGATTTCGAATATTTGTACCTGTTTCGAATTGGGCATTCGCTTCATTAATATCCGTAGCGGTTACATCAAATTGTTTTTCTAAAATTTGTGCCATGGCAGGGGCATCTTCTATAGCATTAAGTTTAATATTGATATCGGTGACGTAATTCTGTGCCTCTCCTAATATCTGTTGTACTGTTTTTAAATTACAGAAGCTTTGTATATTATCGATATCCGCTATTCCGCTTTGGTAGATACCAACAATTTTTAAAGGAAAAATACCGCCTTTTACAGTGCTTATTTGGACCCTATCGCCTACAGATAATGACATTTTACTTGCCAACCCAGACCCTAACAGAATACCATTATCAGTACTTTTCAATGCTTCAGGGGTACCATCGACAATATAGTCACGCATATTCGATAATCTGGCTTCTTCCATAATATCTACCCCAACCAATGTACCACCTAATTCAATGGCCCCAGATAGATAAAATATTTGTGCGCGTACTTGTGGTGTCGCCCCTTTTACCTTGTCCTTTTTCTTTAAATAGTTAAGAATAGGTAGGGCATTATGAATTTTATTTTGCCCTTGCTTTGGTTTTATAGAGCTTATCATATATACCGAATTTTCAAAACCTTCAAACAACGAAACTGGTTGATTTACCGTTGGCTCTATTTCATTATATAAATGAATATGGGGAGTTTGGTTCAAAATAAGACTATCTAACATATTATTTAAACCTGTCATAAAACTAACCATAGTTATGTAGGCACCTATTCCGAAAGTAACACCTAAAGATGCGGTAGCAGTAGATTTCATCTTGGTAAGAAGATGTGTTTTTGCAATATTCAGTATGACCTTCCAGTTTATCATCCTTTTGGCTTTAAAAGAAATGTCTTCTCCGTTATACCTGAAATAATCTCTACCCTTTCTAAATTTTTAAGGCCTACCTCAACGCGCACTAAACCTTCTTCTGTTTCTACTTTATTACCATCCATTAAATATTCTATTGGAATGGTAAGTGCATCTTCTTTTTCCGAAATTACAATATTACCCTCACCCGCTAAGCCGGGGTATAATATTGAAGGGGGTTCTGTAAAGAGTGCTTCAATTGTAAAAGTCTGTGAACGTTCGTCTTTTTGAGGATATATTTTGCTCACCTTTGCGGTAAATACTTCTTTTGGGTAAGCGTCTAAAGTTATAAGTGTTAGCTGGTCTATTTTTATCTTAATGATATCTACCTCATCTATCAGCATAACTATTTTAAAATTCGAGGCACTACCTATTGCACCTAAAGGTTCTAAAGTATTTACAAGCTCACCCGGTTCTTTAAAAAGAGCATATACCCTTCCATTAATTTTGCTGTTAACCGTATAATCATCTGTTATTATTTTTGTGGTCGAATAGCTATTTCTAGCCTGTGCCATTTTTGTTTCTAAATCATATTTGGTTCGGGCATATCTAGCCCTTTGTTGTTTTAGCTGATTAGCTGAAAGCTCATACGCTAACTTTCTTGTATCAAACTCAGCTTTAGACCCAATGTTTTGCTCCCAAAGGCGCTTTTGTCTGCTATAATTGATGGAATCATTATTGAATTTTAGTCTAGCCGAATAAATTTCATCTTCAATCTCCTTTAATATAGCAGCATCACCTTGAAAGTTTTCTTTAGACTGCTGCAATGACAAGTAGGCGTTATCTGCATTTAATTTTGGGGCACGGTCATTAATCTGTAATACCGCATCGCCCTTGCGTACCAAATCTCCTTCTTCGACTAAGTTATCCTCTAAAATACCTGCAACAACGGCATAAATTTGATATAAACTATCTGGCTGTATAGTAGCAGAAGCATAAACAGATGATGTTAGCTTCGTTTTTTGTGGAAGTACTTTTTCCCGGTCTTTGCCACAAGAAAGGCAAAGCAGAAAGAGTAAACAAATTTTCAAATTTTGCATAAACAGTTGATTGTAATTCCTCAAATTAAATGTAAAATTTAAAGGAATACTATGAGTAAAATCATATGTAAAAAAATAAAGGACAAGAAAACATTAGAGAGTTTTTAACTGAAGTTATCTCAATCTTAGAAAGCTATTTTTGAATCTCAACACAAAACTATTTATAGCAATATATTGGTTACTCTGGCATATTATAAATTATGGTTATTCGCCACTTTACATCCCTTAATATTAAATCATTATGAACGCTATTTTAATTGAAGCAATACGTACGCTAAGTTATGTTAGTGATCAGGGTTCTAGGTAGAAAGAATTCATTTATCACAAAGTCTTACTCATCATTTTAAAAATTGTTATTGGTCTTGTCAAACATTTTAAATGTAGGTCTAACAGGTTATTACAATCGAAAGTTATTATTGAAATCTAGACAATAACTACTTGAATTCAGTTGCTGCCATATAAATATGACTTATATCATAAATCACGTACATTATTTCAGATAGCTTTGAAATTATAAGCTGTTATTTAGCTAATAAATTGTGAAATACTGTGCCTTAAAATGATTAAGCTAACGGTAAAAACTAAGCATTTTTTTAGATTCTTTTTAAATGCATTTAACAATCAAAACATAAATGGCCATTTTAAAACTTCCATCACAAAAAGAAATAACGAGGTATGCAACGCTATTTAACGTTCTGGTTAAATATGGTTTTGACGATGTCTTGGTAAAGAGTGGTTTTAGTAAGGTAATCCCTAAAAAGTATTTAGAAAACCACCCCGATACCAAACAAAATTTATCATTTTCAAAATTCGAGCGCATACGAATGGTTTTGGAAGAATTAGGACCGACGTATATTAAACTAGGTCAAATTTTTAGCACAAGAGAAGATATGCTCCCTCTTGAACTGATAATTGAATTAGAAAAGCTACAGGATCATGTACCCAAGCTAGAAAACTTCGATGTTTATAAAACCGTTGAAGAAGAGCTGGGAGCAGATAAATTAAAATATTTTGCATCTATACATACAGAACCGTTAGCTGCAGCCTCTCTTGCACAAGTACATCGCGCACAATTGATAAATGGTGAAGAGGTAGTTTTAAAAATTCAACGTCCAAATATTAAAGAGATTATCGAATCTGACCTACTCGTGATGAAACAGCTTGCCCATAATCTTGAAAAATATAGTAGCCAAGCTGAAGCTTTTCAACCTATGCGAATTATAGAATCTTTTGAACGAAGTATTAAAGAAGAACTTCAGTTTGCAAGAGAATTGGAAAACACTGAAAGATTCACTAAAAACTTTAAAGGCACCGAGGCTATTCATATACCTGCCATATATCGTGAACTATCAAGCAATAAAATTATTTGCATGGAATTTATTGATGGTATCAAAGTTTCAGAAATAGCCACGCTAAAAGCTTCGAATATTGACCCAAGAGCGGTAGCGAAAATTGGTGTAGACCTTTACCTAGAACAAATTTTAGACCATGGTTTCTTTCATGCCGACCCTCATCCAGGTAATATTTTTGTGCTACCTGAAAGCGGACAAATCTGCTTTTTAGATTTTGGTATGATGGGCAGCATCATGCCAAAAGAAAAAGAGGCTTTGGTTGACCTACTGCTGAACTTTTTAAGAAAAGACATCAAAAAAATAATTTCTTTACTTGAGAAAATTGCAATAAAAACAGATATCCCCGATAATACGAAATTAGAACAAGATTTATACTTGTTAGTCGATGGGATTAGCAATACAGCAATTCAAAACATTAGGTTAGGAGATACATTAACTCAATTCAAGACTATTTTATATGAGAACAGAATTATTATGCCCCATTACCTATACATGTTGATTCGCGGTATTGTTATAATAGAGGGCGTAGGTCTTAAACTAGATCCTGAATTTAATATCACTAATAACTTAGAGCCTTACACAGCTAAAATAGCGCGCAAACGTTTTAGTTTAAAATATCTTTTAAAAAAGAATCTAAATCGTATTAAAGATATTAATGAATTAGTTGACACACTGCCAGAGGATATCAATACTATTATTAAAAAAATAAAAGATGGAAAACTAGAAGTTATACATGAACACAAAGGGCTCAAAGAGTTTCAATTATCTACTATCAAGGCGGTTAACCGTTTAGTATTTGCCGTAATTATAGCAGCACTATCTATAGGATCATCTCTTCTGGTTATGGCAAAAATGCCTCCTTTAATTAATGGAGTTCCGCTTTTAGGTGCCATAGGTTTTGTTCTCTCGGCCCTATTAGGGTTTTATATTGTCATATCCATATTTAGGAATGATCAATTTTAAATAAACCATTTATATGAACGAATATCAAAGCATAAGCGAAGCATTAGACCCCTATATTCTAGGAGTTTTCATTAGTATGGGTATTGGTCTAATTGTAGGATTGGAACGGGAATACAATAATCTTAAGCGTGAAAGCGGGTTTGCAGGCATACGTGCATTCCCCATTGTGGCAATTTTGGGCTTTTCACTAGGCAGCCTCACCGAACTGTTTTCTTTTTGGTTGTCAATTGTAGGTTTAGGTACTTTTATTCTTTTTTTGGGGTTCAATCATTTCTATAAAGAAGAACATAGCTTTGAACGAAGTTTTACTACCAATTTAGCCCTTATTGCTACCTTTGTGTTAGGTCTTATGGTTTCTGCCGAATACTACCGTAATGCGGTTGCAACGGCAGTCATAATCGTCACCTTACTTTCTCTAAAGACACGATTTCATTCGGTCATTAGTAATATTACCTCTGAAGAACTTTTTGCATTTGTGAAATTTTCAATTATAGCTCTTTTAATATTGCCCTTTTTACCAAATAACACCTATGGCCCAAATGATTTAGTAAATCCGTTTGAGATAGGATCCATCATTGCTATTGTTTCTTTCTTAAACTTTATCGGATATTTTTTAGTCAAATTTGTAGGTTCTAAAAGAGGAATTCTATTAACAGCTATTCTTGGCGGACTAATATCTAGCACTGCCGTTACATGGAGTTATGCTTCTAGAAGTATAGAATCTCCAGAACTGTCACGAAAATATGCTGCAGGTATTATTATCGCCTCGGCCATAATGTTCCCTAGACTTGCCCTATTAATATATATCTTCAATAGTTCACTTCTTTACTATTTGGCTCTACCGTTTAGCATATTTACATTTGGCTGTCTTATCATGTCGTTAATTTTAATAAAAGAAGGTACTAATAAGTCTGACACGAATCTTAAGTTAGGAAACCCCATGAATCTTCTTAACGCAATAGGATTTGGGTTTATTTATGTTATAATTTTATTTGCAGTTTTTTATAGCAATAAATATTTTGGTGAAAATGGTTTGTATTATTCGGCTTTAATAGCCGGTTTGGCAGATACTGATGCCATTACTATAAGTTTGGCGAAATTTGCATTAGATGGAGAAAGGTTAAAACTAGCTTCATCTGTCATTGTAGTAGCAATCATGAGCAACATGTTGGTTAAATTAGGTATTACCGTATTTAAGGGTTCTAAAATTACCGGGAAATTGGTGGGTTATACCTTTGGAATCATCATAATCATGGGGATTTTATATTCTATTATTACGAACGGATAATTAGAATTACCCGATATCAAAGATTACCTGTAGAAACAACATTAGACAACCTAACATTCGTGAAAATTGAAGCCTTTATTACTATTCAATTTTAAGTTACTCGGAATGACAGAATTCAACAAATCTTAAACAAACAGGTTAAAATGAAAAATTTACAAGATTAACTCATAAGTAAAAAAATAGTTTTTCAAGGCCCAAAAAAAAGACGTTTACTCCGTCAAAATATTGCTAATCTTACGCTTTGTCTCCTTAAAAAATTACACACTTATTAAGTAGTGCTTTTACAACTCCTTATAAATAGCAGCAATTTCCTCGCTATATTTTTCTCTTATTACTCTTCTTTTAAGTTTTAATGTAGGCGTTAGTTCAGCCAAAGAACCATCTTCATGAATTGGCAGCCAAGGTGTTGCTATTAGTTTAAATTTCTTTATCTGTTCTATATGACCAAATTCTGGATTATAACTATCTATCACTTTCTGATATTTACGAATCACTTTTTCATTTCGTATCATTTCCTCTAATGTAGTCCACTCCATTTTTTTATGGAGGCACCAATTTTTCAATGCTACTTCTGAAGGTATAATCAAAGCCGAAACAAATTTTTGCTTATCGCCTATAACCATCATCTGTTCAATCAAAAAATCTTCCTTTATCCGATTTTCAATGGGTGCAGGAGCTACGTACTTTCCGCCTGAAGTTTTCAATAATTCTTTCTTCCTATCCGTAATCTTAAGAAATTCTCTTCCGTCAGGTCCTTTGATCAGTTTTCCGATATCACCTGTACGAAACCATTTTTTACCATTGATTGTTTGGAATACCTGTTCATTTATTTCCGGTTTTTTATAGTACCCTAACATTACGTTGGGTCCGTGGGCCAAAATTTCTCCCTCGTCTTCCTTATATTCTCCAGAAGTTTTATCAATATATAACTCAACACCGTCAATAGCATACCCAACGGTTCCAATCATGGCTCCATTTGGATCCAAGGTATTACCCGTTAAGGTCGGTGAGGTCTCCGTTAAGCCGTATGCTTCTCGAATAGGAATTCCCGCTGCACAAAAAACACGTAATATTTTAACAGGACATGGGGCGGCACCAGTAATAATCTGTTTTACATTACCCCCTAAAGCTGCCCGCCACTTACTAAAAATCAAGGTATCTGCTAACTTCCATTTCAAACTTGCTGTAAAAGATAACTGCTGGTCTAACTTGTAATCATCCGTTAGGTCTAAAGCCCAAAAAAATAATTTTCTTTTAGCACCCTTCAAAGCCAAACCCTTATTGTAAATCGCTTCATAAATTTTTTCCAATAATCGTGGAACTGTTGTAAAAGCAACTGGACGGACAGCTACCAAATCTCCATTAGGTCCACTTAAGTTATCTGTACCACATAAAAATATTGAAACTCCCTTATAGCAATAACAAAAAGATACAGCTCGTTCATAAACATGGCAAAGCGGAAGAAAACTTAGTACCTTTTCTTCAGGTTTAACAACTAATAATCTTGAGGTGGCTGTAACCACATGCATGATATTGGCATGGCTCAGCATAACTCCTTTTGGTTTTCCCGTAGTTCCAGAGGTATAGATAATGGTTACTAAATCATCTCCTTTTATATTGGATTGGATGCTTTCTAAGCTTGAAATACCTTTAGTATCAAAAATAGTTTCCCAAAAGGGATTACCATTTAATCCATCAAAGGTGTAAATATGTTTTAAGGTAGCTACTGCTTTTTGAGTTTCTGATAGTTTATCATATAAATCCAATCCCCCACAGAAGGCTGCCTTCACTTCGGCCTCATTTAAAATGTATTCATATTCCGATACGCTGATGGTAGGATATAAGGGAATACTAATCATTCCTGCCATTTGAACGGCATAGTCCATAATAATCCACTCAGGCCTATTTTTATAGGCTACTATAGCTATCTTATCACCAGGTACAAGACCTAATTTCAATAATCCTGCTGCTGCTTTTTCTGCAGTATCCTTTAATTTTTGAGTACTATACGATTCCCATTTCCCATCTTTATTCCTTCCACTAATGGAGGCTTCTAATGGATTATTTTTTAGTTGGTAGTCGATTAAATCGAAGAGTCTGGTCATTGGTTTGGTTTATTTTGACAACCTTGAAAATACAAAATAAAACTTGCTAATTCACAAAGGCAGTTAAGGTATTTATTAAGTATTATTCAAACATGATACTAATAAATTCAGCCACGCAGGCCGGTTTGTCGGCACCCTCAATTTCTACCGAACAGAGCCATGTGACTTTGACACCGTTTTCGGCGTAATCCTCAATAGCAGCAACTTTTCCATGCAATCGTAACTTACTATCTACCAAAACCGCATTTGGAAAACGAACTTTATTCAAGCCATAGTTAACCCCCATTTTTACCGATTTAATCTGTATAAGATCTCCGAGCATTTTAGATAGTAGGGAAACCGACATAAAGCCGTGCGCAACTGGCTTTTTAAACGGAGAATATTGGGTCGCCTTTTCTACATCTACATGTATCCATTGAAAATCTAAGGTGGCCTTTGCAAAATCATTTATCATTTCTTGTGTAATGGTAATCCATTCACCTGCCGGTAATGTTTTTCCCTCGTAGGTATTAAATTCCTTTAAATTATCTAAAATTAGTTTAGCCATTATGTCTGTCGTTTATCTTGAAATTCCACCATCAATGGTCAAGCAAATTCCAGAGACAAAACGTGCCTCATCAGATGCTAAATATAAATAGCCATAGGCTATATCGATGGGTTGTGCAACCGTTTTTAAAGGTATGCTTGCCTTAATCGCCTCAAAATGCTCTTGCGGAATTTTGTCGACCATATCGGTCATGGTAAAGCCAGGAGCTATGGCATTTGCTGTTATACCATATTTACCAAGTTCCATTGTCCAGGTCTTGGACATGGCAATGACACCTGCTTTGGTAGCCGCATAATTAGTCTGTCCAAAATTACCTCGTAACCCTACATTGGAAGCAGCACTAACTATTCTTCCATATTTATTTGCCTTCATGTAAGGTGCAACTGCTTGCGTACAAATAAATACCCCTTTTAGGTTCACCTCGATAACAGCGTCAAATTCATCTTCAGTCATTTTCTCTAAGGTGCGATCCCGAGTTATGCCAGCATTGTTAATTAGGATATCAATTTTGCCGTATTTTGAATTTACCTGTTCAAAAAGTTTTTCTACGGAAGATTTGTCGGTTACCGAAACAGTATGGAATTCTGCCTTGCCACCAGATGTTATAATTCCACTAGCTACATCTTGACCTTTGGGCAATAAATCCATAATAATCACCGTAGCACCCTCCTTTGCGAACAGCTCAGAAATTGCCTTTCCAATTCCCTGTGAACCTCCTGTTACAATCGCTATTTTATCCTTTAATCTCATATCGTTATATTTCAATAATTGTTATCGTTATTTTATCAGATTTGCACAACCATTTTCCCTTTCACACTTCGGTTCATCATTTCTTCTAAAGCCTCTTTAGCATCTTCTAAGGGAACTATTTTATGAATATGAGGTTTAAGCTTGCCTTCCGCATGCCATTTCATTAAAGTCATGGTGTTACCCATATTTTCCTTAGGATATTGCATCGCGAAACCGCCCCAAAAAACACCAACAATGGATGCTCCTTTTAACAAGGGCAGATTTAACGCAATCTTAGGTATCGTACCAGCCGCAAACCCTACAACTAAAAATCGCCCGTTCCATGCGATAGCTCTTAGTGCTTGTTCTGAAAAGTCACCCCCAACAGGATCGTATATCACATCTACCCCTTTACCATCCGTTATTTTTTTTAGGGTGGATTTCAAATCTTGAGTAGTGTAATTGATTAGTTCATCGGCGCCATAGGCTTTACAAAGTTCTAGCTTGTCTTGAGTGGAGGCTGCTGCAATTACCTTAGCTCCCATTAATTTCCCCAGTTCAACAGCAGCCAAGCCAACCCCTCCCGAGGCCCCCATTACCAACAGCGTCTCCCCTTCCATTAACTTTGCCCTATCTTTTAATGCATAGTAAGACGTACCATAAGCCATCATAAATGAGGCCGCCACCGGATAGTCCATTTGAGTTGGTTTTGGAAAACATGCGTTTCCTGGTACGATAACTTCTTCCGCTAAACCTCCATAGGCCACAAAACCAAAAACTTCATCACCAATTTTCAAGTGTTTCACCTCTTCCCCAATTTCTTTGACGACGCCTGCAATATCGCTTCCCGGAGTAAATGGTAGCTCCGGTTTAAATTGATACAAGCCTTGAATGATTAGCGTATCTGGAAAATTTAATCCACAGGCCTTTACCTGCACGACTACTTCCTTTGGACCTGCATGTAAGGAATCTATTTCCTCTAACTTCAAATTAGATGGAGGACCATAAGTTTGACATCGTATTGCTTTCATTTTCTATATTTTCATTATATGAGATGAATCCCGAACTGCATCAATCCTCAATAACCTTTAACACTAATTTACCCAATTTGTCACCAGAGAAAAGTCGATTATAAGTCTCTGGAAAGTTCTCTATTCCGTCATAAACATCCTCACGGGTTTTCAACTTCCCTTCTGCCATCCATTTACCCATTTGCTGACCGGCTTCCCCATATCTTTCGGCCCAATCAAATACAACCATCCCTTGCATAGTAGCCCTGTTGACCAATAAAGAAAGATAATTGGCTGGCCCTCTCATATTTTGCTTGTTATTATACTGGGAAATTGCACCGCAAATAACCACTCTTGCGTGCATTCGTAATCTTCCCAAAGCTGCGTCCAAAATCTCCCCTCCAACATTATCAAAATAAACATCCAATCCCTTTGGGCATTCTTGCTTTAATCGCTCCTTTACATCTTCGTTTTTATAATCGATACAAGCATCAAATCCTAACTCCTCAACCACATATTTACACTTATCCGCGCCACCGGCAATGCCAATTACGGTACATCCCTTTATCTTTGCTATTTGTCCAACAATACTGCCCACTGCACCAGCTGCACCAGAAACCACGACAACATCTCCTTCCTTAATTTTACCCACCTCCAAAATTCCGAAATAAGCGGTCATTCCTGGCATTCCCAAGGTGCCGATATAGGTAGGTAGTGGCGCTAACTTTGGGTCTACTTTATAATATCCTTTTCCATCCGTCGCAACATATTGCTGTACGCCTCCATGACCTGAAATAAAATCACCTACCTTGAATGTTGGATGATTTTTCACTTTTATGACCTCACCCACCGAACCTGCGCGCATAACAGCGCCAATTTCTACCGGTGCGATATAAGATTTTCCCTCATTCATCCATCCACGCATGGCGGGATCAAGAGAGATATAATGATTCTTTACTAAGACCTGCCCCTCCTCTAGTTCCGGAATAGGGTTCGTTTCTAAGGACCAAGTGGAAGCATCTGCCGCTCCTACCGGTCTCTTTACAAATATGAGTTGTTTGTTCATCTTATATTATTTAACAATTATTTATTTTTATTGGTAAAACTTTCTACATAAGCCTTCATCTTGGACCTAATTTCGGGTTTCCACCACAATATGGTTGCTTCTTTCAATGAGTTCTCCGCATTTAAATCTAGTTTATCCCATAGATGCTTTCTCAATTTTTTCTTGGTATTTATCAGGATTTCCTGATTTGCTTTCAAATAGTGCTTCATCTGTTTTTCAGAACGTTCCAAAACGGTATCCAAAGGAACCAGTTCATCTACCAAACCAGCAGCCAACGCTTCCTTTCCATTCAATAATTTTCCTTCCATTATATAGCGATGTGCTAACCCATCACCCATCCAGAAAGCATAAATTTCTGTCAGGTTTTGACTGATTTGAATATTAACGGCCACCTCGTTGAGGCCAATGACATAGGTGTCACCTTCCGCCATATAACGATTATCACTGGTAACGGCCAAAACACATCCCCCAGCTGGAGAATGCCCCGTTATGGCTGAGATAAAAGGTTTTTTAAACTGTACCAATTGCAGATACAGCGAACCAAAGGCCGTAAAAAACTCCTGAATCTGGTTCTTATCATATTGATATAATTCAATCAAATCCAATCCTGCAGAAAAATAATGCGGTTGTCCCGTTAAAATTACGCCCATCACCGTAGGGTCTTCTTCCAACTTCTTGAAAACCTCCTTTAACTCGTTCACCATCTCATGATTGATGGCATTTACCTTTCCCCGGTTCATTTGAACTATGACATAGTTTTCCTTTTCCGTAAGTTCTAATGTATTCATAATTTAGTTTTATAAGGAGGTTCCTCCGTCCAAGGTTATGGTCTGTCCAGTAATGAATTTGGAATTTTCAGAGGCCAGCCAGCAAATAGCTTCCGCAATTTCCTCCGCTTCCCCAAACCTGCCCATAGGTATCATTCGTTTTAATTTATCGCCCATATCCGGACTTACGGCGAGTAATTGTTCTAACAATGCCGAATGGGTAAACCCGGGGCACACTGCATTGATTCTTATTTTCTTTCTTCCATACTCCAAGGCAGCCGATTTTGTCATTCCCACTACTGCAAATTTACTAGCGGAATAAGAAAGGTTATTTCCCGAAGCCTTTAATCCCGCCAAAGAAGCAACATTCACAATGTTACCATATCCCTGTTTTAGCATATGTTGTATTGCAAGTTTCATACAATAAAATACTCCGGTTTGGTTCACCGCTATTACATTATGCCAGTCGTCAAGAGAGTGATCTGCAGTCTTTGCTTGTTTTTTACCCCCTATTCCTGCATTGTTCACCATAACATCTAGACTGCTATATTTTTCTATTACTTTCTGCAATAATTCCTTCACCTGCTCAAACTGGGTGACATCCGTTGCCAAGGCCAAGGCCCTACCCCCATCATTTCTGATTTCACCTGCCACATTTTCCGCTCTTTCCAGATTGATATCAGAGACAATAACAATGGCCTTATGTGCGCCAAAAAGCTTTGCCGTGGCTGCCCCTATCCCACTACCAGCTCCTGTAATCACCACTACTTTGTCTTTCAAATTCATTTTTCCGTTTTTGCTTGATTTAATTTTTTTGATTAGGCGTACAATGAATTAATCGTGAATCTTCCAATGCTTGCTCCCTTAATTCAGAAGGATATCCATCGGCCATTATCATGTTCATGAAATCGGAAACGGAATTGTATTTTATGATAAGTACATCATCCCATAAAGTATCCTCTTCAGGACCAATTAACATATGCTTGGGCGAACCGTAAAACACTATTTCTGCATTTGCCTTTAAAAAAAAAGGAGTCGCTTGTCGCATATATTCCTTGTAGTATTCCTTTCCCGTCATTCCCGTTTCAGGCACCAGAGCTTTATATTTTACCATATTTAGCATGACAACAGAATCCTTGGATTGGTTATTTGCAAAGTCTGATACTTGCTCTGTATTCATGTTTACATAGTGTTGCTCACCCATAGTTAGTACAAATTATCTATTTGATTTTTTTGAATGGCCTGCCATGCGGTATTGCAACATAAAGCAGAAGCCTTATTTAAATTCGCAAACTTGGGGTCACTTGTATGGCCATGTTTATATCGGTAATAAATCTGTTGGGCAATTACAGCAATCTTAAAAAGGCCGTAAGCAAAATAGAAGGTAAGATTATCTATATTTCTACCACTTTTTAAAGCATATTGCTGTACAATTTCCGTTCGTGAAGGATTACCTTTCATTACCGTTGGAGAAGGAAGTCCTTGTTTCATAAACTCTGGGTCACCTGCCGTTGTCCAATAGCCTAATGAAGTACCCAAATCCATTAGAGGGTCACCGAGCGTACACATTTCCCAGTCTAAAACAGCTGAAATCTTCTTCCAACTATCATCTGCAAAAACCACATTGTCATATTTGAAATCATTGTGGATAAGGGTATGGTCATATTTTTTGGGTTGATTTTCACTCATCCACATCATTACCTTTTGTGCTGCTGGTACTTCATCGGTTACTGCGGCCAGATACTGCTTGCCCCAATTATTCACTTGACGTTCAACGTAACCCTCTGGTCTTCCCAGTTCTGAAAGTCCTGCTGTCTTATAATCAATATCGTGAAATTCTACAAAAGCATCAACCCATGTATCTGAAATGGTTTTAAATTGCTCGGGAGAAACTTGCTTACTAAAGGCAGATTTAGCCGTTAGAATCTCTCCATTTACCTTCTCCATAATATAAAATGGAGCTCCTATAATTTTAGAATCCTCATTAAAGACGTAGACTTTAGGGCTCTTATTGTACACAGGATTTAAATGCTGTAACACCTTAAATTCACGTCCCATATCATGCCCGCGTTTTGGCGCCGCAAAGGGTGGTCTTCGTAATACATATTCCTTGTCCTCAATTTGAAGTAGGTAGGTTAGGTTGGAATAACCATTAGTGAATTGTTTTACTTTTAATTCGGTATTCACCCGGGTTATTAACCCTTTTTCTAGCAAAAAATTCTTGAGTTTGACCTCATTGATTTCCTCGCCTTCCCGTACCGGTTTTAAGTTTTTTTCGTTAGACATTCTATTTTTTTACATACTTGTTTATTGTACTTTTTCCCAATTGACTCATATGAACTTCATCTGGGCCATCGGCCAAACGTAGTGTCCGTGCCGCAGCATAGAAATGTGCCAATGGTGTGTCACTCCCAACCCCTTTTCCACCTAAAATCTGAATAGCTCGGTCAATAACCCTTAAAGCCATTTGAGGTGTGACAATTTTTATCATGGCAATTAAATCCTTAGCTTCTTTATTTCCTACTTTATCCATTTTATCAGCTGCGGACAATACCAACAAACGGGTCTGTTCTATCTCACAGGCAGAAAGGGCGATATCTTGTCGTATACTACTAAAAGTGTCTAAGGTTCTACCAAAAGGTTTTCTTTGTACAGTACGTTTCGACATGATTTCCAAAGAACGTTGCGCCATACCAATCAATCGCATACAATGATGAATACGGCCCGGACCTAAACGGCCCTGTGCGATTTCAAAACCTCTACCTTCACCCAATAGTAAATTAGATTTGGGTACCCGAACATTATCTAAAATGATTTCAGCGTGACCCTCCGGAGAATCAGTATAGCCAAAAACACTCAGTGCTCTTTCAATCTTTAGGCCTGGGGTATCCATAGGCACTAATACCATGCTCTGTTGAACATGCCTCGGCGCATCAAAATCGGTCTTACCCATCACGATAGCAATTTTACAATTGGGATCCATCGCACCAGAAGACCACCATTTTCGACCATTGATGACATAGTTATTTCCGTCAGAAATAATAGAAGTTTCAATGTTGGTTGCATCTGATGAAGCTACGTCGGGTTCCGTCATTAAAAAAGCCGAACGAATTTCACCGTTCAATAAAGGCCTTAACCATTTATCTTGTTGTTCTGGATTTCCATATTTGGCAAGCACTTCCATGTTTCCCGTATCGGGAGGGCTACAATTAAATATTTCTGATGACCAGATTATGCGCCCCATAATTTCTGCCAAAGGGGCATATTCCAAATTCGAAAGTCCTGGACTAAGTTCTCCATACGCAGACGGAAGAAAAACATTCCAAAGTCCTGCATTCTTAGCCTTTTGCTTTAATGCTTCCATACCAGGCCAACGTTTCCAACTATTTTCCGGATTTTGATGAAATAACTCCACCTCCTTTTCAATAGGGTGAACATGAGTTTCCAAAAAATCCTTCAATTTTTCTTGAAGTGCTATCGATTTATCACTGTAGTCAAAATTCATAGTTCTTTTTTATTAACCTGATATTAAATAACCTCCATCTGCTGTATACACTCCACCTGTCATATAGGAACCTGCATCAGATGCTAATAACATGACTATTCCGGCCATTTCATCAGGTTCTGCGACTCTTTTCAAAGGAACGATACTGGTATATTGTGCCGCCAATTTTTCATCCGACCACAGACTTTCACTGAATTTTGTTTTAATCAATCCGGGGCAGACCGCATTGGAACGGATGCCGTATCTGCCCCACTCCTTTGCCTGGTTCTTAGAGAGCATAATCACAGCAGCTTTCGTCATACTATAAAGTCCCAATCGAAATCCGGGATGTATACCTTCTACCGATGCAATATTGATAATACTTCCACCGCCATTAGCTTTCATATGCGGTTGTGCTAAATTAGAAAGTAACCAAGGTGCCTTTACGTTTACGTTCATGATTTTATCGAACACTTCTTCCCCTGCTGATTCTAATGGTCCGTAAAACGGATTTATAGCAGCGTTGTTGACCAAAATATCAATACGTCCATAGGCTTCTATCGTTTTAGCTATCAGTTGTTCCCTTTGGGTGGTATCCCCAATATGACATTCGATACCTATGGCTTGCAACCCGGCTTCATTAAACTCCTTCGCTACTGCATCAACAGCCTCTTGTTTTCTGCTACTAATAACCACTTTGGCCCCGTTTTCAGCCAGCCCTTTAGCGATGGAAAGTCCGATCCCCTTACTTGATCCCGTGACGATAGCCACTTTTCCGGTTAGGTTAAATTTTGATTTTATACTACTCATGTTTCGTTGTCGGTTGTTAGTTTTTTAAAGTATTTCTTTTATTCTTTTGACTTTTTAATCAAGCGAATAGTTGCTTCTCTGTGTTCAGTGTCAATGCCTGTTTATCCATCAATATTTCAGAAAGTCCTGTTGTTTTAGGAAGTTCGTATTTAAAATAAAACTGCATGGCGTGAATTTTGTTTTCATAAAATTCAGTACTAAAACTAGTATCAGCAGAGACCAATGCTTTTTGTGCTTCACGGCCTATATCCAACCATTGCCATGCCATGATGATTGTACTGAAAAATTCCATAAAAGGTGTGGCATCCGCCAAGAATCGCTGATAATCGCCCTTCATTGCATAACCCATAAGTGATTGAAGTACTTTTTGGGTAAGTTCCAATTTACTACCTAATTTTTCTGCCAAAGGTTTCAACGATTCGTGCGCCATACTTTCATTGATAGAATTCATAATTTCCTCAGAGAGCAATTTCAGTGCTTTTCCATTTTCCATGGTGATTTTTCTTCCCAAAAGATCTTGAGACTGTATGCCAGTAGTTCCTTCATAAATGGCCGAGATTCGGATATCTCGCAAATACTGTTGTAAAATATAATCGGAACAAAAACCGTAACCCCCTAGTACTTGCACCCCATTATTTACAGAAGTAATACCCATTTCAGAAGGGTAGGTCTTTACAACGGGAGTCAATATTTCTAATAATAATTTATATTTCGCCTTACTTTCTGCATCTGGAAGCGATTGCGATAGGTCTTGGTATCGAGAGGTCAAAAAGACCAAGCTTAAAGATCCTTCTGTAATTACCTTTTGCAAAAGCAGCATTCTACGTACATCGGGGTGATTGATGATAAGAGTTTGTTCTTGAGAGGCATCTTTTTTTCCTGTACGTTGCAGCTCACGACCTTGAGGTCTTTCTTTAGCATAGCTAACCGAGGCATGATAAGCTCCCGTAGCAATTGCAGCAGCACCCCGACCAACAGCAATCCGTGCTCCGTTCATCATCAAAAACATATATTTCAAACCTTGGTTAGGTTCACCAACCAACCAACCGGTGCAGTCTTCCTTATCTCCAAAAAACAGGTGTGTGGTGCAATACCCTCTTTGTCCCATTTTTTGAAAATCACCAACCGTAGTAACATCATTATATTCTAAATTACCGTCTGCATCGAGTCGATTTTTAGGCACAACAAAAAGTGATATTCCTTTGGTTCCGGCAGGTGCTCCTTTAATACGTGCCAAAACCAAATGAACGATATTTTCAGCTCCTTTATAATCCCCTCCGGAGATGAATATTTTTTGTCCGTTTATCTTATAGGAATCTCCATTAGGTACAGCAGTAGTCACAATATCCGAGAGCGAGCTACCTGCCTGTGGTTCTGTGAGGCACATGGTACCACTCCATTCTCCGGCCATCATTTTGGGCACGTAGGTATCCTTAAGAAATTGATTTCCAAAATGCACGATCAATTCGGCAGAACCTACGGTAAGACCAATGTAACCAGGGAGGTGGTTATTTGCCGTTTCCTGAATAAAAGCAGAAGCATGTACCACCATCGAAGGCATTTGCATACCCCCAGCTTCATAGGAGAATGGTCCGGATAAAAAGCCCATTTCACCCCCCGCTTTCATATACTTTTTTACTTGTGGATGAACAATAATTTCCCCATCCTTAAAGTGTGCTGGGTTTTCGTCCATCTCCCTATAATAAGGATAGAGTTCCTTATCTGAAAAATCCTTTACCGAATCGAGCATCATAGCAATAGACTCTTCATCATATTCCGCAAATTGTTCTTGCTCTAGTACAGTTTTAAGATCGTGTACGTTAAACAATAAAAATTTAAGGGTTTCCATCTCTATATAGGTATTGGCCATAACATCTGTTTTTAAAAAATTAGTGCCATTGAAGTTAGGATTTATTCAAAGGAATCTCGTTAAACTGGTTTAATAAAATGATTGTAGATCTCGTAAGATTATGGTAAATCGTAGCTGAATATAAATCGTTTATTAAAATCCCTTAGTTTAGTACTAGTTTAAAAGCGATAAACCTACTATTACGTTTAGCCAATTGTTATCTTTTATTTGAAAAATAAAATATACATATCGATATTAGTCATTGGAATTCTCAATTGGAATTGCATCAATAAATCCGATTCCAAAAGCGAAAATAAGGCAGAGATTCTTAAGGACTCTCTAATTGAATCAACCAACTCTGAATTGACTGAATATCAAAAAAAATGGGTTAAATACGTTGATGACAACGGAGTAATAACAAGTGAACTAGAATTGTATATATCTGAGTATGGAGACACACTTTGTTGGAATAAGAAAATTTATAAAAACGGTATTCTTGACATTACTAAAAGCAACTTTTATGAATTTGAAGCTAAAATGGCTAAAGACAGTATCATAAAAGGACGAATAACATTGTATTCTGAATTGGACTTCTCTATAAAAGACTCGGTAACGGAAAAGGAACTAACATTAGATTTTGTGAATTCAATACTTGACAAAAAAGAGGTTATATCCTTTAAATCAAAAAATCAAAATTACGTGGATTTTGATTTTAAAAACAATAATGATACAATAATTGGACTACTTACTGAATTCAGACAAATTGATTTATTAAAAAGTCCTGATAGTACTCGAATGGTTTGGACGAAACTTCCAATTGACAGTAAATCTTTAACCAAAAATGTGTTTATTAATTTACACGAACTCGATAAAAACAAGAGATAACAATACCTATAAGTAATGCGGAGTTTGGTGTTTAATCGAAAGTAAGCGTATATTTAAAGTGTCCGCAAAATCTTTAGGATTTTGCTCTGGCAACAAAAATTTAAACAAAACAAAAAGCTTTTGCATAATTCTGTAATGGTATATTTTCCTGTACGCCATTCACAGATGAATTCAATTTTTTGTTCCATAGTTGTTGTTTCTTTCCAAGGCATAATAATTTGATTTTAATCTCAAATTATAACCTAAAAAGTGTAAACTTTGTGCCTTAACGAGCAAACAGCAAATAGACTAGTGAAAAATAAAAATTCTGCTCTTTTTTAATCCGAAAAATTGAGTGTTCGGTTGCAAGAAGGAAAGAATAAGTATCACTTAGGCATGACTTATAAATACTAACAATAAATGAAAAGTATGTGGATAAAAAACAATTGGATCTATGGTGTTTTATTTTTATCAGTTATATCGGCCATATTTGCGTTACTAACTTCAAACTTTATTTTTAAATCAGGAACAGCTGGTATAGGGATTTTAATCATCCTAATTCTCAATTTCAAAAAAGTAAAACCTTCCAAAGCTACATGGTTCATAATAGGTGCTTTTTTGTTTTCAATTGCTGGTGATTGGTTTATGTCTAATATGAATGGCGATAGTACAATGTTTAGTAAGGGTATTGCTTTATTTTTCCTTGCACATTTAGGGTATTTATTGTTTGCCACACTTAACGGACAAATAAAGTGGAGGTTTACAAGCATATTACTAGCATTGTTTTTATTGTTTTATTTCCTAGTGTTATTCCCAAGCATTAACGATAATATACTTATGCTTGCAACATTAATTTATTTACTTATTTCTTGTTTTTCCTTAGGCGCATCTGTTGGAATTAAAGGTGATTATATAGTAAAATGGACTTATGTCTTTGGAATTTTTTTAATTCTTTTTTCCGATACAATAATTTCACTAACAGAATTTTTGGGATATAATAGGTTGGATTTTTTGATTTTACCAACCTATTATCTAGCCCACATAAGTATCACATTTTCGTTAATAAGAAAGCAGGGTTAAGATGTAAATAATATTGCTACGAAATGCCTTAAAGAATTTTAATAGAACAAAACGAATCACAACGAAGAAAAAATCAATAATTTACTTTTGTTATAATATTTTTGCTAATTAACCATTTAGTATAGTATTTTCCTTAAGAAAATTAGCCACTTGCATAACCAATTACTAATTTGATAACAATCTTTAAAAACTATCCCTTTCCCAATCGTTTCCGAAGTTTTGAAAAACCCACTGGAGTTAGCCCTAAATATGAAGCAATTAAATATTGGGGTACGCGTTGAAATAGGTCTGGTCTTTTTTTCATTAAACGTAAATAACGTTCCTCGTTGGTGCGACTATTAAGACGCTCGACTCTCGTGAAAATTTTTATAAATGCTTCTTGCATCGATAATCGTCCAAAACGCTCCAATTGGTGGGACCTTTTAAAGGAGTTCTCTGCATCCAATTTTTTTATGGCATAAACTACCGTGGCCTCTGAAGCTTTTAAGTAGTAATTGGATGGAGTGCCCTTTACATAGGCTGGTAAATCTGTGAAAAAAATATCATCGGTATAGAATTCCAATACTTTTTGCTCGCCTTCGTCCAACTTATAATAGTAAATACACCCTGTTGCCACATAATAAAAGTAATCGACCAATTGCCCTGGGGTTAGCAAAGTATCGCCTTTTTTCAAATCTATTCTTTGGTAGAATTGCATCTGCTCTTGTACTATCTCATCATCTACCTGTGTATACGACAAAATCTTTTGCTTCAGATTTTCTAGATGTGTAGTTTCGATTTTTGTTTTCAAGGGTTATCGTTTAACTAGGAAAGAAATTCAAGATAGGAAATTTTAGATAATAGTTTCTTCAACTTATGGCTTTGTTTTATAATACTACATACGAACTGATTTAAAGGTCTTCTGTATTCTCAATACCATAATACAAAAATTGGATGATTAAGAATCAACTATGACCTTACCCCTATAAAATATATTTTAGTAAGAAAGGCTTTACCTGTTTAATTCAAATCTTCTTTCTGGTGAAAGCGTCTAAATCGCCAGGAAGGTTTTTATATCTACAATTTTCGATGCCAAATTACAGATGGTAAGGCCCAAACAAGAACCCTAGATAGCTTGACCCTTACGTAAATTGGTGTAAGACCGTTCTTTTCAATAACAATATTGAGCCATAAAATGAATACTTAATTTTTTAAGTGTAATGGCCTATGTGCTTTTTAAACCAGCAGTTTACTTTTCAGATACTTTATCACTAATAAAGACATCCGTCATTGACCTAGTGTTTAACACCATCCCAAAAATAGTATTCATGTATTACGTCGGCAGTTTTGGCTTTATCGATTTGACCTTAAGGCGTTTGAAAACAAATTAGGTGCTTTCGGACAATAAAAATGCATATTCGTCCTATTACATTACTTGACTCTTCTAAATTAATTATTTTTAATATACTTCAGAAGTCATTTAATATCAAATTCTCCCTACTTCTGATTTTACCGACATCATTTAAAATTCCCCTTATAGCAAGAACTTACAACATCGTTAAGATTTAATTAATGTAGCATGGTTCCTATGCTTTTGCGATTCTGGATTGAATTATTGTATAACCCATTAAATTAAATAAATATGAAAACAAAGCGTAACAAGAGTATGAAGTCGATTTTAAAATTGATTTTATTAACAACATGTATTGTATTGGTGGTTTCCTGTTCAACGGAAAGCATATCTGACCTCTCAGAAGGCGATTTGACCTCTGTTGAATTAAAAAGTGGCAAAAAAGTTGAACGTCCAATTTCCATTGTACTTGAAGGTATCGATGATTTAGACGGAATAGGAGGCACCTTTACTGGTCGTATGACACATCTCGGCAAAATTCATGGCACGGTGGGTGCCGGCACCTTTCTACCGAATGGGGATGGTACTTTTACGTTCACCTCAACAGAGGATGATGTGGTTATTGCTGCTAACGGTGATCAATTATTTTCCAGATCATCGCTGATTTTCGTACCAGTATCAGCAACTAGCTTTACCTACACCGGTACTATTAGCTTTGTAGGTGGAACTGGGAGGTTTACGGGAGTTCCTGAAGAAAATGGTGGATCCATGCAAATTGACAACGGAGTATACACCATCATTGGCCCAAATGATATTGGTGGGTTCCAGGGGACCACATCGCACACTGGGGCTGGCACTATTATTTATTGAATAATTCTTTTTTCTAAAAATTAACCAGCGATCTTCGCTGGTTTTTTGTTTTTGGAGACGTAACAGAGCAGATAAGGAAGAAAATTATAAAACAACCATTTAACAAATGAATTTAACTAACCATAAGCTTGAGAACAAAGTAATCTCTAAATGGGCTAAATGCTAATTTAATTTATTACAAATTGCGTCCCGCTATGCACACCGAATTGCACACCAAAAAGATAGTTTCAAAACGATACAAATAAACACATTGAAAATAAAAAAACCCTGTTAATCATACGATTAGCAGGGTTTTGGTCCGCCTTGATAGCCACTTCGTCGGGATGACAGAACTAACCCACCAAACCTCAATGCTCTTATTATCAAATAATTACAGGTTTTTTAAACTTATCAGGTAACCGAATAGGTAACTTTTGCCTCGAAATCATTCGTATATTTAAAGGTACTTCAATAAATGGATACAAAACATATCAATCTATATTATTTATTCGTCAAGTGTTTCAAAAACCTATTTAATTTCAATTTATGGAATTCTTGCAAAACTGATATGCAAATTAGACATAGAAAAATGGTAGAATCAAAATTCTAGATGAAATTTCCATATCGCTAATAAATCAATCAAAAAGAAGGATAGTGAATAGACATTAAACACATAGGGGTTTAGATATATGCCAATAACGCAAAACCAAAGAGTTTAGAAAGAGAAAGACGTTATTTATTCTGGTCAAGTTCGCGAAACTGCACGACTTTCATTTCTAATTTTCTAAGGAAACCCTAAGTAATGGCGTACCGATTGAAACAGGCTTACAATATATTCGTCTTTAGGGCTATTGGTTTCCATTATATCATTATATTATTGATCCTTTTTTTGAACTTTGGTTACAGCTCAATTCTTTGTTGTAATCAGAAGCGCCGCGTGGTTTAAGCACATACTTTTCCGTTTTCATTTTTATTCCGTCTGACTAAGGTCCAGCGCAGCAGTTATTTTTGAGTGAAGTTCCTCTGCTCGGAATTATTTAGTTATTCTAATTTATCTGCAACAAATTGTACTCAAGCGGTATGGTATTCACTTTTCTTTGTTCATCCAACTCAACTTGAATCTGCTTTTAAAGGAGACAAATCGGTTTTTTAATTCAAATCCACTACATCCTCCTCAACTTTTAAAGTGCCTAGGTACTCCACTAGATCGACCAGATCTTCTTCCGACATTACTTTATTCAGACCTTCGGTCATCAACGATTTTTCCATGGCTTCTTGGGCAACTATGTCGGCAAGTTCGATTTCCCTCTGTGCACCTCCCATCATTTTCAGAACCAGCTCGTCTTCGGCACGGCTTAAGATGTAACCATTATAGGTCGTACCATCCCTCATTTTAATCGTATAGCCTTCATACCCGAAACTGATGCCGGCACTTGGGTAGATGATATTGGAATACAAAAATTGTTTGGAAAGCTTATTGCCGATATCGGAGAGGGCCGGACCGAATTCAACACCAGTAGGACCTGCGATATGGCACGAACTACAATAGGTGTTATAAAGCTCCTTTCCGTGTACGGCATCGCCTGAGCGTTCCACCAAGGCATCTACGTCTAGATCTTCCGAAGCCGAACCTTCTAGGAACTTAGGGGCGTTTTCCCTGATCTCCGAATTCCAACTATTCATCAATTTCAATACGGCTGTCGTCTTATGGGCATCAGGCAGTTTTCCTGCTTCAAGCAACTCATAAAGTTCCTTTTGTCCCCCACCAGAATTTCCTAAAACTTCCACCACCCTGCGGGTCAATGGGTAGTTCAAGGTATCCTCCATCAATATGCCTTTTAGCAATGCAATGGCTTTCTGACCGGAAACACCGCTCATAATACCGAGCACCTCCATCTTTTCGGCCTCCGGCGCATCGGATTTTAGGTAGTCTTCTACGAGTTGGTCTCCATCAAAATCGAATAAAACTACGACGGCCTCCTTCCGGAGTGCTTCATCATTACCTTTCCGCACCAACTCGAAAATATTATTTGTTTGATTTTTTAGTCCAAGTTTTTTAACCGCCATCAGCCATTCCGCAGTACCTTCAATTTTGGGCAGTACATTTTTGACCGTCAGGGTATGTTTTCGGGAATTGTTTACAAAATCTTCATTTAATTGGCCAACAACATACGCCTGTATACTTTTTATTTTAGGATGTTCCTCGCTTAACAAGGCAAGTAATATTTCATCTTTTTTTGGGTGATCCTTAAAATCGAAAGCCCTGAAATAGGAAGCCATATCCTCTTCGGATATAGCGTCATCCTTGATCATTTCCGCCAAAAGCGGTATAGTAGCCGAAGCCCTTGTACGCCATACGATTTGTTTTCCTTTTTCATCCATCCAATCATTTCCCGTATTTTCTTTCCAAGCGGAAAAATACAGATTCGGAAACTTGTCGGAACCAATTCCCAAAGCTTCCAAAGACCAACGATCTGCCGGGTCGTGTTGTTCGGCCAGTGTAGCCCACAACTCGGCAGCCTTTTTCGTTCCCAGATACCGTAAAGCTATTGCGGCTTCTCTTCGTACTTGAGGAGAGGAATCGGTTGCTACTATTTCCAAATACCGCTCCAACTCGTTCTTGGCAAGATATCTCGCCATTCGTATGCCTTGCAATCGAAATTTAGCGTTCGTATCCGTCAGGGCCATTTCAATATATGTCTTGGTCTTTGAAGGGTTTTTTGCCCCGAGCCATAAAGCCCTTGCCTTGCCTGTTCCTCCTTTGGCAATCATTTCCTTTAAGTAAGGCTCAGCAGCATCTCCCATGGCGTTTAATTTTTGCCACGATTGGTAGAATACATCCATATTACCCGAAAGTAAACCTTCCGCAGCACCCGCTCCGCTATTGAAATCGAAGGTCTTGGGGGTATAGCCTTCTTTTGTTGATAAGCGATAGATTCTTCCCTGTCGAATATCCTCCGCTTTGTGGCCTCCCACACCACCATCATACCAATCGGAGATAAATAGTGAGCCATCGGGGGCTACCGTAACATCGTCTGGTCGAAACCAGTCATCCTTACTCTTGATCAGATTTTCGACTATAGCGGTATACCCTGAACCTTTTTCTTCCACCATATAGCTTCGCACCACATTATGACCCGGTTCGGCATGGATCAATTGGCCTTGATATTTTTCGGGAAGTAGCTCGTCTTCATAAACCGTAATTCCGCACGGTGATCCTGAACCGGTCTGCAATAGATTGGGCACCGTACCTGGATCGTTCAAATGCCAATGTCTTTTGGGGATTTCGTCCTCCCACCCTGTTCTTCTTTCACGCCAGTTTTTACCGGTTAGTACATCCTTATAGCCATAATTACCATATTCCATCAAATAGTTGATTCGGGTGCCTCGGTTACCGTCATCGTCATTGTCCGATTGCCAGAGTCCGCCGTAAGAGTCCACTGCAAGCTCGTAGGGATTCCGAAAATTGTGGCCTAAAACTTCGATATTAGAACCATCCATTTCCATACGAAAGGCCATACCCTCACGATAGTTACTTCCGTCGGCAATGATATTATTTCCATGGATGTCCTTTATGGCATTCCCATCCTTATCCAACAACTGTTTCCCGTTATTACCATAATTAAAGTAGAGGCGGCTATCAGGGCCAAAAACAAAAGCATGCACACCATGGTCGTGATCTACGCCTTCGATGCCTGAAAACAAAATTTCTTTGGAATCGGGTACATCATCACCATTTTCATCTGTAAAAACAAGAACATTCGGGCTTACCGAAATAATGATTTTACTCCCTAAAACGGCAATCCCCAAGGCTGAATTTACATCCTTACCCTGATAAAAAACTTTGGAAGTATCGGCTACCCCGTCATGATCGGTGTCCTCCAAAATTAAAATTCGGTCTCCCTCATTATCATACGATATATCGGGATTGGAAAAATCCCTATAATTCGTGCCTTCGCAAATCCAAATCCTTCCCTTGGAATCAATGGCCATATTCGTTGGGTTGGCCAGTATTGGTTCAGATGCGAACAAGCTCAATTTTAATCCATCGGCAACCTCCATCGAGGAAAGCGCATTTTCGGGCTTTCTTTTTTCCTTTTCGGAAAGCATGGTATAATCGATTGTTCTTGTGGCCTTTTCAGAACATGAAATTTGTATCCCAATACCTAGTAGTACTCCAACAGTGAAAATGACTTTGAACGATTTTAATAGCTGCATACGACTTAAGAATTTTAATCCGATTAAAAATAATGAAAAAACGCACACCTTCAAGGCGGTTTCTCACGGGTTTAATTATCCTTTATTTGAACTTTTAATCAGAAGATAATATAGCTATCGTGAATAATACATAAAATAACCAGTAGAACCCTTGAAAGCCTTTAGTAATTATACTCTTTTTCTCGGCCAACCATTTATTTTTAGGGTTCTTCTTGACAACTTTGCCAATCATCATTTGAATTGCATATTTGTTCCAAATAAATATGACAATTCCGACAGTCAATATAAACGCTATCTTCCCAATGATGCTCATTCTATATTTTTCGTAACCTGGTATTTCATCGTTTATTTAGACTTTAATTGAGTTTTGATTAATATTAAAGTAACGTTTCAGCACCACCTAATTCGTTAAATAGACTTCTATTTGGGTCTTTTTTTAGGCTCAATAAGTATTTCTTAATTGCAGTTTCTTTTTCTTTATTAGTTAATAAGTGCTCTGGACATAAGCCAAATGGACCAAGTAAGCTTGCTTCATTGTTGATGTTGAATTTATCAGCAACCTCGCTTATTTTTAGTGCTGTATCTTTCAATTGGTCTCTTATTTGCTGAACTGTAAAGACTTCCGTTTTATCCCCCGTTTGACTCAAATTTTGTAAAAGCACTATATCAATATCTGCTAAGGCGGATGAAATGAAAAACTTAAGGCTTACAATATATTCATCTTTAGGGCTATTGGTTTCCATTATATCATTATATTATTGATCCTTTATTTTGAACTTCATCTATTTTTTATTAGAACTGAATCCTCCGCTGCTCCAAAATAATACAAGACCCACTAAAAAAATTAGCATCATAAACCCAAAAAAACCATTCTTGCTTAAATCTCCAAATATGGCATTTATACCAAGTATTATTATAGCCACTACCATAAAAAATAGACCTAATGCACCCGTCTGTGAATTATTCATTAGTTATCGTTTATTTGAACTTTAGAGAACCGGACTAAGGCTTTTCATAGGAGGTTTTGTTGGCAGTTGTTATTTTTTTGGTTTTTTTATCGCTAAACTTTCTCAAAAACCAATCGGTAATGATCCATAACCTCTTTTTCAAAACAGACCTTGTTGGGGCTTACTTTGAAAATAGCCACAAGGTGCCTGAATTCCATATCTGTGAAATATCTTGGAATAAGTGATAGGTAAAGCCAATATTTTTTAAGATTAAATTTTCTGAATTTCTTCCGCCATTGAGCAATGGTTTCAATATAATCAAGCCTTCCGCTGCTTTGGGATATTAGTTTGAATCCGGGTTCCGCACATTTGATGACCATTTCGGGGCCATACGGAAGCCAGGAACCTGGGAACTCCTTTACCATGAGTGCCATCACATAGGCCGCAGATCCTTTTTTAGCATTTACGTCGAGTTCCTCAAATTCGATCATATTCTTACTGAAGGTCATCGTCTGCATATAAAACCGCCCACCAACCGGCAACAAATCGTGGACCGTTTTAAAAAAATCGCGATAAACTTCCTTCTGTTTGCCTGCCTGCCACTCTTCAACCGAACAGAAATGCTCCAATCCCCCAATACAGGTTATTGCATCAAAAGTTCCAAAGTCCTCCGGTTTTACATAGCGACAATCTTTCACCATCACATTATAACCATTCTTTTGACAGGCATCCGCCTGCCCTTGTGAGAGTGTCAAACCTATACTTTCTGCATTTCTTTCATGTATAATATATCGAATGAAAGGCGCCCAACCACAAGCCATGTCAAGTACTTTGCTGCCTTTGGTAATGTTGAGACTATCCGCTATGAATTTGTGTTTTGCCTTTTGGGCTTCTTCCAATGACATCGAAAAATTACCATCATATTTCGCTCCACTGTAATCCCCTGATTCCCCCATACTCAAACGGAATATCTCGTCAATAGTGGTATATGTAAAATCTAAATCTTTTTGTTCTGCCATTTGTAAGTTTTCTCGTTCTAACTACACTCTTAGTAAGTCCTACACTTTTTATTAGTTTAGTTGTTGCATTAATTACTGCAAACGGTTTGAATAAACGTCCGTTTTAATGGCGTTTATTTTTTGTTAGCGGTATTTTTCAAATCTCATGATTATAAAATAATATTTCCATTTGTAGAATGTGCTTGGTTACCTTCATTTTTAGAGTTTTTCATACTCTGTTCTAAAATCATTAAACATAGAAGTTACAATTTGTTTTGGGTCGCCGTCGGTCAAGCTTTCGAAAGAAATGTAACCAGTATAGTTTGCATCTTTTAATATTCTGGCGATTTTTTTCATATTAACAGGTTCCGCAATGCCATTAACATAAACCAGTTCTTTTATAAACCAGTAATTTGCGTAGGGTGCCAATTTTTGAATTTCTTTATAAGGATCGCCTATTCTTAAACTACCAATATCTAAAATTAATCCAAACCATTCCGAATCTACTCTTTTTAAAATATCGATAACCTCATCGGCTTCATATAAAAAATCATTATGATGTTGCATGGCTACAATAACTCCTGTTTCTTCTGCATATTTGGCACACTCTTGGAAGTCTGAAACCATCCATTTTTTAACCTCGTCTCTCGAATATCCTTCGTGTTTTCCATTTCCTGCAAAAATTCGCATAATTGAAGCTCCAAGTTTTGATGATACTTGCAACCAATTTTTTATCAATTCAATATCAGATTCTCTTGAAGTTTTATCATGATTTACAAAGTTATTCCTTACCCCTGTCCATGAAATATTTAATCCTAATTGCAATGCTTTCTTCTTTAATTGAAACAATGTTTTATCATCGGGTATTTTAGGATAATCAGAAAAATAATAGCCTGTTAAGTCAACTGCATTTAAACCAAGCATAGAGGCAAACTCCATCATATCAAAAAATGTCATTTCACCACTTCTTAGCAATGAATTGAAAGTAAATGCATTGATGCTATATTGTAATCTGGACGGGGCTAAGGTTTTAATTAATGGGCTTGCGAAGAGGCTGGGAGAACCTAATAAAATAGGTGCTAGTGCCAGGCTACGTAATAAATCTCTTCTTTTCTTATCCATACTTACAATCAATTTTTGGGTGTTATGTAAATCATTACCGCTAACAATGGGATAGCATCAATGATGCTATCCTGTTTATAAGACTAAGTTAAAAATTAATAAATAAGTGTATAGATATAATCATTTATTTGAACTTTAATCGGACTTTAAGAGCATAAAAACACCCACGACAACAAAAAATAGCACGATCACAAATATCCATAAAAATTGTAAGTTGTTCGGTTTAGATATAAATCGTCCAAATTTACTTCGGCTCTTTTCCATAACAATTTGATTTTTTTAGATAATAGAAATTTTCTATGTGGCTTTGGCAAGGTGTTATGCTGCCCATCCTTTAATTAGACTTTACTTCTTCTAACTGTATCTCGAAATCAATTCTTTTAGTTTATCATCAACGGATGTGAATATTTTAGTTATTAATATGGGCTTACCATTTACCCAAATTTTGAATGCATTGGTTCCTTCAAGTGTTTTGCCGTAAACTATCCTAGCTTCTAAAGTTTCGTATTGATCAATGAAGCAAAAAGTTTTCCCACTTTTTAATTCTAACTCAGACATATTTTCTACCCATTATTAAAACTTGTTCAGGACGTCAAATTCTTTTCAAATGTTACCATCATGTCATTTATTTCAGTTGAAAAAGAATTCCTTGTTTGGTTGATTATAGCTTTTTTAAAAATGAATTCTCTAGACCAATAATTATGATGAATGAAAAACCCTTTTTCGATTCTTACAATAGTTTTTTGATATTCAGCTACAAACCTTTTTTTGTTATCCGCAAACTGTAAACTTGCAACTCCTTTCAAATTGAAAATGTAAAAATCTTCAGAGTTTTTTTCAATTTCTAAAGTCATTTTTTCCATATTCCATAAAATCGATTCCCCGGTGTGGTTGTGTGACTCGTGGAACACTATTCTTTTCGAAGAACTTTTGATTTTCCAAATACCCGCTATTTCAATCATAAGTAATCCTTTATTTGAACTTTTCTTGTGTTTAGGAGTGTAGTAACTTTTTCGCAGCGGTCCAAAAGCCTTTCGAAGTTGGTTTTGGATTTATGGCAATATCTGGAACTTCCGTAAACGAGCTTATTAAGAGTTTTAGATATTCCAATTGATGATTTGCCCCAAGGAAATTCTCATAGGCCATGCTCCAACTATCAAACTCTCTTGAATAGATATGGCTAGAGGATAGTAAAAATACCTCCGTATGACGCTTGTCTTTTTTGATGCTTTCAAAAAGGGTTAATACCTTTTCTTTATCTCCTTCTAAATATTGTAAAAATACCCCATGATGAAAGAGCAGACAACCCGTAATATTTTTACTGCTATTAAAAGTTCTAGCATGTTCAAGCATATATTTAATCTGGGACTGCACGAAAACGGGATTTACCTTTGATCGATACACAAGGTTGAACATGATGGTATATGAGGTTATACAATGAAAGGTAGTCATTTAGCAATCAATGAGGCTATTACGCCATCTTATTATATCGATGGCAGGGTTTTAACTATCCTTTATTTGAACTCTACGATTTACGACACGGTGTCCTAACTCATCCTTTATTTGAACTTTTAAATTTTTCTGAAAATCCTTTCTAAGATAATAAGAACGATTGTGATAGGCAGAAAAATCAATATGGTCTTATTAATGTTTTCTAGACTTGTAGGCTCTCCATAATCCTTTAATATGTAGATTACTATTATTAAGATATCACTTAATATAAAGGTTACAAGTAAATAAGAAACTAGTTTATATACAATCGATTTCAAATTCATATACAATCGTTTATTTGAACTTTTTTGATAGACACCCTATCATCTTACCAAGAAAATGATGATGTAAATTAATTGTTAGTTTAGATAAAGACTTGTATAATCTAGTTATCTGATTCTTCCGTTAGGTTGGTATACACTTTTTTCATCACTTCTGTTTTACCTTTATCCTCAGCTATGGCAGAAGTTGTGAACATCATCACTCCGCTAGATTCTCCTGCCAGGCCACCTTTCAGAACAATTTCAAATTCCTCATTGGAAATGACCCCTGGGTTGTTATATGCTTGAACGATGGGCCATACTTTTGGATAAGAATCCTTTTTGATATTTAGTCGATTGCTAAACCATCGTATATTCTCTTTTACCCAATCGGGCTCTCTTCCCATTCTACCATGGTATACCATAGGAGAAAATACATCGATAGTTTCTTTTAATAGATTATAGTCGAGTCCCAGTATGCGGCGTCTTGCACCATTGAATTCCTGATCATCCCATGGACAATGATAAAGTCCAAGGAGCGCCTTTGGTCTGATTTCCTTGATAATGCTTTTTATTTCATAGGTCCAATCATAAATCACCTTGCATCGCCAATTACGCCATGATTCATCCTGATTATTGAGTATCCATTGTGCCTTGTCCGAGGTGATTCCGTCCGGGATTTCAATCCCGGAATCTTTTGAAAAAACATCAAGACAATGATCACAAAAACAGGTTTCGGGCAAGATGGGTTCAGGTTCTTCAAACTGGGCATGCCAATGCACATAGTCCATCCAAATACCATCCAGGTCATACTCCAAAAGTAAATCCTGCAACTGGCCAAAACGATACTGACGGAAACCGGGTTCGGTAGGACAAACCCCCATAAACCAGGATGCAGCTTGCACTTTTTTACCTTTTTCATTGATTGCCCAGGCTTCAGGGTGCGTTTCTACATAATTTTTACCATTCAAGGTGGCAAATTCAGCATATACCATTACTCCCTCAGATCTGGCCCTGTTAACCATATCATGGTTGATCGATCCGCTGTGGACAAAAATAGCATTAACCCCAAGCTCAGTAAGACTGAATCCTTTATCCCAGAAAGGTTTGGGATTACCATAAACACCCCTAATTTCAAAGGTTTCAGCAGTTTTTTGTTCGCAGGACATAAATAATAATGGCCATAGAGTAGCACAAAGTAAAATGTATCGAGAACAGAATTTAATATTTGAATTCATATTGATTCATGTTTATGTATTTAGTTTATTGATCACTTATTTGAACTTTCAATTATTCTCAAGAATCACATCTCCATTATTTCCTAAGGCTTAAGTGTACCGAATGTATTCCATAGAAGATGGATTTCGAAGTTACCAAAAAGATCCAAGAATCGTGATTGAAGTTAACGTACACCATCCTTAATGAACCTAAAGTGTCATAAGGAGACATTCCCCCAAGCCTCATCTATGATTTTCTCTAATCCGTATTCTGGCCGCCATCCAAGTAAAAATTTTGCTTTAGTGTTATCAAGCCATGTAGAATGGTATTTCGTTTTCATCTTTACCGATTTAATCTTACGAGTTTTTAAAAGATAATAGGCTGCTTTCCCATAATTAAATGGCTCGTCCATGGATATATTGAAGGTTTGCTGTCTTGCCTCGATGTGATCCAAAGAGATGCATATAGCGGATACAAGGTCGTTCATATGCACAATATTCCTTTTCATTGGGTTTCCATTTGCATCGAGCATGAGAGGAATGATATTCTCTTTTTGATATTCCAACGCGGTTTGGGCCTTAATCATTTTGTGCCATACAGGTACACCAAATACCTGTTTCCCAAATGTAAGGTGCTTCTTTAAATCTTCCCCTTGCATTATCCATGGTGCACGAAGACAGGTACCATCAAGGTTGTATTGCACGTAATATTGTTGCAGCATAGTTTCCTCAAGCACTTTTGACAATGCATAACATCCAGGATATGCGGCATGGGCCTGCTGCTCATTGATCGGGTTTTTGTACGGATAAAAATAATGTCCTAAAGCTGCATCTCCTCCAATCAATATAAAGCGTTTGAAACCACTGGTATTCCTACAACTTTCCAATAGCCAGAATAATCCCTTTATCGCAACATCCATAATTGTTTCAGAATCTTCCTTAGTGGTGGCCAAGTGGACCACATGAGTGATATCCTTCATGGCCTTTTGTACAGTTGGCCGGTCGGATATTGAACCATGGATAACCTCCAAACGGTTATTGGGGGTTAAACTGCGCTGATGACATAAGGCTCTTATGGTTCCTTTTTGTTTTGGGTCACCAAAAAAGGCGTTAATAAAAGCCTCTCCTACCTTTCCGGTGGCTCCAGTAACCAGAATTTTTTTTTCAATCGCTTTCATACTTATTTGATATCGTTTGTCCGAACGTTATGCTCTTCAAAGTTTCCATTTACAGAGCCTATTGACAATGGGGTCGATGGTTGCGTCCAATATCTCTATTCAAGGTGTATGTCTTCAAACGGAGAGATAGTTTAACGGTGCAAAAAAGAACTTTTAAGTAATTCTGCATTATCATTTTGATAATGGTATGAGCTCTACACGTCTAAAAAAGATTTCAGCTGCTTCAGATTGTATTTGGATGCGTCCTTTAGAAGGCTTTACATTGGTTGCTTTATTTACCAAGGTCCCGTTAAGAAAAATAGTGATTTCATCACCTTTGACCTCACATTCCAAAAGGTTCCATTCCCCCACTGGTTTTTCAACATCGTTTATGCCCCTAAAATCGATCACATCCCTCCAATTTGGGTCACGGCCAAACCAGTTGATTCGATTTTCATTTATTGTCACCTTACGGCCGTTAGGTTGAAAAACAAATGAACTTCCCTGTTTTTTCTTTGCCACGGCACATGTAATTTCGAATTTATCACTCCCATCGCCCACCACTATAAAATCGCCGGTACCTCCTTCAATTATTTGGCATTCTATGGAGGTCATCCATATTCCCTGCTTATTACCGTCCTCTCCTTGTGAGTGCAATAAAATACCAGAGTCTCTTGCATTTTCCAGCCTAGGTGCGTGAGTTGCCATACCCCATTTAAATTCTGTGATAAGCCTATAATCTTTATATTCTTTATCAGTAGTAATACACCCCCATTCTTCTCCAGAAATCCGTATCATCCCATCTTGGACCGTAAAGACTTTCTTTGGGTCATTGTCGCGGCCACGATTTTGAAGAAAAGTATACCATCCGTCTAAATTTTCCCCATTAAATAATTCTATATGAGCATTTTTCACAACGCTATCCCTATAAGTTGACTGTTGGTTATCTTGTGCAAAAGATATGGCGCAGTTGCTAAAAATCGCAAAAATCAATATTAAAGTTGATTGTTTCATATGTTGAACATTTATGGTTTTAACTTCTTAATAACAAGTACTTAAGCGTTAGGAAAAATTAGATGACCACATACGGTTATAACCCATATGCCTAAAAGAGATATCAATCTTCATAAGTGGCACTAAAACTATCCTTTATTTGAACTTTAGTTCTTATTGAGTTTCCTAATCCTGTTGCTAACTTTCTCAATTCCAGGTCGCTCACCAGTTTCAATATATCTAGTGGCAATTGTCTTGGATGAGCTGCACCATCCTTTTAAAGTTACATCATTTAAATTGTTGATATAACTTTTATAATTGACCAGTTTTTTATTGTCATCTTCACAATCACAAAAGAAGGAGTGGATAAAAATATGGATGTCTTCCTCCCAGGAATCCCCAAACATCAACCGGAGTTGAAATGGTCCAATTTCAACTTCATCGTCATGGATGATATGTCCAGTTAAATATAGTAAGTCCACTCTTTATTGCTTGCGGTAATGCTACGACCGCCTTTATCTGACTTATTGTTCTTAGATTTACGGTGCGGAGCTTGTTTATCTATCGAACTTATCGCACGTATCTTTTTTAGATGCTCTTCAAGTTCTTCCTCCGGTACTTTGAGCTCCAAAGTATCCATACTCGCATTCGCTTTTACAGGTGCTGAATCTATAGCTTGAGTGTGACCACTCACCATGCCTTTGTCTATACACTTCTCTAATACCGTAGTAAAAACCTCTTCAAAAACAGATTCTGGAAATAGTTGACGGGTTCTACTTATAGTACTGTGCCAGGGTAACTCTTCATCTATATCATAGCCTATGAAATACAAAATATCTAAGCGCATTGAACAATGTGCTATTAGCTTGCGGTCACTGATAAGGTTCTCTAAATA
>NZ_FUYL01000018.1 GCF_900167935.1 Maribacter arcticus | reverse complement strand
TGCATTTATCTTTAGATTATAAAACACCTAATTACGTGCATCAATATGCCGCTTAAAAATAATATTAATCTGTAGCCGTATTTTAGGACGTGACAGTTCACAGCATCCTGATTTACAAGAACAACAAATTGGTGCTTGAAGAATATTTCTATGGTTATGATGCAAATACACCACATCAACTAAGGTCTGCCACCAAACCATTTATTGGCGGAATACTTGGAATTGCCGTTGACAAAGGATTTATAAAAAATGAAAAAGAGAAACTTCTACCATATTTCAATTCGATTTATCCCGAAATCGCCAATTTGGACGACCGAAAAAAAGAAATCACCATAGAAAACTTCTTGATGTACAAACACGGAATGGACTGTGAAAATAATAACCAAGAAAGCAAAGGAAACGAACAAGCAATGATGAAAAGTAAAGATTGGGTAAAATATACACTCGATTTACCGATGATTGCAGAGTCTGGGAAATCTTCATCATATTGCACAGGCTGTGCACTTACACTGGGTAGTTTGGTAGAGATTGCAACTGATGAAAAAATTGAAAGTTTTGCAAAAGAAAACCTCTTTGACGCATTGGGAATATCAAATTACGAATGGACTTTTGAACCAAATCAGGCAAGTATGAATACTTTTAGTCAAATGCATATTACACCAAGGGACTTGATAAAATTGGCGAAATTATTTAAAGATGGCGGAAAATGGAAAGGCAAACAAATAATTTCAGAAAATTGGATTAACAAAACATTTGATTTGGACGAAGGCGGTTTTGGCTATTTGTGGGAGCATAAATATTTTGTTATTGAAGGTCAAAAATTTAATTCATATTTAGCATCGGGTAACGGCGGACAAAAAATAAATATTTGGCCTGAATTAGATATGATTACCGTTTTTACGGGCGGAAACTACAATTCATATGAACTTTATGGTAAATCTACACCACCTAACGAAATGATACCGAACTATATATTAAAGACAGGAGAAAAGCCAGCAGATAACAATGGCTATAGCAAATAGGCCATAAAGTGCTATATTTATGGGCTTGGGCTTGTTTATCAAGGCCGCCAAATCTTTAGGATTTTGCTCTGGCAACAAAAAAATAAAACAAAACAAAAAACTTTGGCTTCGTGCACAGACGAAAACGAAAAGTTTCCTTACTTCCGCACTACGTTTAGCTCAGGCGTTGTGTGCTATTAGAGCACAAATAGTCTCTGTGGTAACATTACAGCTTTTGTGTCGTCTTCATGTTAAAAGACAAAATGAATATTCTTAGAAGCATTATTTTAATTATCCCAATATTAGGTGTTATTTCCAGCAATTCTCAAGCGAAGAAATCACCCATAGCGAAAGTAGATGTTGTCTTTCAAGAAGACACTCTCAAATTTACCGAATCACAAAAAGTATTCATCAGTAACGTTATACGCAAATCAGAAGATGAGGTTCGCAAGCTATTACCTAATCTACCAGATAGCATACAAGTTATTGTTGAAAATGTAGATTGGAATCTTGATATTGTGAATGGAGTTACTGGAAGGGCGGAAACCAACAGTCCACCTCTGGTCCTAGTGCAAATATCAAATAATTATAAGGGTGGAGTAATCGATTCGGTATATCAAGGTATCAAGTCTACTATTTTTCACGAATTCCATCACTTGTCCCGCGGCTGGGCGATTCAAGATAACAAATTTAGTTATGGAATCCCTAATGCAATGGTTAATGAAGGTTTGGCAGTTGTCTTTACAGAAATTTATACAGGAAACATAAATGAGGTAGAATCTTATACCGATGAGGCCGATAATTGGGTAAAAGAGATTTTGGCACTTCCGCTAGATGCAAGTTACTCAGAGTGGATGATGGGTGAACACCCTGATGGCAGAACATATATAGGCTATAGAACCGGAAATTTTTTGGCGAGAAAAGCAATGACTACGTCTGGGAAAAGTATTTTAGAGTTAAGTGAGCTTATGCCAAATGAAATATTAAAACTAGCGGGCTATTAATACTACAAAAAACTGCATACAACAAAGGCCATAAAACATGAGCAAAAAACGTAAAAAATGAATAGTTAATCATCAAAGACGGTACTATTCGCGAAAATTCGTGGTTTGGAAAAAACGCCATTTACGAACACCAGCTATAGCAAATAGGGCAAAAAACGATATACTATTCGGTTTGGTCTTATGTACCAAAACCGGCATACACCCATTCACTATTTTCGTAACATAAAAATGATATTTTCTTACAACTTTACGGAAAACCGTAAGAAAATACACTGTATTCTTTTTACCTTGCAGTAGACCAAGCGAAGTACACGCCCCCTAACACTTTAGCAGAATTAATTTTATAAAATAGATATAAGTACTAGTAACTATATGCCTTGATATTGGGGGATATGAATACTTGTTGCTATATACTATTGTTGGCAGCCATTAAACGAACACCCGAACATATGATGTTATTTAGGATAGACAAAAGAGATTTTAACGTGAATGATAAAATCTTACCTCAAAATGCCTATCAAAATGAATTGGATGACAGCCGAAAAAAAGTGGAAGAAGTTTTGGAATTTAATAGACCAAAACATAAACCAAAAAGAAATGAAATTTTAATGCTATTTGAAAATTTTGAAGATGCAAAACATTTCTGGACAATTCAAAAGAACTCGAAATTTTACAGAGGAGAAATAAGTGAAACTGAAATCTTTCACATAGGAGATTTTAATAAAATTGAAGAATTATTTAAAAATATATCAGATACTAAAATTGCAAATAAAATAGCAAAGGAATATTGGAATAGTGAAATGACTGAAAACCCGAAAAAAGAAATTTTTGTTAATGAAGTCATTACTGATAAAGTGATGTCTGATTCTGAAATAGAAAGAAAAAATGCTTTTGCTATTAGAGCCGGTTTAGGAAATCCAAAAATCAAAATTATATTAAATAACTAAAAATAGAAATATGAAACCAACAGTAGATTTAATCCAATTAGCGGGACATGGTGCAAGCCTTGTCATTGACGCAAGCCAAAAACCGACAGCTGACTTAATACAAATAGCAGGAATAATTAATAGACAAGGAACTCATTTAACATTAGTTAATGCCCACAGAAAACCGACAGTTGATTTAATACAAATTTCAGGAGTTTGTACAGGAAATATAACATTGGAATTTGTTGAAAAATAAATAACGGCTGCCAACAATGTGTATAATTCATTGTTAGTAAAGGCTTACTTACGAACTTTAATATTTAAACACGCAACGAAATCATACACGAGACCGTTGGCACACATTTTGACCCGTCCTGAAATATGTATACAAAACACTTCAAGTATATGTATAAAAATGATGGATATGTAAGACGTTATAGCGAGAGCTTTAAACTA
>NZ_FUYL01000009.1:196614-234193 GCF_900167935.1 Maribacter arcticus | reverse complement strand
CTAATTGCCCGTCAGGCTTGCGCATACGCCTGTCCCCTTCTTCGGGAGGGGGCAGACGACGATCTTTATTTCTTTCTTTTTTTATAAGTCTCGCTTATTACTATACGTGTTACTTTCCTTTATAGGATCCTGTTCCATTCATGTCAACGATATTGCGGCGGAGGCCGCGATCGGGTACGTCCCGATCTATAACTTAGGTGGCCATGGCGACGGGGCCCACCCCTTACCATTCCGAACAGGGAAGTTAAGACCGTTTGCGCCGATGGTACTGCTATACTAAGTGGGAGAGTAGGTAGCCGCCTTTTTCGAAAGCCCTTTACAGAAATGTAAGGGGCTTTTTTTATACCCGAAAACCAGATAATGGATAAGTGTTTGCTTTGGTGACTTATACCTTTATCTTTAGATGTATATGGATTGCTCAATACCCAAGATGTGGTAAGCATGTTGCGCCCAATAGCTGGCCAGTGCTTAAGTAGGTTCAAAAACTTTATGCTCTTCCCGTAAAACAATAATATTCTTAAAGGAACAATTAATACATTATTATATAGACGTAGATGCTAGTGTAATAACAGTTATAAGTAAAAGATTGAGTTAGACAAATGTATAACTTAAGGCTAGGAGCTATACACAACATCACTTATCGACTAGAATATATCAATTGAGACACATATATAATGAAAATGTGATACATACTTTAATTGGAGTTTACGCTCCAGATTACAAATTAAGTATTAAAGAAGTAATAGATTAAGGTTTAATTAGAATATATAAATACATAAAAAGCTCCCAACTTTATTAGTTGGGAGCTTTTTATATGATAAAAGAGTTTAATTAAACTCGAGGCAAATCTCCATCCCCTTTTAAAGGTAAAGCAGATTCTCCCATAAGATACTTATCTACATGATATGCAGCTTGTCTTCCTTCTGAGATAGCCCAAACAATTAATGATTGACCTCTTCTTTGGTCTCCAGCAACAAATACACTAGGGATATTGGTTTGGTAATTAGCATCTGATGCTTTTATGTTAGTTCTTGCATCCATTTCTAAGCCAAGTTGTTGTGATACTGTTTCTTCCGAACCGGTAAAACCTAAGGCTAATAATGCTAAATCGCATTTCCATTCTTTCTCGGTACCTGCTACTTCCTTTAATTGTGGACGTTGTCCAGGAATTTTAACCCACTCAATTTCAGAAGTGATTAATCCTTTTAAGTTACCTTCGGCATCACCTATAAACTTTTTTGTCGAAATACTAAAGTATCTCTCAGCACCTTCTTTATGAGAGGAACTTGTTCGTAATCTCATAGGCCAAAATGGCCAAGGTTGGCCTTCAGGTCTTTCACTTGTGCCCATTGGCATAATTTCAAAATTAGAAACAGATGTTGCGCCTTGACGGAAAGAAGTACCAATGCAATCTGAACCAGTATCTCCGCCACCTATAACGATTACATCTTTATCGGTTGCTTTTATTTCTTCTCCTAAATCCTTTATGCCATCAACACGTCTATTATTTTGACCTAAAAAATCCATGGCTTGAACCACACCTTTTAAGTCAGAACCTTCAATGGGTAGATTTCTTCTTATAGTCGCCCCTCCTGTTAAAACAATAGCATCAAAGTCCTCTTTTAAAGCATCGGCTTTAATATCTACTCCGATATGAACTCCGCAAGAAAAGATAATACCTTCTTCTTTAAGTACATCTAATCGTCTGTCAATAACACTTTTCTCCATTTTAAAATCGGGAATACCATAGCGCATTAATCCACCTGGTTTTTCATCACGTTCAAAAACGGTTATAGTGTGTCCTGCCCTATTTAATTGTTGGGCAGCGGCTAGTCCGGCAGGTCCAGATCCTACAACGGCAATTTTCTTCCCCGTTCTAGTTATTGGCGGTTCTGCAGTTACCCATCCTTTAGAGAAAGCTGTTTCAACAATATTTTTTTCGATATTCTCAATACTTACTGGGTCTTCATTTATACCTAATACACATGCTTCTTCGCAAGGTGCTGGGCATAGCCTACCTGTGAATTCTGGAAAATTATTTGTAGAATGTAATATTTCACTTGCTTTTTCCCATTTACCACGATAAACTGCGTCATTAAAATCAGGAATTAAATTCCCTAATGGACACCCACTATGGCAAAATGGAATTCCACAATCCATACAACGGGCGCCTTGGTCCTTCAGCTCTTTTTCAGGCATCGGTACGGTAAATTCTTTATAATTTTTTAAGCGTTCTTCAACTGGTTGGTAATTTTCAATTTTTCTATCGAATTCCAAAAATCCTGTTATCTTTCCCATATTCCGATTTTAAATAATTTGTAAATTTTCTTCTTCTAATCTGATTAAAGCCTGCCTGTATTCTTCGGGTAAGACCTTAATGAATTTGGGTAAATAAGATTCCCAATTCTCTAAAATTCGTTGTGCCAACGGACTTGAGGTTGAGCTATAGTGACTTTCGATTAAATCTTTTAATTGTTTTATATCATTATCCTCGGTAACTTCCAATAGGTTTAAACCTTCAAGGCTGCAACGTTTTTTGAAAGTGTTATTGTTGTCAAGAACAAAGGCGATACCACCACTCATTCCTGCTCCAAAGTTTCTTCCAACTTCACCTAAGATAACAGCAACACCACCAGTCATATACTCGCAACCATGATCGCCAATTCCTTCCACGACAGCTTTTGCACCTGAATTACGTACACAGAATCGTTCACCGGCTTTTCCATTTATGTATGCTCTACCAGCTGTAGCTCCATAGAGGGTTACGTTACCTGTAATAACATTTTCCTCAGGAATAATAGTTGATTTTTCTGGAACCTTAATGACAAGTTTTGCTCCTGATAGTCCTTTTCCTAAATAATCATTTGTATTTCCGTTAACAACCATAGTAAGTCCTCTTGTAGCAAAAGCGCCAAAACTTTGACCTGCCGATCCCGTAAAATTGAGTCTTAACGTATTTATAGGTAAGCCTTCTGCACCATAAGTTTTTGAAATTTCATTGCTGATTATTGCGCCAACAGCACGATCAGTATTACAAATGGGGTAATCTAACGTTAGTTTTTCTTTTCTAAATAGCGAAGGATTAGCTTTAGCTATGATATCAAATTCAATAGATTTATAAATATCATGCTTTTGTTTTTCTGTATTATAAAATTTAGTTCCTTTTGGCACATCAACTTGATGCAGGATAGGTGTTAAGTCAATACCTGCAGATTTGTAATGGTCAATAGCTTTTTTACGATCTAATTTTTGAACCTGACCTACCATTTCATTAATAGTTCTGAATCCTAATTGTGCCATTATTTCACGTAATTCTTGAGCTACAAAATACATGTAGTTGACAACGTGCTCTGGCTTTCCTTTAAATTTCTTTCTAAGTTCTGGATTCTGAGTTGCGATACCTACTGGGCAAGTGTTGAGATGACAAACACGCATCATTATACAGCCTGAAGCTACTAATGGTGCAGTTGCAAAACCGAACTCTTCAGCCCCTAATAGACATGCTATAGCAACATCTCTTCCTGTTTTTAATTGGCCGTCACATTCTAATACAATTCTATTTCTTAAATCATTAAGTACTAAAGTTTGTTGTGCCTCTGCAATACCAAGTTCCCAAGGTAGACCAGCATGTTTCAATGAGGTTAAAGGTGAAGCCCCTGTACCGCCATCAAAACCAGAAACTAAAATAACATCTGCTTTTGCTTTTGCTACACCAGCAGCTACGGTACCAACACCAACCTCTGAGACTAATTTTACATTTATTCTCGCTTTTCTATTTGCTGATTTTAGATCGTAAATAAGTTGAGATAAATCTTCAATGGAATAAATATCGTGATGTGGCGGTGGAGAAATCAATCCTACATAAGGAGTAGAATTACGGGTCTTGGCAATTTCAGGGTTTACTTTTGGACCAGGTAATTGACCGCCTTCTCCTGGTTTGGCACCCTGTGCCATTTTTATTTGAATTTCTTTTGCGTTCGTTAGATAATTAGAAGTTACTCCAAATCTACCAGAGGCAACTTGTTTGATAGCACTATTTCTCCAATCTCCAGTTGAGTTTTTATAAAATCTATTTTCATCTTCTCCGCCTTCACCAGAATTGCTTTTTCCGCCAATTCTGTTCATGGCAATTGCTAAGTTCTCATGAGCTTCTTTGCTTATAGATCCATAAGACATGGCACCGGTTTTAAACCTTTTTACAATTTCTGTCCACGGTTCAACTTCATCTAATGGTATAGGGTCGTAGTTAGAGAATTCAAAAAGTCCTCTAATGGTCATTAGGTTATGAGATTGCTCGTTAACCATTTTTGCATACTCCTTATAGGTGTCAGGTTCGTTATTTCGAACTGATTTTTGAAGTTTTGCAATTGATAGAGGATTGAACATATGTTTTTCGCCATCCCTTCTCCATCTATACTCACCACCAATTTCTAAATCTAAATTACCAGCTATTTCTTTTTTGCTAAATGTCTTATGATGACGTAATGCAATTTCCTTTTCAATTTGATATAAACCAATGCCTTGTATTCGTGTAGGTGTATTAGGGAAGTATTTTTCTACAACCTTAGTATTTATTCCAATACATTCAAAAAGCTGGGAACCACGGTAAGAGTTAAGGGTGGATATGCCGATTTTATTCATCACTTTTAAAATACCCTTGCCAACTGCTTTATTGTAATTTTTAATTGCTTCATCAAAAGTTATATCTGTGATATCGTGTTCTTCAATCTGTTCAGCAATTATTTCATTTACCAAATAAGGATTTATTGCACTTGCTCCAAATCCGAAAAGAAGAGCAAAATGATGTACTTCTCTAGGTTCTGCAGATTCAATAATTACACTTAGTTTCGAACGTTTGCCAAGTTTTTGTAAACCACTGTTTACAAAAGAACATGCTAGAAGAGCAGGAATTGGGGCCATTTCTTCATTAATACTTCTATCAGATAATATGATAATATTAGCACCTTCGTCAACGGCATTGGATGCTTGGTCTAAAACAGATTGCAATGCATCTTCTAATCCATTATGGCCTTGCTTAATGGAGTATAAAATTTCAATTGAAACCACTTTGTAATCTGGACTTACATCGTAATTTTTAATTTTATCTAAATCTTCCTTAGAGATAACAGGGTTTTGAATTTTCAATTTTCTACAATGTAATTCTGAAAATTCAAAAATATTATGATCACTGCCTAGTGTTAAACTAATGTCGGTAATCAATTCTTCACGAATACCATCTAATGGGGGGTTAGTTACTTGAGCAAACAGTTGTTTAAAGTAATTGTAGATTAATTGAGGTCTTTGTGATAAAACTGCAATTGGCGTATCTGAACCCATAGATCCGATTGGCTCCTTTCCGGCTTTTGCCATTGGAAGTACAATGGTGTTTATATCCTCAAGTGTGTATCCAAAAACAGATTTTCTTTTTTCTAAAGTCTCTTCACCTAGAAATAAAGGGCAATCATTATATGGTATATCTTTTAAGTGAACCAGATTATTTTTTAGCCATTTGCTATAAGGATATTGTTTTGCTATTTTCTCCTTTATTTCTTCATCGTTAATAATTCTACCCTCTTCCATATTAACCAAGAACATTTTTCCTGGTTGTAACCTACCGTGAAATTCTACATTCTCAGGGGTAATGTCAACCACGCCTGTTTCTGAAGACATAACTACATAATCGTCTTTTGTAACGGTATATCGTGAAGGTCTAAGTCCGTTTCTATCCAAAACAGCTCCAATAAAGTTTCCGTCTGTAAATGGTATCGATGCAGGTCCGTCCCATGGTTCCATCATACATGAATGATATTCGTAGAAGGCTCTCTTAGCATCAGACATCTCTGCATTTTTCTCCCAAGCTTCAGGAACCAGAATCATCATAACTTCTGGCAAAGATCTACCGGTCATTAATAGTAATTCTACCACCATATCCATAGTTGCAGAATCTGATTTACCAGGTAGAATTATTGGTAGTATGTTTTTTATTTCATCACCAAACATATCGTTCTCTAACAATTCTTCTCTAGAGAACATACGTGAAACATTTCCTCTCAATGTATTTATTTCCCCATTATGACACATGTATCTAAAAGGTTGTGCCAAATCCCAGGTAGGGAATGTATTTGTAGAGAATCGTTGGTGTACCAGTGCCAACCTTGTAACAACTCTAGAATCCATTAAATCTGAATAATAAAGGCTTATATCTAAAGGCATTAGTAAGCCTTTGAAGATGATTATCTTCGTAGATAAGCTAGGTACATAGAAAAACTTGCTTTCTGATAATTTAGATTTTATTATTGTATGCTCGGTTACTTTTCTAGCGATGTAAAGTTTCAAATTGAATTCAAAATAATCTTGTTCCGAATTCTCTTTGGCAACGAATATTTGTTTTACAAAAGGTTCGGTTTCTGCAGCAATTCTACCCGGTACAGAACGATTTACAGGAACATCGCGCCAACCCAATAATTTTAACCCTTGTTTTTTTATGTTCTCTTCAAATACTGAGATACAAAAATCACGCTGATTGGATTTTCTAGGAAAGAAAATATTACCAACAGCATAATCACCGACTTTAGGTAATTCAAAATCGCAAACAGCTTGAAAGAAATCATGAGGAATATCTATTAAAATACCAGCTCCATCTCCTGTTTTACCGTCAGCACTTACAGCACCTCTATGTTCTAAACGTTCAAGTATTTCTAACGCTTTATGAATAATGTCGTTAGATTTTTTTCCTTTAAGACTGCAAATAAACCCAGCCCCACAGTTATCATGTTCAAATTCCGGTAGATATAATCCTTGCTTCTTCAGTGTCATCTTTTGTGGTATTTCTTCAAAAATATCAATTTTATTGAATTATATTCAATGAATCGAAGTAATTCAAATAAAAAACTCAACGATTTAAATAAATTGCTAAAAAATCGTCAATTTCGAATTTTTGAATGGTTCAATTTATCAGATTGATAAATTTAGGTTAAAATGTTTTAAATATAGGAGTGAAAGAGGGGGTGTGAGCGATACATTTGAAGATTGTAACAATTTCACCCTAACTTATGTAGTGTATAACGAAAAAATAGTTGCTATTAATTAAAATCACCCATATAATGAATAGGGGTGATTGATAGAATCATGGAAATTAATTTAATATACTTCTAGAAATCACAATTTTTTGAATCTCTGAAGTGCCTTCGTAAATCTGGGTAATTTTCGCATCACGCATTAAACGCTCAACATGATAATCTTTAACGAATCCATTTCCGCCATGTATTTGAACGGCTTCAACTGTGGTTTCCATTGCTACTTTTGAGGCGTATAATTTTGCCATTGCGCCAGATAGGTCATAATCCTTCCCATTATCTTTATCCATAGCTGCTTGATATACCAACAATCGTGCGGCTTGTATTTCGGTGTGCATATCGGCTAATTTAAAAGCTATGGCCTGGTGATTGCTAATTTGAGTGCCGAAAGCTTTTCTTTCCTGTGAATATTTTAAAGCTAATTCATATGCGCCTGCTGCAATTCCTAAAGCTTGTGCGGCAATACCTATTCGGCCTCCAGCTAAAGTTTTCATAGCAAATTTGAATCCGAATCCATCTTCACCAATTCTATTTTCTTTAGGCACTTTAACATCGTTGAACATCAAAGAGTGGGTATCACTACCTCGTATGCCTAATTTATTTTCTTTTGGGCCAATTTCAAAACCTTCAGCACCTCGTTCTACAATCAGTGCGTTTATGCCTCGGTGTTTTTTTTCTTTATCCGTTTGCGCTATTACTATATATACACTTGCAGAACTTCCATTGGTTATCCAATTCTTAGTTCCATTTAAAATATAGTGATCACCCATATCTATGGCTGTAGTTTTCTGAGAAGTTGCATCACTACCAGCTTCGGGTTCAGAAAGGCAAAAAGCGCCAATTATTTCACCTGTAGATAATTTTGTCAGGTATTTTTCCTTCTGTTCTTCGTTGCCATATTTTTCAAGTCCCCAACACACCAAAGAATTATTCACCGAAACGACTACTGAAGTAGATGCGTCTATTTTAGAAAGTTCTTCCATTGCTAGAACATAGGATAAAGTGTCTAATCCGCTGCCGCCATATTTTGGGTCGACCATCATGCCTAGAAAGCCTAATTCGCCAAGTTTTTCGACTTGTTCTTTTGGGAAACGCTGTGCATCATCTCGCTCTATTACTTCTGGCAATAGTTCTGTTTGTGCGAAATCACGTGCTGCTTGTTGAATAAGTTTTTGTTCTTCATTTAATGAAAAATCCATGTACTTTGTGTAAAAGGTTATGGTGTCAAAGATAAAGATATACTAGTGAAATTATAACCTTAATATTTTGCTTTTGTTTTATTTTGGACGAACTATCAATTGTTGTTTAGTCGGCAAATGAATATTTAATGACTTGCTAAACGTTAAAATGGGGTCAATAAAATCCTGTTAAATATATAATTGGGCGTTTTAAGTATTTGGATGTCAGATAACTTCGGTATTATTGTCAAATCATTAGGAATTCACATACAATTTTAAATATCTTTAGATGATTTAATTTTTTGGAATTAGAGTCTATATTTGACAATTAGTAGTTATTAAATAAACCAACGAAAATGGAAACCATCATTATTATTGTTTTTTTGGCAGGATATCTCGCCATTACCCTAGAACACAACCTTAAAATAGATAAGCTTATTCCTGCTTTGGCCATGATGGCCATTCTTTGGGCTTTAATTGCCTTAGATATAGATGGTTTTGCTAATTGGTTCGATTCAGCCAAACAAAGTTTGGTAGATGGGTTTGCTTCTATGGGTCATGAAGGCAGAATGCATTTGATGGAAGAATCGCTTTTACATCATTTAGGTAAAACGGCTGAAATCTTATTTTTCTTATTAGGTGCTATGACAATTGTAGAAATCATTGATTATTTCGATGGGTTTACTACAATTAAGGGCTTTATTAAAACCAAGGAAAAAGGAAAATTACTATGGTTGTTTTCAATATTGGCGTTCGTGCTATCGGCAATAATTGATAACCTTACGGCCACCATAGTTTTGATAACCATTCTTCAAAAGGTTATTAAGGATAGAGAAACAAAACTTTGGTTTGCGGGTATGATTGTTATTACCGCAAATGCAGGAGGTGCTTGGTCGCCAATTGGTGATGTTACAACAACAATGTTATGGATTGCAAATAGAGTAAGTGCTGGCCAGTTGGTACTTCATGTACTTCTTCCGTCATTAGTCTGTATGATTGTCCCTGTTTTAATTGCAAGTAGATTCAAAGTTTTTAAAGGTTTAATAGATGGTGATTTAGATAGTGAAAAGGCAAAATCGAAATATAGCGGTGTTATGTTATATCTAGGGCTTGGAGCTATTTTATTCGTTCCGATTTTTAAAACCGTAACTCATTTACCTCCTTATGTAGGTATGATGTTGTCATTGGCAGTTGTAGCTACTTTTGCCGAAATATATAGTAATAAGAAGTTTAGTATTTCTTCGGTAGAACAAGAAGGGCAAGATAGCGAAGGACATCATAGTCCTGTTCATCGTTCATTATCTAAAATTGAATTGCCGAGTATTTTGTTTTTCTTAGGGATTTTGTTGGCAGTTGCTGCAATGGAGTCTTTAGGTATATTATTTAATGCTGCCGGAGCTCTTAACGAAGCCATACCTAATACAGATATCGTTGTATTGCTATTTGGTTTAGGGTCTGCAGTAATAGATAATGTTCCATTGGTTGCTGCTAGTATGGGTATGTTCAGTGAGCCTTTAGATAGTCCGCTATGGCATTTTATCGCTTATTCTGCTGGTACAGGTGGAAGTATGCTAATTATAGGTTCTGCTGCAGGGGTTGTAGCAATGGGTATGGAAAAAATAGATTTTTTCTGGTATTTTAAGAAGATTGCATGGTTGGCATTTGCAGGTTTTATTAGTGGTGCCATTGTTTTTATTTTGTTGAGAGATTTTGTGCTCAACGTATAATTTAATTCACTATTCATCGTTATAAAGGCAAATTCAATACTTAAAGAACAATATGTTATTATACCAGGATTTGGCTCAAAATTCGAGCGATGAATTGATGTCAGAAGAGAAAACCCTTTCGGTTATAGATTTAATCTTTAATGGAGGTACAGGTAGTGTAATTATAATTTCGGTACTCTTCATAATGTTGGGTGTTGCTTTATACATTTACTTTGAACGTCTTTTGGCAGTTAATGCGGCATCTAAAATAGATAAGAATTTCATGAACCAAATACGGGATCATGTTACATCAGGTAAATTAGAAGCGGCAAAGTTACTTTGTGCACAGACAGATTCTCCTGTTGCTAGATTAACGGAAAAAGGTATATCGCGTATAGGAAAGCCACTTGATGATATCAACACGGCTATCGAAAATGCTGGTACTCTTGAAGTGTACAAGCTTGAGAAGAACGTAAGTATTTTAGCAACTGTTGCTGGTGCTGCGCCTATGATTGGATTCTTAGGAACTGTAATCGGTATGATTCTTGCCTTTCATGAAATGGCAAGTAGTGGTGGCCAGGCAGAAATGGGGTCATTGGCATCAGGTATTTACACTGCAATGACAACAACAGTGGCCGGACTTATAGTAGGTATTATTGCTTATGTAGGTTATAATCATTTAGTGAATCGTACCGATAAGGTTATTCATAAGATGGAGGCTAATGCAGTTGATTTTCTAGATTTATTAAACGAACCTCTTTAATTTTATACTATGAAATTAAAAGGAAGAAATAAAGTCAGTCCCGACTTTAGCATGTCTTCAATGACAGATATTGTATTCTTGTTATTGATATTTTTTATGCTAACGGCCAACTCACCCAATGCTTTAGACTTATTATTGCCAAAAGCTAAAGGTAAGTCTACAAATACTCAAAATGTATCGGTTAGTATTGATAAGAATCTTCAATACTTTGTGAATGATCAAAGAATTAATGGAGAGTATATTGAAATTGAATTAAGAAAAGTTTTAGCAGGTCAAGATAATCCAACTATAATTCTAAGAGCAGAAGAGAGTGTGGCTATTAAAGAAGCTGTTAATGTTATGGATATCGCTAATAAAAATAATTACAAAGTTATTTTGGCAGTACGGCCCAATTAAATGGCATTTTTAGACACAAAACATAAGAAAAATTCATTGACACTTACAACACTGTTGTTAAGTGCTCTTTTGTTGGTTTTATTTTATATTGGTCTTACGTATATGGACCCTCCTGAAGAAAATGGCATTTCTGTTAATTTTGGCACTACTGATTTTGGTAGTGGTCAGGTGCAACCAAAGGAAAAAATTCAATCAGAGCCTTTAGATACTCCACCAGTTGAACCAACAAAGCAAGAAGTTGCCGAGGCTATTGAAGAGCCTGAAGAGGTTGAGGAAGCGGCCGTAGAGAAAGAGGCACCAGCTGAAAAACTTTTGACAAAGGAAAGCGAAGAGGCTATAAAAATTAAGCAGGCAAAAGAAGTAAAGCGAAAAGCTGATGAAGCTGCAGCCGATGCTAAAAAAAAGGCTGAAGAAGCGGAAAATAAGAAAAAGGTAGAAGCAGCTAAAATCGCTCAAGAGAAGAAAGATGCTGAAGATAAAGCAAGGCAAGAGCAAGAAGCGAAAAAGAAGCGCTTAGATGAAATGATGGGCGGTCTTAATAAATCAGATGGAACGGCTACAGGTAGTGAAGGTGATGATAATAAAGCCGGTGATAAAGGTCAACCAGATGGAGATCCATATGCAACAAGCTATTATGGTAGTCCAGGATCTGGAAGCGGCACAGGAGGCTACGGGTTAAACGGAAGATCTTTGGTCAATAAAGGAAAAGTACAGCAAGAATGTAATGAATCTGGTATTGTAGTGGTTAAAATTGTGGTTGATCGAAATGGGAAAGTAATCAGTGCAACCCCAGGAGTAAGAGGTACGACGAATAATAACCAATGTTTATTAGAGCCTGCAAGGAAGACTGCATTTATGCATAAATGGAATTTAGATAGTAATGCGCCAAGTCAGCAAGTAGGATTTGTAGTTGTAAACTTCAAACTGGGAGAGTGACCTATAAACAAACGCTAGATTGGATGTTTTTGCAACTTCCAATGTATCAAAATAAAGGAAAGGTCGCTTTTAATTCAAAGATGGATGGCATCAATTCGCTAGCTGCCCATTTAAATAATCCACACAAAAAAATCAAGACTATTCATGTGGCAGGAACCAATGGAAAAGGTTCTAGTAGTCATATGTTAGCGTCTGTATTACAAGAGGCAGGTTATAAGGTCGGTCTGTATACTTCGCCGCATTTAAAAGATTTCAGAGAACGCATTCGAGTCAACGGAAAAAAAGTAGCTAAAAAGTGGGTTGTTGATTTTATTGATGAAAATCAATCGTTCTTCGAAAGAAATAAATTATCCTTTTTTGAAATGACGGTCGGTATGGCTTTTTCATATTTTGCAAACGAAAATGTTGATATAGCGGTCATAGAGGTAGGCTTAGGTGGCAGACTAGATTCTACTAATATAATTACACCAGAAGTAAGTCTAATTACGAATATAGGGTTTGATCATACCGATATGTTAGGAGATACCCTTGCGAAGATAGCTTATGAAAAAGCAGGTATAATTAAAAGGAATATACCTGTAGTGATTAGTGAATTTAATGAGGAAACAGCTCCTGTTTTTAAGGAGACCGCTACCGCTTTGAATGCTAAAATTGTTTTTGCTCAAGAGAAAATATTTTCTACATATAAAATAGGATTGCTTGGGTCTTATCAGCAAAAAAATATCAAAGGAGTTTTGGCTACCTTAAGCGAGCTTGTAACTTTTAAAATTGAAGAAAAACATATTGTTAAAGGATTAGAAAAGGTGGTTGAAAACACTCATTTAATGGGTCGTTGGCAGCAAATTGGAACTAAACCAACTATAATTTGTGATACGGCACATAATAAAGAAGGTTTGGCAATTGTACTGAATCAATTGCAAGAGCAAGAATATGAAAAGCTTCATGTGGTAATAGGTTTTGTTAAGGATAAAGATATCAGTGCAATATTGCCGTTGTTTCCCTCAAATGCGACTTATTATTTTTGCAAACCTAAAATTTCTAGAGGTCTTGACGAAAAAATATTATCAGACCGTTGTGTTCGATATAACTTGAATGGAGAAACTTATAAGTCTGTTAATAAGGCTTTTAAAGCGGCAAAAAAACAAGCTTCTAAAAATGATTTCATTTATGTTGGTGGAAGTAATTTTGTGGTGGCAGAAGTTCTTTAATTTTTTATTGATTTTTCTTTTGCAGATTGTAAAACTATTATATATTTGCACTCCTTTTGGGGCTCTTAGCTCAGTTGGTTCAGAGCACCTGCCTTACAAGCAGGGGGTCACTGGTTCGAATCCAGTAGGGCCCACAGGTTAAAAGGCTTCCATGAAAATGGGAGCCTTTTTTTAATTTTAAGATGTTTTGCTTATAGATAGAATGCATCTTTTATCTTATCTTAGTTTTAATGGGATATTAGCTCAGTTGGTTTAGAGCGCTGCCTTGACAGGGCAGAGGTCACCGGTTCGAATCCAGTATATCCCACTATTTTCACTTCTTGTTTCTTCTGTAGACAACTATATCTTCTTTTTAGGGTATTCTGTTATAACTAATTCTTTATAAGATGTTTACGGTTATTTGTTCTAAGGATTTCATGCTTTTTTATTAAAAAAAGTAGTATTTTAAATAAAAATATTGGTCCTATGAAATTATTCTCCTTCAAAACGGTGATTTATTCCTTTGTGTTCCTTTCTATTTTGGCGTTCAATCTTGCCGATCAAGGCAATGGCCTTTTGAGTAAGATTGAGGATAGGTTAAAATCTTATTTTGTGAATGATAGTCCTGAGAAGACCTTTTTAGAGACCGATAAGGATATGTATGTTCTTGGGGACACTATTTGGTTAAAAACCTATGTAGTAAATGGTATCACGCATCAGACAAGTAATAAAAGTAGGGTAGCTTATGTGGAGTTGTTGAACGATAATGATAGTATTGTTGAAAAACGAAGACTTTTTATAGAAGGCACCAGTGGTGTTGGTGATATTTCACTGTCTAATGTTCTAAAACAGGGTTCTTATAAATTGCGCGCTTATACAAACTACATGTTGAACGATAATCATATTTCCTTTTTCGAAAAATCGGTTACGGTTAGCGCGAAGAGTTCATCAATGTCAGAAAGTTATTCGGTTACGGCCGAGATTGGTGAGGGTCAGTTAGAGGATGTAGGTGATGTTGAAACAAATCTTATGTTCTTTCCCGAAGGAGGAGACCTTGTAGCTGGGGTATCTGGTGTTTTAGGAATAAAAGCCCTTGATTCGCATGGGGCTGGTCTGTCTTTGAAGGGGAGTATCCATACGTCAGAGGGTAATTTAGTGGCGGAATTCGAGACTGGGGAATTTGGTCTGGGCAAGGTGAATATTATCCCTAAGAAAAATACCGTCTATTATGCCCGTATCAAAAATGACAAAAGAGAAAGGCGGTTTGACCTGCCCATTGCTAAATCGGAAGGATATTCGTTAAATATTAAAAACTGGGAGGACAATTTATTATTGCAGGTGACTGCTACTAAAGGCCATTCATTAAAAGGCACACTTTTGATTGGTCATTTAAGAGGCGAGCTTATTTTTAAGAGATTGGGGACGGACATAGATGTGGATTCTTATGCTGTTCGATTAGTGACTAAAGAACTGCAAGAAGGCGTGGCTCAGTTCACCCTTTTTTCATCGGAAGGAAATCCAATCTGTGAGCGTTTAGTGTTCGTGGACCATCCAGGCAACGATACTGAGGTGATTATCAAGACTAATAAGGATAATTTTGTAACCAAAGAGAAAGTGAATCTTGATATTTCGATTTTGGATAAGAAAGGTAAACCGTTACAAGGTGATTTTTTAACAAGTGTAATTCCTGTAACACATCAGTTAAAACAGGGTAATATAGGTATTAAAGGATGGCTATTATTGAACTCCGATCTTGGAGGTACGGTAGCTGATCCTGATTTTTTCTTCACAGAAAACACCAAACAGAAGCGTTTTCTTTTGGATGCCTTAATGCTTACTCATGGATGGCGTAGGTTCGTGTGGAAAGAAATGTTGGGAGATGAAATTCAAAAAGAGGTCACTTATGCTCCAGAGAAGGGAATAATGGTTAAGGGTACTATGGTCGATTATTATCATCCATCCATGGCCAAGTCAGTAATAGCGAAATTCAATGTACTAGAAGAAGCTTTAAATGATGAGCAAGTGGCCGATGAAAGGGGACGCTTCAGTTTTGGGCCATATTATTTCAACGATAGCATTACAGCTATCATTCAAGCTGTGGATACTACTAGGCGTGCAAAAAGCGCTCAAAAAAATATTGCGATAACAGTTGATGAATGGCCCGATGTTCCGAAAACAGTCATAATTAGAGACAGTGTTGGTAAAAATTCTAAAATATTTAAAATTAAAAACTTATTTGTGGAAACGGAATACCCATCATCATATTTTGATGATGAACAGGGTATGATTAAGCTTAACCCCGTATCTGTAAAGGCCAAAAAAATAAGTAGAGCCCGATATGTAGAGGAGGAATTAAATAAGACTACACCTTATGGAAGGCCAGATATTCGAGTATTCAGGGATTCAGTTGCCGGATGGCAGACTATGAGTGTTTTTGATATTTTGGTTAGAAGAGGGGTTTCGTCTAATGGAGGTAGCTCTATGACTACTATAAGTAGGGAATCAAGCGGCCCATTGATATTAGTTGACGGAACTAGCACGAGTCTTACTTATGGAGATTTAAAGGTTATGAGAGCCAACGAGGTAGTTTACGTTGATGTGATAAGGGGCTATAACCCAGGCGCTTCAATTTATGGTGCTAGAGGTTGGTTAGGTGCAATTGCAATATATACGAATCCACCATCTATTGAAGGATTAGAAAAGTATGATATTCCTATAGATGTTCCGGGTATAAAAACGGCAAGAATTGCTGGGTTTTATAAGGCACGAGAATTCTATTCGCCCAATTATTCAGAAGCCAGTACGTCAACAACTGAGTTAGATTACCGAACTACACTTTTTTGGGATCCAAAGGTGAATTTGAGTAAAGATGGTAAGACACAAATACAGTTTTATACTGGCGATGTAACCGGTGATTTTATGGTAAAATTTCAAGGTATTGCAGAAGATGGTAGGCTGGTGACGGGTAGCCATTACTTTACGGTCGATAATAGTTTGTAGATTTACTTTGAGTTGGGTAAAGTCTTTACTAAGTATTCATTGTATGTATTCTAATGCTCTTTCCAGTGCCATACCTCTTGAGCCTTTTATAAGCAAAGATGAATTGGCTGGTAAATTATTTTGGGATAAGTAAGCCTTTAACTCTTCAAAATTTTTCAACTTAATAGAGCTGGTTTGTGTGCGGTAAAAGTTTTCACCTACAAACAGGACATTTTCAAAGAGTAGTGTTTTCGCTAAATCTGTTATTGCTTGATGCTCTTCTTCGGCTGAATTGCCCAATTCGAACATATCCCCTAAAATTAAAACTTTATTGGTCTTTTCTAGTGAATTGAAGTTCTCAATAGCAACCTTCATGCTTGAGGGGTTGGCGTTATAGGCGTCTAGAATAATATAATGTCCATTTTTTTTGATGATTTGCGACCTATTGTTCTCGGGAGTATACTTTTCTAATGCAATTTTAATTTCTGGTAATTCGACATTAAAAAATTTACCCATAATAATTGCTGCACAGCAATTGTGAAAATTATATGCACCAATAAGTTTAGATTTTATGACGGTGTCTTCAACTTTTATTATAACAAAGGGTTGGGCATCTTCAAGTTCAATTTTATAGTATTTTGAATTAATCGAACTAAAACCATATTTTTTGGTATAGTTTTTTAGTTTTTCTAGCTGAATTGGGTCATCTGCATTTAGAAAAATGGACTTTTTGCTTTTTATGAGATATTCATATAATTCGCTCTTGCCTTTTATAACACCTTCAACACCGCCAAAACCCTCTAAATGCGCTTTGCCAAAATTGGTTATAAATCCGAAATCGGGCTCTGCAATCTCACATAAAAACTGTATTTCTTTTTGATGATTTGCGCCCATTTCGACGATGGCAATTTCGGTGTTGAGTTTTATAGACAAAAGGGTTAAGGGAACTCCAATGTGGTTGTTTAGATTACCAACAGTAGCAATTGTTTTATATTTTCTAGCGAGTACGGCATGTATTAATTCTTTTGTAGTTGTCTTGCCATTGCTTCCGGTTAGGCTTATAACTTTTGCACTGCAGAAATTTCGATGGTAATGCGCTAGTTTTTGTAGCATAACCAAGGTGTCTTCGACAAGAATAGTTTTGTCGTTAATGTAGTATTCCTCTTGGTCAATAATAACATAGCTAGCCCCATTATTAATTGCTTGCTGAGCATAAGTATTTCCATTAAAATTATCACCTTTTAATGCGAAGAAAATATCGTTTTTCTTAATTTTTCTCGTATCCGTATTAACGGATGGAAATTCTAAAAAAATTGAATGTAAGTCTTGAACGTTCATGAAATCGAAGATAAAAAAAAAGCCCTTTAAGAAAAGGGCTTTTTTAAATTCGTATGTATAAAAATTATTTAGCTTTTTTTCCTCTAACCGTTTTATTTTTGGTTTTAGATTTTGAACCAACTCTAGACATTGCACATCTGAAGCCTATGTAATCTGTAGCCATATACTGTGGTAGGTATCTTCTTTGCGCTGGATCTAACCAGTAAGCTCTATCTCTCCAAGAACCGCCTTTGTAAACTCTTACTTCGTCGTTAATAAGTGTTGTTCTGTTATTTGAATCATCGTATCCTTTAATAAGGTTTCCTAAAGAATCTCTTTCAACTGAATGCTTAGGGGAATTGTACATCTTCTTGCTTGGATCTTCTTCTTCATCCTCACTGAATCTGTCATAGAATCTAGATGAGCCTGCATCACCATCTCTATAATCTCTATTGTCACTTGATGAGAAATTTGTTCTTAAATACGTCTCTTCTTCATCAACAGGAACCATTTTTATTTCTCCTGGTAGGTTTACGGCAACAACTTTTCCATTCGGTAAGGTGTCAAAAACTATAGAATCTCTAAGAATTTTAACTTTTCCATCATCGCCAATGGCACTTTTCATATAAATATTTCCTCTGTAGTAGTTGAAATCACTTACTTCATCATCAACTATCGGGCGATAAACATCAGCTGTCCATTCTGCAACGTTACCAGCCATGTCGTATAGACCTAGGTCATTTGGTTTGTATGACATAACTTCAGCTGTAATATCAGCACCGTCATCAGACCAACCTGCAATTCCGCCGTAATCACCTTTCGCTTGTTTAAAGTTAGCTAATTGATCACCTCTACCTACGCGTTGTCCGTTTCTTGTGTAATCACCTTCCCAAGGATATTTTTTTCTACCACGGTAATTATTGTATTCTCTTTGGCCAACTTGGGCCTGAGCAGCATATTCCCATTCAGTTTCTGTAGGAAGTCTATATTCTGGCATAATGATACCACTGCTTCTTTTTGCGAAAGTAGAAGTACTATCTTTCTTCATTTTCCCTTGAAGAGAATCAATTTGTCCGTTATAAACAGATTCTGGTCTATTTAAGTAAGCTTCAGTACTAAAAGTTCCTTGTACTTCTCCAGTTGCTGCTTGGTATTTTGCATCTTCGGATAAATAACCTTCTCTTTCTAACATCACCTCATTTACACGGTCGGTTCTCCATTTGGCAAATTGATTAGCTTGGATCCAGTTTACACCAACTACAGGATATTCTGCATATGCTGGGTGTCTTAAATAGTTATTTGTCATGGTTTCATTGAAACCTAATCTATTTCTCCACACTAAAGTATCAGGTAATGCACCTACATAAATATTTGTGTACTTCGGATTTTCTGGGGGATAAACACTTTTTAGATAATCTAAGTATTCTAAATACATTACATTGGTAACCTCAGTCTCGTCCATATAAAAAGATTGGACATGTTGAGATGTTGGGGTGTTGTTCCAATCATGCATAACATCATCTTGTACCTTACCTTTAGTAAACGTACCACCTTCAACAAATACTAATCCTGGGGCAGTTTCTTGCTCTTTAAAGTCAGTATTGTATTGAAAACCACCTTCCTTGGCATTTATTTTCCAACCTGTAGCTCTAGACGTGTTTTTTGAAGATGAAGATTTAGAACAGCTATTTACTGTAAAGCCTCCTACTATAACAGTGCATGAGAGTACAACTTTTATTAAATGTTTTTTCATAATTAGGACTTGAGTTCAATTTTCATATACTATAGTTGTTTGGCTACTATAATGATATGATACTATGTTTTCTTTTAATTTGTTTGTCACTTTCGCTCAATAGAACGGTGTTTTTGTGAGATTATTTTACAATTCAAAATAATTTTAATCATCTCGAATCGAACCTGCAATAAATTTAGGTCCGCTTAAATAGGTTAACGGTTAAAACAGTTAATTAGTATGGTTTTAAAGATTTCTTTTAAGATGAGGATTTTAGCTTCGGTATTTCAAAGTATTAAAGGTTGAGAAGGGAGTGTGACTTATAGATGTACTAATGTTTTTTTATAAAAAAACTTATTATTTATGCAAGATAACGGGAAAAAGGACGTTTACATGTAAAATATTAAAGTTGAAATAGAGGGAAACACTATATTTCACCTTTTAAATTTAAAGAACTGTTCTATAATGAGAAAAATTTCAATAATTTTCTTTGTACTTGTAATTGGGAAGGTTGTCGCACAAGATGACCAGCGAGTAATTACAACCGCCGTGCCATTTTTAACAATTGCGGCCGATGCTAGGTCAGCTGGTATGGGTGATATGGGTGTAGCGACATCTACAGATGCTTTTTCACAGCAATGGAACCCTGCTAAATTTGCTTTTGCAGAGCGGAAAATGGGTATTGGTATTAGTTATACTCCCTATTTAGAAAGTATTATAACAGATATATCGTTGTTAAATGCCAGTTTCTATAATAAACTTGACGAACAGAGTGCTTTTGCATTGAGTCTTAGATATTTTACTTTAGGTGAAATTGAATTAAGACAATTTGCAAATGACCCAGGTACTATCGCTAAGCCGAATGAGTTGGCTTTAGATGGTTCTTATTCACTTAAATTAAGTCCTACGTTTTCAATGGCTGTAGGTGGTAGGTATATAAGATCAAATTTAAAATTACCTCAAAATGGATCTGAAGATTCACAAGCTGCGAGTTCTTTCGCTGTTGATGTTGCAGGGTATTACAGGTCCGATGAGATAGCTTATAATAATTTTGACGGTCGATGGAGGGCAGGTTTTAATCTTTCTAATATTGGAGGTAAAATTCAATATGATGCTGGAGGACAAGAAAATTTCTTACCTAGTAAATTGAGTTTTGGTGGTGGATTCGATTTTATCTTAGATCAAGATAATGTAATAGGCTTAACAACAGAATTCAATAAGCTTCTTGTGCCTACCCCACAAGATTTTGATAACGATGGTGATATTGATTCGGCTGATAATGATATTTATCAAAATGAAAGCGGTTTCAGTGGTATTTTCAACTCTTTTACCGATGCGCCAGGTGGTTTTGGTGAAGAGTTAAAAGAATTTACATGGGCATTAGGTGCAGAGTATACTTATCAAGATGCGTTCATGTTTAGAACTGGATATTTTAATGAAAGTGAGGATAAAGGTTCTAGGAAATTCTTTACGCTAGGCGCTGGGTTTAAATTTAAAGCAGCTCAAATAGATTTATCTTATTTGTTTTCAACGTCTCAGGTTAGAAATCCACTAGAGAATACATTAAGATTTTCTCTTACCTTTAACTTAGGTGAAGAATTTTACAATGATTAAATTATAAAAGGTTATAGGCATAAAAAAACCTGCATTATCGCAGGTTTTTTTATGCCTATATGTTGCGGTTCTTAATTTGAACTCCATTATTAATTTGTAGATTAACATTTAAAAGATGCATATGGCCATTCAAAAGAGTATAAGCTTTGATATTACTATATATAATAAGTTAGAAGAATTACAGGAAGAAGATAAGATGTTAATGAATGCAGCGGTTAGTGCGAGGAAAAGGGCTTATGCTCCATATTCTGATTTTTATGTAGGCGCTTCTGTTTTGTTGGATAATGGAGAGATAGTTGAGGGAAATAATCAGGAAAATGCATCATATCCATCTGGACTCTGTGCTGAAAGGGTTGCTGTTTTTTATGCTGGCTCGAAATATCCGGGAATGAAAATAAAGGCGATTGCAATTTCTGCAGCATCATTAAATCACGAGGTTAATGAACCAGCTGCACCCTGCGGTAATTGTAGGCAGTCAATTTCAGAATATGAATTTAGACAAAAAGAGCCGATAAGAATACTGTTAATGGGCGAGACAGGTAGTGTTATAGAATGTGATTCTTTGGCAGATTTGCTTCCGCTGGGTTTTAATAGTAGTTATTTAAATTGATTTTTATTAAATGAAAGGTTGAGAATAAACACGTTATGGGGTTTATTTGTTAATCATATAATTTCTTGATTGAATTGCTTCTATTATTTTTATCGATTCATTTATATGTGTATTTTTGTTCTTCTGCGATACTTAGGTGAATCAAACCTTTGGGATCTATATAGAATTAAAACCTTTAGTTAAAATTGATGAAAAAAATCACCAAGGAAACGTATTTAAAATGGTATGCCGACATGCTGTTTTGGAGAAAATTTGAGGACAAATTGGCCGCTGTGTATATTCAGCAAAAGGTAAGAGGATTTCTTCATTTGTATAATGGTCAAGAAGCAGTTCTTGCAGGAGCCTTACATGCAATGGATCTTACTAAAGATCGTATGATAACGGCTTATAGAAATCACGTTCAGCCAATAGGTATGGGTGTAGACCCTAAAAGAGTAATGGCTGAGCTTTATGGTAAAGTAACAGGTACTTCTAAAGGTATGGGAGGATCAATGCATATTTTTTCTAAAGAGCATCGCTTTCATGGTGGGCACGGTATTGTAGGTGGTCAAATTCCATTAGGTGCCGGTATGGCATTTGGTGATAAATACCATGGTAGAGAAGCTGTTACTTTATGTTATATGGGTGACGGTGCTGTTAGACAAGGAGCTTTGCATGAAACATTTAATTTAGCCATGTTATGGCAACTACCTGTTGTATTTATTTGTGAGAATAATGGTTATGCGATGGGAACTTCTGTAGCACGAACGTCTTTTTCAACTGAAATTTGGAAATTAGGTTTAGGTTACGAAATGCCTTGTGGACCTGTTGATGGTATGAATCCTGTGACTGTTGCACAAGAAATGAGCAAGGCAATTGACCGAGCTAGGAGTGGCGGTGGACCAACTTTTCTAGAAATGAAAACGTATAGATATAGAGGTCATTCCATGTCTGATGCACAGCATTATAGAACAAAAGATGAGGTTGAAGAGTACAAGAAGATAGATCCAATAACTCAAGTTTTGGATATTATAAAGGAAAACAAATACGCAACTGACGCTGAAATTAAAGATATTGACAAAAATGTCAAGGAAATGGTTAAGGAGTGTGAGAAGTTTGCAGAAGAATCAGATTATCCACCAGTAAACCAATTATATGATATGGTTTACGAACAAGAGGATTTTCCATTTGTTCAACATAAATTTTAAGTAGATGGCTATAGTAGTAAATATGCCCCGTTTAAGTGATACCATGGAAGAAGGTACGGTAGCTAAATGGTTAAAAAGCGTTGGAGATAAAGTTGAAGAAGGTGATATGTTAGCTGAAATCGAAACTGATAAGGCGACGATGGAGTTTGAATCATTTAATGAAGGTACTTTATTATATATAGGCGTGCAAGAAGGTGATGCGGCCCCAGTAGATACTCTATTGGCTATTATCGGTGATGAGGGTGAAGATGTTTCAAGTTTAATCGGTGGTGGCAATGCGAAGGCTTCAGAAGATAATTCTTCACAAGTTGAAGATGTTTCGGAAGAGGCTTCAGAAGAAATTGAAAACGGAGTTGAAATTCCTGAGGGGGTTGAAGTTATCAAAATGCCACGATTAAGTGATACCATGGAAGAAGGTACTGTGGCAAGTTGGTTAAAAAAGGTCGGTGATGATGTTGAAGAAGGAGATATTTTAGCTGAGATTGAGACAGATAAGGCTACAATGGAATTTGAGTCTTTTTATTCTGGGAAGTTATTATATATTGGAATTCAGGAAGGTGAATCTTCTCCAGTTGATACAGTTTTGGCAGTTATAGGTCCAGAAGGTACTGATGTCGATGCTGTGTTAAGTAATGAATCTGGCGGTAGTAAAAAGTCATCTACATCAGAAAATAAAAAAGTTGAAATGAAATCTGAAAATTCTTCTGAGAAGAAAGAGGTTTCAAAAACGGTGTCTGATGGTGAAAGAATTTTTGCTTCACCTTTGGCTAAGAAAATAGCGGAAGATAAAGGTATTGATTTAGCAAAAGTTTCCGGTTCAGGAGATAATGGTAGAATCACCAAAAAAGATATTGAAAATTATACACCTAGTACGACTGCGGCACCAGCTGCAAGTTCTGTAGTTAAGGCTGAGAGTAACGTTGCTTCACAACCAGTATCTATGGCTTTGCCGTCAGGTGAAGAAGGTACTGAAGAAGTTAAGAATTCGAACATGCGTAAGGCAATAGCAAAAGCGCTTGGTAATTCTAAATTTAATGCACCGCATTTTTATCTAACCATTGAGGTAGATATGGACAATGCGAAAGAATCTCGTGCTCAAATAAATAGCTTGCCTGATACTAAGGTGTCTTTTAATGATATGGTGTTAAAGGCATGTGCAATGGCTCTTAGGAAGCATCCTCAAGTAAATACTTCTTGGAATGGCGATACGACTAAGTATCATCAGCATATTCATATGGGTGTAGCAGTAGCGGTAGATGAAGGTTTAGTTGTGCCAGTTGTAAAGCACTGTGATTTATTGGGCTTAACGCAGATTGGTAGTGCAGTTAAAGATTTAGCGGGGAAAGCTCGAAACAAAAAAATTGCGCCTTCAGAAATGGAAGGTAGCACCTTTACAGTGTCAAACCTTGGTATGTTCGGTATTTTGGAATTTACTAGTATTATAAATCAGCCAAATTCAGCAATACTTTCAGTAGGTGCTATAGTTGAAAAACCTGTGGTTAAGAATGGTGAAATTGTAGTAGGTAATACCATGAAGTTGACATTGGCCTGTGACCATAGAACTGTTGATGGTGCTGTGGGAGCTCAATTTTTACAGACACTGCGTTATTTTGTTGAAAACCCAGTGACTATGTTAGCCTAGAAATTTGATTTTAAATAGAATTGCTAAAGCATCCTTTCGACAGGATGCTTTTTTTTATCTTTAGATTTTAAAAGAAACATCATTATGAAACATATTATTTTAGTCTTTTTTGGTTTTTTGTTGGTAAGTTGTAGTGGAGCAAAAATGGATCAGTCAACCATTTTGAATCCGAATAACGAAACAAAAAATGTTCGTAAAGATGTTTTGCAAAATACATCAAATGGCGAAGATGTCAAATCATCTATTTTAACTTCCAAACTCAAGGCATACAGCACGCCTGAGAATATAGAGGATATTATGGTTTATCTAACTTCTGATGAATTACAAGGTAGAGATACCGGTAGTGAGGGTATTTCTAAGGCTGCCGACTTTATTGAGAATGTATTTAAAAAAAATAACATTCAACCCTATTTTACTTCCTACCGAGATACCTTAACCAACTATACTGACGGCACGGCTTTTAATGTAGTGGGGTATTTGCCAGGAACAGATGCTAAGCTTAAAAACGAGTTTGTGGTAATAGGCGCGCATTATGATCATATTGGCTTAATGAGCGGTCAAGTTGCTGATAGTATTGCGAACGGAGCCAATGACAATGCTTCAGGTACAACTACAGTTCTAGAATTTTCGAAATATTTTGGTGAACTTAAGGGGAATAAACGAAGTATTATTTTTGCTCTTTTTTCTGCTGAAGAAAAAGGATTGCTCGGTTCGAAGCATTTGGCCGGTAAATTAAAAGATAAAAATATAGATTTGTATGCCATGCTTAATTTCGAAATGGTTGGCGTTCCAATGGTTGATAAAGACCATAGTTTATATTTAACCGGTTATGAATTATCTAATTTGGCGGAGGTTAGTAATAGGTATGCACATAAAAATCTTGTAGGTTTTTTGTCGAAAGCAAAGGAATTTAATTTATTTAGACGGTCAGATAATGCTCCTTTTCATGATGTTTTTAATGTTCCTTCTCAAACGTATAGCACTTTTGATTTCACTAATTTTGGAGAATATCATAAAGTAGGAGATGAAGCATCTTTAATGGATTATATGCATATGGCGACTATAGTTAATGAAACCATACCAATGATAACAGGCATTGTGAATTCACCAATTAAAGAATTAAAGTATAATTAATGGAATACATTATTGTTACAGGTACAAGTAGGGGAATTGGCTTTGAGCTAAGCAAGTTGTTGGCAAATGCAGGTTATAAGGTCTTGGCATTATCTAGAAATGAAAAACCTATTAAAAATCTTAAGCACAAGAATATTCAGACATTTTCTTTCGATGTCTCTTCAGTTTCTGATCGCGAAAAACTAGCAAGCTATTTAAAGGATAACGGAAAAGTAAGGGCATTAATAAACAATGCAGGAAGATTATTGAACAAACCATTTTTAGAAACTACTGATGAAGAGTTCAAATCTGTGTATGAGGTGAATGTTTTTGGTGTTGCTGCCATAACCAAATTAGTTATTCCATATATGTCAAGTACGGGTCATGTATTAACAATTAGTTCTATGGGAGGTATTCAAGGTAGCGCTAAATTTCCTGGCTTATCTGCGTATAGTTCAAGTAAAGGAGCAGTGCTTACATTTACAGAATTACTGGCGGAAGAATTTAAAGAGACCGGACCATCTTTTAATGCCTTGGCATTAGGAGCGGTACAAACTGAAATGCTTGAAGAAGCTTTTCCAGGGTATAAAGCACCGGTGTCGGCAATTGAAATGGCTGAGTACGTGATGAATTTCGCCTTGAACGGTCAAAAATTATATAACGGTAAAATTTTACAAGTTAGTAGTAGTACTCCTTAGAATGCAACAAACTTTAACGAAATATCTTCCTGAAACTGCAGTCAAACCTTGTTTTGAACTTATTAAAGGTAGTCATGTTCATTTGAAAATCGTTAATGAACGAGTTACAAGGCATGGAGATTACAGAAGAAGAAAAGATGGTAATCATCAAATCACGGTAAACGCATCTCTTAATAAATATAGATTTTTAATAACGCTAATTCATGAAATTGCACATTTAGTAGCATTTGAAAAGTATGGGCGTAATATTAAACCACACGGATTGGAGTGGAAAAGAACATTCCAATATTTAATGCTACCTTTTATTCGGCCAGAGGTTTTTCCTTCTCAAATACTTCCATTATTGGCAAGACATTTCAAAAATCCAAAGGCAAGTAGTAGTACCGATGCGCACTTATCGATTGCTTTAAAACTATACGACGAACAACAATCAGAAAAATCTTACGTTTACGAATTGCCGATAGGTAGTGTTTTTCGTATTTATAATGGTAAACTTTTTAAAAAAGGTAACAAGCGAACGAAGCGCTATGAGTGTACAGAAATATCTACTGGCAGGATGTTTTTGTTTCAACCAAACGCCGAAGTAGAATTAATAAAAAGCTGACATGAATAAAAATTATTATGCCGTTTTAATGGCTGGTGGAGTAGGGTCTAGATTTTGGCCAATAAGTACTAGTGAAAATCCGAAGCAATTTCATGATATGTTAGGTACGGGCACTACGCTCATACAGAAAACATTTCAAAGATTGAACAAGTTTGTGCCTACAGAGAATATATTAATTCTCACAAATGAACGCTATAATGATTTGGTCTTAAAGCAATTGCCTATGGTGAAACAAGAGCAAGTAGTTCTTGAGCCTGCCATGAGAAATACGGCTCCTTGTATATTATATGCTGCAATGAAAATTCAGAAAATGAATGAAGATGCAGTAATGATAGTAGCGCCTAGTGATCACTGGATCGAAGATGAAGAAGCTTTCGCAAAAGATGTTACTGCTTGTTTTAAAAAATGTGAAACTGAAGATGTATTGTGCACCTTAGGTATTAAGCCTTCTTTTCCAAATACAGGTTTTGGGTACATCGAATATAATAAAGCGGATACTGAACAAATTAAAAAAGTAAATCAGTTTAGAGAAAAGCCGGATTATGAAACTGCAAAGGATTTTCTTGCACAAGGTAATTTTCTTTGGAATGCAGGTATTTTTATGTGGAGTGCAAAAACAATTGTTAATGCTTTTCAGAAATATCAGCCAAAGCAATACAAATTATTTAGAGATGGATTAGTTTGCTTCAATACTGATGACGAGAGAAAATTTATTTCAGAGAACTATCCTAAAGCTGAAAATATTTCTATTGATTATGCTATTTTAGAAAATTCAAGCTCAATCTTTGTGTTAGAAGCTAGTTTTGATTGGAACGATTTGGGTACCTGGGGCTCTTTATATGACAAGCTTGATAAAGAAGAAAATAATAATGCTATAGTAAATGCTAGAGTCTTAACTCAAGATGCAAGTGGTAATATGATTAGGTCAAAGGCGGGTAAAGTAGTTGTAGTAGATGGCTTAAATGACTATATTATTGTAGATAAAGATGAGGTGCTGCTAATTTATCCTAAGGCAAAAGAGCAAGATATTAAACAAGTTCTTAATAAGGTGAAAGATGCCTTTGGTGAAGAATTCGCGTAAGTATGGAGAATAATCAGGATCAAGATAAGCTAACCTTGTCAAGTAATGAGGGGAATGGTAGTGAGGAAGTAAAAAAAGACTTTCAAGGCCTTTTAGGTAGTGTGAAAAAGTTTCTTTCTGAGTTGTTGGATATTCGTACGAATACAGACCAACAGGCAACGAAAGAAGCGATTATAGCCGATATACCGTTTAAAGGGCACACATCTTGGATTTTAATTTGTTCTATTTTTATTGCCTCTATAGGTCTTAACGCAAATTCAACAGCGGTCGTAATTGGAGCGATGTTGATTTCCCCTTTAATGGGGCCTATTTTAGGTATAGGTATGTCTGTTGCAATTAATGACATAGATACCTTAAAAAGGTCTTTAAAGAATTTTACGGTTATGGTAATTCTTAGTGTAATTACAGCCTATCTTTTTTTTAATTTTTTTCCTTTACGTGATGAATCTTCTGAGCTTTTGGCCAGAACTGAGCCAGATATTAGAGATGTTCTAATTGCATTTTTTGGGGGATTGGCACTTGTTATTGCTCGCGCAAAAAAGGGTACTATCGCTAGTGTTATTTTTGGTGTTGCGATTGCTACCGCTTTAATGCCGCCTTTGTGTACCGTAGGTTTTGGTTTAGCGATAGGTAATTGGTCTTATGCTACCGGAGCTTTATATCTATTTACGATTAATACAATATTTATTGCTCTAGCGACATTTCTTGTTATTAAATTGTTGCGTTTTCCAATGGTGCGTTACGTCAATTCTCAAAGAAGACGGTTAATAGGTAGGTTAGCTTCTTTGCTTGCTATTCTAGTTATGATACCTGCGGGCTTTACCTTCTATAACGTATTTCAAAAATCACTATTTACAAGAGACGCAAATAATTTTATAGTTGAGAAAATAGCACCTTACCAATTTTCGGGTGAAGGTAAATTCTTAAAAGATTTTAGTGATATTGAGTTTAATGATGGCCAAAATCCAAAAGTTGAATTAGTTTTTATGGGTAATGAGGCGATACCTGATAATGTAATTGCAACATGGAAAAATCAAATGCTAGATTATAAACAATTAAAAAATTGCGAATTAACAATTGTTCAGGGTTCAAGAAGCGATGAAGCGAATGAGCTAAAGTATGTGAATGAACTTTATGAATCACAAAAAACTATTCTAACGAGTAAGGATGAAAAGATTCAAGTTTTAGAGAGTGAACTAACTCGTTTAAATCAGATTTCTTCAAATCAAATTCCATTTAAGGAAATTAGCCTTGAAGCTAAAACGAATTACGAGAATTTAGAACGACTAGGTTATGCATATTTAATCTCTACCGATTTTACTAAAACTGATAGTATTCCATTATTTGAAGTGACTTGGAAAAAAGAAGCTAATAGAGCTGAGACTCTAAAAGACATGAATAAACTACAGAATTGGTTGCGATTGAGGCTTAACAATAAAAGTATTCAACTAAAGGAAATGCCCAAAGATTAATTTTGTTCTTGAATATACATCTGTCGAACTTTCTTAAAAAGGTCAGATGAGTATACAAAATTGGTTACCGCTTCGTTATCGGTTTTGAAAATTTCATTTTTTGTTCCTTCCCATTCTAGGAGTCCATCTTTTAGAAAAATAATTTTTTCTCCTATTTGCATTACGGAGTTCATATCATGCGTATTGATAACCGTAGTAATGTTATATTCTTCGGTAATTTCCTTAATAAGGTCATCTATTAGAATAGCGGTTTTTGGATCGAGACCTGAATTTGGCTCATCGCAAAAAAGATATTTAGGATTCATTACAATGGCACGCGCAATAGCAACTCTTTTCTGCATACCACCGGAAATCTCAGAAGGAAATTTGTGATGGGCATCAATAAGATTTACTCTTTTAAGCACTGCATCGACGCGATCTTTCATTTCTGATGTAGATTGCTTTGTGAACATTTCTAATGGAAACATTACATTGCCTTCAACCGTCATACTATCAAAAAGGGCGCTACCTTGAAAAACCATACCCATTTCTTGTCTCAAATCTCGTTTTTGATCATCAGAAAGTTCAGCGTATTTCTTTCCGTCGTACACAATGTTTCCCTGTTCGGGCGAAAATAGGCCTAAAAGGCATTTAAGAAATACAGTTTTTCCCGAACCACTTTGGCCAATTATTAAATTGGTTTTTCCTTGTTCAAAAGTGGTAGATATACCTTTTAGAATATGAGCATCACCAAATGATTTGTGTATGTCTTGAACATCTATCATTATCCTAGTAAGAGTTGGGTTAAAATATAATTCAATATGATGATAACAACACTTGTCCAAACGAACGAGGTTGTACTAGCTTTGCCAACTTCTAAAGCGCCACCTTTCATATAAAAACCATGAAAAGAAGGTATTGTAGCAATAACAAAAGCAAATATTAATGTCTTAACAAAAGCATAAGCGATATGAAAAGGCACGAAATCTGTTTGTAGTCCGGTAATAAAATCTGCGCTTGTTAAGAATCCCCCAAACACACCGGCCATCCATCCACCAAAGATTCCAACATACATAGAAATTGCAATTGCAAAAGGATAAAAAAGCATAGCTATAATCTTAGGGAAGACTAAGTAATTTAATGAATTGACACCCATTACCTCTAGCGCATCTATTTGCTCTGTTACTCGCATCGTACCAATACTAGATGTTATATAAGAACCTACTTTTCCTGCCATAATAATAGAGACAAAGGTAGGTGCAAACTCTAGTATAACAGATTGCCTAGTAGCAAAACCAATAAGATTACGCGGTATTAAAGGGTTCGTTAAGTTAAGCGCAGTTTGTATAGCAACAACAGCACCGATAAAGAAAGAAATAAAAATGATAATACCCAGAGAGCTGAAAATCAATTCGTCTATTTCTTTATAAATAAGGGATTTCATTATTCTCCATTTGGTCGGTTTTTTAAAAACCTCGCGGATCATAATTGCATAGCTTCCTACAGATGCTAAATAGTTCATTGATTAAAAATAGAATTCTTACCGTAAAAATAACAATAAAGGACTTGATTTAACCTCCGTTTAATCTTTAAAGGTGTAAATTATTTACTTTTACACTTCAAACGGTTAAGTATGAAAATGAGATTTTATTTTATTGTTACATTGTTTTTGGGGACACTTCTTTTTACTGCGGATTTATCAGCTCAAAATAGGGGAAAAGATAATAATAGTGATGAGCTGTTAAAGGTTAAGCCAAAATTAGTTGTAGGTATAGTAGTAGATCAAATGCGTTATGATTATTTGACACGTTTTTATGACCATTTTGGTAAAGATGGTTTTAAAAGATTGGTCGAGGAAGGTTTCAACTGTAAGAACAATCATTTCAATTACGCACCTACAAGTACTGGCCCTGGCCATACGTCTGTGTATACGGGAGCGACCCCTTCTGTGCATGGAATTATTGGTAATAATTGGTATGATAAAGAATTAGATTCTGATGTGTATTGCGCGTCAGATGATTCATATTCATCTGTGGGTACAACTTCTAATGCAGGGCAAATGTCTCCTCATAGAATGACGGTTACCACAATTACAGATGAATTAAGATTGAATAATCAAATGCGAGGTAAAACAATATCCATAGCCTTGAAAGATAGAGGTGCTGTTTTGCCTGGTGGGCATACCGCCAATGCTGCGTATTGGTTTCACGGAGCAAATGAGGGTAAATGGATTACAAGTTCATATTACATGGAGCAACTACCAAAATGGGTGGTAGATTTTAATTCGTCTGGTAAGGCCCAGTCTTATAAAAAAGCATGGAATACCATAAAGGATATTAAAGATTACAATGAAAGTGGTACGGATAATAACACCTATGAAGGGTTATTTGAAGGCGAAACGTCACCTACTTTTCCTCATAGTACAACCGCACTTTTAAATAAAACTGAAAATTTTGATATTATAAAATCAACGCCTTTTGGAAATTCTTTAACTACTGATTTTGTGATAGAAGCATTGCAACAAGAAGACTTGGGTAAAGATGAAATAACCGACTTTTTAGCGGTAAGTTTTTCAAGTACCGATTATGTAGGTCACATGTATGGGGTTAACTCTAAAGAAGTTCAGGATACATATATTAGATTAGATGAAGATTTGGCGAGATTGTTTAAGGCCTTGGATAAAAATGTTGGGGAAGGTGAATATACCTTGTTTTTAACGGCAGATCACGGGGCTATTGAAGTTCCTTCTTATTTAAAAGATAAAAAAATACCTGCAGGTTATATTGATAATGCAGCTAACTCTAAAAGGCTTTCTGGGTTTTTGAAATACACTTATGGAACAGAGGATATTCTGAAAAACTACTCTAATTATCAATTGTTTTTGGACCATGAAATTATAAAGAATCTTGATCTTAATTTGGTAGATGTTCAAACAGAAATGGCTCAAGAATTTCTTGGGTATGATGCCATTGACAGAGTGTATACGGCAAATCAGATGTGGAACAATCAATACACCTCTGGTATTCCTTATATTTTACAGAATGGATTTAATCAAAAACGATCTGGGGATATTTTGGTGGTTTTAAAACCGGGCTTCATTTCATATTCAAAAACTGGTTCAACACACGGTTCACCGCAAATTTATGATACTCATACTCCATTATTATTTTATGGTATGGGAATAAAGCCTGGGTCGACGGTTAACCGTACTGAGATACCAGATATAGCTCCTACCATAGCAGTTCTTTTAGGAATTTCTTTCCCAAGTGGTGCTAACGGTACACCTATAACAGTGGTATTAGAGTAATATGGATAACAGGCCGATAGGTATTTTTGATTCAGGTATTGGAGGAACATCTATTTGGGGTGAACTACAAGAATTGTTGCCTTATGAAGATTGTATTTATTTGGCCGACAGTAAGAATGCGCCCTACGGTGAAAAATCCAAAGAACGTATTTTAGAGTTTAGTATCAAGAATACAGAATATTTATTGGCTTTAGAATGTAAGCTAATTGTGGTGGCCTGTAATACAGCAACAACTAATGCTATTGAATATCTACGGGAGAATTATAAAATACCATTTATAGGCATTGAGCCGGCTATAAAACCCGCTGCAATAAACTCGAAATCAAAAATAATAGGAGTACTTGCTACAAAAGGAACCTTATCAAGTGGCTTGTTTCATAGTACTTCAAAAAATCATGCAGCAGGTATTACCGTTTTAGAACAACGAGGTACTGGTTTGGTTGAATTGATTGAACAAGGAAATTTGCAAAGTGATGAATTGTATGCGCTTTTAGCAGGCTATATCTCACCTATGCTTGAAAAGGGGATGGATTATTTGGTATTGGGTTGCACACATTACCCTTATTTGATTCCGATTTTAAAAAAAATGCTCCCAGAAAATGTTACCATAATTGATTCTGGCCAAGCGGTCGCTCGACAAACCAAATTAGTATTAGAAAAATTCGATTTGTTGTCTAATGCATCTGAATTGGGATCACATCAATTTTGCAGTAATAAAAACGAAAAAGTATTGTCTAATATATTGCCTTTGAGTAAGTTAAACTTAACGGTCTCTTTTAAAGATTTTTAAGAGAATTATTTTTCCTTTCGTAGGTGATATAAGTGAATGAGAATTTGTGCCGTTCATCTGTTGGGTGAAATTCTTGTTTCGTCATCATCCAGCAATCGTCATCAATTTCAGGAAAGAATGTGTCGGCATCGTCAAAATTTGCGTGTACTCTAGTAAGTTCTATTTTGTCTGATTGTTTTTCAGCCAGTTTATAAATTTCTCCACCACCAATTATGAATGCAATTTCATTTTTCACTAGTGCAAGGGCATCATCTAATGAATGAACGACAATACCATCTTTAAAGGCAACGGAGTAATCTTTGTCTCGGGTAATTATTATGTGAGTTCTATTGGGTAGAGGTTTTGGGAAACTTTCATAGGTTTTTCTTCCCATTATTATTTTATGGCCAGTAGTCAGTTGTTTAAAACGTTTAAAATCATCTGGTAAGTGCCATAAAAGGTCATTGTCTTTTCCAAGAGCATTATTTTCTGCCGCAGCAGCAATCATGATTAAGGTATTCAAAGCAATTTTTTTTTAGTGTCCGATTCTATAATAGTGGCAGAATCAATTTCGTGTTCAATTTCTGAAATTCGATTTTTTTGTTTTTGTACTAATCTCTCACGTTGTAAACGTTCCCAATCTTTCCCCATAAATTTATTGGTAATAAAAACATTGAAAATATGAAGAACAAATAAAAATGCCCAAAAGGTAATAGCCCAAATGAACCAATTATATTCTTGACCGTATTTTAAGATTTTATTAATAAGCACTAAGAAAACGCTACCAACCAAAAAAACCACGAAATGCGTATAAAGTCGTTTTTTTTGTTGAATTCTTTTTTGAGCATTTTCTAAAAGTTCATGCTGCTCTACATCTAATTTGGAGATTTTTTTGTTTTTGGAAAACATGGCTCTTCCTGTATCTTTGAGCCAAAGATACAGGAAATGTGTTTTACTCAATAAGCTATGGAAAAATTTAGAAAGGAATTTCCCGTTTTAAGAAAAGGTATTTATGCTAATACAGCAGTTTACGGTTTACTGTATGAATCTTTATTAGATTGGAGGCAAGAGCACGATCTTGACTTTTTGATTCACGGCAGTGATATGCGTATTAAAGCTTTAAAAGTTATTTCCGACACACGTCAAACAGTTGGAGAGTTTTTCAATTGCAAACGTGAGAATGTAGCATTGGTCAATAATTTTTCAACAGGGCTAAATGTTTTATTAGAAGGTCTGCATCCGAAGCAAAAAGTACTTCTTATTGAAAATGATTATCCTTCTCTTAATTGGGGTTTTGAAAATAGAGATTTCGATATTCATTACTTAAAAATGACTTCTAATTTAGAAGAGCGTATTCAAGAAATTATTGAGAAGGAGCAAATTGATGTGCTAGCTTTAAGTCTTGTGCAGTGGTTAGATGGTTTTTCTATTGATTTAGAATTTTTAAAGCAATTGAAGAATACGTTTCCAGATATATTAATTATTGCAGATGGCACTCAATTTTGTGGTAGTATGCGATTTGATTTTGATAACTCAGGTATCGATGTGGTAGGAGCGAGCGCGTATAAATGGTTGTTGTCTGGATATGGCAATGGGTTTATGCTTTTCTCTGAACGTGTTAAAGAAGAGGCTTCTATTAATAACATAGGTTTTAATGCTGCCAATGGTGATTTAGATAAAAAGAACACGATAAGGTTTGCTAAATTATTTGAGCCTGGCCATTTGTCTTCCTTAACTTTTGGAAGTTTGAAGTTTTCATTGGATTATTTTACAAAAATCGGGATTGATAAAATAACGGAGCAAAATCGAAAATTATCGGAAAAGGCAAAAAGTGAATTTCAGGCATTAGGTCTTTTAGATGAAAAGTTTAAAAAAAGAGAATCGCATAGTACTATCTTTAATATTAAAGCAGATGATGCAATTTTTCAACATCTTTTGGCTAATGATGTTTATTGTGCACAAAGAGGTCAAGGTGTGCGTTTAAGTTTCCACTTTTACAATACCGAAAGTGAAATCGATTCTATTGTAAAAATCTTAAAAACAAGTAGATAGCTATTCGTAAAAATCATTATTTCTAGGGTTTAATTCTTTAGTGACTATAAAAAGGGTTCGTTTTTTATCAATTTCATAAAAATCTCTTACGTGTTGGAAATGAGGGTTTTATTGTACTAGTTTTGCAGTGAATTTTAAAATTAATATCATGGCAATTGCAAAACAATATTTAAAAACAAAGCCTGTTTGTAAGGTGACTTTTACGGTTCCTGCAGAAGAAGCAAAAAAAGTAGCCGTAGTCGGAGACTTTAATAACTGGAGCCCAAAAGCTAGTGCATTGAAAAAATTAAAAAACGGAACTTTCAAGGGAACTTTTGACCTTCCTAAAGAAAATTCTTTTGAGTTTAAATATATAGTTGATGGTAACTTCGTCAATGATACTGAAGCTGATCGTTATCAGTGGAATGATTATGCTGGTTCTGAAAACGCTGTTTTAGAATTGTAATAGACATTGATATCAGTGAAAAAGGCGTGTTACTTGAAGTAGCGCGCCTTTTTTGTTTTTATAATTTCACTAAATTTTAGTACAGACTAATCTCGAGTTGTTTTTTAAGAATCTTATCTAGCATTATTTTTCTTAAGTGAAATAAACAGAAATATCTCTATGAGAAAAGCAGAAAGTGGTACTAAGTATAACAATAATTATACAATTAAGTGTTTTGCTAAATAGCAACTTTTCCTTTTATATGAGGATGCGGGTTATAGTCAACTAATGTAAAATCTTCAAACTTGAAATCAAAAATATCTTTTACTTTAGGGTTGATTTGCATTTTTGGCAAAGGCTTAGGTTCTCTACTCAATTGAAGTTCAACCTGTTCCATGTGGTTGTTGTAAATGTGGGCATCTCCAAAAGTGTGTATAAAATCACCTGCTTCAAGTCCACAAACTTGTGCCATCATCATAGTGAATAAGGCATAAGAAGCGATGTTAAATGGTACTCCCAAGAAAATATCTGCGCTTCTTTGATATAATTGACATGAGAGTTTTCCGTCTGAAACATAGAATTGAAAAAAGGCATGACAAGGAGGAAGAGCAGCCTTCCCATTCGCAACATTTTCTGAAAAAGATTTAGTTGTATCGGGTAATACACTAGGGTTCCAAGCGGAAACCAACATTCTTCTGCTGTTTGGATTTGTTTTTAATGAATGAACTACCTCTTTTATTTGGTCAATTTCATCATCGTTCCAATTACGCCATTGGTGACCATATACAGGTCCTAAATCTCCGTTTTCATCCGCCCATTCATTCCAGATTCGTACACCATTTTCTTGTAGGTATTCTATATTGGTATCACCTTTTAAGAACCACAACAATTCATATACAATAGATTTTAAATGTAATTTCTTGGTAGTAACCATAGGGAAACCTTCACTTAAATCGAAACGCATTTGATAACCAAATACACTTTTAGTTCCTGTTCCTGTTCGGTCACCTTTTTGGTTACCCTCATTAAGAACATGTTTTAAAAGGTCGTGGTATTGTTTCATATAAATCGTGTTAATTCGTATCGAAAATGGTTTTTCGAATTTTTACAAAAATAACCTTTAGGTGAATTTTTAAAGAAGATTTACAGAACGGGTTATAAGAATTTATTAACCAAATAAGATTAAAGATTTAGAGCTTGATTATTTTATGAGTTCCAATTACTTCTTTCTGATTAATAATTTCAACAAAATAAACGCCTGAGGCTAGAGCTGATAAATCAATAGTTAAAAAGCGCTGGCTTTGGAAGTTTTTGGTAAGCACCAATTTTTTCGAAGAATTTACCAATGTTAATTTAATGGCAGATTTAATCTCACCAAGGTCAATTATTATAGCTTCAGTCGTGGGATTAGGATATGCAATGATTTTATCGGAAATAGAATAGGGCACAAGAATATTATTGGTAAAACCAGCACCTGGAGATATGCAATCAACTACGAATTCTTCATTATCTGCTGAACCATCTTCGTCAGCATCTAATCGCCAAATTGTTTCAGGGTTTATTTGTTCGTTTTCGTCATCACAGTCAATTTTATCAGAAGGTATAAGGTTATAGTCAATACCAGGACTATTGCAACTTTCAATAGTTCCAGAAGTGGTATACCCATCACCATCAGCATCCAAGTACCAAGTGGAAACTTCGAACACATTAGGGTCGTTATCATCGCAATCTGTTAAGGGTAGTACATTTTGGGTGTA
>NZ_FUYL01000009.1:7288-195846 GCF_900167935.1 Maribacter arcticus | reverse complement strand
AAGTACCAAGTTGAAACTTCGAACACATTAGGGTTGTTATCGTCACAATCTGTTAAGGGAAGTGAATTTTGGGTATATCCAGTTCCTGGAGAGGTACAACTTTGTATTGTAGGTGTAACAGCATAATTATCTCCATCGGCATCTAAGTACCAAGTTGAAACTTCGAACACATTAGGGTTGTTATCGTCACAATCTGTTAAGGGAAGTGAATTTTGGGTATATCCAGTTCCTGGAGAGGTACAACTTTGTATTGTAGGTGTAACAGCATAATTATCTCCATCGGCATCTAAGTACCAAGTTGAAACTTCGAACACATTAGGGTCATTATCGTTACAATCTGTTAGGGGAAGCACATTTTGCGTATATCCAGGTCCAGGGCTATTACTGCTAGTAACAGTAGGAGCTATAGCATATCCATCTCCATCGGCATCTAAATACCATGTATATTCAGTTGTAGTTCCTAAATTTTCATTCAAAGCGATGACCAACGAAATATCTTTGTCAAAAGGCACCTCATTTCCGGCGGCATCTGTTTGAGTTGTTGAATTATTGCCAGAATTTGGGTGTTGAATAGACATGAATAGGAAACGAAAATCAGGGGAAAACGTTATTCCGGTTGGCTCTGCCCCAGAAGGAACAATGCCAAAAATTTCAACTTGAGGAATTGCTTGAGTATGACCATTTTTTACTACCCATATATAGTTGTTGTCACCATCTTGTAAAACCCAAAGATTACCATCATTGTCAAAAGCTAAGTTGTCATTTCCATAACCCCAATTTACACTAGTTGGGCCACCGGAATGATTAATGCTATATGTTTTATTGCCAACATAGGTTTCCATATTAATTACTGTTGTTCCAGAAATTGGGTCAGAATCTTGAAATCGATATACTTGATCTTCATTTTTTACCGCAAAATAAATGAAGCCGTCAGGTCCAATTTCTACATCTTCTATTCCATTAAAAACAGTAGCTTCTAAAGCAGCGCTTTGGTCAACAGTTGTGTTTCGTTCCTCTTTTGTGGTATTGTTTAATAGAATCCAATTTCCTGGTCCGTTTTTAGATCCTTTATATACATAAAGTTTACCACTACTTAAATCTTGTGGGCTATCAGCAACAAACTTATGAAGATATCCTACTGCAGCATCAGCACCTTGGTAAGCTGTTCTTTCATTACTATGTATGACTAAATTTTCATGTTTGAAATTTCCTAAAGCCCATCGCTTATCGATTACGGTTTTGGTTGCAGGATTTATTTCAACGGCCCAGCCTAAATCATGATAGCCATCACCATTGATGTCAACGGGAATTGACTGATTTTGAAACAATTCTGCTGATGTGTACTCTTCGCAACTTATTATAGTATTCCATGGGGTTACAGTTCCAGAGCAATTCGCAGCAGTTAATACATAATCACTAAAATCAACGGCTTGTGAATAGGAGGTAGACCAAAGTTTTGAGGTTGGATTAAAGTTAATGTCTAAAATGGACACAGCACCTGGAGCAATTTCTGCATTAATGCTTAGGTAGCCATTTTCACTGCTTCCGTTTATAGGAACATAACCGGTGAAATCTGTATTTCCAGGTAATGTTCCACCCTGCGTTAAAGCATCACCTCTTGAGATAATGGCCTGAAACGTATGGGTAGAGGGAATATTGAAATCCGAATTTTGGGATACTGGATTAACCGAAATGAAATCTCCTATGTTTTGAGCTTTGCCACTTAGGGTAAGCAAGAGGGAAAATATAAAATAATACTTCATTCCAATTCTAAGATTTTTGCTTCAAGTACCTTTTTTAAGCACTGAAAAGTTGAAATATAAAGGGGGAAATGAAAGTTATTAAATAATACTGAAGTAATTCATTTACTTCGATTAAGTACAATTAACAAATGCTGAAAAAGCATAAGTATTTGGTAATTAGTGTTATGGTGTAGATTTTTATCCTAAAATCATACCAGCAATAGTTGCAGAAAGTAGAGAGGCTAAAGAACCGCCTAATACAGCTTTCATACCGAATTCAGATAAGGTTTTTCGTTGTCCAGGTGCAAGGGAGCCAATACCACCTATTTGTATTCCAATTGAAGCAAAGTTTGCAAAGCCACATAGCATATAAGTAGCCATAATTACCGACTTATTAAATTTTAAATGGGGTTGAGTAGCCAAATCTTTTAATTCTGCCAACTGAATATAGCCGACAAATTCACTTGCAACTAATTTGATGCCCAATAATTGACCCATCAACATAATGTCTTCATTGGCAACACCTATTAACCACATTAAAGGGGCGAAAATTGTACCTAAGATTGCTTCAAGGGAAAATTTTTGATACGATGTGTTTTCTGCAATCCAAGCGTTTAAATTAGTGAAATCTCCAGTCCATTCTAGAATACCATTAACCATTGCGATTATAGCAACAAAAACCAAGAGCATAGCACCCACGTTAACTGCCAATTTTAAACCCTCAGTTGTACCATTTGCAATGGCATCTAAAACATTAGAGCCAATTTTTTCAGATGAAACATGAATATCACTATTTACTTTTTCGGTCTGTGGGTAGAGGATTTTTGAAATTACAATTGCCCCGGGTGCTGCCATTACAGAGGCAGCTAATAAATGCTTAGCAAAAACCAATTGTAGCATTTCATCTTCACCGCCTAAAAACCCTATGTATGCAGCCAAAACAGCACCTGCTACGGTGGCCATACCGCCAATCATTACAAGAAGTATTTCTGAGCGCGTCATTTTCTCCAAATAAGCCTTAATAAGTAAAGGTGCTTCCGTCTGACCTAGAAATATATTACCGGCAACAGAAAGACTTTCTGGTCCCGAAATTCCTAAACTTTTAGACAATAACCAAGCTAAGCTTTTAACCACTTTTTGAATAACTCCTAAGTAGAATAACAAAGAGGTAAGAGCAGAGAAAAATATAATAGTAGGTAATACCTGAAATGCGAAGATGTAGCCAAAGGTACCTGTGTCTACAACAAGTCCTTCAAAAAGGAATTTACTTCCTGCACGTGTAAATTCTAGGATGCTAACGAATATTCTTCCAATTTGTTCAAAAACTAATTGTACAAAAGGGACTTTAAGAACACCAATAGCAATTACTAATTGCAGTATTAAACCTATACCTACAGTTTTCCAATTAATTGCTCTTCGGTTAGAACTGAATAAGAAAGCGAGTAGTAGTAAAGCCAACATGCCTAAAACACCTCTTCCAAGGCTATTAAGGGAGAACCCATCATTTGGTTCCATGTCCATTACATTAGCTGTTATGGCGTCGTCAACCAGGGTAGTGTCAACACTGTTTTCCAGTACTTTTGTCACTTCTAAGTCTTGAGCAAATGTTATTGAGGTAAGTAGTAGTGCAAAAAATAGCAGCCATTTGCCCTTTTTCATAAACTGTAATTTAGTGTTTAGTTGCGCTTAGAGATTTCATCTCTCAATTTTGCCGCCTTTTCGTAGTCTTCATTGGCGACTGCCTTCTTTAATTCTACCTCAAGTTCATTTATCGTTAGTTCAGTATAACCGTCGGAAGCTCCAGATTCTATTTCTATAGTTTCACCTTCTTGTAGGATTTCATCTACCATGATGCTATCATCGCTATCTTTTTTCTCTTTGTCCTTTGATGAGAATTTTAGGAAAATTCCGGCTTTATCCAATATAGTTTTATAAGTGAAGATGGGTGCATTAAAACGTAAAGCCAATGCAATGGCATCACTTGTTCTCGCATCTATAATTTCTTCGATACCGTCTCTTTCACAAATGATGCTAGAATAAAAAACGCCATCCACTAATTTGTGAATGATTACTTGTTTGATAACAATATCGAACCTATCTGAAAAATTCTTAAAAAGGTCATGTGTTAAGGGTCTTGGCGGCTTTATTTCTTTTTCTAAAGCGATTGCGATAGACTGTGCTTCGAAAGCACCAATGACTATTGGTAATTTTCTGTCACCTTCTACCTCGTTCAGAATCAGTGCATAGGCACCATTTTGAGTTTGGCTATAGGAAATACCTTTTATTTTTAAACGTACTAGACTCATATATCTTTAACTAAAAAAGGCTGTTCAAAATACTTGGGGCTCCAACTATCTGAACAGCCCTTTAAGGGGCACAAAATAACAAAAAATTAGCCGTTTTGAGCTTTAAAAACCTTTAATTTTTCAATCAATTGTGGAACTACTTCAAAGGCATCGCCAACAATTCCGTAATCGGCAGCCTTAAAAAATGGTGCTTCGGGGTCATTATTGATAACAACTTTTGTTTTTGAGGCGCTTACTCCTGCCAAATGCTGAATTGCTCCAGAAATACCAATAGCGATGTAAAGGTTACTTGCCACTGGCTTACCTGTTTGGCCAACATGTTCACCATGAGGTCTCCAACCAAGGTCAGATACTGGCTTAGAGCATGCTGTTGCAGCACCGAGTATATCAGCAAGTTCTTCTATCATTCCCCAATTCTCTGGACCTTTCAATCCTCTTCCTGCAGATACTACAATATCGGCATCTGCTATTGTAGCTTTACCTACAACTTTGTCGATTTCTACGGATTTGGTGTTGTTCATATTTTCATCCGAAGTAGCACTAATTTCTTCTATAGTAATTTCTGTCTTGCTTTCATGAGCACCAAATGCATTGTTAGATACTCCGATTATTTTAATATCAGTATCTATTTGAGTGTGAGCAAATCCTTTATTACTGAATGCGGTTCTTTTGACCATGAATGGAGAAGTGCTTTCAGGTGCTTGTACCACGTTAGGTGCGTACCCAGCAGATAATTTGGCAGCTAGTAAAGGGGCTAAATATTTGGTATCGGTGCTAGAGCTAAGAATAACAACCTTGGCGTCTGTACTTTTAACAGCTTGTGTAATAGACGCCGCATAAGCGCCAGCGTTAAATGTTGCCAAAGATTCATCTTTAACATTTAAAACCTTAGAAACACCATAATCACCTAGCAATTCATTATCGGTGCTATTGAAGGCAACTGCGGTAACAGTGGTTCCCATCATTTTTGCAACAGCTGATGCGTAAGAGGCAACTTCAAGTGCGTTCTTTTTAAATTTTCCTTTTTCTGATTCTGTATATACTAAAACTGACATTTTTCTTTCTTTTTAATTAGTACCCGTCTTGTGGGATATTAAATGACTTTAGCCTCATTATGTAATAGATCAATCAATTGGTCTACACTGTCGGCAAGTTTAACCTGGCCTTTCGCTGCTGGTTTATCGAATTTTTTGTCTTCAGTTGCTTTAAGACCATCAACAGGTTCTAAAACACTCAAAGGTTTTTTTCTAGCCATCATAATACCACGCATATTCGGTATGCGTAAATCACTTTCTTCAACTAAACCTTTTTGTCCTCCAACAACTAGAGGTAGTGAACTGCTTAATTTCTCTTTACCTCCATCGATTTCTCTTACAGCGGTAACATTGTTGCCATCTATTTCTAGGTTAATGCAAGAGTTTATAAAATTCATGTTAGATAAGGAAGCTAAAATACCTGGCACCATACCACCATTATAGTCAATAGATTCTCTACCGCCTATTACTAAATCATAACCTCCATTCTTAACAACTTCAGCCAATTGTTGTGCAACATAAAAACCATCAGTAGGTTCAGCATTTATTCTAAAAGCTTCATCTGCACCAATAGCTAGTGCTTTGCGCATTGTAGGTTCAACACTTGGTCCGCCAACGGTTGCGATATGTACCGTAGCTCCTTGTTTTTCCTTGAACCACATTGCTCTTGTCAATCCGAATTCATCATTTGGGTTGATAACAAATTGCACGCCATTGGTGTCGAATTTGGTATCGCCATCGGTGAAATTAATTTTAGAGGTGGTATCTGGAACATTACTTATACAAACTAATATCTTCATGTGTAAAAACTTTAATTCAATGACGACGAAGATAACTATTTAATTCTAAATTTACTATGCACGCATAGTAAATTTTATAACTTTTTTTAAATAGAGCGTTCTATTAATTGACATTATATTTCCTATTTTTGCTTGCTTTCTAGCATATAACAAAGATTAATATTTTCGATAGATGAAAACACTACAATTTAGAGAAGCGATAGCCGAGGCGATGTCCGAAGAAATGAGAAGGGACGAGTCTATCTATTTGATGGGTGAAGAGGTAGCAGAATATAACGGCGCCTATAAAGCTTCCAAGGGTATGTTGGATGAATTTGGCCCTAAGAGGGTTATAGATACGCCAATTTCAGAACTTGGTTTTGCAGGGATAGGTGTTGGTTCTACAATGACAGGGAATAGACCGATTATTGAATTTATGACCTTCAACTTTGCGTTGGTAGGTATAGATCAAATTATAAATAATGCAGCTAAAATTAGACAGATGTCTGGCGGACAGTTTCCTTGTCCAATAGTATTCAGAGGGCCAACAGGTTCTGCAGGTCAATTGGGAGCAACGCATTCACAAGCTTTTGAAAGTTGGTATGCGAACTGTCCAGGTTTAAAGGTTGTTGTGCCGTCGAACCCAGCCGATGCAAAAGGATTGTTGAAAGCAGCTATACGTGATAATGACCCAGTTATTTTCATGGAGTCTGAACAAATGTATGGTGACAAGGGTGAAGTTCCAGAAGGAGATTATACCATTCCGTTAGGTGTTGCTGATATTCGTCGTGAAGGTAAAGATGTAACGATAGTTTCTTTTGGTAAGATTATAAAGGAAGCTGATAAAGCTGCCGATGAATTAAAGAAAGATGGTATTAGTTGTGAAATTATAGATTTACGTACTGTTAAGCCGCTAGATTATGAGGCTGTTCTTAAATCTGTAAAAAAGACAAACCGTTTAGTGATTTTAGAAGAAGCATGGCCATTTGGTAATGTTGCTACTGAAATTACGTATCATGTTCAAGCGCATGCATTCGATTATTTAGATGCTCCTATTGTTAAAATTAACACAGCTGATACTCCTGCACCTTACTCACCAGTTTTATTAGAAGAGTGGTTGCCGAATTATAAAGATGTCGTTGCGGCTGTTAAAAAAGTTTTATATAAATAAAATACAATTTTGTAAAAGTATCTTAGCTTCTCCGACCAAGTCTGGAGAAGCTTTTTTTATTGATAGGTAATTTGATTTAAAAAATGCAAGACAACCAAAATATTTGATGAAAGATATATTCTTTGTAATAGTCAGTTTTTGTTTTTTTATAACTCACGCTCAAACTAAAGTTGGGGGTATTGTAATAGATGAACAAGGCGAACCAGTTTCGTTTGCTAATGTTTTATTTAAAAATTCTACTGAGGGTACGATTACAAATGATGATGGTAGGTTTTATTTAGAATCTGAAAACGACTATAGTACAGCAATCATATCATTTATAGGATATACAGAATACGAGCTTGAACTTACCTCTAAGGTAATGTATGATTTAAAAATCATACTTACAGAGTCGGCTGAGCAGCTAAATGAGGTGGTTCTAATAGCGGGTAAACAATCTAAAAAGAATAACCCTGCTGTAGATATTCTTCGTAAAATTTGGGCAAAAAAAAGGCAAAACGGGGTTCGCCAATTTAACCAGTATGCTTTTGATAAATATGAAAAGGTTGAGTTTGATTTAAATACGATAGACAGTTCTCTAATAAAAAGTAAAATATTTAAAGGACTAGAATTTGTATTTCAAGATTTGGACACCTCTAGAATTACAGGCAAAACCTATTTGCCTATTTTCTTGAATGAAACATTTTCTAAAGTCTATGGTGATAATAAACTTAATGAAGAAAAGGAAGATATATTAGGTAATAAGAATTCAGGTTTTGAAAACAACCAAGCCATTATTGCCTTTGTTAAAGATTTGTATCAAGAGTATGATGTCTACAATAATTACCTAAAATTTTTCGATAAAAGTTTTACTAGTCCTTTGTCAAGAACTGGTGTTGACACCTATAATTATGCATTGCGCGATAGCGCTTTTATAGATAATAAATGGTGTTATAATATAGTATACTACCCTCGACGTAAAAACGAACTGACATTTAAAGGTGATTTTTGGGTGAATGATTCCACATACGCCATTAAAAATATAAATCTACAGGTTACCAAAAGTGCAAATATCAACTGGGTTAAAGAGATTTATATTGAACAAGATTTTGAAGTAGTTAATGATTCTGTTTTTCTTCTGAAACGAGATTATATGTTAAGTGATTTCAGTTTTAACAAGAAAGAGGAGTCTAGAGGTTTGTATGGTAAACGAACAACGGTTTATGATAATTATGATTTTAATAAACTTAAGCCAAGGGAGGCCTATAGAAAAGAACGAAATCCATTAGATGTTAATCAAATATTGAAAGATGATGCGTTTTGGGAGAAAAATAGACTAGAAACCTTAAATAAAGATGAAAAAGGAATCTACAAGTTATTAGATACGTTAAAGACGGTTCCTAAATTTAAATCATATTATAACTTCGTAAGTATATTAGGGTCTGGTTATGTTGAAATGGATAAATGGAATCTAGATTTAGGTTCGGTTTATGATTTCTTCGGATACAATAGTGCTGAAGGTGCTCGGGTAAGAGTTGGGGCAAGAACATATTATGGTCAAAATGACCCTTGGCGAATTGAAGGTTATACGGCATACGGATTTAAAGATCATAAATTTAAACATGGCCTTGCCGGTAAATTTTTAGTAGATAGAAATAGTAGGTTAATCGTATCAGGGGGGAATAGAAGAGATATTGAACAACTTGGTGTTAGTTTAACGGCGACAAATGATGTTTTGGGTCGCAGTATTGCCTCATCATCATTATTAACGGTCGGCGCCAATAATCGATTGACCAATATTAACCTGAGTGCTCTTAATTTCGAAATTGAACCGCTAACTAATTTTAAGTTTTCGGTAGGAGGTACCTTTAGAACATTAAGTTCTGCTTTGCCAAATGATTTTAGTTTGGACTATGTAGATCCAGAATCACCTACAGGGGTTTCATCTGAAATACGACAATTCGATTTTAATGCGCTAATTCTATATACACCGGGTAAGAAGACCATTGGTTATGGTGTTGAGCGTCGTGATGTTAATGATACTTATAGTACCATATTACTGAACTACACTAAAGGAATAAAGGGTGTGCTTGATAGTGATTTTGATTATAGTAAGCTTCAATTTTCATATAGTCAGCCTTGGCAGCTAGGTGGTTTTGGTAGGTTGTTAAGTACTGTAGAGCTTGGTAAAACATTCGGAGAAGTACCTTTAGGGCTTTTAAGTGTGGTGCCAGGGAATCAAACTTTTTTCTCAAATTACGGGACGTTTCCAAATTTAGATTTTTACGAATTTGTAACCGATACTTATGCTGCGGTGCATTTGCAGCATAATTTTAATGGACGATTTTTCTCAAGAATACCATTCCTTAGAAAATATAATCTTAGAGAGATTGTGGCGATTCGTGGAGTTTGGGGCGATTTGTCTGATGCAAACAAAGCATTAAGTGCGCCAGCTACGGCAAATACACCGTTGCGTGCGCCATCAGAAAAGATATATTATGAATATTCCTTCGGTATAGGTAATATTTTCAAGATCTTTAGATTAGATTTTAATTTTAGAGGTAATTATTTAGATAATCCAGAAGCAAGGCCGTTCGGAGTTACCGGAACGTTTGGATTTGTCTTTTAATTCATTTATTTTTTACAATTATAACAGAGAAGTACCGTTTCATAGACAACTATAAATTAAACAACTTAAAATATGGCAGCAGCTAAAGGATTGACCTTTGATGTGTTAATAGAGATTCCGAAAGGAAGTAGAAATAAATACGAATACGATTTTGCTTTACATAAAATACGATTTGATCGTATGCTTTTTTCTTCCATGATGTACCCAGGTGATTATGGGTTTGTTCCAGAAACATTGGCCTTAGATAAGGATCCACTTGACGTTTTGGTAATGGGAACGGAGCCAACCTACCCAATGACAGTAATGGAAGTGAAGCCAATAGGTGTGTTTCATATGACCGATGAAAAAGGACCAGATGAGAAAATTATCTGTGTGCCTGTTTCTGACCCAATTTGGAGTAACAACAATGATATCAGTGATTTGAATCCTCATAGATTAAAAGAAATTGAACATTTCTTTCAGGTATATAAAGATTTAGAAGAGAAAAAAGTAGATACTGGCGGTTGGGGAGATGCTAAGGAGGCAATAGAAATATACCACGAATGTGTGAAGAGATATAACGAAAGTGAGCACAAAGCAAAGCGAACTTTTGTGATTTAAATAATTTTATTCAGTTTTAAAGCCACTTTTTGTATAAAAAAGTGGCTTTTTTTTATTCTATTCTAATTTACTACTTTAGCCGCGCTAATTTTATAACTAAACAAACAACAGATTAAATGGAGTCACTAATGATTTATATGCCAATAGTAATGGCTGTTTTAGGCCTAATTTATATGGGTATCAAGAGGTCTTGGGTAATGAAACAAGATGCCGGAGATGGGAAAATGAAAGAAATATCAGATTACATTTATGAAGGCGCTCTAGCTTTTTTAAGTGCAGAATATAAACTTTTGTCCATATTCGTAGTAATAGTAAGTGTTTTACTTGCAATAGTTTCATTTGTAGTACCAACAACACATTGGTTAATTGTGGTAGCATTCATTTTTGGAGCTATTTTTTCAGCCTTTGCAGGAAACATAGGTATGAAAATCGCTACGAAAACGAATGTTCGTACCACACAAGCCGCCCGTACAAGTTTGCCTAATGCATTGAAAATTTCATTTGGTGGTGGTACCGTTATGGGTCTGGGTGTTGCAGGTTTAGCAGTTCTAGGTCTTACCATATTTTTTATTCTATTCTTCCAATTTTTTATGGGAGGTGTTTGGACTACGACTATGGATATGACTATTGTACTTGAAACTCTTGCAGGTTTTTCATTAGGTGCTGAATCTATTGCATTGTTTGCACGTGTAGGTGGTGGTATCTACACGAAAGCTGCAGATGTTGGTGCAGATTTAGTGGGTAAGGTAGAAGCAGGTATACCAGAAGATGATCCTCGTAACCCAGCAACTATTGCCGATAACGTTGGCGACAACGTAGGTGATGTTGCAGGAATGGGAGCAGATTTATTCGGTTCTTATGTAGCTACAGTTTTAGCTGCAATGGTTCTTGGTAACTATGTGATTAAAGATATGGGTGGAAATATTGCTGATGCCTTTGGTGGTATTGGTCCAATTTTATTGCCAATGTCAATTGCAGGGGTTGGAATTATTATTTCTGTAATTGGAACGATGCTAGTAAAAATAAAGAGTAACGATGCTAAAGAATCTCAAGTAATGGGAGCTTTAAACCTAGGAAATTGGGTATCTATAGCTTTAGTTGCTGTATCGTGCTTTGGTTTAGTAACTTGGATGTTACCTGAAACAATGCAAATGAATTTCTTTGGTGAAGGTTTAAAAGAAATTTCTTCGATGCGTGTATTTTATGCAACGCTAGTTGGTTTAGTAGTTGGTGCAGGAATTTCTTCAGTAACAGAATATTACACAGGATTAGGAAAAAGTCCAATCTTAAAAATTGTTCAACAATCTTCTACGGGTGCAGGTACGAATATAATTGCAGGTTTGGCGACAGGTATGATTTCTACTTTCCCATCTGTATTGTTATTTGCGGCTGCTATATGGTCGTCTTATGCTTTTGCAGGTTTTTATGGTGTAGCACTAGCGGCATCAGCAATGATGGCAACTACTGCTATGCAATTAGCTATAGATGCTTTTGGTCCTATATCTGATAACGCTGGAGGTATTGCAGAAATGAGTGAGCAAGAGCCTATCGTAAGAGAAAGAACAGACATTTTAGATTCTGTAGGTAACACTACGGCTGCAACTGGTAAAGGTTTTGCCATTGCTTCTGCAGCATTAACTTCTTTAGCATTGTTTGCTGCTTATGTAACATTCACTGGTATTGATGGTATTAATATATTCAAAGCTCCAGTATTAGCAATGTTATTCGTTGGTGGTATGGTACCAGTAGTATTTTCTGCCTTAGCGATGAACGCTGTTGGTAAAGCTGCAATGGAAATGGTTCAGGAAGTTAGACGTCAGTTTAAAGAAATTCCTGGTATTATGGAAGGTACGGGTAAGCCAGAATATGATAAATGTGTTGCTATTTCTACACAAGCTTCTCTTAGAGAGATGATGTTGCCAGGTTTATTGACTATCGGTTTCCCGTTATTGATTGCTTTTGCACCCTTATTATTTGGAATGAACAAATTAGCTATTGCAGAGATGTTAGGTGGTTATATGGCAGGTGTTACTGTTTCAGGTGTATTATGGGCTATATTCCAAAATAACGCTGGTGGTGCTTGGGATAACGCTAAGAAATCATTTGAAGCTGGTGTTGAGATTAATGGTGAAATGACCTATAAAGGTTCTGAAGCTCACAAAGCAGCAGTAACAGGAGATACAGTTGGCGATCCTTTCAAAGATACATCAGGTCCTTCAATGAACATTTTAATAAAACTGACTTGTTTAATTGGTTTGGTAATTGCGCCAATATTGGGTGGACATGCAGAAGAAGGTGTTGCGGTACAAAATGAAACGAATGAAGTTACAATAGAAATGAATGTAGAAAGTGCTGATTTAGCAGAAGCTACCGTAACATATACTACTACGATTAATGGCGAATCGGTTACTGAAGAGGTGGTTTATAATGGAACTAAAGCTGAAGTAGAAGCGCAATTGGCTGAATTTGAAAATGCAAATGTTCTTAAAAAAGGAACAGCAACAGAAGTAACTATTGAAAAAGTAGAGATTAACAAATAATTGATGCTTAGAATATAAAAAAAAGCCATCAGTATTGCTGATGGCTTTTTTTATGCTTTAACTTATTGTAATTTAAAAGTGATAGGAATACTGAAAGGAACTTTAACTGCTGTTCCACGTTGCATGCCCGGTGTCATTTTTGGTAGTTTAGAAAGTATGCGTGCTGCTTCATTTTCTAATAATTCATGTGGCCCTCTTTTTTGAATAGTGCCAATACTTCCATCTTTATTAATGATGAATTGCGTACTTACTCTGCCTTGAAGTCCCATTTCTTGTGCCAATTCTGGATACCTGAAGTTTTTTCGAATATGTTTTTGCATCATGTCATTAAAACAAGCCCTCTTGTCCTTTTCATCTTCACAACCTGGAAAAACAGGAACTTCTTCAATAGTCACCCAATTTACCTCTACTTCGTCGGGTACGTCAATAACTTCTAAATCTGTAGCTTCTAAAACCTCAGTTTCGGGGTCTGCTTCTGAGGAAATTACTTCCGTTTCCTCGATTTCGGCATCATTCTCTTCAATTTTAATTTCTTGTGGTAAAACTTGTTTGACTTCAGGTTCTTCAATTTTGAACTTCTCAACTAGGTCTTCTTCTATTTCACTTTCGTTAGTATTCATGGCTTCATCGATATGCCTATCAGATTCAAACGACTTCCATTCTAAGGCTACGTATACCATGGCCAATACTAATAGTAGTCCGAATACGAAATACATGCTACTCTTTTTGTTGAGGTCTTGCTGTGGATTTTTTTTTGGTTCCATAATTTAGAGATTTAGACTTGTTGCGAACAAGTGCGGTTATTATTCTTTTGCTTCCATAAAGCTATTCTTTAGAAAGAGGTTGTGAAACGAGAAATGAGTCAATGGTAGTTTTCACTGAGGGAATTGACTTTTAAATCTGATTAGTACTATCATAAATGGTTTATGTAGTGACTTAAAAGTGGTATTTATTGAAATAAAAATTTTAAAGGTTGTCGAAAGACCGTAATTTTAACGCCATGGGTATTTTTAAGAAAGACAAACTTCAAATTATCAACTTTCAGTCATACGGAAGTGGAACCCGGCTGTATGTACGTGGTCGCGCTATTGAGGATGAAAATATTGATTTAGACCAAAAAGGTATTTTCAATTTGATGGGGAATACTTGGAAGCGGTTTGAAACGGATGAAGTTAGAAATACAGCTCTTAAAATTACTTTTGCCAACGGAGAAACGGTACAAGGGACTACTGATGATGATGGGTATTACTTATTTGATAAGAATATTGAGGGCCTTCAAAGTTTAGCAAATGATGAGGGTTGGCTGAGTTTTGAACTGTCATTTAGCAATCCAAACTTAAAAAGGGAAGTAGTACTACAAAATCGATTTACAGGTGAAATGCTGATTCCTAATGAGCATGCTAAATTCGGGGTCATAAGTGATATAGACGATACTATTTTACATACCGGTGTAGTATCTTCACTAAAATGGAAGGTAATAATAAATACCATGTTTAAACGCGCTACAAAGCGTAGGCAACTTGAAGGTGCTTCTGACTTTTACATGAAACTCCACAACGGGAAAACAGGAAGTGAAGCCAACCCCTTATTTTATGTGAGTCATAGCCCTTGGAATTTATACCGATATCTTGAACTCTTTTTAAAAACAAATAGCTTTCCTAAAGGGCCTATTCTATTGCGTAGTATAGCTAGTTTTAGAATGCGTAAAAAGAATGATGAGAAACCACAAAAGCAACGAGAAATCAGTAATCTACTAAAAGCGTATCCTAATTTGCCATTTATATTAATAGGTGATAGCGGAGAGAAAGATGGAGATATTTACCAAGAAATTTCCAGCTTGTTTCCAGGGAGAATAAAAGCGATTTACCTGCGAAGCGTAAACCATTCAAAACGAATGAAACGGATTGAAAATTTATTTTTAGACTTCAAGGATATTCCTTTTTTAATGGTAAATAAAACAGAGGAGGCAATCGCGCATGCGAAAGAAAACGGATTTATCTAAAAACTATGTGATTACAATATTTTGTATAGGTATCCACCTGTTTTCATCAAAATCGTTTAAAGCATTAATTAATTGAAAGCTTTTGAATAAGTGAATAGAAGCTGCTTTAATAGGGACTTCTGTGATCTTTTCTTCAGCAAGAAGCCTTGTTCTGCAAGTACCGAGTAATAGAGGGGTAGAAGGGGTTACTATTTTATATCCATCAGTAAATAGAATATTGGAGTAGGTCGCATCGGTAACGAATCCGTTCTTAATGATTAAAACATCTTCAAAGTTTATTTTTTGATGATAAAGGTGGTTTAAGTGTTTTCGGTCAGCATATTTTAATCTGTAGTCAATTTCATTATCTTTTAGTAACAATAGGCTTGTGGGTAAAGTATTGAGGTATTCGGAAATTGTCCATTTAGTACCAATTTCATTGTATTCGATTCTCAATTTACATTTTAGAGATTTGTCAATCTGCGGTAAAATTACTTTGTCAAATAAAGAATATTTTGCCTCGAATCCAAAAAAGGCATAAAAAGATAATTTGAACCTCGATTCATGGTAAAAGGCATTTTGAATCTCACCATTCGCAATACATACAGATTCAAATAGTGGGTACATATATTTTTTCTAAAAGTTCTTGATATTCCTCATCTAGCTTACTTAAGTGGGTTATACCGCCACCACTTTTGTAATGTAGTTGTCCGTCAATTTGTTCAATATACCTAATACTAACGGCACTATCAATTTGGGTACCATCAAAGACTCCGAAAATGCCAGTGTAAAATCCGCGAGGCATAATTTCAACATGCTCAATAATATCTATCGTTTTCTTTTTTGGAGCTCCGCTTATAGATCCAGCGGGTAAAGTCTTCAGTAACAAATTTGCGAAATTATCTTTCCAGTTTTTGGGTAGCTCACCTTGTATCTCGGAGCTAGTTTGCAGTAGTTCTTGATTGCCTTTTTTTATTTTTTCAATATATCTAAATTTATTGACCTTTACTTTTTTAGCAATTATAGAAAGATCGTTTCTAATTAGGTCTACAATAGTATTGTGTTCGTATTGTTCCTTTTTATTAGAAAGTAGTAATTCTTTTGCGTTTGGTATAGCGCTATTTATTGTCCCTTTCATGGGGTACGAGAAAATAGCATCGTTCTTGATTATTAGATAACACTCTGGTGAGAAAAGCACGAATTTATCTTTGTATAGTAGCTTGTATGGCGCTGATGCTTTTCGATAAATCTCTTTTAAATTTGCTGTTGTATTAAGAGTAGTTGGGAATGTAAGGTTTAGTAAAAAGCTATTGCCAGTATTCAATTCCTTTTTAACCGTGTCAAAAGCTTTCTGATAGATTTCTTTTGAGATAGGTTCAGGGTGTAAATTTATCAGACTGTCATCTAGTATTCTAGAGTCTAGATGATTGTCGTTTCCTTTTCCTTTAATATTGAAATAGATGTTTTGTTCGGCTGCTTCCTCAAGTGAATACACCAGTTTTTTAGACTTATTAAAGTCTATTATAAATAAAAATGGTTTTTCTTCGTGAAGAAAGTCGGTAACCTTCTTTTCAAAATCTTTCAATGAATTTGAGCTTAGATACGGTGAGTTTAAAAAAGGCCGTTGATTTCAGCGTCAATTTTGTTTAGTATAATTCCTAAATCTTCAGGGTTGTCAACGAAATCTAAATCATCAACATCGATGATAAGTAAGTTTCCTTTTTCATAGCCATGAACCCATGCTTCATATCGCTCGTTCAAACGGCTTAGGTAGTCAATAGAAATAGTGTTTTCGTATTCACGACCACGCTTATGTATTTGTTTTACCAAATTAGGAATAGAGCTTCGTAAATAGATAAGAAGATCTGGCGGTTCAACAAAACTCTCCATCAAATCGAATAGACTAGAGTAGTTTTGAAAATCACGATTTGTCATCAAGCCCATGGCATGAAGGTTGGGGGCGAAGATATGTGCATCCTCGTAAATGGTTCTATCCTGTATAACTTCTTTGCCGCTTTCTTTAATTTGTAAGATTTGGCGGTATCGACTATTTAAAAAGTAGATTTGAAGGTTGAAACTCCATCGTTCCATTTGATTATAAAAATCATCTAAATATGGATTCTCGACAACATCCTCAAAATGCGCTTCCCACTTATAATGTTTTGAAAGTAATCTGGTTAGGGTTGTTTTACCTGCACCAATATTTCCAGCTACGGCAATATGCATTTTGAGTTTATTTAACGGTTAGTTAAGTGAAAATTATAACGCACAATATACAAAGTAAATTATGCATTAAGAAAAATAGTATGTCCTTTTGGACGAATGACATGTTTAGTATTTAATCACTAATAATGAACAGGCTTGTCTAATCAGCAAATCAGTTTATATCCGATACCACGTATGTTGATTATTTGTATAGTATTATCCTTTTTTAGTTTTTTTCTTAACTTAGTGATAAAGACATCCATACTACGGGCATTATAGAAATCATCATCTCCCCAAATTTTATTTAAAATAAAAGTTCGCTCTAAAATATCATTTCTGTTTTTGCATAAATAAAACAATAATTCTGACTCTCTGTGTGTAAGGCTTATAGAAACTTCATCCTTTACTAATTGTTGTTTTATGTGATTAAACGTATAGCTGCCAATTTTTATGTTTTGTTCTATAGATTTCCTCGTTCTTCTGTTTAATAAAGAATGTATTCTAACAATAAGCTCTTCGATACTAAAAGGTTTTTTTAAGTAATCATTGGCACCCAATTCAAAACCTAGGACCACATCTTTTGTTTGAATTTTTGCGGTAAGGAAAATAATGGGGACATTTTTGTCTTTTTGTCTTATTTCTTTAGCCACGGTAAATCCATCCTTTTTAGGCATCATGATATCTAGAACAATAATGTCTGGGTTTTTAATATCGAAAATTTCCAAAGCATCATCCCCATTATTACAATGAAGTACCTCAAAATCTTTAGACTCTAAGCTCTCTTTGACTATTAAGGCTAATGATTCTTCATCTTCAGCATATAGTATTTTCATCTTTTGATTCATATGGTGATAATAAATTCAGTAAAATCTTCCATAACTTTTAGAGTAATTGTACCACCATGTTTTTCGACAACTTTTTTAGAGAAATAAAGTCCAATACCGCTACCCGCTGCATCATGATTGTTTCCCGTTGCTTTTCGTGAAAATTTATCAAAAATATAAGAGGAGTCAGTTTGATTTAAAGAATTTCCATTATCTCTAATAGAGATATTAGTTGAATTAACATTTTGAGTAATTTTTATTTCAATTTTTCGACCTCCATATTTTTCAGCATTATCTAAAAGATTAGAAATAGCACTAGAAAAGTAGAATGAATCAACTTTCAGTTTTAGAGAACTTACATTGGTATTTAATTTAAATTCTTTCGTGTTTGTTATTAGTTCGTATTTAGTCAATAGTTTTTCGATAAGGGGTACAATGTCAACTACGTGTTTATTTAGTTTGACATTATTTTCATCAAGTGCCGAAGTCTCAAGAAGTTTTTCTACCATAACATCTAACTTTTTTAATTGTTGGTTAGATATAGTTAAATAGGTGTTAGTTTTTTCTTTATCCTGTATAACGTTAAAGCTACCTAATGCCTCAATAGCTGCAGAAACCGTTGCTATTGGTGTTTTAAATTCATGAGTTATATTACTGATAAAATCATCTTTTATTTTTGAAAGTTGTTTTTGTTTATTTATCGTTTTAATTAAATAGTAGATGCTGAAAAGAATACCAAGAGATAAAATTAAAGAAAGGATAATACCAGTAAGACTTTTAAAAAATGCTTGTTTTTCAGTATTATTGAATTCAAGTTCTAAGTTTTGAAGATTGGGGATGTAATTAGAAGTACTAGAATATTCAATTAGACCTGTTTTGTTTGTTAGAACAATATCACTTCCAAAAATTGTATCTTTTTTGTAGTGTAGCACGTTATAAATGCTTTTTATTTTCTCTTTTAGAAAAATACTATCTGTGATTTTCCTAAGTAATTTAAAATCTATAGAGTCTCGAGTTTGAGTAACTGTAATATTGTTGAATTTTAATTCTGCTAAAACATTATCATCCATTGCAGATTTTCCTGTAACTAATAAAAAGTTATTTTCAGTCTGTGAGGAGTCAATTATTTCCCTAAAGTCAATTGATTCTGTATTGGAGTTTTTTTTAAAGAATGTAGACATTTCCTTTAAAGGGTTTTTATTTAAAAACTGTACTCCGCTTAAGCTGTCATTTTTATTAGTAAAATCGGTGTCCAAAATGGTTAACACATCAGATTTGCCTAGCTCAAAGTAGTATGTTTCAATAGCATCTTCAAAAGCTTTTTCAACTTTGAAAACATATTGTGATTTGTTAGACGCAAACATTTCAAAATTCCAATACAATTGCATTGCAACGATTAAGAGAGTGATAATTATGGTAACTAAAAAGAAGGGCTTGTAGTTTTTATTGTCCATATAGTAAAGATAAATCCATTTTCGAGGTTAAATAGCTTTGTGTTAACACTCGTTAACGTTAATTAACCAAATGTGTTCGTCCTGATTGCCATATTTGTGAAATAATAATTAAAAAACAGATATAGATGAAAACCTTACAAGCACTTTTTACAGTAATTGCTTTGTCAATCACTTCTACTATTTTTTCTCAAACCAAAAGTTCAAAAATTGAAAGATTTGAAATTCACGAAATAGGGATTACGGTTAATTCTCTTGACGAATTGAAAACGATTGATTGGGATGATTTTTTTAGCGTTTTTGAATTAGATGAAATTAATTCAAAAATCACCTTTTTTATTGAATTAAAGGATGTTGATGTTCAAGATAAAAGTAATAACGATGTGCATTTTTCTCAATTAAAATTTACAGTTTCTGGCTATGAAAGTGAAAAATATGAGATGCAAAAACAAATGTTAACTATCACGAAAAAACTATTGAAAAATTATAAAAGTTAAAATAATTCTAAGCTATTCTATAAACCTTTTTTTTAATAGGTTTATTAGTAGATATGTTGCAAGCAAGCTTAAATTACATACTTTTGTGTCATTATTAAAGAGGAAGGATTTGTCTGATTGCAACCTCGGGGCCTTAAGCTAGTTTTAAGGATAAAAATGCTAAAGCAGTTTATTCCAAATATAATTTGGATTCTCTTTCATAGAGACTCATAAACTTCTTCCCGTATATCACCAAATCCATTACTGTCAAAAATATTGTAATGGCTTATTTATTTACATCAGAATCTGTTAGTGAAGGACATCCGGACAAAGTTGCGGATCAAATTAGTGATGCATTATTAGATAATTTTCTGGCATTTGATCCAGAAAGTAAAGTTGCTTGCGAAACCTTGGTGACTACTGGTCAAGTAGTATTGGCTGGGGAAGTGAAGAGTGATACCTATTTAGATGTGCAGAATATTGCCCGTGAGGTCATCAATAAAATAGGGTATACGAAAGGAGAGTATCAGTTTAGTGGTGATTCTTGTGGCGTTATCTCCTTAATTCATGAGCAATCGCAAGATATCAACCAAGGTGTTGACCGTGGTTCTAAAGAGGAACAAGGTGCTGGAGATCAAGGTATGATGTTCGGGTATGCGACGAGCGAAACCGAAAACTATATGCCTTTAGCATTGGATATATCCCACAAAATTCTGCACACATTGGCAGAAATTAGACGCGAGAATAAAGAAATCACCTATCTAAGGCCAGATGCTAAAGCTCAGGTTACGATTGAATATTCCGATACCAATGAGCCACAACGTATAGATACGATTGTTGTGTCAACACAGCATGATGCCTTTGATAAAGACGATGAGAAAATGTTGGCTAAAATTAAGTCAGACATTATTTCTATACTTATTCCGAGAGTAAAAGCTCAATTGCCTAAGGAGACGCAAAAGTTGTTTGATAACCAAATTAAGTACCATATAAACCCCACCGGAAAGTTTGTAATTGGTGGTCCTCATGGAGATACAGGTTTAACAGGTCGTAAGATTATCGTTGATACTTACGGTGGTAAAGGTGCTCACGGTGGTGGCGCTTTTAGTGGAAAAGACCCAAGTAAGGTAGACCGTAGTGCGGCTTACGCCGCACGTCATGCAGCAAAGAATTTGGTTGCTGCTGGGGTAGCAGATGAAATTTTAGTACAAGTGAGTTACGCAATTGGGGTAGTAGAACCAACTTCTATTTATGTAGATACATACGGAACAGCAAAAGTACAATTGAGCGATGGCGAAATAGCAAAGAAGGTGGCTCAGTTATTTGATATGCGACCATTTGCGATTGAAGAGCGTTTGAAGTTAAGAAACCCTATTTATTTAGAAACTGCAGCTTACGGACACATGGGGAAAACACCAGTAACCATTACTAAGGTTTTTGAATCACCATATAATGGCCGTATTGAAAGAGAAGTGGAATTGTTCACCTGGGAAAAGCTGGATAAGGTAGACGAGATAAAAAAGGCATTTAATATTTAAGATCATTGCCAGCATTGCGAAGCAATCTGTTGATTATTGTTTAGTATATAAATGCTTCGTGTTTCACGAAGCATTTTTTTTGCCATCTATGTAGACTTATACATTAAGCTTCATTTTGAAAATACTAGAGTAGGCTATGTAGAGTAGCAATCTTTAAAGCACGAAATTTAAATTTACATCACAAGCCAATTAACATCCCTTCACAACAACTTATAATCATTTGACCACAAAATTTTATTTGTAGGAAAAAGATTACATACATTTGAAATGTAATAATTGGAGAATCCCAAATCTCGCCACCTAAAAGATGAAATATATAGTACGAGTACAAACAAAAAATGGATAGTAACAAATTCAAGTTGAAGCCCCAAAATTCAGCTTAATTTTAATCCTGTTTAAAGATATGGAGTCTTTGAAAAACCTATTTAGAAAATAACTTAACCTACAAATGCCATGTTAAAACCCCACAGAATTCCCTTTGCAATTTTAGTATGCATTCTATTGCAATCTTGCTCAAAAGAAACTGACCTAATTTCTGAGTTTGTTGTTTTAGATGCTACAAAGACCGAGTATCGTTCAATGAAATTTAATCTAGATTTTGAAATTGAAAAATCTAAAAGGGCTGTTGAAACAGTGAGTATATTTCCCTATTTTGACTAAATATTAATCCTACCTAAAAGCCCTTTTAATGAAAAATCAAATACTCAAAGATTCTAAAATTCAAGTATACAACAACGATTTCTTCTCAGGCATTCTAATGCTGGCAAGAAAGTTATTCATGATATAGTGTTAAATTTAATTGCGAGCAATGCTGCCGTTAGGCTCTATATTGAGAAGCAATATGTCTATTTAGAACACGCCATTTTCTTTTATGTCAAACTAAGCCTGTTCACATTGTTTAGGGCGTATTCTAAAGCCTACTGCTTCTATTTTTGGCAGACTAATTTGTGTTGTATTGAGCGCAGTCGAAATGCTTTTGTTCTTTTTTCTATCGTAATTCCAAGCATTTAAAAAACCTAATAATCAAGTAAACTTTCTTAGCTTTAAGAATTCAAAATCTTAAGCCATGCCGAAGTTTACCATCAAACACCTTTTCACCCTTATTTTTCTTTCTACACTAATTATTTCCTGTAGAAAAACACCCAAAGTAGCAGATGCTGAAATCTCAGAAACTTATGTTTCGGATAACTACACTAAAAGCGAGGTCGACATCACCATGCGTGACGGCATAAAACTCCACACCACAATTTATTCGCCAAAAGATAGTTCAAAAGAATATCCTATAATCATGCAGCGAACGCCTTATAGTTCGCAGCCTTACGGTGCGGGTAACTTCAAGGAGAAAATTGCACCAAATATCCATATGATGAAAGATGGCTACATCGTCGTCTACCAAGATGTTCGTGGTCGTTGGTTGAGTGAAGGGCATTATGAAAATATGCGTGCTTATAATCCAAATAAAACTACGGATGCCGATATCGATGAAAGTTCAGATACCTATGATACCATAGATTGGCTGGTGAATAACGTTGAAAACAATAATGGTAATGTAGGTATTTGGGGAATATCTTATCCTGGGTTTTACGCCACATATGCGGTAGTAGATGCACATCCGGCATTGAAAGCGGCATCGCCACAAGCGAGTATAGCAGATTTCTTTTTTGATGATTTTCACCATAACGGAGCCTATTTATTGAGTTATTTTAGAGCGACCTCTTTATTCGGTACACCAAGACCAAATGGCGATAAGCCAATCGATACCGCTTGGTACGTGTTGCCAGAATTACCGACCGAAGATCAGTACCAATTCTTTTTAGATGAAGGTCCGTTAAAGAATTTAGACCATTTCTTTGAATATGAAACTGCTGATACGCCACGTATGGCGAAAGAAGGTGTTACCGATGATTACTTCTGGAACGAATTAAAAGAACACCCCAACTACGATGAGCTTTGGCAGAGTCGCGGATTGATTCAGCATTTAAAAAATGTAAAGCCTACAGTGGCGACCATGGTGGTTGCAGGGGAGTTTGATGCAGAAGATTTATACGGACCGTTAGAAACCTATAAGAATATTGAAAAGTACAATGCCGATAATTATAACACCTTGGTTTTCGGACCGTGGGATCACGGTGGATGGGCTCGAAGTAAAGGTCAGAATACCGTTGGGAACTATTACTTCGGAGATTCTATTTCTGAGTTTTTTCAAGAGAAGATAGAAAAGAAATTCTTTGACCATTTCTTAAAAGGAAATGGTGGTAAGAATAGCGGATTGCCAGAAGCCTATGTTTTTGATACCGGAAGAAAAGACTGGAAAACTTATGATACATGGCCTCCAAAAGGAGTTGTAAAAAAGGACATGTACCTATCTGCAAACCAACAATTGACTACAGAACCCAAGAAGGTCGAAGGCGTTCAGTTCATTAGTGATATTAAAAAACCGGTACCGTATTCTGAGGATATTAAAACCGTATTCACGCCAAGAAAATACATGACCGATGACCAGCGTTTTGCGGCTCGCCGTAGTGATGTATTGGTTTTTGAAACTGAAGTTATGGAAAATGACTTGACTTTAGCGGGTGATATTCTAGCCAAGTTAAAAGTCGCAACTACAGGTACAGCGGCAGATTGGATTGTAAAAATTATCGATGTTCACCCAGCCGATGAGCCGGATTATGAAGGCATGCAAGACCATTTAAAAATGAGCAATTACCATTTAATGGTACGTAGCGAAGTATTGCGTGGGCGTTTTAGAAATAGCTTCTCAACCCCAGAACCTTTTGTGCCGAACCAAAAGACCGATGTTACCATTAAATTGCAAGATGTTTTTCATACCATTAAAAAGGGACACAAATTACAGGTACAGGTACAAAGTACTTGGTTTCCACTTATAGATTTAAATCCGCAAACCTATGTTGAAAATATTTTTGAAGCAGATGAGTCGGACTTTAAAACCCAAACCCATACCGTATTTACAGATTCTAGTATTGAGTTTTCGGTATTGGAGTAGGGGTTTTGTAGCATCAGGAAATATCTAAGCCCATAACTCAGGAATTATATACTTTTAGTAGAAATCAAACTTACCAAACAACAACAACAAAATGAAAAAAGTAATCCTAGCCGTAGCAGGTATTTTGTTCCTTTTACCACTAAACACAAAAGCGCAAAAAAGTAAAACCAAAAGGCCAAATATTATTTTCATCATGTCAGATGATCATGCGTATCAAGCGATAAGCGCGTATGATGATAAATTGATACATACACCAAATATAGACCGACTGGCAAAAGAGGGTATGCTGTTTACCAATGCGAGTGTCACCAACTCTATTTGTGCGCCTTCAAGAGCTACAATTCTCACAGGTAAGCACACGCATATTAATGGAAAAGTAGATAACTATTTTCCGTTCGATACTACGCAAGTGACTTTTCCACAAATCTTTAAAAAGAACGGCTATAAAACGGCAATGTTCGGCAAGCTTCATTTTGGGAACAACCCCAAAGGAGTAGATGAATTTATGATTCTACCAGGTCAGGGAAATTATATTAATCCCGATTTTATTGTGACCAACGGTGATACCATTAGAAAGGAAGGTTACGTAACCGATATCATAACCGATGTATCCCTCGATTGGTTGAAGAAAGAAGCAGCCGACGACGAACCTTTTATGATGATGTATTTGCATAAAGCTCCTCATCGCCCATGGTGGCCAAGAGCAGATAAGTTTAAAGAGTTTACTAAGAAAAGATTCCCAGAGCCAGCTACCCTTTTTGATGATTATAAAAATAGGGGTACAGCTGCTAAAACAGCCGAAATGAATCTGTTGACCCATATGATGTACAGTCATGATAGTAAAATAAGACCAGAGACTTTGGCGAAAATGGAGGGGAAAGTATTTCCGGTAGTGGAGGAATATCCGAATGGATTTTATGGTCCGTATAATCGAGCTACGGCAGAGCAAAAAGCATTGTATGATCCTGTACTGGATTCCATCAATGATTTTTTCTATGAGAATTGGCCAAAAATGAACGATACCGAGAAAATGAAATGGAAATACCAACGATACATGCAAGATTACTTGGGTAGTATTTCTTCGGTGGATGATAATGTAGGTAGGCTTTTGGATTATTTAGATGAATCTGGATTAGCAGCGAATACCATTGTTATCTATACATCTGATCAAGGTTTTTATTTAGGTGAGCATGGTTGGTTCGATAAGCGATTTATTTATGACGAATCTTTTAAAACTCCGTTATTGGTACGTTGGCCAAATGTAGTGAAACCAGGTTCTGTTGAAAATGAAATGGTGCAGAATTTAGACTTTGCACAAACCATGTTAGAAGCTGTTGGTATTAAACCACCAAACGATATGCAGGGCGAAAGTCTAATTCCGCTACTAAAAGGAAACAAAAAAGACTGGACACGTGATGCGGTGTATTATCAGTATTATGAATATCCATCGGTTCATATGGTAAAGCGGCATTACGGCATTGTAAGCAAAGAGTTTAAGTTAGTTCATTTCTATTATGATGTTGACGAATGGGAATTGTACGATAGGTTAAACGACCCTAATGAAATGAACAATGTATACAACGACCCAGCCTATGCAGACACAGTTAAAAAATTGAAGAAAGATTTAATCGCACTACGTATAAAATACAAAGACTCCCCAGAGCAGGATCAAAAATATATTGATAAGTACAAAAGTGCGGGGATGATTAAATAGCTGAATTCGCTATGCTTTTTATCTAAACGTATTATCAGTTCGAGTAAGTTCTTTCTAATTGTCAATTTAGAAAGAACGTGCCTACCTGCCGTATAGCAGGTATCGAGAACCATTCGAGGTTAAGATGTTTTTCTGAAAGATGAACAAAAAACTAGCGATATTGAGCGATTATTTACACAATTAGTTATAAACAGCCCCTTAAAATACACAACTTGTTATTTTATATGATTTTTTAAAAATCATTAGGTTTTTAAAATCCTCTGCCCTTATATTTGCAGGGCAAAGTTCAAACACATATTGAATAGTTATCAAGAAAGGTGGAGGGATTAGACCCTTTGAAACCTTAGCAACCCTTTGTTCCATACAAAGAAGGTGCTACATTCTACCCTTACGGGAAGGATAACAGTAATCGATTTTTTTTCGATATTACTTTCTTATAACTTTTTGATTTTACCTACCCACATTTTATGTCGGTCGAGGATGAGCTTTTTAATTATTTAAATAATATTTAAAAACAACAAAATCATGAGTGATTACAAATTAGCAACAAACGCATTACACGCAGGGCACGACACAACTACCAATGGTGGTACTAGGGCTGTGCCAATTTACCAGACATCATCGTATGTATTTAAGGATACGGATCATGCCGCCAATCTTTTTTCGTTAAAAGAACTTGGTTTTATTTACACTCGTTTAAACAACCCAACAAATCAAATTCTACAAGATAGATTAGCCGCTGTAGAAGGTGGTATAGGTGCGGTAGTGTTTGCATCAGGTACGGCAGCAATCTCAACAGGATTATTAACCTTGTTAAAAGCAGGTGATCACATCGTAGCATCGAGCAGTTTATATGGTGGTACGTTCAACTTATTGAATGTGACACTACCAAGATTTGGTATTACAACAACATTTGTAGATGCTTCAGATGCTAAAAACTTTAAAGATGCGGTACAAGATAACACGAGGGCGTTTTTCGTAGAATCTTTAGGGAATCCGAAATTAGATGTATTGGATTTGAAAGCAATTTCAAAAGAAGCAAAAGCAGCTGAGGTACCTTTTATTGTAGATAACACAGTAGCTACTCCAGCATTGTTGAATCCGATTGAACACGGTGCCAACCTTGTAATTCACTCTTTGACAAAATATATTGGCGGACAAGGAACTTCTTTAGGTGGGGCCATTGTAGATGCCGGTACTTTTGATTGGACCAACGGAAAATTCCCAGAATTTACAGAGCCATCTGCCGGATACCACGGTTTAGTATATAGCGAAGCATTAGGTGCTGCTGCTTTTACCTTTAAATTAATATTAGAAGGATTGCGTGATTTCGGAGGTGCATTGAGTCCGTTTAACGCATTTCAAATCATACAAGGTTTAGAGACTTTACCGGTGCGTATTAAGCAACATAGTGCAAATGCATTAGAATTGGCTACGTGGTTAGAGGGTAGAGAAGAAGTGGCATGGGTAAATTACCCAGGATTGAAGAATAATAAATACAATGCTTTAGCTAAAGAATACTTGCCAAAAGGACAAAGTGGATTGGTTACCTTTGGGGTAAAGGGAGGCTTTGAAGCTGCGAAAAAAGTGACAGATGCTACCAAAATATTTTCATTGTTAGCGAATATTGGTGATACCAAATCATTGATTATTCACCCGTCTAGTACAACACATCAACAGTTGAACGCAGAGCAACAGGCTAGTGCAGGAGTTGGTCAAGATTTAATTCGTTTGTCTGTTGGTTTAGAGGACATCGAAGATTTAAAATCAGATTTGGCACAGGCATTCGAAAGCCTTTAATAATTCTATTTATTTTTATATAATAAGTTGGCATTGGTGGAGAAAAGGAAACTTTTACTTTTTTCCACCGATTAACACATACTAGTAATTTTTTCTACGGATGCTACATCAATTACAAATTAAAAAATACAAGACACTAAGCGGTGCAACTCAAGATATACAGTTATCGTATCAGTTGTTCGGGAAGAAATTACATACGGCACCCATAATCTTGGTGAATCATGCCCTGACGGGAAATTCGAATGTAACCGGAGAAGATGGTTGGTGGTCTGCACTTATAGGTGAAGAAAAATGTATCGATACTCAGAAATACACCATACTAGCTTTCAATATTCCTGGTAACGGACATGATAAATTTGTCATTGAAAATTACAAGGATTTTGTTGCGGGTGACGTGGCGAGACTCTTTTTATTGGGTCTGGAGCAACTAAAGGTTGAACGTTTATTTGCTATTATAGGTGGGTCATTAGGAGGAGGGATTGCTTGGGAAATGTCTGCAATAAAGCCTAATCTAGCTGAACATTTAATTCCCGTAGCATCCGATTGGAAATCTACTGATTGGCTAATTGCCAACTGCCAAATACAAGAGCAGTTTTTGGTGAATTCGAAACAACCTGTTCATGATGCTCGTATGCATGCGATGTTGTGTTACCGAACGCCAGCGTCCTTTAAAGAGCGTTTCAAAAGAAGCACCAATGAGGAGCTAAAGGTTTTTAATGTAGAAAGCTGGTTGATGCATCATGGCGATAAGCTTCAAGAGCGTTTTCAACTATCGGCTTATAAACTGATGAACCAGTTGTTGAAGACTATAGATGTAACAAGAAGTGGAGAACAGAATTTTATCAATCTTCAGAATAGTAATACGAACATTCATATTATAGGTGTGGATTCTGATATGTTCTTTACCGCACAAGAAAACAAAGATACCTTCAAGCAATTGGCACAAGCGAAAAGCAATGTTACATATGGGGAGGTACAATCCTTACATGGTCATGACGCTTTTTTAATTGAGTTCGACCAGATGGAAAAATTGCTGACAGGTATTTTCAATACCAATGGCAATATCAAGAAAATTAAAATCTTGAAGTTTGGGGGTAAATCATTAAGCAATGGTGAGGGACTTGAGCGCGTGTTGGATATTGTTCAGAATAAGGTGAATAATGATGAGAATGTAGCCATCGTGTTATCCGCAAGAGAAAAAGCTACGGATCAGTTAGAGAATATTCTAGAGAAAGCTGCCAAAGGCAAAAATTACAAAAAAGATTTTGAAGCATTAGAAAAGTATCAAAAGCATACCTACTCTAATATTAGCCTATCGGCAGAGTTTAAAGGCTTGGCGAAGTTATATGAGGGTGTGTCGTTATTGGGAGATTATAGTGCTAAAATTAAAGATGAGGTTTTGGCTTATGGGGAGTTGATTTCTGCGAAATTGGTAACCAAATTATTGATTGGAAAAGGCATAAAAGCCAAAATGGTAGATACCCGAGATATTTTAAAAACGGATAATACCTTCGGTGATGCTAAAGTGTTGGAGGCTGAATCGAAAGAAAAGGTCTTATTGAAATTTGCAGAAATTCCAAAAGATACCGTAGCTGTAGTTACGGGATTCATCTCTTCTACAATGGATGGTGAGACGACCACATTGGGTAGAAATGGAAGTAACTATTCCGCAGCTTTATTGGCGAATTTTTTAGATGCAGAAGAATTACAGAACTATACCCATGTTGATGGTATATACACTGCAAATCCTGATTATGTGCCTGAAGCGAAAAAGCTTGCTAATCTTTCTTATGCAGAAGCTAATGAGCTTGCGAATTTTGGAGCGACAATTTTACACGCCAAAACCATTATTCCACTTATAGAAAAGAACATTCCACTGCGTATTTTGAATACGTATAATGATGATAATGAAGGAACCTTAATTAGCGCGAAGTCAAGTAAGGAAGGTATAAAATCACTTTCGGTTATTGAAGATGTAGCGATGATTAATATCGAAGGACGTGGGTTGCTTGGTAAAGTAGGTGTCGATGCCCGTATTTTTAAAGCTTTAGAAGCTAGCAATATTAGTGTCAGTATTGTGTCTCAAGGTTCTTCGGAAAGAGGTATTGGACTAGTAGTAAAAAAGGATAAAGCGAAGAGGGCCAAATTGGCTTTGGAAAATGAGTTTAGTCACGATTTTGAGTCGAAAGATGTGAATATGATTACGGTTATGGACGATGTATCTATTATATCAATTGTAGGTCAAGATTTAAGTACGTTTCATAAACCGTTCAATTCTCTGATTAAGAATCAAATTGTACCCTTATTATTCAATAATACAGTATCGGGCAAGAATGTAAGTTTGGTCGTTAAGAAAGCTGATTTGCACAAGGCAGTCAATGTAATGCACGGGCAAGTTTTCGGTATCAGTAAGAAAATCAATGTTCTTGTATTCGGACATGGTAATGTTGGTGGTACGTTGATAGACCAAATATTGAAGTCTACCAAAACAATTAAGGAGCGTAAGAAATTAGACCTTAGAGTATTCGGTATCGCCAATTCTAAAAAGATTTTACTGAATGAAAAGGGAATCACGAAGAGTTGGAAAACGAATCTAAAACATAAGGGGAAATCGTATAAAATTCAAGATGTTTTTGATTTTGCAAAGCGTCATCATTTGGAGAATCTAATTGTTATTGATAATACGGCAAGTCAAGATTTTGTAGCCAATTATTTTGACTTCGTGGATCATGGTTTTGATATTGTATCATCCAATAAAATAGCAAATACATTGCGTTATGATTTTTATCAATTGTTGCGTGAAGAATTGCAGAAGAACCAAAAGCAATATTTGTATGAAACAAATGTAGGTGCCGGTCTTCCATTAATAGATACAATTAAATTATTGCATTTATCCGGAGAAAACATCACTAGAATCAAAGGGGTATTTTCAGGTTCGTTAAGTTATATTTTCAATACGTTTTCTGAAGTAGATGTGCGATTTTCATCAATATTAAAGGATGCGATGCAACAAGGATTTACAGAGCCCGACCCAAGGGAAGACCTATCGGGTAATGATGTGGGTCGTAAATTATTGATTTTAGCACGTGAACTCGACTTGCATAATGAGTTTTCAGATATTCATATTGATAACCTTATCCCGAAGAAGTTACAAGAAGGTGATGTGGATTTCTTCTTGGAGAATTTAGAGGTATTGGATGCGAAGTTCGATGAAATTAAAAAGAATCAAAAACCTAATCATGTACTTCGCTATGTAGGTGATTTGCATGGAAATCTGCAAAAGGAAAAAGGGGTGTTAGATGTGAAACTAATATCTGTACCAAAAGAAAGTGCATTGGGGCAGGTAAAAGGTTCAGATTCTATTATAGAGATTTACACGGAATCATATGGCGAGAATCCGCTTGTTATTCAAGGTGCTGGTGCCGGTGCAGCTGTAACTGCACGAGGAGTATTTGGAGATATATTGAGAATTGCTGAGAAAGGGTAACTTCGGCTAAGTTCAGTTACTGAATAGTGAAATAGTAAGAGGTTTTAAGAAGAGGAAAGAAAATAGAGATGAAAGAGAACAATAATAAGTTTGAAACAAACGCAATACGTACACAATTAAAACGAAGTGAGAATCTGGAGCATTCTGTTCCGTTGTATTTGACCTCTAGTTTTGTATTTGAGGATGCGGAAGATATGCGGGCATCATTTGCAGAGGAGAAAGAGCGTAATATTTATTCGAGATACTCCAATCCGAATTCATCTGAGTTTATAGAGAAGGTATGCCAAATGGAAGGTGCTGAAAACGGATTCGCATTTGCATCGGGTATGGCAGCAGTTTTTTCAACGTTGGCAGCATTGCTGAATAGTGGAGACCATATCTTATCTGCTAGAAGTATATTCGGTTCAACGCATTCATTGTTTAACAATTTCTTTCCAAAATGGAATATTGATCATTCGTATTTCAAGATTGATGAATTAGAGACGATTGAGAGTCTTATAACTCCGAACACCAAAATACTGTATGCGGAAACACCTACAAACCCTGGTGTAGATGTATTGGATTTGGAGGAATTAGGTAAGATTGCTAAAAGAAACAATCTTATTTTAATCATTGATAATTGTTTCGCTACACCTTATTTACAGCAACCAATAAAATTCGGCGCCGATTTGGTTATCCATTCTGGTACTAAGTTGATGGATGGTCAGGGTAGAGTTTTGGCGGGTATTACAGTGGGTAGTGCTGAGTTGATGGATAAAGTATATCGTTTTTCTCGTATTACAGGTCCGGCATTATCACCATTTAACGCATGGGTACTTTCCAAAAGTTTGGAAACTTTGGCGGTTCGTGTTGATAGACATTGTGAGAATGCATTGAAATTAGCAGAATATTTAGAAGGAAACGAGAATATTAATTGGGTTAAATATCCATTTTTAAAATCGCATCCTAAATATGAGATAGCCAAAAAGCAAATGAAGGCTGGTGGTTGTGTAGTCGCATTTGAGGTAAAAGGAGGTTTAGAAGCTGGTAGGGAATTTTTCGATTCCATTAAATTGTTATCCCTTTCGGCCAATTTAGGAGATTCAAGAACGATAGTTACGCATCCGGCATCAACTACGCATAGTAAATTGAGTGTAAAGGAGCGTGCTGCTGTTGGTATTTCAGATGGAATGGTACGTATATCAGTAGGATTAGAGCATATCGATGATATTATTGCAGATATTGAGCAGGCATTGGGTTAACTTCGATTTTAATCATAAAAAAGCCCGGTATTGACCGGGCTTTTTTATATACTAAACTGGGAATAGTTTACTTTGTCAATGTCATATTATAAGTCGCGCTAACACTTGTTGTTGCTCCAAATATTTCTAGAGTCTCATCTAATTTATAGCGAAGTGACATTTTAGAATCGGTAAGTGCTATAATAGTAAAACCTACTTCTTCTTCACCAGTACCAAAATAAAGGGTACTGCCATCTAATCTCCATTCATCAGATTGAAAAAAGTCTTCACCTTCTTCCTCCTCTGTTGATGTTTCGCCCATTATTGTAGTTGTAAGTACTGTGGTGTACGAACCTTCACTTGTTACAATTTGTGGTTCTTCTGAAAACGTGACAATCGAATTGAAATCTTTTCCTACTGCACTAAAAGTTGTAGGGATAGAAGTTCCATCAAAATTCGTATCAGATCTTCCATCTGTTGCTTCTAATGCTGTTAAATTCCATGTGCCAATAATTGAGGCTTCGCTAGCGTTAGAAACACCATCTTCATCTTTAGAACATGATGAGAATACCAGTGTTAATACGGTGAAAATTGATAATAATAAATATTTTTTCATGAATTGTTTTTATGGATGAATGTATGAACGTTAAAATTGTGCCCTAAAGTATATAAGCGATATTTTTATATTTGGTTATCTTAGCATTATGCTCTCCAAAAAGACAAAATACGGGTTAAAAGCCCTTGCTTATTTAGCTTCACAGAAAGATAAAAAGCCTGTACAGATTTCAGAAATTGCTGAGAAGGAGAACATATCTCAAAAATTCTTAGAAAGTATTCTGTTAAGTCTTAGAAAAACTGGCTTTTTAGGTTCTAAGAAGGGAAAGGGTGGAGGCTATTATCTATTAAAGACACCAGAAGAAATTTCAATGACCGATGTAATGCGTGTCTTAGAAGGTCCTATTTCAATGGTGCCGTGTGTAAGTTTGAATTTCTACGAAACATGTGATGACTGCCCCGATGAACAAGCCTGTTCGGTGCATAAATTGATGCTTCAGGTGCGTGACAGCACTTTAGAGGTTTATCGAAATAATACTTTAAGAGATATTATATCCAAGTAATTCCTATTTAATTTAATCCTTCCGCAGGTAATATATACCATATTGCGAATTATTAAATTTTCAGTCCTATTTATTATTAATCTACTAAATCTATAGGGTAATTTATATTTTTTGAAATTTAATGCACCTACTTTGAAAATATATGCTATTTTTGAAAACTCTATTAATTTAGTAGGGTAATAAAAATTGATTTAGAAGATGATTGCGGATCAACTTATTTTAAATAATAAAGAGAACAAAACAACGTATCAAGATGATAAAACGTCTGAAAAACCTATACGTAGTATCGCCAAAGCTTTTAGTTGGAGAGTGATAGGTACTGTAGATACGTTGATAATATCTTATATACTTACTGGTGAATTTTCGGTTGCTGCCTCAATAGCATCGATAGATTTTGTTACAAAAATGATATTGTACTTTTTTCATGAGCGTTTTTGGAATTTAATTAAGTGGGGTAAATAATAAAGAATAACAAAATGGCATTAACAGCAGCACAAGTTCAAAAATTAAATGTTCAGTTTAAAGGTATACCGCCAGAAGAAATTATTTCATGGGCGGTGAAACATGGTCAAACTCCTGTAGTGACTACCAATTTCAGACCTTATGAAGTTGCTATTCTACATGCGATATCTGAAGTTAGAGGTGATATTCCGGTAGTTTGGTGCGATACAGGCTACAATACGCCAAAGACCTATAAGCATGCTGAAGAATTAACAAAAAGATTGAACTTGAATATTCAATTGTATGTTCCTAAACAAACAACGGCGCATAGAGATGCGGTTATGGGAATTCCACAAATTGATGATCCTCGCCATGCGGAGTTTACTGAACAAGTAAAGTTGGAACCTTTTAAAAGAGCAATGGCAGATTTTAAGCCAGATGTTTGGTTTACGAATCTTAGAAAAGGCCAGACAGCTTTGCGTGATAGCCTTGATATTTTAAGCTTAAGTAAAGATGGTGTTCTAAAGGTGAGTCCTTTTTATCACTGGAACGATACACAGCTAGATACCTATTTAAAAAAATATAAACTCCCTAACGAGCATAACTATTTTGACCCGACAAAGGTGTTAGAGAATAGAGAATGTGGATTACATAGTTAATACAAGGGAAAAAAAGAATAAAGATAATTTATCTAAAAAAGCATAATGAGTAATACAAGCACGGAATTGGAAGTAACACCAACCCAAAAACTTTTAAAAGATACATCCCTTATAAATGCACTTGAGAATGAAGCTATTTATATTATAAGAGAAGTTGCAGCTCAATTTGAGAAGCCTGTTCTTTTATTTTCTGGTGGTAAAGATTCTATTACATTGGTTCGTTTGGCTCAAAAAGCATTTTGGCCTTCAAAAATTCCTTTTCCTTTAATGCATATCGATACAGGGCATAATTTTCCTGAAACAATAGAATTTAGAGATCGATTGGTAAAGGAGCTAGGCTTGGAGTTAATTGTGCGTAATGTGCAGGATTCTATTGACCAAGGTAAGGTTAAGGAAGAGTCCGGTAGATATTCTAGTAGAAACAGTTTGCAAACGACCACTTTGTTAGATGCTATCGAAGAATTCAAATTCGATGCCTGTATAGGGGGCGCACGTAGAGATGAGGAAAAAGCAAGGGCCAAAGAGCGTATATTTTCGGTACGTGATGATTTTGGTCAATGGGATGAACGTAATCAGCGTCCAGAATTATTCGATATGTTGAACGGTCAAATAGAATTAGGTCAGAATGTGAGAGTATTTCCAATATCTAATTGGACGGAATTAGATGTTTGGTCCTATATCAAAGATGAGGCTTTTGAAATCCCTTCTATATACTTTGCACACAAACGTAAAACCTTTTTAAGGGATGGTATGATTTGGTCTGCTGAAGATGATATTGTTTTTAGAGAAGATGATGAGGTAGTAGAAGAACGTTTGGTTCGTTTCCGTACGGTAGGTGATATGTCTTGTACAGCGGCAGTATTGTCTGATGCGGTAAGTATAGATAAAGTGGTTGAAGAGATTCGAGATTCTTCAATTTCTGAGCGTGGCGCACGTATAGATGATAAGCGCTCTGAAGCAGCCATGGAAAAAAGAAAACAACAAGGATATTTCTAGAATTTTATTCTGAAAATTAAGCCCTTAGCTTTTAGAGAATGGGTACTAGTAAAAAATAATATTTAAAAAGCCAATAGCGTTTAGCGAATGGCGAACAGCTTTAGAATGGAAGTACTGAAAATAGCAACAGCAGGTAGTGTAGATGACGGTAAAAGTACCTTGATTGGGAGAATACTGTACGACACAAAATCATTGACCAGCGATAAATTAGCCGCGATTGAAAAGACAAGTAAGCAAAAGGGATATGATTATTTAGATTTCTCTTTGGCGACGGATGGTTTGGTAGCAGAACGTGAGCAGGGTATAACTATAGATGTTGCCCATATTTATTTCTCTACAACAACGAAAAGTTACATCATTGCAGATACACCTGGTCATGTAGAATATACGCGTAACATGGTTACGGGGGCTTCTACTTCTCAAGCGGCGATTATTTTAATCGATGCACGTAAAGGAGTTATTGAGCAGACGAACAGACACTTTTTTATTAATAATTTATTACGCATTAAAGATGTTGTAGTGGCGATTAATAAAATGGACTTGGTCGATTATTCTGAAGAAACGTATAATGCGATTAAAGCCGATTTTGAAGAATTGATGGCCAAGCGCGATTATCAAGATCAAAAAATAACCTTTATCCCTGTGAGTGCTTTGAAAGGCGATAATGTGGTAAATAAATCTGAAAAGATGGCTTGGTATAAAGGTCAGTCACTTTTAGAGCATTTTGAAGCTTTGGATAGAAAAGATATTTTTAATGTGGGTACACCTCGTTTTCCTGTGCAATATGTTATTCGTCCAAAGACTGATGAGCATCACGATTTTAGAGGATTCGCCGGTAAAGTGTATGGTGGAGAATTAAGTGTAGGTGATGATGTTGTTGCGCTTCCGTCACAAACGCGCTCTAGAATAAAAGATATTTATTTCCATGACAAGAAATATAAAACTGCCTCAAGAAGGTCGTCGGTGACGATAACATTAGATGATGAAATTAATCTAAGCCGTGGCGACATGTTAGTGAAAGTTGGTGACTTACCTACTGTAGATAAGCATTTTACTGCCACTATCTCTTGGATGGATTCATTGCCTTTGGCGGCTGGAAATAAATATATCGTGCAGCACGGTGTCAATAAAGTATTGGCTAAGGTTGAACAGGTTCATCATAAAATTGCGCCAGATTATTCGGGTATCGATACAGAAACCGATTCGTTGGGCATGAATGATATTGCCCAAGTAAGTTTCCGTTTAAATAAACCAATTTTTTATGACCAATTCAAAAATCATAGAACAAATGGATCATTTATCTTGATAGATACAAAATCAAATAGTACCGTAGGAGCAGGTTTTATTAGTTAATAAACGTATTAAACGGTTTATAGTAAGCAAGACTTTTAATTTTAACCTATTTAGTCCATAGGTAAAATAGATAATAAACTTAGTACAGATTATTCAGTACTAAATACTAGAAAAGAATGCAGAGTTTTAGAACAGAAATAGAAAATCAAGTAGTTGCAAAAGATATTCTTGAATTAGAACGAAAAATTCATGAGTTTCATGGCGGCAAATTAGATGAGGAAAAGTTTAGGAGCCTTCGTTTGGCACGTGGTGTATATGGCCAACGTCAAGAAGGGGTTCAAATGATTCGTATAAAATTACCCTATGGTAAAGTGACTTCTAAGCAATTGCTGCGTATTTGTGATGTGTCTGACGAGTATTCTACCGGTAGATTGCACATTACGACACGTCAAGATATTCAAATTCATTATGTGGATTTGAACAGAACTCCTGAGCTTTGGTCACAATTAGAAAAGGATGATATTACGCTAAGGGAAGCTTGTGGTAACACGGTTCGTAATATAACGGCTAGTGAAACGGCAGGAGTTGATGTAGATGAGCCTTTTGATGTATCTCCATATGCGCATGCCTTGTTCCAGTATTTTCTAAGAAATCCTGTGAGTCAAGAAATGGGACGCAAGTTCAAAGTTTCTTTCTCTGCAAGTGATGCCGATACCGGACTTTCATACATGCATGATTTAGGATTCATAGCTAAACTTCAAAATGGAGAGCCAGGCTTTAAGGTAATGTTAGGCGGTGGTTTAGGTTCTCAACCTAGGCATGCTGATGAATTATACAGTTTTTTACCTGCAGACCAAATTATTCCTTTAATGGAAACGGTAGTGCGTGTTTTTGACCGTTATGGTGAGCGTAAGAGTAGGGCTAAGGCTAGAATGAAATTCTTATTAAAGGATTTAGGGTTAGACGGATTCAAAGAATTATTGGCTGCGGAGAAAACAGCAGTTCCTTTTGATTCGTTTCCGATTGATGCAGATGCGTATCCGAAAATCAAGGTTTCTAATCTAGAAGTTCCAGCCGTAGAGATTACAGATGCTAAAGAATTTGAGCAGTGGAAATCTACCAACGTGGTGCCACAGAAACAACTAGGCTATTTAGCTATCGGTATCAAGGTTTTATTAGGAGATTTTTATACGGATAAAGCTAGATTATTGGCAGGTTTGGTTCAGAAATATGCTGCCGGAGAGATTCGATTATCATTACGTCAGAATATTTTAATTCCGTTTGTAAAGGAAGAGAATATAGAGTTTTTCTATACTGAATTGAAAAAATTTGGTTTCACGGAAGCTGGTTATAACAAGGCGTTGGATATTACAGCTTGCCCAGGTACAGATACATGTAATTTAGGTATTTCAAGTAGTACAGGTATTGCAGAAGAATTGGAACGTGTAATCAAAACAGAATATCCAGATTATATTAATAACGAAGATGTCGTTATTAAAATTAGCGGATGTATGAATGCTTGTGGTCAACACAACATGGCCAATATAGGTTTTCAAGGAATGTCTGTTCGTACAAAAGATAAATTAGTTGCACCTGCGCTTCAAGTATTATTAGGAGGTAGCAATGATGGAAATGGTCAAGGGCGTTTTGCTGATAAAGTAGTAAAAGTGCCAAGTAAAAGAGGCCCAGAAGCATTACGTTTAATCTTGAATGATTTTGATGCCAATGGTGGCGATTTATCGTTCCCTGATTATTACGCGGAAAAAGGTCAAATGTATTTCTATGATTTTCTTACGCCATTATCTTCCGTTGATGATTTAACGGCAGATGATTTTATTGACTGGGGAAATTCAGAACGATATGAAAAGGCAATTGGTGTTGGTGAATGTGCCGGAGTTGTAATTGATTTGATTGCAACCCTACTTTTTGAAAGTGAAGAAAAAATTCAGAATGCACAAGATATGTTAGACGCTGAAAAATGGTCGGCAAGTATCTACCACGCATATTCTTCTATGGTGAATTCAGCGAAAGCGATGTTGACTTCAGAAAATACAAAGGTCAATACACATGCAAGCATCATTAAAGATTTTGATGAGAAGTTCGTAGCCGATGGAAGAATAGCCGTTGCTCGTGGATTTGAAAATATGGTGCTTCAGTTGAATAAAAACGAACCTACAAAAGCTTTTGCGGAATCGTATTTGAGTGATGCAAAGTTATTTTTAGAAACTGTCGCAAAATTCAGACAACAAGAATTAGCAGAGGTATAATATGCAAATCAATAATTTATCCAATCAAAAAACAATCAATTCAATAGTTGACACTCCCTCGCAGCACAAAGGGAGGTTAACTGTTGTTGGCGCAGGGCCTGGCGACATAGAACTCATCACTTTAAAAGCCATCAAGGCTCTAGAAAATGCAGATGTAGTGTTGTATGATGCCTTGGTGAATAAAGAGCTTTTAGAGTATGCTAAGAATGCAGAATTGATTTTTGTAGGCAAGCGTAAAGGATGTTATGCATACCAGCAAGAGCAAATTAATGAACTTATTATAAGTCGAGCAAAATCTCACGGACATGTCGTACGATTAAAAGGAGGTGATCCTTTTGTTTTTGGTCGTGGGTCAGAAGAAATGGAATATGCAGCTTCCTTTGGCTTAGAAGTAGCTATGGTGCCTGGTATTTCATCTAGTTTGAGTGTACCGGCATATCAAAATATACCAGTAACAAAAAGGGGTGCATCAGAAAGTTTTTGGGTGATTACAGGTACAACCAAAGAACACAAATTATCAACCGATGTTGCATTGGCTGCTAAAAGTAGCGCAACCGTTGTAATCTTAATGGGGATGTCTAAACTACCGCAGATTGTAGCATTATTTAAAAGTGAAGGCAAGGCCGACACACCAATTGCCATCATTCAAAATGGTACACGGGAAAATGAAAAATTAGGAATAGGCACTATAGAAACAATTGTTGAGGTTGTGGCGAAAGAAGAATTATCTAATCCGGCTATTATTATAATCGGGGAAGTGGTGAGGCATAGAGAATCATTGATGAAGGCAAAGCTTGAATATTCAAGTGATGAAAATGTCAGGTTGAGCGCAGTCGAAACCTTTAATGGTAAATAGTGAAAAGTATTAAGTAAGTAGAATATAAAGTCGTAAGTAAAATAAAGAGTAGTAGTAAGCGAATGATTTTTGAGTGGAGGCTCAGTACTCAAGACTAACTACTCAATACTAAAGAAGAATTATGATTAAAACAGATATGCTCATAATAGGAGCGGGACCAACCGGATTATTTACGGTGTTTGAAGCGGGATTATTAAAATTAAAAACGCATTTAATCGATGCCTTGCCACAACCAGGTGGTCAGTGTTCAGAGATATATCCTAAAAAACCTATTTATGATATTCCGGCGTACCCAGAAATTTTGGCGGGTACTTTAGTAGATAATCTAATGGAACAGATTAAGCCTTTTGAGCCAGGATTTACTTTGGGTGAAAGAGCGGAAACCTTAGATAAATTAGAAGATGGTTCTTTTGTGGTTACTACCAATAAAGGAACTCAACATAATGCACCGGTAGTTGTAATTGCTGGTGGATTAGGTTCTTTTGAGCCAAGAAAGCCACCCATTTCCAATATTGTAAATTTTGAGGATACTGGTGTTTCTTACATGATTAAAGATCCTGAGGTGTATAGAGATAAAAAAGTAGTCATTGCCGGTGGTGGTGATTCTGCTTTAGACTGGGCAATTTTCTTAACCGATGTAGCTTCTGAAGTTACGTTGGTGCATAGAAGAGATGAGTTTAGGGGAGCATTAGATTCTGTTGAAAAAGCATCAGAGTTAGCGAAACTGGGCAAGATAAAATTGGTAACCAAAGCTGAGGTAAAGGAGTTACATGGTAAGGATCAGCTTGAAGCGGTAGTGCTGAAGCATACCGATAAAGAAAAAGCAGATACTTATTTAGAAGTTGACCATTTTATTCCCTTATTCGGACTTTCTCCTAAATTAGGACCAATAGGTGGATGGGGATTAGAAATAGAGAAAAATGCAATTAAGGTCAACAATGCAAGAGATTACCAGACCAATATACCTGGGGTGTATGCGATTGGTGATGTGAATACGTATGAAGGCAAATTAAAATTAATTCTTTCAGGTTTTCATGAAGCTGCAGTAATGTGTCAGTTTGCATATCAGCAAATCAATCCAGGAAAACGTTATGTCATGAAATATACTACCGTAGGTGGTGTTGAAGGATTTGACGGTTCTAAAAAAGAAGCTAAAAAAGAAGTCGTACAAAGTATAGCATAAGACTTTGATAGTATAAAAGAAACTTCTGATGCTTTAATGTTTCAGAGGTTTTTTTATGACATATTTATAAAATTTCGTTGGCTAAAAAGTCCAGCGAAGTTTTGGATTAGAACGGGTAGTGCCGTTACTTTGCAATTCGTTCATAAATAGATTGAAACGTTATCAAGAAAGGTGGAGGGATTAGACCCTATGAAACCTTGGCAACCCTTTCCCTAACGGATAAGAAGGTGCTACATTCTATCCCTTTTTTTGGGACAGATAACTCAAGAAAGAACACTTTCCTATCCTTTCCTTCCTTGGTATCGTATTAATTTTTAATGAACGTAGAACTTTTTACAGCGTAAAATGAAGGATATTAGGGAAATTTTAAAAGAACGAATTTTAGTGTTAGATGGTGCAATGGGCACTATGCTTCAACGCTATAAGTTTACCGAAGAGGATTTTAGGGGAGAACGCTTTAAAGATTGGAAACACCCTTTACAGGGTAACAATGATTTATTGTCCTTAACACAACCCGAAGCAATTGCTGATGTTCATCGCAAATATTTTGCTGCTGGTGCTGATATTGTAGAAACTAATACATTCTCAAGCACCACCATTGCCATGGCAGATTATTACATGGAAGATTTGGTGTACGAGCTAAATTATGAGTCAGCCCGTATTGCTAAAATGGTTGCCGATGAATTCACCGAAAGAGAGCCGAATAAGCCACGTTTTGTAGCTGGTAGTATTGGTCCGACGAATAAGACAGCAAGTATGTCGCCAGATGTAAATGATCCTGGCTATAGAGCAATTTCTTTTAACGAATTAAGAATAGCTTATAAACTACAGGTTGAAGCATTGTTAGATGGTGGGTCAGATTTACTGCTCGTTGAAACCATATTCGACACCCTGAATGCAAAAGCAGCTTTGTTCGCCATTGAAGAAGTGAAAGAAGAACGAAATATCGATGTTCCTATCATGGTTAGTGGAACGATTACCGATGCATCGGGTAGAACATTATCTGGACAAACAGCAGAAGCATTTTTAATTTCCATTTCCCATATTCCAATTTTATCCGTAGGCTTTAACTGTGCCTTAGGAGCCAGTCAATTAGTGCCGCATTTAGAAGTGTTGGCAACGAAAAGCGAACATGCAGTTTCTGCACATCCAAATGCCGGTTTACCTAATGCTTTTGGCGAGTATGATGAAACTCCGGATCAGATGGCAGAACAAATTAGGGAATATGTGGAAAAAGGTTTGGTGAATATAGTGGGAGGCTGTTGTGGTACCACACCAGAGCATATTACTGCGATTGCCAATTTGGTAAAAGATTTCAAACCTAGACAATTTTCTGTTTTACATTAAGAACATTAGAAGTTATGAGCGGAAAAAACGAACAACGATTTCTAAAGTTAAGTGGCCTTGAGCCATTGATTGTAACCCCTGAAACGAATTTTATTAATGTTGGTGAACGTACCAATGTTGCTGGTTCTAAAATGTTTCTTCGATTAATTAAAGAAGAGAAATTTGAAGAAGCTTTAGTCGTAGCGAGGGAGCAGGTAGAGAATGGAGCACAGGTAATCGACATTAACATGGACGATGGTCTGATTGATGGTAAAGAAGCCATGGTCAAGTTTTTAAACCTTGTAATTGCCGAGCCCGATATTTCTCGAGTTCCTATCATGATTGATAGCTCTAAATGGGAAATCATAGAGGCTGGTTTGCAAGTGGTTCAAGGAAAATGTGTAGTGAATTCCATTAGTTTAAAGGAAGGTGAAGAACAATTCATGCATCAGGCTAAATTGATTAAACGCTATGGCGCCGCTGTAATAGTTATGGCTTTTGATGAAGTAGGGCAAGCCGACAATTATGAACGTCGAATCGAAATTGCTAAGCGTTCGTATGATGTTTTAGTTGATAAGGTGGGTTTCGCACCAGAGGATATCATTTTTGACCTTAATATTTTCCCCGTTGCTACGGGAATGGATGAGCATAAGCTCAATGCCTTAGATTTTATAAAAGCTACTAAATGGGTACGCGAAAATCTTCCTCACGCAAGTGTAAGTGGTGGAGTGAGTAATGTTTCTTTTTCATTTAGGGGAAATAATCCTGTTCGTGAGGCTATGCATTCAGTATTCTTATATCACGCTATTAAAGCGGGAATGAATATGGGTATTGTAAACCCGAGTATGTTAGAGGTTTATGATGATATTCCTAAGGATTTACTGGAGCGTGTAGAAGATGTCATTTTAAATAGGAGGGACGATGCAACGGAACGTTTACTCGATTTTGCGGAATCGGTTGTAGGTAAAACAAAAGAAAGTAAGATTGATTTATCATGGCGAGAGGAGCCATTACAAAATAGAATTACACGTGCCTTAGTAAAAGGTATTGACCAATATATTGTTGAAGATGTTGAGGAAGCAAGACTAGCTGCAGATAAGCCAATTCAGGTAATTGAAGAGAACCTGATGACTGGTATGAACGTTGTCGGAGATTTATTCGGAAGCGGAAAAATGTTCTTGCCACAGGTAGTAAAGTCTGCTCGGGTTATGAAAAAGGCCGTGGCGTATTTGTTGCCGTATATAGAGGAAGAGAAATTACTGAATCCGCAAGAAGGAGATTCTGATAATGCCGGTAAAATTTTGATGGCAACCGTAAAAGGAGATGTTCATGATATCGGTAAGAATATCGTGGGTGTTGTTCTGGCGTGTAATAATTATGAGATTGTTGATTTAGGGGTTATGGTGCCACCAGAAAAAATAATCGCAGCCGCCATTGAACATAATGTAGATATTATAGGGTTAAGCGGGTTAATAACACCCTCTTTGGATGAAATGGTACACATGGCCAAAGAGATGGAACGAAAGAATTTTAAAATCCCCTTATTGATTGGTGGTGCAACAACGAGTAAGGCGCATACAGCGGTAAAAATAGATACGCAATATAACGAAGCTGTGGTTCATGTAAATGATGCTTCAAGGGCAGTTACTGTAGTAGGCGATTTACTTCAAAAAGAAACGTCTGTCGGATATAAAAAGAGAATAAAGGAAGATTATGATGTTTTTAGAGCCAAGTTTTTAAACCGCTCTTCCAGTAAAACATACAAGACGATTGCTGCTGCGCGCAGAAATAAGTTTAAGATAGATTGGAACAAAAGTGAAATTTTTAAGCCTAACAAATTAGGAATTCAAGTTATTGAAGATTTAGATTTAAATCTTTTGGTGCCTTATATCGATTGGACTCCATTTTTTAGAAGTTGGGAACTGCATGGTAAATACCCTGCAATATTAACCGATGATGTAGTAGGCGCTCAAGCGACCGAATTATTTGCCGATGCAAAAGAAATGTTGAAGCAAATTATTAGGGAGAAGCAGTTAAAGGCAAAAGGAATTTTTGGGCTATTTTCTGCCAATTCAATCAACCAAGATGATATCAATGTTTCCTTGAGCTCAGTTCAAGGGCGAGATGAAGAAAGCTACATATTTAGAACACTGCGTCAACAATTACAGAAAAGAGAAGGGGTTGCGGATTATGCTTTGGCAGATTTTATTGCACCTCAAGAAAGTCGAAAGCAAGATTATATAGGTTGTTTTTGTGTGTCCACCGGTTTCGGTACTGCAGAGTTGGCTGGGAAATATGAAAAGAATTTAGACGATTATAACTCCATTTTGGTAAAAGCATTGGCAGATAGGTTGGCCGAAGCATTCGCTGAATACTTACATAAAGAGGTTCGTATGAAACATTGGGGTTATGCGGCTAATGAAGAATTGAGCAATGAAGAATTGATTCACGAATCCTATAAAGGTATTCGTCCGGCACCAGGCTATCCTGCTTGTCCGGATCACTTGGAGAAATTGACCATTTGGGATATTTTAAAAGTTAAGGAAACAATAGGTGTAGAACTAACGGATAGTTTGGCGATGTGGCCTGCGGCATCAGTTAGTGGGTATTATTTTGGAAACCCCGAAGCACGTTATTTTGGATTAGGTAAAATAAAGGAAGACCAGGTGAAAGACTTTGCGGATAGAAAGGGAATAGCTTTCGAAAAAGCTGAGAGATGGTTGTCTCCAAATATTGTAGATGCCTAATTTGCGTTAGGGATTGAAGCGGCATCTTTTCTATTTTTGCTCATGTTTGCCAAAATGAAAATAGGGTTTAGAAATAGAAAAAATATAGCGTAAAGCCCGACCGTTAGGTAACGCCCAAAAAAGGAATAAAATAAAAGTTTAGAAGTAAAGTCGATTACGTATAAAACGACCAACTTAATTAAAATGAAAGTAACAGACCATATCACCAACGCACAAGGAAAGACCTTATTTTCTTTCGAAATTGTACCACCTGTGAAAGGGCGAAATATACAAGAACTGTATAATAACATAGATCCATTGATGGAGTTTAAACCTCCGTTTATTGATGTGACCACATCTAGGGAAGAGACTATATATGTACAGAAAGAGGGACTTTTAGATAAGAAAACAACACGTATGCGACCTGGTACCGTGGGTATTTGTGCATCAATTCAACATAAGTATAATGTTGATACCGTGCCGCATGTTATCTGTGGTGGTTTTACCCGTGAAGAAACGGAATATATGTTGGTTGATTGTCATTACCTAGGTATCGAGAATGTAATGGCGTTACGGGGAGATGCACGAAGTGAGCAAAAATATTTTGAACCTACAGATGGCGGACATCCATTTGCAATTGACTTGGTGAAACAAATTCAAGATTTAAACTGCGGTAAATATTTACATGAAACAATAGAGAGCGAATACTCAAGCGAATTCTGTATTGGTGTAGCAGGTTATCCTGAAAAACATCTAGAATCACCTTCCTTACAATCAGATTTAAAACGATTGAAGGAGAAGGTAGAAGCAGGTGCCGATTATGTAGTTACACAGATGTTTTTTAACAACCAGAAATATTTTGAATTTGTTGAGGCTGCGAAGAATATAGGGATTACAGTTCCAATTATACCAGGTATAAAACCTATTGCGGTAAAGCGTCATTTGCAATTGTTACCACAGGTTTTTCGAATAGATATTCCTCAAGATTTAATTGAGGCGGTAGACGGTTGTACTTCAAATAAAGATGTGCGTGCTGTTGGTATAGAATGGGCCATTCAACAATCTAAAGAATTGAAAGAAGCTGGCGTGCCTGTTTTACATTACTATTCAATGGGAAAATCAGATAATATAAAGGCGATTGCTAAAGAACTTTTTTAGTTATAAAATAGAATCGGGTAAGGAGTACAAGGTATATGTCGGTATTGGTTTGAAGATGATAGAATAAAAGAACTTAATACTAAATACGCTCTACTAAATTCTAATATCTATTTTTGCTTTCAATGAATTTTAAGTTTCTTTTCTTCTTACTCTTTTCTATAACCTTTTGCTTTTCACAAGAAAGGTCAGAGCTTAATAAATACACGCTAGACGTAAATCAATTTTACGGGTCTATTATCCTGCATAATCCAGATATTTCGCATTTGATTGAAGAACACCCAACTGGTGTAATATTGAGCTATAATCGTAAGACCTACGGCTCTAAGGATTGGGAAGAACTATATAATTATCCTGATTTAGGGTATTCTTTTATTTACCAGGATATGGATAATGAGACCTTAGGAAAGAACTATAGCTTATATGCCCATTATAACTTCTATTTTTTTAAACGAAATATACAACTAAGAGTAGGTCAGGGAATTGCTTACACAAGCAATCCGTATGATAAAACAAGCAATTTTAGGAACAACGCCTATGGGTCCGATTTTTTGAGTTCGACCTATCTAATGTTTAATTATCATAAAGAGAATATTTTTAAAGGATTAGGTTTTAAAGCGGGTATTTCAATAATTCACTATTCTAATGCTAATTTTAGGGCGCCTAATACATCGACAAATACCATGGCGTTAAATGCTGGATTGGTGTATGACCTTGATGGCGGTACGGAAATTGAATATATCCACAGAGAAAAGGAAAAGGTCACGGAACCTTTACGATATAATTTTGCAATTAGAACCGGATTGAATGAAAGTGATGTTATAAATTCAGGTCAATATGGTTTTGTTGTACTTTCTACTTATGCTGATAAGCGCTTAGGGCGAAAAAGCGCTATTCAGATTGGAGCAGATGTCTATTTCTCAAATTTTTTAAAGGAATTGATACGCTATCAAAGTATCGCGTTTCCTGAAAATAATGTTGCTGCAGATGACGATTATAAAAGGGTGGGAATTTTTGTAGGTCATGAACTGTTCATTAATAAAATGTCTATAATATCTCAATTGGGATATTACGTGTATTATCCTTTTGACTTTGAAGGGCGTATGTATAATCGTATGGGACTAAAGCGTTATTTTGGTGATAATGTTTATGGGGCAATAACCTTGAAATCGCACGGAGCAAAGGCAGAAGCCGTTGAACTTGGTGTTGGAATAAGATTATAAGATGTCAGAAATTAGAATTCATACTATTGTAACTTGTCAAATCGAGTCAGTCTTGAAGGTCGGAAGGCGCAGTAGATACCTTTTTGTTTTGTTTACTATTCTATTCTTAAGTATATCCTTCAATTCCTGCGACTCTGAAAATGCAGCGGATTGTTTTCAAGATACTGGAGAAATTATAAGGAATGAAGTTGAGGTACAGGAGTTTGAAAAGATTACTGTTTTTGAAAATGTAACCTTAGTAATAAAGCAAGGAGATACACAAAAGGTAGAAATTGAAACCGGTGAAAATTTGCGAGTTGAAGTTGATGCCGTCGTTGAAGATGGCCGTTTACTGCTTACGGATACGAACGATTGTAATTATGTACGAGCTTACGGCACAACAATAGTCTTTGTGACAACACCAAATTTGACAGAAATACGCAGTAGTACAGGTTTTCCTATTCGTAGCGATGGCGTTTTAAGCTTTGATCGTTTAAACTTACTATCTGAAAGTTTTTCGAATCCTGAAGCAGAGACTACAGATGGGGAGTTTAATTTAGATTTAGATATTACATCTTTAAGTATTACAGTCAATGGAATTGCCTATTTCAACTTAAGGGGAAATGTAGAAAATTTGAATATCAACATTGCAGCCGGAGATTCTAGAATCGAGGCTGAAGAGTTGGTAGCCCAAAATGTAAATATTAATCATAGAGGCTCGAACGATGTACTTATTAATCCGCAATTAAAAATTTCGGGTGTGCTTCGAGGTACAGGCGATGTTTTAAGTTATAACAGACCTGCTGAGATCGACGTTCAAGAATTGTATAATGGCAGGCTTATTTTTGTGGAATGAATCCCATACTTAGATATTTAAAAAATGTATTTGCTGCTAAACGAGTTTTAGGCGAAAATCTTGAATTGATGGGTTTGGTAAAAGCAGATTCGCTTTTACAAGAGATGTATGCAAAAAATAAGTTTCCAGGTTTAGCAATTACCGTTCTAAAAGAAGGAGAGACCATTTTTCAAAAAGGGTTTGGTTATGCCGATACAGAGCAAAAACAGTTCATAGATCCACGAAAATCTATCTTTAGAATAGCTAGTGTTTCCAAACCTATTGCTGCAACGGCATTAGCACATATGGTGCAAGATGGATTAATTGATATTAATGAGTCTTTCTACACCTATGTTCCTGATTTCCCTAAAAAACGTTGGGATTTTACAATACGACAATTAGCAAGTCATACTGCGGGTATTCGAGCCTATAAAGGAAAAGAATACGGATTGAATGAGCCGTATAGTATAAAAGATAGTTTAACCGTTTTTAAAAATGACCCTTTGTTATTTGAACCGGGTAAAGGATACTTGTATAATAGTTTTGATTGGGTGATGATTTCAGCAGCAATGCAAGAAGCAAGCGGTATTCCTTTTGAGGAATATGTTCAGGAAAAAGTATTGAATCCTTTGGGTATGATAAATACATGTATTCCAAAGTGTCATCCTGAGGGCAGTCGAAGGTATGATGGTACTAAGGTGAAAGAGATTACAGAAATCAAAGCGACTAAAAACGTTGCTACCTTTTACACCAAATGTTTGGCAGGTTTTAGAAAAGCAATTCCTGTAGATAACTTTTACAAACTAGCAGGTGGCGGATACCTTTCCACATCAAAAGATATTGCCAAATTCGGACAAGCATATTTAGAAAAGAGAATTGAGGTTAAAGCAGAATTCCTTGATCAATTTTTAACTTCTCAAGAAGTTAACGGTAAACCGACATACTATGGTTTGGGTTGGCAGGTTAGTGAAGATACTAAAGGAAGAAAATTTTATGGACATGTAGGTAACGGAGTAGGAGGCTATTCTAATTTCTTTGTATATCCAGAAGAACAGCTAGTTTTTTCAATTCTGATTAACTGCACGGACCCTAAAATTCAGCCGGAGTTAGATGCTGTTATCACTTGTTTTTTTAACGAGGTTGATGCTTAGTGATTTAATTATTTTTTAAGTTTTAAAGAAAGGGTATATTAGTCTCACCAACTATTGAGATTTTGAATACCCTATGAGTCAACCAACAGAGACCTCCCAAGTTTTAGAAAATAAAAAAACCATAAAATGGCTTCAGCGGTTAAAAGACGAAAGCTGGGAAGCAGAATTATTGGTCTCCGCCATTGCCATATTCGGTACGTTTCAATTATTCGGTCTGGTAGAATGGATTACGAACAGGTACATTGAACTTTTGCCAGTAGAGCAATATAAATATGGATATTTCATAGTCTTTATGGGGCTATTGGCCGTTAGTATATTGGTTTCAATGTTTGTTATTCACTTTTTTTTACGAGCCTATTGGATTGGGTTAGTAGGTCTTAATTCAGTTTTTCCGGAATATGGAGTAGAGGATAGTGCCTATTCTAAAATCTACACTGAAAAAATATTAGGGATATTACCTAAACAAGAAGAAACAATTCAAAAAGTAGATGAGCTGTGTAGTGTCATATTTTCTGCTGCTTTCACCATATTACTGATATATTCTTATTTAGCGCTTACACTAAGTATTTATATGCTGATTTATAATTTGTTGTCAGAATATGTGAATACGTATATACTTTTAGCACCTGCGGTATTAATTGGTGTATTATTAGTATTCCAAACCATCTTCGGTATTATTGGAAATTTAAAGCAGTTTAAGAATAATGTTGTTATTCAGACTTGGTTGTTTAAGGTAGTGAAATGGGTGTCAATGGTAACTTATGGTCCGTTATACAAGTATTTGTTGCAGGTTTCAATGGTTTTTGGTTCAAACTTTAAGAAAAAGAAGTCATTGGTGTATTTGGTTTTATTGTTTTTTGTTTCAGGAATGTGTGTAGCAGTTGTTAAAGTGAATGACACTAATATTTTCTATTTGATTAAACAGGATGTCCACTATGCGGATCAAATGCATTTAAGCTATTATTATGACCAAAATCCAGACAATTTCTTTTTGGTCACACCACAAATTCAGTCCGATATTATAGAAGGTAAGACAGTTAAATTATTTATTCCCATTTTTAATAATGAGCGTAATTATCAAGATAATGCCTGTGGAGAATATGTTGATGATAAACAACAACAGATGGTAAAAAATAAGATTCTTGCTCGTAAATTTTATTTAGAACGCTACCACAAATACCATACAGTCAAGTTGAATGGTGCTATTGTAAATATCAATTTTCTTAAGAAGAATCATCAGACTTCAGAGCAATTTGGTATGGTTGGTTTTATCGATAAGGAGCTATTGCAAAAAGGGAAAAATACAATTGAAGTAACCAAAACCTTAGGAGATGTTCGAGAGTATAATTGGTCTATTCCGTTTTATTTTCAACCGAGTTCAGGTATTTCTCAATAGATTTATGCGAGATTATTTTTAATAGTAATTTTTGATTTATTTTCTACTTTAGATAAAAATTAAAACTATGAAATATTTAAAAGTGAAACTCTTTTTGGTCCTGTTTGTAGTCGTAATTGCGAATAGCATGGCGCAAGAGATTACGTCTTTTGCAAGCATGTGGGGTATGGAATATTATCAAGATGATCAAAAAATAACCAAAAAGGATGTTAAAGACCTTTTCTCCAAAAACGAGGAAGTATATATGCACTGGAAAAAAGCAGACACCAAGGAAGTGGTGGCTGGCGTCGCTTTACTTGGTCAATTTGCAGTCGGTATTTGGGGTATATCAGAATTAATTAACGATGACCCTAATTTATCGAACCGTGACAAAGCTAAAAATGCAATAGGACCATTAGCGGGTAGTTTGGGTGCTGGTATAATTGGAGCTATTTTTTTGAATAGTGCCAATAAATCTAGAAAACGAGCAATCCTATCTTATAATAAACAGTTCGATAAAAAAACAACATTTAGGTTAGAACCGGTTGCTAATGGATCGGGGTTTGGTTTGGCAATCAAGTGGTGATAATTTTAGGTATTTAACACAAAAGCTTCAATATTTGAAACAGAAATTGAATTTTTCAAAAAAATAATAGCTAAAACAACCATTTTTAAATATAATTACTACTTTAGCCAAAGTTTACAAGAGCAATGACAAAACAATATTTCTGGACAGGTTTTTATTTCTACTTCTTTTTTAAGAGAGGTACGGGACTGTTCTAGCATATTTTAAAAATAAAATAGAATTAAGTTCCGATATATGTCGGAACTTTTTTTTTGAAATTAATTGAGTAAAAGTGAGTTTAAAAATAGCCATACAGGGAATTAAAGGTTCCAACCATCACCAAGTAGCAAAAGATTGTTATGGAGATGATATAGAGCTTGTCGAATGCCTTTCGTTCGATGAGTTGGTTGATAAATTATTATCGAAAGAAGCGGATCAAGGGGTGATGGCTATAGAGAATTCGATTGCCGGATCAATTATCCCAAATTATGCTCTTGTCAACCATAACGACTTACATATTATAGGGGAATATTACTTAAACATTCATCATAATTTGATGGTGCTGAAAGGGCAAAAAATTTCAGATATTTCTGAAGTGAGTTCACACCCTATGGCATTATTGCAATGCAAGGAATATTTTAGACAATATCCGCATATTAAATTGGTAGAAGATGTCGATACTGCTGAAACGGCAAAACGTATTCAAGAACAAAAATTAGCGCATGTAGCAGCCATTGCACCAAAAGTTGCGGCAGAATTATATGGTTTGGACATCGTAGCAAATGACATACAGACTATTAAAAATAATGCAACCCGTTTTATCATTGTACAAACAAAAAACGATGCGTTGCCAGAGGCCGAAATTACGAAGGCTTCCATTCGTTTTATTACCGACCATAAAAGGGGCAGTTTAGCTGCTGTGCTTAATGTTATGAGCGATTGCAGATTAAATTTAACGAAAATACAATCATTGCCAGTTATAGAAACACCTTGGAAATATGCCTTTTTTGTGGATGTAACTTTTAACGATTTTGCAGATTTTACAAAGGCAAAAAGTCTATTGAACATCATGGCAGAAGATTTTAAGGTTTTGGGTGAATATAAAAATGTGAGAGGATGATACAGACCGCTGATAGACTTAAGACTGTTCAGGAATATTACTTCTCTAAGAAATTAAGAGAGGTGCGCGGTTTAATGGCGCAAGGTAAACCTATCATTAATATGGGGATCGGGAGTCCAGATTTGACTCCTTCAGAACATGTATTGAAAGCGATACAGAATTCTGTGTTTGAAGCTGGTGCACATCAGTATCAAAGCTACCAAGGCTTACCTCAATTAAGAGAGGCTATAGCAAGTTTTTATAACAAGAGATTTGACGTAACTGCAGATCCTGCCACTGAAATTCTCCCATTAATGGGGTCTAAAGAGGGTATTATGCACATTAGTCTTGCATTTTTAAATGCAGGTGATGAGGTGTTGATTCCGAATCCTGGGTACCCGACATATACATCGGTAACTAATTTGGTAGGGGCTGTCCCAACATATTACGACCTTACAGAAGAGAATGGTTGGTTTCCAGATTTAGAGGTGTTGGAGGAGCAAGATTTGTCTAAAGTCAAAATTATGTGGTTGAGTTACCCACATATGCCAACAGGTGCTACCGCAACTAGAGAACAATTTGTGAAAATTGTAGCCTTTGCAAAAAAGCATACTATTCTGTTGGTAAATGACAATCCATATAGTTTTGTGCTGAATACAGACCCAGCAAGTATTTTAAGCATACCTAATGCTAAAGATGTTTGTTTAGAATTGAATTCATTAAGCAAAACCTTTAACATGGCTGGTTGGCGTGTAGGTTTTGTTCTAGGAAGCGAAGAACATATCAATGCTATTTTAAAGGTCAAGAGTAATATGGATTCGGGTATGTTTTACGGCATTCAGAAAGGAGCAATAGCGGCATTGGAGAGCAGTGATGACTGGTTCGTTGAATTGAACAAGGTATATAGTGCACGTAGAGAATTGATTTTTCAATTGGCAGATACGCTTGGCTGTTCTTATGATAGAGATGCTGTTGGCTTGTTTGTTTGGGCAAAATTACCTGAAGGTAGTGTGGCATCCGAAGCATTTATAGATCAGATATTATATAAAAAGGATTTGTTCATAACACCAGGAACCATTTTTGGTAGTAATGGCGAAGGGTATATCCGCTTTTCACTATGTATTACTGAGGATAAAATTAAAGAAGCAATCGCAAGATTTTAGTTTAATGAATGTATTTGTAATCGGTATAGGTTTAATTGGAGGTTCTTTAGCGAAAGACATAAAGTCTACGCAAGAAGATGTTACCGTGTATGGTATAGATTCTAATGACACACATTTGGCAGAAGCCAAAGAATTAGGAATTATCGATAAGAAAGCGACCTATCAAGATTTACAATTGGCAGATATGGTGATTGTAAGTATCCCTGTAGATGTGATGGTGACCGAGATTCCAAAAATATTGGATGCCGTACCTGAAGATTGTGTTGTATTTGATGTGGGGTCAACGAAAGCTTTAATTTGTAAAACGTTGGAGAGCCATCCGAAGAGAAGAAATTTTCTAGCATGCCACCCAATATCAGGAACAGAATTTTCTGGTCCGTCGGCAGCGATAAATGATCTGTTCAGAGATAAGACGAATATTATTTGTGAAGTTGAGCTGACTGCCTTTAAGTTACAAGAAAAAGCTTTGCAAATTTTTCAAGCGATAGGTATGCGTATTCGCTATATGAACCCTGAAGCGCATGACAAGCATATCGCATACGTCTCTCATTTATCGCACATAAGTGCTTTTATGTTGGGTAAGACAGTAATTGAGAAAGAGAAAAACGAACGTGATATTTTTGATATGGCGGGCAGTGGATTCGAAAGCACGGTTCGTTTGGCAAAAAGTTCGCCGGCAATGTGGACTCCAATTTTCAAACAAAATAAGGAGAATGTGGTCGAGACATTAGATGAGTATATTCAAAATCTAACAGCATTTAAAGAGTTGTTGTTACAAGATGATTACGAAGGCATTTACAATGAAATGAACAATACCAATAAGATAAAAGGAATATTAAAAGGAATACCGTTAAACAAGAAATAGAATAATTAAAATGGAAAATTCAAAACAAATGAGAACATGGTTGGATGATTTAAAACTAGACCATCCACTAGTAATAGCAGGGCCATGTAGTGCGGAAACAGAGGAGCAAGTGTTAGGAATAGCACACTCCCTAAAAGATACCGATGTAAATTATTACAGAGCAGGTATTTGGAAACCACGTACTCGCCCAGGAAATTTTGAAGGTGTAGGCGCATTGGGCCTTAAATGGCTTCAAAAAGTTAAAGCAGAAACTGGCATGAAAACTGCGACGGAGGTTGCAAACCGTGCACATGTAGAATTGGCTTTAGAGCACGATATCGATTTATTATGGATTGGTGCAAGATCAACTGTTAGTCCGTTTATCGTTCAAGAAATTGCAGATGCATTAAAAGGAACTGATAAAATTGTGTTGGTAAAGAATCCTGTGAATCCAGATTTAGCTTTATGGCTAGGAGCTGTTGAACGTTTGGCTACTGCAGATATAAAAAATTTAGGGGTAATTCATAGAGGTTTCTCAACGTATGAGAAAACTAAATATAGAAATATTCCAGAATGGCAAATGCCAATTGATTTGCAGACTAAATTTCCAGATTTACCTATCATTAATGATCCTTCTCATATTACAGGGAATAGAGATATGATCTTTGATGTATCGCAAACTGCTTTGGACCTTAATTTTGATGGTTTAATGATTGAAACTCATCATGATCCAGACAATGCTTGGAGTGATGCTGCACAGCAGGTGACACCATCTGTATTGGTGCAAATCATGAAAGATTTGAAAATACGTAAAGAGGATAACACTGAAACGGAATACAAGGCTAAATTGAACAACTTAAGAGCGAATATTGATATTTTCGATAATCAATTACTTGAGACTTTAGGTAAGCGTATGAAAACTTCAGATGCAATTGGCGCTCTTAAGAAAGAGAAGAATGTTGCTGTTTTACAGAGTACACGGTGGAACGAGATTTTAGGAGCAATGATTTTAGAAGGGGAAACCAAAGGACTTAGTGAAGAATTTGTTCTTCGTATGTTTAAAGCGATTCACCAAGAGTCTATTCGCCATCAAGAGAAAATAGTGAACGGGTAAGTTCTGCTTAACTTTTAGATAAAAAAACATCCGTGACACACGGATGTTTTTTTTTGCTTAAATACTATAAAGTAGGAAAAATTACACAAAATTACAATATGAAGAAAAGTCAGTCGTTAGGGCTATAATAAACCGATAAATAATCAAACTTTAGAGTATGAAAAAATATTTACTTATTACGATTATGCTGATAGTATCCTTACCAGCAAAAGCACAATCTTATATAGGGTATTTGACTGACAATTATAGTGGTGTTAATGGTGTAATTGCCAACCCGGCAAATATTGCCGATTCACGTTTTAAAACCGATATCAATTTAATAGGCGCAAGTGCTTTTTTTGCAAATGATTACTTAGGTGTAGGGTTTTCAGATTTAACATCAAGTAATTTTGAATATGATACAGATGCAAAATTGTCGCTATCAAACAATAATAATTTTTCAGGAACAGTAGATGTTTTAGGTCCTTCATTTATGTTTAATGTGGGTAAAAAATCTTCAATTGCCATATTTACTAGAGCAAGAACGGTTATTTCGGGTAATGAATTTAATGGTAAAAGTATTGATGACCTTGATGATAGTATAGATGAAAGTCAAGATTTTTTAGTAGATGAAGGTGATTTCTATGCGGCTGGTAATGGTTGGGCTGAAGTAGGGTTTACCTATGCCCAAGAGTTAATGAATAAAGAACAACACTTTTTAAAAGGCGGTCTTTCTTTGAAATATCTAAAAGGATTCGGAAACGCATATGTTACTGGTAGAAATGTGACTATTAATTATGATGCCAGTGGCGCTACATTACCTGATAGTTCAACAATCGGTACATTAGAATCAACAGGCGATTTGTCTTATGGTCGTGCAGATGGTTATGATAGCGATAATTACGATTACGAAGTACCTGATGCTAAGGGTTTTGGAGTCGATTTAGGCTTTGTTTATGAATGGAGGCCTGATTATGCCGATTATGTAGTTACTGGTACTGATGGCGTAAAAACCGTCATGAAGGATAAGAATAAGTACAAGCTTAAGCTAGGGTTGTCTCTTACAGATGTTGGATCGGTAAATTATAAAGGTGGTTTAATTGATAGCTACAATATCAATAATACGATTACCCAAGATGATTATGACAATATCGAAGATTCTGATGATTTGCAAAACTTATATACGTTTACGCAGGCAACTGAAGATATTAAAGCTGGTTTACCAACAGCGCTTCATTTTAATGCAGATTGGAATATTAAGAATCATTTTTATTTGAATTTGAATACAGATTTGTCAATGCGCTCTGCAGGTGAAAATGTAATGAGAACTGCTAATGTAATCTCGTTAACGCCTCGTTTTGAGAGTAAGTGGTTTAGTTTTTACTTGCCAGTAAGTAGCTATCAATATAGCGGAATGCAAATAGGAGCAGGTTTAAGAGCAGGGCCACTTTATATAGGTTCAGGGTCGCTAATTTCTACATTAACGAGAAGCGAGATTAAAGGCGCAGATATTTATGCAGGTTTAAAAATACCTGTTTATTACAGCCAGCCAAAAGATTCTGATGGAGATGGAATTCCGAATAAAGAAGATAGTTGTCCTAAAGATTTCGGACCTATTGAAAATAATGGCTGCCCTTGGGGAGATACAGATGGTGATACGGTTTTAGATAATGAAGATGATTGTGTTGATGAAGCCGGTCCAGTTGAAAATGGTGGTTGCCCTTGGATTGATACCGATGGAGATTCTTTAATGGATAATGAAGATGAATGTATTAATGAAGCGGGACCAGTTGAGAACAACGGATGTCCTTGGCCAGATAGTGATGGTGATTCAGTTCTTGATAAAGATGATGAATGCCCTAACGAAATGGGAACGGTTGCTAATAACGGTTGCCCAGAACCCGAAATGACTGCTGAGGTTCAAAAATCATTGAATGAATATGCACGTACCATTTTATTTACTACGGGTAAGTCAACTATAAAAGATGAATCTACTCCGGTGTTAGTTGATATTATTAGCATATTGAATGAGTACCCAAATGCAAACTTTACAATTGAAGGTCATACCGATAGTATAGGTTCTGTTCAAACCAATCAGAAATTATCAGAAAACAGAGCTCAGTCTGTATTGAAGTTTTTAATTGATGGAGGTATTGCACCCGCCCGTCTTAAAGCGGTAGGTTATGGAGAGAGCAAGCCTATTGCTACAAATATGTATAAAGATGGAAGACAGAAAAATAGACGTGTAGAAATCAACTTGGTGAAGTAAATTGAAACAATCTTAATAAAAAAAGCCCGGTCTATTGACCGGGCTTTTTTTTATTTTGTTTTTTATCTCTTAAAAATATATCGGGTAATAAATATACCAGAAGAATCACCTTTACCGCCATCACTTTCTACAGCACTGGTTACAAAGGCTAGTTCCCAACCATCTGCTACCATTGCGTTGATTTTAGAGGTGATTATGGCATCATTAGCGGCAATATTTTGAAAACGGATACCACCAATATTAAAGAAATTCAACAACTTAGTTTCATCAAAGTCTTTTACCCTAATCTCGTCTCTTTTCGATTTGTTACGGGTATTGTCATCTTCGGTTTGGGTAGAGGTAAATTCTGCATAGTCCTTTTCCTCATTACCATCTATAATTCTAGAGCGACCTAATCCGCTGGATACTATAGATTCAACGCTAGTAATTACTTTAAACTCCTGTGCACTTAAACTTAGTGCGCCACTAAAAATTAATAAAATACTAAAAATGCTTTTTTTCATGATTTTGGTTTTTTAATAATTGGTCATCTTTTAGATGATTATAAAATACTAACACTTCAAAACATGTTAAATTGTATAAAATAGTCTGAAATATAATAATGTATCAATTTGTGACTAAGCAAAAATGAGCTTAAGAAATAAAAAAACCCGATGTATTTACATCGGGTTTTTTATAAGAAGTGTATTTTTTATTGAATAGAGAAATCAAATACAGATTGATTATCTCTTCCTTGTGGTACTTGTCCTTGGTAGATAAAGCAATATTCACCTGGCTCTAAAGAATCAGGAGTAACCTTAAACTTGTTACCTTCAATTTCTTCAATTGCAAAGTTCAAAGCATATTTTGGGTCAATGCCGCTACTGCTAGTAATCCAGCTTTCTTTTCCTGTAATAACTTCTCTAAGGTTTTTCTTTTCTTTTACAGTAAGTTTTACCAAAACAAATTCGTTCGGGTTACTAGCCATTCTAAACCACCAGTTAAAAATACCAGAATCACTACCTTGGTTGTTTTGCATATTGTCAACTTCAGTAACACTTGGGTCAAAAATAAAAGTAAACTCAGGCTGACTTTGACGTATGATATTATTCGATTGAGTTTTTGGTAGTTGTGCTTTTTGTTTTGAGTTTATTAAACCAGAAACTAATTTTTGTGCTACAGCATTTGAATTTGCTCCAGAAAATACACTTGGTTGAACCAATTTGTCTTCTCCACTAGCATCAGTAAAATAAATTCCCGTTTTAGATTTTGTGTTCTGTTTAGATTTCTCCATAATTAAGGACAAAATTTCAGAAGAAACACCTGCATTTTTCATTTCACCTAAAGCAGAAATAGAAGCATCGAATTTTACATCAGAGGTGTTTATTTTATCGATGATCATATAATCGTCGAAACCTAACTCTACCATCTGTACTACAGATTCGTTCGTGATTGTTTCTTGTGCGAAGCCGATAGTGGTAATCGCAAATACCGTAAATAAGAATAGTTTTTTAATCGTTTTCATTTTCAAGTTATTGGTTAATGTTCTACGTTGTAATTCAAATTTATAGTATTTTTTGTATTGAAAGCAGTTACTTTGTATAAATGGAAGGTATTTTGCATAAATGGTAGGAATTGTATACAAATCTACAGGTAGTTGGTACACGGTTAAATCAAATAATGGTGATTTCTATAACTGTAAGATTAAGGGGAAATTTAGAATAAAAGGTATAAAAAGCACGAACCCAGTGGCAGTGGGTGACCGAGTTCACTTTGAGGTGGAAACTATTGGAGATGATACTATTGGGATAATTCATGAAATTGAAAAACGTAAAAATTATATTATACGTAAGTCGGTAAACCTTTCAAAACAGACGCATATTATAGCGGCTAATCTTGATCAGGTTTTTTTGTTGGTTACATTGAATAATCCACCAACCTATCCTGTTTTTATAGACCGATTTTTAATTACGGCAGAAGCTTATGAAATTCCCGCAGTACTTCTTTTTAATAAAGTAGATACGTATACTCCCGAGGAAACTGACGAAATTAAATTTTTAGCGGCGCTATATCGAAATATTGGGTATACCTGTATCGGTATTTCTGCGGTTACAGGAAAAAATGTAGATACGGTAAAAGAGATGATGATAGGGAAAACTTCCATGTTTTCTGGTCATTCAGGTGTAGGCAAATCGACATTGGTTAATGCAATAGAACCTACTTTAGATATTAAGACAAAAAAAATATCAGAACAGCATCTACAAGGCCAGCATACTACCACCTTTGCCGAAATGTTCGATTTAAGTTTTGATGCACGTATCATAGATACCCCAGGTATTAAAGGTTTCGGTATTGTAGATATGGAGAAAGAGGAAATAGGAAATTATTTTCCTGAATTTTTTAAATTAAAGCAGCACTGTAAGTTCAATAATTGCATACACATAGATGAACCTAAATGTGCTGTAAAAGATGCCCTAGAATCTGGCGATATAGCATGGAGTAGATATCAAAGTTATTTGCAAATGGTAAAAGGCGAAGATGAGAATTATAGGGTTGATATACATGATGAGAAAAAATGAGGGTAGTTATACAACGTGTTACCAAGGCTAGTGTTACAGTAGATGAAAAGCAAATTAGCGCTATAGAGTCTGGGTTACTTATTCTTGTAGGTATTGAAAATTTAGATTCACAAGAGGATATTGACTGGTTATCAAATAAAATAGTAAACCTACGTATTTTTAATGATGACCAAGGTGTAATGAATAACTCACTTCTTGAAAGTAATGGCGATGTAATTGTTGTGAGTCAATTTACACTGCATGCGTCTACTAAGAAAGGAAATAGACCCTCGTATATAAATGCTGCTAAACCAGAAACAGCTGTGCCAATCTATGAAGCTTTTGTAAAGGCTTTAGAGTTGAAACTTGGTAAAAAGGTAGGTACTGGTATATTTGGTGCAGATATGAAAGTAGAGTTGTTGAATGATGGTCCGGTGACTATAGTTATTGATACAAAAAACAAAGAATAATGAACATTGAAAATGCACAAGTAGCCGTAGATGATTGGATAAAGGAACATGGCGTTCGTTATTTCAACGAATTAACGAATATGGCACAATTGACCGAAGAGGTGGGCGAGGTTGCCCGTATTATTGCTAGACGCTACGGAGAGCAAAGTGAAAAAGAATCTGATAAGAATAAAGATTTAGGTGAAGAATTGGCCGATGTACTATTCGTAGTGTTGTGTTTGGCGAACCAAACAGGTATCGATTTACAACAAGCTTTTGATAAAAAGTTAGATTTAAAAACAAAGCGTGATCATGACCGCCACCACAGCAATAAAAAGTTGAAATAGCCGTATATTTGGCGTTCTATTTTTAATTCTATACGCTTTGAAACTTCACTTAACTGGTCCATCAGATAAACATCTAAACGAAACTATTACTATAACGGGTTCTAAAAGTGAATCTAACCGTAGTCTGCTATTGGCTGCGTTGTATCCAGCGATTAGCATAGAGAACTTATCGAATTCAGATGATGCTCAGGTGATGGAGCAAGGGTTGAAAATTACGGAAGGCACCGTAGATATACATCATGCAGGTACTGCGATGCGTTTCTTGACAGGGTATTTTGCTTCACAAGAAGGGAAGGAAGTTGTGCTTACAGGGTCAAAAAGAATGACCGAAAGACCCATTGAAATTTTAGTCGATGCTTTAAAATCGTTGGGCGCAGATATCTCTTATGTGCAAGATGAAGGGTATCCGCCTATAAAAATTAAAGGGAAGCGTATTGTTAAGGATAAAGTTAGTTTGCCTGCTAATGTAAGTAGTCAATATATTTCGTCTTTATTACTGATTGCACCAAGTCTAGAAAACGGATTAGAATTAGAGTTGGTTGGTAAAATTACATCAGTACCTTACATAAAAATGACATTGGCATTGCTTGAAGAGATAGGCGTGAAAACTTCATTTGAAGGCAATAGAATCAAAGTTTCATCTCAAGATAAAGTTGCGTCTAGCACACTTGTTGTAGAATCTGATTGGAGTTCTGCTTCCTATTTCTATAGCATATGCGCACTTTCAGACCCAGGCACCGAAATAACCTTATCCGCATATAAAAAAGAAAGCCTTCAAGGTGATAGTGTGCTAGCTAAAATTTATACCTCTTTTGGTGTTGAAACTACTTTCGGAGAAAATATAATCACTTTAAAGAAGACAGATAAAAAAGTTTCCACAGAAAATGAGTTCGATTTGGCTAATGCGCCAGATATTGCCCAAACCATTGCAGTTACCTGTTTTGGTTTAGGTGTTGGTTGTCATTTAACAGGATTGCATACTTTAAAAATTAAGGAAACCGACCGATTAGAGGCATTGGATACCGAACTTTCAAAATTAGGGGCATCTATTTCGGTAACCGATAAAACACTTACTCTTTTGCCGACCAAAGCAATTACTGCTGATGTTTCCATTGACACCTATAATGATCATAGAATGGCTATGGCATTCGCTCCGTTGGCAATGCGCACCACTCTTTTTGTGAACAATGCAGAGGTGGTTTCTAAGTCATATCCAGATTTTTGGAATGACCTTAAACAGCTTCATTTTACCATAAGAGAATTATAATTAGCGTTTTACTTGACAAGGCCTATCTGCAGATTGTATCTTTGCAGCCGCAATTTGCTACATTAACAAAATCAGCTACATGAAATTATCAAATTTTAGTTTTGAGCTTCCAAAAGAATTATTGGCAGAGCATCCTTCTGAAAATAGAGATGAGTCCAAATTAATGGTAATCCATAGAGATACTGGAAAGATTGAGCATAAGATGTTCAAAGACATGATCGATTATTTTGAGGAAGGCGATGTCATGGTTCTGAACAATACAAAAGTATTCCCAGCCCGTTTATATGGTAACAAAGAAAAAACCGGTGCACGTATCGAAGTTTTTCTTTTACGAGAATTGAACGAAGAGCAACGCTTATGGGATGTTCTTGTAGATCCAGCACGTAAAATACGTATTGGTAATAAACTATATTTTGGCGATGATGAAACTCTAGTTGCTGAGGTTATTGATAATACAACATCAAGAGGAAGAACTTTACGTTTTTTATATGATGGTGCATATGTTGATTTTAGAAGAAAACTTAGGGAATTAGGTGAAACACCTTTGCCAAAGTATATAAAAAGAGAAGTTGAAGCTGAAGATGAATCACGCTATCAAACTATTTATGCTAAGCATGAAGGTGCGGTTGCTGCCCCTACTGCTGGTTTACACTTTTCTAAACACTTATTAAAGAGATTGGAAATTAAGGGAATCGACTTTGCAGAATTAACATTGCATGTTGGTCTTGGTACTTTTAATCCAGTAGAAGTTGAAGATCTTTCTAAGCATAAAATGGACAGTGAAGAACTGTTTATTGATGAAAAAGCTACACATATTGTAAACAATGCGAAGTTGAAAAAACGTCGTATTTGTGCAGTAGGTACCACTGCTATGCGTGGTTTAGAAAGTGCAGTTTCTTCAAAACATACATTGAATACCTTTGAAGGTTGGACAAATAAATTCATTTTCCCTCCGTATGATTTTAGCCTTGCCAATGCCATGATAACCAATTTCCATTTACCTAAATCAACATTATTGATGATGGTATCTGCATTTATGGGTCATGATTTAATGAACAAAGCTTACAAAGAAGCTATTTTGGAAAACTATAAGTTCTATTCTTATGGTGATGCCATGTTAATTATATAAGTACGAGTCATTCCTTATACTTAAGGAAATAATATTGAATCCCGCTTTATCTAACTATTTAGAAAGCGGGATTTATTTTAATAACTACCTTTAAAACTATGGAAGAGATAAAGAAAAAAGATATCCGAGCACTAACGCGTGAGCAGCTTAGGGATTTTTTCGTTTCCAATGGGGATAAGGCCTTTCGCGGAAACCAAGTTTACGAATGGCTTTGGCAAAAGGCGGCCTATTCTTTTGATGTGATGACAAATCTATCAAAAGAAACTCGGGATATGCTAGAGGCTAATTTTGTTATCAATCATATCAAGGTAGACCAAATGCAACGCAGTTCAGACGGTACTATTAAAAATGCGGTACGTTTGCATGACGATTTAATTGTAGAATCAGTACTGATTCCCACAAAATCAAGAACTACGGCGTGTGTATCTAGTCAAGTGGGTTGTAGTTTAGATTGTAGATTCTGTGCTACTTCTAGGTTAAAAAGAATGCGAAATCTAAATCCTGATGAAATTTATGATCAGGTAGTGGTCATTGACAATGAAAGTCGTCTTTATTTTGACCGACCATTAAGTAACATTGTGTTTATGGGCATGGGAGAGCCTTTAATGAACTACAATAATGTGTTGAAAGCGATAGATAAAATAACATCTCCAGATGGGTTAGGTATGTCGCCAAAACGTATCACGGTATCAACATCAGGTGTGCCTAAGTTGATTAAGAAAATGGCCGATGATGAAGTTAAGTTTAAGCTGGCTGTTTCACTTCACTCTGCAATAGATGAAATTCGTACTTCTATTATGCCGTTTAATGCCAAGTTTACTTTAAGTGATTTACGAGAATCATTGCAGTACTGGTATGAAAAGACTAAAAGTAGAATTACCTATGAGTATGTTGTTTGGGAAGGAATCAATGATGCCCAAAAAGATGTAGACGCTTTGGTAGCTTTCTGCAGATTTGCACCTTCTAAGGTGAATTTGATAGAGTATAACCCTATAGATGATGGTGAGTTCAAACAAGCATCAAATGCAGCTATAGATCGTTACGTAAGTACGTTAGAAAAAAACAACATTGTAGTCACTGTCCGTCGTTCTCGTGGTAAGGATATTGATGCTGCCTGTGGTCAGCTGGCGAATAAATCTTAAATAGAAGCAAGTAATCACAATCGCTTTTTTCAAAATCATATTTTTCTTAATTACAATCAAACCCTTTATTGAGCGTAGCCGAAGTAATCGACCAATAAACGATAACTGCCTGCTGAGTACTGTTAACTGCATGCTTTTCGCTAATTTTGAGATTCTAAGAAAGAACACCTGAAAATAGTATCACAAATAAAGGAACCTGTCTACCAGGAAATGGAGTTGTTTGAGTCCAAGTTTAGGGATTCAATGTCATCTAAGGTTGCGTTACTTAATAGAATTACCCATTATATAGTCAATAGAAAAGGGAAGCAAATGCGCCCCATGTTCGTATTTCTCACCGCCAAATTATTGAATAATGGCGAGGTTAATGAACGAACGTATCGAGGAGCTTCAGTAATTGAGTTAATCCACACCGCTACTTTAGTTCATGACGATGTTGTTGATGAAAGTAACAAACGCAGGGGTTTCTTCTCTATAAATGCACTTTGGAAAAATAAGATTGCTGTTTTAGTGGGTGATTATTTATTGTCTAAAGGACTTTTGTTATCGATTGATAATAATGATTTTGATTTGTTAAAAATCATATCGGTAGCCGTACGTGAAATGAGTGAGGGTGAGTTGCTTCAAATAGAAAAGGCAAGACGACTAGATATTACGGAAGACATCTACTACGAAATCATCCGCCAAAAAACAGCTACACTTATTGCTGCCTGTTGTTCGCTAGGTGCTTGTTCGGTAAAACCGGAAAGTGTTGATGTGGAAACTTTTCGAAAATTCGGAGAGCTTTGCGGTATGGCCTTTCAAATCAAAGATGATCTTTTCGACTATGGTGCTCAGAAAATAGGAAAACCTACAGGAATTGATATTAAGGAGCAAAAAATGACACTCCCTTTAATATATGCCCTTAATCATTGTACTAAGAAGGAGAAAAACTGGGTTATCAATTCCATTAAAAATCACAACAAAGATAAACAGCGGGTAAAAGAAGTTATTTCTTTTGTCAAAGAAAAAGGCGGATTGGATTATGCGGTTAGTAAAATGCTACACTATAGAGATGAAGCCTTAAAGATTCTTAGTGCCTATCCAGAATCAGATTATAAAAGCGCTCTAGAGTTGATGGTGAATTATGTGGTTGACCGTAAGAAGTAATCTCGACCATAACCTTATATTTTAATTTTTAATTCATTTTAGAGAGCTGATATACAGCGGTTTGAAAATAAATTTTAAAATTTATTTATATTCAGGCAACTATTGTAACTACTTCTGCGTCTAGTATAATAGAAGACCAAACCATTATTTTGAAAATAATTCCATTTTATAAAAACGAAAAGCAGCTCATTAAAAGGGCAATCTCAGGTAATAGAGATGCTCAAGAGCGTTTGTATAAAAAGCATGCTCCAAAAATGTTGGGTGTCTGTAGACAATACATCAAAGATGTTCATTTCGCCGAAGATGTAATGGTTCAAGGCTTTTTGAAAATGTTCACTAAACTTGAAACATTTAAGTTCGAAGGTAGCTTTGAAGGCTGGTTAAGAAGAATTATGATTCGAGAAAGTATCTCTTATTTAAGAAAGCAACAATTTGTAGTGTATGACGATGAGATTTACGAAAAAAACCAATCAGAAGAAATCTCTCAAAGTACCGATTTAGATACAGAACATATACAGCAACTGATAGATGCGTTACCGCAAGGGTATAAAATGGTTTTTGTTTTGTATACCGTAGAAGGGTATAAGCATCAAGAAATAGCAGAAATGCTTTCTATCTCAGAAAGTACTTCAAAAACACAATTATTAAAAGCCCGAAGATTGTTACAAGATCAATTAAGGCAACAAAATATTATAGGGTATGGAAACCGATAAATTTGAAAAACATATAAAGTCCCAGTTTAAGGATCGAGAAATTCAACCGTCAAAGAATGCTTGGGAAAAAATTTCATCTGAATTAAATTCAGATACCTCAAAAAAGAAACCTGTGTATTTATGGATGGGTATTGCGGCCAGTGTTATGGTTTTAATAGGTATTGCACTATTCTACTTCAACGGTAGCGATGATGTAAATGAGATTCAGTTCGAAGTTGTTGAAACTGATAAAAAAGAAGCATTAGAAGAGAAAAAAAGTACTGAGTCCGCATCATTTTTAGAGAAAGAGCCAGAAGTAGTAGTAAAAAATGATGTTGAGAAAATTAATAGTGGTGTAGCTATGAAGCAAGAGTCAATAAAAAATAAAGAAATCATAACTGTTGAAGATGAGATTGAAGTTGCTTCTTTAGAGCATATAGTGCTTGAAAAGAAAGGTGATGAATTAGAAATTTCTGATGATATTATAAACACAAAAGTGGCGGGTATCGTTGCTCAACTTGATGTCTTAGAACAATATAGTACTGTGACTGATGCAGAAGTAGATTCGTTATTGAAAAGGGCGCAACAAGAAATATTACAGGAGAAAATTTTTAAAACAGATAAATCTGTCGATGCTTTGGCTTTGTTGACAGAGGTTGAGGGTGAACTTGATCAATCCTTCCGAGACCAAATATTTAACTCATTAAAAGCCAGTTTTATCAAAGTGCGAACGGCTGTCGCTGACCGCAATAATTAATCAAACAAAAATCGTTTTATCCTTCATCGCTATAAATTACTATGGGGACAGGGACTGGAGTTTTATTCATCAACTGATGCTGAGGTTAAACAAGGTGTCATAAATCAAAATCGAAATGAGAACAATTACAATGTATTTATTGGGTTTAGTAACCCTACTTATGATTCAAAATTTATCTGCTCAAGAGGAGTATGAAAACAAAATTGAAATATTAAAGGAGCAAAAAGCTAAAATAACCCAACAAGAAAAGGAAGCTTTAAAGTACGAAGTTGAGAATATTAATCAGCGCCTACAAGATGGCAACCTAACTGAAGAAGAAGCTAATTTGTTAAAACAAAAAGCAGCTGAGAAAAGGGCGTTAAATATAGAGAACAGAATTGCTATTGTTGATAATCAAATAAATTTATTAGAGCGTAACCAGGGTAAAATGCTGGTGTTAATGGAGTTAGATACGCTTACGGGACAAGGTATTCGTTTAGGGGTTGATATTAATGGCAAACCTGCAATTTTATTCAAAACAAATAATTGGAAAAGGGAAATCGTTTATGATAGAAGAACCTATTCAGATTTTGTAATGGCAGTGGGGTTAAATAATGCCATTGTAGAGGGGAAATCTCTTAATGATTCACCATATAAAATAGGAGGAAGTCGATTTTTTGAAATGGGATGGCAATGGCGTAGGCGACTATTTAAAAATTCAAATTTTGTGAGGTTGAATTATGGATTTTCATTCCAATTTAACGGATTGAAACCTAAGGATAATCAATACTTTGTTGCGCTTGACAATGGTCAGACCGAATTACAAGAATTTGAGTTTGATTTGAATAAATCAAAATTTCGTATGGATAATCTTGTGTTTCCAATGCATTTTGAATTCGGACCATCAAAATTGAAAACTACTGAAGAAACCATGCGCTATTCATTACGAAATCAGTTTAGATTAGGATTAGGTGGCTACGCTGGTTTTAATATGGGTACACGACAAAAATTGAAGTATGATCGTAATGGAGACAACGTCAACGATAAATTAAAGCGTGGTTATAACACCAATGATTTAGTGTATGGTTTAAGTGCCTATGCTGGCGTTGACGGAGTTCTTCTGTATGTGAAGTATGATTTGAACCCTATTTTTAAAAATGCAGCTGTGAATCAGCGTAATGTCTCTTTAGGACTTCGATTCGATTTGTAATTCGCGGAATATTTGATATAAAAAATGGTCTATTTATAACCATAGGCCACATCGAGCTAAGTCAAGATGCTTTGAACCTTACTAGTATGTTCTTCTCGAGTATTATTGAATTCAGATTTGAATGGGCTTTTTAGAAAGCTTCTTTATTTTAGAATAATAATCGCCCCAAGACTTACTTTTGCATATAGAAAAACAGCAATATTTTACTTAAGTTCAAGTGCTAATAAGCATAGGAGCCATAGGGTTTCGCTACTGTTTTATCATTTAGTTTGTTCCAGTAAATTTTGTAGTTAGGATATTGTTCTGAACATGTTTGGATATCCAATACAATTATAAAATTCAGTTTTTGAAAAGAGAAACTCACAAGGACCATTTACATTTTTTGATTAGGAGTGTTACCATTAACAGTTTTAAGAAAATCGTAAGGATATTGAAAAATATAGCCGCCATCGAGATATTCTTTCATGCCCTTGAAGTTAGTATGGTATTAGGCGGAGGCTCGTTTGGCGAGGTATTTTACTACAAAGTTAGGAGTAGCTATAGTGATGAAAAGAGCATATTGTAGTAAAGAAAGAAAGAAAAAGGAGTTTAAAGTTTTACCTAAGAATAGAAAACTAAGATAATCTCCTAAAAAATCGGTCAATTAACCGAAAAAAGCAGCGCTTAGTCGAAATTATTGGTAGTTATATGCGTGTTGTCCAATTTAAAAATGAACTTCAATAATTATAAGAATCAAAAATTGGAGTAATTAAAAGTGTTTAATATTTTTTTCTAATTTTCCTACAGATTAGCCTAAAAATAAAAATATTTTAAGTTCCCCCCCCCCCCCCCCCCCCCCCCCCCCCCCCCCCCCCCCCCCCCCCCCCCCCCCCCCCCCCCCCCCCCCCCCCCCCCCCCCCCCCCCCCCCCCCACCATTTTTTGTACTTTTTAATAGAGATTTATACCCCAAATCCCTATGAATATCTGCTTGGTTATAGTTGAAACCAAACTGAGTTTATATGATTGAAAATTACTTTAAGTAACATTTAGAATTGTCTTCTAATTCGTCTCACGTCTTTTACAGATTGTGGATTGAAGTTGCATTTTCATTTCTATATATCAGTTTCGGTACACTTAGGAAAAAAGGAAACTTTCCCCTATGGTTAAGAATATTTTATATGTCAAAAAAAAAGTAGTAGCCAAACTAACATCCCACATTATGCAGATTTTTACATCCAACTACATTACCAAGTCAATAAGTTCGTTGATACTTGTTATTCGCCATTTAAAGACCCTTGTTTTATTAAATAGTACGGGTAGGCAGGAACCTATACCCAGGAAATCCTGGCTTTTTGTATCAGGAATGAAAACACTTTCCCTGTTACTGCTTTGTTTGTCTTTGGGCTTTACTGGTTCTGTTTTTGCGCAGGCTAATTTTGTAGCTTCACCGGCCTCCGTCTCAATTAATCCCGGAGACCCTTTCTCTGTGACCATAGCATTACAAACAGTGAATGATCAAGCGGTAGATGGTGCAGAAATACATTTGGATTTTGAACCTTCCATATTACAGGTAACCAATGTAACCGCTTTGAGTAATTCTCAGCTTCCAACCGAAATATTAGGAGCTCCAACATTTGACAATTCTACGGGTACCATAAGCTATGTAGCAGGGAATGTTTCATCTCCTCCTCTGGCCAATTTTGATTTTTTACAAATTGATTTCCAAGCCATTGGAAGTGTAAATACAAGTATTGATTATGATTTTACATTTCCTTTTAGTTTTACAGATATTACATTGGCAGGATCCAGTGTATTCGGAACAGCGGCGAGTATTCCGGTAACTATCGTAGGGATTAACCAACCTCCTGTCTTTAATAATACCATAGCGAATCAAACAAATAACGAGCAAGATATTGTTGTTGCACTTGATGCGAGCGCTAACGATCCAGATGGAAATTCTATTAGCTACGAAGCTACGAACCTACCTGCCGGGCTCTCCATTGACGCCAATGGATTCATATCTGGAACAATTGACCTAGGAGCCTCAAATGGCGGTTCTCTTAATACAGGGGTTTATGCCGTTGTTATCACTGCGACTGACGATGGGGCATCACCTTTAAGCAATTCACAAAACTTTCAATGGACCGTAACTACGCCTACAGTTCCTACTTATACAATCACGGCAAGTGCTGGGGATAACGGGAGTATCGATCCTTTAACCGCGACGGTAAATGAGGGGAGTGATCAAACATTTAATTTTACTCCGGATGCTGGTTTTGAGGTTTCCGAAGTTTTGGTTGGTGGCACCCCTGTTTCTCCTATTCCAACTACTTCTTATACTATTACAAACGTAACTGCAACCACAAATATTAGTGTGAGTTTTAGTTTAATAGCAATAGATACTGCACCAGAAATTACGTTGGCTGCAACAGCCACTTTAGGTGAAGGAGGAACTATAAATGTACCCTTATCCATTTCCGACGCGGATGGGGATAATCTTACGGTAAGTATTACTTCTGTATCTAATGAGCCACAGGAGTTACAGACAACAAATGCAGGAGTACAAACCGATCCTTATCCTTTTGATGCGACTAATTTTTTAACTGAGTCTTCGGTGAGTAATGCTCCGGGAAGTTATTCTTCATCCCTTGATTTTACACCTCAGTTTGGGGATGGTGGGTCAAATGGGGATGGTAGTGGCGTTTATACGGTTACGGTCCAGGTAGACGATGAAGATGGGAATAGTATAACAAAAAATATTGATGTTACGGTAACTGATGTAGCACAATTTATAACGGATACAGGTATAACCCGGCTTGAAGCTGAATCCTATGACGATCAGGGGAATTCAGCCGGAGGAGATGGTATTGGCGTAGAAGTAGGAATAATTACGAATATTGGATTTACCACCAATGGCGATTTTGCGGAATACATGATTGATGTGCAAACTGCCGGGACCTACCAATTTGATTTTTACGTTTCAAAAAATAGTGCTACCACGCATACGATGACTATAAATGGTGGCCCGGCATTCATTACAGTACCTAATTATAACGATTGGGCAGATTATAGCAATGTGGTAAGTGCTAATGTTATTCTGTCGGCAGGATCCCAGACCTTAAGATTTGATTGGACGGGAGCAGCAGGTAATTACTTTAATATAGATTATTTTGAGGCAACCAAAGTAACGGACGAGCCTTTTCAATTATGTATCGCCTCGGGAAATAACGACCTAACGGCTTATGGACGCTCATTTATAGGAGATCCAAACGATACGCCTCCAACAGGTCTTGGATTTGCCCGTACCAATGGAAAAGCTTTTGGCAATGGTGGTGCCATTGTTGCCGGGACTACCCCTGGGAGTGGAGAGGAAACCCTGTACCGTCAAGAGATCTACGGGGGTGCTGGCGTAGGCAACCCAAGTTATACATACGATATCCCGGTGACTAACGGGGTTTATCAGATTGATCTATATTTTGCTGAGGTTTATGGGCCAATTACCAATCCAGGGCAACGCGTTTTTGATGTTATTTTGGAAGGGAACCCGATTCTAGATGAATATGACCTCTTAGACCCGATCAAAGATGGCTTACCCAACAAGCTTACGGCAATTATCCGTACTTACAATGTAGAAGTGACCGATGGCTCTTTAAGCTTGCAAATGGGTCCTGCGAGTGTTGATAACGGAAAACTTTCTGGAATCTGTGTTACTGAAGTTAGTAGTGCGAACCTGCATCCAGTAACCGCCATAGGGGATCTTACGTATGATGCTTTGGTAGCTGTTGCAGACCCGTTAAATATCGTGGATCCTGAAAATGATGAGCTTAGTATCGTATTCAATGGTTTGCCCGCTTCTTTATCTTATGATCCAACTACAAATCAAATTCAGGGAACACCATTGGCTACGGATGCCAATACCTATACCATAAATGCCATCATTTCTGATGGTACCAATTCTCCGGTAACGGAAGAGTTTACTTTGGTCATAAATCCGGTGGTAGGAGATAATCCCCCAACTATAGATGCCATTGCAGACGTGGAAGTAAATGAAGGAGAACTGTTATCTCAGGCCATTACGGTGACGGACGATAATCTTCCAGCTGCAACCATTGAAGTATTTGATGTGAGCGCTGGAGGTACCAATAATCCTTTTAATCCAACTACATCAGTAGCCGTAGGTACTTTAGATGACAATACCGGTGGTAGTTATACCTTCAACTGGACCCCTGATGCAGGAACAGGCCGGTCTTACCTGGCCAGGGTAACTGCTGCTGATGGTGTGAACGCCCCTGTAATCGAGGAGTTTAGAATAAACGTAGCCCAGCAACTACCGGGAACAATTTTAGCGCGCACTTTTAATAATCCAGTTCCTTGGTACGGCTCTTCCGCCCCTGACGCTAGTAATGGATATAGTGTGGCAATAGAAACTTCCCCAGCCCAAAACATTGGTTATATAGATAATGGAGATTTTGTAGAATACCTGGTAAACGTACCCGTACCGGGACTTTTTGACCTGGAAGTCCAGGCCGCCAAAGGGAATGCCGGTACCACGACCGTAACTTTTTCTGAAAATTCTGGCGGTGGATTCACTCCGATCGGATCTGTCGGGGTTGTTAATAACGGTGCAGGCTGGCAGGACTTTGCGGCCTATACCACCCAGGTCACTTTCCTGAATGCGGGATTGCAGACGTTGCGCCTCGATTTTAGCGCTGGTGCAAACATTGCCCAATTTAGCTTTACCGCGGTTAGCGGCAATACGGCTCCGGTGGTGGCGATCACCAGCCCAGCAGACGGTATATACGCTACTTCCGACGCGGGCCTGAGCTTTACCGGAACAGCCAATGACCTGGATGACGGGAACCTTTCGGCCAGTATCAATTGGGATTCCGACCTTGATGGATCCCTGGGTACCGGTTCGACAATAACTCCCACGCTCTCAGTGGGAACCCATGTCATCACCGCCTCGGCGACTGACCTGGATGGTTCCAATCCGCAGACCGGCCAAGCGAGTATCACGATCAATATCGTCGATCCTGCGCCTTTCTGTGCCATGCCGAGTTTCCGCGTGAATGCGGGTGGGCCCATTGTATTCTCGGCCAATGGGGATTTTGAGGAAGACCAGAAAGCGACCGGCCCGACCAATGGGACGGCCCAGCTCGGAACACCCTCGCCCTACCTGGACCTTACCGCTCCCGCTGAGGATACGACTTTTGGTTCTAACGCACCTCTGGTATCTAATGATACTGGGTACCCAGACTATCTGTTTCAGACCGAGCGTTACAGTCAGGTTGCCAATCCGGACAACATGAACTGGACATTTCCTATCGGGAACGGGGTATATGAAGTCAAGATGTTGTTCAATGAAAACTGGACCGGGGAGATCAACAGCCCTAGGGTCTTCGATGTGGAGATCCAAGGGAATCTCGCTCTGGATGATTATCGCCCGTCGGGCCCAACCGGGTCTGATGTGAACGTTGCGAAGGTGGAGACCTATACCGCCACTGTCACTGACGGTGTTTTAAATATCAATTTTATCAAAGGAACCCAGAATCCTTCTATTAAAGGATTTGATATTTGCTTTGTGTCAGATCTACCAACAGATACCCCTCCGGTGGTTAGCATTAGTTCACCAACGGATAATACAACTCCTATTAGCATTAACCGTCTGGTTTCAAACACTTTTACTGCTGCAGTAGTTGATGCGGAAGATGATGATACCACGCTAACAAATGCACTGGTATGGAGTATAGACCCTTTTGAAGCAAATTTTGCAGGAAACGGTGGTACTTTTGACGAAACCTTATTTGTGCCTGGCGTATACACGATTCGGGCAACTAGTACGGATATCGACACCAATGTAGCCTTCGACGAAATTCAAGTAACTGTACTTGGGCCGGATGTGAATTTCACATCTCCTGCTGAGAATGCAGATGTAGCTACCACAGACGTTCAAGTAACCTGGTCGGCCACTAACATGAATTATGAAGGTACTACACCAGAACATTTTCACCTTTGGGTGAACCCGGCGGATCCTAATAACTTGGTTGCAGAAGACCGAATTTCAACAGCAAGTGTTCCAGGACAATTATTCTGGGACCTGACCGCTGCAGATGGTATCGTGGAAGGACCGAACAAAGTAGTTATTATCGCGGCCGATAATGGGCATTTAGAGTTTTTAAATGCTGAAGCAAGGGATGAAGTAAACTTTACTGTGTTAGGGGATACTACTGATCCAACCATTACTTGTCTAGCGAACATTGTAGTGGAAAATGATCCTGGTTTATGTGGAGCAGTTGTTACGTTTACGGCACCTTTAGGCGAAGATGATCGCCCAGGGGCCATTACCACACAAACAGCAGGTTTGGCCAGCGGAGATACTTTCCCAGTTGGTACAACCACACAGACTTTCCTGGTAACAGATGCTGCGGGTCTTACAGCCACATGTAGTTTTGATGTTACGGTAAATGATACCGAAGATCCAGTTTTGACATGTCCTACAGATGATGCGGTTGATGTGGATATAAACGGAGAGTTTATATTGGCAGACTACACTAGTCTTGCTGCGGTGAGTGATAATTGTGACAATAGTTTTACGGTTACACAATCTCCGGTTGCAGGAACTACACTTTCTGCTGATACCCAGGTAACTTTGAGTGTAACTGATAACGCAAGTAATACAGGTAGCTGTATATTCAATGTGACCATTTCAGATGATACTACAGATCCGGTTATTTCATGTCCGGCTAATATTGTAGTGGACAATGATCCTGACCAGTGTGGCGCAGTGGTTACGTTCACAGCACCGGTAGGAACGGATGATCGCCCGGGAGCAATTACTATACAAACAGTAGGTTTGGCCAGCGGAGATACTTTCCCTGTTGGTACAACCACACAGACCTTCCTGGTAACAGATGCTGCTGGTCTTACAGCCACATGTAGTTTTGATGTTACCGTTAATGACGAGCAGGCTCCGGATATTACTTGTCCGGCAAATATTACTCGAACCAGTCTAAATGGAAACCCATTAGTGATTTCTGATTTAGGAACTGCCACTGCCCCGGACAATTGTCCTGGTGCAGTAAACATAGCCGGTGTGACTCTAATAGGTGATCTGCCAATACCGGATACTTTCCCGGTAGGGACTACACAAATTAAATGGACTGCGATAGATGCAGCGGGTAATGTTGCACAATGCATTCAAAATATCACAGTAAACTTTACAGCATCTTCCGAGAAAGCCATTACTGCTTTTTCACTACCAAGCCAGGTTGGACCGGAGGTAATAGCTGGGACTTCAGTTAATCTTACTGTGGCAGCGGGAACAGATCTATCTGTGCCAATTGTCCCGGAAATTTTTGAAATCTCTCTAAATGCGACAATAAGTCCTGCCGCCAATATCCCACAAATTTTTAATGTGCCTGTTCAATATACAGTTACTGGCCAGGATAATAGTGCTCAGATTTGGACGGTAAATGTTATGGTTGAACCTGATACAGAAGACCCTGTAGTTACTTGTCCTGGAGCTATAACAGTAGCCAATGATGCCGGAGTTTGTGGCGCAGTGGTTACATTCGATGATGCAACTGCTACCGACAATGTGGGAGTGGTATCGCTTAGCTATTCTGTACCTAGCGGATCCTTGTTTGCTGTAGGAATCACAACGGTTGTCGTAACAGCAACAGATGCTGCAGATTTAACCGCAACATGTAGTTTTGATGTAACGGTGAATGATATGGAAGCACCAGTTGTTAGCTGCCTCGTAGATCAAACCGAGCTAGGGGATATCAACGGTAGTTTTGCAATTCCGGATTATACTGGTCTTGCAAATGCACTGGACAATTGTGATAGTTCAACCTTGATAACTCAAAACCCGTTACCAGGAACAATAATTTCGGGGACAACCCTAGTAACGTTAACTTCAGAAGATACTGCAGGAAACTCTGGTTCATGTACATTTAATGTGGTTGTAGGAGCATTATCAGCGGCTTCCCTTGGTAGTTTCGTATGGAATGACCTTGATGCCAATGGTGTACAAGACGCAGGCGAGCCTGGTATTCCAGGAGCATTGGTAACGCTGTTGGACGGCGCCGGTAACCCAACGGGTCTGACCGATACAACGGGTCCTAACGGTGAGTACCTCTTCTCTGGCCTTGCACCAGGTGAATACATTGTACGATTCGGTACGCCTACCGACTTTAATTTCAGCCCTGCCAATCAGGGTGGTAATGACGCCGCAGACAGCGATGCTGTTGGCGGTGAGACAAGCGTAATTACGCTGACATCTGGTGAAAATGATCTTACGAACGACGCTGGCTTTTATATGTTTGCTTCTTTGGGCAACTACGTTTGGGAAGACACGAACAGAAATGGTATCAACGATGAACCAGCTTCTGCTGGTGTTGAGGGGGTAACCGCTAACCTGCGAGATGAAAATGGCAACGTAATTGCTACTACCACAACTGGAATAAGCGGTTTATACGAATTCACTGCTTTGACTCCTGGTACTTACAGCGTTCAATTCTTGTTACCTAATGGCTTTAATTTTAGTCCTTTCAATCAGGGTGGTGATGATGCTCTAGACAGTGATGCGGATCCTGCAATGAATGGAGGTACCGCAGATACTAACTTAGAGTCTGGTGAGAATAATGAGACCGTAGATGCGGGAATTAGGTTGTCTACGCCATCACAACTAATTATTACGCCATCTTCGATCTCCCGAACTTTAAATGTTGGGGCATCTACTATGGTAACTTATGTGGTGGATTCAGATGATGCAAGTACCTTACTAACACCAGCGGCAATGTCTATTATTGATAATGCAACTAATAATCCGGCGACTTGGGCATCAACCACAAGTGCTGCAAATCAAGCAACTTCTTATGAAGTGAATTTAGACGCCACAGGATTAGCACCAGGTACCTATAACGCAACACTTACCGCAGGTCCGGTTAGCGGATATACAGATGCCAGTATTCCAATTACATTGATAGTGGAAGCTATACCAACGGTACTTTCCGTGACGAGTTTCACCTTGGTAAATGCAGATAATGAGCAGGATATCATGACCATTACTAATGGGATGACAATTAATGTTGCTACATTACCTACGCTAAATTTGAATATCAGGGCAAATACTACTGCAGATGTAGAGAGTGTTCAGATGCAACTTACTGGTTCATTGTCTCAAACCGTAACCGAAAATTTTGCGCCATATGCCTTATATGGAGATAGTTCGGGTAATTATGCGGCTAAGGCCTTTGTAATTGGTAATTATAGCTTAACCGCTAACCCATATTCGGGCAGTAGTCTTGGGGGAACGCTTGGAAATGTGTTAACCGTTAGTTTTGAACTTTCAGATCAGAATACACTTTGCACCAGTTTCAACGCCAGTTTAACGGCTGTTACGAGTCCATCCACATGTTCAGGGGTTGGAAGTGCCACCGCTGTGCCTTCGGGGGGCGTTTCACCGTACACCTATCAATGGGATAACGGGGCAACTTCTGCTATAGCGAATAACTTATCCGTAGGGCCGCATAGTGTTATTGTTGGGGATGCCAATGGCTGTACCAAAACACTGACCTTTAATTTGACGGGTCCTACACTTCCTACGGTAACTTTGGCACCATTTGCAAATGTGTTGAATACGGATCCTGCATTCACATTGACCGGTGGTTTGCCTTCAGGCACAAACGGGACATATTCAGGTCCAGGGGTTGGGGTAAACGGTACTACCTTTAACCCTGCTAACGCCGGGGTTGGAACGCATCCTATCACCTATAGTTATACTGATGCGAATGGTTGTACTAACTCGGCCACTCGTAACATAACCGTTACCACCGCAATCGGCAATTCTGCATTGATAGTGCTTGATGCCACTACGGATCTGCCTTTGTTCGCCTTGACCAATGGCTTACAGATCAATAAAGCAGATATTGGAAATACGCCATTAGGGATCATATATAAAGCAAGCCTCAATCCTAGCGGGGTACAATTTAACCTTACAGGACCTATTAACGAAAGCAGGTATGAAGGTCCGTCTCCTCATTCTTTGTTCGGGGATATAGGTGTTAATATTCTGGGGAAACCCTTCCCAATAGGCAATTATACGTTGATAGCCACTCCTAAAATAGGTTCAAAGATTACGGTGAATTTCTCTGTAACCGATGTGAACCCGCTTTGTGCCAACTTTGACGCAAGCCTATCCGGTGTCACGAACCCATCCACATGTTCAGGTGTAGGAAGTGCTACGGCAGTTCCGTCCGGTGGTGCCTCACCGTTCACGTATCAGTGGGATAATGGAGAAACTACTGCTACGGCCAACAATTTAGTTGTAGGGCCGCATAGTGTGATCGTTGGGGACGCCAATGGTTGTGCTAAAACATTGACTTTTACCTTAACGGGACCACCGCTGCCTTCTGTAACGTTAACACCTTTTGCAAGTGTGTTGAATACAGATGCAGCATTCACCTTGACCGGAGGGTCGCCTGTAGGGGGAACTTATTCAGGTCCCGGGGTAATCGGTAATACGTTTAACCCGGCTATTGGGGTTGGTACGTATGCAATCACCTATAGCTACACCGATTCAAACGGTTGTTCTAACACCGCGACTCAGAGCATAACAGTGACGACAGAAACCAGTAATTCGGCCTTATTAGTGCTCGATGCAACAGATGATTCCGTGTTATTTGCATTGACCAATGGTTTACAGATCAATAAAGCTGATATTGGAAATACACCCTTAGGTATCATTTATAATTCTAGCCTTAATCCAGGTGGCGTGACTTTTAGTCTTTCAGGACCTATCAACGAAAGTAGGTATGAAGGCCCGTCTCCTCATTCATTGTTCGGGGACATAGGTGAAAATATTCTGGGAAAACCCTTCCCAATAGGCAATTATACGTTGATAGCCACTCCTAAATCAGGTCCAGTGCAGACGATTAGTTTCTCTGTAATTGACGGTCTGGCAGGCAATCAGTCACCTTTGGTCGCTAAGAGGGTAGTAAATGAGATGAGTATTGCTCCAAACCCAGCCAATGTGGCGGTTACCATATCTTTTGATGAACCCATTCTGGTAGAAGAAATTTTAATCTTTGACGTAACTGGAAGACTCATCAAGACTATTAGGGAACCCTTGGGGCTTGACAGTAGAACGATTGACTTTAATGTAATTGACCTTCCTATTGGAACGTATTTCATAAAAACTATGGATAGCAAGGGAACGTCATATCAAGAACAAATGTTAATAAATCGATATTAACTGACCAAAGAAAATTTATAGGAAATGAAAAACTATTTTTTAAATAATAGGATGGAAGTTAATGTCCAGAAAGAAGGAATCCAATATCGAGATTCAATTAAAACAGGAGGTTTAATTACAAGTATAACACTGCTGTTGTTTCTCTTTCTTGCATTGCATATGCAAGCGCAGAGTTTTACGCAAACTAACTTGGATTTAAATGGCCAAGGCTCCATTGACAGTGGAACATCTTTGATGTATGGCCCTGATGGTCGTCTTTATGTCTTAAGTCGTAATGGGAATGTTGATATCTTCACAATTCAGAAAAATGGCGATAACGATTACATCGTAACTAACGGCGAAGAGCTTACCCAAGTAGCTAATATACCCAACCATAACGATTTCGGCGCAAGTGCTGGAGGTGGGCGACAAGCCACAGGACTAACGGTAGCTGGTACAGCAGCTAGTCCTATTATTTACGTAACGTCATCCGATGCGGAAATTGGGGGACCTAGTGGAGATGAGGATTTAGATACCAACTCAGGCGTTATTACCCGATTTACTTGGAATGGTTCATCTTGGGCGGTAGTGGATATTGTTAGGGGTTTACCGCGTTCTGAAGAAAATCACGCTACCAATGGTTTAGAGTTCGTAAAAGTGAATGGAAATGACTATCTGATTGTAGCTTCGGGAGGGTTTACAAATGCAGGTGCACCTTCTGATAATTTTGCGTGGATTTCGGAATATGCACTTTCAGCGGCAATTTTGTCCGTAGATCTTACTGCTATTGAAGCTTTGCCAATTCAAACCGATCCCTCATCAGGTCGATTTTTTAGTTATGATATTCCAACACTGGATGATCCAACGCGCCCTAACGTTAATGGAGTGATTGATCCCGACGATACAGATTATGACGGAATTGATGTTGGCGATCCGTGGGGAGGAAACGATGGCCTTAACCAAGGAATGATTGTTATAGACGAGCCCGTTCAAATATTTTCCGCAGGATACAGGAACAGCTATGATTTGGCAATTGGTCCTAATGGAAAGGTATATGCGACCGACAACGGAGCCAATGGTGGTTGGGGTGGATTACCTTTGAATGAAGGGAACCCCGCAACGGTAAGTAACGATTACCCTCCCGGAGAACCTGGTAGTTCCTCACCTCAAGATGGTGAACAGGTAAATAATGCAGATCATTTAACCAAAATCACTGACAATATTTCATCCTATTCATTTGGAAGTTTTTATGGGGGTCATCCAAATCCGGTAAGAGCAAATCCCGCGGGCGCAGGACTTTTCACAAATCCAGGAACCTTAGGTAAAAACACCCTTTCTGGTGCTGTTTTTAGAACTCAAGTTTATGATCCTAATGGGTCAACTCCCGGGTCAACAACTGATCCAGATATAGGTTTACCCGCCAACTGGCCTCCCGTGCCATTGTCATTGGCAGACCCACAACAGGCAGATTGGAGAGGCCCTGGCAGTGATAACCTTGACGGCCCTAATGATGTACTCATCACTACATGGGGAACTAACACAAATGCATTGGATGTATATACCTCTTCAGCTTTTAATGGTGCCATGCAAGGTGACCTTATTGCAGGTAAGAATGGTGGCGTATTGCGTCGTGTAGATTATGATCCACTCGATGGAAGCTATACGCTTATTAACACGTTTGCTTCGAACCTTGGTGGAAACGCACTCGGCGTAACGTGCAACAGTGATACTGATCCTTTCCCTGGCACGATTTGGGTGGCCCCTTTCAACGGAAATATTATCGTTTTGGAACCAGATGGATTCGTACTCGAATGTTTTACCTCCGCTGATGGTGAATTTAATGAAAATGAAGATTATGACTTCGATGGCTACACCAATAAAGACGAAATTGATAATAAGGACGACATACAAACAGAAGCTGAAGTTATCTGTAACGGTGGTTCACAACCTAACGATTTTGACAAAGCTGCAGGCGGGACCTTGGTTTCTGACTTCAATGATCCAGACGATGATAATGATGGAATTGATGATGTTAATGATCCTTTCCAATTAGGAGATCCCCTTGATTCAGGAAGCGATGCGTTTGATCTTCCGGTTTTGAATGAACTCGATTCAGATAATCCTATCCTGAAAGGATATTTAGGTCTTGGATTTACGGGACTAATGAACAATGGGGATCCCAATGATGACTGGTTGAATTGGCTTGACCGCCGAGACGACCCGAGCGATCCCAATCCCAATGATCTTCTTGGTGGTGCCATTGGTGCTATGACCATGCAAATGACTGCAGGAACTGCTTTGGGAAGTTCCAATACTCAAGAAAAAGCGTTCCAATACGGTGTTAATGTTGATCAAAGTACAGGCGGCTTTGCTATTGAAGGAGCCCTACTAAGCTTTGATGACCCACTTCAGCTCTATGGTGCTTCTGCACCAACTACGGGCGAAATTGGCATCTTCATAGGCGATGGAACACAGAGCAACTACATTAAATTTGTGATCAACCAATCAGGACTTCAGGTTCGCCAGGAGGTGGGCGATGTAGCTCAAACACCAATTGATGTGGCCATCGCTATCGGAGATAGGCCCATAGCAGTACAATTTCGCTTCAGTGTGAACCCCACAAATGGGGAGGTAAGTGCCGACTACCGATTTGATAATGTGGGTAGTTTTCAAAATGCAGGAACCATCACCGCTACAGGTTCCATTTTATCCGCCATTCAAACGGCCAACGAGCCTCTTGCTGTAGGATTAATTGGATCATCGAACCAAGCAGGTACCGAAGTAGAAGGTACCTGGGACTACCTATATGTACAGACGAGTCAACCTACTGTGGAACAAGAAATGCCTAATGTGGCCGCACTAATTGATGGTCCTAATGTCTTTTTTGAGCTTGACGAGTTTTTTACCGATGACGGTGGTGATGAGAATTTTACTTTTTCGGTGGCAGGCAATACAAATCCTACTGCGATTGATGCCTCCATTAGCAACAATACGTTGACTATCGTAATTCCTTCATCTGCGGCAACCGCTGACATTACCATTAGAGCTACCGACGCAAACGGCTTCTTTGTTGAGCAAACATTTACCGTTAACGTTAACGATGAACCGGTACCTATTTTACGTATCCGTGCAAATGGAGCAGCGATTACCGCTACAGACGCACCAAATCCCAATTGGATCGCAACAGGAGGTACTGGAGCTCAAAGTGGAACCTTCAACGGAATAAATTGGAGCGTTAATACAGGAAATTCATCAACGCAAAATATTTCGGGACGTGATGATTCCGTACCGGCTTATGTTCCGCAAGAACTTTTTGCTGTAGAGCGATGGGATCCTGCTGGTGCAGCTCCGGCAATGGAATGGACTTTTGAATTACCAAACGGTAATTACATCATTCGCTGGTATGCCGGAAATGGTTTTGCTGGAACCAGCGCTCCCGATCAACGCGTGTACGACATATTGATAGAAGGTGATTTGGTACAAAACGACCTTGACCTCTCTGCTACCTACGGGCACCAAGTCGGTGCAATGCTAGAATTCCCCGTGACTCTTAATGACGGAATCTTAAACATTAGTGTCGCCGCGGTTACGGAGAATCCAACCATGAACGGAATTGAAATTTTGCAGGTTGGAGGAGAATTTACGCCACCGGTGGTGGTAGAAGCGATACCAAATCAAAATAGTGAAGCAGGAGACTTGATAAACTTAGCTGTTTTGGCATCGGGTGGTGTTACTGGTGAACCCTACCAATTTTCGGCTACAAACTTGCCACCTGGGTTACAAATAGAACCTACAACAGGTTTGGTCTTCGGAAACATTGACGCAGGTGCCGAAACAAATAGCCCATACTCCGTTACCATTAGTGTTGGTCAAGCATCCAACGTTGCTACTGACATTGCATTTCTTTGGAATGTTGGTTCCCAAGATTTTTGGAACGACCAGACCGATGATGAAAATTATACGGCCCGGCACGAATGTTCTTTCGTGCAAGCCGGGGATAAATTTTATCTCTTTGGCGGAAGGGAAAATCCGACTACCCTAGATGTTTATAATTACCAAGCTAAGACCTGGAGTCAAATTCCTAATTCCGCTCCCCAGGAGTTTAACCATTTCCAGGCATTGGAGCACAAAGGATTGATTTGGGTTATTGGCGCTTTTAAAACCAATACCTTTCCTAATGAACTTCCAGCGGATAATGTGTATGCCTATAACCCGGTAGAAAATGTTTGGATTCAGGGCCCTGAAATTCCATCAGGAAGAAAGAGAGGATCAGCTGGATTAGTAGTTTACAATGATAAATTTTATATAATTGCTGGGAATACAATAGGGCATAATGGCGGTTTCATTCCTTGGTTCGATGAATTTGATCCTGTTACCGGAGTATGGACTAGCTTACTGGACGCTCCAAGGGCAAGGGACCATTTTCATGCTACCGTTCTTGACGATAAATTGTACGTGGCTGGTGGACGCCTATCAGGAGGAGATGGTGGTACCTTTGCGCCGTTGATTGCCGAAGTAGACGTCTACGATTTCACCACGAAAACCTGGTCTACCATACCAGATTTGCCTACACCCAGGGCGGCAGCTTCCGTAGCCACATTTGAAAATGAACTATACGTTATTGGTGGGGAAATTCAAGTAGACTTGCAAGGTAATTCCGTTGGTGACGCCGTAAATGTTACCGAGGCATTTAACCCTTTAACGGGAAGCTGGACGACAAAATCTAGTTTGCTTATAGAACGCCATGGTACTCAGGCCATAGTATCTGGAGATGGTATTCATGTTGTAGCTGGATCTGCAAGCCTTGGTGGCGGTGGCACTATGAAAAATATGGAATTCTACGGTAGCGATAATCCGACAGGAGTAGTACTTACAGCCAGCCAGCTGGTAGTTTCAGCGTCAGAAACTATTCCAACGGGAGGTGGTTTAAATGTTCCTGTATCAAATACGGGCGGAAATGTAGGAATTATCATTACAGATGCGCAATTAACTGGGGCCAATGCGGCAGCTTTTAATATTGTAACCGATGCATCATTTTTACTTATTGGACCTGGCGAAACTTCAAATATTGTAGTAAATCATAGCGGGGCGGCAGAAGGAGAAGTTGCATCCCTTACGCTAAGCTATGATGATGGTTCCACCTCAGTGGTTTCCCTTGTCTCTGGAGTAGCTACACCAAATGTTTTATTCCGTGTGAATACTGGAGGAGCGTTAGTAGCTGCAACGGACGCGCCTAATCCAGATTGGACAGAAGATCAGTCTACCGCAACTGCCAATGGCACCGCCAACGCCGGTACACCATCTTCCTATATTAATCTTGTTGCGCCGGCGGCTGATATTACTTTTGGAGTTGCAAGTTTTACAGGCACAAATAATACGGGGTATCCAAATAATTTATTTACAACGGAGCGCTACAGTAACGTCGAAAACCCAAATAACATGCAGTGGAACTTCGATGTTCCCAATGGCGATTATACCGTAAATTTAATTTTTGCCGAAGTCTGGACAGGAGCCCAAACCAATGGAATACGTGTATTCGACGTAGAAATTGAAGGTAATCCAGTATTGACTGATTTTGACCAAACAGCTGCTTATGGCTGGAATACAGCCGGAGTAGAAACATTTAACGTAACTGTTACCGACGGAAATTTAGATATTGATTTTATCAAAGGCATCGAAAATCCAAATATAAAAGCTATCGAAATTTTAGGTGGTACGATATTAACAACAAATTCACCGCCTATTGTAAGCAATCCTGGAATACAACAGAGTATAGAAGGTGATGTGGTAGGCTTACAGGTTATTGCCACTGATGACGATTTGGATGAATGTGGGGATATTACGTTTTCGGCAACAGGGTTGCCCCCTAATTTAAGTATTGATCCAACTACCGGACTAATTGCCGGTACTTTGTTAGAAGGTACGGGTACAGGAACTGCCGGAGCATTTATTGAAGAGAATGGATGGGTTACCATAGAAGCTGAGACTGATTTTGAGGATACGGCCGGAGGGTGGGATATATTAGATGAATCTGGTAATGTTTATATGGTGGCGAGCTCAGATCACTTTGGGAATACAAACGGACAAGCTGTACCATATGATATGGTCATAACCACTCCAGGTGTATATCGCTTCTATATGAAAAGTGCGTTTTCGGGAACGAGTAGTTCGGATGCCAATGATACCTGGTTTAAAATTGAAAACACGCAGGATGTGCACTTTTTTAGTGTGCAAGGTACAGGTGGTACCGCTACGCATACGTTGGATAATACATCGCAGTTTGAGGATATTCTAAACGGAATTAATCCGGCAAACAAAAGCATCTATTACCCAGCTGGTAATTCTGAGGGAAGACCGGATCACGGTACTGAAAATCCGGGGGTAAATGGGTATTTTAAAGTATTTCGTACTGGTGGTACACCAGGTACAACTAATTGGATAACAAGAACTATAGACAATAACAGTTTCACCGTCTATGCTTATTTCCCTAATCCAGGTACTTTTACTATATCGATGTCTGAACGATCGGCTGGCCATAAAATTGATCGTTTTGTGCTGGCTCATATAGATGATGTTTCAACCAATGCATCCAATACTGCATTAGATAATGCTCCGGAATCACAACAAGTTCTGGGCGGTACTCCCGGAGCTGCTGATAATAGCCCTTATAATGTTACGGTTTCTGCAGCAGACGCATGCACACCTTCGCTAAACTCAGAAGTTGAGTTTATCTGGAATGTGTCAGATACGCCTGCATCGGGTAGCCCCGCGGCCCTTATTGAAATAACACCTGATGGTCCACTTGGTGCGAGTACTTATGGAGGCAGTAGCCTTCAGCTCACCAATACCTCAACGGGTAATGTTAAAATAACCGGAATAACCATAGATATCAGTACAAGTATATTGCCCGATATGGTTTTTGACCCGGTTGGGGCAGGGGGAGACGAAACTGCAAGTTGTCTCACAGCCAATAGTGGAGCAGCAACTGTAGGTTTTGTTAGCCCGGCTAATCCATGTGTAGATCCGTTTACAGGACTGCGAAATGGAGGTTATGATGTAATGGCAATGAGTTTTACAGATTTTGATCCTGCTGAAAAGTTTGATTTTACAGTAGATATTGATCCAAATAGTATCAAGGATGTCCCCGGAGCTGGCGGGGCAGGTGCCGTATCTGGTTTTGAGTTAATAGGAGCGACAATAACAATAACCTTTAGCGATGGTTCAACCGTGGTATCTAGCTTGTACGAGGATGGAAGTCTTGGTGGTGGGCAGGCTGTAGTAGCTCCAAATGCCTTAGCAACGCCTTCAATTGCAGCAGTAGGTATTCCTGAATCACCGTCATGTGTGGAAACGCCTACTCAAACAATTGAGGTGAGCGGGACACCTGGTGCTAATGTTTCATTACTGGTAATGGACAGTCGTTTGTACATTCAATCCGGTGCACCTCCATTTAATGTGCCTGATGATACCTATTATGCCAACGAAGCTATAGCAAAAGCTCTGTTTACTGGTATTATTGGGAATGATGGGACAGTACAGATACCCGTAACGCTATTGGAAACTGTTGGAGCAACAGGTACGCCTAACGGAGGGTTGAATTATATTGTTGCTGTCGTGTCAAATACGCCATATGCAGTAGACCAACAAGTAAGCAGGACTTCTAATGTACTAGTATTAAAAGTTGATCCGCCATGTGCAGGAACAACGGCTGATATAAACATATCTACAACCTTGCAATCCAGAACCGATCATAGCGGGGACTATAGCGTTAAATTATATGATGTTGGTTCAACAACAGCGGTTTATGACTTAACGGCAACGGCTGATGCAGCAGGTAATATGACAATTGATGGTACGGTTAATACTATTGCCCCGGGGACCTATCAATTAGCCGTAAAATATCCGAATTCGTTACAAGTTGTGCAAACTGTGACTTTAGCGGCCGGAGCTAATTCGGTATCCATGGGTATATTGCCGATGGGAGATGCCAACGATGACAACTTTGTAACTTTATTGGACTTCTCACTATTGGCAAGTACATTTAATACGGATGTAAGTGAGACCCTGGATGGTAGGGCTGATTTCAATGGAGATGGCTTTGTAACACTTCTGGATTTTTCCATACTAGCTTCTAACTTTAACACAGGAGGACAGGAACCAAGTACTCCGTAAGAGTGAATGAAATCAATTAAATGTCAATAAAATGAATAAGGAGGCCCCTAATAGGGCCTCCTTTATTTAAGAGGGTAAACGTCAATACGTGTCTCACCTGAGGAAAATTAGTTATCTTAATCGGTAACTGTTTTATCCAGAAACAAAAATGTCAAAACGTTTTTGTTGCTTTACTTTTTTAAAGCCCTGATCATTTCTTCTGTAAACTCATTTTCATAGTATGTACGTTTACAATGACTACATTCAATAATGGTGTTACTAGAAATTTTAAAGAGTTTTATCCAAAATACATGAATAAAGTTTTTTTGAGAAACTGCTGTTAAAGTTCCTTGTTGATGACAAAAGGAGCAACTACTGTTTAAAAGCGTTTTAGTTTCTGGCTTTCCGGGTCGAGTTCCAAAGAAAAGAATCATATATTATTAATACATTTGATATGCTAAATTAAGTAATTACAAATTCCCTTTTTTTAGGGATTGCAGAACGCCCAAATGATTTCAAAAAATACCATAGATCAAGTTTATGAAACTGCTCGTTTAGAGGAGGTAATTGGTGATTTTGTACAATTAAAGAAATCGGGTTCGAACTTTAAAGGATTGAGTCCGTTTACAGATGAGCGTTCTCCAAGTTTTATGGTGTCTCCGGTAAAACAGATTTGGAAAGATTTTAGTAGTGGAAAAGGTGGTAATGTAGTAGCCTTTTTAATGGAGCATGAACACTTTACCTATCCTGAGGCTATAAAATACCTAGCTAAAAAATACAATATAGAAGTAGAGGAGACAGAGCAATCTAATGAAGATAAAGAGCACGCCAATGAGCGCGAAAGCATGTATTTGGTATCTGAGTTTGCCCAAACACATTTTAAACAAATGCTTTGGGAGTCAGAGTTAGGAAAAGCGATAGGTCTAAGTTATTTTAAAGAGCGTGGTTTTACAGATGAAACCATCAAAAAATTTGAATTAGGATACTGTTTAGATCAGTGGGATGGTTTTACTACCGCTGCCTTAGACAAAGGATATAAATTAGATTATCTAGAAAAAACCGGATTAACCATTGTTAAGGAGGATCCTAACAATCCGAATAGTTCTAGAAAGTTCGACCGTTTTAAAGGTAGGGTGATGTTTCCTATTCATTCATTAAGCGGCCGCGTATTAGGTTTTGGTGGTCGTATTTTAACGAATGATAAAAAGGCGGCTAAATACCTGAATTCGCCAGAAAGTGACATCTACCATAAGAGTAAAGTCCTATATGGAATCTACAATGCCAAACAGTCAATAGCCAAAGAGGATAATTGCTATTTAGTAGAAGGCTATACCGATGTTATTCAATTTTATCAAAGAGGAATCCATAATGTGGTGTCATCGAGTGGTACGGCTTTAACTTCAGAACAAATTCGGTTAGTTAACCGATTGACCAAAAATATTACGGTACTATTCGATGGTGATGATGCAGGGTTAAGAGCTTCGTTAAGAGGTATAGATATCATCTTAGAGCAAGGTATGAACGTACGGGTTTGTACGTTTCCGCAAGGGGAGGATCCAGACAGTTTTGCCAAGAATAATGAATTAGAAGATATAGTTTCTTATTTAGAAAAAAACTCCAAAGATTTTATTCAGTTTAAGGCATCGTTATTAGTAAAAGAAGCATCTAACGACCCTATAAAAAGAGCAGATACGGTAAGAGATATTGTAAATAGCATTGCAAAAATTCCTGATCGTATAAAAAAGGAAATTTACATACAAGAGTGTGCGCAGATAATGAATATTTCTGAAGCTGTGTTATTTAATACCTTGGCACAAATAGGCAAGAAAGAGACCGCCGATGTTCAAAAGCAACAAAAGGAAGAGCAGAAAGCTTTTGAAGTTGTCCGTAATGAAGAGGAACGTGAGAAGGTAGATGTTCAATATATATTAGAGCGAAAAATTATAGAATCGCTTATGCTTTATGGTACCCATAAAGAAGAATTTGAAGATTTGGTACTTAAGGAAAATGAATCGGGAGATTTGATATTGGAGCCTGAATCCATGCAAATAAAGGTGTACGAGAAAATTTATTTAGACCTGCAAGAAGATGAGATTGAGTTGGCAAATGAAGATTTTCGTAAAATGTATACCAAGCTCATAGAAGCATTGAACGAAGAAGAAGAATTTTCGATTACAAATTTTGTAAATGGGCTTGATCAAGAAATGGCAAATCAGATTTCTTCTATCTTAATGGAAGAGGAGCGCTATAAGTTAGATAATTGGGAGAGCAAGGAAATTTATCCGAAGAAAAAGGAGATAGGGGTGGCCCAGTTGGTAAGTGAAACTATTTTGACCTTACGCTGTTATCTTATTAAAAAGCGAATGGGCGCGTTGCAGAAAACAACTGAACAGTCGAATGATGATAATCGTGAAGCTCTTGAAGAGATTATGAACTACATTCAATTGAACAAGCTTCTAAATCAGAAACTAAATAGAGTATTGTCATAATATAAAAGCACCATAAAAAAAAGACCCACCATTGGTGGGTCTTTTTTTGTTTTATAACAGTTGTAAGAATTTAGTACAATTCAAGCGCTTTTGCCTGTTGTAGTAAATCTACCATATTATCCACATTTAATTTTTTCATTAAACGCGCTTTATAGGTACTAACTGTTTTTTCGTTTAGGTTTAAACCTAAAGCAACCTCTTTATTTCGTTTACCACTAGCTAAAAGTTTTAAAACTTCTATTTCTCTAGTAGACAGTTTTCTAAAGAATCTTCTTGGTTTTTTAGTGCCTTCATCAAAAGCTAAGCGTTGTGCCAATTCATTGGTGATGAACATGCTACCTTCACTTACTTTTGTTACTGCTGCTGTAATATATTCTATGCCAGATGATTTTGATAAATAACCAAAAGCACCAGCTCTAATAGCACTAAGGGCATATACATCTTCAGATTGACCGCTATACATAAGCACTTTTACGTCAGCGTAATCTTTTTTGATTTTTCGTAATGCTGCTATTCCATTTATTTCAGGAATATCCATTTCTAGCATGACAACATCGGGGGTTGTGTCTTTAAGTTTTTCGAAAAGTTCATCGGTAGTTGCTACCTCATCAATCAATTCAAAACCCTCAGCGGCTTCTAGAACCTTCCTAATTCCCATTCTTATTATAGGGTGGTTGTCCGCTATTAAAACTTTAATCATTAATTTTATTTTTATAGATTTTAGGAACCTATGTGTCAAAAAGACTACATGCAATGTAAGGTTTAAAATTCTAAATTAGAAGGCTAAGTTGCACTATTTTGCTGCTAACGAATAATTTAACGTATTTTATTCGACTTAATTACTTGATTCTTAGTTGAGTTGTTATTTAAGGTGTTTTGGAATCTCACAAACAGGTATTGGTAGCATCTTATGTTGGTTTATAGTGTTCAGTCTCATGAAGATAGCAAAGACTTCTTGTTTTCTACCTTCAAAATCATCGATTGTTTTGCCTTCATCTTTCATGTTCATAGCCCATTCTAGTTCAGGGTACGAGGCACCAATTTGGTCTTCATCAGTTCTATCATCACCCCATAGTCCGTCTGTAGGTGCTGCCTTAATAATTTCTTCATTAATGCCTAAAACTTTGGCGATGTTATATACTTCAGTCTTCATTAAATCGGCTATCGGACTTAAATCAACACCACCATCACCATATTTAGTATAGAAACCTACCCCAAAATCCTCCACTTTATTTCCTGTACCTGCGACTAAATAGCGCTCTAATGCGGCAAAATAATATAAGCTCGTCATACGAAGTCTTGCCCGCGTGTTGGCTAAAGACATAAAACGTTCTTCTTCGTTCTCAACAGATGGGAATGCATCAACAAGACTGTCGAATACAGGAGTAAGGTTTATCTCACGTCTAGTAACGTTTTTGAAATTTTTCTGTAACCATTCAATATGTCTTGATGCTCTGTCAGATTGGTTTGCTGCTTGGTGTATCGGCATTTCTAAACATAATAGGTCTAAACCTGTTTTGGCGCAAAGTGTTGAAGTGACTGCAGAGTCTATTCCTCCAGATATACCGATGACAAAACCTTTTTGTTTTGCATTCGTAGCATAATCCTTTAACCATTGTACAATGTGGTCAATTACCTTTTCAGTCTGCATACCGTTCCAATTATTTATTAAAATCAATTAACTTTGCCTTAAAAATAAGTTGAACACCGTGAATAATAAAATGTATTGTAAAATACTTGCTAGGGTCAAACCTATTTTTATACTATTATCAGTTTTTCTCATTCTTTTTAGCTGTAATGATAGTGATAAGGTAGCGCAAGAAATAGAAGCTGTACCGATAGACCTTAAAATCGCGAGATTTGATCGAGAGTTTGCATCGGCAGGTGAAGAAGGTTTGCCAGCATTACGCAAAACGTATCCATATCTATTTCCAGCGCCAGATAGTGTTTGGATTGCTAAGATGGAAGATTCACTTCAGGTAGAACTTTTTCAAGAAGTAGGTAATGCATTTCAGAGTTTTGAAGAAGAGGAAAAAGGTTTGGTGCAACTATTTAAGCATATCAAATACTATTTTCCTGAATATGCTGTACCAAAGGTTATTACGGTAACTAATGATGTCGATTACAATAACAGAATTATATTAATTGACAGTATATTATTTGTGAGCCTTGACAATTACTTAGGTCCTGAGCATAAGTATTATGGAGGTTTTCAGCGTTACATAGCGCAATCTTTAGATCGTAATTATTTGGTGAGTGATGTTGCCAGTGCGTTTGCTAAACAAGTAGTACCACGACCAAGAGATCGAACTTTTCTTGCCCGAATGATTTATTTCGGTAAAGAATTGTACTTGAAAGATAAGTTGATGCCTAATGTAGAAGAGCGTAAAAGAATTGGCTATTCTGAAGAAGATTTAACATGGGCAATTGCCAATGAAGAACCGATGTGGCGAAATTTCATTGAAAACGAATATTTATATAGTACTGATAATAAATTGAACCAACGATTTTTAGAGCCTGCTCCGTTTTCTAAATTCGGATTAGAGCTTGATAATGAATCTCCAGGAAGACTGGGGAGATATGTTGGCTGGCAAATTGTGAAGGCGTTTATGGAAAACAATTCTGTGACCATGAAGCAATTACTGACAATGCCAGAGGATGAAATATTTAAGAAATCAAATTACAAACCAAGAAATTAAATGGCAGATTTACATACATCAGAAATTACATTACGTGTAGGATTAGATGAAAATAGAATTCCTGAATCATTGAACTGGTCTGCTCAAGATGGTGGTATCGAAAATGAAGAGGTAAAAGCAATGCTATTGTCTGTATGGGACAGTAAGAATCAAGAGTCCTTGAAAATTGACCTTTGGACGAAGGATATGCCTGTTGATGAAATGAAAACTTTTTTCCATCAAACATTGGTTTCTTTAACCGATACTTTTTTGAAGGCTACACAAGATGAAAAAATGACTGCTACCATGAAAGATTTCTGTGATTACTTCGCAGAGAATTTAAACCTGAAGGAATAGGAACAGCGTATTACGCTTTTTTCGGCTTCAATTTTCCTTTTACTTTTTTAATCCAGTAGATAATATAGATGGTTCCTAAAACGGTAGGGATCATCCATGCCCATAAATTGTCGTATTTCATACCCGCTACTAAGAATGCGGTGATAGATGCTATAAGGGCGCCCAGCATTCTACTTAAATGGGTAATCAGCCAAAGCTTTCTGTTTTCTAAAGTTTTAGAGAACAATTTATAATCACCGTAAGGCAAGAATATGCCGAATGCTCCAAAGAATACGAACAGTATACTTTGTGAATACCCATGAACGAGTCCGTTGATACCAAAACCGAGCATAAATAATGCACAGACGACCATAACACCTGAAACCATTTTGTCAATTAGGTTAGCCTCTGTTTTTTTAGTTGATTTAAAAGTAAGTGCCCTATTACCTGCTAATACCATATAAATGGTGAACATGCCTATTAAAAATAAAAAGTTGTTGATGTGATTGGGCATTCTTGCGACTACCAAAGAAATGACCGAACTGATGATCATAGACCAGGTAAACCATTTACCTAAACGTTTGTGATTTAGATTTCCTTTTCTTACTACAATACTTCCTATTCCGGTAATAAGTCCTAATCCCCCAAAAAAGGCGTGAATGTAAATGAAAATTTTAATGGTGTTCTCCATGGTCGGTTGGTTAATTGTTACTCAAAGATGTAGATTTCTCAAGAAGTATTGAAATCTAAAAAACTGAACTGTTGATTTTGGTGGCTGAAATGGAATTTAGATATGTCGTAAATTCATTTGAATAGATTTATGTTCATATACTCTTTCCAGAAGCCCTTATATGATTAGAAACCTTCATAGCAGTATCGATTAACGACACCTTTTATCGCTATGGTGATTTATGGCCCTATGTCGTTTATCGACAAGATTTTGCACTTTAACTAGGTACGTGTAACGTAACGAGTAAAAAGTGTTTTTGGGCGGTTTACAACCTAGTATAAGAAGGTCTGCTGCGTTCTATAAGTGTAACAACGCAAGTCATGAAAACAATAGCAACAATCATCTTTATCATCTTCTTAGGAATCACTGCTCAAGCACAAACAGCTGGTACCGATGTAAAAGTTGAAACTGTTGAAATGACTATCGCTACTGAAAAAACATACGAGTTAAGCCTTGAAGCTAAAACTGAAGTAGCTCGTTTATACAAATCAAAAGATTCTAAAATAAAAAAGGAATTGAATTTCATTACTAAGGCTAACAAACCTAAAATGGCTTAATTCAATAGAAGTTGATTAATAAGTACTTAGTCTTTTGATTTTTTAGGCTTACAATTAAGGCAGAAATCTGATAACGATTTTATCTCTTGTTTTACCTTTTCGTGTTCTTTTTTCAGCATCACATCATCTTTACCAAAATTGGTGGCTTTGAAAACTTGTGCGCTAACCATGTTCATTTCTTCTTGAAGTTCATTGAAAATGGGTTGAAAAAACTTCACATCTGTAAAGGCTCCTTTTTCCTCATATATTTTCTTGCGAATTTTACGGGAATACAGCTCTACCAAATCAAAATCGTAACGCCCAAAACGAAGCAACTGATTTGCGGTCAAAGAATCAGGAGCAATCAATACCGCCAAGTTCTTCTGAAAAACAGCTTTTATTTTACTATTGAAATTTTTGGTGAACATAAATGACACCGAGTTCATATTAAAACTGAAATCGATTTTAGAACCTGAATAGATAGAATAGGAGGTAAGCGTTGAATCAATCTCCGAATCGGTAGATTGGTAATCGCTAAGTTGTAGTTCATAATCTGAATTCCATTCCATCGGTTCTTGGCCGAAAAGGAACACAGTAGAACATAAAAAGTATAAGAATAAAGTATATTTTTTCAAGGAATGAAGCTTTTATATATGTGCCGAAAATACAGAAAAAGGACATCCCTAAATGATAATATTATCCCAATTCACTATGTCGTTATGTGAATGCGTAAAGCCAATGGAACGTTCTTTTGCTATGGTGTCAATATCTCTATATGCAGCAACATAGGTCTTACGCCATTCTTTCGATTCATTACCTGCAGAGCCATGTACAATACGTTCGTCATGTATGGTAATGCTACCTCTTTTTACGGGTAGGTATACAATTTTATCATCTTCACGTTCTTCAATCACTAAGGTGTGACTTTCATCTCGTGAAACCTTACCATCTTTTCTTTCGTTACTATACGATTTTGGGAAATGCTTACGCAATTCTGGCTCTTTATTTGTGCCAGGTAATACCTGTAAACATCCATTGATAAGGTCAGAATCTGTTAGCGCTAAAGAAAAGGTAGCTGTCCAGGTATTTTCTGTTTTAGGCCAATAGCCCAAATCTTGGTGCATGGCAAATTCAGCACCTTTTTTACTTGGTTTTTTAGCTAAGAATTGCTCATAATCCATCGCCGATTTTCCATTTTTATATAATTGGTCGGCTAAAAGTTGAGTGATTTTATGGTAGACATTATTTTTTAATTCTTTGCAGTAGGTACTAGGTAGCATAGCATTTACCAGTTGAAAATCTTCCATGGGTGTACCGTAGGGTTGCGACATATCACAGAAATCTTTCTTCATATCTGCTGCTTCTTTGCCTAAAACGAAATGGTCGAACCATGGGTCTAGAAACTGCATCTCTTCTTCGGTCAATACATCATTTAAAACCACATAGCCGAGCTCATTAAACTGCTCAATTTCTTTTTCATTAATAATATAATTGTTGCCTATTCTGCGATGACTTCCAGAATCTGGATTGGTAATGCGTTCCATGCCAAGTATTTTTTTAGTTGAGGATTCTAAAGTTACGAAATTTGAGATTTCATTTGTATGGATTATAAATTTTTTAGTGATGAAGGTCTGTCAAAACCTACAATTCAAATTCCGTTTGGGTGGGGTTTGCATCAAAAATATGGGGGTAGTGTTCACGAGCATTTTTAACCATAAACTCAATAGGCACATCTTCAAAATGGCCATAATCTTCTAAGTATTCCATAAACAAGTTGCCTTCCTTATTGAATTCTTGTAAAACAGCATCTTTTTCGCCGTCGAAATCTAAAGGGGCTACGTTGAGCATGATACATAAAGATGTATTAAAAGTAGGTGAAAGTTTAAGCCACTTATCATTGATATAGGCATCTACCATACCGTGAGGCGTTAATTCGTTAGAGCCGAATTTTTCAGTTAGGCGTTCTACTCCAATATGATTTTTGACCTTAGCCAAGTGAATTCTTGCAGGGATACCCACAGCGCGAAGGCAAGCAATTAGAATAATAGATTTATCGATGCAATGCCCTTTTGTTCTTTTAGCAATTTCACTAGCTCTGTAATTCTCTTTGGTGAAACTTAAGCTATAGGGATTATACAGCCATGAATCGCGAACTTTTAAATAAAGTTGTATGGCTTTTTCTTGTTCAGTAACGGAGTCTAATTTAACATCGGCAACTAGATTTTGAATCTCTTTGGTTTCGTAATCAAAGAAATAGGTAGGTGCTAGATATTTCATGGTACTGGTTTTAATCTTTGGTTACATAAAACTAGGAAATCTTACCGTTGTAGCGATACATATGGTCTACTTTTTAAAAAAAAGCTGTTTAAATCTATAGCCCATTTGCTTCGAAAGGCTAAATTTTTTAGGTCATGAAACGCTAGGTTGATTTTTAAATAGTACTGTAAATAATCAATACACCCAATAGTAATGCGAACGGAGCCAGTAACTGCATAACTAATGGCTTTAGTAGGTTGGCGCATTTCATTGAAAACGCATGGTGCAGTTTTTTAGGCGCCAAATAAAGCAATAGCGCAGTAATACTCATAAACCAGCCAAAAATTGAAAAAGCTTCTGGGAATTTGGCATTTGCCGAGTATGCCACAAGAGCGATACCAATAATCAATCGAAACGTTATTTCACCATAGTTGATGAAGTTCGTGCTTCCCGCTTTTTGCAACATTAATCTTGCTTTCTCGGGTGTGAAAAGCATACGAAAACCAACAGCTATAATAAATCCTCCAAACAAGAGAATAATCAATTTAGCAGCTGTTATCAATGTTCTGGTTTTTTATGTTACCCTACAATATATGTAGAATTACCCATTTCTATATTCCTCAGGTCTATTTTGCCAAATATGAATATACTGACCCGTAGACATTCTGCGAGCCATATCTTTTGCATTAGTGGCCAATTCACCTTCGTATAGTTCGTCAATCGTTTCAAACCAAAGCTGTAACCATTGTGCAAAATGGTCTTGCGAGATGGTGTGGTTGAGGTTTTTATCGACGTTAACATGTTTGGCAGACGGACTCCCTCTAAACGTGCGGACACCAAAAAGGTTCGATTCCCAAAAATCAGTGAGTTTGCTCAGGTGGGCCGGCCATTGTTCATCAGTAATGTGGCCATTAAAAATAGGGCCTAGCATTTCGTTTTCTCTTATTTTGCCGTAAAAAGCATGTACCAATATGCCTACATCTTCTCTATTGGTGATATCGTTCATAGTATTCGTTTATGAGTGTGCTACAACGTCTTTTACACGGTCGGCAGTATCTTGTTTTGAAAGCGTTAATCGTACGATACTATCTGCTTTTGCAGTTAGATCATGCGGTACATTTCCTTCAAGGGTGAGCATAGCTCCTTGTTTTAAATCGTGTACGTTACCTTCAACGCCAAATGCGATTTCACCCTCTAAAATATGAACAATAATAGGAAAGGGCGCTTTGTGCTCTTTCATTACCTGACCTTGTTTCATTAAAATGCGAATCTCTTTTGAAAATGAAGTTTCCAAAAGTACCTTAATGACCACTTTAGTGTCGTTGAAATCTAGGTTTTCGGTAAAAGATGTTGAGTTCATAATAGTATTTTGGTAATGATAAGAAGAACCACTCCATCAAACTATGATACTTCTCATGGTATTAAAATACATTCGGTCGAAACTATTAAATCACACCTTTATATTAACACAATGCGCGCAACTTTTCACTTCTCAACCAAATGGCGACCCACATGATGATTCCGAATACTACAGGGATGAAAATGTTGGTCAATGGGTCATTATGAATTAGATGGGTAGCGACTGCACCACCAAGCCAAGCGGTAAGTAAAAGTGCACCAATAAAGGTGGTTTTAGGTATAGCGTACAAAATAGTGGAGACTAATAAAATGAGACCCATGTACAGCACTGTATGTTCAGGATAGCCAAATTCAACGGCACCTTCTACAGCCATTTCAGTTTGTAAAACATTATTTGCTGCGCCCATTAAGAAGAGTAGAACAACGATGCCTTGTAGAATATACGAAGTGTACAAAACACCTTTAGATACTTTTTTATCGGTTTCCATAGTGGTATGATTTTGATTTGAATGTTAGCTACAAATTACGGTAAATTTCTAAATACTAGTGTTTTAAATATACTAGGTCTGGGTTTATTTTGAGCTATTTTTAAATGATACGATGGAATAAAATACGCTAGTAAATACTAAAGGGTTATTTAAATAGGAGTCAGTTTTCGGCGTCGAATTGTGCTTTTTCTTCATCTGATAAGTCATCGCGTAGTACTCGAATGGTATATCTGCCTACAATCAGGTTATTTTTATTTGGTAGTTGTCTTCTTAATCATGAATCCGATGGAAATCAGAAAGCCGATGAGGTAGACTAAGGCCAATAAAGGTTTTTCAACGGTCATATTTTGAAAGTCGATTTGTTTGAATAATGCTGCCCCAATAATAACGGCTAAGATTACAGCAATAACGTTGGGTACAATTTTAAACTTCATAGGTGGTCTTTTTTGAAATTTAGAAAATCGACACTTTTATTGTGTATCAACATTGCAACCAAGACAACATTTAGCACACCAGTATGGCATAAAATTTAAGTTACAGTATTTCTTCAGTTTTCGGGATTTTGATTTTGCTTGCTACCATCATTGATACTGCGGCATCTCCACTGACATTAATGACCGTACGGCACATATCGAGTGGGCGGTCTATGGCAAATATCAATGCGAGGCCAGCTTCAGGTATTCCCGCTTGGGCCAGGACAATTACTAGCATGACCATTCCTGCTCCTGGCACCGCAGCTGAACCTATGGAGGCAAGGGTGGCAGTGGCAATGATGCCGAGTTGGGTAGCCAATGAAAGTTCCATTCCAAAGGCTTGGGCAATAAAGACAGCTGCTACAGCCTGATACAAACTGGTACCATCCATATTGATCGTGGCACCGATGGGCAATACAAAACTTGCGACTTCTTTTGGGACGTGCAGATGTTCCTCTACCCGTTCCATCGTCACTGGTAAAGTAGCAGCGCTAGAACTGGTTGAAAAAGCAAGCAGTTGTGCAGGCGCAATGCCTTTAAAGAAGAAGCTAGGCGACTTTCGCGTAAAGACCCAAACAATCGCTGCATACACACCGAGCATGCATAGTAGTCCTATGAGAATTGTTATTGCATACAAGGCCAATGCCGAAAAGAGATCAACACTTGGTGATTCTACTACCAAGGCCGCCAACAATGCAAAGACTCCATAAGGTGCCGTCGCCATAATCAGGTCAATAATCTTAAGGATGACATCATTAAATCCGTCGAAAAACTTTTTGACTGGTTTAGATGATTTTTTTGGGATTAAAATAAGTGCAATCCCAAATAGTATCGCGAAAAAAATGACCTGCAACATACTGGTGTTGTAACTGGCAGCATAAAAAATATTATCGGGGACGATGTCAATCAATGCCTGCAAAGGACCGCTTTCTTCTTGTGCTATTGCCATGTCGATTCGTTTTGAGGCGTCGTCCTTGTAGCTGCTTAAAAGTTCCATTCGGGTTTCTTCGGAAATGGCATTACCAGGTTTCAGGATATTGACGAGCCCTAAACCGATAGAAACCGCCAGTACGGTAGTCAGGATAAAAGTGACAATCGTTCGGGTACCCATTTCAGAAAGTTTTGAAATATCTTTCAGGTCCGAGACACCTTTGATAAGTGACGCCAAAATCAACGGGACGGCGATGAGTTTTAAACAGTTGATGAAAATGGTGCCGAAGGGCTTTATCCAATCCCGAACCAATTGTGGTCCCCAGCTAAAATTTGTGAACAGCAGTGCAAAAAGCACGCCTGCGGCCATTCCGATAAGTATCTGCCAGTGCAGGGCTAATTTTTTATTCATTCGCTCAAAAGTTTAATCAAAATGTAGTGTGACAGTGTGTCTAGGAAAGGAAGTTTTTGTTTTGTACATGCGCCCCGAAGCTTCCATGTTCCCTATAAAAATCAGAAGTTAGCGAACAAAGCAACGCCCAGAATGCGGGGATAAATGTAGTAATTATTTGAATATGTTAATGGGGGGTGATTTGATATTTTAATTGGGGTTTGAGCGTTTTTTGACGATGGGTTTTTGAATGCTTGTGTCGAAAATAGAATTCTCGAAGGTGACATCCATTTATTTAAAAAGGAGTCCGTTTTCAGCGTCGAATTGCGCTTTTTCTTCCTCTGTTAAGCCATCGCGTAGTACTCGAATGGTATATCCGCCTACAATCAAATTATTTTCATAATACATCCAATCACTAATTTTGGCGGGGTCGACAGTAATCGTATCTCCTAATTCTATCGCATTGGTATACACCGGTTCGTTACCGACAATGCCTATAAAATCGGAGTCAATCAACTGAATGTCTTGTATCCAAATATGTTCACTACCACCATCACTGGTTTCAAATTTCTGTTTTAGGGCAAAAAAATCGAAATCAGGATTATCGCTTTCAAGCGCAGTTGTAAATTCTTGAATCGAACTTTTAGCTTTCTCAATAGCTTCGTTCATTTTGGCGTCGTCATTTTCTACATTGTAGACATTAGGTTCACCAGCACGTTCTACTTTTGAAGGCCTATTTTCTTTGCACGAAGAAAGCGCTAGAAGTGCGATTGCTATGTAGGTACCTATTGTTTTCATTTGTTTTTTGTTTTTTTTATCATGAACCCGATAGAAACCAGAAAGCCGATGAGGTATACTAAGGCCAATACGGGTTTTTCAACGGTCATATTTAGAAAGTCGATTTGCTTGAATAAGGCTACCCCTATAATAAGAGCTAAGAGTACAGCAATAATGTTAGGTACTATTTTATACTTCATAGGTCGCTTTTTTAAAATTCAATGTTCAGCACGTAGAACGTTTTCAATTCTACGAAAAATTTGAGGGGTATAAACGCTTTTGAGTTGCTTCGGTTACCCATTTCTTAATTCCTTCGGGTTTTTGCTATTACGTGGGTCTTGTTGCAATACTTTCGCTGTCATACGATAAAATGTAGGCGAGTAGGAGTAAAACTCATGTGGTTGCTCAAAGAAGGTTTCTATGGTGATGGAAAATAGCTCCATTAAATTGGTGCCACCATATTCCCTAAAAATTTGATACTCACCGGCTTTAACTGCTGGTATTTTTTTAATGGCCAATGCCTTCCATGTGTTAAGGTCAGTTTCGTTGAACGTGCGTGCTAGATAATTGCGTTTAGCGTTTTCGATAATTAGGCAATGACCGAATTCGTGAATGGCAATATTTAAACCATCATCGGTTATGATAAAGCCTTTTTCTACCGCAGGCCACGAAAGATTTACACGTTGGGTAAACGGGTTTACATCACCGTCGTAAAAGATAGCTCTACCAGCGTAGGAGTAGGAGGTCGGTGTAACAAAAACTTCATTGAATATATTCAGCACATCTTGTCGTAAGCCAAAAGTAATTTGCACAAAGGCACTACAGATCACCAGTTTCATTTCTAGGGTGAGTTCAAAACCTTCTTTAGCGTCAAAATCGGTGGTGTGCAGAAAGAGTAATGTTCTCACCACAAACGATTTTTTATTGGGTATTGATAGCCCTGTGTAGTAGGTGCTCCATTTGCTTAGAATGCTATGGCATTCTTGTTTGCTTTTCTGTCGTAGAAAAAGACTAATAAATCGGTGTTTTATATTCAAATGAAATTAGGGTTTCTCGGTAATGACGATACCGCCAACAAGTTCTTCTTTGGTCGGTGGCTCGAACCAATTTTGCATGAAGTTAAAGTTTTCTTGGGTTACCTCAAATTCGAACGTATCGCCTTTTTCGGTGTTTCGTTGTTGTATGCGATGCCAACGCGTTTCTTTAGAAATATCTAAAAAATGAAGTTTTATTTTGAAGCCATTGGCTGCGGCAAATTGCCGAAATTTTTCTCGGTGGGCATATTTCGAAAGCCCTAAGTCTAGAATGCTGTCGGTGTTCGATTGCTCTAGCTGCTGCACCAAGTTCATGATAATGTTCTCCGACCGTTCTATGCGCTCTAAAAACCAATCTAAGCCGTCGGTTGGACTTTTGTCTGGTAAAAATAGGGTCTTGTTCCACGTATCGATTGAAAAGAGTACCCCCTTGGTTTTCTTTTTCAATGCATTTGCATAGGTGGTTTTACCTGAGCCTGTATTTCCAACGATGAGGTGTAGCATGGGTTTTTTATTTAATAAGCTAGCATAATGGTTAAAACATATAATCTTCTAGGTTGCTTCGATTTTAAACAAGTTTTCGCAACTGTCTATTTTAGCTTGAATAAACTTTAAGTTCGACATTGCCTACGGTATGTAAATAATGATGTGTATTTCCAAGAAGTAGCATAATATCATCTGATCCTTTCCCTTTCACCAAACTTGGTTGAACAATATAAATGTGAAACTTCATCTCCTTAGTCCATTTAGCTGCATTCAATAATAGCTCTAAATCATCCTGAGTACCCTTGATAATTCTACTACAAGTATCTCCTTTTTTAGTTTTTGTCACCCTTCGTAAAAGATGATTAAAGAACTCTTTTCCATCACGATATTTCCAATTAAGAGATTTTTGAGCTTGACCACATACCTCATAGAAGTTTCCAATATCGTTTCCAGTACGTCCATCTTTAGCATACTTCAAATGATATAGATGTATATCTATTACCTTATCTCCGTCATTGATTCCTATCACATCAGCAATCTCGCCCTTACCGTCATCATCATAAATGATTTCGAAATCTTCTTTAATCTTTTCTATGAAATTATATTGAATTGATTCTTTTTTATAAGGAGCAATACCTTGTGCTTCGTCTTTTATAGAAACATCATCCCAATTCATTGTGGTTATACTATCCAGTGAAATACCATCTACCCTTTCTTTAGGAACAACGTAGCTATTTTGAAATAATTGACCGCCATTCACAAACCAAAAGGTAGGTGTAAATACTTGCAAGAAGTCCTCTAGATTCTCACTGTTATTTCCATAAGAAATTACAGGGTTATCCCTAGAGAGTTTTTTGATTTGGTAAAAAGCCACTTTTTCACCATCAACCATATTAAAACCTAGTACTAATTCAAACTCTATGTTATCATCTTCAGTCTTGAAACAAAAACGCAATGGGGCGTCACCTGGACTATCAACAATGTTTAATTCTGAATTAGATAGGTTATAATGACTCCCATTTACACTTAGCACATATCTATTCTCCGAATATTTAAACATCTCATGGTGCCATTCAATTGCAATTGGAACAACATTTGGTTTTTTAGTAATTGTTACTGGAACAAGAGTATTTTCTAATACCGTATTTGGATTAATAGTAGGGTCAACAAGTACATCCCCAATATCCCTACACCATTGAGTTAACTCATTTAAATTGCCTCTTAAATACGACCATACTTTACCCTTCACAGAGCAGCCTAAAGAAACCTTCTCTCCTTCTTTAAAACCAACACCAAATACATTGTTCTTAATTAGAGTTCCTTGCTCTAATAGCTTTAAACCATCTTGTACACCTCTTCCAAAAAAGGATTGAAAACTTATATCACGCCCCGTACCTTTTCTAGCTCCAACATTATATAGGGTTAGTCTCTTAACCTCATGGAAAATCTTAAACATATCCATGCCTTTAATTTGGTTGACCTCATCTCCAAATATTGCTTTAACGAGCTTAGTAGATGATAAGTTTTTTAATGAAGTGTGGACAAATACCAAATTCTTTTTTGGCCTTAGATCCCAATGAATTACAATCATATTCCAATCCATGTTTTGAACCACATCAAAATCTCCCCATTCAACTTTTTCTATTTTACCTAAAATGATTACTAATGTACCTTTCTCTCTATTGTGCTTACTAAATTGATGTTCATACGTTCCTATGTTGTTAATACCTTCTCTCCAATTATTGGGGTTCCAATCTTCCCCCTTATTTTGATAAGCTACTGAACTCATAGCAGGATTAATATTTTGAAAAGGAATCTTTGAATTTTCTAAGTCATTAAAGCCATCTAAAAATTCTTTAAAGTTAATTTCCTTATCGGTAGCCCCTTCGCTCATGCTTGGAAGCAAAAGGTTCCAATCTGCATTTTTAGCATAAAGAAGATTTAGCTCCTCTTTAATTGGAGGGTATGCAGCGTTTGTTATGAAACTTGCATTTCCAAGACTATTATAAGAAGTCCTAGTAAATCTACCGACAAATTGAAGTGTAATTGGCAAACTTTGCCTTTCATCATGTATTGCTGCAATCTTTAACTCTGGAAGGTCAAACCCCTCTCCCAACATATTTACACAAACAATAATACTATGCTTCTTTTCCTTTATTGCTTTAATCTTGTCCTTTAAACCTGCTACTCCTGTGTAAACGAGTACAGGGTTTAAGTCTCCATATTCTTTATAGTGCTCAAAGACTTCAATAGCTCTATTCTTAGAATAGCACCTTGCCATGATTATGTGTGGATAGCCATCAGCAATATCTTCTCTTAATTTAGCTACTGCCTTAATTGCTATCTTTTTATCTGCCTCTTCCTTATCATACTCTCTTATAGGCAAGAAGTTTATTTTTTTATAGTACCCTTGCTTTTGCGCTTCTTTAAGAGAGAAGTTAAAAATGAATTTTCCATCTAAATTCTGACCATCGTTTCTAAAAGGAGTTGCCGTAAAAAGAAACACCTTCTCCTTATCAAATCTTTGTATGAATTTTTTCCAAGTACTTGCTTCGGAATGATGTGCCTCATCAACAAATAAATGACTAAAAAATTTAGAGAAAGCCATTTGATGTTGATAATTACTACCACCAAGAATACTCATAGTGCTAACTACTACATTCGTTTTAGAAACAAACTCCAAAAGATCTTCTTCACTTTCAAACTTTTCATGGATTACACCTACTATTGGATTGTGACAAGTTTCATCAACCATTCCGAATTCTCTTAACAACCCAAGATTAATAAACTTGTTTGATAGTTGGGTACGCAATGAATCAGATGGAACGGCTACTAAGAGCTTCTTACACTCATTTGCTATTAGGGTTGATAGCATTGTTTCTGTCTTCCCTGTTCCCGTAGGCATCACAACAATCCCTTTGTCTTCGGGGTTTTGCACATGAGCTAATATCGAATATAAAGCCCCCATTTGAGGTGGTCGTAATCCTTTAATGTCATTATCAAAATCTTCCTTTATAAATTTAAATTTACCCTGCCATGAGTTTACTACATCTTGAGGAGTCAAATCTTGAAATAAAGGGTGTTTTAACCATCTTTTGAATTTAATAGAACTAGCTTCAAAATCTTTCTTTGAAGGTTTTTTTGTGGTTAAAATAGCATAATTACAATTTTCGGGTATTATGTCTTCAGGCTTACTAGTGATGAAGTAAAATTCCTTTTTTGAAGAAATTATAAATGGGGTGCTTTGAACAAATTTAAAATTTTCAATTGGAGAGTCATTATAAAACTGTTTTATGAAATTACTTCCATTCGTGTAAATGAGCTTTTCAATTTTTGGTAGGTTTTTTTCCATTTATTCAGATAAATAAGTTTTTAATTTTTGGGGACGGGTTTGTATTTGATAAATAACCCAAGAACTAGTAGGTTCATTTTATATTATTTTGTGAATAAGAAAGAACCTTTCGGTTTAACAATTAAAATTCATGTTTTAAATATTTGGATGGACACAGTTATTTACCAATTAAAACTTAGTTCGGGCACTTTTAATATTTTATAATTTTTGTCTTTTGTGAGATTTATAAAATCATATTTATTCTCAACGGCATCTTTCTCTAAGATTTTCTCAAATTCGGCAATTTTTGATTTATCAATTAGTCTCTTGGATTTTCCTAAAAGGTCATCCAATTTTAATTCCTTACTTACTAATTCTTTAGAAATTAGATTTTTAATTAGAACAATAAAATCTTCATATGTGTCTATTATAGTGTCAACTTTTCCTTTAATGATCTTATCGTTAATAAAAAGGTTAGCTAAAAGATGATTGATTATTTCAAGTAAGAGATATAGATGCTCTTTTTTAGGCATCGCAATCTCGTGTAAAGCATCATTGCCTAAAAATCTAATAGAATGCACCCTTTTTGATTCACTTAGGGTTAAATGTCCTTTTTTGTAAAGTGTATCAATTCTTTTTTCTAGGTTGTCTTTTTTGATTTTTAGATGATTGCAAGTTGCTTCAATAATAGCTCTTAGCCCACCAGCAGTTAATATGTAAGAATCTGCCTTGAATGCAGATATAGTTTCTTTGTAAATGATTTTTATAGAGTCTGGCAGGTGATGTGAATATTTCATTTCATCACCTCGGTCTAAGTAGTAAGGAAAAATAGTTTCATCAAAATAAAATTCTTGATGTCCGTCATGATTGATTTCATACATAGTAATATCTCCAAAAATTTTTAAGAATGAAATATTCTCACATCCAAGGCATTCAATTACTATATATTTTTCAATCCATACATAGCCTTCATCATCACCTCTAAGTTTTTTTTCAAACAACTCTTTATGATTTCTTTTTCCTTTACAATTATTACAATGCCATTTACTCATTTTTCCCTAATTGTACTAAACGTTTGCATATACTTATTGGTAAGTATATTTCTAATATTAACACATAAAACGTACCCTCCAAGATACCACTAAAGAATAAACCTACAAATTGCATTTCAAACGACATTACGGAAAACCATAATCAGTCTAAAATCATGTATGGTTTGTTTTATTTTTACGACAAAAAGGTCATGTCAAAGAAAATCCTCTTTATTTATAATGCCAATAGCGACACCGGTAGTAAACTATTCGATTTCGCCCATAAAATAATAAGCCCCGCAACGTACGACTGCGCGCTCTGCTCGTTAACCTTCGGTAGCTTTACCGAGAACAAGCAATGGAAAGCGTTTAGAGAAAGCCTATTAGCCAAAGGCTACGAGCTAGAATTCTTACATAAAGACGAATTTCAAAAAAGCTATAAAAGCAAATTTGGTCATGCCTTTACCTTTCCTATTATATTAGTAGAAACAGCGCATGATTTAGAGGTCTTGGTAACGACAGAGAAATTAAATGGCTTTGAAACGGTAGCCGAGTTGGTGGCTGCGGTTCAGGGTTCGGTCTTCAGTTAGAAGGTTTATTTTCAGATTTTATAGCTATGACATTCTGTACGATCATTTCAAATACATTCGCAGTGGTTGCGATTACAATAGAAACAAAGACACTTAAAGCACAAATAGCAAGAAAACCCGCAGGATCGTCATCTAGATTGTGGAATAATCTGATATATACCCCTGCCATTGCAATTAAAATGCTGAGTACGATTGCACAATATTTTATACTCTTTAATATTTTAATAGAGCTTGATGAGAATACCCTATGCTGCCCGATGTAACTGAGCAACTTGAACACTTTGTAGAGGATAATAAAAAAAGCGATCGATGCAACGTATACATACAAAATGAACGGGTCAGAGTAAATACTGAACGCATCTAAATTTGTGGCTCGACCTTCGGTCAATGGAGTCCAAATCAAAAAAGTAAGTGCTACAATACCGATAAGCACGATGACTGCCTGAAGAAATAATATTGAAATTCTTTTCATCATGATCTTTCGAAATGTAGATGATGTCTAAATTTTCAATGAAGGTATAACTTTATCCTAAAGAGCGAATGAACATGCCCAGCATTTTAATTGTTCGTTGTTATGTTTCAGTATTCAGTATTCAGTAGGCAGTTTGTTTTAAGTACAAGGTAAAAGGTACGAGGTACGAGGTACGAAGTGATTTCCCGAGAAAGCGGGAATCTATTGGTTAGTCATAATGAAGCACAAAGTCTAGTATAAGAATAGTAGCGAATTGATACACACTAACTTTTCGGTTAAACACAGACTTTTTTTATATTTACTTACTTTCGTTTTGGCGATTAAACCGCTATTATTTTTATACTTTGTTGCCCACAGTTAATTCTTTCGAGTTCTGTAATATAAATTCCAAGTTCCAGAATTCGATTCCACAATATCTGGAAATCCATCGTTATTTAAATCTCCTATTTCTATGTTATAAGTATCGTCTTTTAAGTCCTCTCGCAATCCAATTTCTATAAATTCACCATTTTCTAGACCTAAATAAACATAATTTCGTTCCTCCGAATTTCCCTCAATAATGTCTAAATATCCATCCTTATTCAAATCTGCAACTTTAATTGATAGCGTTGAACGCTCTGTTTTGAAATCATAAACTCGATTAAAATTCAAATTTTTGTCGCCAAAATAAATACTGTTTTTTGAATCTAAATTTCCTACTACTACATCTAAAAATCCATCATTGTCAAAATCTGCAAGGTCAATGGAACGAGATTCATCTTCTTCATTGCCAAATTCTATTACTTTTGAAAAATTCTGTTTTCCGTCATTTATAAAAACTTTATTTTTACTCTGTCGCTCTGCTGTAATTAAGTCCAAAAATCCGTCTTTGTTTATATCTACTATTTTAGTTTGAATTGTTTGGTCAGATTGGTTACCATAAGTGATGATATTTTTAAAGTTGCCCTTTCCATCATTTAGGCAAATTTCGTTTTCGAATTTTCTATTTGAGAGTATTAGGTCAAAATCTCCATCATTGTCAATATCAGCAATTTCAAGATTTCGTGAAGGTGATATTAAGCCAAAAGAAAATTCTTTATCAAAATTTTGATTGGCTGAACCAAAATATATTTTATTCTCAACGTTGTCATTGGCTACTACAATATCCATAAAACCATCATTGTTTAAATCTGCACTTTTCACAGAATAGGAAGCGTCAAGGAATTTTCCAATAGGTTGGGCTAATTTGAAGCCTCCATTTCCGTCATTGTAGTAAACATAATTTTGTTCTGCCCAATGCCTTCCATTAGCTACAAGTGCATCTAAATCTCCATCTTGGTCAATGTCTGATAATGTTATTGAAGCAGTTCGGTTTGATTGCGTTCCAATTGAAAAAAATCCATCAGCATTAAAAAATGACACTTCTTGAGAAAAGCCTTTAAACGAGATTGTCAAAAAAGCAAGTAATATTATTTGTGTTCGTATTTTTTTCATAATTGTAGGTAACGGTAGTCTAAACTGCGTTTTAGTACAGTTTAGGCTTTGTTATGCTTTCGTTTTATATTCACGTCTTATACCTGTCATTAATTCTTGTTTGGTCACCACTGTATCGTTTCGTTTTACGACCGATAATGCGCAATAGCGCGCAATATTTATAATGGATCCTCCTGTCAATTCATAATCTTCAGCAATTTGATGGACATCAATACCCGGATCTAATGTACAGTTAGCTGAAAACACATTTTTCCATAACTGTAAACGTTCTTCGGGTTGTGGAATGGGGAAATGGATCATGGTTTGGAATCTTCTGCTAAAAGCTTCATCTATATTAATATTTAAATTGGACGCCAATATTACAACACCCGTAAAATCTTCAATGCGTTGCAATAAATAAGCTGTTTGCTGATTGGCAAGTCGGTCATTCGAAGAATCTGTTGCAGTTCGCTTACTAAATAGGGCATCCGCTTCATCAAAGAAGAGTATCCATTCCTTATCTTGAGCCATATCAAATATCCTCGCCAGGTTTTTCTCGGTTTCACCAATATATTTTGATACGATTATTGAAAGATCAACTTTATAGACATCTCTGTTCGACGTTTTTCCAAGTAACATTGCCGTTAATGTTTTCCCTGTTCCCAGAGGCCCATAAAATAAAGCACGATAGCCTGGTTTAATCATTTTTTTCAAACCCCATTCATTCATTATTTTAGATCCATAATCGAGCCAATTCTTAATCTCCATCACCTGATCTAGAACTCCTTCATCAAGAACGATATCATCCCATTCCATTTCGGTGGAAATTAGTTTTGCTGGAAAAGTAGAATTTGACTCTATTGGCATCTCTCAGGTTTTAATTCTCTATTAAGCATAACCCATATTAAACGGTCGTTTTAATGCCGTTTATTATATGTTATGCACATTTATTAATCTGGTTATATTATTTTTTTTTCAGATGGTTCAAACGAGATGTCTAATTGTTGAATTTTTGGTTGTTTCTCTGGTGTTAGCGTAAAGAAGATGTTAATTACACCATTCTCCGCTTCAATGCTAAAACTGCCTCTGAGTTGATTATTTGGTTTCACCTCATTGGTAGTTTGAATAGCTCCGGCTTTATTCAACACTTCTTGTATTTCAGAAACACGAATTTCCCGTGATTGATCCATATAAAAATTTTCAGCCAAAATATTAGCTTCTAATTCAGGGTTCCAATTTTGAATCAATTCCGTGATCTGCTTTTGCCTTTTTATTAAAATATCTGAAACCGGTAGTTGTCTGGGTTGAAGGCCAATTGTTTCAAAAAGCAATTCTCCAATCTTTTTCCTAGGATATGCTTCAGTATAAGTAAGATTGCAGAAAGCCATAATGCCAACTCCATATTCAGGAAAAAAACAATAGTAGCTTCCAAATCCGGGAAGTGCGCCCCCATGACTTACCTGTTTTAAATCATTACAATAAGTGGTAATACCTAGTCCAAAGCCATATCCAGAAATTAATGGGCAAGGTTCATTGCTAAAGTCAGTAGCTTTCACATTCAAATTTGCGAACTGTGGTGTTTGCATTTCGCGAAGCGAACTCCTTTTAACCGGTCCAGTATCCTCATCATTTCTTGCAGGCCATGCGGAAAGGTGAAAACTAACATATTTGCTAAAATCTTCAATAGAAGTGATCAATCCTCCCATTGCACCATAAGCGCCGTCATGAAGCATTGGTTCTGACTTCCATTGCTCTTCTTCCCAACGGTATCCCATTACCAATTGCTCCTTAGGCACATTACCGTATTCCCAATACGTCTGTTTCATGTCTAAAGGCTCCAATATATTGGTCGTAATATAATTTTGATATGGAACACCTGAAACTCTTGAAACAATAGCTCCCAATAGGGCATAACCGGTGTTACTGTACTCAAAATCAAAAGAAGAAGGATTGGAAAAGGATACTCCTTCTCTAATAAGATCAATTAACATTTGGTCAGATTCATCTAATTGACGATCACCCCATGGATTGTCTTCTGGAAATCCAGCAGTCATTGTTAAGAGGTTTTTAATATTAATAATCGGTGAATCTTCAGTAAGGTATTCCAGAGTAGCCATTTCAGGAATATACTTACTAACTGGATCGCTCAAGTTCAGTTTTCCTTCATCCCTAAGTTTCAAAATCGCCAAAGCCGTAAAACTTTTGGTCATAGATGCTATGCGAAACGCTGATAAAGGTGTAGCAGGTATTTTCTTCTCAAGACTTATATATCCCGTGGCACCAGAAACCACTAACTCGTTATCGACAGTAATACCGTAAGCAATGCCAGGTATATTTTTGGTCTTAGCATGCTCCTCTATTAATTTCTGTAATTCAGGAGCAATCTTTTTAATCTTTTCCATTCGCTCATCAGGAGTAAAAACGGGTGCTTTGTATGAAGACGAATATGAGTGAGAAAAACTAACAGTATTTTTATCGGGTGATTGTTTTGAATTGCAGGAGATAAGGGTTATTGCTAAACAAATACAAGATAAACAGGAATATAAGTTTTTCATTAATTGTGTTTTAAATTGTGCATGACGGTTTGTGTCTGGTTAGCAGCTTGGTTAAGCAATTAATTTAGCAAATAAATCACAGATAGAATATTCAACAGGAATGTTCGTAAGTCGGCAATGACCAAGCAATGAATTATACACGTCTTAAGTTTGATTCTCATTAAATTGTTTATCTATAAAATTCAGTCATTGTTATTTATTTCCTTATCAACAATATTAATGACATTCTTTATCTGATCTATATTTTCTTTTGATATTTTTGTATAGACTATGTTTTGATGCATTAAGAAGTCCATTTGATTATAAAATTCACTATCCAAAACAGACTCCCAAGATTTAATTTGTTTTTTATTAGGGTTATAAAATTTGCTTTTTTCCCAATCCACTTTACCAACAACACCATCCAATATTTCACCATTATAAACTAACCGCTTGTAATAATGATTGTAAAGGTTTGTAATCATATATTTTAAACTATCGTTCTTTATGTTTTCAATTTTACCTGATGCTATGCCAGAGTCATAAACACCAGTAGTTGGGAAAAATGTTGGGTTTACAAATTGTGTACTTACAAAAACAGAATCGATTTCTGATTTTTTATCAGAATTCCCTTTTTGAATTAATTGCATTAGATTTTTTAAAGTCTCACCCTTCTTTGCCTGTATTTCATATGAATTGTTTAGTTGACTTAAATCACTTTGTAATTCATTTCTTAAGTCCTTTAAAAATCTTTGTTCCCATTGTGCATTTTTTTGATTTTCATTCCAATTATTAATACTCAATGCAATTAGAATTCCAATTACGACCAATACAATTTCACCTATGGCATATTTAAAGTATTTGCCAGTTTTGTTTTCCATAAGTGAATTTTGTCTGATTATTCTAAAGAATTTTATCATATGGTATAGTGGTTGGTCATAATGAAGGCTAACGGTTGAGCTCGTATGTTTGATTCTAAGTTTGAAGATAAGATATTTTGAATAATCAATTAGTTTAAAAGGAAGGGTGATTTTCCGTATGAAAATCTACCACAATGAATTATAGCCTTTGTTGGGCGTTGTAAGAAATATGGTATTAATTTTTAATCTGTTCTAGGATTTTTTCGATATGGCTAGCTAAGGTATAAGATTGAATATTACTTAGATTATGAACCATTATTGCAAATCCCAAGTGATCTTCAAAATCTTGACTTGTCATGAGATCACTTAGATCAATTTTTTCTCGAGAGTTTCCAATCCGATCATTAAATTTTTCCGATTTATCCATTAATACTGTTCGCATCATTTCGAGATCTAACTGAACACCATTATATAAATTACGTGCTTGAAAATGCGAAGTTAAAAAGGGTAAATATTGTTTATCTCTATAAGTTACCCATTGTAACTCTTCTTCTACAAGTTGATCAACTTGACTTGGCCAAGCCGCTAAAAGTACTCGTAATGAATCATTTTTAATAAGACTTATATCTCGCGCAGAAAAAAAGTCAGAAGAATTTGTATTAAACGTTGGAATAAAAATAGTTCTTTGCAAATGATACACTATTGAGTCGGAATTATTTATATCACCTTGGTCAAAATTTACAAGAAGTGTTTTCGCGGATTTAACAATATTTTTACGTTGATCAATCTTGTCATTTAATTGATCTAAATTAGCAGAGAATTCTTGCCTGAGTTGGCTTAATAGAATTACTTCCTTATTTCGATTTTGTCTGTTTTCATTCCAATTATTAATTTGTAATGCAATAAGAATTCCTATCACAAGAAGAAGAATTTCTCCAATAGCATATGCCATATATTTACGTGATTTCTCTCCTCCAATTAATTGTTTTCTTAGATTTTTAAAAAGTCTCATTTCAGAAGTTAGTTGTTATTATGCCCAACGTTTGGTGTAAGGATAGTTGCGTGGTTCAGCAACTAACTTACTAAAAATGGACCGAACCAGAGGGAAATCCGTAGGATTTTCCGAGTAAGCTAGACCCAAGTAATTAATTATACACCTTGTTAGCCTTTCGTTATTTATTGTAACAATTAGTGCAAATAGGTGTCTTTATTGAAACTATAACAATTATAATATAATGAAAATCAACAATTTTTTTTTGGCTTTTCTAAGTTTAATCTTTCCACTGATGCTTTCTGCACAGGTTGAATCAGTATTTAATGACATTCGATTGAATCAGTCATTGCAAGTTGTAACTCAAAAATTAAGCGAAATATCCGAAAGTTCAACTATCATTTCCATAGATGAGACGAATTTTCCATTAGCGATTAGCAAAGAAGAACATTTAGTTTGCTCACAAGTTAAAACAGATAATGGAATAATTAATAGCGTTGTATTCACTTTTGCTGATGACAAGCTTAAATATATAGAAGCAAGAGGAAATGCACGCAAGACCTTAACTAAAACGCTTACAGATACCACAAGAACGTATCTCGATTATGATGTCTACGTTGCTTTAAAATTATTTTTAAAGCAAAAGGAGGATGCTGCTTGGATACTAACTCAAGAGGGAATGCATACTGGTTTGTTCGCTTGGGAAAATCCATATTTACATCTAGGTTATAAGAATGAAACAAAGTCTAAATCCTCCAGTCAAATACCAATATTTATTAAAATGGGTGCATCCCTTGATGAATTGAAGCCAGTATTAGAAGCTAATAGTAATTTTACAAACACTGAAAAATTAGATGGAACTGATCCAAATGCCCAAACTCAAATCAACTGTTTTGGCGTTGATTATTTAGGGTTTCCAAGAAAAATCGAAGCTCGATTTGGGAATAATATTTTAAATGTAGTTTGGCTATTAACTGGAAAAGAAGAAGAAGACAGAATTAGAAAAGCCTTGACTAATCAGTATGGTAAGCCAATTTTTGTTAATGATGTTTGGGAAGTATTTAATAATTGGCAGGTTGCTTTAAGAAAAGATAAGCCTGAAGTATTACTTATGGAAAAGAAAATAGGATTAGAATATAAAACCAGCTATTTTAAACAGTAATTTTCAACAAACTAATTCAAAGAATTTTATTGAGGCAATGTAGGCGAGATCAAGCAATTACTTATAGCCATTGTTGTGCTTTCGTTATTTTTTTCATTTTAACTACAGTCAATAATCTTCACCGTTTTTTTATACATCACTATTTAATTCTTTGTCAATTAATGTCATTATTGTTTGCATTTCTTTTTCAAAATAGGGGTATTCGCTTCTTTGTAGTGCATACCCAAAACCTATAAATTGAAAAATATAGTTCTCAAATTCCTTAGACCGTAACAAGTTTTTATTTCCTTTAGAATTTACAGAAATGTCGATTCCCAGTATTTTTGAATAACCCAAATCTTCTGATAATCTTCTAAAATCACCATTTTCATAAAGATAATTTTTAAGACTTTCAGTAGCTTGGGCAACCTGATTTTCCTGTAACCGCACACGATTTATTTTTCCTTCCCACGAAGCTATTAATCCGCTTATACTGTCATTCTTTATCTTATTTATCCCCCCAGAATAAATGATTTGGTTTAAGGCACCATTCTCATAGTTTATTACAATGTCAGAAAGAAAAAACTGATTGAGTAATTGTGATAAATCTGGTTCAGTCAAATTATTTAACAAACTATCATTATTCATAATGTTGAGAACTTTATAGGCATTCTCCATTTTTTCTGATAGTTGATTATTTTCAACGAAGAGCGATTTAAGGTTGCTAGCCATCTCCTTTTTTACCAACTTTAAATAATTTTCCTGTTGCTTTTGAAAGGTGTATGTTTCTTGCTGGTTATTTAAATATAGAGCAATTAATATTCCGATTACAACCAAAACAATTTCTCCAATTGCATAAAGTAGATATTTACTGAACTTATTTTCAGTCAACATTTTTTGTCTAATTTTTCTAAAGAATTTTATCATTGTTTAGTGGTTGGTCTTAATGAAGCACAACGTCTAGGCTATTGCAAGTAGGGCAGGCAAGGAAAATTTTCGTTTCCGTCTGGTCTGCGAGCCAGAGCTTTTTGTTTTGTAATTATTTTTCTTTTTTAATTGCCAAATCCAAAAGATTTGGCGACTTTATAAATATACACAGACCTTTTAGTTTTGCCCTAAAGTCCGCATTACGTTTAGGTTTTGTTGTGCTTTCGTTATTTAATCTGTAAGCTCTTTTTCAATTATTTTTAAAATAGCGTTAATTTCATCTTTCATTGGCTGATAAAATGCAGTATTTGTGGCTATTGAAGTCCCGCTAAAAAGAAACAATCTATTTTCAAACTGTTTGGATTTGAATAAATCAAAACTGGTGGTGTTTGCAAATCTAGATTCCCATTCGAAATTTGCTCCGATATCTGAAAACATCCTTCCTACATTTCCATACTGAACATGCATCTCTTCTACGATGTGTCTATGCCTCAGTACTTCTTCTTCTTGATGCCTAATAAACTCTAACTTGTTTACAAAAGCGGCGAGCTTATGTTTCAATTCTTGATTGTTAACTAGCTTTAAATTCCCTGAACTAATAATTTCAGTTACTACTCCAGTGCTTGGATTAAAATAAATTTCTTCAGCAGTTGCTTGTACTATATAACGACTAATCGTTTGTTGAGAAAGAGTATCAAATACCTTTTTGTCAAAAAAGCTTGATAATTTATCAATCCCATTAATTATTTCATTATTGAGTGAAATGGTTTTATCTAATATTTGTAAATTATTTTTGAATTCGTTTTGTAGCGAACGAAGATATGTTTGTTCAATCTTATCATCCTGTTTTTGTATGTTTTGATTGTTTATTTGAAGCGCAATTAAAATCCCGATAACCACAAGTACTATTTCCCCAATAGCATATTTCAAATACTTTCCAGTCTGTCCTTCTGAAAGTAATTTTTGTCTAATTTTCCTAAAGAATTTTATCATTAGTTAATGGTTGGTTATAATGAAGCACAACGTTTCGGCTATGAGTAGTTGCGTGAGTTAGCACTTAACTCTGCAAGTACGCACAAAACTTAAAATCCGCGAGGATTTTCAGAAGTAGGCGAGAACAAGCAATTACTTATAGCCATTGTTGGCAAATCGTTATTTAGTTTTAAGGCTAGTATAGACTTCTTTTTCAAAAAGACGATAAAAATCAACTGTTTCTTTATCCGCATATGGGAAAAAATTGGTAAAATAAACTATAGCAACATCTTTTTCTTTATCTAATGAATAATAAGAATTAGCTAGTCCTGACCAATATGCCGAACCTTTGCTTCTTAGAAGTTCATCCTCACTATCCTCAATTGCCCATGCCAATCCATGTGTATCTGATTCCATTGATTTACCTCCCGCGTTAAGAGTGAGCCCATTAGGTAGTTGATTGTTAAACATCAACTCAATCGTTTCGGAATTTAATATTTGACCACCATCATATTTCCCATTATTTAGCATGCATTTAAGAAATGTGAGGTAATCCTTTGGTGACCCAAACAAACCTCCTCCTGCGCTGTATTCAATAACTGGTCCAGCCGGAAGACGAGGGTGCTCTTGAAATCCCGTTGAATCACGAGTCCCCCAAGAAACAATATTATCTTGCAGATTTTCAGGCACATTAAACCAGGTACTATTCATTTTTAATGGTCCTGTAACATTTGTTCTCAAGTAAGTTTCAAGATCTTGACCACTTATTTTTTCAATTATTTTACCAACCCAATCTAAATTAGTTCCATATTGCCATCGTGCACCTACCTCAAATAACCTTGGGAGATCATCATATTTCCATCCAGATTTATCGAATGCCTGAAGCCGAGGATCCATAAATTCGTATCCAAATCCTGCTGTATGTGTCAATAAATTTCTCAAAGTGATCGAATTCTTGGCTTCAACAAGTTCTCCTTCTTCAGTTAGAATAGGAATAGTTGTCATTTCTGGCATTAATTCGTCTAAAGGGTCATCTAGACCAATTAAACTCTGTTCAACAAGTTGCAATACCGCAACAGATGCAATAGCCTTTGTCATTGAATAAATTCTGAAAATATTGTTTTCATTTATCGTGTCTTTTCCACCCCAAACTGATGGTCCAAACGCATACCAGCCCATTTTCCCTTCTCTGGTACTATAACCCATAATGGCAGCAGGAAGATCACTTTGTTGAAAAAAGGCATTCAGTGGTAATTGATCAATTACCATTATATTTCCTTCTTTTTCAGTTTTGCATCCTGTTAATATTGAGATGATAACTAGCGCAAATAATAATTTTTTCATAATTGAATGGTTTTGGTTCCTTTAATGTTTGCCAACGTTTAGGCTATGTAAAGTAGGGCAGGCAAGGAAACTTTCCGTTTTCGTCTGCGCTCGTATCCAAAGCTTTTTATTTTGTTTTTATTTTTTTCATTTTAAAAGCCAAATCCAAAAGATTTGGCGGACTTAGTAAATAAACCCAAGCCTTTAAATTTAGCACTTTATGCCCTATTTGCTATAGGCATTGTTACAGCACGTATTTTTCTACGCAATCTCAATTAATATCATTTTCTCTATAATCCACTTGCCGTTTTCTTTTTTAATGAAAATCCGAAATCCTGTCCCGCATAATTTTCCGCAGCCAAATCCGCTGTGCAGGATTCCATATGATTTGGTCGTATCGAATTGAATTCTTGAAAAACCGGTTGTTCCTGATAAATTGAAATCATATTCTTCGCTCCAGATTTCACTACCCGCTGGAAATTCAGACCGATATTTGAATTTTAGTTTTGGGTCTGCCTTGAGGCGGTTAAGTTTAATTTTATAATTTTTTGTTTGATTCGAAGTGTCTAAAATCAAATTTTTGTCTGAAAAGTACTTTAGTAGTTCTTCCCGTTCCTCTTTTTTCAACAATCTAGTACTATCATCAACGGCTATTACCAATTTCACGGAATCAGCCTTAAATCCCGCAAGTTGCATTTGCCATTCGGTCATTGTCCTTTCCGCCATGATCGTATCATATCCAATCAAGTTTTCATTGGCATCGTAGATTGGTGCCGGAGGTGGTGGCGGTCCGAGCCTTGTATCGTAATGGAGTTCGTCCATCAAAGCCGGGAATATTTCATATGCAACCGATTGTTCAAATTCCAAATTCGTCTGCGTTTTTTCGCAGCTCGAAAAAAGCAGAAAGATTGAAATTATTACAAAGGCTTGTCTAAAAGTCATATGTGTTGTAATGTAAAGATATACGTACCATGGTATGTTTATTTCTGTTATTTACCAGGTAAAACGTACCCTCTAAGATACTATTAATCAATAAACCTACAATTTGCAATCTATCTATAATTAGGGCATGCCTTTACTTATTATATTGGTAGAAACCCCGCATGATTTAGAATAGCTGGTAACGACAGAGAACTTGAGTGGCATTGAGACAGTAGAGGAGTTGGTTACTGAGGTTGAGTTTTCAGTTGGCAGTTTTCAGTTTTCAGTAACAGTTTTCAGTAACAGTTGGCAGTAGGCTGTTTGTTGGTACGCCTTTACGAGAATCTTTTCATGACCAAGTCCATCGTCTGAAATAATTTACCGAAAATAAGAAAGAGAAAATCTGCCTACTGATGCTACCAACTTAATACTTAAAAAACAATTACTTCTTCGTTGCTTCGAAAAATTTTGCGTTGATGTCGTCAATAAAGTTTAATAGCTCGTCGCGGCCGCTACGGTGGCTGGCGCTAGTGACGAAATGTTGCGGTGCTTCTTCCCACATATCGGCGGTAAGCGTATCTAAATACGTTTTAACATCGCGTTCGATAGCCTTGGGTTTAAGCTTATCAGCCTTGGTGAATATAATGGCAAAGGGTATTCCGTTTTCACCCATCCACTGCATAAACTCCATATCTATAGGTTGTGGCTCGTGGCGTATATCTACCAGTACAAAAGAACAAACCAGTTGCTCGCGTTGTAGAAAGTAATTGGTAATGTATTTCTGAAATGTTTTTTTATCGCGTTTAGACACACGTGCATACCCATACCCAGGTAAATCGACCAAAAACCAATTTTCATTGATTTTAAAATGATTAATCAATTGGGTTTTACCAGGTCTACCCGATGTTTTTGCCAAGCCTTTACGCTCGGTCAACATATTAATTAATGAAGACTTGCCCACATTAGAGCGACCAATAAAGGCATACTCAGGTATAGACTCATTAGGGCATCGAGCAACATCAGAGTTGCTAATTACAAAGTCGGCCGACTTTATTTTCATTCGTAGAAAATTTTAATACTTATTTTTCTCTAACCAAGCATCAAGAATGGCGTTGAATTCGTTTGGGTGCTCCATCATAGGTGCGTGTCCACATTTATCAATCCAAAATAAATCTGAATTCGGTAGCAGTTCATCAAACAGTTCTGCTACATCTGGCGGAGTTACACTATCGTTCTTTCCCCATATAATACAGGTAGGCGTTTTCATTTTTGGCAAGTCTTGCGCCATATTATGACGTATAGCACTTTTAGCAATCGCTAAGGTCTTCACTAATTTCACTCTATCATTAACTGTAGCGAAAACTTCATCTACAATTTCTTTAGTAGCAATTTCTGGGTCGTAAAAAACATCTTGTGCTTTCTTCTTAATAAACTCATAATCACCACGCTTAGGGTAACCATCGCCCATGGCACTTTCGTAAAGTCCAGAACTACCGGTAATGACCAAGGCCTTTACTTTTTCTGGATACATTTTAACATATAGAAGCCCTATATGGCCGCCTAAAGAGTTGCCTAAAAGAATAACATCGTCCAATTTTTTATGGTCAATAAATTTTTTGAGGTATTTGGCAAAATTCTTCACCGTGGTTTTAAGCATCGGCATAGCATATAGCGGTAATTCGGGAATTAACACCTTATAGCCTTTTGGTGGAAAATGGGAGGATACGCCCTGAAAATTACTAAGACCACCCATAAGACCATGAAGGATGATAATGGGTTTGCCTTCACCTACTTCAATGTATTTAAACGTACCGTCGTTAATTAAATCGTTTTCCATGCACACTGCTAATCATAATTGCCCAAATATAGGTAATTACCGAGAATAGCAAACAACTCTTTTTAATTAGGTGGTCCCTTAAATCGTTGGGATTTCAATTTTTATAGAATTATAGGTCAAGTGGTAGAATTAACTTCAAAAGAAGACTTAGGTGTTAAAAGGTGTTCAAAAGTGGGGTAATTTATTAACAAAGTGGATTTTAGTGGTAAAATGTGGTAATAATATTTATATATTTGAGTTATATAAATAAAACCGACCATTTTGGACATTTATTTTTTTGGGACATTTAACTGTAAGGCAGACGCTAAGGGGCGTATTATGCTACCTGTTGCCTTGCGTAATCAAGTGGCTCCGATATTGAAAGACGGTTTTTTTATTAAAAAATCATACCTGAGCGAATGTTTAGAGCTGTACCCAGCTTACGAATGGCACAGAGTAATGGCAGAATTGAACGAAAAGAGCAGGTTCGATGAAGAGAACCTACAATTTATAAGAATGTATACGGCAGGCCTACGACAAGTAGAAGTAGATGCCACCGGTAGATTATTGATACCAAAAGATATTATTTCATTGGCGGGCATTTCTAAAGAAGTGGTGATTGCGCCTATTGGAAAACGATTAGAAATTTGGGACAAGAAGGCATATGATGAATCTATCAGTGCAACGAAAGAGGAGAAAGTGAAGTTAGCCAAGCGCGTAATGTTAGGTGAAAAATCTGAAGGAGATGTATCATAATCCGGTATTGCTGAAAGAATCAATAGATGGCTTGGACATCAAAGAGAATGGTGTTTATGTAGATGTGACATTTGGTGGAGGCGGTCACTCTAAAGAAATATTAAAACGATTGGGTGCAGACGGCAAATTGTTTGCCTTCGATCAAGATGAAGATGCGCAGGCAAATACCTTAGGTGATCCACGATTTACGCTAATAGTAGAAAATTTTAGGTACATCGCTCAGTTTTTAAAGTTCTATGGCATTCGGAAAGTAGATGGAATCTTGGCAGATTTCGGAGTTTCATCGCATCAGTTCGATCAGGCCGAAAGAGGGTTTTCTACCCGTTTCGATGCAGATTTAGATATGCGAATGAGTAAGCGTAATACGCTTTCTGCCTATGAAGTGGTGAATAAGTATACGTATGACGATTTGCGTAAAGTATTGTTCGATTACGGTGATATTAGAAACGCCAACGCCATGGCAAAAGTACTAATTGCGAGTAGGGAAGTTGAGGAGATAAGAACGACCGATGCTTTAAAACAAGCCTTAAAGCAGTTTTTGCCAGAGCATAGGCAACATAAGATTTTAGCTCAGATATATCAGGCGATTCGTATAGAAGTGAATCAAGAGATCGAAGTGATCAAGGAGTTTTTAAAGCAGGTGCCAGATTTATTGAATCCGAAAGGGCGATTGAGTGTAATTAGTTACCACTCTTTAGAAGATAGATTGGTAAAACGATATATACGAGCCGGACAGTTTGAAGGTGAACCAGAGAAAGACTTTTATGGAAACATAGAAGTACCCTTAAAGAAGGTTGGCGGATTGATAGTTCCGTCTCGAGAAGAAATAAAATTAAATAACAGAGCACGTAGTGCCAAATTGAGAATAGCAGAGCGTAATGACGAAAAATAAAGTGAAAACTGGGGTCTTAGACCTGTTGAAAGGCAAATTTTTGGTGAGCGGAGACTCACCCAAGAATTGGCTGTTCATCATTTTCATTTCTTTTTTGGCAACGGTAATGATCAGTAGCTCGCATAGCGCAGATCAGAAAGTACACCAAATCGCTTTATTGAACGAAGAAGTAAAAGAGCTTAGAAACGAGTTTGTAGACATGCGGTCAGATGTGCAGCAGTTGAAACTAGAATCTAACATTACAGGTAAGATTTCTGAGAAAGGATTGTATCCTTCAGAAACACCGCCACAGAAAATTAGGGTCAAATCTTTAAATGAGAAAGAATAAATGGCCGCAACAGATAAGAGTATACTTAAACGACTTTATATTGTAACAGCGCTTCTTGTGCTGTTCGCTGGTGCCGTGCTTTTTAAGTTGGTGTCTATTCAGATTATAGATGGCGAAAAATATAAGGCCTTAGCAGAAACACGTACGTCTCACATATTTACGATTGAACCGAACAGAGGTAACCTGTATTCGGATGATGGAAGTCTTTTGGCAACATCGGTTTCTAAATACACCATTCGTTTTGATGCGGTTACAGTAAATGATATTGATTTTAAGCAGAATATAAAGCCGTTATCAGATGCATTGGCGAAGCAATTCGGTAATACATCTTCTCATTACCAACAGATTCTTAGAAAAGCCAAGGAGAATAAAAATAGATATGCGCTAATAGTGCGCAATCTAGACTACTCTGAATACATGGCTGTAAAATCATTCCCGCTTTTTAATAAAGGAGCCTATAAAGGAGGATTGATTATTGAGCAAAAAACGAAAAGAGAACATCCGCTAGGTAAAATCGCTGAACGTAGTGTTGGGTATGAGCGTGTAGATGAAAATGGCTACCGTACCCGTGTGGGTATGGAAGGTGCTTTTGGGGAATATTTAAGAGGTGTAGAAGGAAAACGTGCCAAGCAAAAAATTGCAAAAGGACTTTGGAAACCGATTGGTAGCGATAATATGATTGAGCCTAAAGATGGTTATGATGTGTATTCTACCATCGATATTAATATACAAGATATCGCACACCATGCTTTATTAAAGCAATTAGAGCTTTACAAAGCAGACCACGGTACCGTAATCGTAATGGAGGTGAAGACCGGTGAAGTAAAGGCAATCGCGAATCTAGGTCAAACACCTGAAGGTAAATACTACGAGCGTCTGAACTACGCTATTGGTGAATCTCATGAGCCAGGTTCTACATTTAAGTTAATGAATTTAGTAGCTGCCCTAGAAGATAAGGTAGTTGATACCAGTACCGTAATTGATACTGAAAAAGGAAGTTGGAAAATATATAGACACTGGGTAAAAGATACCAAGCGTGGCGGACATGGTAAAATATCGGTAGCCAAAGCTTTTGAAGTATCGTCGAATGTGGCGTTTGCTAAAATGATACATAATGGGTATAAGAACGATCCAGAGAAATATGTAAACCGCTTGATGGGTATGGGTATTCATAAAGAATTAGGGTTGCCGGTTCGTGGAGAGGGTAAGCCAGTGCTTAGATATCCAGGAGATAAAGGATGGTCAGGATTGTCTTTGGCGCAAATGGCTTACGGTTATGAGGTTTCTATGACACCATTACAAACATTGTCATTCTATAACGCCATTGCGAATAATGGAGAAATGGTGAAGCCAAGATTATTGAAAGAAGTTAAGGAGTGGGACAAGACCATTAAAAAGTTCGATAAGAAAGTATTGAATGCGGCAATATGTTCTCAAGAAACGGTAAAGAAAGTACAGAAGATTTTAAAAGATGTAGTAGAGAGTGAACATGGTACAGGCCACGGCATGTATTCGAAAAACTTTTCTATGGCTGGTAAAACAGGTACTACACAAACCAATTACATTTCTAAGGATAAGAATAAATACGAATATATTTCTTCGTTTGCAGGCTATTTTCCAGCAGATAATCCGAAATACTCCTGCATTGTAGTCATTCATAAGCCAGACAAGAGTGTTGGGTATTATGGTGCCGATGTATCGGGTCCGGTATTTAAATCTGTAGCACAAAAAGTATATGCTACGTCGCCATTAACAAGTGAGGTCGATGTAAAGCATATGTTGATCGCCAGTGCAGATAATTCTTACCAAAATTATTACAAGAATGCCCAGCAGGTGTATGCGCAAGTGCCTAATGTAAAAGGTATGAGCGGAATGGATGCCGTTGCAATTCTTGAAAATTTAGGAATAGAAGTAGAGGTAAAAGGGAATGGAACGGTAAAACACCAGTCTATCTCTAAAGGAACCGATATTAAAACCGTAAAGAAAATTGTATTAGAATTAATATGAAGTTATTGAAAGACATATTATATGGAGTGCATCTTACCGCAGTTAGTGGTACGACCTCTTGTGATATCGCTTCAGTTCGTTTCGATTCTAGAGAAGTACAAAAGGGTGATGCCTTTGTTGCTATAAAAGGCACCTTGACCGATGGTCATAACTATATTGATGCTGTAGTAGCAGCTGGTGCGAGAGCTATTGTGTGTGAACAACTACCTACGAATATAGTAGAAGGTGTTACGTATGTTGAGGTAGAAAACGGTAATCAGGCGTTGGCTTTAATGGCTTCTAATTACTACGATACGCCTTCAAAAAATTTAAAATTAGTAGGGGTAACCGGTACCAATGGTAAAACAACCGTATCGAGTTTGTTATATCAGCTGTTTAAAAAAGCAGGTTATAAAGTAGGATTGTTATCCACCATTAAAATAATGGTAGATGATACTGAATACAAAACAAAACATACTACTCCCGATGCATTGACCATCAATAAGCATTTGAAGTTAATGAACGATGTTGGTGTTGAATTTTGCTTTATGGAAGTGAGTTCGCATGGTATTCATCAGAAAAGAACAGAAGGTTTGGTTTTTGAAGGAGCGATTTTCACGAATCTATCTCACGATCATTTAGACTACCATAAAACATTTGCAGAGTACCGTGATACCAAAAAGATATTGTTTGATCAGTTGTCTAAAAAGGCATTTGCATTGACCAATATCGATGATAAAAATGGCTTGGTGATGTTGCAGAATACCAAGGCTAGAAAGTATACGTACGCTTTAAAAAATTATGCAGATTATCGTGCACAGGTTTTAGAAAATCAGTTCGATGGTCAGTTATTGAAAATCAATGATAACGAACTGTGGATTAAATTAATAGGTCAATTCAATGCCTATAATATGTTGGCTATTTATGCCACTGCAGAGTTATTAGGATTAGAGAAATTAGAAATTCTTCGCTTGTTGAGTGAGTTGGATAATGTAGATGGAAGGTTTCAATATTATATATCAAAAAATAAAATTACGGCTATAGTTGATTATGCCCATACGCCGGACGCCCTTAAAAATGTGCTTGAGACAATCAACACGTTGAGAACTGGAAATGAAAACGTCATCACCGTTGTGGGGTGTGGTGGCGATAGAGACAGATCAAAGCGTCCGGTAATGGGCAATATCGCTTCCGAAATGAGTAACAAAATCATTTTTACTTCAGATAACCCTCGTACAGAATCTCCTTCTGAAATTATTGCAGAAATGGAAGCAGGGGTTGAGCCACAGCATGTAAAAAAGGTATTATCGATTGAAAATAGAGAGCAGGCTATTAAAACAGCATGCCAGTTAGCAGCTGACAACGATATTATTTTGGTAGCAGGTAAAGGTCATGAGACCTACCAAGAAACCAACGGAGTACGAATAGATTTTGACGATTTTAAAATTGTAAAAGAGCTTTTAAATAGCTTAGATAAGTAACATTGGCTTGAGAACGCCATAATGAAAAAACTATGTTAACCTACCTGTTCGAATATTTAGAAAAACAATACCAGTTTCCTGGGGCTACGCTGTTTCAGTTTAGTACGTTCCGTGCGGCTATGGCTATCCTGTTATCTTTAATAATCGCAACAGCTTTCGGAAAACGTATTATACTTTTTCTACAAAAGCAGCAAGTAGGTGAAACTATTCGTGACTTGGGTCTTGAAGGTCAAAAACAAAAAGCAGGTACACCTACCATGGGTGGTATCATTATTATTTTGGCGACATTAATACCTGTAATCTTATTTGCACGACTAGATAATATTTACATCATACTTCTGATATTCACTATGTTATGGATGGGTGCTATCGGTTTCTTAGATGATTATATTAAAGTATTTAAAAAGAATAAAGAAGGATTAAAAGGAAGGTTTAAAGTTCTAGGTCAGGTTACACTAGGTCTTATCGTTGGTGCAGTACTTTATTTTCATCCAGAGGTGACCATGCGTGATCATGATAAATCAATTATCACAAGCGAGTTTGTAGTAGAACAAGTAAAGGGAGCAGAAATTAAGTCGACCATGACTACGGTTCCTTTTTTTAAGAACAACGAATTTGATTACGGTATTTTAATTGACTGGGCAGGCGATGGAGCGCAAGAATATGCGTGGTTGATTTTCATTCCAATGATTATTTTAATCGTAACGGCAGTATCTAACGGAGCAAATCTAACAGACGGTATTGATGGGTTGGCAGCAGGTAATTCTGCAATCATCGTATTTACGTTGGGTGTTTTCGCACTAGTATCTGGTAACGCAGTATTCTCTGACTATTTGGATATCATGTACATACCAAGAGTTGGTGAATTGTTGATTTTCGTGACCGCTTTTGTAGGTGCTTTAATTGGGTTTTTATGGTACAACGCTTTCCCAGCTCAAGTATTTATGGGAGATACCGGTAGTTTAACTATTGGTGGTGTTATTGCTGTAATCGCAATAATTGTACGTAAAGAATTATTGATACCAGTATTGTGTGGAATATTCTTTGCCGAGTCACTTTCAGTGATGTTGCAAGTAGGTTATTTCAAGTATACAAGAAATAAATACGGGGAAGGCAGACGCATATTTTTAATGTCGCCATTACATCACCACTATCAGAAAAAGGGATATCACGAAAGTAAGATCGTAACTCGATTTTGGATTGTAGGAATTCTATTGGCCATTGTAACTATAGTGACCTTAAAAATTAGATAGATGGCATTGTTGGTAGTTCTAGGAGGAGGAGAAAGTGGAGTAGGAACAGCCATTTTAGGATTGAAAAAGGGATATAAGGTTTTTGTATCCGATAAAGGAAAAATTAAAGAGAAGTATAAAAACGTTCTTGAACATTTTGGAATTGATTGGGAAGAAGAGAAGCATTCTGAAGACCGCATTTTAAAAGCCGACTTAGTAATGAAGAGTCCGGGAATACCTGATAAGGTACCCTTGGTAAAGCAGTTGGTTGAGAAAGGCATTCCTGTAATATCTGAGATTGAATTTGCATCAAAATATACCGATGCTAAAATCATAGGCATTACGGGTAGTAATGGAAAAACTACTACCACCATGCTTACGAACCACATACTCGCCAATGGCGGATTAAAGGTTGGTATGGCGGGTAATATCGGTGATAGTTATGCGAAGATGGTCGCAGAGAATGATTTTGAGTATTACGTGCTCGAGATAAGCAGTTTTCAATTAGATGGCATTGTGGATTTTAAACCTCATATCGCCGTCATCACGAATATATCGCCAGATCATTTAGATCGATACGAGTATTCATTTGAAAACTATATCGCTTCAAAATTCAGAATAGCGGAGAACCAAGACGAAAACGATTATTTGATTTATGATGCAGATGATACGGTTTTGGTGAAATGGCTTAATGAGCACCCGGTCAAATCAAAATTAATCCCCTTTTCATTGAACAAAGTATTTGAAGAAGGAGCATTTATAGAACAAAACGAGATAATAATAAAAACAACAACAGACACTATTAGCATGATTAAAGATTCTTTGGCCTTAGAAGGTCAACACAATGTAAAGAACACGATGGCAGCTGCCACTATTGCAAAATTAGTCGGTATCCGTAAGGAAACGATTAGAGCTTGTGTGTCAAATTTTCAAGGGGCTCCCCACCGTTTGGAGAAGGTGTTGAAAATTCATCATGTAGAATATATAAACGACTCAAAGGCAACTAATGTAAATGCGGCCTACTATGCTTTAGATAGCATGAAATCACCAACGGTTTGGATCGTAGGTGGTGTAGATAAAGGCAATGAGTACATGGAGTTGATGCCTTTGGTACGTGAGAAAGTAAAAGCGATTATTTGCTTGGGTGAGGATAATGAGAAAATTAAACATGTATTCGGTAATGCAGTGGATCTTTTGGTAGAAACATTTGCAATGGAAGAGGCAGTGAAAGTGGCTTATAAAATTGCCGAACGTGGAGATACTGTTTTGTTATCACCAGCTTGTGCAAGTTTCGATTTATTTAAAAATTATGAAGATCGCGGAGATCAATTTAAAAACTGTGTAAAAAACCTATAGGGTGCTAAAAATATTTCAAAATATAAAAGGGGATAAAGCCATTTGGGCCATTGCGGCACTCTTGGCCTTGTTTTCATTTTTACCAGTGTACAGCGCTAGTAGTAACTTGGTGTACGTGGTGGGTAGTGGTACTACTGTTGGGTATTTGGTAAAACATGCCATTCTATTGTTTTTAGGTTTTGGAATTATTTACGGTATACATAAAATACCTACGCATTTTTTTAAAGGGCTTTCTATGATTGCATTGCCCATTGTATTGGTACTGCTCATTTTTGTTTTAGCGCAAGGTACTTCGGGTGGTGGAACAAATGATAGCCGTTGGATACATCTTCCAATTGTCGGGTTTGGTTTTCAACCCTCAAATTTGGCCGCTGTTGTTTTGATGATTTATGTGGCGCGATATTTTTCTAAGGTTAGGGAGATTAAGATTACGTTTAAAGAGAGCATAGTGCCGTTATGGCTACCTGTTTTCTTGGTGGTTATACTCATATTACCCGCTAACTTTTCCACTGCAGCCATTATTTTCTCTATGGTGTTGGTTTTGTGCTTTTTGGGAGGATATCCTATTAAATATTTATTTGGAATTGTTGCTACGGGAATTCTTTGTCTCACTATTTTTATTTTGACGGCAAAGGCATTTCCAGATTTATTTCCGAATAGGGTAGATACGTGGATGAGCCGTATCGACAGTTTCTCGAACCCTGAAGATACAGAAGCCAACTATCAAATAGAAAAAGCGAAAATTGCAATTGCAACAGGTGGTATTGTCGGTAAAGGCGCTGGCAAAAGCATACAAAAGAATTTTCTACCACAGAGTTCATCAGATTTTATTTATGCCATTATTGTTGAAGAGTATGGGTTAATAGGTGGTTTTGCTTTAATGTTCTTTTATCTGTTTTTACTCTTTCGTATTGTAGTAGTAGCGAATGGCGCCACTACCATATTTAGTAAGTTATTGGTTTTAGGTGTTGGCTTGCCGATTGTATTTCAGGCACTAATCAATATGGCGGTAGCGGTAGAATTGTTTCCGGTAACGGGTCAGAATTTGCCCTTAATCAGTAGCGGAGGTACATCGAGTTGGATGACCTGCTTGGCGATAGGCATCATATTAAGTGCAAGTAATAAGAGTATAGTGCAGGAGAGTACTTCTGCTAGCGATATTGATGAAACGAACCCATTAGAGATTTTAAGTGGGCAATTATAGATTCATCTTATCGGGAGGTGGTACAGGCGGACATATTTATCCAGCCATAGCGATCGCAAATGAATTGAAAAGAAGACATCCTGATGCCGAATTTTTATTTGTAGGCGCGAAGGATAGAATGGAAATGGAAAAAGTGCCACAAGCTGGGTATAAAATCGAAGGATTGTGGATTACGGGGATACAACGGAAACTGACCCTTAAAAATTTACTGTTTCCGATAAAATTGATAAGTAGTTTAATGAAAGCAAACAGCATCGTATCGAAGTTTAAACCCCATGCCGTAATTGGCACAGGTGGTTTTGCTAGTGGTCCGTTGTTAAAAATGGCAACCGTAAAAGGGGTGCCATGTGTGCTGCAAGAACAAAATTCTTTTGCTGGTATAACCAATAAACTATTAAAAGATAAAGTAGAGAAAATCTGTGTTGCCTATGATGGCATGGAACAATTTTTTCCAAAGGATAAAATTGTAAAAACAGGAAATCCTGTGCGTTCAGATTTGGTTGAACTTAAAGCGACCAAAAGTGAAGCATTGGCATTTTTTGAATTGAATGCCGATAAAAAAACCTTGCTGGTATTGGGTGGTAGCTTAGGCGCTAGACGCATTAATCAACTAGTAGCAGATCATTTAGCATATTTCGAAGAATTGGGGCTGCAAGTAATATGGCAATGTGGCAAAGGGTATTACGAAACATACAAGGCAAATGAGTCCGAAACTATAAAAGTGCATGCTTTTTTAAACACGATGGATAAGGCGTATGTAGCTGCCGATTTTATCATTTCTCGTGCAGGAGCAGGAGCTGTATCAGAATTATGTTTAGTAGGGAAGCCAACCTTTTTTATTCCTTCTCCGGTTGTAGCTGAAGATCACCAGACTAAAAACGCACTATCGTTAGTAGGTCATAATGCGGCAATTATGATACGTGAGAAAGATTTAGACAAGAAGTTTAAAATGGAGTTTGAAGCAGTATTTAATTCTCCAGAAAAACAAAAAGAATTATCAAAGAACAGTAAGGCGTTGGCATTACCGAATGCAACAGCAGATATCTGTGATGAAATTGAAAAATTATTAAAGTAAAATGAATTTAGAGCAAATACATAGAGTGTATTTTATAGGTGTAGGAGGCATTGGTATGTCTGCCCTAGCGCGCTATTTTGCTTTCATTAATAAAACGGTTGTAGGGTATGATAAAACAGAAAGCCCTTTAACACAAGAATTATCGAATTCTGGTATTGCCATTCATTATAATGATGATGTAGAGCAAATACCTAGTGAGTTTGAAAATCCTGAAAACACACTAATCGTATACACTCCGGCAGTACCATCAAGTCACTCGGAGTATCAGTATTTTTTAGCGAACGGTTTTGTGATTAAGAAACGTTCAGAGGTATTGGGCCTTATTACAAAAGATTCGTTCTGTTTTGCTGTGGCGGGCACGCATGGAAAAACAACAACATCAAGTATTCTAGCGCATTTGCTAAAAGAAACAGGTGTTAAAATGACTGCTTTCTTAGGCGGTATTTCGGAAGATTTCAACAGTAACTTTCTGTTAGAAGGCACCGAATATTCAGTAGTAGAAGCAGATGAGTTTGATCGTTCATTTATGCAGTTAACACCAGATGTAGCATGCGTAACCTCTATGGATGCTGATCATTTAGACATTTATGGTGACGCACAAGAATTAGAACGAACGTTTGTTGACTTTACAAAACGATTAAAACCGAACGGAAAATTATTCGTTCGTAACGGTTTGCCTTTAGAAGGGCTTACCTATGGCATTGAAGACGATTCGGATTATTGCATCCGGAACATAAAAATAGAACATGGTACCTACATATTCGATTTGGAGACCCCTGAAGCCAATCTTAAGGGGGTTGAATTCAACAAACCAGGAAGGCACAATTTGCTTAATGGTTTGGTAGCTTTTGCGATGGCGATGCAAGCAGGTTCCCCACCGCATCGCCTTGCTAAAGCCTTATCCACTTTTAAAGGTGTGCAAAGACGTTTTTCTTATAAAATTAAAAATGATGATTTTATTTTTATAGATGACTACGCCCATCATCCAACAGAAATAAATGCAGTTTTTGAAGCGATTTCAGAAATGCATCCGAATAAAAAAGTATTGGCCATTTTTCAACCACATCTATTTTCAAGAACACGAGATTTTGCCGATGATTTTGCAAAAAGCTTGTCTCAATTCGAAAACATTTTGTTGTTAGATATCTACCCAGCAAGAGAAGAACCAATTGTAGGAATAGATTCACAATGGTTGCTAGAAAAAATAACGAGTACCAATAAAACTTTAATTTCAAAGGAACAAATCATTTCTGAAATTAAAATACAGAATCCGGAGGTTTTAGTAACCATGGGAGCTGGAGATATAGGTTTAGAAGTGATGAAAATTAAAAATGAACTATCGTATGCGGGTTAATTGGAATTTTTTAAAGTTGACTGCTTTGATTCTGGTAATCATGGGGTTATACGCTTTTTCGAATAATCGAAATAGCGCTAAGAACGTTACCGGAATGAAGGTAGAGTTCATTGGTGATGATAATTTATACCTGACCGAAGGAACGGTTAATAAATTGTTAATACAAAAATACGGTAGTCTAAAAAACGTCCCCAAAGAAAATATAGTTTTGAATACTGTGGAAAAAGCCATTGAGGCCAATGAAATGGTAAAAAGTGCCCAAGTCTATCTAACTATAGATGGTGAGCTTACGTCGAAAATTGTTCAACGGAAACCAATCGGACGCATAGAGGGGGATAAAAAGTATTATTTGGACGACGAAGGAAAGAGCATGCCTCTTTCTATGAATCACTCAGCAAGAGTTCCTATAATAACAGGCAATATCAGTGGTAAAAGCCTTGAGGATGTCTATGTCATATTGGGGCATATTAATAAAGACGATTTTTTTCGTAAAACGATAATCGGTATTCACATAAAAGGTGAGAATGAGTATCAATTACGATTAAGGCTTAACAATTTTGTAGTGAACTTAGGCGGTATTGAAGATTTGGATGCGAAGTTCAACAATTTTAAGGCGTTTTATGCCAAAGCGAACAAGGATGAAACCTTGGAGGATTATGCGGTAGTAAGTTTAGAATTCAATAACCAGGTGGTGTGCACTAAAATTTAATAAAAATGGAACAAACTAAATATTCAGTCGGTCTAGACATTGGAACAACGAAAATCGTTGCCATTATCGGTAAGGAAAATGAATACGGTAAGATTGAAATTTTGGGTATCGGTAAATCCAAAAGTTTAGGTGTACACAGAGGTGTTGTAAATAACATAACACAAACTATTAAGTCGATACAACAAGCAGTAGAAGAAGCTGAGGCTAATTCTGGTCTTAAGATCGGTTCGGTAGTAGTAGGTATCGCTGGTCAGCATATTAGGAGTTTACAGCACAGCGATTACATTACTCGAAAAGATTCTGAAGAAGTAATCAATGAAGAAGATTTAGATATCCTTATTAATCAAGTGCACAAATTGATTATGCTTCCTGGTGAGGAAATAATTCATGTTTTACCACAAGAATATAAAGTTGATGGGCAAGGAGAGATTCGTGAGCCTATAGGTATGTATGGTGGTCGATTAGAAGCAAATTTTCATGTTGTTGTAGGGCAAGTAGTTTCCATAAAGAATGTAGGTCGTTGTATTAAAAGTGCAGGTCTAGATTTAGGAAACATTACGCTAGAGCCATTAGCATCATCTGATGCGGTATTGAGTCAAGAAGAGAAAGAAGCTGGTGTAGCATTAATCGATATAGGAGGTGGTACTACTGATTTAGCCATTTTTAAGGATGGTATTATTAGGCATACTGCAGTTATTCCTTTCGGTGGTGGTGTAATTACCGAAGATATTAAAGAAGGTTGTTCTATTATCGAGAAACAAGCTGAGTTGTTGAAAACTAGGTTTGGTTCAGCATGGCCAGGAGAGAATAGAGATAATGAAATAGTTTCAATACCAGGTTTACGCGGTAGAGAGCCAAAAGAAATCTCTTTAAAGAATTTATCTAAAATCATTCATGCACGTGTAGTTGAAATCATAGAACAGGTTTATGTGGAGATTAAAAACTATGGTCATGAAGAGCAAAAGAAAAAATTAATTGCAGGTATTGTTTTAACAGGTGGCGGTAGTCAACTAAAACATTTGAAGCAATTAGTGGAATATATAACAGGGATGGATACCAGAATTGGTTATCCGAACGAGCATTTAGCAGGTGATTCAGATGAAGAAGTTGCTAGTCCTTTGTACGCCACAGCTGTCGGACTTTTAATGAATGCTATTAAGAACGAAAAAAAGCTAAATAGTATTAAGAAGAAAGCGCAAGCATCTGAAGGTTTTGTGCAAGCAGAACAAGAAGAAGTTGAAGCTTTTGCGGGTGTTGAAGAAGATGAGTTCGGAAGTAAGAACAGAATGTACAAGGAAAGAAAATCTGTTTTTGATAAGTGGTCTGAAAAGTTGAAAGAGTTTTTAGATAACGCAGAGTAATTAGCATAAAGTAGAATATACATAACCAGTAATAATTTAGATTATGAGTAAGAACAGCGAATTTGATAATATCTCTTTTGATCTTCCAAAGAATCAAAGCAACGTTATAAAGGTCATCGGTGTAGGTGGTGGTGGTAGCAATGCCATTAATCACATGTTCCAGGCAGGAATTAACGGAGTTGATTTCGTAATCTGTAATACAGATTCACAGGCTTTGGATAATAGTCCGGTGCCTAACAAAATACAATTAGGTGTTTCATTAACAGAAGGTTTGGGTGCTGGTGCCAATCCTGAAGTTGGAGAACAGGCTGCAATGGAAAGTATAGAGGAAATCAAATCTATGTTGGATTCTACGACAAAGATGATTTTCATAACTGCTGGTATGGGTGGGGGAACAGGTACTGGTGCTGCTCCCGTCATAGCCAAGTTTGCTAAGGAAATGGATATTCTTACAGTAGGTATTGTTACAATGCCTTTTCAATTCGAAGGTAAAATGCGTGTTGAACAAGCACAGCGCGGTATCGAGAAATTACGCAAAAATGTCGATTCGCTGATTGTCATTAATAACAATAAATTAAGGGAAGTATATGGTAATTTAGGCTTTAAAGCTGGTTTCTCTAAAGCTGATGAAGTTTTAGCAACGGCTGCTAGAGGTATTGCTGAAGTTATTACACATCACTACACTCAAAACATCGATTTACGTGACGCTAAAACAGTACTATCTAATAGTGGTACGGCAATTATGGGGTCTGCTATATCATCTGGTTCTGCAAGAGCTAATGAAGCAATCATGAAAGCATTAGATTCTCCGTTATTGAACGATAACAAAATTCAAGGCGCTAAAAATGTTTTGTTATTGATAGTTTCTGGAGCACAAGAAATTACTATTGATGAAATAGGTGAAATCAATGATCATATTCAAATAGAAGCTGGTTATGGAGCAAACATCATTATGGGTGTTGGTGAAGATGAAAGCTTAGGTGAGGCTATTGCGGTAACGGTAATCGCTACGGGTTTTAATATAGAGCAGCAGGATGATATTGTAAATACGGAGTCGAAAAAAATCATTCATACATTAGAAGACGGTCAACGTGCCGAGGCAATGTTGCTTTCCAATTCCAAAAATGTACACATATTGGAAATGGATGAAGAAGAAGAGGTTAAAGAAATTAAGCCTGTACAAAAATATGAGTTTGTTGATGAGGCAGATTTTGATTTAATACCGACTACAAATTACATCAAGAATTTCAACGTTTTTTACGAAGAGGTAGTAGCGCTTAACGTTTCTGAAGATGATTTTGTAATCGTAGATTCGGCAGCTAGAGATATTGAGGTTGTTGATCCAGAAGTATTAAAAGCTAATAAAGTAGAAGATGATGATTTTACTTTAGGTTTTGATATGCCTTTGAATGATGAGGAAAAGCAAAACGTGATAACTTTTGACTTGCATGAAGAAGTAAAAGATTTAGATGTAAACGATAGTATTGAAGTAATACCTGTTTTAGAATACAATAAGAATGGTGAAAAGCGCTATAGCTTAGATGATTACATGCAGTTGGAAAGTAAGTTGACCGGAGCGAAATCTAAAGCAGAAGAGTTTGAGCCAAAGATTATTGAAGACGAATTGATATTTGAAAAAAGAACTGTCGCTCCAAAAAGAGAAATACACCCAGAGGAACAATTAGATCCAATGGAAACTCCTATAGAAGAGTTATTGCGTGAAAGAGCTGATGAGCGTAGAAGAAAGCTTAAAGATTTCAACTATAAGTTTAAGACTAGCGCACCTAGCAGTTATGATGAAAAGAAACCTGCTTACCAAAGACAAGGGGTGAATTTAAATGATAATCCTAGAGAGAGTAAAATTTCTAGAACATCACTTAGTGGTGATAGTAACGATGATATTCAGTTACGTTCAAATAACTCATTTTTACATGATAATGTAGATTAGAGATAGCATACAACTAATATTTTTAAACCCGAAAACTAAGATAGTTTTCGGGTTTATTTTTTATCTTCGCAAACCAAAATAAGGAGGCTATGAGTTTACAGCAAAAAGTAATGGAGCAATTGAAATTGGCTATGAAAGCTAAAGATAAGGTTGCATTAGAATCACTTAGAGCTATAAAATCAGCGCTCTTAATGGTAAGTACTAGTGGTGATGGTGAAATCACAGAGGATGACGAAATACAATTAGTACAGAAATTAGTAAAACAAAGAAAAGATAGTGCTGCAATATTTATAGAGCAAGGAAGACAAGATCTTGCCGATCCAGAATTGGCACAAATTGCGGTTATCGAACAATTTTTGCCAGAACAACTTACAGAAGAGGAAGTAGAGAAAGTAGTGGTTCAAACTATTGATTCAATAGGTGCTTCAGGAATGAAGGATATGGGTAAGGTAATGGGTATTGTATCTAAAGAATTAGCAGGTCAAGCAGATGGTAAATTAATTTCTACCATTGTTAAAAAGAAATTATCATAAGTATTTTGTGCTTGCTTCATAACATTTAGTTTTGAATACTGAATACTGAATACTGAATACTGAATACTGAATACTGAATACAGAAAAAAATGGCCTCGTGGCGCAACTGAATAGCGCATCAGATTTCGGCTCTGAGGGTTGGGGGTTTGAATCCCTTCGAGGTCACTAGTAAAAAGCCTAATCAACACTATTTTAGTTGATTAGGTTTTTTTATTTTATTTTTTGGGTAAATCGGTACAATAATCGGTACGATAATGTAGTGTAGTTTAATTCTAAGATATATCTAAAAGATATTTTGACAATGCTCTTTTGACTTTGAGTTTGTTAAATTTCAATTTCAAATATTAGAAAAACCAAAGCCAGAAAATAATCTTTGCATAAATGCATATAGTACTAAGATGAATAAAATTACTGTAAACCAAGTAAAGGCCTTTAAAGAATACTTAAGGATAAGATTGCTTAGGTTTTTAAAACCATCTTCATATATTCCTTTCAAAAGTAAAACTGTCTTCATAATGTTGGGGGTTATTATTTTTAACAAATCTCCTGCAATAAATAAACGTAAGTTTTAAGATTCGACCAAAAGCAGTAAATACTTGGTTGAAATACATGCTCAATTCTTTTTAAAGAAGAAATCGTCCTTTTACAGACCAAGTATTAATTTTATCTTAAGTTAAACGGTGATTTTTGAAGATAAACTACAACGTAAACGCCCATGCCATATCTAGTAATTTTCAATTCCTAAAATTATATTGGATAACTACTTGTGAAAGTTCTTGTAATTAAATAGTTCTTATTGTAGTGCATAAGGCATTAGTTTTCTAATTTTTTTGTCTCTACATACATTGTTTGAGATTAATTCCCCCTTCGAGGTCACTATTAAAAAAGCCACATCTTTAACGGATGTGGCTTCTAATTTTATAGTTTATTTTATAAATTGTGGTATTGCTTATCTAAGTCGTAATGGAATTTGAGATTATATTTTTAATAATCATTTTGGCATGAATTCGGGAGTTCTCGATGAACCATTTATGAGTTTCCATTCCGCCACAAATTACCCCTGCCAAATAAAGTCCTTTGACGTTGGTTTCCATCGTTTCTGTGTCATACACTGGAAGTTTCTTCTCATCATTGCTGATATGTACACCTAACATTTCTAAAAAGCTAAAATTAGGTTTGTAGCCTGTAAGGGCTAATACAAAATTATTATCAATTTCTACGTCTCCGGTTTCTGTTGCTAGAGATATTTTGTCCTTTGTGATTGCCTTAACTGTTGTATTATAATACGCCTTAATGCTACCTTCTTCAATTCGATTAATTATATCTGGTCGAACCCAATATTTTACACGTTGTCCTACCTCTGAACCACGAATAATCAATGAAACTTCAGCACCTTTTCGCCAACACTCTAACGCAGCATCAATAGCAGAATTACTAGCGCCTACAACGGCTACTTTTTGACCTGAGTAGTAATGTGGGTTATTATAATAATGAACTACTTTATCCAAATTTTCACCAGGTACATTCAATAAGTTAGGAATGTCGTAAAAACCTGTAGCAACCACAATTTGTTGCGCAGTATATGTATTCTTGTTTGAAGTTATAGTAAAGGTTTCGTCAACTTTTTTGACGTCCTCAACTTTTTCGAACAAATGAATATTTAATTTGTTGGAGGTTACTATACGTCTATAGTATTCTAAAGCCTCATCTCTTTTGGGCTTAGCTTCTTTGCTAATAAAAGGAATATCATCGATTTCCAATTTTTCAGATGATGAGAAAAACTGCATGTTAGATGGGTAGTGGAAAAGGGAATTTACAATAGGCCCCTTTTCTAAGATAAGGTAGCTAATACCGTTTTTCTTGGCTTCTAAACCACACGCTATCCCTATTGGTCCACCACCAATGATGATGATATCAAATTCAGTTTTCATCCCTTTAATTCTTTTATCGTTTTTAAAGGGTCGTCACTTTTAAAAACAAAGCTGCCGGCAACTAAAATATCAGCACCTGCTTCTACTAATTTTTGAGAGTTTTGAGTGGTAACACCTCCATCAATTTCTATTAAAGCAGATGATTTTTTTCTTTTAATTAATGCTTTTAAAGCCTTTACTTTTTCGTACGTATTTTCAATGAACGATTGGCCGCCAAAACCAGGATTAACACTCATAATCAATACTACATCAATGTCTTGAATGGTGTCTTCTAACAGCATTATATTGGTATGCGGATTTAAGGCGACACCAGCTTTCATACCATGAGCCTTAATGGCCTGCAATGTTCTATGTAAATGAGTGCATGCTTCGTAGTGCACCGTTAATATGCTGGCTCCTAAATTGGCAAATTCTTCAATGTAACGGTCAGGGTCTACAATCATTAAATGCACATCTAGTGGCTTCGTGGCACTTTTTTGAATTGCCTTCACCACAGGCATACCGTATGAAATGTTTGGAACAAAAACGCCGTCCATAACATCAATATGATGATACTCTGCTTCACTGGCGTTCACCATTTCTACATCACGCTGAAGATTTCCAAAATCTGCAGCTAAAAGTGATGGTGCTATACTTGGTTTTCTCATTTCGTATTCCTTTTGGATTTATTACAAAAATAAGAATTTGAAATTCGTTGTGCTCAGATTTTGGACATTGCTTTTACTTCATTCAATCTATTTTAGCGTCACCATTTTTCATTAAAATAGGATTTACTTTTGTCTTATACTTTTCTAGAATATTGTTTAATTTTTCTAATTCTACATCAAGCTCTGCTGATAATTCTTCATATACTTTGTATGCGCCATTAGTAGGTTTGGCATCTCCATCTTCTACACTACGTCGTAATGATGCTAATCTATTGTTTAGTTTTATCGGAAAGTTTAAAGGGTCTTGTCCAGACTGATTTTTAACCTGATACAGGGCTTCTTCAACTTCTGATAATTCTTTTAAAAACGGAGTTACGGTTTTATTATAATCGTTTTGTTCAATTTTATCTTTTGAATCACTGAATGTTTTTTTGATTTTTCGAATTTTAATAACCGCTTCATTGGCAGCAGTAGTTTTCCCCATTATTTTGTTTGACAATTCGAACTGCTCATCTAAATCTTCTTTAGTGATTCCTTTAAGATTTGGATCCATTTCTAGATCAAATGAATATGTTTTTTCATAATCTCCTGATTTCATTTTTACCTTATAAGTGCCTAAAGGTGCTTTTGGGCCTCTTGCAGGTCTTGCGCTCCAAATAATCATACCATCAAAAGTTGTCGCTCCAGGATACCTAAGGTCCCACGTAAATGTGTTGATTCCTTTTGCGGTGGTAGGTTTCGATGAGCCTCCACGTAACCAATACGGTAAATTTGGGTCAATCTCATACTTAGGTTCGCTACCGGTAAAGGTGTTTATTAATTTGTCGTTGGCATCATAAATTTCAAACGTGATGGTATCTTTCTGATCTTTTAGATAGTATTGAATAGATGCATCGGTTAACCCTCTATAGGTATTACTAGGTTGAAACAGTACTGCTTCTTGTTTGGTCATTTCTGGAGTGAACTGTCTTAGTGGTTGAATATCATCTAAAATCCAAAAACCTCTACCGTGGGTTCCTAAAACAACATCATTGTCTTTAATTACTAAATCACGTACGGGCGTGTCTGGTAATTTTAACTGAATACTCTGCCATAATTCACCATCATTCATAGAAAAATAAACGCCATGCTCTGTGGCTAAGAATAGAAGGCCTTCTCTAACCGGATCCTCGCGAACAGCTCTTGCAAAATGACCATCTTTGATTCCATTTGTAATCTTTGTCCAAGTTTTACCATAATCATGGGTTTTAAAAACATAAGGTTGTCTATCATCTACTTGATATCGGTTTGCAGCGACGTATAGTGTACCGGGATTATGGATAGATTCGTCAATAATACTGACTCTAGAAAATTTTGGTAAATCTTTTGGAGTAATGTCTGCCCAATTTTTACCTGCATCTCTAGTGATATGTATTTTTCCGTCATCTGAGCCTGCCCAGATGGTATTAATGTCATGATTAGATGGTGCAAGTGCAAATACAGTAGCGTAAATTTCAGGTCCGTTCATATCCATGGTAATAATTCCACCAGTTTTCCCTAATGTAGAGGGGTCTGCATAGGTGAGGTCCGGACTAATTTTTTCCCATGATTGTCCGTCATCGGTAGTTTTCCATACGTGTTGCGAGCAAGTATACATTACGTTAGAATCTTGTGGAGCGAACATAATCGGAAACGTCCATTGCCAGCGTTCTGGTAGCGCACTGGCAGGTTCTCCTGAGAAAAACCTTGGATATACTTGAATGTCTCTTGATTGCCCGTTGCTTCTATCATATCGTGTTAAAAGTGCACCTTGGCTACCTGCATAGAAAATATCTAAATTCTCGGGGTGCTGGGTAATCCAACCACTTTCACCTCCGCCAACGGCATAAGCCCAACCATCGCCTTGACCACGTGCCTGCATATGTTCCCAACCATCACTAGGCATAGCTATAGTACTATTGTCTTGTTGTGCACCTGCAACATGATACGGAATATCATTAGTTGTCATGACATGATATAATTGCGTAGTAACATAATCTTCTTCTGTCCAAGTCTTTCCACCGTTTATGCTCACGATACCACCACCATCATTGGAAGAAATCATACGCTGCGGATTATTTGGGTCAATCCACAAATCATGGTTATCGCCATGCGGTACTTTTATTTCGGTATCAAAAGTTTTACCACCATCCGTAGATTTCCAGAAATCAACATTTAATCCGTAGACAATATCTTTATCAAAGGGATCAGCATAAATTCTAGAATAGTAAAAAGCGCGTTGTCTAAGTTTACGCTCATCATTGGTGCGTTCCCATGTTTTACCAGCATCATCTGAACGAAATACACCACCTTCGTTTGCTTCAACAATTGCCCAAACACGGTTTGAATCTGCGGGAGAAACAGTCACTCCGATTTTACCAATAGGGCCATCTGGCATACCAGGATTTTCTGTTAAATCTGTCCAGGTCTCACCGGCGTCAGTGGATTTCCATAGCTTACAATCTGGTCCGCCGCCCCACATTTTCCATGCTTTTCGTTGAACCTGCCACGTGCTTGCATATAGAACTTTAGGGTTATTTCTGTCGATGATTAAATCTACCGCACCAGCTTTGTCGCTAACATATAATGTCTTTTTCCATGTATTTCCACCATCCGTACTTTTAAAAACCCCACGTTGTTCATTATCACCATAGGGGTGACCTAGAGCAGCAACATAAACGATATCAGGATTTGTTGGATGAATTCTAATTCGAGATACCGCTTGGGTTTCTTCAAGTCCTAAATGCCTCCATGTTTTACCGCCATCTTTAGTCTTATAGACACCATCACCTTGCGTTATGCTACCGCGTAGTTGTACTTCTCCCATGCCGATATAAACAATATCAGGATTTGTTTCTGCGATGGCTACCGCACCAACTGAAGAGCTTGTAATTTGGCCGTCTGTAACTGGCGCCCATTCATTACCACCATCCGTAGTTTTCCATAGTCCGCCACCAGTAGCTCCAAAATAATATTCGTTCGGTCTACCTGGGCTACCTGCTGAACCTAATGAACGACCGCCACGAACGGGTCCAATATTTCTCCATTCTAAATTTTCATAGTAATCTTTCTCTAATGGAGGAGTTATGTTGGTTTTGTCTGATTTCTTTTGAGCAAAACTGGTGCTAAAAATAGATAGCACAAATACAAGAAAGAGATAGCGGAGCTTAATAGTCATAAAGTTGAAATTTGGTTGGTATACTAAATATTGGATATTGAATAATTCTAGTTTGAAAATAATAATTTAATCTGCTAATTCTATGAGATTGCTCAAATTTAACGGCTTGGTAAACATGTCAATCTCACCTTCATTATTAAGTGGCCATTCACCTTTAGGCCGATCCCAATAAAGTTCTACTCCGTTGCCATCTGGGTCATCAAGATATAGTGCTTCTGAAACACCATGGTCTGCAGCGCCTGTAAGTTGATATTTAAAATCATTGAGTCTTTTTAAAATTTGCCCCAAATCCTTTCTGGTAGGGTATAGAATTGCTGTATGGTATAGTCCGACTCCATGTTTCGAAGCATGCGGTGCATTCTTGCTCTGCCATGTATTTAAACCAATATGATGATGATAACCACCAGCAGAAATAAAGGCTGCCTGTTCACCATACTTCGTTGTAATTTCAAAACCTAGTATCTCACAATAGAAATGAATGGATTGATTTAGGTCAGATACTTTTAAGTGTACATGACCTATTCTTGTTTGATCAGGAATTTTGTATTTCATGAAATTTTAAACTATTCTTTCCCAGTATATATCTTATGATTTTCATCTCCGCCAGCAATGATATATGCGAATAAATCTACGACCTCTTGCTCATTTAATCTATTCAACAAAGCTGGAGGCATTGGAGATACCGGTGAAAGCTCTTTTTTTAGTATGGCACTCTTTGCAATACTAACGGTATAGCTTTCATTAAATGGATTCGGCATTATTACAATAGAATCTCCAACTTCAGATTTAATTCGACCAGCCAGTTTCGCGTCGTCCTTTAAATGAAAAAGGGTATTTGCATATTGGTCTGAAATTTCATCGTTCGGACTATAAATAGCGAACATTAAATCATAAGTACTGAATTTTGTATGTGCTTGGGTAAGATCAGGACCTGCAGCACCACCTTCACCACGCATTCTGTGACACAATACACAGGTTGCCGAGGCAAATGCTCTTTTACCAGCTTTTATATTGCCTTGGTAGTTATCTAAGCCACCCCAAACAACATCGCCCATATTTTCGCCAGTGTAATTTTTACCTGGTCCAAAAGGTTGTGGTAAATCTGCCACAGCGCTAGATGGAGAGTATACTCCGGAAATTTCTTGAAAATAATCTCTTTCTTTTTCTGGAACATGAGATAGGGCTCGTTGCCTTACATTCTCCATATAGGCTTTAAAGCTCATGCCACCCTTAGAACCTAACACATCAAAATACCAAGAAAAATAACGCGTTCTTAAATCTTTGTTCCATCCATTTTCGGCATTGCTTAATAGCATACCGTAATAAATAGCCTCACTTGGCGGCATTTTAGCGATAACATCCCTAATTAATGGACCGTATTGCTCACTGCGCAAGGTGGCTTCATTAGATAGCATTTCAACACCTTCTGTAACTGTTTTTTGCTCTGTATGATATTCGAGTCTCTCTACAAGTTTATTGACTATACCGTCAGCTTCTAGGTATAAAAGTATCTGAGCCAATTCTTTACTCACAGCACTTTCTGTTGCAGGAAATAAAGGGTTTAAAGTTTTTATGATTTTTTGTTTTTCGCTCTTGTTTGGCATTCCCATTCTAATGAAATTTAGAGAATAGGTGCGAAGTAAATCCATCTGCATTTCAGCATCTAAAGTGGTAATGGGTATTGCCATTAATTTTTTCAAAATCAACGATTGAAGTTGTTCGTCGCCCTGATGATTTAAAGCAATACTACTTTCAATAATTTTTCTGTTGTCAGATTCTTTTTTGTAATTGTCTAACCAAGAAGCAATAGGTTGATGTTCTAATGCAACTCTAGAGGCGTATCGCATAAATCGATCCTTATCTGCTAAATGCTCCCATGCCAATTCTGTGCCTTTCGGGGAAACAGTTACATGGTACTCTTCTATTTGTTTACGCAGATTTCGTTCTTGTGTATTATTTGAATTTACCTGGGATGTTTTGGTTGTATCTGAGCCTGTATATCGCAATCGGTAGAGGTGAGAATCTAGTCTACGACCACCGGTTGCAAAATATAAGTTACCGTCATTACCCGCAATCATATCTGTTAAGGGTAGGGGAGTTCCTGATAAGAATTCTTCCCTTTTGGCTTCATAAGTACTTTCTTTCTCAATTAAATCAATAAAATAAACGGTACCAAAACTCCAATCCATTGCCAATAGTCCGTTTTTATATCTCTCAGGAAAATTTAGTGAAGAGGTGGATAAAACTGCGGTTGGGGATCCTTGTTCTAAATTATGAACGGCAGGTAAATTGTCTGGATAATAGGCAGGCCATTTTCCGGATCCTGTTCGCCAGCCGTATTCGCTACCACTGGTAACATGGCAAATTCTAGTAGGTCTATACCAAGGCATACCAATATCCCATTCCATGTCGGCATCATATGCGAAAAGCTCACCATCTGCATTGAAAGCCATATCAAAAGGATTTCTAAAACCTGCAGAAATTAATTCAAAAGACGACCCATCAGGATTAAATTTTGTTATCCATCCGCCTGGCGCTTTAATATCATTTGCGTGACCTCTGGCATCTAAATAGGGGGTAAAGAGATTATCCTCGTCCCAGTTGTTGGGTATTCGACTATTTTGTTTTACACTTTCAGGTATTAAAGTATGGTTGCCGGCAATGAAATAAATTTCCTTTGCATCTGGTGATAGTGTGAAACTATGTGGCCCATGTTCTCCGCTTCCTTCTAATTTAAGAAGCATTTTTACGGTATCTAACTTGCCATCATTATTAGTATCGGTTATTCTGTAGATGCCACTACCATTCTCTTGGTCGTCTGAAATTTCGTCATCCCAATTTTTATTAACCGCAACATATAAACTATTGAACGCCCACAATAAACCATGTGCTTCCCCAATTTCTAAATCTAATGACGTTACATCTTTCGCATTAAGAACATCTCCAATTTCAGGAGTTTGAAATTGATATAGTTTACCATATTGATCACAAGCATACATTGTATTACCATTACCCTGAGCTAATGCTACCCACGAGCCTTGTTCATGATTACTGGGATGATAAATTTCTTCTAGTAGAAAATCTTTTGGAGTGTTAAATTCGATACTCGTTTCTTCTACGTTTTCTTTTTCTTTCTTGTTGCAAGAGAATAGTAAACACGTGAGGGTGATAATTAAGAATCGGTTGGTGGTATTGGTCATGATTTCTGATAATTGGTTACTTAAAGATACAAAGTAACATAATGCAATTATCAGTCTAATTGACGTAATCCTTCATAAATTGAAATAGCCACGGCATTTGCTAAGTTTAAACTTCTAATATGCTCGCTGTATAAGGGTATTTTGGCTGTTTTGTTATGATACTGCGCTAAGATTGATTTAGAAAGTCCGACAGATTCTTTCCCAAATACCAAAAACATTTCATCTTTATAATCAATCTCCCAATGGTTTTGCTTTGCGGTAGCAGAAAAGAAAATCATTTCTTTATCATGATGCTGTTCAAAGAACGATTCTAAATTTTCGTAGATGATTACGTTTAAGTGTTGCCAATAATCTAGACCAGCTCGTTTTAAACGTTTATCACTAAGTTCGAACCCAAATGGCTTTACTAGGTGAAGTGTAGATCCTGTGGCAAGCGCCAATCTACCAATATTACCTGTGTTATTGGGTATTTCGGGTTCTATTAATACAATATTAAAACTCATTATTTTTTAAAGGATTGTAGGTATAAATGTTCCACTTTTTCTCTTGCCCAGGGTGTTCTTCTTAGAAATTTTAAACTGGACTTAATTGACGGATTACTTTTAAAACAGTTGATATCTATTTGACCGGCCAAATCTTCCCATGAATACTTTTTAGTAAGTTCTTCTAGTATAGTAACTAGTTTAACGCCATGTAACGGATTATTGGGTTGGGTTTCAGAATTCATCAATGAAATATTAATATGATTATGTGGTTCGGTTATTTCTGGAATGCAATGTACATTGATAAGGCGGGAATTTCTATATTATTTTTTAAAGTTCGTTCGCCTTTTAAATCAAACGTGTCGCCAGAAACGGCTTCTTGCCAAGTGCCATCAATTTTATAATTTATGTTTTTGTTGTAAGCGTTATAAACAACCAAAATATTCTTCCAACTATCTTCATTGGCATTGTCCTTAATCATATAGGAAACAATTCCATCTTCAATAGTCTGAAATTTTAAATGACTTACTACATCTTTAGCACTTTTCATGTGAAATGCTGGGTGGGCCTTGCGTAGTGAAATTAAATTCTTATAATATTGAAAGACTTCTTTGTGTTGAACTTTCCAATTCCAATTAATTTGGTTGATGCTATCTGGGAGGTTATAGGAGTTGTGCTCCCCATTTTTTGTACGGAGCATTTCTACACCTGCATGCAAAAACGGAGTTCCTTGAGAGGTTAACACAATTGCATTTGCCAATTTATCCATAGCAATTAATTCGTCTGTATCTGCTTCAGGCTTTGAGATTTTTAATTTATCGAATAAGGTGTGGTTGTCATGACAAGATACATAATTGATAGACTGCCAGGGTTCTAATGCCCATGGCACATTTGAATAGTTAACTTTTTTATATTCGAGTTGTGGATGTTGAATTGCGCCAATAACTCCGAATTTTATAGATTCCTCCATGTCTTTTGCGCTACTGACAAAACCAGTGCTTTCATCTTCAAAAACAGAGCCTTTAATGCCATCACGAACATCATCGTTAAAAGCAGCAATTTGAGGTAATTGCTTCATGTGTTTTTTAAGGGCACGTTTTTCTTCGGGAAGTGGTGAATCTTTTGCTGTCCATCCTTCACCATATAATAATGCATCGGGATTTATTTTTTTGACTGCGTCAGCTATTTTATTCATGGTTGTGATGTCATGAATTCCCATAAGGTCGATTCGAAAACCATCAACATGATATTCCTTAGTCCAATACGTAACAGATTCTATCATGAATTTTTGCATCATAGCACGTTCAGAAGCTGTCTCGTTACCACAAGCTGCCGCGTCGGCATAAGAGCCATCTTGCCAATGTCGATAGTAATAGCCTGGCACTTCTTGGTTGAAGTTAGCTTCTTTGGTCTTGCCAGTATGGTTGTAGGCCACATCTAGTATAACACCGATGTTATTATCATGAAAGGCTTTCACCATTTGCTTGAATTCCTTAATCCTAACTGCAGCATTAAAAGGGTCTGATGAAAACGAGCCTTCAGGCACATTATAATTTTGTGGATCATAGCCCCAATTATATTGAGGTCTATCTAAATTTGTTTCGTCAATTGAATAATGGTCAAAAGTGGGTAATAAATGTACATGGGTTATTCCCAATTCCTTTAAATGGTCTATGCCAGTAGAAATATTGTCTTTCCCTTTTGTACCTTCCTCGACCAGTCCTAAATATAAACCGGGTAATGATGAGCCTGATTCAGGATGGATGGTCATATCTCTAATATGAAGCTCATAAATAATGGCTTCGTTCAAATGGTTTATATGCGGACCTTTATCTTTTTCCCATTTATCAGGATTTGTAGTGTTCAAATCAAGAACCATAGCTCTATTGCCATTTACCCCAACTGCTTTGGCGTAGATACCAGATGTTTCTTCTAACCATCTCCCATTTATTTTCACCTGATACGTGTAATAAATTCCATCAAGGTCTTTGGTTACCTCTTTTTGCCAAATGCCACTTTTGGCAGATTTAAGAGAAAAAGTTTCGAAAGAATTGGAAGCATTGCCAGTTTTAAATAATCGGACTTTAACTTCTTCTGCTGTAGGGGACCATAATTTAAATAAGGTTGATTCTTTAGAATAATTAGTCCAAAGGTTTTCATGAATTGGTGCAGGATAATTGTCAAAACTTGTAGTGAGTTTTTGATTTTTGCAAGAACTTAAAAATGTGACACTCATTATTATTAATAAGAATTGTTTCATTGGTATTGAATGATAGTAATCTAATATAAGGAAGATAAATTTGAGAGCCTTTGTTGGTTGTTGTAATCGTTCGAATAACTTAACAGACCATTATAAATGAAAAAACTCCGGTAATCAGCCGGAGTTTATTCATCAATCAAAAAACGAACAGTCATGATAAACTGTTGTTACCGTTAAAATTACAATTAATATGCCATAAAACCAATTTAGGATATATTTAACGTGTAATTTTTATAGCTTGAACGCTAAGGATTATTACCCCAAATACGTTTTTAGTATTTTACTTCTAGAAGTATGCTTTAATCTTCTAATCGCTTTCTCCTTAATTTGACGAACTCTTTCTCTTGTTAGGTCAAAAGTTTCACCAATTTCTTCCAAAGTCATAGAATGTTGACCTGCAAGACCAAAGTACAAACGAATTACGTCTGCTTCACGTGGAGTCAATGTTTCTAATGCTCGCTCAATTTCGGTACGTAAAGACTCATGTAAAAGTTCTCTATCTGGATTTGGAGATTCACCACTACGAAGTACATCGTAAAGGTTAGAATCTTCACCATCGATAAGAGGCGCATCCATAGATACGTGTCTACCTGAGTTTTTCAAAGATTGTTTAACATCTTCGACTGTCATGTCCAATTCTTTTGCAATTTCCTCAGGAGAAGGCATTCTTTCATGCGCTTGCTCTAAAAAAGCAAAAGTCTTGTTGATCTTATTGATCGAACCAATTTTGTTTAATGGCAATCGAACAATACGTGATTGCTCTGCCAAAGCTTGTAATATAGATTGACGGATCCACCATACGGCGTAGGAGATGAATTTGAATCCCCGCGTTTCGTCAAAACGCTGTGCAGCTTTAATTAACCCAAGGTTTCCCTCGTTAATTAAATCTGGTAAAGTAAGGCCTTGGTTTTGGTACTGCTTTGCAACTGAAACCACGAATCTGAGGTTGGCTTTTGTAAGTTTTTCAAGAGCGATCTGGTCGCCTGCCTTGATGCGTTGTGCCAACTCTACTTCTTCATCAGCGGTAATCAAGTCAACTTTTCCAATTTCTTGTAAGTACTTGTCCAAAGATGCGGTCTCCCTATTGGTGACCTGTTTTGTAATCTTAAGCTGTCTCATTAAAATAAATTAAGTTCAATTTGCATAGACTGCATATACTTATACGTAAAAAACTTTCGAATGTTACAATTGAAGGTAAAAAACTTTGTTTATCTGTTGAAATGCATAAAAAAAGCCCCAACATATATGTTGAGGCTTACTTTTTAAACTTAAAAAGAGTTAATCTCTTCTTGGTTTTCTATCACGATCACGATTACGATCGTTTCCACGACGGTCATCTCTTCGTTTGTCATCACGTGGTGGTCTTTCTACAAAACCTTCTGGTTTTGGTAAAAGAGCTTTACGAGAAACTTTCTCTTTTCTTGTTCTTGGATCAAGACCGAAATACTTAACATCAAACACATCTCCCATGTTTACCACATCGGTTACGTTTTCAGTTCTTTCCCATGCCAATTCAGAAACGTGAAGTAAAACTTCGTTTCCTGGGGCGTCGATATATTCAACAACAGCACCAAAATCTAATATTTTGATAACTTTTACTTCGTATACGTTACCGACTACAGGTTTGAACAATATAGCATCGATTTTTGCCATAACAGCATTAATACCAGCTTGACCTACACCTAATATTTCAACGATACCTTCTTCAGTTACTGGATCTTCGTTTATAACGATAGTAGTCTCAGTTTCTTTTTGCATCTCTTGAATCACTTTTCCTCCTGGTCCGATTAAAGCACCGATGAATTCGTTAGGGATTCTACGCGTAACCATTGTTGGCGCATGCTCCTTAACATCTGCATTTGGAGTTGAAATAGTGTCAGTTATTTTACCTAAGATATGTAAACGACCTTCTCTTGCTTGTTTTAGTGCATTTACTAAAATCTCATAAGACAATCCCTTTACTTTAATGTCCATTTGACATGCAGTAATACCTTCGGAAGTACCGGTAACTTTAAAGTCCATATCACCTAAGTGATCTTCATCACCTAAAATATCAGAAAGAACTGCATATTTTCCAGTTTCTGCATCAGAAATTAATCCCATTGCAATACCTGAAACAGGTCTTATCATTTGAACACCAGCATCCATCAATGCCATTGTACCTGCGCAAACAGTAGCCATAGAAGAAGAACCGTTAGATTCTAATACTTCAGATACTACACGTACTGTATAAGGACAGTCAGCAGGTATCATTCCTTTTAAGCCACGTTGCGCCAAGTTACCATGACCAACTTCTCTTCTAGAAGTTCCTCTTAACGGTCTTGCCTCACCTGTACAAAAAGGAGGGAAGTTATAATGTAAGTAGAAATTTTCTTCACCTTCGTGAGATGGCATATCTATTTTGTTTGCATCTCTAGAAGTTCCTAAAGTTACAGTAGCTAATGCTTGAGTTTCACCTCTTGTGAAAATTGCTGAACCGTGTGTTGATGGTAAATAATCAATTTCACACCAAATTGGTCTAATTTCATCTGTCTTACGACCATCTAAACGTAAACCTTCATCTAAGGTTAAGTTTCTTATCGCAGCTTTTTCAGCTTTAGAGTAATACCTAGATACCAAATCACCATAATCTGCTAATTCTTCTTCAGAAAAAGTTGCTTTTATTTCCTCTTTAATTTCAGAGAATGCAGCACTTCTTTCATGTTTAGCAGACCCAGCTTTTGCAATAGCATATACTTTATCATATGCCATGTCATGAATCTTCTTCGCTAAATCTAGATCTTCTCTTTCTTCTGCGTACTCACGTACTTCTTTTTTACCGAAAGCTTCAGCTAATTTTACTTGAGCAGCACATTGTACTTTAATAGCTTCGTGAGCAAATTTGATAGCTTCTGCCATTTCTTCTTCAGAAATCTCATCCATTTCACCTTCAACCATCATCACAGAATCAGCTGATGCTCCGATCATCATATCGATGTCAGATTCTGCTAATTGTGCTCTCGTTGGGTTGATGATAAATTCACCATTAACACGACCAACTCTTGCTTCAGAGATTGGGCATTCAAAAGGAAAATCTGATAATTGAATGGCAGCGGAAGCAGCTAAACCAGCCATAGCTTCTGGCATAACGTTTTCGTCATGAGACATTAACTGAATCATAACTTGTGTTTCAGCATGGTAGTCTTTTGGGAATAACGGACGTAAAACACGATCCACTAAACGCATAGTCAATACTTCACCATCACTTGGCCTTGCTTCTCTTTTGAAGAAACCACCAGGGTAACGACCTGCAGCCGCAAATTTTTCACGATAATCTACCGTTAGTGGAAGAAAGTCCACATCACTTTGTTTGTAATTGGAAACAACTGTACATAATAACATACATTTTCCTGACTGAACAACAACAGAGCCGTGAGCCTGTTTTGCCAATTTACCGGTTTCGATAGAGATTTCCCTACCGTCACCAAGGTCTATGACCTCTTTAAATACTTTTGGAATCATAAAATTTGATTAAAACCTGCGCATTGCAGATTTGTTAAACAATGGTCTTTCCGACTAATTTTCTCTGGTCGGAGTTGTTGTGTTGTTGTGTTGACCAATGAAAAACCGTGTGTAGCTTTTTGTGTTCACCTTTGCCAATTAATGGCTAAATCTCCCAAGGCCCGGAGTAATTTAAAAAAAGGGGATAGTTAACTATCCCCTTTTTGCAATATTATTTTCTAATACCAAGCTCTTTAATTAGCTCTCTGTATTTTACAATATCATTTTTAATCATATAATCAAGAAGACTTCTTCTTTTACCTACTAGTTTCACAAGTGAACGCTCAGTGTTGTAGTCTTTATGATTTTTTTTCAAGTGACCGGTCAAGTGATTGATACGGTGTGTGAATAAAGCAATCTGACCTTCTGTAGAACCTGTGTTCTCAGCTTTGCCGCCGTGCTTCTTAAAAATTTCGGCTTTTACTTCTTTTGTTAAATACATTCCAATATTATTTTAAATGATTTTTATGTACGTGATTGGTTTTCAATCAGGGCGCAAAGATACTCTTTTTTTGAAATAAGAAACTATTTCAATTTAAGAAAAACATAGACCTTATTATGACCTGACAGGATTGTTCTGTATTAAGTCAATATAAAGGTTAACTTTTTTCTTCAAATCTTTTCTATGCGAAATGAAATCCAAGAAACCGTGTTCCAATAAAAACTCAGATGATTGAAAGCCTTCAGGCAATTCTTTACCAGTAGTATCTTTGACAATACGAGGACCCGCGAAACCTATTAGTGCTCCTGGCTCTGCAATGTTGATATCGCCAAGCATGGCGTATGATGCCGTTGTGCCACCAGTTGTAGGATCGGTACAAAGCGAAATATATGGTAAACCAGCTTCAGATAACTGAGCCAACTTAGCAGATGTTTTTGCAAGTTGCATTAGTGAAAGAGCAGCTTCCATCATTCGGGCTCCACCAGACTTTGAAATCATCATGAAAGGAGTTTTCTTTTTAATGGCGTGGTCTATACCACGAGCAATTTTCTCACCAACAACACTACCCATTGAACCACCAATGAATTTGAAATCCATACAACAGATAACAATATCCTTACCGAAAGATTTTCCGTAACCTGTTCTTACGGCATCTTTAAGTCCGGTTTTTTTCTGGGCTGCTTTTAAACGCTCACTATATTTCTTGGTATCCTCAAATTTCAAGGGATCTTTTGATGAAAGCTTTTCATCAAGTTCGGTAAACTTATTGTTATCGAACAAAATTTCAAAATACTCTTTGCTACCTATTCTTACATGGTAATCATCCTCAGGGCTTACATAAAAGTTTTTGGCCAAATCTTCTGACTCAACAATTTTGCCAGTGGGTGATTTGTACCACAAGCCTTTTGGAGTGTCCTTTTTTTCTTCAGTAGAAGTCTGTATTCCTTTTTCCTTTCTTTTAAACCAAGCCGTCATATCTTCCATTTATAGGTTAACTTAAAGTCAGTTATAACGTATTTACGTTGTTTAAGTCTTCAAATGCTTTTTTCAAACGTTCGATAAAGGTTACTTCACCTTTTCTTAACCAAACTCTTGGGTCGTAATATTTTTTATTAGGCTCGTCAGCTCCTTTAGGGTTGCCAATTTGTGATTGTAAATAGTCTTTATTGTCTTGTACATAATCACGAACACCCGCTAGAAATGCATACTGTAAATCTGTATCGATATTCATTTTTATAACACCGTAGCTGATACCTTCTCTAATTTCTTCTACTGTAGATCCAGAACCACCGTGGAATACAAAATCGATATGATTATGCTCTACATTGTATTTTTTCGAGATATATTCTTGAGAATTCTTAAGAATTTTCGGAGTTAATTTTACGTTACCAGGCTTATATACTCCATGAACGTTTCCAAATGCAGCAGCAATGGTGAATTTTGGACTTACTTTAGAAAGTTCTTCGTATGCGTAAGCAACCTCTTCTGGTTGAGTATATAATTTAGAATCATCTACATCTGAATTGTCTACACCATCTTCTTCACCACCTGTAATACCTAATTCTATTTCTAGCGTCATTCCCATTTTGCTCATACGCTCAAGGTAACCTTTACATATTTCTATGTTCTCTTCTAAAGGCTCTTCAGAAAGGTCAATCATATGTGAACTGAAAAGAGATTTACCAGTTTCTGCGAAATGCTTTTCACTAGCATCTAATAATCCATCAATCCATGGTAATAATTTTTTAGCACAGTGATCTGTATGTAAAATAACTACCGCACCATAAGCTTCAGCTAATTGGTGTACATGCTTTGCGCCTGCAATAGCTCCTTGTATAGCTGCTTGTTGACCTTCATTAGAAAGACCTTTACCAGCATTAAACTGAGCCCCACCGTTAGAAAATTGAATAATTACTGGCGCATTTAAGCTTGCGGCAGTCTCTAAAACACCGTTGATGGTATCAGAACCAATAACGTTTACTGCAGGTAACGCAAATCCTTTTTCTTTCGCGTAGTTGAATATTGCTTGAACTTCGTCTCCGGTAGCAACACCGGGCTTAATATTGTGAGCCATAATTTAGTGGTCTATTAGTTTCTGAAAAAATGAAAAACAAAAGTAATAAAACAATTATATTTAAAAGGGATAGTTGATACCTATTTGCAAAACAGAGTTGGCGAAATTATAATCTTTAAACCATCTTTCTGATTGAATTTCAGCAGGGTTGTAGGTTTTGAAACCCAAATCTAGACGGAAAAGAAAATAAGTAAAATCATACCGTAAGCCAATACCTGAGCCTAAAGCGATATCTTTTAAAGAAGCGACACTGTCGAATGTAGCTTGTGGGTCTTCAACATTGTCTAAAACATTCCATATGTTTCCTGCGTCGGCAAATATGGCTCCGTTTATATCACCAACAATTGGAAATCTATATTCTAGATTTAAAGCCAATTTTAGATTTGCTTCATTGAAATCGTTAACTGCTGAAACACTTCCAGGACCTAAGGAATAAGGGAACCAAGCGCGGTTATCGTTCGATCCACCTGCAAAATAACTTCTAACAAAAGGAATATTGTCAGAATTGCCATAGGGTATTGCTATGCCAAAAAATGCTCGTGCTGCTAAGACATTTGAGCGTGAAAGGTCCCAATACTTAACATATTCAAATTCGTTCTTTATGTATTGAGAAAAGGGTACCCCAAATACCAATAATTGTTCTTCGTCATTTTTATTAAATGGAACGAAAGATGAAAAAGCTGATAATAGATTCCCAGCACTTTCTAGTTTCCATCTAAACTGATAAAAACTGTTATCGATAATACCTGTTCTATTTGTCTTATTAAATGTATAGTTAGTGGCGAAAATCAGATTATTCTCTGTTAAACGCTTTCTTCGCTCTTCGATGAGGGTTACAGTGTTATAATCAAGTGTAGTTGAGGATACAGTTCTTTCTTCAATGGCATTAATAAACCCTGTTGTCCCAAAAGGGATACTCAATTTCGGGTCTGTCGCGTCTGTTTCTACTTCAAAAAATGTCGAAAGTAAGGGGTCGGTTTCGTAATTATCTGCAATAGCATCGAGCCTTTCATAAGTATTATTATACACATTAAAAAATCGATTACTATTCACGTTACGTACAAATTGAATGTTTATGAGTTCAATATTATGCTTAACGAAATCGCTCGGAACCCAATTATAGCCTAAGACGGTATTAAAGGTTTGTTTGTCTAAGCCAATATTATTTTGAAAACTTGTACCTATCGCAATTCTTGTTTTAGGTAATGTATAGTTGGGTATTATTCTAGAGGTATTAATGAAAGGAAACCAAATACGGGGAAAGTCAAGAGTAATATCTCCACCGAACTCTGAAAAATAATTAGCCTGAAAAGTATTGCTGCTCAAAAGACCATAGGTGCCATCGGCAGAAAAACTTAAATTCTCAGCACCTTTAAAAATGTTTCGAATAAGTAGGGTAGTGCTTAAACCTACTCCCAATCTACGAAGGTTCGAGCGACTAACTTCGAAATTTGTACCCAATGAGTATTTAGATTTTGGAGCAAGGTAGATATTGGTGTTGACCTTATTGCCAATACTATCGGCTTCAAAAATAATATTCGGATATTTAAAAATATTTAGTGCGTTAAGCTGTCTACTTGTTCTTATTTTGTCTACGTCTCTATAAATACTGTCCTTCTTGAAAAATATAGCATTAGCCAATGTTTTAGGCTTAATATCGAAATTCTTCGAATAGTGTATCGTATAGTCTCTGTAATCTATTGTGTATAATGAATCGTTTGTGTTTGTAGAAAGATAGTCTGTATAAATATTGACTTTATTGATTTTTTCAACCTTGTAAGCAGATGTGGTAACTTCATTCTCTCCTCTGGTTTTTAAATCTCCAATATTTAAGGTGATGTTCATTTTCTGATCATCTGCTACTTTTGTAGTGTCGCGTAAGATATCAAAAGTAATTGAACTTTCTTGAAAATTTCGAATACCACTATTTCTAAAAATACCGGTAAGTCGTTCACGTTCTCTATTGAAATTAGATAAGTCAAATTGTTGACCTTCTTTTATCAATGAGTTGGCTGAATTTAGAAAATATAATGAATCAATAGCTGTTGATGAAATATCATTGCCAAGAGAATCAATCATATAAGGATTGCCAAGTTCAATATGGTAATTGATTTTAGCCTTCTTGTTCTGTTTTATGGTATCAATCTCATAAGTTGTGTTATTGGAGAAATAACCTTTACCTTGATAATAGGCGCTAACCCTTGCTAAACTTAAGCGAGTTCTTGTAGTGTCTAGAATCGCCGGTACTTCACCAATATCTTCTAACCAATTGCTTAAGCCCGTTACTAAAAAAGATTCCCCCAGACGTTCAACTTGTTTAGCAGATAGTAATTTTGTTAATCTTTTTTTTCTGTTTTCTTTTCTATACAACCATGCGTTGAATAATGAATCAGGATTTTCTTTTGCTAAATTATATAAGTTGAGTCTTAAAGGATAGCCAAGCACCGTTGAATTTGGTTTTTGATATATGAGGCTTTGAAGTTCTTCGTTATTAATTTTTACGGAATCTGCATAAATGGAATTTTTTACCACCAAATATTCATCATCCTCAACTTTTTTAAGTGAGTTGCAGGATAGCAAGACTATTGCCAATAGGGATAATAAGCTTAATTTAGCCATGTTGTTTTTGGAGCAAAGTGCCATCCTCATATAAATCAAAAATACATTATTTGAATGGTTGTCAAAAGTGAATTGAAACTTATCAAAAGTCTACAACAAAAAAAGTGCCGAAATGAACACGGTCTTTTTGTCGTTGAAGGAAAAAAAACCATAGAGGAAGTTTTGAAGTCCGATATTAAACTGTATAAATTATTTGCGGTAGATTCTGAAGATTTTAAAATAGAAGGAGTAGAGGTCAATCGAATTACAAATAAGGAACTTAGCCAAATTAGTAGTCTTAAAAATCCGAATGGATATCTTGGAGTGTTCCATATCCCTAAGCAGGAGCAAAAAATACCGTCAGACTGGATTTTAGTGCTTGATGGATTGCAGGACCCGGGAAATTTTGGTACCATTATTAGGCTGTGTGATTGGTTCGGTGTGTCAGATATTGTTTGTTCGCCTGAAACGGTAGATTGCTATAACCCAAAAGTGCTACAAGCGACTATGGGTTCTATTTCACGAGTTCGTATACAATATACAGAGTTGAATTCCTATCTAAGTTTTAATACACTTCCTATATATGGTACATTTATGGATGGTAATAATGTCAACGATTTAAGATTGCCGGAAAAAGGAATTCTAATAATGGGTAACGAAGGAAAGGGGATTTCTGATTCGATTACCCAATTATGTACTGATAGGTTGGCAATACCTCAATTTGGTGGTACTACTACAGAAAGTTTAAATGTGGCATCTGCAGTAGCTATATTGCTACATGAAATAAGAAAATAGATATTGTTCAAGTATTTAATTTCTCAAGTAGAATATTGGTGTATATGAATAAGTCTTTTTGTAATCAATATTCATAGGTTAAAAGTAGGTTTTAAGAGATAAGAGTTTACTAACTACTAAATTATTCGAAAGTAAAATTAATAAAAAGACCTCTCGTTTTTAACGACTCAATATTCCCTGTCCATGGACTATTTGGGTCTTGGTCTGGAACCAGCTCATCGGTTATAGCAAAGACACCTCTTATTGATGGTGTAAATTTGAAATATTCTAAATAGAAATCTATACCGAAGCCAAGTTCGTAGTTGTACACCCATTTTTTCATTCTAAAAGTACCAGAACTATTGTCATCAAGGCTTTCTTCGTTACTGCCTAAGTTGAGGCTTCTTGATCCGCCGCCTATTAAAAAAGGTTTAAAGTTTCCAAATCTCTTTGTGCTGGCTTTAAGTAAAATAGGGAAATTTATATAGGTAGATTTAACTTCTCTAATAGCATCGCGTTCATCTTCAAAACCGGTAAAACCCATTAATCTTGAGCCGTAATGTAGTCCGGGTTCAAATCGTAAGTCTAAAAACTCATTAATACGTAATTCTCCAATAAGACCCACATTGAATCCGAAACTTTTGCTAACCAAAATATCGGGCGCATTTTCTTTGTACTCTATCTTAAAATCATATTGATTTAAACCTAGGAAATATCCCCAGTTCAACAATTTCTTGTCTTCGTTTTGTTTGTTTAATATGGGGCTTTCGTTGAATTGAGCATTCAACGTAGTAGTCATAGACAATATCGCGAGGCTTATAAAAAACCATTTCTTCATATATCCAGGTTTACGATTGTATGTCATCGAAATAATAAAGCGAACTATCTAAAGCGTTGAATTTGCCTTTTTCGCAATATAAATCGATGCCACCCCAAATGTTTGGGGTTTATTCGTTACATCTATAAACCCAATTTCGCGTAAAATATTGTTGAAGTTTTCGCCATGTGGAAAAACAGAAGCTGATTCACTTAAATACCCATATGCAGAATTATCTTCAGAAAACATTTTACCAATAAGCGGAAGAATATTCTTGGTGTAAAATTTATAACCTTGTTTATAAGGCGTTTTGGTAGGAACCGAGGTTTCTAAAATAACAAGAGACCCATTAGGTTTCAAAACTCTCAGTATTTCGGCCATGCCTGTTTCAAGAGTTTCGAAATTTCGAACGCCAAAAGAAACCGTTACAGCATCGAAAGAGTTGTCATCGAATACCAAGTTCTCGCTATCGCCAACAACCATTTCAATAATATTGTTGAGATTTTTATCTTTTACTTTATCCTTGCCAACGGCTAACATGCCAGGTGAGATGTCAAGACCAATAATTTTTTTAGCACCAGTATTAACGAGTGCAATGGCCAAATCACCGGTTCCGGTAGCGATATCTAATATAGATTCTGGTTGTTCCTTTTTTAATATTTCAACAACTTTTTTACGCCATTTAATGTCTATGCCAAATGAAATCACACGATTTAAACCATCATAATTTTTTGATATAGTATCGAACATTTTAGTGACCTGTTCCTTTTTTCCTAAATCAGAATCTTTATAGGGTGTAACTTTTCTAGACATTGATCGCTTTTTTTGGCAAAGATACAATTTACCAAAGGCTTAATTTCTATTTAAATAGTGTGGTTGTTTCATAATTGGTTAAAGAACTGAAAATAAATAATAAACTAATTAAATTATGTAATTTTGCCCTGAAATAAATGCTATTGTTTTTAAGATATTTTTGAGCGCTTAAATAGTTAAGTGCATAATTTTTCACGAAATCTTGATAGATAGCGCTCTAATAAATTAAATGAAGATTATAATTGCTGGTGCTGGGGAAGTTGGCTTTCATTTGGCGAAGTTACTTTCCTATGAATCACAGGATATCACCTTAATTGATAGCGATAAAGAAAGTCTTGCTTATGCAGATAATCATTTAGATATACGTGTATTAAAAGGTGATGCAACCTCTATAGCAGTGCTTAGAGATGCGCAAGTACAAGATTCTGATTTGGTTATTGCGGTAACTTCTTCTGAAACTACCAACATTACATTGTGTATGCTTGCAAAACAGTTAGGTTGTAAGCGAACTATCGCAAGAATTTCCAATACCGAGTTTATAAATAATAAAGAGTTATTGCGATTTTCAGAATTGGGAATCGATGAATTGATTTCACCTGAAGCATTAGCGGCTACTGAAATTCAAATGCTATTAAATAAGTCTGCATTTAATGATACTTATGAGTTTGAGGACGGTGAGCTTATAATGGTAGGTGTTTCCTTAATTAAATCGGCTCCGTTTGTAGGTAAAATGGTGAAGGAAGCTGCAAATATATTTCCAGAATTACATTTTATGCCTATTGCACTTCAGCGAACAGGTACTCAATATACAGTTATACCAAGAGGAGACACCTTATTTAAAGAAGGTGATCAGGTGTATTTCATTACTGTGAAAAAAGGGGTTGACGAACTTTATAAGCTAACGGGTAAGAAAAAGGCTGAAATCAAAAATGTTATGATTTTGGGTGGTAGCAAGGTAGGTTATAAAACTGCCAGGGACCTTTGTGCCAATAAGTTCAACGTTAAGTTGATTGAGAAGAACAAAGAAAAAGCTTTTGATCTGGCAGATGAATTACCAAATGCCTTAGTGATTAATGGTGATGGCAGAAATGTTGAATTGTTAGAAGAGGAAAGTTTAGAGTCTATGGATGCCTTTATTGCGGTGACAGGCAATTCAGAGACCAATATAATGTCATGCTTAGTGGCAAAATCTAAGAATATAAAGAAAACCATCGCATTAGTTGAAAACATGGATTATTTTCAACTTTCTCATTCTATCGGGATTGATACCTTAATCAATAAAAAGCTGTTAGCTGCAAATAATATTTTTAGACATATTCGTAAAGGCGAGGTAGTAGCCTTAATGCGTTTGAATAATTTAAATGCCGAAATTTTAGAGTTTATAGTTAAAAAGAATTCTAAAGTAACTGGGGCCACAATAAGAGAATTGAATTTCCCTAAAGCTGCTACTATTGGGGGTGTTGTAAGAGATGGTGTTGGTTATATTGCTCTAGGTGGGTTTAAAATTCAAGAAGGTGATCGAGTAGTGGTTTGTTGCTTGCCTTCTGAGATATCAAAAATTGAACGAATGTTCCTTTAAAATGCGGCTTAACTTAAGAATCATATTTCATTTAATGGGGCTACTGTTGCTTTTTAACGGAGGCTTTATGCTTTTGGCGGCGGTAGTAAGTGGTATTTATCAAGATGGTGCTACTCTAAGCATCACTTTAGCATCAATAACGACCATGTTTGTTGGTGTCTTTTCAATGTATTATACCCGAGGGCATAAGAAAGAAGTAAAGCAAAAAGAAGGATACATTATCGTTACTTTTGGATGGATAATTATGTCTATTTCAGGTATGTTACCATATTTGTTTTCGGGAGCGGTGCCTGATGTTACGAATGCTTTTTTCGAAACAGTATCGGGTTATACCACCACAGGGGCTTCTATTATGGATGATATAGAAGCAATGCCAGAAGGTATTCTTTTTTGGCGAAGCCTTACCCATTGGATTGGGGGAATGGGTATAATTGTTTTGGCTATAGCTATTTTACCATTATTAGGAATAGGGGGTATGCAGCTTTTTTCTGCAGAAGCTCCTGGGCCAAGTGCAGATAAATTACATCCTAGAATTACCGATACGGCGAAGCGACTTTGGCTTATTTATTTTGGTTATACTATTGCAGAAACTATTCTATTGCAAATAGCTGGAATGTCATTTTTTGATGCTATAAATCATGCAATGGCGACGCTGTCTACTGGTGGTTTCTCTACTAAAAATGCAAGTATTGCTTATTGGAATGATCAACCCTTAATTCAATACATTATTATCTTTTTCATGTTTTTGGCAGGTAGTAATTTCGTTTTAAGCTACTTTGCTTTTAAGGGAAAAATACAGAAGGTGTTTAAAGATGAAGAATTTCGGTATTATGCTGGCTTCGTAATTGTATTTACAATCATAGTAGCTTTGGTAATTTATTTTAAAGCGAATATTACAAATGTAACTCCTGGTTATCCTATGATTTTGGGCAAGGGAGAAAGTTCGTTTAGGCATGCATTGTTTCAAGTAGTTTCGGTAATTACTACAACTGGCTTCGTAAGTGCAGATTTTACGCAATGGACACCATTTTTGACTGTTTTCTTTTTCGGATTATTTTTTCTAGGGGGTTCTGCAGGTTCTACGGCTGGCGGTATTAAGGTAATGCGTCACTTGTTGATTATTAAAAACGGTGTGTTAGAATTTAAAAGAACATTACATGCTAATGCAATTATTCCAGTACGATACAATAATAAAACAGTAAAGGAAAAAATTGTTTATAATATTATAGGCTTTTTTGTTCTGTATATGTTGCTCTTTATTATTGGTGCTCTTGTATTGGGTTTTTTAGGGTTAGATTTTGAATCAGCCATTGGTGGTGCGGCATCATCGTTAGGAAATGTTGGTCCGGCATTGGGTAGTTTAAACCCTGTCAGTAATTTTAATAGTTTGCCTGTATTGGCAAAATGGTGGTGTGGCTTTTTAATGTTGGCAGGTAGACTAGAACTCTTTACAGTATTAATATTGTTAACTCCTTATTTCTGGAAACGAACTTAAGCAGTGTAAATAACTGAAAACAAAAAAGTCCCTTTAGCTAAAGGGACTTTTTGTTTTATTATGTGTTGAATATTATTTCAGTGCTTCTTTTATTCTTGAAATCGCTTCTTTAATATCTTTAACTGATGCAGCGTAAGATATACGAATACAATTTCCATTACCAAAAGCATCACCAGTAACTGTTGCTACATTAGCTGCTTCTAGAATATACATTGAGAAATCTGATGCATTATTGATTTTAGTGCCGTTTAATGTTTTGCCAAAATATGCTGTAACATCTGGGTAGACGTAAAATGCACCCTCAGGCTCATTGCATTTAAAACCTTCTATGTCATTTAATAGACCTAAAATTAATTTACGACGTTCTTTAAATTCATCAACCATGAATTGAATACGGTCAGGTGATTCTTCTAAAGCTGTTATGACTGCACGCTGAGCAATACAATTGGCACCACTGGTAACTTGACCTTGAAGTTTATTGGTTGCGCGGGCAATGTAAGCCGGTGCGCCTATATATCCAATACGCCATCCAGTCATAGCAAATGCTTTTGCTACACCATTAACCGTAACTGTACGATCGAACATATCGTCAAATTCAGCCATTGAGGCATGTTTGGTTACGCCATAATTAATATGCTCGTAAATTTCATCACTAACAACAATAATTTGAGGGTATTTTTTTAGAACATCGGCAAGTGCACGTAACTCTTTTTTACTATATATAGATCCACTTGGGTTGCAAGGAGAGCTGTACCATAGCATTTTAGTTTTTGGTGTAATAGCAGCCTCCAGTTGTTCTGGAGTCATCTTAAAATCATTTTCCAAAGATGTTGGTACTTCTACAGGTATACCATCTGCCAATTTTACAATATCACTATAACTTACCCAATAAGGGCAAGGTAAAATAACTTCATCCCCAGGATTTAAAATAACCTGAGCAACATTGTATAATGACTGTTTTGCACCAGTGGAAACAACGATTTGAGCAGGCTCATAACTAAGGTTATTATCTCTTTTAAATTTTGTAATAATTGCCTTTTTCAAATCTACATATCCATCTACTGGAGAATATGAATTGTAGTTGTCATTAATTGCTTGAATGGCTGCGTCTTTAATGTAATCTGGAGTTTCAAAATCTGGTTCGCCTAAGCTTAAACCTATTATGTCTTTTCCTGATGCTCTTAATTCACGGGCCTTTGCGGCCATTTCCAAAGTAGCTGACGGGGTAACGCTGTTTATTCTGTCCGAAAGTTGATTGCTCATGGGTGCTATAAATTTCTAGTATTGCAATGTAGGCTCCTTGCCTAATTCTTTTAAATGTTTGAAGTGCGAAATTATAGCTTTTCTAGTAGTTTTATACTCGTGGTAAGGCAAATTAAATTCCTGCGCTGTTTGTTTCACAATTTTCGAAATTTTTGTGTAATGAACGTGGCTTATGTTAGGAAAAATATGGTGCTCTACTTGATGATTTAATCCACCTGTAAACCAGTTTACAACTTTATTCTTTGTGCCAAAGTTTACTGTAGTGAATAGTTGGTGAATGGCCCAAGTGTTTTTCATGGTACCAGACTCGTCTGGTAATGGAGTATCGGCATCGTCAACGATATGTGCAAGCTGAAAAACTACACTTAAGATAACTCCAGCTACATAATGCATTAAAAAGAAGCCAATTAGAATTTTCCACCATGCAATATCCAAAATTAACATTGGTAGAACAATCCAAATAGTGATGTACAATAATTTAGTAACGATAAGAGTACTCCAGTTCATAGTAGCGCTTGGTAATTTGCCATAAGATAACTTACGTTTCATATACCTGTACATTTGTTGAAAATCGGTAGTTATAGCCCAATTGAAGGTAAGTAGACCGTACAATAATACAGAATAGAAATGTTGAAATTTATGATGTTTTTTCCATTCGACATGTTTAGAAAAACGTAATATTCTACCCGCTTCCATATCTTCATCATGCTCATGAATATTGGTGTATGTATGGTGAAGAACATTGTGCTGTACTTGCCAATTGTAAACATTGCCGGCAAGTATATAAATGCTGCTACCCATTAATTTATTTACCCATTTTTTATTAGAGTAAGCACCGTGATTACCGTCATGCATAACGTTCATGCCAACTCCTGCCATGCCTACACCCATGACAATAGTTAAAAGAAAATTAGCCCAGTTTGGCAATCCTAAAGTTAGGATTAGAAAATAAGGTGCGAGAAATAATGAGAACATCACTAGGGTTTTAACGTGAAGTCTCCAATTGCCTGTTTTTTTTAATTTATTTGTTTTAAAATAATCATTGACTCTACTATTCAAAGTCTTAAAAAACTTAGCAGAATCTGTTCTTGGAAATCGTATGGTATTTTGTTCCATAATTGAGTGATCTTTTACTTAATAATATGTAATTGAATCTATAATAGTTTGATAGCTTAATTAAAAGCTAAATCTTTGCAATAGTGAATATACTAATAATATCTATTTACAAAGATACGGATGACTGCTGAAACCATATTTGAATATTTTCCCAATTTATCTGAAAATCAGAAAGAACAATTTGAAAAATTAGAGGAACTTTATAAGGATTGGAACCAAAAGATAAATGTGGTTTCTCGAAAAGACATAGATGAACTTTACTTAAGGCATGTTTTGCATTCTCTCGGAATAGCTAAATTCATATCTTTTAAAGATGGTTCAAAAATCCTTGATGTCGGTACAGGAGGAGGTTTCCCTGGTATTCCACTAGCTATTCTATTTCCTGAGGTTCATTTTACTTTAGTTGATTCTATAGGAAAAAAAATAAAAGTAGTTGATGAGGTAATTGAAGGCTTGCAATTATCTAATGTAAAAACTATCAATGCTCGAGTTGAGGAAATACCGGGTCAGTTCGATTTTATTGTAAGTAGGGCTGTTGCTGCTATGCCAACCTTTGTACATTGGGTAAAAGGAAAAATAAAAAAGGAATCTGCACATTCTATTCGTAACGGAATATTGTACTTAAAAGGTGGTGATTTGCTTGATGAGCTTAAGGATTATAAAACTGCTGAAGTCTATCAATTAACCGATTTTTTCAAAGAAGATTTTTTTGAAACAAAGAAGATGGTTTATCTGCCATTAAAATTTAAAGGATAATTTCACAGTGTTTATATCAAAATTAAAGACTGAACGCTTGGTAATAAGCTCTCCTATACTTTTGAACAAATAGTTGAATTGACCTCCAGCCATGAAATTGAAAATTGCTTAAATGTGTGCTTTTTTTTTGAGATTTCATAAGAGATTGATTTTAAGTGAATTATAAATTTCTGCAAATAGAATTTAATTTACAATTAATTAACGTTAAATTTACATTGAAATTGCATTTGAATGCTAAAAATTTTTCATTATAGGTAGATATACCTAAGTTTTTGTGAAATTAAGTGTTACTAGGTTTGGTGATGAAATTGGCTGTTCTAAGGTAATTCAATACTTGAAATTCCTAATTTAATAATACATGCGAAGTTTTGCGTATAAAAAAAGCCTTCAAACAGTTAAATAGTTGAAGGCTAATAATTCTTTAATGCTAATTTTACTTACTCCAAGGTGGAACAACACCATTAGATCTCGCATAGGCAATTAATTGACCTTTATGTTCACCATTGTGCTCCATAATAGCTAAAAGTCCGCCTAATTTATTTGCTTTCATAAATCCAAAATCAACTTCTTCGTTCAAATCACCATCTTCTACCATGGTAATTTTTTCTAAAACAAATTCATTAGATTTTTTTAAGGTTGCAATGATGTTGTCTTTCCCGGTAATCTTCCCTAAAGTCATCATATCAACATCTTCTGGTGGAGCAAATCCTAATTTAGATGCTAGAAAATAATTTCCGGCTGCAACATGTAAAAGTGCTTCGCCAACTGAATTAACTCCTTCTGCCGGTCTCCAGTCGTATTTATCTTCAGTAAATGCTTCTGCTAATTGAATAACCTGTGATTGGTTGTTGGTTAAAACAGCTTTAATGGTAGTCTGTGTTAACCCTTCTTGAGCTTGAACAAAGAAAGCAGAGAATAATACTGCAATAATTAGTAACTTTTTCATAATTAGTGTGTTAATGAATTTAAAATTAAGAATTTATTGTTTCAATGTGGTTTTAGTTTTGTGATAATTAATTAAAAAAGGCTGAATTTTAATTCAGCCTTTTAAAGTATTACTATCCTAAAAATGGATATCTATAATCTACAGGTGTTACAAATGTTTCTTTTATTAATCTAGGTGATACCCATCTTAGTAAGTTTTGAGCTGATCCAGCCTTGTCATTTGTTCCAGATGCTCGTGCGCCGCCAAAAGGTTGTTGGCCAACAACAGCTCCAGTTGGTTTATCATTGATATAGAAATTACCAGCACAATTTTGTAAAGCTTTCGTAGCCTCTTCAATGGCATACCTATCATTTGAAAGAACAGCGCCTGTCAATGCATACTCTGAAGTGCCGTCTATTAATTGTAAGGTTTCGCTCCAATTTTTATCATCATATACATAAATCGTAACAACAGGTCCGAAAAGTTCAGTTTCCATTGTTGTATATTTTGGGTCAGTAGTAACAATAACTGTTGGCTCTATAAAGTATCCTTTAGATTTGTCAAAACTACCACCTGCATATATATCTGCATTTTTATCTTCTTTCGCTTGGTTTATGTATTTCGCTAATTTGTCGAAAGAACCTTCATGAATTACCGCAGTGATAAAATTGCTCATATCTTCTGGTGATCCAGGTTTGTTGAACGATTCGATGTCAGCTTTTACAAATTCTAATATCTCTTTAGATGTAGATTTTGGCAAGTAAACTCTTGATGCTGCACTACATTTTTGACCTTGAAATTCAAAGGCTCCTCTAGAAATAGCGGTAGCAACCTGTTTTGTGTTTGCTGTTGGGTGTGCAAGTATAAAATCTTTACCACCAGTTTCACCAACTATTTTTGGGTAGGTTTTGTAGGTGTGAATATTATTTCCAATTTGTTTCCATAACTCTTTAAAAACATGCGTTGAACCAGTGAAATGAAGTCCTGCAAAATCAGAACTAGCTAAAATAGTGTTAGTAATCATAACTGGATCACCATAAACAACATTTATAACTCCATCAGGTAAACCCGCTTCTTTAAAAATGTCAACAATAACTTTTGCTGAAAATATTTGACTATCACTTGGTTTCCAGATTACAACATTACCCATCATTGCGGCACTTGCAGGAAGGTTGCCTGCTATAGCTGTAAAGTTAAATGGGGTAATTGCATAAACGAATCCTTCTAAAGGTCTGTATTCAACACGGTTCCATATACCTTCAGCAGAATCAGGTTGTTCAGCATATATCTGAGACATATATTCTACGTTAAAACGTAGAAAGTCAATCAATTCGCAAGCAGCATCAATTTCTGCTTGGTGAATATTTTTTGATTGCGCAATCATGGTCGATGCATTAATTTTAGCTCGATAAGGCCCTGCAATTAATTCGGCGGCTTTTAAGAAAATGGCAGCGCGTTGCTCCCAAGCTAAATTAGCCCAAGCATTTCTAGATTCTAAACAATTATTTATTGCAGCTTGTACGTTTTTTTGATCGGCAGTATGGTAAGTGCCGACAATATGTTTGTGATCGTGAGGAGGAGACATAGGTTTTGTATTACCTGTTCGAACCTCTTTAGAACCTATGTACATAGGAACATCTACATTGCCGTTAAAATATGTTTTGTATTGTTCCAAAACGGCTTCTCTTTCAGAAGAGCCAGGTGCGTAGCTTTTAATTGGTTCATTAATAGCTGTAGGAACTTGGAAAAAACCTTTACCCATTGTCAATTTTTTTAAATTAAAAAGTTGAACAAAGGTACTAAAATGGAGTTGGACTTAAAACTAATAGAAGGTTAAAAGGAATTAGTTTAGGGCAAACGGAGCGCTAAATTTAAATGTAGGAATGTATACTCTGAATTTCTCAGAATTACTAAGATGTGTCATGTTATAATGACCTTTCATAGCGCCAATAGGAGAGGTAAGTAGACATCCTGAGCTATATGTATGAGAATCCCCAGGTTGAATTACCGGTTTTTTGCCAATAACACCTTCACCGTCTAAGGTTTCCATGTCGTTTAAAGAGTCATAAATTTTCCAATGACGAGAAGTCAATTGAACAGCATCTTTGCTTTGATTTTCAATGGTAATAGTATAACCGAACGCATAGTGCATTTTATAGTTTTTAAAGAACGTGCCTTCAAAACTAGTCTGTACCGAAATTTTAATGCCTTTGGTTACCTGTGTTATCATCATATTTAATATGTAAAAACGCTTGCAGCTATTAATATTGTAATTGCTATACCTCCTAAGATAAAAAATATTGAGTTTAGTAACGTATATTTTATAATCGTTTTAACTCTTCCTTGTTGATAGAAATTTCGCATTGCTTTATAAAGGTAGATTGCGAAAATTAATAAAAATAATCCTTCACTACCAATATTGAAAACTGAGTTAATCAAATTGCTAACAATGAGCAAGATAAATAATAACGATTGATTGTGGAAACTAAAGATTAAATGATCGGTAAAAGTGTATTTTTTTCTGATATAGACCATCCAAACGAAAAAAGAAAAGAATGGTAGAAAGAAAAATGTTGCAAATGGTAATTTAGATATGAGACTGTTGAAAAAAGTTCCTGGACGTTCTTCGATTTCAACCAAACTTTTCGCAAGGTTAAAAGTCATTTCATTTTCAAGATTAGGGGTAATATCATATTTGATAACACTTTCATCCAAGCTATAGATGGTATCCCTTTTAATTAAGGTAGAGAAGAATTTTATTTTACTGCCATATCGATTGAAAAGTCCATCGTCTTTAATTTCTTTAAAATATTTTTTGGGATTTGAAAGTATGGTAGAATCTTTTTTACTTATCATATCTCCGATAAACTCTTGTAGTTTTATAGAATCGATAGCTGCCTTTTTTTCTTCTTCATTTTCAAATTCATAAGTGTTTAGTTGCTTTGTTATATCAAACGTTGGTATTCTATTGCTGCTACCATATTTATTTAAGGATTCAAATTCACTATTAAAACTTATTATTAAAAAGTAGACAATTGATAAGCTTAATAGAAAACGGAAAGGATTTGTGTATGACAAGCGTTTGCCTGCAATATATTCTCTTGTGATTTTACCTGGTTTAAGTAATAGAGCCGCAAGTGTTTGCTACAATTTAGAGTCATAAGAGAAGTAATTTGAGAAAAATTCCTCAAAAAAATCTAAAAGAGTAAGCTTCTTGGTGCTGTTTGCTTGAGAGCAATCGGGGCAAAATTTATCGCTTAAATTAAGGGGGTGTCCGCAGTTTAAGCAGTCAACACCTCTGTGTTGCAGACTGTAGCGTCCGGTTGTTCTTATGGTTGGTTTGTTTTTCATGAAGGATGAAAAACCTAAAGATACAGTTAGTTCGTGATATTTCTTGAATTGGCTGACCCGATACCTATTAAGCTGTCATACATGTCACCAAAGTTGCGGTAATAGACGAGTATTAGGTAATTGTTTTCAGTAAAATGAAAATTACCACCAACTACGTTAGCTTTAATATCTTGACCATTTTTCAGCACATATTTATAGTTGTAAAAACCTTGCTTCATTTTTAGGGTAGCTTCTAACATGCCATTAGTTTCGTTGTAGGTCATTTTGTTTTCATCGGTAAGTGCGTAATTGTTGTATTTACCAAATATGTAAACATCATCTAAAGCTATAAATTCGTTGTAGGGCAAGCTAAAATGTACATTGGTGTATTCCGCTTCACGAGAAGCATTGTCGCCTTGCAAGGTTCGAATTACGAAATCTCCGTTAATGTCAGGAAAGTAGCTGTATGGCTTATCATTTCTGAAAGCATCAGAAAATAAATAATGATTATATAGGTCGGTTAAGTCAATTCTAGAAATCTGTGAGCTTGGGGCTCTAAGGTCGCTTGTGTCGAAAAGTAAATATTCGTTGCTACCATAAAATGCGGTCTCTTGGTCGTACTTATACACAAGTTCATTGCCTATTGTGTATTGCGGTGCAATATCATGTATGGCGGAAGGCCAGTAATAATTTTGTAAAATGGTCACTTTTACTTCTTTTTTCGGATTAACCAACTTAAAGCCTGATGACTGAATGTTAAACTGAACTACTTGCTTTTCGTTTATAAAATTAAAATCTCTAGAACGTTTTATCGTGGCGGCAACACCTACAAGGTCTTTGTAAACTAAAAATCTACGTGAAAATTGAAGTTCGTAATTGCTGTTGTAAACTTCTAAAAGATAATTACCGCTAACTTTTAGACGAACATTGTCGTTGGGTATGGTTAATTGGTAATTGGAATATGTTTCGAGAGTGGTGTAGCTGTTTTCGTAGTCGGTAATTCGTTGGTTGTCTACACCATCTAAATATTGCGATTTTAATAGCGTTGATTTATTCCAATCATAATCGCAATGCGTAACCTTATAGTAATAGTCTTGCTCGTTGGCTAAAATATCATCAAATTCTAAATAAATAGGCTGGCCGATCTTTATAATTGGAAACTGATCATCTGTTGGTCCTTTGAAGACGATTGATTTTATGTTATCTGGCGGATTTACTTCTTCTTGAACCTGTGCGACTATGTTTTGCAAGAAAAATAGCCATATAAAATGTTTAATAAAAATTCGCATCGGAAGGCTTTTTTTTAAGTAAAGGTAAACAAAAACGATGCCTAAAAAATATACCTCGGTGTAATGTCTAAATTATGGGGTAATAATTATGAAAACGAAGTTTTTGTACTTAAATTTGCTCAAATTTTGTTAACCTAAAGGTCTACACACACATGTCCAAAGACATACGAATTAAAAAAGGGCTCAACATTAACCTTGTGGGTGCCGCAGAACAGACGACTTCGAAAGCTGTTTTGAGTAATGTATATGCTATACAATTAAGTGATTTTCACGGAATTACCCCTAAGATGATAGTAAAACAAGGCGCCGAGGTGAAAGCTGGAGAGCCTTTGTTCTACAACAAGAACATGCGAGATATGCTCTTTGTTTCACCAGTAAGTGGTGAGTTAGTAGAAATTGAAAGAGGGGATAGAAGACGTATTTTGACCTTAAAGATACTAGCAGATAAAACTCAAGAAGCATTTGCAGGAGCAGCATTAGATGTTGAAAAGGCTTCTAAGGGAGAATTGAAGGCTGCTTTGTTAAAGAGTGGTTGTTGGCCATTCATTAAGCAACGTCCATATGATGTAGTTGCAAATCCTGATGCTACGCCAAAATCAATCTTTATTTCTGGGTATTCAAGTGCGCCATTACAAGCTGATTTGGATTATGTTTTACAGGGTAAGGAAAAAGAATTGCAAGCAGCAATTACTGCACTTGGCAAGTTGACGCCAGGTAAGGTTCATGTAGCTGTTAGTGGTTCTGGTAATTCTCCATTAACTTCTTTAAAAGGTATTGAATTACATAAAGTTTCTGGTCCACATCCTGCTGGTTTGGTTGGTACTCATATAAGCAAGTTAGATCCTATTAATAAAGGTGAAACGGTTTGGACGGTGTCACCTCAAGATTTGGTTATTATCGGTGAATATTTGCTTACGGGTAAATTCAATGCTGAGCGAATAGTTGCACTTGTTGGGTCATCTGTTAAGGCGCCGAAATATTACAGTACTAAGATAGGTGCTGAAATCTCTACTTTTCTTTACGCGAGTGGTGTTAATGAAGAGAATTTCAGGGTTATAAACGGTGATGTTCTTACGGGGTCAAAAAGTAAACCAGATGGTTTTCTAGGGTTTTATAATAATACAGTTACGGTTATTCCAGAAGGTGACGACTATGAGTTGTTTGGATGGAACAAGCCTGTTTTTAATAAAATTTCGGCTACTAGGGCGTTAACGTTTTCATGGATGCAGCCGAAAAAGAAATATGAATTAGATACGAATACAAATGGAGAGCACAGAGCTTTCGTTGTAACGGGACAATATGAAGAAGTTTTTCCAATGGATATCTTTCCTATGCAACTTTTAAAAGCTTGTATGGTAGAGGATTTAGATGAAATGGAGCAACTAGGCCTGTATGAAGTAGCTCCAGAAGATTTTTCATTGACAGAGTTTATATGTATTTCCAAACAGCCTCACCAGAAGATTATTCGTGAGGGGTTAGATTTATTGCAAAAAGAAATAGGATAAGAAATGAGTTTAAAAAGTAAATTACACGAACTTAAACTGAAGTATCAGGGTAAAAAGATGGCACCTGCTTTCAATGCTTTTCATACTTTTTTGTTTTCGCCAGATGAAACTACCCATGCAGGTGGTACGCATGTGAAAGCTGCAGATGATTTAAAACGTACGATGAATACGGTAATTATGGCACTGATTCCAGTACTATTGTTTTCGATGTTCAATGCGGGTTACCAGCATTATTCTGCCATAAACGGATTTCCAGCAGATTTTTCTGTAATGAACGATTTCCTTACTTGGGATAACTTTTGGATTGGTATTATAAAGGTTCTTCCTTTGGTAGTGGTATCCTATGGAGTAGGACTTTTGGTAGAATTTATCTTTGCCGTTATAAAAGGTCACGAAGTCGAAGAAGGGTATTTGGTTACCGGTATGTTAGTGCCGTTAATAGTACCTATCGATACTCCACTTTGGATGTTGTCCGTTGCCGTAGTTTTCGGTGTAGTGATAGGTAAAGAAGTTTTTGGTGGAACGGGAATGAACATTCTTAATCCAGCATTAACAATTAGAGCATTTCTTTTCTTCGCTTATCCAACATGGATGAGTGGTGATAAAGTTTGGGTTTACGGAGCACGTGAGCGTTCCGAAGAAATATTGGCTGGAGCAAATGTTGATGCAATTTCAGGTGAAACCATATTAGGATATTTAGCTCAGAATAAAGGAGCGGAAATGACATATTCAGTTTCAGATATGTTCTTTGGTTTTATACCAGGATCTGTAGGTGAGACTTCTGCCTTTTTAATCCTTTTAGGAGGTCTGTTTTTAATTTATACCAAGATTGCTAGTTGGAGAATTATGGTGAGTGCTGTAATTGGTTCTTTGGTAATGGGATTAATTTTTAATCAAATTGTCGACTTTGGTTGGATTGCAGAATCTAGTAAGTTCTATGGTTTAATGAGTTTTGATTTTTGGAAACACCTAATCGTTGGGGGTCTAGCATTCGGTATAGTATATATGGCCACAGATCCTGTTACAGGTTCTCAGACCAATAAGGGTAAATGGTTCTATGGCTTTTTTATAGGATTTATTTCTGTAATGATACGAGTGTTCAATCCGGCGTATCCAGAAGGAGTATTCTTGGCTATCTTATTGATGAACGTATTTGCACCTACTATAGATCATTATGTTATTAGAGGTAACATAAAGAATAGAATGAAAAGATTAAAGAACGCCACTATCTACCCGAAAGATTCAGATGGTAAGGCAGAAGAACTTAAAGCTGAAACAGTTTAATTATGGCAATTAAAACAGATAGTAACTTTTATACAGTAGTTTTTGCTGCTGTTATGGTTGTGGTAGTTGGGTCAATACTTGCATTTTTGGCATCAGCACTACGACCAAATATTATGGAAAACGAGCGTTTTGAAAAGCAGCAGAACATCCTTTATGCAATGGGCGTAAATGAAAATGGAGATGACGCTGGTAGTGTAAACTTTATTCCTACTGATGTAGTTGAGGGTGAGTTTTCAAGTTATATTAAAGAGCAATTAGTTATTCAGGGTGACCAAATTACCCAGAATAATGAGGCATATTTGATTGATTTGAAAAAGCAATTGGCAAACATGAAAAAAGGGGAGGATTATAAATTGCCTGTTTTTATTGGTGAAAAGGACGGAAAGAAGTTTTATATCATTCCTATGTATGGTAAAGGTCTTTGGGATGCTATTTGGGGTTTCATCGCTCTAGATGATACCATGACGGTTCAAGGGGTGTATTTTGATCATAAAGGGGAAACTCCTGGTTTAGGCGCGAATATTAAAATGCGTTATTTTATGGACGATTTTAAAGGAGAATCTATATTAAAGGGAACTCAGTATGCGGGTATAGCGGTTGCAAAAGGTAACAACGACCCATTGAACAATATAAAAGATGATAATGAAGTAGATGCCTTAGCAGGTGCTACTATCACGGGTAATGGTGTTTCGGCTATGATTAGAGAAACCGTTAAATTATATAAACCTTATTTAGAAACAATTAGAGCAAAGTAATATGGCACTACTCTCAAAAAAAGATACAAATCTTATAAAGGATCCGCTTGCGGATAATAACCCTATTACCATTCAAGTATTAGGTATTTGCTCTGCATTAGCTATTACAGCAGAATTAAAAGCATCGGTGGTGATGGCTGTTTCTGTAATGTTTGTTTTAGGTGCTGGTAACGTCGTCATATCATTGATGAGGAATATAATCCCTTCAAAAATTAGAATAATCGTACAACTTATTGTTGTAGCAACTTTGGTAATTATAGTTGATCAAGTACTTAAGGCCTATGCCTATGAATTGAGTAAGACCTTGGCGGTATTTGTTGGTTTAATTATTACAAATTGTATTATCATGGGTCGATTTGAAGCATTCGCTTTGGCTAACGGACCGTGGCGTTCATTTTTGGACGGAATAGGGAATTCTCTAGGATATGGTATTATTTTGGTTATCGTAGGCTTCTTTAGAGAGCTTTTAGGATCAGGTACGCTTTTCGGTTATCCGGTTTTAGGAGACCCAATTACAAAAACTGGATTATATGCAACTGGATATGAGAACAACGGGTTTATGATAATTCCGCCAGCTGCATTAATTGTAGTAGGTATTATTATTTGGGTACAGCGCTCAAGAAATCCAGCATTGGTAGAGGAGAATTAAATAGATATTTAATAAGAGATTATGTTAGAACATGTAGAATTATTTTTTAAGTCCATCTTTATCGATAACATGGTATTTGCCGTGTTCTTGGGGATGTGTTCTTATTTGGCTGTATCTAAAAAAGTTGCTACGGCTGTTGGTTTAGGTGCGGCTGTAATATTTGTATTGGCGGTTACAGTACCAATGAACTGGTTGTTAGATAAATATATATTACAAGATGGTGCTTTGGTTTGGTTAGGTCCAGAATATGCAGATTACAACCTTAGCTTTTTATCATTTATCCTATTTATTGCAACCATTGCAACTATGGTACAATTAGTAGAAATAGTTGTTGAGAAGTTTTCACCTTCATTATATAATTCATTAGGTATTTTCTTGCCATTGATAGCAGTAAACTGTGCAATTTTAGGAGGTTCATTATTTATGCAAGCTAGAGAAATTGAAACATTAGGGTTGGCGTTTAATTACGGGGTTAGTTCTGGTATTGGTTGGTTCTTAGCAATTTTAGCAATTGCCGCCATTCGTGAAAAAATCAGATATAGTAATGTGCCTGCACCTTTAAGAGGATTGGGAATTACATTTATTACTACCGGTTTAATGGGTATTGGTTTCCAGAGTTTTGGAGGCATGCTTACAGGTGGTGGCGATGAAACTGAAGAAGCTACTGAGCAAGTTATTCAAATTAAACAACTAGAGGTTGTTGAGCCAGAAAAAGAAGTAGTAGAAAAGAATACTGAAATTGACGAAAAGGAGATTTCTTATAACGACGTAAAAAAATAAATATGATTTTAGCTGCAAGTACTGGCGGAACTATACTAATAACCGTTGTCGCATTTCTAATATTATTAATGGTATTGGTGGCATTACTTTTGTTCACCAAACAAAAACTATCTCCATCGGGTCCTGTGACCATAACAATAAATGGAGAAAAGAAAATTGAAGTAGCTTCAGGTGGGTCTTTATTGTCCACCTTGGGTAATCAAAAAGTATTCTTACCATCTGCATGTGGTGGTGGTGGAACTTGTATTCAATGTGAATGTCATGTATTATCTGGTGGAGGTGAAGCTTTACCTACAGAAACGCCTCATTTTTCAAAAAGAGAATTAAATCATGGTGCACGTTTGGCCTGTCAGGTTAAGGTGAAACAAGATATGGAAATTACTATTCCAGAAGAGGTTTTTGGTATTAAGAAATGGCCAGGAAAAGTAGTACGTAATTATAACGTAGCATCATTTATTAAGGAATTCGTAGTGGAGATTCCTGAAGATATGAATTACAAAGCTGGTGGTTATATTCAAATTGAAATTCCACAATGTGAGGTAAAATTTGCAGACATGGATATTACGGCTCACCCAGAAGAGCATGAAACTCCGGATAAGTTTCAAGCAGAATGGGACAAGTTTAATTTGTGGCCTTTAGTCATGAAAAACCCTGAAACAGTAGAAAGAGCATATTCAATGGCTTCTTTCCCTGCTGAAGGAAGAGAGATTATGTTGAACGTTCGTATTGCTACTCCGCCATGGGATCGTGCTAAAAATGGATGGATGGATGTAAACCCTGGTGTTGCTTCATCGTATATTTTTAACCTTAAAAAAGGTGACGATGTAACAATTTCAGGACCTTATGGAGAATTCTTCATAAATGAATCTGATTCAGAAATGTTGTATGTAGGTGGTGGTGCAGGTATGGCGCCTATGCGTTCGCATTTATACCATTTATTCAAAACATTAAAAACGAAAAGAAAAGTTAGTTATTGGTATGGTGGTCGTTCTAAACGCGAGTTATTTTACCTAAATCACTTTTATAAATTAGAAGAGGAGTTTCCTAATTTCAAGTTCTATTTGGCTTTATCAGAACCAATGGAAGTTGATAACTGGAAAGTAAAAGAGAATATAGATGCTCCTGGTGACGGTTTTGTAGGTTTCATACACAATTGTGTAATTGACAATTATTTAGTTCATCATGAATCTCCAGAAGATATAGAACTTTACTTCTGTGGACCTCCATTGATGAATAAAGCTGTGCAGAAAATGGGTGAAGATTTTGGTATCCCAGATGAGCATATACGTTTTGATGATTTTGGTGGATAATATATAAAACACTGATAAGTAATATTATAGCCGATACATAAAGTATCGGCTTTTTTATCAAATTTATTTAAATGCATGTATTAACAGAACAAGAGCTTCACAATTTAGCAATGAACATTGTTGGTAAGCAATTGGAAGATGATGGGTTTGAGTTTTTAGCCGTGAATAGCGAATTACGAAAGAATCCTCAATTTGTTTGCACTAAGGATAAGAAAATGCGCTTTGTAGTTGTAAAAGCGATTGAATATCCCGGTGATCCAAAAGATATGGATTTTTTTAAATCAGATTTGAACAAAATGAAGGAGCATGCATTAAAATTTGATGCAATTACTTTTTATGCAGGTGTTGGTTTGGTAAATGCAGCTGACCATAATTTACCGGTTTATTTAGATGAGGAGTATATTGTTGATTATGATGGTTTAGTTGAGATATGAGGAAGAAAATTTTGGTATTAGGTGTTATTTTAGGACTGTTTTATTCTTGTAATCAAAACGATGCTGATGCATATCGTAATGAAAACAGAGGTACTGCTTTAGGTACTTCTTATAATGTTATTTCTATTACTGCAAATGAAATAGATTTTCAAAAAGATATTGATTCCGTTTTTATCGCTATAAACCATTCATTGTCTACCTATATTCCTGAATCTGATATTTCAAGAATTAATAAAGGTGATAGTACGGTTGTTGTTGACAAGATGTTTGAAGATGTATTTAAGTTGTCTAAGAGTATACATGATGATACTGAGGGCTATTTTGACCCTACAGTGGGCACTTTAGTAAACGCATGGGGTTTTGGTCCTGAACAACAAATTACTTTAGATAGCCTTAAGGTAGATAGTTTATTGAATTATGTCGGTTTAGATAAGGTAAGTATCAATTCAGAAAAGCAGGTAGTTAAGACAAATAGAAATATCTATTTAGATTTTAATGCTATTGCCAAAGGTTATGCAATAGATAGAATCGCCGCAATGCTTAATGCGAAAGGAGTAAAAAATTATTTAATTGAAGTTGGTGGTGAACTAGTCGCTAAAGGAAAAAACAAAATAAATAATAAATCTTGGGTTGTGGGCATCGACGATCCACAAATGCAGACGGGTAGAACTACTAAAATCTTAATTCATTTGAATGATAAGGCTTTAGCATCTTCTGGTAATTATCGAAAATTTAGAATTGACGAAAGTTCCGGTAAAAAATATGTACATACTGTAAATCCTAAGACAGGTTTCACACAAATTTCAAATACGCTTGCAGTTACTATATTGGCAGATGATTGCGCAACAGCAGATGCATATGCTACAGCTTTTATGGCTATGGATTTAGATGAAGCTTTCAAATTGATAAATGAGAATAAAAATCTAGAAGCATATATCATTTACTTAGATGAAAATGGGGACGCTCAAGAATATTTAACGAAAGGCTTTAAAGACCTAGTAATTAAATAATTATTTCTTGACTACAGGTATTATTTCTCCCGTTGCCAATCGATATCTATTAATTTCTTCAGGTGTAAGTTGTTTTGTGAAATCTACTTCATTAACCGTGAACCCAAAAGTGCGTAATTTATTAAAGTAATCTCTTCCATAAATACGAACATGGTCGTATTGGCCAAAAATTTTCGCACGCTCTACTTTATCGGTAATGGAATTATCTTCAAAAGTTTTTTCCCTTTTTAAATCTTGAGGTATCTGGAAAATACCCCACCCTCCTGGTTTTAAAACACGATATAATTCTGACATTGCTTTTGTGTCGTTAGGTATGTGCTCTAAAACATGATTGCAAAATATGACATCAAAAGAATTTTCTTCAAAAGGTAAATTACAAATATCAGCTTTTACATCTGCCAAGGGAGAATTTAAATCTGTGGTTACATAGTTTAAATTCTTTAAATTTCTAAACCGCTTGTAAAAGGCTTGCTCAGGAGCAAAATGTAATACCTTAAGTGGTGTGGTGAAAAAATCGGTTTCTTGTTTTAAATATAGCCAAAGTAAACGATGCCTTTCTAAGGATAGGGTAGAAGGCGAAAGTACGTTCTCACGAGAGTTTTCATAGCCATAGGGTAAAAAACTGCGAAACGTGTTCCCATCTATAGGGTCTTCATATGTATTACCAGTATAGTATATCTTAAAAAAGGGTTTTACTACATAGCTAAGGGATATTAGAATAGGTCTAGGTACCAGATTAAGAAAAAATTTAAATATTTTCTTCATGCTCTTTACCTAGCTGTTGATGGAGGAAGATGTGAATTCAGCTTCTTCATCACTAACAATTCCTAACGCGTCATATATATATTTAAATGTAGATAGCAATTCTGGTTTACCATTTACAATTGCAATATTGTGTTCGAAATGAGCGCTAGGTAGACCATCAGCGGTAAGTATTGTCCATCCATCTTTCAACTGCTTAATATTCTTTGTACCCATATTGGTCATAGGCTCTATAGCAACGGTCATGCCTTCAACAAACTTTTTGCCACGACCTCGTTTACCATAATTTGGCATTTCTGGGTCTTCATGCATTTTTCGACCTAAACCATGGCCTACTAGCTCGCGAACAACACCATAGCCATGATCTTCTGTAAATTTTTGTATTGCATAACCAACATCACCAACTCGGTTGCCAACTCTAAATTCACGAATACCCACATAAAGTGATTTTTTAGTTACTTCTAAAAGTTTTTTCACTTCAGGTGTAACTTCGCCAACTTCAAAGGTGTAGGCATGGTCGCCGTAAAAATCATTTTTTAATGCACCACAATCAATCGATATAATATCACCTTCTACTAATGGGGAATTGTTAGGTATACCATGTACTACTTGTGCATTCGGACTCATGCAAAGGGAATTGGGGAAATCATATAAACCAAGAAAACCCGGTACTGCTCCATGATCGCGAATAAAAGTTTCAGCCAAAGTATCTAATTGAAGAGTTGTTACTCCTGGTTTTACTTCACTAGCTATCATTCCTAAAGTTTTAGAAACAATGAGAGCGCTTTCTCGCATTAATTCAATCTCTTCGGCTGTTTTAATTTTTATCATAGATGTTTTGACTTTCGGTTGCTTCCGATTATTTATTTATACCAAGGAATTTTGGGTCATGTGCTTAGATTTCTCAACACCCATCATTTTTAGAATTGTTGGCGCAATATCACCTAATACACCGTCATTGATATGATGAATATCTTTATCAACTAAAATTAATGGAACTGGGTTAGTAGTGTGTGCTGTATTCGGACTTCCATCTTCATTTATCATAGTTTCACAATTACCGTGGTCGGCAATAACGATAACAGAATAATCATTTTCTATTGCTGCTGAAATTACATCATTAGCACATTTGTCAACTGTTTCACAAGCTTTTATAGCAGCTTCCATAACTCCTGTATGGCCTACCATATCAGGATTGGCGAAATTTAAACAAATAAAATCTACATCACCTTTTTTGATTTCTGGAATAATTTTATCCCTAATTTCAAAGGCACTCATTTCTGGTTGTAAATCATATGTAGCCACTTTTGGTGACGGACATAATATTCGAGATTCACCTTCAAAAGGTACTTCTCTACCACCATTAAAAAAGAAAGTTACGTGTGGGTACTTTTCTGTTTCAGCTATACGTATTTGTTTTTTACCTGCTTTCGATAATACTTCCCCTAAAGTTTCAACGATATTATCCTTATTGTAAATTACATGTACATTGTTATATGACTCATCATAATTTGTCAAAGTCACATAATACAAGTTTAGTTTATGCATATTTTGCTCATGCATATCTACTTGACTTAATACTTGGGTCAGTTCTCTACCACGATCTGTTCTGAAATTAAAGAAAATAACCACATCATCTTCTTTAACAGATGCAATAGGTGTTCCATCGGTATTAGTCATTACGATAGGTTTTATAAACTCATCTGTAATATCGTTGTCATAACTTTTCTGAATAGCTTTACCGATATCAGTAGATTTTTCGCCTTCTGCATTTACAATGACATCATAAGCTTCCTTAACGCGTTCCCAGCGTTTGTCGCGATCCATTGCATAATATCTACCAATTACTGTTGCTAATTTGGTATTCTTGTCAGCACAGAAATGAACTAAATCTTCCAAAAATCCCTTACCACTTTTAGGGTCTACATCTCTACCATCAGTAAATGCATGCACAAACATGTTTTGAACACCAGATTCTTTTCCAGCAGTAATAAGGCCTTTAATGTGGTTGGTGTGACTATGTACGCCACCATCACTGAGAAGTCCTAAGAAATGAACATTCTTGTTATTTTTCTTAGCATATTCGAAGGCACTTTTTAAAACTGGCTCTGAGCTTAAAGTGTTTTCTTTTACAGCTTTATTTATTTTCGCCAAATCTTGATAAACGATTCTACCTGCACCTAAATTCATATGACCTACCTCGCTATTGCCCATTTGGCCTTCTGGAAGCCCAACGTTCATACCGTCTGTCAATAAATTTGCGTTTGCATAATTTTTATATAAACTATCGATAAAAGGTGTATTTGCTTTGTCAACTGCAGATACTTCTGGGTCAGGTGATTTTCCCCAACCATCTAATATCATTAAGATTACTTTCTTGTTCATCTTTCCTAAGGTTTTAGTTATCAAAAATACTATGTTCTGCTAAGTAAATCTATATGATTACATACCTTTTTTAATTTGATGACGTAACGCAACAAATTTTCAATTTTGAGTAGTATTTGTTTGTTAAAGTTTAGTTATAACACTGTTAATTCATGAAACATATCCGCGTGGATAGCGTCTTTAAATATATACAATATTGTATTCATCAATTAAATCACTCATCATGAAAAAATCAATTCTAACGTTATCCATCGTAGTACTTACTATGGGGTCAAATTTAATGGCCAATGAAATTACACAACCAACTAGTGTTTTACACAACGAACTAATTACTAATGTAGAAGTCAGTTCGTTTTGTAAATCGGTAATACAAGGAGATGTTTTGACGGTAAAACGACTTATAGTTTTAGGAGAAGATGTTAATCAAAAATCTTTAGGTATGACTCCTGCAATGTATGCTGCCCGATATAATAAGAGTGAAGTTTTGTCCCTATTGATAAAAAATGGTGCGAATTTGAATATGAAAAGTAATCAAGGTTTTACGGTTAAACGCTATGCTGAATTATCAAATGCGCAAGAAGCGTTGGTTATTATAGAAGCTGCCTTAGGTAGTTAGGAGAGATTTAAACACTAATGTTTTGATTAACAACCTAGTCTTTAAGAATAAATGAAACCAAGTTATTTGTTAATGCTGAGTATTACTGTTAAGATAAACGTTATATTAAAAAGCCTCATTGAAAATTTTCAATGAGGCTTTTTTAGTTACAAAATTCTACTCCAAATAGTGTTCAGGTAAAAGAGTAAAAAACGTTAAAATTCAAATCCATTAAATACTCTATAAGCAAAAGCATATAGTGCCGAAAATATCATTAGGGCACAAAATATAGAGTAGACCTTTAAAATTATAACCAATATTTCAGGTTTGCAATTTTCGAACGCCTGCACGTATATATTTCTAAAATGTGTAATCGTTCCCATTATAGTGTTCTTCTATGATTAAATCATAGCTATAAAGGCATTAATAAATGGTAAAATAAGCTTGGGACTTACCCAAAGTTACAAAATTATAGTTGTTGTAATACGCACTATAGATGAAATGACCAAAAAATCCGATTAACCTTGATTTGTATACTTTGCTATCGCTTCTTTAATTTTCTGAATCCTATTTTCTGGGTCAGGGTGGGTACTTTGAAATTCTGGCGTACGATTTGGGCCACCAGCTGCTTTTAATATTTCCATAACCTTAATCATTTCATAAGGGTCATACCCAGACTGAATCATAAAAAGTACTCCTAGTTCATCACTTTCCAATTCATCACCGCGACCATTCGTTAGAAGTGTATTTTGACCAATGTTGCCCACAATGCTGCCCATATCTCCTGCACCAACAGTTGCTCCCATTGTGGCTGTTTGCCAAGTCTGACTATCTGCAATTCGTTCTGCAGAGTGTCTGCCAATAACATGTCCTATTTCATGACCTAAAACACCCGCTAATTGAGCTTCGGTCAATTGTGAGAATAAAGCATAGGTGATAAAGCACTGTCCTCCAGGTAAAGCAAAGGCATTAATAGTTTGATCATCAGCAAGTAAATGAAAATCATATTTATAAGGAGTTTCTCTGGCTATACTATTCTGTACCAATTTATTACCCACCGATTCTACAAACGATTGTAGTCTTTGGTCAGGGTAAAGTCCGCCATGTTGTTGGGCCATTTCCGGAGCGCTTTGCAAACCAATAGCAATTTCTTGGTCTGAAGTCATAGTGATATGCTGCGAGCGACCTGTGTATGGGTTTTCTTCGGTATTATTACATTTTTGGATAAATGCAAAGGCTACAATTGCTAAACCGATGAATATTCTAATTTTCCAACTTCCTCTTCTCATGGTAATGTGTTCTAATACAGTTTACTAAAGTACAAAAAGCTTATAATAGGTCTCTATTTATATCTAATATGTTATTTTGAATATAAGATCTTAAAAAGCCCATGGTAAAATTCTCTGCACCGTAATAATCTTCACGAAGTAAGAGCGATGCAATATTTTTACCTCTAAATTGCTCTAACATAGGAATCGATATTGGAGCATAGCTGTAGTGCCAAGGCTCATATTTAAATCCTCTTCTTTTAGGCTCATTGGTATAGACTAAGTAAAAACCGTAAGTTTCAGAATTTTCATCCATCCATTTTTTAAAATCTACAAATGGTCCTTCATTTTCATATTTGTGAGGCACTAAAACATCACCTTCTACTTTTCTATACCCGTCAATGACATCAATATCTGTGCCCCAATGGTGCCTGCTTGTTCCTGGTATGGTGGAATATTCTATAATTTTGTCGATAGCATCAAGCGGATTCATTCCGTCATCTTCAGTATACGTTATAAATTTACGCTCGAAAATTGCCTTTTGACGCTCATAATTTCTATAGCTAGAAACAATCTTAAGATCTAGACCATCATTATATGCTGCCTTTTTCATCTCTAAGAATGCATCGTGAGCTTCTTTCCTTAAGTTGATTCCTTTACCGAACAATTCAATATCCTCTTTACCCATGAGCTCTGAAATAGAATATTCATAGTCTTCTTGTAAAAATAATGAAGGGGCAAGGCCAATCGCTAAGGCTATTGTACTGCTTTTGTTGATAAAAGTTCTTCTTTGCATAACTGTAGTAACTATTTTTTAATATAATACAATTAACTTTTTAATCAGATATATAAATCAAATTGAAATTAGGAAATCATATTATCTTAAGTAAAAGTAATAAATCTTAGTCTCAAAAGAATTTAAGGTCAATTTTCTTGATATGTGGTGAGATATAAATAGCCCTGGTGTTTAATATTCATTTCGTTCAAGGTTATAATGTAATAGTAAATACCAGAAGATAAACCTGAATTTTTAGAAATTACCCCACCAACATTAGATATGCCGTTAAATTCATTGTTGTAATTTTTCTTTGAAAAAACCATTATACCGTATCTGTTAAAAATTTGTAGGGTATTATTTGGAGAATTATCAATACCATCAATAACTAAATAATCATTAACGCCATCGCCATTTGGCGTCATGTAAAAGTTGTCTAGTGTTATATTATCTAAGGTTTCTAAAATATCAGAATTACCACCTATGGTCAGCACCTCATAATCATTTGGCACAAATTCTTCTGAAGTTATAGATCCATTGTTAAAATCACCTTCAACATTTGTGCTACCTAAACTAACCCATTCCTTATCTGCTACACTCCAGCCAACAACCTTTAAATCTGAAATAAAATCTCCTAAAAGATTAGCATTACTTTGTTCGTCCCATGTTAAGGTAACCTTAGAAGAGACACTACCTTCTAAATGCCAAAATTCATATTCACTTACAGATAAAAACTCATTCTCTTTTCTATTCGTATCAAAACTTGTTCCAAAAATACTTGGTGTAGTTGGGTCTTCAAAGTAATAAGCAGATTTGGCATAGTCGTTAGAATTTACAGAATGAATGCTTAGAGGTCTTAAGCTACCATTTTGCCCTATCGGAAAAGTGAATTCAGATTTCTTACTTATTGCAACGTATCCATCAACTTTTGTATTATCACCCTCTCCAATATAAAATGAGTCGTTTAAGAAATTAATATTTACTTCGGATGCTACTCTAGATGTAATAATATCACCAGAAATTAAGTTAGCATTATTTAAGACTCCCACAGTATTGTCTACATAAAGATGATTATCTACGGCAACCTCAAAATCATAAAAAACAGGATTAGATCCTCCAGATATGGTGAGGGCTTTATCCATAGAATAAAATCCTACCAAACCTTTATTTTGATTAAAAGCTCCGTTATTAATGACATCCATGTGAAAACCTACAAGACCGTCATCATGAATTTGGATGTTTCCATAATTATGAACAGCATCTTGAGCATTTGAAGTTGTAAAAACTAAAAATGTAAAAAGAAATAGATAATATAAATTAGTAATAAACTTCATTCTTTTTATAATTGTTGCCAATCAGTACCATCACTTTGTACATAAATTACTGATCTCTCACTTATAGTAGTACTGTTTCCCCCTCCAATGTCTATAAATGATGAAATATTACCATTAAGATTTCCTCTTCCTCCAAAAGGATTTTTAATCACATAAACTCTTCCAACGCAAGAACCAGCTAAAGGCAACGTAATATTATGTCTATAATCACCCAAAATAATTGTATGATGAACCTCTGTCAATGATAAATTTCCAGTTGTTATAATAATTGAGTTGGAAATAGAACCATTAACCTGTAAAGTAGAATTTGGTGTGTTTTTATTTACATTAATACCTGCTCTAACAAAATTATTTAATCCTGTACCTTGTAAGCGCATCATTTCAACATTTGTACCTGTATTATAATTATATTTATTAAAAATAATAGGTTCATTACCATCATCGCCAATCGTAAAACTTAAGCTTCCATTATTATTAGTCCCTGAACTACCTATTTCAAAAAAATCAGTGCCTGCCGCACTTCCCTTTAATCCAAAATTTCCTTCGGCAGTTGTAAAAAACATTGGTTTATAAAAACTAGCTGCATCCGCTTGAAATTGAAGGGCCGAAGTACCATTTGATCCTTTTACATGAATTACATATTGATTGTTGTCATTGTAATCCACATAGTTTTGGGTAAGACCTAAGGTTTGTCTTCTACCCAATTGTAGTATACTGGTATTATTGGATCGTAGGTCCATGAAGACATCATTGGTTGTGCCTAAAAATGTACCGTTGCTTGTAGCATTACCATTTAATGACCAATTTGAATTTTCGGTATTTACCCAGGTACTGCCATTATAGACCAATAAAGCTTTGGTGTCTGAATTGTACAATATTTGGCCTTCCTCCATACCCGTAATGGCATTGATTTCAGATGCTGTTCCTTTGGTGAGTCCAAACAATAGCCCGCTTTCAATTTGAGAAAAGGCGGAATTGGTCAGCACTATAAAAAGTAGATATGGGAATAGCTTTTTCATATATTTTATAAATCTAAAATGGTAAACATGAATTCTGAATTGAACCTGCTACGATCTGTCGCTCCGTTATCATTATCACCTATAATGACCTCAAAACCTGTCACTGTTTGATTATCATACGAAATACCAGGGTCATCATTACCTGCGCCACCTCTGCCAGGTTGGGTTAACTGAATGATGTAATTTGCATCGGAAACCGCTCCCGACGGCAAGGTTACCTGATATCGCCCAGTGCTTAATCTCGTGGCTGTAACGCCAACTGTTGCTTTTGTTACGGAGCCATTTGCTGCTATTTTTCCAAAAGCTTTGATTGGACTTTCGTAAAATGCTCCACCATTGGCGCCAGCGGTTATACTGTTGTTAGTTTCTGCTGCTATCACATCGCCTGCATCACCCTTGTCACCGACTACACCTTTGTCACCGACTGGACCTTGTTCCCCGATGACACCTTGAATTCCTTGAATACCTTGCTCACCGATGGGACCTTGTTCCCCGATGACACCTTG
>NZ_FUYL01000009.1:0-2844 GCF_900167935.1 Maribacter arcticus | reverse complement strand
TGGCACCAGGCATACCTTGAAGACCGGTATCACCCTGAGGTCCTTGTGGTCCTGTTAAATCTGATGAAGTAAAGGAAGTACCGTCACTATAGTTAATGGTAAAAGTTCCGTTGTTATTATCTACGAATGTAAAGGTTCCTGCCTGTGTGGTTGTACAGAGGTTATTCCAAACAGCACCATTGAAATAGTGTACACAATTCGTATCGGTATTATAAACAAGGGCTCCCCTAAGCGGGGTAATGGCCTGCATTTGGGCAGTAGTTAGCCTAGTAAGAACAAAAGCTTTATCTGTACTTTCAAGCTCTACAATAGAAGCGGCATTTATGCTATTTGGATTCTGTCCTATTTTTACCTGAGCATGTACGCAAAAGGAGGTCAATATAAAGAACAGTAATAATTTTATTTTAATAGACATTTGGGGATAACATAATATGTTAGTACCTATAAAAGTAAGATGGCATTTGTAGGAATCCGATTAAATGTTGTGTAGACGCTAGAACCTGTTGGGAAATCTATGTATCCCATCAATTGAGCGATGCTTATTGCGTTTCATCCTTTTGAGGAGGTCTCGTAATTGATTCTAATGGTTAGTAAAAAAGGGAGTTGAAGTTAATTTAACTAGAGTGATTATTGAAAATAATTTTCTGTTTGTTTACCTCGCCAAATATAAAAAGCCCTGAAAGCTTAAATCTTCTCCAGGTAAATCTATAGTGTAGAAATAAACACCAACAGGTAGCCCTTTTTCGGCACCGAAAGGAATGTTATTTAGATTCGAAAACCCGTTAAATTCGTCTGTATAATTAGCCATTTCAAAAACTTTAAGTCCGTAACGGTCATAAATTTGAACAAAATTACTATCGTATTCTTCTAATTCAGCAACGTAAAAAGAATCATTTATGCCATCTCCATTTACGGAAACAAAGAAATTATCAATGTTGACTACTTCTAATGATAAAGGCTCGTATGGTGCTTTTGAAGCTCCAAGGGTTATAATTTCGTAATCATCTGGAATGAATGATGTTGTGGTAATAAAACCTTCATTTAATGACCCTACTGGTGTGCTACCAACAAGATTTACCCATCTTTTAGAATTTTTGCTCCAGCCTACAGGTATAATCGTGGTAGCATCATCGGTCAGTCCTGCCATGGCGCTACGTTGGTTCCAGCTTAGGGTTACGTTAGATGTAATTGTACCTTCTAATCGCCAAAACTCACTAGTGTTAACACTTTCAATATCTAAATCTTTTTCAGAGGTATCAAAGGTGTTTAAAAATGAAATTGGGTTATTGGCATCCTCTAAAAAATAGGCGCTTTTTGCGAATAGGTTCGTGCTTTCCGATTTTAAGATCAGCGGACGCATAAATTCTACATCCCCAATAGGAAAGCCGAAATCTTGCTGATTAGTTATGGCTGCATATCCTTCAATTTTAGAAAAATCATTTTCGCCAGTGTAGAACGAATTATCTAAAAAAGTAAAAAAAATAGATGGTTGGGTTAGGGGAGTACGTATGTTACCCAATATGAAATTGGTATTGTTGCTATTATCTATACCTAACGCTAATTGCAAATCATTTTCTAATGCAATTTCTACATCATAGAATTGAGGGGTTAATGAACCCGAAACAGTTAATAACTGCGTGCCATAAAAACCTGCTAAACCAAGGTTGTTGTCTAAAGGGGATTCATTGATAAGGTGGGTGTGAAAACCAATACTACCACCCTCATGAATGCGCAAGTTGCCATTGTTATATAGGGCAGTTTGGGCGGATGCCGAAACCACCAAAAGAATGAAAAGAAGTGAAAGTTGTTTTTTCATTATTCTTTTGTCTTTTCTAACAATAGTTTCTTTATTTCCTCCATTTGTGCTTTAAGTGTTTCTACTTCAGTAGCCATATTTTTATTCGATGACTCTAGCTCCTTTATTTTCTTTTCTTGCTCAATGGTGTGCAGAAAAAGTTCTTCTATTTTTTCGAGATTGATTCTAGATGCTTCTCCCAAATCCCAAAAGCCTTGTTCTTTGATTGCTGCCGCTGACTTTATACCCGGAAGGTGATTATTTTCTTTTACAAATTCTTCAATTTCAGACAAGTTTGTAAACTCATAATTAGAGTTTAAAATGGAATTCCCTAAATAGTATTTTTGGAAAACGTAATCGGGGTGAACTTGACCGGAAATAGTTGTTGAGATAGTGCCACCTACAGATAAATTTCCGGTCGTTGCGATATTTTGAGTCGGGTCTATTCTCATAGCTTCAAGACCATTTGTGGAAAACCCTAGTTGATCAGCAGCTATTCTGTACATTCCCATATTCGTGTCTCCATTAGTGTAAAATCCGTAACCAGGGTTGCCAGCACTTCCTTCGGTTGAAGCAAATCCTCCTCTTGCCCTAATTTGCCCATCAACATCTAATTTATCTTGAGGAGTAATATTTCCTATACCAACATTACTATTCGTACCAGTAAAGGAAAGTAAGCTATTCGTAATGTCGAAGGTTAAGTCATTATCATTTAAGTCATATGTTCTATCCCCTGTCTGTGTTAGATTCGTATTGGAAAGATTATTTCCAATAATTGGTGTTATCCAAGAGTAGTTTCCTGCTGCATCGGTTGCAAGAACATCCCCAGAGGTTGCTGTTGCATCGTCTGGCAGTTCGATTTCGTTCTGGTCATCGGTGTCCCCGTCGTTTGTAATGTGCGTATTGATTAAAGTAGTGTTCGCCGTAATCGCTACGGTCTCTTCCAAAGCAGAAAGATCTACCGTCAACGGTATTTCACCATCATTTTCTAACGAAATGCTCAGTAGGTTTCCTGCTCCGAAAAGAAACTGGTCTACTGTTTGTTCGTC
>NZ_FUYL01000015.1 GCF_900167935.1 Maribacter arcticus | reverse complement strand
TCACCGTATATAGTAACCTTAATTCTCTCTTTTGTTCTTTCTAGTTATATCAACAATTTACTGAGAATCAAACTTAAGATGTATATAAAAAATAGCGCAAGTTATTGCTAACACAAAGGTTCGGGCATTTTTGGAAAGTCGCCAAATTTTTAAATTTGACAAATTCCCAAAAATAAAATAATTAATAAAATTTAAAAATTCGGCTTGTGTATCATCTGAAAAGTTATCGCTTATTTTCAGCGCTACTTTTCATATACGAGACGTTGTGCGTAAGTTGAGAAAATGAGAAATTTAACAATAATTTTAGTTCTGATTTTATGTTTTTCGTGTAAAACGGACGAGAAAGATGAATTCTTTGAAATCGAGCTAACAGAAAAAACAGTTGTTGGAATTTGGCCTGACTCTGTACAAATTTCGGAAATGAAAAAAGAATATGGCGAAGACGATTTTTATACTGTTGCAGACGACATAATATGGTATAATGGAAAAATGCACGAGGTAATTGATAGCTTGAAAATAAACTATATCCATACGGACAAAAGAAAGGTTAGAATTATAACACCGAAAGACCGAATTGAAATAAATAATGACACATCGGAAACAAAGTGGAGATATATTTACTATAATGGAAAAGAAACTCTAGAAAAAGATGTGTTTGAAATAATAGACCTGTACAAATTTTACGAATAAAAAACCTACGCACAACACAACCTATAAACAATACGGGCTTCGCTCTTAAACGAATGGATTGTGTATTTTTATAAAGTCCGCAAAATCTTTGGGATTTTGCTTTAAACAAGGAAAAGAAAAAACAAAACAAAAAGATTTCGCTAGTGCGTGGCGGAAAGCAAATGCTAGTTTGCTCCCGTACTGTTCATAGCTAAAACGTTACAGCACATATGCGATTTAAACAAGCTTTAGTAATGATTTCAATCTTTCTGCTATATTCGAGCTGCGAAAAAAAGCGGACGGATTTGGAATTTGAACAATCGGTCGCCTATGAAATATTCCCGGCTTTGATGGACGAACTCCATTACGATACTAGGCTCGGGCCACCATCACCTCCGACACCAATCTACGATAGCAATGAAAACTTAATCGGATATGATACAATCGTTGCGGAAAATACAATGGCCGAATGGCAAATGAAACTTGCGAAATTTAAGGCTGATTCCGTGAGATTGGTAATAGCTGTTGATGATAGTACCAGATTGTTGGAAAAAGAAGAACGGGAAGAACTACTAAAGTACTTTTCAGACAAAAATTTGATTTTAGACACTTCGAATCAAACAAAAAATTATAAAATTAAACTTAACCGCCTCAAGGCAGACCCAAAACTAAAATTCAAATATCGGTCTGAATTTCCAGCGGGTAGTGAAATCTGGAGCGAAGAATATGATTTCCATTTATCAGGAACAACCGGTTTTTCAAGAATTCAATTCGATACGACCAAATCATATGGAATCCTGCACAGTGGATTTGGCTGCGGAAAATTATGCGGGACAGGATTTCGGATTTTCATTAAAAAAGAAAACGGCAAGTGGATTATAGAGAAAATGATATTAATTGAGATTGCGTAGAAAAATACGTGCTGTAACAATACCTATAGCAAATAGGGCATAAAGTGCTAAATTTAAAGGCTTGGGTTTATTTACTAAGTCCGCCAAATCTTATGGATTTGGCTTTTAAAATGAAAAGATAAAAACAAAACAAAAAGCTTTGGCTACATGTGCAGACGGAAACGAAAAGTTTCCTTGCCTGCCCTACTTGCCATAGCTTAAACGTTGGCACAAATTTTGGCAGGTGGCAAAATTTTAATTTTAAGGAGCAAATTATAAGTTACATAATCACAAACTGAAAATATTACGAAGATGGAATTGAAGAATATCGCGTAAATGGACTTTTAAGAAGTTTGGGCAGATGGACTTCACACTCAAATAAAATCATTATGAAAAGCAATCTAATCACACAAAACGCAAGCAAAATATCATGATTGCATAGTTATTTTGTATCTTTTTTTTCTAAAAATATCATATTATGAAAAAATTAGTATTCTTAAGCATTTTCACCCTGTTTGGTATTTATACAATTCACTCTCAAAATTCCAATATTCTAAGTAATGATTATGAAATATCTCAAAAAGATTGGGATGATATTAGCTATACCCAATATGCAATAGGCTTAAGGACTAAAAAGAAAAAAACCATTCCACAAATTGATTTTATCCAAAATTATAAAGATTCAATCCTTCTCGAAACTCCTAAAAACCAATTATCGGACACCCAACTCGCTAAAATGCCGGTTTATGAACCTAAAGGGGAATACAATATGAAAATTTATGAAATTGACAGTACTATTCAATTTTATATTAAAATACATGAGCCAAATTAAGTTTAGACATAAGGATAAATAAAAACTTGTGCCAACAAAGCCTAAAATTCATTGCTTACGGATTTCCCAAACGGAAATCAGCGCAAAAATCTATCTTTAGGTTCGGCTGGATTGTCCTTTGGACGAATCACAGCAACGAACCTTAGCCCAACCGTTGTGCTTAATGTTGAAAAATGAAATTATCAGAACATAACATCAATACTTTAATGCTGTTTCTTCAACAAAAAATTGAGGAAAATGCGGAATATATTGCGGACGAATTGGACAAAGGAAACAATACGGATTTTTTGACTTATCCGCCAAATGGTGGGTTAACTGAAAAAGAAAGTTTGTCTCTAGAAAAACTAAAAAGTGACCCAAACCTAAAAAGTGCACTCAGAAAAATTTTAGCAGACAACTCTGCTGGAGTTTTATTTGAGTTACTAAATGTGATTGATGGAACTGCAGACCCTGACGAAAAATTGGGTAAATGGACCGAAATCAGCTTTGTGGATAAAACTGAAGACTTAGCGGAAAATGCTGATATGTTGCATGATGAATTGTATTCTAAATATTGGGATTGGAGAAAAATCAGACCGAATAAAGATTGGAAGTTGGACACACATGACGGGTAAAACACTAAGCACAACAAAACCTATAAACAATACGGGCTTAGGTCTTAAACGCTAAGGTTTGCGTATTTTTATGAAGTCGCGAAATCTTTGGGATTTCGCTTTGACATCAAAAAAGAAAAAACAAAACCAAAAGATTTCGCTACGTGCGTGACGGCAAGCAAACGCTAGTTTGCTCACGTACTGTTCATAGCTCAGACGTTGTGCTTCATTATGACAAACTACTAACTAATGATAAAATTCTTTAGAAAAATTCGCTACAACCTCATGGAACAAAATAAAACAGGCAAATATTTAAAGTATGCCATTGGAGAAATTGTATTGGTTGTGATAGGAATTTTGATTGCCCTATCTATTAATAATTGGAATCAAAAACTTAAAAATAGAGGAATTGAACAGGCTTATATTAATAGATTGATAAAAGAAGTTGAGAAAGATACATCTTATTTCAAAGACATAAAAAGGCAATTCGATTTTAAAGAATCTAAAATAATAAGGGTAATAAGTACTTGGCAAATTGATAACTTAAGGGTTGTTGATTCATTGCAGTACATTAATGACTTTAAGAGCGCAGGAGATATTAATTCTTGGTATATAGAGCCTGTTACGTGGACACAATTAATTCAAACAGGAGAATTAAAACTAATAAGAGACAAGGAGTTAATCGATAAACTTTTTGATTATTATAATTCAATAAAGAAAGTAGCGGATAATTTTAATCAATATCCAATGAGTATGAATATAAGGGCTAGAGAACAATGGACCGAGCCATTTGTGCAAGAAGCCTATGAAAATTTCAATAATATTGGAGATTTAAAAATAATCCCAAATGCTAATGTTTTTGAAAAAATATGGAGAAATCGGAACAAATATTTTAATGATTATGCGGCTATTGCTATTATTTGCAAGCACAATAAAACGCATATGAATAACCTTGAGGTTTCAAGCAAAAATATTCTAAAAATATTAGAGATTTATAAAAGAACTATAAAATAACGAAAGCACAACATAACCTAAACGTAATGCGGACTTTAGGGCAAAATCGAAAGGTCTGTGTATATTTATAAAGTCGCTAAATCTTATGGATTTAGCTTTGGAACAAAAAAGAAAAAGCAAAACAATAAGCTTTAGCTTCGTGCTCAGACGGAAACGAAAAGTTTCCTTGCCTCCGCACTACGCTTAGCTCAAGCGTTAGCCTTCATTATGACTAATCAATGAACAAATATTAAAACTATATATATTAATATTCAAATTAATCCTAGTTACGCTTATGAATCTAACTAAAACCAAAAACCCATTTCTTAATTTATCGATTATTTTAATCATAACGCTGTTTGTCAGTAATTTACAGGCCCAAAAGAAAAAGTTTATTACATCAGACAATTATGAAAAATGGGAATTGCTGAGAACGACTGCAATCTCCAAAGATGGTAATTGGTCAAGCTATCAAATAGACAAGGTGAATAACGACAAAACGACTTTCCTCTATAATATTAATAAGAAAACTACAAGAGCTTACCTAAATGCAGCTAAAGCAAAATTCTCTCAAACTGGTGGATGGTTCGTCTATGAAAAAGTATTAAGCGGTAAAGAACAAAAGGCTAAAGAGAAGAAAGAGAAAAAAGAAAAGCCTGAAACCAACGATAAAGTATTGGTCAATTTAACAAACGCTGACACTTTGCTTCTAAAGGGTGTTATAAAATATAGCTTCAGTGAGAAAGATTCCTACCTGGCAATGCTAAGGACAAATGATAGCGTCAACACCCTCGTAATACAAGACCTCAAAACTCAATCACAAATGAGTTTTGGAAATATAAAGTCCTTTGAATGGCAGAAAAAAGGAGAACTTATAGCGATGATCGTGGAAACAAAAGACTCAATAGCGAACGGCATTCAATTATATAATCCCAGTAAAGGAATCATAAAAGTATTAGATCAGTCGGCTCATATATATTCTCATTTAGTCTGGGGTGAAAAAGCTGACTATTTATTTGCCATAAAGGCGATAAATCAAGTAAGATCAGATGAGAATTCTTTCCAATTACTTCATTGGAAGGGCTTCTCAAAATTGAATCCTATTTTCTCAATATTTGATCCTAATAAAATAGAATCATTCCCAGATGCTAGAAGAATCTTATCAGATAATATTAAGATTTCAAACGACGGAAACACGGTATTCTTCGAGACCTTTTCTTGGATACAAACTGAAGAAAAAAAGAAAGATAACTCTGAGAAAGAAGATAATAAAAACCCAAAAGTAATTGATGAATATGAAGCCCCCGACTTAGAAATATGGCACAGTAAGGATGAATTGATGATTACTCAACAAAAGAAAAACGCTAATAAAGACTCCGAAGAACCCATCTTATATGGATGGCATGTTGATGATAACAGCAATCTAGCTTTAAGCAATGAACTAGTTGAAAATATTAGCTTACAAGTTAACAATAAGATGATGATTGGTATGGATCAGACCCCTTATTCATTTGATGCTATGTTTGGTAGGCCAAGCAACGATATCTACCTTATCAATATTGAAAACGGAGAGAAAAAAAAGGTTCTAACCGATATCAGAAGAACTTCGCCGATCAGCCCTAATGGTAAATATTTCATTTATATAGAAGATAATAATTTACATCTATATGATATTGAAAAAGAATCATCTATTAATATTACATCTAGTTTAAACGCTAAGTTTATTCAAGGTGATTCATACGATTACCCCGTAGAGGAAAAACCGCCTTTCAGTGGAGGGTTCTCAGCCTGGAGTAAAGATGGAAGTTCATTCCTATTCAATTCTGAATTTGATGTTTGGCAAGGATTTGTAAATGGAAATCTCTCAAAACGTATTACTACAGGAGAAGAAGATGAAATCATTTACAGACATAGGTTTATCCATCATGAAGATGAATTCGTTGATCTGGATAAAGAGCAGTTCTTTTCAATGAGCGGAAAAAAATCTAAAAAATCAGGATTCTCTAAAGGTATCCTTGGTCAAAAACTGAAGAAGTTAATCTACGATGATGTTAGCATTTATGAATTAGATCAACCTCATATAGAACTTAATTTATTGACTTATAAATCCCAGTCTTTTGACAAATCTCCAAATCTGAATATTACTGACTTGGATTTTTCAATTTCGAAAAAGGTTTCACATACAAATTCTTTTCAAGATGAATATGCCTGGGGTAAGGCTGAACTTATAAATTTTAATAATGCTAAAAATAAAAGCGCTCAGGGAATTCTATACTATCCAGCAAATTATCAAAAGGGTAAGAAATATCCAATGATAACTTATGTATATGAAAAGCTTTCTGATGGTTTTCATAGATATACGGTACCGTCTAAGACTAACTATTATAACACTACGGTCTGGCAACAACAGGAGTATTTTGTATTGAAACCAGACATTGAATTCATATCGGGAGATCCAGGGGTTTCTTCTGCAAAGACACTAGAGAATGCTGTCGCCGCTGTAGTAAAAAAGGGTGATATTGACCCTTCCAAAGTTGGTCTAATAGGGCACTCTTGGGGTGGTTATCAAGCAGGCTTTGTACCTACTCAAACTGACATTTTTGCAGCAAGTGTAGCGGGCGCTGGTTTGACTAATTTTATATCTATGTATTTGGCAATAACACCATCATTTGGAGGGTCTCCTGAAAATAATCATTTTGAAGTCTCTCAAGAGCGAATGATAAGTCCACCCTGGCAATCACCTGATAATTACATTCGAAATTCATCTGTAATGAATGTTGAATCTTTGAATACACCGATTCTATTTGAAGTTGGAGACGATGACATGAATGTGAATTGGAGACAAGGAATCGAGTACTACAATGCTGCTCGTAGGGCCGGTAAGCAATTTGTTTTACTTGTGTACGCTAAGGAAGGCCATGGCGTTAGAGAAGAGAAGAACGCATCTGATTATCAACAGAAAATTCTAAGGTGGTTTGGTCATTATCTCAAAGGGGAAGAAGCCCAAGATTGGATCATGGATGGAATTCCTTACAGTGAGCAACAGCGCAGGTTAAAAAAAGGAATAACGAAAGGCTAACCATGTATATAAAAAATAGGCGAAATATTAGTAAAATCAAGGCTTTTGGCTTGTATCAAACTTTGTGCATAACCGAAAGTTTGGCGCTTCGAAATCACCTACTTTTCATATACTAAACGTTGTGCGTCATGGCTTGGATACTTTACGAACCTGAAGTTGATGTACAATTTCACAAATTATAAAAGGGAATAATTTAATCATATTATGAGCAACTTAGACAGCATCCTCAAAAACAAGTATGGATTTGAAGACCCTTTTAAACCTGACCCCCTAGCAGAAAAAGCATTACCCTACTTGAATAACGCGAAGAACTTACTTGATGTTGGTTGTGGTGAGGGAGCAGATACTGTGTTCTTTGCAAAGAAAGGGTTCCAAGTTACAGCTTTGGATAATAACGAAACACATTTAGAGCGTTTGCGAGCATTTATAGATGATAACTCACTTACAAATGTTTCAATTTTGAATACTAATGTATTAGACTTTCAATATCCTCAAAATTATTATGACGTGATTAACTGCCTACTTGTTGGTTGTTGTATGAGTCGGAATGATTTTGATAAGTTGCTTGTAACACTTAAATTGACAGTCAAAAAAGGAGGTGTTATCATTATGTCATTACGAAATTATCTAGATCCGGAATTTAAAGATTATGTTTCCACAGAAAGAATGATTGAACCTAATACGTTTATAAAAAGGGAAGACTGTTGTAAAATAAGATACTACATCGAGAAAAACAGACTTCGTGAATGTTTTCTTGATTTTGAAATTATTTATTATTATGAAGGTCTTGCCAAGGATAAGTATGAAAAAATTAAAAAGCACGGAGATTCATATATTATTTGTAGGAAAAAAGATTAAGGTCCATTGAATACAAAAAAACGACAACGCACAACAATGGCTATAAGTAATTGCTTGTTCTCGCCTACTTCTGAAAATTCTCACGGATTTTCAGTTTGGTGTGTACTTGTAAAGTTAAGTTCTAACCCACGCAACTACTCATAGCCGAGACCGTTGTGCTTCATTATTTAAGCTCCACCCATTTAATTTAAAATCATACATTTAGAGAAACTAATCGCTTGTGATAAAATTCTTTAGAAACATTCGTCAAAAAATGCTGATTGAAAATAAATTCAGTAAATATCTGATTTATGCGGTAGGAGAAATTATACTTGTTGTTATAGGCATTTTAATTGCCCTCTCGATAAATAATATGAACTCTTCTCAAATTGAAAAATCTGAAATTACGGCCTATTTAAAACGACTCAAGACTGAATATACTACTAATGCTACTAGAGCAAATTACTTGTTGGATGAGACGGAGAATTATCCACTCTATGAGCAAATTGAAATTATTGATAGTGCCTTAAATAGTTTCGACAATGGAATAGATAGTGGTAATATTGAAACCATCTTGAGGCCCCATTTATTCTGGTATAATCAGTTCAGAATGACAAGAGATGTGCAAAAAGAAGGAATGAATACGAGCATCCTTTTTAAAATAAAAAACAAGGACTTAATTGCTGAGATCCAAAAACAACAAGCTCTTATGGATGGTCGTCAGGAATGGGTTGATAAAGAAAATGTGGATTATAGATCTGTTTTCAATGAAGCAATAAAATTTAGATATATGAGACCACAAAATAAATATAGAGAAGTAAGGTTTACAAACAAAGATTTGGCAAACAAGTTAATTAATAATCCTTGGTTGCTTGACGAAAAATCAGAATCATATAAGTTAGCTTATCTATCAATTAGTACTTTTAGATATGTTTTAAATGCAAGAGTTGGCTATTTAGAATCAGAAATCGATGGTGATATTAAGCTTATTTCATTAATTGATCAAGAATTGTCAAAATAACGAAAGCACAACAATGGCTATAAGTAATTGCTTGTTCTCGCCTACTTTGGAAATTCCTGCGGAATTTCCAACTTGGTTTGTACTTGCTAAATTAACCGCTAAACCACGCAACTAACCATACACGAACACGTTGTGCTTCATTATAACCAATCACTAACTAATGATAAAATTCTTTAGAAAAATTAGACAAAAAACCCTGACTGAAAATAAGTTCGGGAAATACCTGACTTATGCAATTGGAGAAATAATACTTGTAGTTATTGGAATTTTGATAGCAGTAGGCATTAACAGTATGTATAATGCTTCTCAAAATGAAACTAAAATAAAAGCAATCTTAACACAAGTACAGCAAGACTTAATAACGGATATTTTAGACGCTAAACGTATTTACAATACTTACATAGAAAAAGATTCACTATTCCAAAAAATAATGAATGATTCCATCACTTTTGAGATGTATAAAAAGAACCCTTACCCATTACCAATTACAGGCAACTATGTCTCTTTTAGCAATAAAAAGGGCGGTTATGATCGATTTATGAATAACCTAGAGAATTTACCTGAAAAATATAATTGCTTACTTCCTTACTTTAACACCTTATATGTTGAAATGCAAAATGATATCGATGATTATAACACCTATATTAAAAATACCGCAATGATAGATGGTAGTGAAGATTTAAAGACGAACCCAAAAATTGCCGACTACATTGCAGGAAGATATCCAGAGGAGGCTATGGAGTATTTTTTTAAAGACTCTTTTCTTAAAAACAAATCCATTAAATATATAAATGATTTAAAGAATATCTCATACGCCGCAAACGACTATCGTATTGAGAGCATTGAATTATATAAAAAAATAGATTCCTTATTAGGCAAGACACCGATAGCCTATAAAGAACCACTTGCTATATTACCAGAAAAAGATATTATAAGCTCTTTTTTAGGAGACTATAAAGATCAAGCTAAAGCACTTGGAGCAACTTTGTCACTATCTATGGAAAGCGAAAAGGTAGTATTGAAAAGTTCAAAAAATCCTGACACGAAATTATACTGGCACAAAGACGACTATTATTTCATAAAAGGAAATGGACCTATTTTTAAGTTATATAAAAATAAACAAGGTCAACATATCATTGAAGTCAGTTTCAGAGGAACGAATACCAAATTTATTAAAACAAAAGACATATAAGTTTAAATAACGAAAGCACAACAAAGAACTGAGGTAAAAAACAAGTAAATTCTTCCTTAATCTGAGACAATACTATTCCAGGCTCATAGATTCAATAACTTGATTCTTTGAGCTTTTTTTATTCGATCTATCTTCTATTTATCTAGGCAATATTGAAACGTAAGTTTCATCATATGGTCTTCCAGATTTTGCAATAGCAAAAGACTGTTTGAGTAGTTTGTTAGCTACAGCAATCAATGCAAGCTTCTTACTCTTTCCTTTATTCACTATTCGCTCATAAACTTCCTTGCAAGCCTTGTTGTGCTTACAAGCATTAAAGGAACATAGAAATAAAAGATTCC
>NZ_FUYL01000006.1 GCF_900167935.1 Maribacter arcticus | reverse complement strand
GCCAGGGTAACTCTTCATCTATATCATAGCCTATGAAATACAAAATATCTAAGCGCATTGAACAATGTGCTATTAGCTTGCGGTCACTGATAAGGTTCTCTAAATAACCCACTAAACAAAGCTTAAAAAATACTACAGGGTCAATACTCTTTTGACCACTCTGTCCATAATAAGAATTGGTCAACTTATAAAGAAAACTCAAATCTAAGACTCCTTTTAAACGCCTGTAAAAATTGGTCTTGGGTATGCGTTCACTTAACTGAAAACTATTGAAAAGCTTCTCTTGATAATCTTTATGTCCTTGCATAACTAAAGTTAATCAATATCACTATTTTTAACAAGTACTTGTGCAACAGGCACAAAACCTATAAACAATACGGGCTTCGGGCTTAATCGAAAGGTTTGCGTATTTTTATGAAGTCCGCAAAATTTTTTGCCCCGAAGCTTCGGGGTTGCATTGGACAAAAAAAGAAAAAACAAAACAAAAAGATTTCGCTATGTGCGGGGCGGAAAGCAAACGCTAGTTTGCTCCCGTACTGTTCATAGCTCAGACGGTAGAGACAAGCTAGTCGTTCTCTATGTTAACAGGACGTATTTAATTTTAAATAGGACGGAGGGCTTTAATCATATCTTTCTCGCACTTTCGAAGGGTTAAAGCTGCTTCAAATATATATTTCGATAATAGATTTCTGCACCTTCTGCCTGAAGTAAAATTTTTCCTTTTTTCAGAGTTTTCCATTCCTTACTATCTTCATCATAATGTCCTAAATCAAATACTTCGTTAACTAATTTACCATTTACCATAAAGGTTGCTTTATCTCCTTTTACTTCAATGACTATTTTATTCCATCCTGTAATATTTTCCCAAAACCAGTTTCTGGCAAAGCTTTGATAACGTTTTTTGGGGTCTTTACCTTTAGTAAATACTTTTCCCTTCTGAGCGTAATGTCCATTGCTGGCGTCAATTTTTGTGCTACCACGTACTCCAATAAGCCATAAATCTCCTGTGTCTCCTTCTTGTATTTGACATTCAGCACCACTAGCCCAAAAAATAGACTCCTCAAATGCATGAAATAGTACTCCCGCATCTCTTACGGCTTCATGTCGTGGTTTGAATTTTTTATCACCCCACTTATATTCTAACGTTAGAATATAATTTTTATATTCTTTTTCTGTGATGAGTTCACCAAAAGGTTGAAGAGAATTTGCTTCAAGATCTTTATACGTTTGAATCATACCGTTTTCTATTGAAAACAACTCAACATCCGATTCCTTATTGTCAGTTATTATGTTCCACCCATTAAAATTTTCGCCATTAAATAAGGTTTCATAACCATTAGGTGGATTGTTTAAAATGGCTTCATCTTCAAATGATTCAGCTTTTGAATCTTTAGTGACTTTTTTCTGTTCTGAATTACAGCTTAAAAAAACTGTTAGAATAATGAAAACTAACAAATGAAATTTCATGATTTTCTAGTTATAGATAAGGCATTAAAAGTAATATTAAATATGCTGAGTTCAAGTCATAATAAGTACAACACACTTATTTTTTAGTTCCTCAATAGCATTATTATAATTGAACTTTCTAATCGGTCTGTACTTTAGTAATCTTTCGACTTCCTTTATTCTTTTTTGCGGCACTTTTCTTAGGTCAGTTTTCTTGGGAAAAAATCTTCTTATGACCCCTTTCCTGTTTTCTAGGGTTCCCTTGTCCTGAGATGTTGGACTTGCAACAAAAAAGAGAATGATTATTTTTTTAATGAACTAATCCATTGCGCAATTTCCTGGACGTCTACCTCCGGAATATGGCTCATGGGCGGCATCGGTGTATAATCTGGCCAGTTCCCTGGTTGGGGTTGGTATATAAGTTCTATAATTTTATCCTTTGAATATCCTCTTTCGGCTATATCAGCAAAAGGAGGCCCAACTGTACGTTTTTCCATATTGTGACATGAGGTGCATGTGTACTTTTCCAATAAAGGCTGCACTTGGTTGAATGTCTTTTTGGTCTCAGGAATTGATTTAATTCTTGCCTTTTCTTTGGCAGTAGCAACCTTTTCCTTTGAAGTGTTAATACGCCCTTTCATATTTGCAGAATGTTCAACCTTGGTTATTTCTTCTGTCTTTTTTGTCGCAGTTATTACCATAGCCTTGCCATCGGGTATCCTATTTAGGGTATAGTATCCTTTGGGGTGTAGCACCGGGAAATTGTTGTTGTCCGATCGAATACCATCAACGTCCACCTCATGGATATAGCCTTCCTTTATACCCTCCACGGACAAACGCACTTTCGTATGGTCTGCTGATAGCTCAATGCCCTTTACGGTACATTCCCCTTGATTGATTACGGGGCTCCCGTATTCATGATGATACTCATATGTAAAGGTTTTTAAATTATAAGAATCCGCGTCCCTTGCCGTAATTTCGTTTACAGGTTGGGTAAACTCTAGTTCAAACCCATCGGGCATTGCCCGAATAGCTTTTATCTCGAACGGCATTTTTCCGTTCCATACCAATTGCTGTAGACCAAAGAGCTCTCCACCCGTAGAGCCCCATCCCCTGCCGGTCATCCCGACGAACATACTATCGTCCGATCCCCAACACATTCGGAAAACACCAGAAGAGAACCCTTTCCGAAAAGGAAAGACAGCTCCTTGGTAAACTCCCTTAACTTTTTCCAGAAATACGCGATTAATCAAGCTTTGACCCTGGTCACCTACGAAAATTTGGTCCTTAAAGGGTCCAAATCCACCCTTATCATCCAAAAGCATACCTGAAGTAGAAACTCCCATATACCCATGGGGTATCCAAACGGAAGGAGTTTTGATACCAGGTATGTTTTTGGCCACTTCGAATTGGGGCTTCCCTGTATCTGGAATATCTCCTACCTTTAATTTTACGGGGGAATCTTCTTCCCCTGACCATTTTAGTCCTGCGGGATGACTGGTAAAATCACCTTTCTCCAAGGCGGTTATATAACCGGAGCCAATCCATCCTCCCTGGTTCTCGGCATAAAAGATATCACCCTCCTTGTTAAGGCCGAAAGCCGCTGGTGAACGAAAACCGGTGGCATAGGGCTCCATTGTTCCATCCTCCGAAATTTTCAACATCCAACCACGCCATTTTACCTGACTCTCCATATGGCCCCATCCTTTTGTTTTTCTCAATTCTGGGGAATGGTTTATCCATGCCAGATTCAAAGTTACAATCATTTTTCCATCCTTGTCGAATACCGGACCGTAGGCATATTCATGATAATTTCCCGTTACACGGAAAGGGTAGACCGTTTTATATTCATCGGCCGTACCATCCCCATCCAAATCCGTCAAGCGGGTAAGTTCTGGCCGTTGTGACAAGTAAAGTGACCCATCGTGATAGGCAAGTCCCAACGGTTCGTGAAGGCCATGGGCGAAAAGTTTAAAACTAGGAACCAGACCGTCCTTCATATATGGGTTAGAAATTGTCCAAACTTCACCCCTTCGGGTACTTACGGCCAATTTATCATTGGGTAGAAAAGCCATACCGCCAACGCCCAAAAAAATACCCTCAGGAATAGGTACTGTCTTTATTTCGTAATAATCACTCTCTTTCGGCTGGGTAATGGAATCGGTTTTATCTTGTGTAAAGCCGGAGAAAGTAAAAGTTAAACTCAATAAAAATAGTGTCACAAATTTGGCTTTATAAAAAAATGTAATAATAACTTGTGTCATCGTTCTGTGTTTTAGGGTTACCATATTACGGAATAAGTCAAGGTGGAATGTGGATTCTTAAGGGACACCAGCATTTCCCGTCCATGGTCATTGGTTCTAATTAAAGGTTCAATATTTTTGTCCATTCTTATATAATAAATTCCATCTACGCGGTACAGTCCCTTATCCACCAGTTCGATTTTAGTTGCCGATATCACCCTAAAATACAAATTAGAAGAAGAATTTTCTGTTGTAAGTGTCCGGTTTAAACCAAAACCATCGCTAGATGGAGAAATCTTATCCGATACTTTGATTCCATTGACCGTATATTTAAAAGTAGGCACTCCTTTCTTATCAAGTAGATATCCGTCGTTTTGAAGGTCGTCAAAGGCCAGGGAGTCCGGCCATGCCATATTGCTATCCGACAATCGGGCCACTGTCGGGGAATCGGAAAATGGCACCACGCTTCCCAAGGGCCTCGCCAATTGGGCCTCGCCCCTGCTGTGCCACATATCGGTCGCATCCATAAAACCTCCACGCCAAACCTGGAGCCATGCCCCTTGCCTAAGATCATAGGAATAATTAAGACCATCGGGTGCTCCCATCGAAATGATATAATCCAGTTTCTTATCCTCGAACATCATAAAACTGCGAAGCAAATAAGGTTTGTCATCCGGCTTTATCACAATGGCACCAATCCTTCCGTTACCCTTGGCATCGGTCTCTGTTCCCAATGGACGATACCGAATGTTCCGAAAGGCTACTTTACCATGATCCCCCTGAAAGACCAAAGGACCCAAAGCCTTTTCGTTATCAAAAATCGAGGCCCTAGTGGGGCCGGTAACCTCCACCTGCTGTTGCACCAATACCCCATTGAGATAAACCTCTTCAAAATGGGCATTGGCTGTTTTGTTTCCATTAGCATCAAAGCGGGGAGCTTGGAACCTTATGCGTAGATGCTGCCATAGACCTGGCGCCCTAGAGGCGTTTGCGAGAGGCGCCATACCCTCGTATCCTTTTACTGTCCGGGATTCGTCCCAGCGTTGATAGATGCCACCACAATCCGAAAAGGTAGGATTAGGATTCTGCCAACTGTCGAACAACTGTACCTCGTACCTGCCTTGGAGGTATACCCCGGAATTAGAACCCTTGTCCATCATAAAATCGACCTCCACTTCAACATCCCCAAACTCTTCTTTTGTTACCAAATGGCTGTGATGCTTGTCTGTCAGGTTGTTGAGTACTACCCCCGTGCCAGACTTTAGCTTTTTAAGATTCCATGCCTTGGAATAATCATTGGAAAACTCCGATGCTACGACCCAGTTTTTGCCGGCATCCTTAAATTCACCTAAATTGTTTAGGGGGATGTCCTCGAATTTGGATTCTTGGGATGTGGTTGTTTGAAAAAAAGTCAGGGTTAGGACCAAAATCCCGAAATTCATCTTTTGAAAATATCTCATGGCATATTTAAAATTACTATATTTATATATAATAAACTCCCTTTATGTATTCTAGTACAAAGAGACTTTTAATTAATTTTATCTTCATTAAGATTGTTTATTTAGGTTTATGTGTTAAAAATATAGATAATAATAATTTAATTGATAATATTTCATGTTACTCATAATTAAAACACCAAAAAATAGAAATTCCTAATAATATTATAAATCTGGAAAATTTAATTTGAATTAAAAAAAGCAGGGGTTTTTGTCTTGTATTGCTTCCAGGGTTTTTTAGAAAATTTTAACTTAAAAAGTTAAAATTACAATTGGGTCTAAGAATTTAATAATTTCAGTTTTGAAACCAAAAATCACCCGCTTAAGGGCAAGCGGATAAAAATATAGCGGTTGTTATACCTGGTATAATGCATCACTTCTTTACACCTTGTTTAATGGTGATTTTGAAATACGCAAATCAAAAAGACCGATGAAGTGTTGCAATAAAGTTAATGTGGAATTTGATAGATCATGAATAACGAAATCGTTTTCGTAATTTCTTTAGAAAAACACTGTGTAACGTCAGCCAAATTTGAATATTAAATCTCTATCTTAACTTCAAGTTGTAAGTAATCGGCAATGATCATTTAGTAACGATGCTTTACGCTACTTTGAGCGGTGTAAGCTCCTTGCGTGAACTATCTACGATATTACTTGCCTGTGAAGGCAGAATAGGACATCTGAACTTGAAGCATTTCCCAAAGCGAAGCACACTCTCCGATGCCAATAAAAATAGGAGTAGTTCTGTTTTTACCAGTATCTATTATTTCCTTTATAGCAAGTATGCTTCCTTTTAATATATGAGGTATCAAGCCCATAAGCGCGAAAACGTACGCTAAGAATTATTTCTTAACTTTTCATTAAGAGCTCCAAACAACTTCATAATTAGAGTCTTCTCTTTTTGGATAACCTTCAAGGCCAATTCTTAAACCCCCAACTCCTGCAAAAAGCTCCACAACTTTAATTGGCATATTTCTTAATTCTTATATTAAAATCTTCGAACCCCTAAATTATCAGTTTTCAATTTTAATTAAGGCGTTTTAACTAAGTTTCGATAAAGTATTTTTCAACATTGATAAAAAAAGGTAGGTTATACCCCTTTCAGACAAATTACCATTCTTTCTTTCGTCAGTTTACAAAGTATGTGATTATCACCTTTTAAGAAAATCTGTAAACTTCTTTCACAACTCTTTACATTACGCTTTTCAGGCAGGTATTCAAGACAAGAGTTAAACTCCCTGAACTATACTTTAAAAAGACCAAACTCTTTACAAAATCCGCTTTTTGTAAAGAGTAATAAACCCCACCCATAATTAAACTTTTAAGATTACATTCAAAGTACAAAAAAAGGCTTCTATACTTATACCCTTTAGGAGACTTTCAAAAAGTACTTATTTCCATTTCTATCGCTAAACTTTTAGAAAGTTCACTGAAAGGTCATTTTTAAAAGGGTCAGACGGTCGTTATAATAAACTCTCTAAGAACTAACTTTTGGCAATTAACTATATTACCGTTTGCAACAAATCGGAAGTACTTAGATACTAACGGTAAATTTATTAGATTCGTTATATGTCAAATAAATCAAAAATAAGAATCGCATTAATAGGATTAGGGAGTATTGCTCAAAAAGCCTATTTACCAATTTTAGCAAATCATTCTAAAATAGACCCGATTCTTTGTACTAGAAATACTCATACTTTAAATAAATTTTCAAATCAATTCAGAATAGCTACAACTTATTCGAATTTAGATGAACTAATACTCACAAAACCAGATGCAGCAATGGTTCATAGTTCAACTGAAAGCCATGTCCACATTTTATTAAAATTGTTAAAAGCAAAAATTCCTGTTTTTGTGGATAAGCCTTTAAGCTATTCGCTGGAAGACTCCGAAAGAATATTAGATCTAGCCTCAAAAAATAGATTGCCCATATTTCTAGGATTTAATAGAAGGTTTGCTCCCCTAATTAAATCATTATCAGGAGAATCAAATCCTATTCAAATATCATGGCAAAAAAATAGAGTTGACTTAGTTGGCAATCCAAGAGTTTTTATTTTTGATGATTTTATACATGTAATTGATAGTCTTCGTTTCCTAGGAAAGGGGTCAATTCAGAATATAAATGTTGTTTCTAGGGTCAAAAATGAAAAATTAGAAAATGTTCAAGTCCAGTGGCAACAAGGGGAAACACTTCTCCTTGGGGGAATGAATAGAGTTAGTGGTATTACTGAAGAAAGGATCGAATATTATACAAAGGGGAATAAATGGGTGATTAAGGATTTAAATTCTGGAACGCATTTCACAAAAGAAGAAGAAAATACGTTGAAATTTAATAATTGGGAATCTACTCTTCATAAACGAGGGTTTGTGAATATGATTGAAAATTGGATAAATATTGTGCAAGAAAGAACGTTTAATCCTGAATCAATTGAAGATATTTGGAAAACACATCAGTTATGTGAAACTATTTTAAACCAAGTATTAATTAGTTAAATTTGACAGTGGGGGTTGTTTTCCCATTGCGTGGAAAAGGTAAAGTACGCCAGCAATGCGAACTCCAATTTTACGTTTTCGGGTGAAGGAAAAATCCCTTGTTCATGATTTACTCTTTTTCAAATTGTGCTTTTTGATCCAAAGAGAAAGGTTCGCTTCGCTAATACCATAACGCTTGGCGATAAATTTCTGGGCGGAGCCATTATAGAGCAAAGCCTCTATCTCTGGTCGAAATTTATCCAGTTTGCTTTTCCCCGTTCCTTTTGGCCTGCCCAATTTGATGCCTTGTGCCTTTTTTGCTTTTAAGGCCTCCTTGGTTCTTTTGGAGATCAGGTCACGTTCGATTTCGGCGGCCATTGAAAAAACCATTGCCATGATTTTACTTTGAATGGAATCGTTAAGTTGCCAATTGCCCTTTACCGCATGTACATGGATGCCTTTTTCCATGGAAATCGACAACACTTGCATGATTTCCAGCATACTACGTCCTATCCTAGACAGTTCACTAACGATTAAATTGTCACCTTCTTTGAGTTCCTCCAGAATTTTGGCAATCTTTCTTTTTTTCCAAGAAACCGTACCTGATGCAAAAAACGGTCAAAGTGAACCACTGAAAACGGAATTTTTTGAGCCACTTAAAAAATCATTTCAGACTATGCTATGCTATAAAAGGGTTTACAATAATTATTGCTATGCTCACTTTAATCCGGCGCACCTGGTATACTTCGACCGGCTCATCCAGAAGACTATAAGATTAATTCACGCTTCATTCATTTATTCGGAATAAATGGGAGTGTATTTACCCTCAAGCCTTTGCTAGAAGTCTCACATTTGTTAGCATTTTTAGTAATTTCATGAATATCATTTTTTAGGTCAGTTTTACATTTGTATTTTTAGTTGAGATATTCTTATTAACAACTCAAGTTTACTTAATGCAAGTAGCACCCCTATTTAATAGTTCCGCAGAACATGGTGAAGGCCCAGTTTGGGATCCTATTTCTCAAAAAATATATTGGGTTGATTTGCTACAGGGAATTTATTTTAAAGGTGATTTATCGAGTAGTACTATGGAAGAGTTTTCCATAGGCCAACCACTTGGGTTTTTAGCGTTACGTGCAAATCAAGAAGGTTTGGTAATGGGTGTTAGAGATGGGTTTGGATTTTACAATGAAAAATCACAGCTTTTCAACTTGATTGAACCTTCTCCCGAACAACATAATTCAGAAGTGCGCTTTAATGATGGTGCCGTAGATCCGGAAGGCCGCGTTTTTGGCGGTACGATGGAATGGAATGGCGCAGATAATAAAGGAAAGCTCTTTCGCTTGAATACAGACCATTCCTGGAATGTATTAGAAGAAAACATCCATATTACTAATGGTATGGGATGGAATCCTGAAAAAGATACCTTTTTTATGATTGACACCAATCGCAATGCAGTTTTTGCTTATGATTACGAAATAGAATCGGGGAATATTTCAAACAAAAGAACACACATCAAATTTGCGAATGCGGAATTCCCCGATGGCATGACTATAGATAGTGAAGGTGGATTTTGGATTGCCCTTTGGGGAGGTAGCAAACTAGTGCATTTTGATAAAAAGGGAAACAAAATTGAGGAGATTCTAATGCCGGTATCACACCCAACAAGTTGTTGTTTTGGAGGTGCCGATTTAAAAACACTTATTATTACTACTTCAAAAGTAGCATTATCAGAAAAAGAACGATTAGAAAACCCTTTAGCAGGAAGGCTTTTTAAAATAGAAACGAATACCGTAGGACAAATACAATCAAGATACCATGGATGACAAAAAGAAAATGAGAAGCCAAAATTGGTTTGGAAAAACAGGAAAAGATGGATTCATCTATAGAGCTTGGATGAAGAATCAAGGCTATCCTGCTGATGAATTTGAAGGAAAACCAGTTATTGGCATTTGTAACACCTGGTCAGAATTAACACCTTGCAATGGGCACTTTAGAGAACTAGCAGAGCATGTAAAAAGAGGTGTCTGGGAAGCTGGCGGGTTTCCGTTAGAGTTTCCGGTAATGTCATTGGGTGAAACTTTAATGAAGCCAACAACAATGCTGTATCGAAATCTTGCTAGTATGGATGCCGAAGAAAGTATTCGCGGAAACCCTTTAGATGGCATCGTACTATTGGGTGGTTGTGATAAAACAACTCCCTCTATTTTAATGGGTGCTTGCAGTGTCGATTTACCTACAATCTTCATTTCTGGCGGACCTATGCTCAACGGTAAACACAAAGGAAGAGATATTGGCACAACAGACGTTTGGAAATTTAGTGATGCCAACCGAAGAGGAGAACTCAGTCAAAAAGAATTTGTTGAAGCTGAAGCAAATATGTGCCGAAGTGATGGACATTGTGCTGTTATGGGCACCGCATCAACTATGGCTTGTATGGTAGAAGCTTTGGGGGTTACCCTACCCCACAATGCAGCTATTCCAGCTTCAGATTCGCGTCGTAAGGTATTAGCGCATATAAGCGGTCGTCGTATTGTTGACATGGTCAAAGAAGATTTAACGTTATCAAAAATTCTTACCCGTGAGGCTTTTGAGAATGCTATCATGGTGAATGCGGCAATCGGCGGATCAACAAATTTTGTGGTACACCTTTTGGCCATTGCCGGAAGAATTGGTGTGAAATTAGATTTGGAAGATTTTGATAAATTTTCTGAAAAGATTCCGCTCTTGGCGAATTTGCTTCCTTCTGGTAAATTTATGATGGAAGACTTTTATTATGCAGGTGGATTACCAGCTTTGATTAAAGAATTGAAAGCTCACTTACATACAAATGCCTTAACTGCAAACGGTAAATCGATTGGAGAAAATACCGATGATATAACGTGCTATGACACCAACGTCATTGGTTCTTTAGAAAACCCATTTAAAGATGATTCTGGCATTGCTGTTGTCAGAGGTAATTTATGCCCTGACGGCGCTATACTAAAACCTTCTGCGGCTACACCGGCATTAATGCAACACAAAGGCAGGGCTTTTGTATTTGAAGATATTGAAGATTATAAAGCGAAAGTTGATTTGCCAGATTTGGACTTGGATGAAAACTCAGTTTTGGTCTTAAAAAATGCAGGGCCAAAAGGTTACCCAGGAATGCCAGAAGTTGGGAATATCGGACTACCGAAAATGATGTTGGATAAAGGAATTACGGATATGGTTCGTATTTCAGACGGAAGAATGAGTGGTACGGCTTTTGGAACCGTGATACTGCACGTTTCTCCCGAATCTGCCGTTGGCGGTACTTTCGGACTCGTAGAAACAGGTGATATTATTGAGTTGGATGTGGCGAATAGAAAACTAACCTTACATGTTTCTGATGAAGTTCTGGCCGAACGCAAAAAAAGCTGGAAAGCACCTGATTTAGGATACAATAGAGGCTATGCAAAAATGTATATTGAACATGTAGAACAGGCGCACCAGGGCGTAGATTTAGATTTTTTAAAGGGAAAATCAGGAAGTGAAGTAAATAGAGATTCACATTAATTAGAAACGCAACAACTTGTAATATGATACAGTATTCTTTTGATGATAAAGTTGCCATAGTAACAGGCGCAGCCATTGGTATCGGCTTTGAAATCGTCAAGCAACTTTGTAGTTCAGGAGCTTCCGTTATAATTAATGATATTGATTCGGCAGCGCTTGAAAAAGCAACTACCATTATCAGAAATCAAGGTGGAAAATGCAATGCTGTTTTAGGAAATTCTGGAGATCTAGGAACCATTCAAAAAATGGTTCAAAAAGCGGTTAGGGAATATGGTAAATTAGATTTTGTAGTAGCCAACGCAGGTATAACCACTTTCGGCAACTTTATCGATTACAAACCGGAAGACTTTCAAACCTTAACTTCGGTGAATTTACAAGGTTCCTTTTTTCTAGCACAAGCAGCAACCAAACAATTCATCAAACAAAAAACAGGGGGTCGAGTAATTTTCATGTCTTCCGTAACGGGTCATCAAGCGCATCCCAAACTTGCCGCATATGGCATGACAAAAGCTGCTCTTGAAATGCTTGCTAAAAGTTTAAGTGTGGAGTTGGCACCTCATAAAATAACAGTAAATGCTGTTGCCCCAGGAGCTACCTTAACAGAACGCACACAATCTGATGAAGGCTACAAGGCAACTTGGGAAGATATAACTCCAACTGGAATCGTATCAACAACCAAAGATATATCGAATACTATTCTCTTTCTATTATCTGATAGCTCAAGTCAGATTACTGGGCAGACGATAGTGGTAGATGGAGGGTGGACCTCCGTTAGTCCACCACCTAATGAAATGTGAATGTCTTACTTTATGAAGAATATGAATACTGGGATTGCCCCGCAAAGTTTTGAGCTATAAAATGTAAAATCAACATTTAATCCAAAAAAAACATAAGTACAAATTATCTAATAAAAACTCAAAGTTGATGCTGTTTAAAAAACATTTAGTGACTTTGTTAAATAGGTTCATTGCTTATGCAAAGATCTGCTTAGGTATTGTTGTCCTATGTTTGACAGCATCTTCATGTTTTGATAAGAGTTACGAGACCAAATATAACCAAAGCCCTAGGTACTGTTATTAAAAAAACTAATATTGCAATGATTCTTTCCGATGACCAAGCAAGGAATGATTATGGTTTTATGGGATCACTTAAGGGAAATCGAAGATTCAACGCCTCCATTAAATTTAATAAGCGAGGTGATTTAATGCATAATAGATAACAGCATGCCTGTGCTGAGCGAAGTCCATGTATGAACTTTGAAAAATAATAAAGATAAACACATGAAAAGAATTACACTTTTACTATTAAGTATTATTAGTGTTCTGTTTTATTCTTGCAATCAAGATTCAGACAATGAAACACCAATTATTGAAAAGGTCACAATTGATGATATTACACTGCCAAGAGGTTTTGTTATTTCTAAATTGTATGAACCTACCGATAATGAACAAGGCTCTTGGGTGAGTATTGCAAAAGATGATAAAGGAAATTTCTATGCATCCGATCAATACGGAAGTATTTATAAATCAAGACTTACAAAATCTGGAGAAAAAGATGTCCTTGAAGTGCAGAAATTAGATGTCAATGTTGGTCTGGCTCAAGGGTTATTATATCATAATAACGAACTATTTGCCTTGGTAAATTCAAATGATGATAAGATTCAAAGTGGATTGTATAAAATCATTGATTCTAATGGAGATGGTGAGTTAGATAGTGTTAAAACATTAAAGACTGTAAACGGGAATGGTGAACACGGACCACATAATATTGTATTGGCACCAGATGGTCAGTCTATGTTTATGGTTTTTGGAAATCACACAGATATTCCTAGCGATGTTCATGGTCGAGTACCTGAAGTATGGGATGAAGATAATTTATTACCAGTAATTAAAGATCCAAGTGGGCATGCAAATTCAAGAAAGGCCCCAGGTGGTTGGGTAGCCCAAACAGATTTTGAAGGCAAAAACTGGACGTTAGTAACAGTTGGAACTAGAAATACATTTGATATTGCCTTTAATCGTGATAATGAACTGTTTGGTTTTGATTCTGATATGGAGTATGATTTAGGAATGCCGTGGTACAGACCAATACGTTTAAACCATATGACGAGCGGTGCAGATTTTGGATGGAGAACAGGAACAGGGAAATTTAAGGATTTTTATCCAGACAACCTTTCTGGTATTGCCAATTTAGGGCAAGGCTCACCAACAGGTCTTTTAGATGGAAGAGGATTAAAGTTCCCGGCATACTATCAAAAAGGATTGTATTTATCTGATTGGAGTTATGGAACCATGTATCATGCAAAACTAACACCTAATGGTAGTTCGTTTGACGCAGAGGTGACAGAGTTTATTTCTGGTGTTCCTTTACCGATTACCAATGGCGTAGTGGGTGATGATGGTGCTTTTTACTTCTTAACAGGTGGGAGACGATTAGAATCTGCATTGTACCGCGTTACTTATGAAGGTGATTTGCCATCTGAAGCATTAGAGTTGAAGGAACGGTCAAAGGGGAAAAAACAACGAAGGTTAAGACAAGAATTAGAAGCATTACATGTTGCTCCATCAGCAGATAAAGTTTCATTTATTGTAAAGAATTTAGATCATGATGATCGTGCTATTCGATTTTCAGCGAGAGTGGCTTTAGAGCATTTAGATTATAAACATTGGAAGGATGAAATAAAGAATGATAATTCTGCAGAAGCAACCGTTGGATTGTCATTGGCAATTGCACGTCATGGTGATGATGCTACTCGTATTGAAGCGTTGAATGCTTTAGTAGAAATGGATTGGCAAAGTTTAGAAGAATCTAAAAAATTAGATTTTATAAGAGGAATCGATTTGCTTTTGTTGAGAATGGAAGGAAGCTTGCCAAACGACTTGCAAGGTAAAATTAAGGAGATATTTTTGCCAGCCTATTTGGCAAGTTCTGAGGCGGTGAATATGGAATTGTGTAAGATTCTAAGTTTTTTACAAGTAGAAGAAATTGTTGAGTTGACATTACATGAAATGGAGACGAATACTTCTACTGAAGGTATGAAAGAGATTTACCTATCTGGTGATATTTCCAATAGAAGTGAACAGTATGGGAAAGATGTTGAGAATATGTTGGCAAATATGCCAAATCAACGTAATATTAGTTACGCAATGAGTTTGAGTTATCTACAAAAGGGTTGGTCAACTTCTACAAGAGAGCGTTATTTTAAATGGTTTGGAGATGCGCTTCAAAAAGCTGGAGGTAAACAGTATTTAAATTTTATTAGAGCGATTCAAAAAACGGCTTTGGAAAATGTTCCTGAGAAAGAGCAAGATTACCTTTCTGAATTAACTGAAATAGCAGCAGCTCGTAGACCAGATTATATGAAGGATGTAAAACAACCACAAGGTCCTGGTATCGATTGGACTGTGGAGTTACTAATGTCTGCTTATGAAAAGAATTTTGAAAATGCCAATTTTGAAAATGGTAAAAATATGTTTAAAGCTTCGTTATGTATTTCATGTCATAGTATGAATGGAGAAGGAGGTAGTACAGGACCCGAATTAACTACAATTGGTTCAAGATTTACAGTTGGAGCAATTGGGGAAGCCATCATTAATCCATCTGGAACGATTGGGGACAGATATCAATATTCAAATTATCATATGAAAAACGGTTCTGTGATTACAGGAATTGAAGTTGATGAAGATGATGAAAATATTGAAGTAAGTATTAGTGCTTTTGCTGCTGGCGTTACCACAAAAGTTAGAAAGGATAGATTAGAAAGTGTTGAATTATCTAAAGTTTCGCCGATGCCAGCTGGTTTGGCTAATAGATTGAATGAACAAGAAATTACAGACTTGATTGCTTATATGCTTTCAGGTGGAAACAAAAACAAAATGAAAAAATAAACAGTAAAATGAACAGCAAAGTAATTTATACGTTACTCGTGGCAATTATTATTAGTTGCAATGTAGTAGGTCAAAATGTAAGTAAAGCGGAGAAATTATTCAATGGCAAAGATCTTAGTCGTTGGAGAGGAGATAGCCGAGTTTGGTCTGTAGAGAATGGGTGTATTAAAGGAGAAACAACTGATGAACTGGTTATTGAGCAAAATACTTTTTTAATTCATGATATGACCGTGTCAGATTTTGAGTTGACATTTAAATATAAAATTATTGGAGGAAATAGCGGTGTTCAGTATAGAGCGAGAGTTATAGATGAAGATAAATTTATTATTGGTGGCTACCAAGCAGATATGGAAGCAGGCATTCAATATTCTGGAATTTTGTATGAAGAAAAAGGAAGAGGGATTATTGCACAGCGTGGCGAAAAGGTAGTTGTCTCGAAAGATGGAGAGAAAACAGTAGAACGATTTATATCCAACGAAGAGGTTCAGAAAGTCATAAATCAAGATGAATGGAATAACTATAAGATTGTAGTAAAAGGGAGTCATTTACAACATTATATCAATGGTCAATTGACTATTGATGTTGTAGATAATGAAACGGAGAAATCGGCATCTTCTGGAGTGTTGGCATTGCAGGTTCATGCGGGGCCGTCAATGCAAGTGTTTTTTAAGAAATTAATATTAAAAAAATTATAGATCGTATTCTCATATAAGGAGTAACCTGGAAAGGACGGACAAAGTATACCACCCCCGCCGGATTAAAGTGAGCATAGCAATATTTATTGCAAACCCTTTTATAGCATAGTCTGAAACGATTTTTTAAGTGGTTCAAAAAAATCCGTTTTCAGTGGTTCACTTTGACCGTTTTTTGCAGCCAGAAGATATTCTTTTAGTTGAACAAATAGATAGGATCAGTAGATTGAATGCTAAGGATTGGGAAACATTAAAATTTATAATCTCTGGGAAAAGTATCAGAATCGTTTCAATCGATCTTCCAACAAGCCATAAACTTCTTGATACTTCAGATGAATTTACCCAGAGGATGTTATCAGCTTTTAATGCGATGATGCTCGATATGCTCGCTGCAATTGCACGTAAAGATTTTACCGATAGAAGACGTAGGCAAGCTCAGGGAGTACAAAAAGCCAAGAAACTTGGGAAATATAAAGGACGACCTGAGAATATCGAACTGCAAACTAAAATCGAAGGACTGTTAAAAGACGGTAAAAGTTATAGTTACATCCAAAACTTATTGGGATGTTCAAGACACACAATCTCCAAGGTCAATAAACGTATAAAAAGCGGGAATTATATGACTTGAACAAAACTCAAATTGTCCAAAGGCATAATCTTTAAATTTAAAAGTTCCTTTTAACATTCATACCTCAAATCCTGATTTTGTTCCATTTTTGGTATAAGACCAACATTCAAAAAGCTTGTTTTGAGTATTTTGCTGAGCCGAAGAATATATGTTTCTACATCCTTACCGTACGTTTTCGCACCGATGGGCTTCATACCCCACATAGGCCCATCCTCGAGGCCCTTGATCTGATAAAATCTAACGGTGGTAACGCAAAAAGAAAACGTTTCGACCTTATAGGGTCCGTTCCGATAGAAGATATAATAAAACCGAAATGGTATGATATTATAGTCGAACCGGATAATGATGGAACGGAAAGAATCAATAAGATCGACTATGAAATTGCCGTTCTCGAAGTTCTAAGGGACAAATTACGTTGCAAGGAAATATGGGTAGCTGGAGCGGATAAATACAGAAACCCGGATGAAGATGTTCCACCTGATTTTCATCTGAACCGTGAATTCTATTATGGTCAGTTAGGGATTACGGAAAACGCAAAAGCATTTTCCGAAGAATTGAAATTAAAATTACATGAAGCCCTGGATTCACTCAACCGAACGATCCCATCCAATAAACATGTGAAATTTAGACACACCTCAAAAAAGAATATCATTCTGTCCCCTTTGGAGCGTCAATCGGAACCTATAAATATCAACAAATTGAAAGGGCAGGTACAATCCATGTGGCCAATGACCTCTTTATTGGATATCCTGAAAGAAACGGATCTAAAAGTCAATTTCTCAAGTTGTTTCAAGACACAGCGTACTTCCGAAAGATTGGACAAAAATGAACTTCGGAAAAGATTATTGTTGACTTTGTACGGATTGGGTACCAACACGGGGCTGAAGAGAATAAGCTCCGGGAATGATCGGGTGACATATAAAGAGTTGCTGCATATCCGAAAGTTCTATGTACACAAACAAGCAATGCGAAATGCCATTAGGGAAACGGCCAACGCAATATTCAGGGTAAGAAATACCGATCTATGGGGAGAAGGAACGACCGCATGCGCCTCGGATTCTAAAAAGTTCGGTTCATGGGACCAGAACCTGATGACCGAATGGCATATTCGGTATGGAGGCCGTGGAGTAATGATATATTGGCATGTAGATAAAAAGTCAACTTGTATCTACTCACAATTGAAACGATGTTCATCCTCTGAAGTAGCCAATATGATCGAGGGGGTCCTACGTCATTGCACCGATATGTCGATCCAAAAACAATATGTTGATACCCATGGCCAGAGCGAAGTCGCATTTGCGTTTTGTCACCTCCTTGGATTCGATCTAATGCCCAGGTTAAAAAATATTGCCAGTCAAAAACTTTATCTTCCCGATGTTGGCATGATCAACGAATTACAGAATCTGACCCCTATCCTTACCAGACCTATCAAATGGGGGCTACTCCATCAACAATACGATGAAATGGTTAAATATACTTCGGCGCTAAAACAAGGTACTGCCGACCCTGAATCGATATTAAAAAGGTTCACCAGGAACAATGCGGCCCACCCGACCTATAAAGCCTTGTCAGAACTGGGAAAGGTCATCAAAACAATTTTTCTTTGCAAGTATCTCCAGGATAAACGATTGAGGCAGGAGATACAGGAAGGGCTCAATGTTGTTGAAAACTGGAATTCCGCTAATTCGTTCATATTCTTTGGTAAGGGAGGAGAGGTGTCCAGCAACAGATTAGAGGATCAAGAACTTTCGGTGCTGGCGCTCCACCTAGTACAAATATCCCTAGTATATATAAATACCTTGATGATACAGCAGATCGTAACATCGGAAAATTGGTTCGGTAGATTGACAAAAGAAGATTACCGTGCCCTTACCCCGCTTATTTATGCCCACGTCAACCCGTATGGTAGATTTGAACTGGACATGGATCAGAGATTGGGACTGGTCGCTTGACCTCTTGTGCATTTTGGGAGCGCCTCTAATTCGCAACTAATAAGGTCTTCAAGACCATATGATTTCCAAAGTCAATAAGCGAAAATCATAAGGAATATTTCAACGCTTGTCCTATTTCGCAGCTATGTGGTCACTGGGCCCATTTCAAGAGTTGTTCAATTACGAATAAAAAAAAGCCCCTCTTTGGGGCTTTTTTAATATGCTATCATACTCTTGGATTTTAGTTCCCCTCGCTTAACGAGAAGCTTCCGTCCCCATTGAAGGAACCAAGGGTTATCGTGACCGACCATACCCCAGAAGTCCCAGCATCGGTCACCCCAGAAAAAGAATCCGGTTCTGTGGCACCATCCAGCGCCCTGTTCAATACGGTATTTCCATCTGCATCCAATACCAAGATACTGAAGGCACCCTCGGCAGTGGCCGTGATATCGGCATTGTAGTCCGCAGTGGTCAAATTGTTCAACCAAACGAACGTTCTAGCTGCACTTCCGCCATTTCCTGTAAAGTCACCGTCCACCTCCCCATTGAAGTCATCACTATCATCAAACAATACGGTCCCGTTGACACTTACTTGAGCCATGATATCGTCATCATCATTGCTGCAAGCGACAAAGGTTGTCGCCACAGCAACAGTTAAAATTGTAAAGAAAAAATTTGTAAGTTTCATAACATTTATAAGATTTGATTATTAGTCTTTGAAACAACAATAACGGAAAAAACCCTTCTTTGTTTTATTACGTATTCCCTTTCTGCAAAACACCATTATAAATTATTCTTTTGAAATAGAAGAAAAATTCTTGAAAGGGAAACTGCGCCCATTACAGACTCTTAACAAAACGTTAAACATAATTCCTTAGCGTACGTTTCAGCATTGATGTGTCCGTAATGTCCCAAAAGACGTTCGTTTTATATGGGTAATGACTGTTTACGGCAAAGAGAACCGTTTAAATTTGCCGATTTTAAATACCATAAGTAGCCTGTTTACAATGAGTTAGATACCTTAGCGTACGTTTTCGCACCGTTGGGCTTCATACCCCATTTATTACCTAATAATAACAAGAAAACAACTTAATTTCTTTAATACTTAACCCGCAGAAAGCTCTTATTGACTTTGTATCCAACATGTACTTATTGAGATATATATTTTATTATCAACTTGGCTACCGAGAAATTTCCCTTTATTCATAACGATTAAAATAATGAAACTCTTTACAGAACGCAGGTTTTGTAAAGAGTTAAGGTTTCTTAGACATTGCCGTTTTAACTAGGGGTGTGAAGCCCAAGATTAGAGTCAAGATTTTAAATTCTTATAAAAATCTTTATTCAATTTATGTTTTTCTAGTAGTCTATAAAAGGTTCGTCTTGGTGATTTGGACTTACTATATTTAACTGGACATAAAGTTAAGAGCGTGTTAGCTGTTTAAATTAACTTTAAAAAATGTCAAGAGAAAAAAGAAATTACACCGTTGAGTTTAAAGAAAAAGCTGTGGAACTTAGCTATGCACGTGGTAGCGTTGTGGAAATATGCAGGGAATTGGATATACCTACATCCGTATTGAGCCGCTGGCGCAGAGAATCGGATACTTATGGCAGGAACAGTTTTCCCGGCAAGGGAAATCCAAAACTGACGGACGAGCAACGTGAGATTGCCGAGTTGAAGAAAAGATTAAGGGATGCCGAACTGGAACGCGATATCCTAAAAAAGGCGATAGCCATCTTCTCCTAGGGCGACAGGAAAAATATAGGTTCATAAAACACCACAAATTTAAATTTCCAGCTTCAGAAGATGTGCAAAATGTTCAAGTTAAGTAAAAGTAGCTATTATGATTGGTTGGGTAGGGAGCCATCCAAAAGATGGTCGAAAAACCAAACCATATCCTCGGTCATCCATGATATTTTCAAAGATAGTTTTGGGAGTTATGGGGCACCAAGGATCAAAGAGGAGCTCTCAAAAAAGGGATATAATGTTTCTAGACCTAGGGTAGCCAGGATAATGAGGTCCAATAATCTGTTTGCCAGAAGAAAGCGCAGGTTCAAGATTACAACGGACAGCGAACACAACTATCCAGTGGCCCGCAATATTTTGAACCAGAACTTTACGGTCTTTAGAAAGAACCAAGTCTGGGTGTCCGACATTACCTATATAGAGACTAAACAGGGATGGATGTATTTAACGGTAATCATAGATCTGTTCCATAGAAAGGTCGTGGGGTGGTCGATGGGCGAAACCTTAAGTACGGACGATACAATAATACCTGCGTGGAATATGGCCGTTAAATCAAACGATATAACAAAAGAACTCATATTTCATTCCGATAGGGGATCTCAATATGCCAGTCATGGATTTACCGATATGCTGAAAAATCACAACGGCCTTATAAAACAAAGTATGAGCAGAAAAGGTAATTGTTGGGATAATGCGGTGGCAGAATCATTTTTTAAGAGCTTAAAGGTAGAATGGGTCTACAAACATAGCTATAGCCTTAGATCGGAAGCCGAACTATCTGTCTTTCAATGGATAGAAACTTGGTACAACAGAAGAAGAATGCACTCTTCTTTAGGGTATAAAACTATAAAAGAATTTGAAATAGAAATGTACAATCAAAAAGTAGCAGCATGACTCTTATCTAATTGTCCACTTTTTTGTTGCAAGTCCATGTTCAATGCGCTTGGCAAATGGAAACGATATGGCTCTTTTTACGTAGATATAAATGAGGGTGGCCATAATGAGTATGCCCCCAATAATCATTAAAACAATATTTCCGAACGGTTCAGATGTTCCGCCCAAGAACGATGTAATGATTAATAAGGGCACAATTATAATATCCTGCATCAAAAGAATGCTCAACACATTTTTTCCGATTCGCGTATCTATGCGGTTTTTATCCTGCAGTAATTTTATGATAACGGCAGAGCTACTTAAGGCAATCACAAAGCCTATCAAAATCGACCTTTCCATTCTCCAATTAAAAAAATATCCTATTGTCAAAATAATACCTACACTTATTCCCACTTGCATGAGCGTGCCCACAGCGGCAATTTTCCATTGTTTTATCAACTCTGGCAGGCTAATCTCCATACCAATAAAAAACAACAGGAGAATTATTCCTATTTCCCCTAAATGATGAATGGTCTCGGCATTTTTGATAAAACCGAGTCCATGCTCCCCCAATATGGCTCCTACTACTATATATCCTATGATATATGGTTGTCTTATCTTTTTAAGAAAGAGGCCTATTGCAATGGCTAGAATGGCCAATACAGAGATGAGCCCAACAATTGGGTCCAACTTTGTTGCAAGCAATACGTAATCGAACATTCTAAATAATTGTTGTTTGATTGATAACCAGTATTTGAATCTCAGGTACTAACGTAATCATCAGTATAATTTAGTTAGTTGTAATATAAAGCAATTCAAGGCTTCTTAAACCATAGTTTTAAATACCAAATCTAACATTCAGAAGATAGTGCTGAACTGATTATTATCATATCCCATAACAATTGTACCATCTACTTTTAGCAATTAAATGGGAAGTATTCTTGTTTACTGACTTGACAATGCCATAAGAACTCTGAAATACTATTAACAATTAAATAATTTGATGATGAAAAACGTAATTCTAATTGTTGTTTTCGCATTATTTAGTTTAAATCTAGAAGCGCAACAACAAAAAACAGGAATTGAAAATGACGTGAAGGTTGGCACAATGCTGACAATCAACAAACCGTCTACGCAGGAGTATATGCACATTCAATTTCCAAGAAGAAATATTATTATTAAAAGAGGTGGAATAGTTAATATGAACAACATTTCTGGCAAAGAGGTAGTTGTTTCCAAAATTGGCGAGAATCGCAAAGGAGTTGTAGTAGTGACTCTAAAGCGGGCAGACGGGCGTAAATTTTTCAATAGTTTTCCGATTGTAAAGGCAAATTTGAACGATGCCCTCGCCGCTGGAGAGCTTGTTCTTTAATTAATACTTTTTAAAATATGCCTACACGAAATTGCCTAGGGAAGGCTTCAAAGTCAATTACTATTGATTAACGTTTATTCGCGCCAATAAATAGGGATGGCACTACTGCAGCAATGCCTTTATCTTTGACAACAGTATCAACTCTGATTTGTTCTTTCCAGAAAACGAAGACGCAATAGCATTGGCAATTTTCCAGATAAGGACTTTTATCTTTTTGTTAAACCGGCCATTATGTTCCTTGAAGAAGTCTTTGAATTCCTCAAAATATAGCTCGCTTTCCTTCTCTTCTTCCTTTAGCCAGTCAAAGACTATCTCTATCTGGTAAGCGGCATCAGAACCGAATTCATCTTCAATGGCATCAACGGACAGCCATTGCTGCTTTACGGTTTCCTTAAGTTTCTCTACTTCAATGGGGCGCACATTCTTATCCGCTAAAGCAACCGCGTAAAACAATTTGCCTAAATTTTGGTAGAGTTCATTACCCGTTTTTTGAAAAAGTGTCATTTTACTATATTTTCGATTTACAGCGAAATTAGAGCTCTGCCAAAACATCTGACATGATAAAAGTCAGTTATAAAGTTTAACTTTAGAATATGAATATTTTTCAAGAGAACAGTAATATTTTCAAGCTACTTTCAGAAGCCGTTTCCGAAGGGATCATCGTTGTCAACGACAAACGAATCATCGTTGGCAGCAATAACGCCGCCCATGAAATCTTTGGGTATGAACAGGGCGAGCTGGTCGGTAAGCCACTCCACATTTTAATCCCCCAGAAGTACCATGTAGACCATAAAACCCATGTAAAGGTATTTTTAGAAAATCGTGAAAAACGCCCTATGGGCGAGGGAAATGATTTGTTTGGAGTACGCAAAAATGGAGAAGAATTCCACCTTCAAGTAGGTCTAAATCCGTTCGAGATATATGGAGAGACCTACGTGATGGCCTTGGTTATGGACATTACCAACAGAAAGGAAATTGAACAAAGCCACTTGCTTCAGCGAGAGGCATTACAATCTGCCAACAATGGTATTATCATAACCGATGCCCTTCAAGAGGATAACCCTATCATATACTACAATAAAGCTTTTCAGTCGCTAACAGGATATACCGAAGAGGAAATTTTAGGTAAGAACTGTCGGTTTTTACAGGGCACTGATACAGACAAAACCAGCATCAATGATATTCGTAATGCCATAAAAAAGGGAAAAAATTGTCAAGCCACCATTAGGAATTACAAGAAGGATGGCACCCTATTTTGGAACGATCTGTATATAACACCTATTGAGAAGAATGGACTAGTAACCCATTTTATTGGTATTCAAAATGATGTTACCGAAAGAGTCAATACAGAGCAGGAACGCAGTCATTGGGGAAGGATCTTTAATGAGTCTTTAAATGAAATTTTTGTTTTTGATGCCGATTCATTGAAGTTTATCAATATGAACAAAGGGGCACAAAAAAATATTGGCTACACACTCGAAGAGCTCATAGAACTTACCCCTGTTGATCTTAAGCCCCAATATACCGAAGTGCAGTTCAGAAAAGCCTTACTACCTCTATTAAAGGGAAACAAAGAAAAAATTGGATTTGAAACTTTACATCAACGCAAAGATGGCACCACCTATCCCGTAGAAGTACATTTGCAGCTATCCCATTTTGGGAACAAACAAGTATTCTTAGCCATGATTTTAGATATCACGGACCGAAAAGACTACACTGCAGCGTTGGAGAAAATCGTTGTAAAACGAACCAAAGAGCTCAACAATACGGTAAACCAACTCAAAGAAGAAGCTAAAAAACGAAAGCTTGCCGAAAAGAAAACCAAAGAATCCCTCAGAAAAGAGATAGAACTTAATGAATTGAAAACCAAATTTTTGTCGTTGGTGTCGCACGAGTTTAAAACTCCTTTGAGCGGTATTCTCACCTCTACCTCCTTAATTGCAAAATACCCCAATGCGGAACACCAAGAGAAGTTGAATAAGCACCTTAGCACAATTAAAAGCAAGGTAAAGTATTTGGATAATATACTAACCGATTTTTTATCGGTAGAGCGTCTCGAATCAGGTAAAGTCAGCTATAAGTTTACACAATTTCCGTTGAGCAAACTGATCAATGAAGTGGTCTATGATGCCAATATGTTGCTTAAATCGGGCCAGAACATACGATACCCAAAAGATATTGATGATGTACTAGTAGAATTTGATGAGAAAATCTTAGAACTGGCCTTATCGAACTTAATGAACAATGCTATAAAATATTCCCCAGAAAATACTGAAATCACAATACAGGTAACCCATCAAAAAGATAGAATTACCATTGAAGTTATCGATCAGGGAATCGGTATTCCCGAAAAAGAGCAAAAGTTTATCTTTAATCGCTATTACAGGGCAAAAAATGCCCTCTTAAACCAAGGTACCGGTATTGGCCTGAGTATCGCAAAGCAGCATCTGGAAAACTTAGGGGGGTTAGTTACTTTCACCAGTATTGAGAATCAAGGAACTACTTTTAACCTGCAAATACCACAGACCAAAGAACCTTAAAAAATGAAGAAAATACTTTTAATCGAAGATGATACGGTGCTACGGGAGAATACCGCCGAGCTATTGGAATTTGCAAATTATAAGGTACAAACGGCGGCCAATGGCAGGCATGGCACAACCATGGCCTTGGCATATCCACCAGATATCATCGTATGTGATATCATGATGCCCGAGTTGGATGGCTATGGAGTGTTACAAGAGCTAGCTTCCGACGAAAGCACCAGAAATATACCTTTCATATTTTTATCGGCAAAGACGGAGCAAAAAGAGATACGGAGAGGGATGGACATGGGAGCCGACGACTATTTGACCAAACCCTTTGATGAACAAGATTTGATAAGTGCTGTTGAAAGTAGGTTGGCCAAGGCCGAACTATTGGGAAGGAAGCCGGAGAGCATCTTAAAAAATCGCAAATCTTCCGAGCAGCAAATACGCACCCTGAATGAATTAAAGAACTTTTTTGATGATTATGGCGAAATTGAAAACTTTAAAGAAGAAGAAAATATCTACCGAGAAGGTAGGCGTTCTAGTAAATTATACTTAATTCTAAAAGGGATTGTCAAGTGTCATAAGATTGATGAGAACGGAAAAGAATTGATTACCTCTCTGCATCCTACGGATGATTTTTTGGGGTTTACCTCGTTTTTGGATAACGTGCCTTACGAAGAATCGGCAACAGCGATAGAAGATGTTGAACTAGCAGGTATTTCCAAAGAAAAACTGAAAGCCGTACTGGAAGAAAATCATGCCATTTCGTTGGAACTGATACGACTTTTAACCGAAGATATCACCGAAATCAAAGAGCAACTATTGCAAATGGCCTATAGCTCAGTGCGTAAGAAAACCGCGCTGACCTTGCTACAATTCGCGGAAATCATCAACAAGAAACCTGGTGACCCTATCAAGGTATCGCGCAATGATCTGGCAAGTGTTACGGGCATTGCCCCTGAAAGTTTCATAAGAACCCTTTCAGGCTTTAAAAAAGAGGGGCTTATAGTCATAGAAGGAAGAAATATTAGAATAGTAGATCTTCAGGCGCTCAAATTTGTAGATTAAGCGGTGGATAAAAATACTCGGCTTTTTACTTTGCATATATGATTTATATCATTTTACGCTGCACCATATACAGATAGCTTTGTGAATTAACCAAGTTGACTATAAAATGACTCTTTTAGATATGTTCATTTTCCGTTCATTGTCAATTTGGTGCTGATTATAGAGTATTGAAACTATGGAGAATGTATTGGTACCGACGGATTTTTCGGAGAACTCATGGAATGCGCTAGAATATGCAATATCCTTTTTCAAGGGATCTACATGCAATTTTTATTTACTGCACGTAAGTCAAATAAATAACGGACAAGTCAAGGCTGCTTCAATTGGGTTATCCCTTAAAAGACACGATTCTGAATCGCACATACCCTCTATAGAGCGGCTCGATTTTTTTTTACGAAGAGCGCAAAAGTTGCCTTCCTCAAAAAAACATCGTTTTTCGATACTACATGAAAACGGCAATCTCATTGACTCCATTCGCAAATTAGTCACTGAAAAGCAAATAGACCTGATTGTTATGGGCACCAAAGGTGCCAGCGGAATTAAAAAATTGATCATTGGCAGCAATACCGGTGAAGTAATTACAAAAGTACGCTGCAACAATCTGGTCGTTCCTGAGAAAGCAAGAGTCAATATTCCAATGGAAATTGTTTTCGCAACAGATTTTAATTTATCTTATTCCGCCGCTGTATTAGAAACGATTTCAAAAGTATTAAAAGTTGATAATGCCCATCTAAGGGTAATGAACGTTGCCCAACGCAGGAGCGCAGCACTCACCGGGTTACAAAAAAATAACAAGGCATATCTAAAAGGTTATTTGGATGAGCATTTTCCGAATTCCCATAGTTTTCATATCATAACCAATAAAAAAGTTGCCCCCGCCATAGATTGTTTTGTACAAAGTTGGAATGCAGATATGATTGTGATGGTAGCCAAGAATCTGAATTTTTTACAACAGATTTTGTTCGGTTCCACTACTGAGCAAGTAAGTTTTCACTCCAAGACACCATTTTTGGTCATACACCAGTAATATCTTAACAACAGAATATGTCCCTTTCTCCTAATGATAAATGTCATTGGCTACCATCTTTGTAGCCGATATATTTGGATTTGATTTTAAAAACTAAAATCACGATGAAAAATATATTGGTGCCTACCGATTTTTCCGAGAACGCAATGAACGCGATTGAGTATGCCGTTAAGCTTTTTAAGCAAGAAGAATGTACTATGTATTTTATGCACGCGTATGCAGATGAGGTATATAATTTTGATTCAGGACTTTCAAGAACCCAATTCAATATTTTTAAGGAAAAACTGGGCGCGTTGACCGATAAATCATTACAAGACGTATTGGACCATGTCAAAAAGAAATCTCCATTTCCGAACCATGAATATCATATTAAATCGGTGTTTCGGCCGTTAGTAGATGCGGTCAATGAATTTGTGGTTGAGAAAAATATCGATGTTGTTATCATGGGTACCAAAGGACAATCAAATGACAAAGAGGTAACTTTTGGTAGCCATACGCTTCAAGTATTCAAGTATGCGAAATGTCCGGTTTTGGCCATACCCGAAAATTATGATTTTAGCATCCCTAGAAATATGCTATTCCCAACAGATTATCAAGTCCCCTATTCAAAAAGGGAATTGGGATTACTGAATGACCTTGCCAGTTCGTACAAATCAACCGTTCATTTTCTACATATGTCTAGGTCCGAAAAATTATCGGTACGACAAGAGGATAACAAACTGTTTCTAAAAAGATATTTGTCAAAGGCGAAACTAGTGTTTAAACAAATACCAAGTGATTTTATGATAGGCACGATTAATAGGCATGTAAAAGAATCTGACATACAGCTATTGGTTATGGTAAACTCTCGGCAGTCTCCTTTGGAAAGGATTCTCTTTCAATCTACGGTTGATAAAATTGGCTTGAAAACCAAGATACCGTTTTTGGTTTTGCAGAACATGCCGAGGTAACCAGAAATCACAAAAAACAAGCATAAAGAACAATAAAATTAAATCTGATGAAACGAATCTTATTACCGACCGACTTTTCCAAAAATGCCTGGAATGCTATTTCCTATGCCATGGAATTCTTTAAAGAGGAGAAGTGTACTTTCTACTTATTACATACCTATACCCCTGTATATCATCGTATGGATTATGTCTTGGGAGTTCCTGCATTTACGACTATTCCTGATTCGGGAGTAGATACTCATTTGGCCGCATTGGACAAAACATTTTCTGAGGTAAAGAAAAAATTCAAAAATCCACTGCACCACTTCAAAAAGTTATCGGCCTTCAATCAACTTTCTGACGAAATCAACGAAGTTGCTGAAAGGGAAGGTATAGATATGGTGGTAATGGGAACCCAAGGGGCTACGGGAGCCAAAAAAATCTTTATGGGAACCAACACCGTTTATGTGATACGCAAATCGAAAGTGCCTGTTTTGGTCATTCCGGAGAATTATAAGTTTAACGGGGTACAAAAAATACTTTTCCCTTCTAACTATCTAACCTTGTATAAGCCTAAGGAACTCAGACCGATAATCGAAATAGCAAAGGCTCAAAAAGCCCAAATTACCGTGCTGTATGTTTTGGAAGAAAGCGAGCTAGATATCAGGCAAGAAGAAAATAAAGAGTTTCTAAGGGAATGTCTGGAAGAAGTAGCACCAATGTTTATGGAGACACGAACTGAATATATGCCAGATGCCATACACAATTATGTGCGAGACAATAGCATTGACCTACTGGCAATGATGAACCCGAAACATTCATTTATGGAAAGATTGCTTTTACAACAGAATGTAGATGAAATCGGATTCCAAGTAGAGATTCCCTTCTTGGTAATACGAGATACGGCAAAATAAAATTATTAAAATATAAGTTCATGAAACATATTCTATTACCAACTGATTTCTCGGACAATGCTTTGAATGCCATTCATTGTGCCTTGAATATGTATAAAGAAACACGTTGCAGTTTTCACATTTTGAACGCTTATAACTTGAGTTCACCCAATTTAAAAGGCGGAATAGTCAAAACAGGACATCGAAGCACCAGTAAGCTAGGAGCCCTTTACGACTTGGCTGAAGAAAACTCAGAAAGCGCATTACAAGAATTGGTAGATGATTTAAGAAAGAACCATGCAGATCTCAACCGTACTTTTAATGCCATTTCAAAGCCCGATACACCTTTTGGTGCAATTAAAGAAGTAATCACGGAGAAAGATATAGACCTTGTCGTAATGGGAACAAAAGGGGCAACTGGAGCGAAAAAGGTTTTTCTGGGGAGCAATACGGTCAAGGTTATAATGGCCATCAATAAGTGCCCTGTGCTAGCAGTACCTGGGAGCTATACATTCCAAGGGCTAAAAAAAATAATGTTCCCTACCGACTTTACCCGCCCTTTTTCCAAACGAGAGCTTTATGGTCTGATAGAGTTGGCGAAACTATGGAAACCCAACATAAGAATTTTCCACCTTACCAAAGATATTCCTTTGACGGACGAGCAAATAAACAATAAAAAGATTTTAAAGGATTTTTTCACAGGGTTGGACTATAACTTTTATAACGGCATCCTTGACGGAGTCATTACAGAGTCCATACAAAAATTTGTGGAAGAAAAACAAGCGGATATGGTTGCTTTATTACATTACAAACATCCTTTTTTGGAGAGGCTTACCGAAAATTCAGTCATAAAAAAAGTAGGTTTTGAGACCAAAGTTCCTTTATTGGTGTTGCCGGAAATGACAAAAGATTCTTGACTTAAGAATGTATAGTTTGGTATGTAATAATCTCAATAGAACTACTATGAAGCACATTCTATTACCTACTGATTTTTCCCAAAATGCATTTACACCTGATAGATATCATGTGCAACTTTTTTTTTACAACATATTTTTGAACATTAACACGCTAAATATAAAATGGTTATGAAACACATTCTTATGCCTACCGATTTTTCTGAAAATTCATGGAACGCCATACAGTATGGACTATCTATGTTCAGAAAAACCAAATGCACTTTTTATTTGTTCACTGTTAATAAAATACCTTCATATACAGGTGCGGGGAGTTCTGTTCGTTCTAATCAAGAAAAACTGGGCAAGAACATGATGAAAGAAAGTGAAGAGGATTTGCAAGAACTATTGAAACGGATAGAAAAACTTGCGCTGAACATAAAACATGAATTTGTAACCATTGCGAAATACGCCAACTTTGTAAATGCTGTTCGCAGCGTAGTGGAGAACAAAAAAATAGACCTGATTATTATGGGTACAAAAGGTGCTTCAGGATTAAAAAAAATAGCTTTGGGCAGCAATACAGGAGATGTAATCAATAAAGTAAAATGTCCTCTACTGGCCGTACCCGAAAACGCTAAATATGAAAAAGCAAGGGAAATTGCTTTCACTACCGATTTTACCTTTGCATACACCGCAACAATGTTGGACACATTGAAGGAATTGGCAACCTTGAACGATGCTACATTGCGCATGTTATATATTTCAAAAAAGGAGGAGAAATTAAGCGCAGAACAGAAGAAGAACAAAAAGTTTTTGAGCGATTCCCTTAAAGGTTTTGAGCATAGCTTCCATACGCTGACAAACACAAAATTGGCAGCCGCCGTTCAGTGCTTTGCGGAGAGCAGGGATATTGATATGATCGCCATGGTCGCAGAAAATCATAACTTTTTTGAACGGATATTGTTCAAACCAATCGTAGAGGAAATAAGTTATCATACGGAAATACCTTTTTTGGTGCTTCAAGAATAACACTAACTCATTTTAACGGCTTCAATCAATTTTATAGCTTTTAAGCTATCGATTTATTGGAGCCGTATTTATTTTATATATGAAATTCGACTTCCAAAGACGATTTGTCCAAGATAGAAAACTCCGACAGCTGTTGGTGGTGTAGTTCATTATTCGTCAATGCCACGCTAAAACTGTTCTAGCGGAATACTTTCCAAACTATTGAAGATGTGAAATAGAGTTTGCCCTTTTTCTACAACGAACTCAAATTTTTCTGTGGTATATTGGCTTTTATTTGGCGAGTAGACCTTGAGTTCAAGCTGATTGCTACCTTCAGCTAACGGTACTCTGGCGTAAGAAATACTATAAGGTAAAGTCTGCCAGTTTCTAGTGTCGGATTTTTCGGAAACTGCGTTCAGAACAGAAAGCAATGCACCCAAATTTTCATTTTGTTTGCGCAATTGATATTCAGCGGCCTGTTTTACCGCGAGCCTCAGTAATGAATTGGTCAGCTCGCGCAGCATACGGTCTTCAAGTGTTTTAAAGGCGATTTCGTTAATATTTTCAGCAAGTTCCAATTGATATGTGTTGTTGCCCAAGACCAGTTCCCCATTTCGGTAATAAGGTTTTCTTTCAAGGTATTTCGGGAATGTTACCCTTACGAATTTCAAGTCTCCCAAACCTCCAGAGCCTTGCCCCATGACGGGTAATGGAAAGGGGAAAGTCAACCCCAGCTCTTCATTCACAAACAAAACCACACCGCCCTGTCCTTTGACAACGAAAAAATTAATGCTCCATTCATCTTTAACAGGGCCCGAGCCATTGTGCCAGAAAAATAGCAATTCGGCACCTGTTTTCTCAATAGGGGTATAGGTCATTGAAAATTCCTTTTCGAACCGATTCAATTCCTCTGTAAATCCATTAAGATAGGCTGTCCTAAGCAAGTCCTTTTTCAATTGAGTAGGAGGGGCAGTGGCAAAATCAGTACTATAGTCCTCTGAATAGGTTTTGTAAGCATTCCGATAGGCGATAAACGCATTGTTAACATCTCCTGAAGCTTCGTATGCTATGCCCATGAGGTTCAAGGCAAAGGCGTCCTGTTTGTAGCGATTCTTTTTCTTTTCATACCTGTCATTAAGTGCATTGAGTTTGTTATTTATTCTTCGGCATTCCACCAAAGCTGCATCAAAGTCATTCATTCTTAAAAAATTCAATGCCTTAAAGTAATGCAAGAGTACCAATTCGTGGTCCTCGCCCACATAAGGTTTCGCGTTTGGGTTTGTTAAGATACTCGCGGCCGTTAAAGTATAGTTCTTGCGATAGTCTTCCCCAAAAATATAAGCCTTTTCGAAGAATTGATTGCTTTCCGTATAGTTACCCTGCATCTGTAAGACTACTCCCTTTTGTAGATAATACAGTAACCTGTTTTTATCTTCGGATGCTTTTTTGTTCTTATCCAGAATCGTATTGGCATCCTCTATTTCCCCTTTAACGAAGTGCCTTTGAAAATCATTGTTTTTTTCATGATAAGTCGCACAACCTGAAAAAAAAAGCAGCAAAATAAAGAATGGAAGATACCGCAGAATCAAAGTGTTGTTTAATATTTCGAAAGTAAACAAAACCTATTTTATTAATTTTCTAAGTTCAAGTAATAAGTGCAACACGAATATTTAAAACAGATGGGGCTAGCCCCATCTGTTTTAGGCTCAATATTTATATTCGTCTTGCATGAAAAAATACAAACAACTATGCCTTGAGCAAAGGTATCAAATTCAATCACTACTGGATGTGGGATTGTCACAAACCCAAATAGCGGATTATATAGGAGTTAATAAGAGTACTATATCTCGAGAACTCAAACGTAACATACCTAAACGAGGTAGGACAGCTGGACGTTATATCGGCGAACATGCGCAAAGCAAGGCTAACGAGCGTCATTTAAAAAAGGCTAAACAAATTTTATTAACCGAAGAATTAAAAAGTCGTATTAAAGGACTTATGGCTTATGAGAAATGGAGTCCAGAGCTTATTTCTAAGCGCTTATCCAAAGAATCCGAAGAATGTGTAAGTCACGAGACTATCTATAAATGGATATGGCTTGCAAAGCACAGTAATCATAGGGACCACTTAGACTATAAAAGACTATATAAGCACTTACGTCACACTGGACGTAGGCAGAAGCGTAACAATATAAAAGATAGACGTGGTGCTATAGAAGGAAGAGTTGGTATGGACAAACGTCCAAAGATTGTAGAGGGTCGCTCTCGTATCGGAGACATCGAGGTAGATTTAATGATGGGAAGTAATCATAAATCAGCTTTATTAGTAATGACAGCCAGAACAACTTTGATAACAATGATTGAAAAGCTTAAGAGTAAAAATGCAGATGAAGTATATGAAAAAATGAACCGGAGACTGACCAATTTTAGTGCATCTTGGATCAAGACCATCACATTTGATAACGGAAAAGAATTTGCATACCATCATAAAATAGCCAAAGATTTAAACGCAAAAACTTATTTTACAAGACCATACACCTCTCAGGACAAAGGAACAGTAGAAAACAGAATAGGTGTTATTAGAAGGTTCTTTCCTAAGAAAACAGACCTTAGAAAGGTGTCAATCAATAGAATAAAAGAAGTAGAAAGATTACTAAATTACAGACCTATTAAAAAGTTTAATTATAATAACCCTATTGAAGTCCTAAATAATAAAATTGTTGCACTTATGGGTTGAACTCAGCTTTCTTAATCTTTTTGGATCCTATCCATACTTTTTCATTCGATTCTAAATCCGTCAACACCAGGTCTACTTGATAAAACATGGCTTTTTCTCTATTATTTGAATCGGTAATTGAATTTAGATACCCTTGTAGCATGAAATCGGCCCCTTTTTCAAGACCCCATTTCTTAGCGGTATCAAGCGATGCAAAATCTTGTTGGTCTCCTCTCTCCTGTCTTAGATCTTCCCTTGCCTCGCCGCCTTGTGCCAGTTTCACTTTCCCTGAGTTAATAAATTCCCTTTCAATATCATTAATGAAGGTTTCCGAGCTGATATGTTCACTGGTCTTATTTTTAATAATACCGACAATGACCACCGGTTTTTTCCCTTGCGCTTCTACAAAATCTAGAAGCCAGGTACGGGCAAGACCATCTTTGACCATTTCCTCAGAAACCAATCTTGAGTCGGTATCGTTCCATCTTCCACTTAAATCAACCTGCTGACTTTCTCCAATTCGGGTTACTTTTTGTGCACAACCATTCCCAATCAAAAGACCTCCTATGCAAAATGCCATAATTACGATTGACTTTTTCATTTTTAATATCAAATTTTATTGTTCGTATTATGTTTGAGTTTTTAATCACTTTCTGTTACCAAAATTTTTGTTTCAATTAAGGTTGAAAACGGAAAGAAAATCATATTGAATAGAGACAAATGATAGTAATGAGAAAAAGCCCATGCGATGATAATTATCAACTTCAAAGTGATTTTTTAAGGTTTATGAGATTTGCTTCTTTATGAGTAACTGAACTATACGAAGAATAGAAATAATCCCTTAAAGGCAATATTAGGGGAAGCTACAGCATTTTAAATATTATATCGATATTTCCCTTTTGGGCCAAGTCCGTTCCTTCATTCATGGTTGCTGCGACGCCACAGGCAACTCCCCATTTCAGCATTATTTTGGGAGTACAATTTTTTGTTGTGGCATAAACCAGTCCAGCAACCATACTGTCTCCTGCGCCTATCGTGCTTTTTACAATGAAGGGGTGGCTTGGTAGTGAATACCTTCCTCCGAGGCTATAAAAGCCCCTCTTGCGCCTAAAGAGACCACCACATATTTTGCCTTTTTCGATTTAATCAGTTCTAAAGCAAATGCTTCTTGTTCTTCGCTTGATAAAAATTCTTTTCCAGCCAGTTGGGCCAACTCGCGCTGGTTTGGTTTTATCAAATACACATTTTCTTTAAGAACTTCTTTAAGGGCTGAGCCTGAGGTATCTATTACTATTTTGACCTTTTTACTGGCTACTGCCTTGATGAGTTTAGAATAGTAATCAATAGGTATTCCCTCTGCTAGGCTTCCGCTTAAAACCAAAATATCGTTGGTATTCAAACTTTTTTTCAATAGGTTTTCTAAGGTATTTAGTTCTTTTTCCAACAATGTATTTCCTGGCATCCCAAATCGATATTGTAATCCATTTTGGGTATCCACAACAGAAAGATTTTCTCTTGTCCATCCGTCCACGGGAACTGAAATGGGCTCTATATTTTCTTTAAGTAGTAAATCTTTTAAATGAACTCCTGCGTTACCACCAGATGGAAAAATACAATTGGTCTCTAATTCAAGTCTTTTTAATACTCTTGTAATATTAATACCTCCGCCTCCCGGCTGGTATTTGAGGGAATGACATTTCAGTTTATCATTCGGCACAAGACCATCTACTTTGGCACTTTTATCAAGAGCTGGATTGACTGTTAAGGTAACTATGTTCATTTTTAAGGTGTTTAATTTAAGAATTCCAACTTTTTAAGACTTGACATGGTGTATAATTGAAACATTTGAAAAGTATAAAATTTGCTTTGCACATTAATCCTATCGGCTAAATACTCCTCTATAATTAATTTCTTTTTCGACTAACACTATTTCTTTCTTAATACCAATTGAAATGGGATGAAAGAATTACCGATGTTTGCTTTAACCAATATCCCGTCTTTGTAGTAGTAGTGATTTTTTGCCCCCGTATGTAAGGTAAGCTCATAATGATTTTTACCTTTTAATTTTAGCGTCCCAAACTCAGCAGCATGTTCTGAAAACACTTTTTGGACATCTATTGGCTCATAAAAAAAAAGTTTAATATTACTGTAATTCACTAGAGTCCCGAATTTTCTGCTTTTCTTTCCCTCTTCATTAATCTCATAATATGAATCTTTCCATAAAAGGTCAGATTTATGCCGTTGCCTACCGTTTACCGTATTATCAACACTAGCTGAAAAAAGGGCGTCGTTTTTATAAACTGTACTTAAATCATACAAGATGTGTATTTTAGTTACGATTTCGAACCCTATATCTATTGCATAATGATATATAACTTTTTCCGACTCAATAATCTTTGAAACTTTCAGCACTCCTATAGTGTCATTTTTCGTAGTAACATTGTAATAATTCGTTTGTGCGCAGATTGCAATGGGGAGTAGTGTCAAACAAAAAAAGAGCATCATTCTATATAAAAAGATTTTCATTTTCTAAGATTTAGTGATTATTTGGTTAAAGATATCATAATGTCATCAAAATGAACCATGGACCATGGTCCAATCTCGTAAATTTTAGTGTCGATTTTATGGTTTCATTGTCGCAAAACATACCTTTATTTGAACTGAAGGAACTATTCAACTTTCTTTTCCCACCCAGTCAATCCTGCAGAAATAATAAACTTCATGACTTCGCTGGAAGGTATATTCAATGGTTTGATGTTGACCTTTGGCACAATAAACAATTCGCCTGAAAAGTTGTACGAGTGTGGAAAATAGACAGCCACCTTATCTCTCTCTTCAAGAAGTTCCAGATTTTCCTCGGTAATGAAACCTAATTTTTCTAAATCAGAATTCAGGTTTACCTTAACCAAAACCGGTTGATTAAATTTTTTTTCCTTTCCAACAAATGCAGAAAACAAATCATTAAATGCGGAAAAAATAAACCCTAATAAGGGTATTCTATCGATTGTTTTTTTTAAAATAAGACCCAACGGGCGTGCGATAATCGTTCTTCCTAAAAAGCCCACTAAAATCAAGAATAACACCAAGGTCAATATACCCAATCCGGGTATATTGAAATCAAAAAACTGATCCAGTAATTTTTGTAATGATTGGTCTATCAAATCAAAAACGGCATAAATGATATAAAGGGTTATGCCTATTGGGGCGATGTACAAAATTCCTTGTAAAAGATAATTTAATAGTTTTTTCATTGTTGAACGGTTTTTCTTTTCGACTTGATTCTTTTTATCCATTTTTCCAATTCCACAGCCCAAAAAACAACAACTGATGCTGCCAATGTTATTCCAAGTTCAGACAAGGAAAGTGGTTGTGTTTTGAAAATATCGTTAAAGAAGGGCACATAAATAATCATAAACTGTAACGCAAAGGTTATCAATAAGGCAACCAGCATTGGTTTATTGGAAAATACCCCAATCTTAAAAAGAGATTCCCTATCCGAACGAATGGCCATCACATGCCCCATTTGACTAAAACACAACACGGTAAAAGCCATCGTCTGCCAATTGGCGTGTTCATGGTGTATTGCCCATGCTTGCATGCCAAGTGTTACTGAACCCATAAAAAAACCGACCCACAGAATATGGATTGCCATTCCATTGGCAAAAATGCTCTGTTTTGGACTTCTTGGAGGGCGTTTCATAATCCCAGATTCAGATGGCTCAGAGGCTAACGCAAGTCCTGGTAAACCATCAGTTACCAGGTTTATCCATAAAATATGTATTGCCAATAGCGGAATAGGCAATCCAAAAAATGGGGCAAGTAGAATGGCCCATAATTCGCTTGAATTGCCCGTCATTATATATTTAATGAACTTCAATATATTATCAAATATCTTCCTGCCATGTTTTACCGCCACGACTATTGTGGCAAAATTATCATCCAATAGGATCATATGCGAGGCTTCTTTTGTAACCTCTGTTCCACTAATTCCCATAGCAACTCCAATATCCGCATTTTTAAGTGCAGGAGCATCATTGACACCATCCCCTGTCATCGCAACGAATTGATCTTTATCCTGCAATGCTTTAACAATTTTTAATTTTTGCTCTGGGTTTACTCTTGCATATACTCGGACTTTTTCAACGATTTTTTCAAAATCATCGTCACTTAGTTTAGCCAATTCGGTTCCGTTTAATACTATGTCTTCCGCAGAAGAAATTATTCCTAGCTGTTTTGCAATAGCTTGTGCTGTAAGCTTATGATCACCGGTAATCATAACGGGTATAATACCTGCATCTTTACATTCTTTTACTGCTTGCTTAGCTTCCTCACGTGGAGGGTCTATCATACCGACAAAACCAATGAGTGTAAGGTCTTTTTCTATTTCATTAGCATTTAAAATTTTTGGTAGTTTAGGTAGTAACCTAATGGCATAGCCTAAGACACGATATCCTCTTTCTGCCATTTTATCGGCTTTGTGTTCAAAATCGGAGATATGAGAATTTTGATTTTCAACAAGTTTGCCCAATAGCACATCTACTGCTCCTTTAGTAATTGCAAGTATTCCTTTATCTGTTTTATGAAAGGTGGTCATGCACTTTCTGGAAGAATCAAAAGGCAGTTCCGCAATTCTTGGAGCTGTTTTTTCCAACCATGTTCTTTCAACATCCTTATCATACGCATATTGTACCAATGCCACCTCTGTTGAATCGCCAAGCCATTTACCGTCTTCGTTTTTCGAAACATCATTATTCAAGGCCATTGCGTTTAGTAGCGTATTTCCATTTGCGAAAACAGAAAGGGATTCCGCGTCTTTTGTTTCAAAAACCTCCTGAACCGTCATTTTATTCAAAGTGAGGGTACCCGTCTTATCCGAACAGATATAAGTAACCGAACCCAGGGTTTCGACCGCCGGAAGCTTTCTAATAAGGGCATTGCTTTTTGCCAATCGCTTTGCCCCAAGAGCTAGTGTTATAGTTACAAGTGCTGGCATTGCCTCCGGTATTGCTGCAACAGCAAGCGAAATGGATAGTATAAGCATATTTAAAATGCTCTCGCCTCGTAGCCAGCCAATAGTAAAGATTACTAAACACAGAATAAGTATAACGACAGAGAGCTTTTTACCGAAAGCGTCCAATCTTTTTTGCAATGGGGTTACTATTTCATCGGTCTGAATCATTTTTGCAATACGACCCAATTCGGTTTTCATACCAGTAGCCACTACGTATGCAAGTGCTCTTCCGTTGGTAATAGAAGTTCCTTTAAAGCCCATATTAATACGGTCGCCCAATGGGTATTCCCCTTCAGGCAGTTCATCTGGGTTCTTTTCCACATTATGGGATTCCCCAGTAAGGGCAGATTCATCGACTTTTACCTGATGTGTTTCGTAAAATCGGACATCGGCAGGAATAATATTTCCAGCCTCAAGCGCAACGACATCCCCAGGCACCAAATCGGCAGTAGGGATATCAATTAATTTTCCATTACGCAAAATACGTGCTTGACTGGCTACCATCCCTTTTAAAGCTTCCATTGCTTTTTCCGCTCGGTATTCTTGTACGAATCCGACGATGGCATTTAAAATGATAATGACCAGAATGATTATTGTATCTGTTAGATCCCCAATAACTCCAGAAATAACAGCTGCTACAATAAGAATCACAATCATAAAATCCGTTAATTGATGCAATACCATCTGCAAAACGGTCTTCTTTTTCGTATCCTCAATTACATTTTTTCCGTTTTCGACGAGACGCTGGGAAACTGTTATGCTATCAAGACCTGAGGGGCTTGTATTTAGCAGCTGTGAAATTTCGGTAAGGGGTAGTAAATGCCAATTCATTAGATTGCGATATTTGTTTTATGATACAATAGGAACATCATGAGTACGAATACGATCAATATTAATGCCGTATCCAATGCCAGTTTCCATTTCTTCTCTGCCCTATAAACGATGCCGGTAATACCAATAGCGGTTATAATTATAGTTCCTAGTACAGGAATGATATGATTGGGACTTGTATCCAATAATAAAGGTCCCTTTGTGTATAAAATATCGTCCAATGCCAGTATGCCGATATTAAAAATATTACTCCCAAAAATATTACCGATAGCAAGGTCTATAGTACCGATACGGATTGCAGTTACGGAAACCACTATTTCGGGCAAGGACGTAGAGGCCGCAATGAAGAGCGTACCAAAAAAGCTTTGACCCAGTCCGCTAGCTACAGCAAGATGTTCCCCAAAATAAGGGAGAGCTAAGGCAGCCCCCATCACAATGAGGGCATTGATGACATACTTCGTAATCACCTGTTTTAAAGTGAGTTCCCCTTCGCTTGGGAAAATATGTTGAATATGCTGCTTCTTTTCGTATAAGTAAAGCACCCGTATTGCAACTAGATAAATCGAGATAAAGACTATACTAGATCCGCCAACCCATGCAATACTTCCGAAAACACCGGGCATCAAAATAGCGACAGCCACCACACTCAACATCATAATACCAAAGGATGCGGAAATGATATGGCCTGGCTGCACGTCCGATGTAAGGGGCTTTTTTTTGTTGTAGAACATATCCATAATTGAAATAATCAGGATGTTAAAAGCACAACTACCCACAATATCCCCTACAGCTAAATTCGGAGCATCGACCAAGACTACAGAACTAAAGCCGGTCATCAATTCGGGCATTGATGTAACCGATGCCATCAGTACAAGGCCCATGAACATTTTGCCCCAACCTAGCATATCTGCCATCATATCTCCATATTTGGATAGTTTGGAACCACTAATTAAAATGACCCCCGCACACAATGCGAATCCGGCAATATCAAAAACTATACTATTCATTTTGAAAGCGTTTAAAAAATCGTTTATACGGAACGTAGGTCGTAATTCTAAAAAGGATCCTAACTATGCGATAAGCGAACCAGTTCAATATCGTAGTAAAAAAACCTCCCCTAGCCTTAAGGGTATCATAAGTTATCTTTTCACATTGAGCAATTACCCCATTTAAGCTTGTGGCTATAGTTTTGGAAAATTCTTTTGAGATTATCTCTAAATTCAGTTCAATACTTCCGTATGAACTTAGATGGTTTAGGTTAAAGGAGCCAACAGTCGCCCATGTATGGTCTACGGTTGCTACTTTACCATGTAAAACGGAATTCTTCCATTCATACAGTTCAATATTGCATTTAAGAAGTGAAGTATATAAATGGTTTGTTGCCCGTCTTGCCAACGGCACATCTGAAACCCCTGACAGAATCAATTTCACTTTCACTCCTTTCAGGGACACCTCCTTTAAGGCTTTAGAAAGTCTTCGCCCTGGAAAGAAATAACTGCCCAGTATCGTTATTTCCTCCTTGGCATTTTGAATAGCATTGGTATAGGCATCATAAATCTCGTTTTTTCGATGCAGCCAGTCGTTTTGAATGATATGGGCCGAAACACCTTTTGCTAAGTGGAAAGTATTCTTTGTTGTGACAATACTTTTACGGTTATTTTTTAAATAAATCATTTTACACAACTCCTGAAGATAAGACGCTGCATTAGCGCTTTCAATTTGAACTGCATAATCCAACCAAGGTTCCATCGTTTTAGTTCCCCGATACTTATCAGCAATATTTATACCTCCAACAAGTGCAGTTTCGCCATCAGCTACCACAATCTTATGGTGTAATCTGCGCCCTAAATAGATACTATTCATTGAGAAAAAAGGAGCAAAAAACCGGACATTGATTCCATTGGCAACCAAGTCATTTATAAAATAGTCTGATAAGGAAGCCGAACCGTAACCATCAAACAATACATAGACCTTTACATTTCTTAAGACAGCCTTTTTCAAAGCTAAGGCAACCTCTTTTCCCGCGACATCGTTTTCAAAAATGTAGGTTTGCAAGTGCAATTCTGACTTGGTATTAGAAATAATACACAATAGACGGTCAAAGAAATCTTCTCCACTATTTACCAGCTCAATCCTTTCGGAAAAGCTATTGCCGGTATCAGCCCTTGTTTTATGTCCTTGCTCTCTTAGCATAATCTAGTATATCGTACTTCTATATTTTTAAATTTTATTACCCAAAATACCCTTCTTACTCATTTGGCTATTCGCCTTCTTCAGAAATCTCCTCTATATCAATATTTTTTCTAAAACGCATATTCAAAAACTCAATGGCTAATGAAAATACGATCGCGAAATACAAATACCCTTTAGGTATTGCGCCAACATGCTGCTGAAACACTTCGGTATTTGACAAATGCGCTCCTTCGGTAATCAACATAAAACCAATTAAAATCAAAAAAGAGAGTGCCAACATTTGTATTGCGGGATGTTTATTCACAAAATTGCTGACCGGATTTGCAAAAACCATCATAATGATTATCGAAACGACCACGGCTATAATCATAATTGGTAATGCACCTTCAAGCCCGCTAGTCATACCCACCGCTGTTAAAACTGAATCAAAGGAAAAAACCATATCAATTATAACGATTTGCACAATAACTTTAACAAATGAAGCGGCCACCGCCTTAGCTTTACTATGCGAAATATTCTCCACCTTTTGATGAATTTCACTAGTACTCTTATAAATAAGAAAAATACCCCCTAAGAACAACACCATGCCTTGCCCTGTAATATCGGTTTTAAACCATGAATAATCGAAACTGAAAAATGCATCTTTCATTGCAATTAAATAGGAGACTCCAAACAACAGCAATACCCTAAAAAACATGGCCAATAATAGCCCTAATCTTATTGCCTTTTTTTGGCTGTCCTCAGGTAATTTACCTGCAGTAATAGAGATGAATATAACATTATCGATACCTAAAATAATTTCTAAAAACGTTAGGGTTACTAGGGCTACCCAAGTATCCGCCTGTGAGAATAATTCTACCATTTCTTTATTATTTAATTGTTAATCGGTTTCGCCATATTTTTTTCCTTGGCATTTTTAACCATTATAAATTCTAAGATGTTCTCCATATCCAAGGCACCAACAACAAGTTCATTTTTCACTACAGGTATTAAGCTAGTTTTTTGCTGCTGCATTTGCTCAAAGGCTTCTTCTAATGGGGAATCGATTTCGAGAAAAACAAAATCTTTGTTCATAACATTACCAACCATTTCATTTTCTCCTTTAGTTGACAGACCCTTGATGATTTCATCGCGACTTAAAGTGCCTACTGGTAAATTGTTTTCGGTTACCAAAAAGTTTTTACTCTGACCATTTAAAAGATACGCAATAGCTGTTTTTATAGGTTCGCCAGAATCAATAGATTGATACTGCTGCATCAACACATCTTGAACCGTATAACCGGCAAGTATTGCTTTTGATTCGGTAAATTGAACTTCGGCCTGTGCGCCAAGAAGAATAAAGAGACCAATAAAAATTAGAAATGGATTGACGTAAAACCCTATGAAAACAAAACCTATTGCCAACAACTGCCCTATTCTTGCGGCAATTTTGGTCGCTTTGCTTCTCTCAAAACGCATTGCCAATAATGCCCTAAGAATTCGACCCCCATCCATAGGGAAAGCTGGAATAAGATTAAATAAGGCTAGCCAAATATTTACCGTATAGAAGAGAAGAAAGAAATTACTGGCCGTTATTCCTTCAGAGACCAGAGCGGTTAATTCATTGGCTTCGGGAAATGTAATAAACATGCTGGTTATGAGGGCCAACGCAACATTAACTAAAGGCCCTGCAATGGCAACAACTAATTCCTCTTTTGGTTTTTCAGGAATTTTTTCCAACCGGGCTACCCCACCTATGGGCAGAATAGTAATGTCTTTGGTCTTTACATTATACTTTTTGGCCGCAAGCGCATGCCCTAGTTCATGTAAAAAAACGGTGCCAAAAATACTGAGTATAAAAAGCAAGGACCATAGAATTTGTTCCATACTTTGTCCAGCCCTGTAATTACTTACAATAATATAAGCAATGAGTATCGAAAATGTCCAATGGACAAATACTGCGATTCCCGCTATACTTCCAAGTTTAAATGATCCCTTCATATCTAGTGTTTTTCAAAAAGCATAGTCGTTTGTAATGTAGTTTAAAGTTTGCCAATTCAAGTGAATGTGTAAAAAACTATTTGCTTTTCCATTTTTTAATATTTAAATAACTACTTATTACAACAACCAAAAAGAGTACAGTTGCTGTAATTGTATCCACCAAATTAATTGGGAAATCAATCCCTGTAATTTTAAGAACAAGAAAGTGTATATAGGATGAGCTTGTGTTTTGATAACCCAATAACTCCCTGACATACCAATGCCAATCTACACAAATAAAGTATCCCCAACCGTACCAAAACCCAAGCACCAACCATGAAAATACCGTCAGCAACAACGTAATCAGATTTGCCAAACGCCAAGCCGGTACAAGCCATCCGAATACATTAAAAAGTATAAGGGCTGTATGAAACGCAAAAAACAAAACGTCTATAATTTCTAAAATCGCTGTCGACATTTTAATTTCTTCTTGAATTTATTCTATTAGTTTTAATCACATTATTTCATTCTTGTTAGATTTCTGATCTATCTATATCTCACTAGTAAAACTGCAATTAGCATTGATAAAGTCATATAGAGCGATACTGTAATTAAATTATAAGATACTATTTTTTCTTCCCTCACAGGTTGCTGAATAACCGACTTGACCATGATGATGTTCTGTAATGATATGGCATTGCCAACAGCACTTCCTGTATGCAGCAATGCTAAAAGTAATGGCGTGGAGAGGGTCATTGAAGCGAATGTCTGTATACTATTGCCCAATAATAAATTACTCATTGTGGCACTCCCTGTAACAAAACTGCCCCCCACCCCTGCTAGTGCAATTAATGGGATGGATAACTTTGGGTTATCAGTTAATAGCCCTTGCATCAATCCGTTCAATTCAGGATTTATCAATTGGACAAAACAGACTAACAACAGAATTGTGGTTATTGGTTTGTATATGCGTGAAATTGTCCTTTTTGTTTCTGTCAAAATATGAAGGCTTAGACTTTTATAATTTTTGATAATCAAATAAACCAAGCCAGCAAAAACGAAAACTAATCCAGGTTGATATAAAGGAATTTCCTTCAAATCTCCATTCCATTTAAAAGTATAACCGGACATTAAAAATTTCGCTGTTAAAAGTAGCCCTACGAAAAGTAGGTACGGATAGAAACTGTTCCACCAAAATGACAGTTTTGGCGTTTCTTTTTTTGGGATAAAAATGGAAACAAATAAAATTAGACCTATAAAACCGGCTATTGCCGAAGGATATTCTACAGTAAACAATCCTGTTATAAAATAGGGTACGACAAAACAAACACCAGCACCTAAGAGCTTTTTTCTTTCTTTGGGCCAATTAATCTTTACCTGCTCTGTTTTACTATACAAAAATGCCAGAACAAAAGGCATCATAAGGGCGGGCAAGCTATTTAGCAGCAGGGTATATAGAACCATATCGCCCGATGAAAAAATACCAAGGCCTATTTTCAAAGGCGTGCCCAGGGCGCCAAAAGCGACAGCCGTGGTATTGGCCGCCAAAGGTAGAATTATACTTGTAATCGGTTTAAAACCTAGAGCTAGCATAAGAGGGGCAATGAGCATAGCGGGGATGCCAAAGCCCGCGATACCCTCCATAAAACTGCCCATAAACCAGCACAGAATAATAACAACAGATAGTTTGGATGAAAAAGAATTTAGAAAAACATCGAATTCCTTAAAATGCCGATGTGCCGATAATAGGTTATAAAACAAGTAGGCCCCGAAAATCAACAGACCCAATTCAGCTGTAATAATTAGACCATTCGCAATGGGAACATATAGGCCAGCGGGATATGTCTTACCCAAAATAACCAATCCTAGGGCAAATAAAGCACCCAACCATAGTCTCTTGAGAAGAAAAACCCCTACAAGTAAACCTATAAATGCGATAATCAATATCAAATGCTCCATTTAAATGTTATAATTCATTTTCTGAAATCTCGTTCCTTTCCCAAGCATCTAGATTGGCAATAGTAGTGGAGGCGATACCTTTCAAGGCCTCATTGGTCAAAAATGCCTGATGTCCCGTTATCAATACATTCGGGTACGAGCGAAGTTTTTCAAAGAGCCTATCCTCCAGTGCCTTTCCCGAATGGTCATAGAAAAAAATGGGTTTTTCATATTCGTATACGTCTAAGCCCGCGAAGGCAATAATTCCATTATCCAAGGCATCTATTAAATCATTGGTATTGACTACTCCGCCTCTTGCAGTATTAATGAACATGACCCCTTTTTTCATTTTGGAAAAAATTTCTTTGTTAAACATATGTTTTGTGCAAACATTGAGAGGGCAGTTAACCGAGATAACATCCGATTGTTCGCACAACCTTTCCAAAGAGGTGTAGGAAATGTTGGTGTCCTCAATAAGTTCTTGGTCTTGCTCAATATCATACCCTAATAATTTACAACCAAAGCCATGCATGATTCTTGTATAAGCACCGCCTATCTTCCCCGTGCCCACTATTCCTACCGTTTTTCCGTGTAAATCGAAACCTACAAGCTGATCCAAAATAAAATTATTTTGATTCATTAATTCTTGACCTAAAATGAGTTTTCGGTTCAATGCCAGCATCAAAGCGACCGCATGTTCTGCAATGGCATAGGGCGAATACGAAGGAACGTAAGCTACTTTCATTCCCAATTCTTTGGCTTTGGCAAGATCAACATGGTCAAAGCCTGCCGACCTAAGTGCCAAATACTTAATTCCGTGAGCGGCTTGTTTTTCCAATGCTTGTGCCGTCCCTCTATCTGATGTAAAAAGTACTACGGCTTCATATCCCTTGGCCAGATCTGCCGTGTTTTCATTTAAAGGTTCTTTTGTAAAGGCCAATTCATGTTTATCGTTTGCAGCCATCTCCAAAAAAGGTTTGTCAAAACCATGAATACTATAAACCAATGTCCTCATAATTTCAATTTAAGATTCCCTTTGCTTTCCTGTTATTTCAAGTATCTTAATACGGAAAACAACGGGAATTTTATCAGAAGATATCCGCGCTGAAAATTCCTTAAGCGATTGTGGCCTATGACCTTCTTTTTTTGTGATAATGGTTTTCACACCTTCGGCAAATTGATGCAACTGCTGTTTGGCATCGATTCCCTGAACTTCTTCAAATGTGCCGTGCGCCAAAACTGATTTCCAGTTCCCCACCGAATTGATTTCATCCACTTCTAATGAAACCGCATTGTTTTTACGCATTGCGCTCAATTTTAAACCTTCGCCCGAATAACTTATTATGGCATTCTGGACCTTATTATAGTAATACGTGATTGGCATCATATAGGGCCTTGCTTGTGATATAAATGCCAGATGGCCTATATAGTTGCTCATTAGAACCCCTTCTATTTCCTCTTTTTCCAAGTTTTTTCTCATATCCTAATTTTTAAACTTTTTAACTGAATTCCCCATTTTCTACTTTGATTCATATGCTGGTAATGTTCTGTACAATATGAAATAGCCTATTATGCCAGCACCTAAAGAGGTAAACAATATGCTTATTTTGGCATTACTAATCATTGTAGTGTCTGAAAAGGCGAGCCCCATAATAAACAAGGCCATCGTAAAGCCTATTCCGGCCAAAAGACCAACTCCCAATATATGCACCCATTTAATGTTTGTGGGCAGCATGGCAATCTTCAATTTATATGCTATCCAAGAAAATAATAGAATGCCTACTGGTTTTCCTAAAACCAATCCTATTGAAATTCCCAATCCGGTAGGGCTTAACATCGCGGATACGATGCTATCACCAAGCAAAACTCCCGCGTTGCTCAAAGCAAAAATTGGCATGATTAGAAAGACAACCCAAGGATGGAACGCCTTTTCCAAAGCCTGAAGCGGAGGTTTATAGTATTCACATTGTGCTTCGATATTCGATACGATGCCTTGTTCCTTATTCGTTAAAAATGGATTAAGTTTTGCAGAAGAATCCCTTATTTCGGCTAGAAGCTTCAATATGTTGTTTTTAAAATCCGACTTATTGATTTTGGTACTTGCAGGGATTGTCAAAGCTGCCAAGACGCCTGCAATTGTAGGATGAATACCTGAAAGTAAAAAGGCCAGCCAAAAACCCAATACCCCTGGTATTGCATACGCAAGTTGATTTCGTACACCCAACCAATTCATGCTTATCATTACCCCGAGAAAGCCCAAACCCCAGATGATATTAGAAAGTACAATCTCTGAGGAATAGAAAAAAGCTATTACCAGAACGGCCACTAAATCATCAACTATGGCAAGTGCTGTCAAAAATATTTTTAATGAAAGAGGAACCCTACTGCCCAACAAGGCTAAAACGCCTAGGGAAAAAGCAATATCGGTCGCCATCGGTATTCCCCAGCCATTAGCAGTTGGCAATCCACTATTGAATAGTAAAAAGATTAATGCAGGTATGGCTGAACCCCCTATGGCGGCGAATATGGGCATTGATGCTTGTTTCCAAGTAGAAAGTTCTCCCGCGATTATCTCACGTTTGAGCTCCAGACCGATAACGAAGAAAAACATGGCCATTAAGCCATCATTGATCCATAAAATCAAAGGTTTTGATATACCAACATCTCCGAAACTAAATGACACGGGTTTTTGCCAAAGCTCAAAATAAACGCTTCCCCATGCTGAATTCGCCCAAATAATTGCAATTATCGTAGTTAAAATCAAAACAATACCAGATGTTGCGGCGTTGTGTGTAAAACGACTAAGAGCGTTCTTATAAGTAAATTTTGATGTTTTAATCATTCTTTTTATGTTCTAGTTCTGCAGATGAAAAAGCATTTAATTAACATAACCACGGGGCAGCACAACCATGCATAAATACATGCTCTGTGCTCCGGATTATTTTTACCGCTTCTTCCTCGTTCGCATAATTCAATTTCATAGGTATTTATACTTATTATGTCATAGAGATACTTTTTTTAGTATCAACTAGTTTCTTCCCTTCAACATTCTATTCCAATAATACCATGGTAGATAAAAATGCTTGAGTAAATACATGGACCATCTTGGTTTAGTTGTATCAAAAAAGAAAGAGGATTTTGGTTTGTATCCATATTCGAATTCAGCCATTAATACATGCTTGTAATCCGTTAGTATAGGACAAGCCGAATACCCATTGTATTTAAATTTACCATTGACCTCTTTTCTCTCCAGTAACCTTTGTACATTATTCACAACCACAGGCACTTGTTTTCTAATTGCGGCCCCTGTTTTTCCGGTTGGCAAACCACATACGTCTCCAAGACCAAAAACATTTGGAAAACTGTTGTGTTGCAGAGTATAATGGTCAACATTCAACCAGCCTTTCAATTTTCCATCCTGTATTGCCAGCTCACTTTCTGTTATGATATCTGGCGCACTCTGTGGCGGTGCAACGTGTAACAAATCAAAACTAATGATCTTTTCTTCCATACCTACTTGTTGGTCTCCTTCGAACATTTTAACCGTAAAGGTGGCTTCCTTTTTTTGGCCATCAACCTTGATTAAATTATGTGAAAAGTGGGTTTTTATCTTTCTATTATCAATGATTTTTTGAAGGGCTTCGGTATACCCTGGCACACTAAATAGTTTCGACCCCCCCGATGCGAAAATCACATTGGTAGTATTTCGGAGACCTTTTTTTCTTAAATAGGCTTCCGTCAAATACATTATTTTTTGGGGTGCCCCACCACATTTTACGGGCGTATTTGGGGACGTAAATAATGCATTGCCCCCTTTAAAGGCCTTTAAGGAAGAAAATGTTTCTTCAGATTCTTGGTAACCATATACGCTACAAACACCATTTTTACCCATGGTCTCTGTTAACCCCTTTACTAGGTGCCAGTTTAATTGAATCCCTGGTGCTACAATCAGATAATCATACACGTATTCTTTGCAATCTTCACCAATAACTATATTTTCTTTAGGTTTAAACCCTAGAATCTTTTGTTGGTTCCAAATAACTCCTTTTGGTATCAGCTTTGAAGTTTCTTTTATTGTTTTTTCTTTTTTATCCGTACCAGCGCCAACGAGTGTATATAATGGTTGGTAATAATGGTATTTAGAAGGTTCAAATAATTCAATATGTACCTTCTTTAATTTTCGTATTAATTGAGCGGCCACCGTTATACCCGCAGTACCGCCTCCTATAATTAATATTTTTGTCATTGTTTGGGTTTTGTGTTTTTTTCCGCTTCCAATATATTTTCAATTCCCTGCACCAATGCATCAGGATTAAAGGAAATGCTGTCAATCCCTTCCTCTACCAAAAACTTTGCAAAGGCCGGAATATCGCTGGGTGCTTGACCGCACAATCCCACTTTGATATTATTCCGTTTCGCGGCACGGATAGTTTCCAGTATTAACCCCTTTACGGCTGGGTTTTCTTCATTGAAGAGATAACTTATTAAGGCAGAATCGCGGTCTAGCCCAAGGGTCAACTGAGTCAAATCATTGGAACCTATCGAGAAACCATCGAAGAGCTTTGCAAACGCATCAGCCATTAGTACGTTACTTGGAATCTCGATCATTACATAAACTTCCAAACCGTTCTCTTTTTGCTTAAGCCCGTTTCGCGCAAGCTCCGCAATAACCTTTTCTCCTTCCTCCACAGTTCTACAAAATGGAATCATCAACTTCACATTGGTCATTCCCATCTCTTCGCGTACCTTTTTCATGGCCATACATTCCAAGGCAAAACCTTTACGGTAAAAATCGCTGTAATACCGTGATGCGCCTCGAAGGCCGAGCATCGGGTTTTCTTCATGTGGTTCAAAATACTTGCCCCCTAATAGATTAGCGTACTCGTTACTTTTAAAATCGCTCATTCGAACAATTACATCCTTAGGGTAAAATGCTGCCGCTACCATGGAGACTGCTTCGGCAAGCTTGTCCACAAAATAGGTCTCTCCATTTTTGTGGTCTTTGGTAAGTTCTTTTATCTCAGCCTTTGTTTTTTCATCCACTACTTTTTCGGGCTCACATAAGGCCAAAGGGTGGATGCGAATACTGTTTGATATCGCAAACTCTAGTCGCAACAGGCCAACACCTTTGTTTGGATAGTTGTTGAGTTCAAAGGCCCTATCAGGGTCCGCAAGAATGAACATAGGTGCGGTAATTGGCATTGGTAATTGACTAAAATCTTCTTCTTTTATTTCCCATTTTAGAACCCCGTCATACACATTGCCTTCTTTACCTTCTGCACAAGAAACCGTAATTTCTTGACCATCTTTTATCACTTGCGTAGCATTGCCACAACCTACCACGGCAACCGTACCTAATTCTCTGGCAACAATGGCGGCATGGCTTGTTCTTCCCCCTTTGTTGGTAATAATGGCTGCTGCTTTTTTGAGCACCGGATCCCAATCGGGATTAGTGATGTCGGTAATCAAGACTTCGCCTTTTTTCAGTTGCCCCCCATCCTCTGGACTAATAATGATTCGGGCTTTGCCCGAAGTAATCTTATCGCCCAAGGCAATTCCCTTAGTAAGGAGCTTTCCAGTCTCTTTCAGGGTAAAGATTTCTCTAATCTGTTTCTTTATCTTTCCGTGAACGGTTTCAGGGCGTGCCTGTACTATGTAAAGTTGATTATTAAGACCATCTTTTGCCCATTCAATATCCATAGCCATCCCATAATGCTGTTCTATCTTGTAGCACCATTGTGCAAGCTGTACAACCTCTTTTTTCGATAAGGAAAATATATTTTGTTTTTCAATAGCCGTTTCCAAATTCGTAATGGTTTTTTCCACAGATGCTCCCTCTTTCTTTTCAGAATACACCATAGTATATTCTTTTTTACCGCAGCTGCTCTTCAAAATTGGATGCAGCTTTTCGTTGGTGAGGGTAGGCTTAAAAACAATCCATTCATCTGGGGTCGATCTTCCTTGTACAATGTTTTCGCCTAAGCCCCATACACTATTAATGATAATTGCATTCTCGAACCCACTATCGGGGTCAATGGTAAATGCAACGCCCGACGCTGCTTTATCACTTCGTACCATTTGTTGTACCCCAACCGAAATGGCGATGTCCATATCAGTAAACCCCATATCATGACGGTACTTAATGGCCCGGTCTGTAAACAAGGAGGCGTAACATCGATGCACAGCATCCAACAATTGTTTTTCCCCACTTATATTTAGAAACGACTCCATTCTTCCAGCAAAGCTGGCCGTGGGGAGGTCTTCGGCGGTTGCGCTGCTACGAACAGCGACATCTAAATTATTGATTTTGCATTGTTCGGAAAGTGAAATATATGCCTTCTTGACGGCTGCATTAACCTCATCAGGGAAGGATGCTCCTAATATCAATGTTCTAGCCTTTTTACCAATCTCACTAAGGTTGGTATACTGATCAGTATCCAGAGCATGCAACAAATCATTTAGCGTTTTTTCTAAATTGTTTTCTGTCCTGAACAAGCGATAAGCTTTAGCAGTAAGTGCAAAACCGTTAGGAATACCTATACCTTTTGGATTCAGTTGATTGTACATTTCACCTAACGAGGCATTCTTGCCGCCAACTCTAGGTACATCTTTATTAGAAATTTGGTCAAAGAAAAGTATGTGTTCCGCTACTGCCATGTTTATTATAATTTAAGGATTAGACCAAATGCTTATTTTGTCTGTTAGTTGGTCCGTTCAAATTAGGATGCAAACTATTCTTAAAGCATGTTATAGGAAATGATATATATCACATCAAAAAAATCTGAGTTAGCTTCAACTTTTAAACAAACCTCATACTTACAGTTTTCTTACCCTTAATCACCTCTTTTTAGATTACCTGTGTCGCTATTTAAGTAATAAGTTGAAGAATCATGCACTAAGAATTCTCCAAATGAGAACTGACCGATATCATGGTTTATGGAAGAGGTACCGATTATTTTTGACCATAATCATTAAATAGCAACGATGAAAAAGGTTTTGATTCCAATAGATTTTTCTGATAACGCATTCAATGCATTAAAATATGCTTGCCAACTGTTTAAATATGAACATAGTGAATTTTTCATCCTACATGCCTTTGCAGACGAAGTTTATTCCCGCCATTCAAATGAAAACAAAAACTCAATTGGGGATATAAAAGAAATAGTTTATCAAAATTCAGAGAAAAAGCTCAAAAAAATATGGGATGAAATCATGGAATATTCTCCCAATCCAAAACATAAATACAAGACACTGTCCGCTTTCGGCACTCTTACCGATGAGGCGAACGATTTGGTCAACCAAGAAAATATAGATATCGTGGTCATGGGCACCAAAGGAAAAACCAATGACCCTAAGATTACATTTGGTAGTAATACCGTGCAATTGCTTAAGTATGTGCTATGTCCTGTTCTGGCTATCCCAGAAAATTTCTTGTATCATCAGCCCAAAAAAATACTTTTCCCTACAGATTATTTGGTACCCTATAAACGAAGGGAACTGAAGTTATTGAACGAAATGTCAGGTTCTTTTATATCCACTATTCATATGCTGTACATAAACCCCAAGGCTACTCTTTCTTTATGGCAGGAAGATAATAAGCAGTTTTTATTGAATGGTCTTACCAAACCAGATTTGGTCTTTGACACCATTCTTGCTGAAGATAAGTCAGTTGCCATAAACCAACTTATTTCAAAAAGTGAGATTGATCTTCTGGTAATGATAAATACAAGGCATTCATACATGGAAAAAGTTCTGTTCCATTCCTCTATAGATGAAATAACCCTGACCATTAAGGTTCCTTTTTTAGTAATGCAAAACAGATTTCGTTAAAACGTAAAGATATAGAAATGAAAAAAATAATACTACCCACCGATTTTTCGGAAAATGCATTTAATGCCATAAGCTATGCCCTAAATCTATTTAAAAAGGAGGAATGCGCGTTTTACTTATTGAATACATTCACACCTTCTACCTACCATGACAAATTGGAGGAGTTTAATCCAGGCCAGACCGATATCAAGGATGCAAGTCAAGAATCTTCCCTGGCACAAATGGCAGAGCTACAAAAACGCATTTCTAAGAAATTTAAAAACCCCAAACACCTTTTTGTACCCCATTGTGCTTTTAACACCTTGGTAGATGAAGTCGAAAGAATAATTGACAAGGAAAATATTGACCTTGTCATTATGGGTACCCAGGGTGCAACCGGGGCAGGCGATATCTTATTCGGAACCAATACCATACATATTTTAAAAAAGGCGGCCTGCCCAATACTAGCGGTTCCCTCCAACTTTACATATAAGTCTCCCAAAAGGATTTTGTTTCCTACAGACTATGGCATTGTGTACCAAAAAGAAAAATTAAAGGAGTTGCTAAATATTGCTAAACAAAAACGTGCCGAAATCGAACTGCTGTATGTTTCAGGGGGATATGAACTAACTGAAGGTCAGTTGGCACGTAAAGCAAATTTAGAAGAAATCCTAAAAGGCATTCCCTGTCAATTTCATATTGACACCGATAACGATATACCGGATGCAATAATTGATTTTACCTTCGATAATAAGATCGATTTATTAGTTATGCTAAGGTTAAAACATTCTTTGATAGGGCGTATTTTTTCCAAATCGCTAATAAAGGAATTAGGTTTCAATCTAACGTTTCCCCTTATGGTCCTTCCATATGATACAAAAAACTGAGGTCATGCAGCACATTCTCGCCACAACCGATTTTTCCAGTAACGCATACAACGCGCTGTTTTATGCTACCCAGCTATTAAGAAATAAGGCTTGCACTTTTTACATACTCAATACGTATGAAGAACATACACCATTAACGAGCAAAAGAATCCCCACGGGTAAGGGCGATGCCTTGCTAGATCAATTAAGCGATGAGTCAGAAGAAGGGCTAAAAATTACCCTGCATAAAATAGTATTGGACAACGGAAATACCAATCACATGTTCAAGACCATTAGTACTAAAGGCGATTTGGTAGAAGCCATTTCAAAAACGGTGGAAAGGAACAACGTTGATCTAGTGGTCATGGGTAATAAGGGAACGACCGCTGCGAAAGCGATTTTTATGGGTAGTAGCGCTGTAGAGACCATAAATACGATGAAGTTATGTCCTTTATTGATGGTGCCTGGTGAAATTGACTTTGAACCTGTAAAGAAAATAGCTTTTGTAACCGATTACAAGCGAAGTTTTAACCTAAAGGTCATCTCGCCCTTGCTTTTTATGGCTTCCCTTTTTAATGCCTCTATCCGCATCTTTCGAGTCTTGGAATCTGAAAGTTTGGATGAAACCCAAAAATCAAATAGGGATGTTTTAAAACAATATCTCGACCCCGTAGATTATAAAGTAGAATGGATGCCCAATTTCTCTAATAAGACCAAGACAATAAACAACTTTTTAAAAGATTCGGGTATTGATATGTTGACAATGATCAATTATGAGAAGGGTTTTCTTAAAAAATTAGTACAAGGTTCGCTTATAAAAAAAGTAAGTTTCAATTTAGATATCCCTTTTTTAATAATTCCTAGTGAGGACTGATAAATGTCATGGCACAACCGCAATCTCGGTTCTATTTTTACCTTATAAACCTAAAAATACATCATGGACAAGAGAATTTTGTTGCCCACCGATTTTTCCAATAATGCCCTAAACGCAATTCGGTATGCTTTGGATATGCACGAAAAGGAAAAATGTGAGTTTTATTTATTGAACGTCTTTCAAGTGAAAGGGTACTCTACTAAAAGCTTAATGGTACCAGAACCTGGAGATGTTGATTATGATGCTGCCAAAAAATATTCTTTGGATGGTTTGGAAAAACAAATAGAAATTTTGAACCTACGTGAAAAAAACCCGAAACATACCTTTCATACAATTTCACAATTCAATTCCATTCTGTATGGGTTAAAGAACATCATTGATAAAAAAGATATCGACATTGTCATTATGGGTACCAAAGGTGCTGGGGGCACAAGGTCAACGGTTTTTGGAACACATACCGTAAATATTATGGAAAAGGTAACAGAATGTCCGGTTTTAGCTATACCTGAAAACGTTCGATTTACGCCACCTAAAGAAATCGTTTTCCCCACGGACTTTAAGGCTAGTTTTAAAAGAAAAGAAATTCAAGTCCTCTTGGATATTGCCAAGAACCATAAGTCGGCCATTCGCGTACTGCATGTCATGGAGAGTTCTAAACTAAGTAAGACACAAGAAAACAATAAAGTGCTATTGGATCATATGTTAGATGATGTAGGTCACAGTTTTCATACCATGACTAATGTTAAGGTACAAAAAGGCATTGACACCTTTATCCAAAGTAGGGAAAGTGGCATGGTCGCTTTTATGAACAAAAAACATATGTTCTTTGGTAGTATTCTCTCCAATCCGCTGGTAAAGGAGTTAGGTTTCTATTCGGAAATCCCCATTTTGGTATTGAAAGACATAGAATAATGAATTAATAATTTGTTTTGAATGCAAGAAGTATTAGAACTCTTTAAGGAGCCAATTGTTATCAAGCTGGCCACACTACTGCTCTGGGTAGTCGTTATCATTGTCGGCATGGGCTTTCTCAGAAAGTTGGTTAAAAGACGTATTGATAATACGGGCATTGCATACCGGGCACAAAAGACCATTGATGTTGTTGGGTACTTTTTTATAATTCTCCTTGTTGTTTTGTCCTTTACATTTGATAGTCTAAAGAACTATACCATCATTCTAGGTCTTTTTACTGCGGGTATCGCTTTTACGTTGCAGGAATTGATTTTAAGTATCGCTGGGTCATTTTACATTCTTATGTTCAGGGTTTATAAACCTGGGGATCGAATAGAAATCAATGCTATTAAAGGAGATGTAATAGACATCAACAATATGTTCACTACCCTTATGGAAATGGGGGAATGGGTAAGCACAGATAACTATTCTGGCAGAATTGTCAAAATCAGTAATGCTTTTGTTTTTAAAGGCCCTATCAAAAACTATTCTATGGATTTCCCGTTCGTTTGGGACGAACTCAATATTCCCATAGCTTACGGCTCAGATCTCGAACTGGCAAAAAAAATTGTGCTAGATCAGGCAAATGAGCTGCTCGCTGACTATACCAAAAATTCCAAAGCAAAATGGGAAGAGTTGGTAGACCGTTACTTTCTCGAAAATGCCAAATTAGACCCCAGCATCGCCATTCGTTTGACCGATAATTGGGTAGAATTGAACCTCAGATACATAACCGACTACAAGCTAAGACGACTTACAAAACATCAACTTTTCGAGAACATAGAAAAAGCGATTTCACAAAGTAGCGAAAAAGTAACACTTGCCTCTACAACACTACAATTGCTTAAAATTCCAGAAATGGATGTGCGTATCAAACAATAGTATTTCTAAATAATGAATATGGAAGTTATTAAATCCTCTGGAGAAAAAGTACAGTTTTCCGTTAGCAAATTACGCGGATCTTTAAAACGTAGTGGAGCCAATGACCAATTAATTAAACGAATATTGGATCGCGTGCGTGATGAATTGTATCAAGGTATTACCTCCAAAGAAATATACAATCGTGCTTTTGCCATACTGAAGAAAAATGAGCCAGTATTTGCATCCAAATACAAATTGAAAAAGGCGATTTACGAGTTAGGTCCTACAGGTTTTCCATTTGAAAAATTTGTTAGCGCAATTCTCGAATATTCAGGGTACAAGACCGAAGTAGGTAAAATTATGCAGGGTATTTGTGTTACACATGAAATTGATGTTTTCGCTGAAAAAAATGGACAGGTAACTATTGTGGAATGCAAATTTCATAATGAAGAAGGTCGAAACTGTGACGTTAAAGTACCTCTGTATATCCATTCCCGTTACCAAGATGTAAAAGCCCATTGGAAAACCAAGAAGGAGAATACAAAAGAAATGGACAAAGGTTGGGTAGTGACCAACACCCGTTTTACCGAAGATGCTAGAAAATATGGAAAATGTGCCGATTTGCATTTACTATGTTGGGATTTTCCTGAGGGCAATGGGCTTAGGGACAGAATCGACAGGTTGGGACTATATCCGATAACCGTATCAACTATGCTAACCAATAGGGAAAAGCAATTTCTATTGAGCAGAGATGTGGTGTTATGCCAACAACTATTGAAAGATTCCTTTTTCTTGGATCATCTGGGAATTGCGGAAAACCGAAAAAAAAAGATAATGGAAGAAGTAAGGCTTCTTTGCAACTGCTAAGTATTTATGAAAAAAGTTAAGATTCATTTTTTAGGTGCCTCTGGTGAGGTAACTGGTTCCAAGTTTTACTTAGAAACGCCCGAGCAAAATATTTTAGTTGACTGCGGCATGTTCCAGGGTTTAAAAGAATTACGGAATCTCAATTGGACACCTTTGCCCATTGATGTATCTAAAATTGATGTGGTTTTGTTAACCCATGGTCATTTGGATCATACGGGATATTTACCCCGATTGGTAAAAGAAGGGTTTAAGGGAAGCATAGTAGGTACTGCCCCCACACTCGCCATAACAAAGATTATTCTACTCGATAGTGCCAAGATACACGAAGAGGAGGCTAAAAAAGCGAACGACGAAGAATACAGTAAGCATAAGCCTGCATTGCCTTTTTATAACGTAGAAGAAGTAGAAAGAGCAATTGATTTGTTCAAGTTTGAAGAAAAAAACATTTGGATATCGCTATCGGATAACATAAAATTCAGGTTCAATTATAACGGGCATATCATAGGAGCGACCTTTATCGAATTGGATATTTTTGGAAAAATATTCTTGTTTTCAGGAGACATAGGAAGAAAAGAGGATTTTTTATTGCCCCCACCCGAAAGACCAAAATGGGCGGATTATCTTTTTATTGAAAGCACCTATGGGAATAAGTTACATCCTGACGAAAATGTGGAACAAATTCTGGTTGATCTTGTTAATAAAACCATCCGTGAAAGGGGAAATCTAATTATCCCTTCATTTGCCGTAGAACGATTGCAATCATTAATGTACCAATTGTGGAAATTGTACAAAAAGAACCGCATTCCCAATATTCCAATTTTTGTGGACAGCCCCATGGGCAACAATGTATTATCAGTCTTTGAGCGTTTTCCAGAATGGCATAAACTCCCCATGAAAGAGTATCATGAGATGTGTGACCATATAACAATTATAAGCTCTTACAAAGACACTTGGAAAACCATAGACGATCCAAGACCCAAGATAGTCATTGCTGGTAGTGGTATGGTAACGGGTGGTAGAGTATTAACCTATTTAAAGCAGTTAATCGATGTTGTGTCAACAACGGTCTTATTGGTAGGTTTTATGGCAGAAGGTACAAGGGGAAGACAATTGCTGGATGGAGCCCACGAACTTAAATTGTTTGGTAAGTACTATCCCGTAAAGGCTAAAATTGTTCATTTAGAAAGTCTTTCTGCCCATGCAGACCAAGCGGAACTGATAGATTGGATGCGGAATATCAAAAACGTTCCTGAGAAAGTATTTCTAATTCATGGTGAGCCTACGGCCTTAGATGCTTTTAGGGTAAAAATAAAAGACACATTTGGTTGGAGTGTTCATATTCCCAAACTTCATGAAGTTATTGAGGTCGTTGTTTAAAAATACCTCCTGATGATTTTTATCATGTCCGATTTTCTTCATTAATCATATCTTGGGTCAAACAGCGTAATTTACCATGGGCACTGGCCAAACAAAATCGGAACATCAACTACAACTAGAGAAGTGGCATTGGGATTGCCAGCACTGGAAGTCCACCTTGCAATTCGTTGACGATGAGATGGTTTTTTTAGAGCGATTAATGAATTCCTATCTGTACCAACCCAATACTCCCGATCATTTTGAACGGGTGCAAGACTACCAAGAACGTTTAAAGAAGTTAAAAGCTATCAAATTAGAGGTAAGAAACAGTATTTCAAAGCACGAAAACAAACTGGGAGGCATATTGGAAGTATTGGACTGTGAGTTCAATCTTCAGCTAAGTCAAAAACATGAAGTTTTAAAGGCACAGGTGGTGGATTGTTCTGAAATCTTTAAAGATTTGAAATTTGAAATTAACGACTATACAACAAATATCCTTAAAAATAGAAAACTAAAAGACTAACACAGCTAGCACGGTTAAATTATTAATCTATATGTGTCTAGCATACTTAAAAATAATAGAATGGAGCCTAAAATGATCATCTACCCGACTGATTTTTCGACCTGCGCAGAAAACGCTATGCCCTATGCAATAGCCATGGCCACTGCCTTGAAATGTAAAATTCAAATTGTACATTTCGTTGATGCTAGTGGTATTCTAAAATCAGAAGAAAATCCGCTTCGTGTTTTGGAAGAAATAAAAGAACTGGAAATAAAAGCCCAAAACCGTTTGTTCAGATTAAAATCAAACATTGAAAAGAGTGGAATTGATTGTGGTACAGAGGTATTACAAGGCGACACCCTGTCTTGGCTGCCTAAATATCTCAACGAAAAGAAGCCCTGTTTAGTGGTAATGGGAACAACAGGTGCAGGATCTGTGGAAAACAAGGTTTTTGGTAGCAACACCTATAAGGTTATCAAGAAAACAGATTTTCCTGTAATGACAATTCCTGAAAAAGTGTCTTATAAAGGTTTTGAAAAAATGATCTTCGCAACAGATTATGAAGAGAAAGATACCGAAAACATAAATTTTCTAGTAAAACTCGCAAAACATTATAAAGCCTCTATTGATGTGGTACATGTAACGGAAACCGCATACAAGAATGAGGAGGAAAAACATTACGCCGACAACTTAAGGGATGAGGTATCTAAAACAGTCAGCTACGGTAGATTGGACTACAAGTTTTTATACTGGGATAAGATAGAGGAACGGTTAGAAATTTTATTGAAAGAATCAAACACTGACCTTCTGGCCTTGGTCGAAAGAAAAAGAAATTTTACCGACCGCCTTTTTCACAAAAGCATAATCAAAAAAATGGTCTACCATACTCAGGTCCCTTTACTTATTTTTCCATAGAAAACCTGATAAAAAAGCGTAGCAATTAGATTTACGAAGGTTTTATTGCTCTGGTTTGTGTGGAACTACTACCTCTTCGAACCATATAGTAAAAGTAAAATGCAGCTCTCTTGTATTGCTAAGCGGATTGAAATAACGACATTTCGCTCTTGAGATTTTTTTTATTTTGTAGTTGAGACTTTTCATATGCTCTATTTCTTTATATACAAGCTCTGTAGCCACCTGAGGATTTGGTCTTGAAACAAAGGATTTTATCATGGTTAGAGCTTTTTTGTTATTTAGATAGTTTTAGGCTCGTTCTCTGGGAAGAGGTATTCTGCAATAATCTTCAAAATTTTTCAAAAGCGGTTTTAGATTTATTGATGTCGTGTTTAAATTCTAACCAAAGATTCTTCTCATCAATGCTGAATTGCCCTTGTCTTCAAATATTGTTTTACCAACTGCGATAAGCTATCTAGATATTGTAGTAGGGCATCTTCATTCATTTGCGGGTTATCCGAGGTAGGAAGGGTGATAGTATCATCTTATTGAAACCCATAAAGTTCTGGATAATCAGTTTCTATCATGGCGGTCATTTCTACAATCTTAGATTGTAAGTCCCGTAAATTATCCGAAGTGCTCATAGTTTAGAATGCTTTGTTTGATAAGGCACCAAAGATATCTGAAGTTACTGCTGGATGAAATGACACAAATCACTTATTTGATACTAAACGTAATATTTCACTCTTTTGCCTTGTTCGGGGACGGATGCTTTGTTTCATTCCTGTATTGATCCATTATTACCTTGAACAACTCTCCGCAAGTTGGAGGCGTATAGGAGATAGCATTGGCACCCGCTTCAATTACGCGCACGATGGTTTCATCACTCTTACCCCCTGTTGCCAAAATAGCCACAGCATTGTCGATATCCCTAATCTTCTTTACGATGTGAGCGGTCTTGTCGGCACCAGACACATTGAATATATCTACACCAGCAGCAATCCTACCTTCAAAATCATCGTTTTCAGATACCACCGTAACAATTACAGGAATATCAACTTTCTCCTTAAGCTTTTGAATCAGATCATTAGGGGTAGGCCGATTGAGTACCACCCCTAATGCGCCTTGAAATTCGGCATCAATAGCAAGTTCTATAGATCTAAGACCTGTGGCAATTCCTCCACCGACACCGCAAAAAATAGGTTTGTCAGCAGCCAAGATCAAAGAATGGGAAATCAAAGGCTGTGGAGTAAAAGGATAAACCGCAATAATCGCATTCGCATTGGTATTTCGGATTATTGCCACATCAGTAGAAAACAAAAATGATTTCAATAGTTGGCCAAAAATACGAATGCCGCTACATTGGTCTATGACCTCTGGCAAAGTGACAATATTTTTTCTAAGCTTGCTACCAAAAGTAGGTATCGTTTTCATAATTCTGATATTCAAGGGGCTTACTAAAGGAAAACATTATTCAGCTATCCGCATCAATATTTAACATCAATTTTCTACTTTTTTAGTGAAGATTGGTTTTTTAAAACTTATGTACACCTCAAGAAAAACCATTCAACCATCCTCCAATAAAAATCAACTATTCTTTGGTAGAAATTGTAACCCCTAGTGTGGTAAAGGCAAAAGCCTGTTGGTTAAATATTCCTATCATAACTCCTTGTATAAAAGGTTTTATAGGTTTATTAGATCCCCAAACCAAGTGGAAATTGGCCCCGCTACCACCCAATGAATCTTTTTCAGCAATAACATATTCCAATGTCCCAAAAGGCTTTACATAAACAGGCCTTTTAAGATAGCTACGAATAAATTCCCCATTGGTGTTGTAATAGTCTACATTTTTGACAAAAAGAGTATCTACTTTACTGGTATTCCTGATACTTAAGGTCGCAGTTAAATGAAAGAAATATTCTCTCTTTTTGGTGTAGATTTCCGAGTAAATGGGCACAAATACTTCTTCTTGAATGAGGTAGTCAAAGCCAATACTATTGTCGTGCACAATATTTTCTTCTTGTGTTAAACCCTCCTTTTCAGTCTGTCCATCTTTATCGGTACACGATGCCAAACAGAACGTGTAGATAATTAAAACGAAATTAGTCAATGTTGTTTTCATGGGTATAGATTATTACAATTTTCGTTTATAATTTATCCAAGTTCTTTGGATATTAATTTCTTTAAATTATTCACTCATTTTCACTCAATTCATCACTAATATCCTGAACGTCTTCAAACTGTTGAGTTTCTTCATTGCTCAACACTAATTCGCGAATGGCCAATAATATCTGCTTAGATGATTGAAGGAATGCCAAATTTACGATAATTGCCGTTGACACCTCCATATCCTGTAACTGCTTACTGCTTACTGCCTGCGTAGTTAACCTTAGAAAATATTGGTCATCATCTTTGAGGTTTTTCAATATCTTTAGGATGGACTTTGTTTTATCCTTTTTCGGGTCCTCTATAATTAGCTTATCTATCTTTAGATAGGTTTCCATCAAACGTTTTCTGAAATTTGTATATTGGTCATTCAAAAAAATACTATCGGAATTCTCGAATTCGTCGAAATTATGCTTAACATCTTTTAATGTTTTTTGCAGAATGCAAAGACATTCTTGCCCCGTGCAGATGACGATTAAGGTCCCGTGATTCGGTCTCAGATAGTTCGTTGGATTGTATGCCTGCCGAGAAAGTAAAAATCTCGGCCTGTAATAATTTCAGGTTATCATACATATCCTACCCTGATACCTTGGTTTGCTTTATTTCTGGTCCACTATAGTCATATTACGAAAAGACGATTTTTTCATCAATGCGTAAGACGCTCAGGTTAAAGGGAAGTACTTTGCTGACCAAATGAAGCGTCTCTTTTTTCATGTCAGAAATGGCCGCTTCCGCAATATCAGTGGTAGTATTGTTGACGAATAAAGTGACCTCCGTTTTTATATCTAGAAATATTTTAATCAGTACCCTAGCTAAAACAGGGATAAAAGGGATAAATATCAAGACTCCTAAAAGGTTAAAAATAGTATGGAACAAAGCCAAACCTATAACGGCATCATTTTTAATATCCACAAGCTGAAGTACAATATATACTAGAACAGGCATTGCCAGAAGTGCAACCAATGCTGTTACCAGATTGAACACGAAATGACTGAACGCCACTCTTTTTTTCACTTGAACGGCACCTATAGCTCCAAGTAAGATGGTGGCTGTAGTGCCGACATCTTACTTGGAGCTATAACCATGGCTACCGCAGAATTGAAGCTTAATATTTCCAAATTCAGGGCGGTAAGAACTATCGCTATAGTCGCAGAACTGGACTGCATTATCGTAGTAAGTAATATTCCAATCACTAGATAAAATAAAATTCCGTAATCAGGTATCGAATTGATATCCAGGGTACTTGTAAAAACTTCCATGCTCACTTTCATATAGTCAAGACCCATGAAAAGAAAACCAAAGCCAACAACTAGCTTGATTATGTTGGCGTATTTTTCAGAATTACCAAGAAAAATAAGACCAAGACCACCACTTGCTATCAATGGCAGTGCAAAGCTCTCTATACTAACCTTAAACCCAAGGGTTGCAACAAATCCATGCTGTAACTGTTGTGCCTATATTAGAACCTAGTATAACCCCAATGGCATTTTCCATCGTCATGATTCCTGCACTAACAAATGCAAGGATCATAAGTGAGACGGCCGAACTACTTTGGATAATCGAGGTTGCAAGTATCCCTGAAAATATAGATTTGATCTTACCGGAGATGTATTCCCTGATTAGACGTTTGAATGACCTGCCAGAAAGTTTTTTGTTGGGTTCTTCCATCAAGAACATTCCGAAAAGAAATATTCCCAATCCGGCAAATAACTTCCAAATGTCAAATCCCTAGGGCATTATCGAAAAGTAAACTCCATATCTAACTATTGATCAATTTGGGCAAGTAGGCCAAGGCATTTTTGTCCCTTTCCTCGAAATATTTATAGGCATAATCCTTAAGCTGGAAAGGACGGACAAAGTATACCACCCCCGCCGGATTAAAGTGAGCATAGCAATATTTATTGCAAACCCTTTTATAGGATAGTCTGAAACGATTTTTTAAGTCGTTCAAAAAAATCCGTTTTCAGTGGTTCACTTTGACGGTTTTTTGCACCATTGCCTCGGTATGTGATTTGAAGTGTGTTTTTGAAAATTCCTGAAAACGTTTTGCTATTTTCTTTTTGAATCTAATTCCGATAAATGATTTCATAATTCGCCGATTTGTCGCAAAATCTTTCCTAAAAATGGGCGTTTCCAGCCCGTTTGTCGCAAATCGTTGATTTTCAAGAAATTAATATAATTTCAAGTCGTTGGTAATCAGTGATTTGAATACGAAAAGGAATCCGAAACATCGCTTTAGCGTGTTACCCTCTTGCTATTCCTTTTCGTTCGCTGCAGGCGAACAAAAATTTCATACAATCTGGCTAAAAAGCCAATTGCCATTTTAAGGAAATGAATTTCCGATATGTTATTATTTCGATGTGTACGGTTATCGGCGAAAGTCGAAAAATGGATAACCCTACTTAAAATTGAATGCTGTATATCAGCAAACTAAAGATACAATTTTTTTCTTGATATGATATTGATTAAAAGCAAAACACCCCTGTATTTTCAGAGGTGTCAATTTAGTTATTTTAAAATTTAAGGGTTAAAAATAAAAGTATAAGAATACAAATTCCGTATTGCTTCTTCCTCAACCATAGTTTCAAAACAGGTGTGATTTTCTTTTATATATTTTCGAAGACTATCGCCAAATTTTCGTTCAACGTCTTTTTTAGAATTTTCTAAAAGTCGGTTTTGCGCCTCTTCGCTCAGGTCTGTAAAATTGAGATATACCATAGCTGTAGATTTTAATATTCGCTAGGTAACATCAACGTATCATTTACAAAAAATAACCGCAGTTCATCGAGTGGAAAATCGGTTACCCTATATCTTTGCTTTTGCAAAATAGTATCATTGCCGTCGCTGTAAATTATTTCCGCTTCGTATCCTTCAAAATCCTGTTTTTCTTTATGTAGCCTTTTGAAGTCTATCGTTATAAACTCGCTTCGGTTCATCAGATTTTTTGCGATTACTGAAGTGTCTGTTATAAGCCAAAAACATTCAGCGACTTCGGATAAATATTTTAACCCGTCCGTAAAACGGGTTTTTAATAATGGTATTTGATAGAACATTTCCGTTCCGTGAAAATGTTGCAATCCTTCTTTGATTTCGTTAACTTGTGCTTTCATTGTTTTCTACTTAAAAGGTTAATAATGAGAATTGAAAAAAGGGCGTTTAATTTCGGGAACGCCCTTTGCTTTTTAAATAGTACTAGTCGTTTTTACTTCCAAGTAAAAGGATTTCGTTTGCTTCGACTTCAGTAACATAGCGTTCATTTCCTTCATTGGTGGTATAGGTTCGTGTCTTAAGTTTCCCGGTTACCCCGATCTCCTTTCCTTTGCCTACAAATTTTTCGATGATTTCCGCAGTCTTGCCCCAAGCAACAACAGTGTGCCAATTGGTGTCCGTTTGTTTTTCCCCTTTGGCATCCTTGTAATACTCATTTGTTGCCAATGAAAAACGGGCTACTTTTTTACCGCTATCAAGATTCGTAATAGTTGGTTCTTGTCCAACGTTTCCAATTAACTGTACATGATTTTTTAAAGTACTCATAGTAATAGATTTAAAGATTAATTAAAATGCTACCCGAACCATTCAGATAGTTTTTGTTTCTGTTTTTTTGAAGTGATTTACTTATTATATCTAGAGCGTTTTCCTTTTTTGTTTTTTTTGGTGTCGCTTCCTTTTTGATGTTTTTGTAAGATTTCATACCCTTCATTTTAGATTTACATCCCATAGTGCCGTCGCTGTTACCTTTTTTTGTTGCCGATACTTTTTCAATATTTGGAATTGATAAGGACTTATAAAAAAGAGCGAGGGTAGCCTGCGCTGAGCGCAGTCGAAGTGAGCCTGGTTTATGCAGTCCGTTCAACTTCCCAATGTTGGTATTTTGCTGGCATAAAAAGGGAATAACCGTGATGGTACGAAAGGTGAACCTAAAGGCCTTTGTGAAGTACAAAACCATAGGAAGCGACACCAAATGAATAATGGAATTCCGATTTGGCGGACTTAATTCACGATTTTGGCTCTGAAATGAAGTGTTCCTTTCTAGCGCAGCGGAAAGGGTTAACGGAATGGAAAGCTGACATTGGGGATTGTGTCCAAGACCTGAGTAGTGAAGGTCTTTTCTCGGAATGTAGCTTTTCGCGAAATGTAGAGGAATGTGCTGAACGGGTTTTATTTCCTAATGTCCTAATAGAAAATCCAGTTTATGGTACTGGATAAACCTTCAATGATATTGAGTGATGAAAATTGTGATGTGAACTGGATTAGAACCCAAAAGGTATTCTCTGAACAGAATTATTGATAAGGCACCCCTGTTTCGGCCTGGTTCTTCGTGTTTAATTTACTGCGCAACGAAAGCATATCCGATGACACCTTCTGTTCAATGACCCTGGCATAGATTTGAGTTGTGGAAAGCTTTGTATGCCCCAACAATTTTGAAACTGTTTCAATGGGCACTCCATTGGAAAGTGTAACGGTGGTTGCGAACGTATGTCTTGCCGCATGAAACGTAAGCTTTTTATTGATTTTAAGTATTGACGCTATTTCCTTCAAATATTTATTGATTTTTTGATTGGAAAATACAGGCAAAAGTTTTTCCTGTTCGTTTTCGGAATCTTGGTCATACTTTTTTATAATATCAAGAGCCTTTTCCAAAAGAGGGATTTTTACCGCTTCATCGTTCTTTTCCCTTTTTGTGAATATCCAATATTCCCCATCGATACCGCGTACAATATGATCATCGCTAAGCAATTTCACATCGATATAAGACAGGCCCGTATAACAGGCAAAGACAAAAACGTCCTTTGTTTTCTGATGAATCTCTTTTGAAAGCTGAGCAGATTCCAGAACTTCAAGTTCCGATTGGGATAAAAACGCTCGTTGATGTTTTGTGAACTTCAGCGAGAATCTTAAAAAAGGGTCTTTCTCCACCCATTCCAATCGAAGGGCGAGGTTCATCATCTTTTTTAATCGTTCCAAATGTTTCATAACCCCATTGTTCTTTAAGGGTTGGGAACGGTTTATAGATTTACCGTTACGAAGGAACTGTTCAAAGTCAATTATGAATTTATAGGATAATTGTTTGAGGAAAATGTCATTGGTCTTTAGCTTATTCTTCAAATACCGTTTGATATAGCGTTCCGTAGTATAATAATTTTTCAAAGTGCCGGGCTTGAGCACGGAAACCATATTTTTATTATGGTAGGAAACCAGTTGGAGAAGTGTTTTGTGCTGTTCATCTTCGCCGAGATACCTCGCCTTGATGGCTTGGGCGGTAATGTATTTGGATTCTCCAACAAGCTGTTTCTGACATTCCAATAAATCAGAGTAAACTTGGTCTAAATACACGTTGAGGGATTTCCCCTCGGAAGTTCTCGAATTTGCCCTTTTGGAACGAGTATCCCAATAGGTAACCGAAGTGAACCGTTTTAAACTGATTTCGGCACGTTTACCATCGACCGTAATACGGGCATATATGGGTGCGAAATCGTCTTTTTTCTTGGCCATACTCAACCAAAAATGAATACTAAAAGTCTTTGAAGTCTGCATAAACTCTCGCTTTAAATTAATAATCGATTTGTTTACGAAAGTCAAATCGTTGCGAAAGTCAAATCTATTGAATTACCAATGTAGTAAAAATTCTGGTAATAAACCAGGTAACCGAATAGGTAACCTTTGATTTGATAATAAAGCCAATCTTATGATTTCAAGAAAAATGAAAACCCTTGACTATCATAAGATTAGCTATGTTTTGGTGTCAAATGACACCCTTTTTGTCGGGATGACAGGATTTGAACCTGCGACCACTCGACCCCCAGCCGAGTGCGCTACCGGACTGCGCTACATCCCGAAATTTAAATAATCATTTCAAAAAACTCAAGACCTTATTTTTTATAATTAATCAAGAATATTTTCAAGGATTACATCCTGAAATCAGATTGCAAAAATATAAAAGTAAACTAGATTAGCTTCTATGTTTTTCTTGAAAAACATAAACTATTCAAGGCTTACAATCCAATCATACATAAGCGCTGTCCAACCTTTTAAATACGGGTCGTTAAGTGCTAACGAAAAACCATGACCTCCTTTAGGATATATATGCATAGTTGCCGAAACTCCTTTATCTTTTAGGGCTTTATAAAAAAGTAAACTATTCTCTACGGGTACGGCATTATCATCTGTAGCATGAAGTAAAAATGTGGGTGGTGTATTTCTTGTTACCTGTTTTTCATTTGAAAAATAGTCTTGTAAATTTTGAGTCGGATTATTGCCTAACAAATTGCCTTTAGAGCCTTCGTGGGTCATTGGCCCCATACTTATTACAGGATAACCCAGTGCCATAAAATCTGGTCTTGCACTTTCGGTATCCACATCATCTATTGAAACATATACAGACTCCTCAAAATGCGTACCTAAGGTAGACGCCAGATGTCCGCCTGCAGAAAACCCGATAATGCCTATTTTATCTTTAGTTATATTGAAACCTTTAGCATGATATCTTACCATTCTTAAAGCCCTTTGCGCATCTATTAATGGTACGTTTTGTTTATTTGTTTGAGATACATCTGAGGGTAGTCTATATTTTACTACAATCCCTGCAATCCCCTTTCCATTTAAAAACTTTGCGATATCCGTTCCTTCCCAATCATAAGCAAGAATACCATAACCACCTCCAGGGAAAATGAGCACTGCCTTTCCTGTAGCATTCTGCTTCGCAGGCAAAAACACTTCAATTGTAGGTTCTTGAACGTTACTTATTATTAAGATACCTTCCTTTTTATGTATTTCCTTATCATTGGAAACCAATTGATTCGGAACCTTACCTTTTGGCCATAGCTTAATTATTGTGTCTTGTGCATTTATTTGACTCATAAAAATTAACGCAAATAGAAGTATTTTGTATTTCATATTCTAACCTTTTTTAATCACATGACCAGTTAAAGTTCGCTATGGGGTCGTTTGTAGCACCATTCAAATTATAATGCCACCACTCTGTTCTAGTAGACCAGAAACCATATTTTTCCATGGTTTCTTTTAATAACTTTCTGTTATCTAGTATTTCTTGAGGTAGGTCTAAATTATCATGGTAAGCACGCTTTCCAAAATAATCAAAATCGGTTCCCATATCTAACTCTTCTCCATCTAAAGTAACTAAAGTAATATCTACTGCCCCACCCTTATTATGTATAGAGCCTTTTACAGGGTTGGCCACATATTGTGGATTAGGCACTATTTTCCACATTTTGTATTGCACTGAATTCGGTCGGTAACAATCATAAAACTTAATTTTCATCCCTACCTTTTTAAATTCTTCATTGGCAGTTATTAATGCTTTTGCCGTTTTCACTCTGGTATAACATTCAGCGCAATCATAAACTTTCTCCTTTAGAAAATTATTATCTGTTGCGTATCGTAAATCATAAGCAAAGCCATCACTGTAATCTGCTAATCGTATGAATGTAGTATCGATGAGAGAAGCTAAAGGTGCAACCTCTTTTTTCGTTTCTATCTCAATATTAGCTTCTGTAGGTAGTGAATCTGATTTGATTATGGCTTCTAATTGTAAATGTTTATCTTCTAATATCTTAGTGTTTTCTTTACAAGAAAAATTAAATACCATTATAAAGACTACTACTATTTTTAAAGAAGCGTATTTTTTAAAATCTGTTATTAAATTAGTAAGCCAACTCATTTTTTCTGCCATTCTATATTTCAATATCTTCCAAAATTCATATTGAGTCCCAGTAGAATAATTACTACCTTACTTGGAACTTTCATTTTAGCAATTTAACCAAAAACAATGAACTACCGTATATCGTTATTATTGACCTTAGCAATTTTATCATTCTCATGTAAAGATGAGAAAAGCTCATCAACCGAAGCTGAAAAGTCAACGGAATCTCCATGGTTGCTAGGTTTTGAAAAAACCAAAACCAATCCGATAATGCAGGCAGATTCGACCTATACATTTTTAGACCCTATATCAAACAACGAAGTAAAATGGCAAAAAGCCGATGTTTTTAATCCTGGGGCAATCGTAAAAAACGATACTGTATTTCTATTATTTAGGGCAGAGGATAATCCTGCTGCTATTTTAGGCGGAAGAACCTCTCGTATCGGATTGGCTTATAGTACAAACGGGATTGACTTCACAAAATATCCTGAACCTGTACTATTCCCAGATAATGACGCATTTTCGCAATGGGACCAACCTGGCGGAATCGAAGACCCACGTGTCGTGGAAACTCCTGATGGCACCTTTATTATGTTATACACAAGTTGGAATAAAGATATTGCACGTCTATCAAGTGCGACTTCTAAAGACCTGAGAAATTGGTCTAAACAAGGCCCTGTTTTTGAAGATGCTAATGATGGTAAGTTTTTAAATGAATGGAGCAAATCGGGTTCTATTGTAACAGAGCTCGTAGATGGAAGATTGATTGCGAAAAAGATAAACGGGAAGTACTTAATGTACTGGGGCGAGCTATTCGTAAATCTTGCAACTTCTAGTAATGGTGTCGATTGGGAGCCAACATTGACCGAAACAGGAGAATTACTGCATAGTTTTAAACCAACTTTAAATGATTTTGATAGCCACTTAACCGAACCAGGGCCTCCTGCTCTATATACAGATGCAGGCATTCTTTTACTATACAATGGAAAGAATTTAAGCGGCGAAGGTGCCACAGACAAATTTCCAGAAGGCACCTATTGTGGAGGGCAAGTTTTATTCGATAAAAATGACCCAACTAAGATGATAGAAAGACTAGACACTCCTTTTATCTGTCCTAGCCTACCACATGAAATAAGCGGTCAGTATAAGGCCGGTACTACCTTCATTGAAGGTTTGGTCTATTTTAAAGATAAATGGTTTCTATATTATGGAACAGCAGATTCTATGGTGGGTTTAGCGGTTAAAGAATAAATTTTAAAAATCTAGTAAAGTCTTTAGATATTTCATGAAGCAATTTAAAATTTTAAGCATTCTTATCTTTTTATCAGCACTAATTTCTTGTGTTGAAAAAGTAAAAGAAAAAAGCTCGAAACCCTCAATAAAAAAACCTAACATAATTCTTATTCTTGCTGATGACCAAGGTTGGGGCGATTTAAGTAGCAATGGTAACACCAATCTAAATACACCCAACATTGACTCTTTAAGAATTAATGGAGCATCCTTTGAAAATTTCTATGTGCAACCAGTTTGCTCACCCACAAGAGCCGAATTATTGACCGGCAGGTATTTTACCCGTATGGGTGTTTATGAAACCTCATCTGGTGGTGAACGTTTTAATTTGAATGAAACTACCATAGCTGAACTTCTTAAAAATGTAGGCTATAATACTGCTGCATTTGGTAAATGGCATAATGGTATGCAGCCTCCATACCACCCAAATTCAAGAGGATTTGACCAATTTTATGGTTTCGCTTCTGGCCATTGGGGTAATTACTTTAGTCCCATGTTAGAAAATAACGGCAAGTTGGTAAAGGGTAATGGTTTTTTAGTAGATGACCTTACGGATAAAGGACTTGATTTTATTGAAAAAAATGCCAGTGAATCGTTCTTTCTTTACCTGCCATACAATACCCCTCATAGCCCAATGCAAGTACCTGACAAATATTGGGATAGAATGAAACACAAGTCCTTAGAATTACTTTCCGAAACTGACGTAGAGGAAGATTTACAATTTACAAAAGCCGCGTTGGCCATGGTCGAAAATATAGACGATAATGTTGGCAGAGTTACTGATAAAATTAAACAGCTAGGTTTAGAAGAGGATACCATCATTATTTATCTTTCTGATAATGGCCCTAATGCTTATCGGTGGAATGGCGGTATGAGTGGAAAAAAAGGAAATGTAAGTGAAGGTGGTGTTCGTACTCCATTCTATATGCAATGGGTGAATCATATTGAAAAAGGGTTGAACCTTACCGAAATAGCAAGTAGTATCGATATTTTGCCAACCCTTTGCGGTTTACTATCGATACCGATAAAAACAGAAAAGCCAATTGATGGTATAGATTTAAGCGCATTACTATTAGGAAATGCTGTAACTATTAAAGACCGTTTTATCTATAATCATTGGAACGGTAAAACAAGTGTAAGAAGTCAGCAATTTAGATTAGATGAAGAAAATAGACTTTACGATATTAGTACTGATCGTGGTCAAAAATTTGATGTTTCGAATAAACATCCGCAAATCACCGATTCATTAATTACAGCAAAGACCAACTGGAAAAAGGAGACGATTCAAATAACCAAAGCAAACGATGAACGCGCTTTCACATTGGGTTATTCAAAAGCATTATATACTCAGCTTCCAGCTAGAGATGGTGAAGCCCATGGAAATATTAAACGAAGTAATCAATGGCCTAATGATTCATTTTTTACAAATTGGAAATCTGTCAAAGATTCTATTTCTTGGAATGTTGATGTGCTCGAAGATGGCCGCTTTGAAGTCGATTTATATTACACATGCCCAGAAAAAGACTTAGGCTCAATTGTCGAACTAAGCTTTAACAATAGTAAAATAGCTAAAAAAATAATAGTACCACATGACCCTGAATTAATTGGCAAGAACGAAGATAGAGTTCCAAGAATGGAATCTTATGTGAAAGATTTTAAACCACTTAATTTAGGCGTTATTACCCTTACCAAAGGAAGTGGTATACTCACTCTAAAAGCTTTAGAACTGAAAGGAAAACAAGTTGGTGACTTTAGGCTATTACAGTTTAAGAGGTTAGATTAATCGGAAGTTATTGCCAAATTATAACATCGCTATCGTGATACCCTATACGTTCTGCCTTGGCCTCAAATGAAATGTCTTTGCTCAAAGGTTCATAATAAACATTCCAAACTGAATCTTTTAATTTTCTCCAAACTATGGTAGCATCTGCTTTTGAATGTAAAAGCTTAATAATATTATCTTTTTCCTGTAACTGTAATCCATTTAATTTTGGCTGTTTACCATCTACCAACCAATTATGTAATAGTACTTTTTCTTCTACTTCTCCGAGATCTTTAGTTTCCTGAATCCATTGATTTAGAATATCACGATAGTAATCAATTGAATCCTTATACTCTGGAACCTTTGAAAGATTATGTAGCTCTTCAGGGTCTTTTTCTAAATCATAAAATTCCTCATTTGGTTTATCAGGTTGCATCCAGGTGGATGAAATTTTATTTAATTGATTTGCACTATCCAAGCTTCTCAATTCTTTCATTATGCCCATTTGTTCCCTGTAAGCTATAGGTAAAGCTCTACTTAAATTGGTATTAAAATTTTTTATATACTTAAATCGGGAAGAACGCACTGCTCTTAATCGGTCATATACCGCATCAAACCTATCTGAAGAATGAAATGTTACTTTTGGTTTGTTCTTGGTCTCAAACGCACCAAATTGTGCAACACCTTGTATAACTCTAGGAGGTTCTATACCAGCTAATGAAAGTACTGTGGGCGCTAAATCAATAAAACTAAACATACGGTCATCGACAGTACCTGCACCTTTATTTGCAGGAAACTTAATAACCATTGGCACTTTTAACCCCGTATCATACAATGCTCTTTTATACCTTGGAAAGGGTCCGCCGTGATCGCCATAAAAAAAGATATAACTATTTTCATAAAGTCCATCGGATTTCAATTGATTTAAAATTTTTCCGATTTGATTATCCAACCGTTTTAAATTACTGTAATTGACAGCCATATCATGTCGTACTACATCAGTATCCGGAAAATAAGGTGGAACTTTAATTTCTTCCGGATTTACATAGAGGGTATCATTTGTTCGTGCCCAAACCTGCGATTCATGACAAACCGAAAAATTAAATACACTAAAAAATGGTTGTCCAGATTCTCTATTACGCCAGTGGTGCTCTTTACTTGAATCACTCCATGCCGCTTCCGATTTTTCAAAGTTGTAATCCTCCTTTGGTCCATTAGAAGTATAATATCCATTTATTCGCAAATACTCGGTAAACATTTTCACACCATCTGGTACTAATGGAGAATAACTAGGAATACCAATTGATGGTTCATTTTGCCCTTTAGCATACGCGTTATATGTACGCATATTATGCGTGCCCAATGTTGTAGGATACATACCGGTGATAATTGCACTTCGTGCCGGAGCACAGACTGGTACAGGAGCAACAGCGTTTGTAAAAACAACGCCATCATGTGAAAGAGACTCTAAGTTAGGAAGAGACTGTATTGAGTCGCCATACATAGGGAACCAGTCTGGTGATTGATCCTCGGCCACCAACCAAATAATGTTCGGTAGGGATTGAATGTTTTGATTAATATTCTCTGCCTTATCCTTACAAGAGAAGGAAAGTGTTAAAAGGATTGAAAGTAAAATCAATTTCATAAACTATAAATTATAGAATAAAATCTGATTAGCCAAATAATAAAAAAGCCCCTACTTCAAACATGAAATAGGGGCTAATGGTTGGTAATTGGTTTTATTTTTCTAATTGACTCAGATATTCTAAGCTTTTAGGTACTTGTGAAACAACATCAGAAGATTCATCTTCAATGAACATATATTTTATACCTAGCTTTTTAGCTTCGGCAACAATACCTGAAATATCAACTTGGCCTGTACCTAATACAACATTGGTATCATCTTCTTCGTGCCCTGTGTTATTACCTACAATACCCTTTTGCATATCTTTTAAATGTAGCAAGACAAACTTCTTAGGATATTTTTTCATTAATGCCAGCGGATCCGCACCGCCGTGCTGAGCCCAAAAAACATCTAATTCAAAAGAGAAATCCTTCGCGTGTTCAGCCATATAGTCGAACAAAGTAGCATTCTTATAAGGTCTAAATTCATACCCATGCGCATGATAAGCTAGCGTAAGTCCATTCTTTTTAAGAATTTTTCCTGCTTTGTTAAAAACATCGGTGGCATGTTGGGTTTCTTCTAAATCCCATTTATTATCATCATGTGGTACCCAGGCGCACATTACATATGTGGCCCCAAAGGCTTTGGCATTTTTAACGACCTTATCAATATCATTCTCTAAATCGCCAAATTGAGCACCAACACTTACCATGTTTAGATTATGTTCTGCCAGTAAAGTTTTAAAATCTTCCATGGGCATATCATAGGTGCCACCACCTTCTATATTCGTAATTCCCCATTCTTCAATTAAACCTAATGTATTTGATACATCAACTTTAAATTGATCTCGCAAACTATATAACTGCAAGCCAACTTCTTGTGCCTGTGATAAAAAACCACTTCCGAAAAGAATAGCGGTTATGATAATATTTTTCATTTTATTTCTATTATCTATGTAAGTAAATTACCGTTTTCATCCCATTCTGCTATGACGTTTCTTTGACTCTGGTCTACACATTTTGCAATCCAAGCTGGATCATATGCTACTCCGTGCTGGTCTAATACATCTTGTGGTACACCATCCCATACATTGGGTGAATTTCCTTTATAACCTAAATCTGCTATTCCGACTTTAGAGGTATAATAACCTGTAACCGTTAGCCCTCTCATCATGTAGAAAAACTGTATTTCTAATGGTTGTTTCTCTAAAGGAACTTCTGTGTCATGCCAGCAAATTTCATCACAGATTTGTTTTTTCTGTTCTAAGGTTGCCGACTTGAACTCTGTACCGAATTCTGTATTACTTTTATGATCCAACCACATTAAGCCACCTAAAAGCGTCGGTGCCATTTCTGGAATATCTTTTCCCATGAACTCGACAAGGTCGGGAACACCCGCCTCAATGGGTCCACCATGTGGTTCTTTAGCTGGAAGAATAACCACAGCTAATTCTGCAATAGTCTCCATCTCATGTTCATTGAATAATTGTTCTGCATTTAACTTTTCTATGCGTTCCAATTCTTCTGGCGTTCTTCCAAAATATTTCTCACTACCTGTTGCAATAGCCTCATCAATAGTATCAGCATTTTCTGTTTTACAGGAGTTGAATACTAGACCTGTACCAGCAGCTGCTCCACCAAGTATTAAAGTTTGTAAACTCTTTCTTCTATCCATCTTCTAAATATTTTGTGCCTTAAGTTGTTCGATAATATAATCAGATGCTCTCCATGAAAGTGCCATAATGGTCCATGTACAATTCTTATCTGCCTGAGAAACAAAAACACCTGCATCTACAATGAAAACATTATCTACATCGTGTAACTGCTGAAACTTATTGGTCACAGACGTTTTTGGATCATTACCCATTCGTGTAGTACCAACTTCATGAATAATTTGACCTGGGGCTAAAAGACCATAATCTTTATCTTTTCCAGGCTTTTCATTTAAAGGTATACCGCCCATATTATGAATCAGTTCTTCAAAAGTATCTTGCATATGTTTCGCCTGGTTTATCTCAAATTCAGAATGCTTATAATTGAATTTTAAAACAGGAATACCAAATTGATCAACTGTTGTAGGGTCAATTTCACAATAGTTTTCTTTAAAGGCAATCGCCTCCCCACGACCTCCAAAACCAATCACAGAGCCATAGTACTTTTTAACATCGTCACGTAGACCTTCTCCATAACCTCCAGATTTAAGACCGAAGTATTTGTTCATTCCGTTAGGGTCAAAGCCGAAACCATAATTGGGTTGACCCATACCGCCCCAAACTTCGATGTGATATCCTCTTGGGAAATTGAGTTTAGAATTGTCTCCCCACCATGGTGAATATACATGCATACCACCTGTGCCATCTTCATTATAAGATGTCTTTCTATTCATTAAATCGGGAATTATGCCTGCTGCACTTGCACCCGTAGAATCATGAAGATATTTACCAACGATATTACTACTATTCCCTAATCCGTTTGGATGTTGCTTGCTTTTTGAATTTAGTAGAATTCGTGCTGAACTACAAGCGGATGCCGCTAACACAACAACTTTAGCTTTAAGCTTATATTCTTTTCTATCGTCTTTACTGATGTAGGAAACTCCTGTTGCTTTACCTTCTTCATTAGTCGTTATTTCACGAACCATTGAATTAACGAATATCTTTACTTTACCACCACTTTTTTGTGCTGGGAATATTAAGCAACTTCCCGCAGAAAAATCTGCATACACAGAGCATGAACGGGAACATTGTCCACAGTAAAAACAAACTCCACGATCATTATTAATTCTTTTGGTCAACATTGAAAGTCTACCCGGTATTACAGGGATATTAGATTTCTTTGCACCATTGATATAAAATAATTCATGCAGTCTCGGTTTCGGGGGAGGTAGAAAAAATCCGTCAGGATCATTCTCACGACCTTCATTGGTACCAAAAACACCAATAAGCTTATCTAATTTATCATAGTAAGGTTTAACATCCTCGTATCCGATAGGCCAATCATCACCATGACCATCACGAGTTTTACCTTTAAAATCTTTCGGTCCAAATCGTAAAGAAATTCGACCCCAGTGGTTGGTTCGTCCACCCAACATTCTTGCTCTCCACCATTTAAACTCGGTACCTTCTTCATGTGTGTATGGCTCGCCTTCAACTTCCCAGTCACCCCAAGACATATCCCATTCACCAAAAGCACGATCCGTTCCTGCCCCTCTACGAGGAGAATCATATGGCTGCTTTAATTGAGTCATCGTTTTGGGGTCAGCTGGATCAAAATAAGGACCAGCCTCTACAACGGCAACATTTAAACCGGCATCTGCCAACTGCTTGGTAGCCATACCACCACCAGCGCCAGAACCAATAATGATGACATCATATATTTCTGAGGATTCTTTTATCTGCATAATTTTGAATTAGTTATTGAATACAATTTAGATATTTTATCAAAAAATAATACTTGTTTTTAGCTGAATGACCTTGATCATTGGATGGACGTAAGGTTTTAAGAGTCATTCGTACACTTTACCCCAATTTTTTACTCACTTTTAAATGTAGATGCAGGCAAACCTACCTCATTATATAAATTACCAATATCAGTACTTTTCCATGCATATCGAACAGCTTTAGGGCTTTTCACTTCCTTTGAACTGACTATAACCATACCATTTTTCAGTTTTGCTTTTGCTGTAAACCACTCCCCTTTTTCATTCGATATCTCAAATAACTCTATTTTTTTTCTATCACTTTTTAATCCCTTATCGTGACTAAATTTAATTTGAATTTGATTCCCTATTATTTCGGCAGCTTCAAACAACGGACCATAAACCTCTTGATCTTGTAAGTTATTATAATGTTGTTTCAGTGCAATATTTGCCAGTCGCAAACCAACGTCTTGTTTGTTTTGTGGATGTATGTCTTCAACCGTACAAATATCACTGGTCATTGCCATTCCTGTATTTTTTAACGCTAAAGTTCTGCGTTGCTGATCACGAACTATACCACCTTCGAACTCTCCACCATATTTAAAAGGCGCAATTTGCACGTAGTAAAATGGAAAATCATTATTCCAATCAGCGCGCCAAGAGGTAATCATTTCAGTGAAAATCTGTTGGTAAGATTCTGCGTTAGCCGTATTCGATTCTCCTTGATACCACAAAACTCCTCCAATTTTAAAATTGGTCAATGGTGCAATCATGGCATTATATATAGTAGACTTCTCTATCGTCACCCATTGATTGGGTTGAATAAGCTCATGCGAAGTAACCAATTCTGGGTGTGCTTCGAAAACAGATTCTGGTGTCCATACTTCAGCACAAGAAGCACCCCAAGAAGAATCGATTAACCCAATAGGTATATTCAATTCTGACTGAACTTTTCTGGCAAAAAAATAAGCAACAGCGCTAAAATTAGGCATAGTTTTAGTAGAGCAAGTTTCCCAAGTTCCTATAACATTATCCAACGGATAATCTGCTGTTCTTTTCTCAACGGTGAACAACCGAATAGTAGGATAGTTTGCATTTTCAATTTCATAATCCTTATTATCAATTTTGCTATTTGCGCTCCATTCCATATTACTCTGCCCAGAACAAAGCCATACCTCACCAATTAAAACATCGCTCAAAACGATTTCATTTTCCTTTCCAATAAATCGGATGGTATAAGGCCCGCCTGCTTTTGGTGTGGCTACTTGAATATTCCATTTCGCATCATTACCAGTTTTCACTTGTACCGTCGCATCATTCCAACTTGTGTAAATTGAAAATTCCTCACTCGGTCCTGCCCATCCGTAAAGAGAAACATCCGATTCCCTTTGCAAGACCATTTCATTCGAAAAGATATTAGGTAATGTAATTTCTGCCTTAACAATAGTAACTGCGAATAGGCACAAGAAAAATAAGCTTAAACGTAATTTCATAGAATTATCAATAAAATTGATTTAAATATACCGAAATATGATTCATTTTAACAATTTCATAAACATTTACTGTTAATTTTAAATGATTACCTATCTTAACTCTTCCAATTATGAAATACATAATCAATTAACAACCAATACCATGTCAAATTTGTCTGCGCCTATTAAAAGACGGAATTTTATTAAAGCTGCATCAGCATCATTATTATTAACATCGTTAAGTTCTTATGGTTTTGAATTTTTCGAAAATGAAAAACCTAAAAAAGTTGGACTCATAGGTACTGGCTGGTATGGCACAAGTGATTTAATGCGATTGATACAGGTGGCTAATGTTGAAGTTGTTTCTCTTTGTGATGTAGATTCAAATTTCTTGAATGAAACGGCTCTTCTAGTTTCACAACGTCAAAAAAATGGTAAGAAACCAAAGTTATTTTCTGATTACAGAGAAATGTTGAAAAATGATAATTTAGATATTGTTTTAATCGGCACTCCTGACCACTGGCATGCTTTAACATGTATTGCAGCTCTAAAATCTGGAGCACATGTTTATGTACAAAAACCGATAAGTGTAGATATCATTGAAGGAGAGGCTATGGTCGCTGCAGCCCGCAAATATAATAGAACGGTTCAAGTAGGCACCCAACGCAAAAGCACACCACATTTAATTGATGTGAAAAAACAAATTATAGATACTGGGTTGTTAGGTACTATTGGTCATGTTGATATGGCTTGCTATTATCATATGCGTGCAAATGGAAATCCTCCGTTACAAGAAGTTCCTGATTTTTTGGATTATGAAATGTGGACAGGTCCAGCCCCAATGAGACCATATGATGGAATACCACACCGAAGATGGTGGCGAACTTTTAGAGAGTATGGAAACGGAATAACCGGTGATATGTGTGTTCATATGCTAGATACCGTTCGTTGGATGCTAGATTTAGGCTGGCCAAAACGGATAAGTTCTGAAGGTGGCATTTTTGTTCAGAAAGATGGAAAATCAAATATATCAGATACTCAATCGGCAGTATTTGAATATGATGACCTTAATTGCAATTGGCAACATAGAACATGGGGAAACCCAGACGACCCAGATTACCCTTGGTCGTTTAAAATTTATGGAACTAAAGGAGTTTTAAAAGGAGATGTTATGAAGGCGGAATTTATACCTCTTGATGGCAGTGAAACAATTCGCTTTGATGTACTATATGAGCGTGAGAAATATCCCGAAGATTTAACTGAAAAAGATATTGAATTACATGCTGCACCAGCAACACGTGGGCATATGATTGATTTTTTGAACGCTATTGAAAAAGGAAATAAACCTATTGCTGATATTGAGGAAGGACACATTTCAACAGCTAGCTGTATTTTGGCTAACTTATCTATGGACTTAAAAAGACCATTGGTATATGACCCAAAAAGCAGATCAGTATTAAACGACCCTGAAGCAACTGCATTATTACAAAGAGAATATAGGGGTGATTGGGAGCATCCACAACCAGATACTGTTTAACTTACTGAAGCTTTTTTGTAGAATCTCTAACTAATAGGCTAGTCTTTACCGTTTTGGTTTCATAAGGCTGCCCGGGATTTTTTATTCTATTTATCAATAGTGTAGCAGTGAGCTCACCTATGTATTTCCCATGCTGACTAACCATTGTTAATGATGGTGTTACATATTTAGATAACTGACCATTTGTGAAGCCTATTATAGAAATATCATTGGGGACATTATAGCCTCTAGCTTTTACAACTTCTAATACTTTTACAGCTGTAATTTCGTCTAAACCGATTATGCCTCCTATTGCTTTATAATTGAGTAAAAATGACATTAACATATCTAAATCGTCTTTTGGTGAAAGGTTGATTATCAATTTAGGATCAAAGAGTATTTCGAATTCTTCAAGGGCCTTTTTATATCCTAAAAGCCTTAATTTACCAACACTTGAGCTACCAGTAGGGTTGACTACGGCTATATTACTACAGCCAATATTAATTAAGTGCTTCGTAGTTTTATATCCTGCCTCAAAATCATCAACTACCACTTTGTCGCATTCTAAGGAATCTGTAACCCTATCAAAAAGCACTACTGGTATATCATTGTTAATGATATCTTTCAAAGCTTCATGTTTATTATCATTCTGGGTTTCTTCCGCCAACGAAATAATAAGTCCGTCTACAGTTCCCGAATCAAAAAATTCTAAGGTCTTACTTTCCTTTGAGCTAGATTCATCACTAATGCAACTAATGATATTATACCCATTCTCATTTGCTACTTTTTCAATGCCATACAATACTTGAACAAAGAAGTAATTTAAAATATTAGGTACAACCACACCAATGGTATTAGTACTTCTATTCAATAAATTAAGCGCAAGTCTATTAGGCTTATAATGCTTTTCTTTCGCGTATTCTTGAATCTTTAATTTTAATTGAGAACTTATTTCATGACTGTCATTTACAGCTTTTGATACCGTAGAAATAGAAACATTAAAATGCCCGGCAATATCTTTTAAGGTTACTTTTTTCATATGTCATTTCTTAAAAGGAAATAGGTATATGCCTACTTCTACCTTGTATTCATACTAAAGCAAACTGTCCCTAATGGAAAACCAAGGGACAGATTACTTTATCATTTTTGATGATAAAACTACTAACGTATTTTACTGATACAGTTAGAGCTTAATCAATTATATGTATTGATTGATGATATTCTCAAACAACTCTTGTTTGCCACTCTGTAATTCTAATTCACCATTCTCTTTTGCGATAGTGTAAAGATCTTTCAAGTCTAATTTACCATTTTCAAAATCTTTCCCTTTACCTGCGTCAAAAGAACTATACCTTTTTTCACGTAACTTGTTATACGATGAAGATGTAATAATTTTATCTGCTGTCAACAAAGCTCTTGCGAAGGTATCTGCCCCACCAATATGTGCATGAAATACATCATCTAAATCTGTACTGTTTCTTCTAATTTTAGCATCAAAATTTACCCCGCCACCTTGCAATCCGCCAGCTGCTAAAAATACCAACATCGCTTCTGTTGTTTCTTGAATGTTGTTCGGGAACTGATCCGTATCCCATCCGTTTTGGTAATCGCCTCTATTAGCATCCATACTACCTAACATACCTGCTTTAGCCGCAACAGCTATTTCATGTTGAAAAGTGTGCTGTGCCAAAGTAGCGTGATTCACCTCGATATTCATTTTAAAATCATTCTCTAAACCGTATTCTTTTAGGAAACCAATTGCGGTTGCACAATCGAAATCGTACTGGTGCTTCATTGGCTCCATAGGTTTTGGCTCAATAAAGAAATTACCTTTAAAACCTTGGCTACGAGCATAATCTCTTGCCATTGTCAAAAATTGACCCATGTGGTCTAATTCGCGACCTAAGTCAGTATTTAAAAGAGACATATAACCTTCTCTACCACCCCAGAACACATAATTTTCACCACCTAAAGCGATAGTCGCATCTAAAGCCAATTTAATTTGACCACCTGCTCTTGCCAATACATTAAAATCAGGATTGGTAGCCGCGCCATTCATGTACCTTGGATTAGAAAAACAGTTGGCTGTACCCCAAAGTAATTTCTTTCCTGTTTCCTTTTGCTTCTCCTTTATATAATCGGTAATTGTAGATAGTCTTTTTTCAGATTCTGCAAAAGTTGACCCCTCTTGAATTAAATCAAAATCATGAAAACAGAAATAATCAAATCCTATTTTATCAAAAAATTCAAAAGCCGCATCTGCTTTATCTTTAGCTGCTTGTACAGCATCTGAAGATTTATCCCACTCAAAATTTTGTGTGCCAGGACCGAACGGATCAGAACCTTGCCCACAGAAGGTATGCCAATATGCTGTTGAAAATTTAAAATGATCTCTCATGGTCTTACCCGCCACAACCTGATCAGGATTATAATATTTAAAGGCCATAGGATTATCAGATTCCTTTCCCTCAAATTTAATTTTATCTATCCCTTTAAAATACACCTTGTTTGCCATTTTGTTGATTTTATTATTTGTTCAAAATTAATTCCAATTCATTTTTCCAAGTGGTATAAGCTTCTTGGTATGCTGTCTTATCTGCTTTCGGACTAAACGTCATTACATAATCATTATCTAAGATTGTTTTACCGAATGCCTCAAAATCACCTTTATGCAAATTCGCTGCTCTGGCTGCACCAATTGCACCTGTGGTATTGTAGATTTCTATATCGTAGCCTATTAACGTAGCAACAGTCGTTGAGAAAATTTCAGAACGAAAAAGATTATCGTTACCTGCTCTCATTACATTGACTTTTATTCCATCAGATTCCATTATTTCCATGCCATATACAAAGGAGAATGCGATACCTTCTAATGCTGCCCTACATAAATGTCCCTTACCATGATTGTTCAAATTAAGGTTAACTATACGCGTACCAACTTCCTTGTTTTTAAGCATTCGTTCTGCACCATTACCAAAAGGAATAAGTGCAATACCATCTGAACCAATGGGCACTTTATTTGCCAAGGTGTTCATTTCATCGTACGAGTCAACATCAAGATTATTTAACAACCATCTATATTGAATACCTGCCCCATTTATACATAACAATTTACCGATTCTTGTAGGTTTACCAGGAGTATAATTTACATGTGCAAAGTTGTTAACGCGAGAGCTTTCTTTTACCGACAAATTATCAGTTACAGCATATACCACGCCTGAAGTACCCCCTGTCGCAGCAACTTCACCTGGATTAAACACGTTTAAGGTTAAGGCATTATTGGGTTGATCCCCAGCTCTATACAGAATAGGTGTTCCAACATTAAGCCCGCTATCCAATGCGCCTTTTTTATTTACGTTGGATTGTATTGAGAATGTATCGACTATATCTGGGATCATATCTTTTTCCAAGCCGTAATGTTCTATTAAAATATCTGCGATTTCATCCTTCTTAAAATCCCAGAAAATACCTTCTGAAAGTCCGGATACCGTTGTATTCACAACTCCTGATAATTTATATGCGATATAATCACCAGGCAGCATCATTTTATATATCTGCGCGTAGATTTCGGGTTCGTTCTCTTTTACCCATTTTAATTTTGAGGCAGTGAAATTTGCTGGTGAGTTCAACAAATGAGTATTACAGCGTTCTGCACCTATTTCGTCGTAAGCATTTTGACCGATAGTAACTGCCCTACTATCGCACCATATAATAGACTTTCTTAATGCGTTACCCTCTTTATCAATCAACACTAAACCGTGCATCTGATATGAAATACCAATACCTATAATATCGGTAGTTTTTATTTTATACTCTAAAATTAACTTTTCGATACCGCTACAAACATAACGCCACCAATCTTCAGGACTTTGCTCTGCCCAGCCATTTTTCACAGCCTCCATAGACATTTCTGTCTCTGGCTCTGTTACTACTCCTATACTTTTTCCTGTCGAAGCATTTACCAGGGCAATTTTTATAGATGAGCTTCCTATGTCTAATCCTAAATGGTACATAAATAGTGTGAATTGATTTATAGCTGTAATAAGTTAAACCAAAAATAACTACAATGTGCCCTTTTCTTTATTTCCTCAACGAAAATTTATAGTAACCTTTATATGATTGAAAATTAAGAGCAAATAATCTTTAGATTAAATACCTGTAAATGAATTATTTACGTAAATAATATATTACCTATAATTTTCGAAAAGGTTTTCGTAATACCATTTATTTCCATATTTAAAAATGACAAGTTTAATATTCTTCGAGTTGATTTTGTAACTGTTCAAGTTTAGAAAGTGCTTCAGATTTCGAGTTTACATCTAGCTTTAAATAGATATTTTGAATATGAAAATTTACTGCACTTGGGGTTACAAAAAGCTTTTGAGCAATCATCTTATAGGTAGCTCCTTGGCATAAAAAATCTACAATCTGATTCTCTCTTTCAGAGAAAAATGCAAAGGTTTTCTTGTGAAAATTATGAATGATTTTCTTTACAATATCATTACTCATTGCAGCACCTTCTTTTTCCATACTACGTAATGCATGCTCTAGTTTATCTAATGTTAACGGCTTAGTCAAATAGCCATTTGCACCTTTTTTAAAAGCATTTTTAATGACATCGAAATCATTTATTTCACTGAACATTATAATTTTAATACCCCACTCCTTTTTCCTGAATAGTTTAATAGCATCAATACCATTAGTTCCATTTAATTCTATTTCAGACAATACAATGTGTGGTTTTGTAAAACTAAAATCTTTTAGTGCCTCTTTAGCAGAAGTATAACTGCCAACTAATTCATAATCTGCTATTTCGTCAAAGTGATTCTTATAAACCGTATGTAATGATTTATCACTTTCCAATACGATAATTCGAGTAATAGAATTTTTCATAATTTCCAAAGTTTAGCGATACTCTTCCCAAAACGGAAGAATATCAAATGTTAGTTTGAGTATTTTCAAAAACCTATTGGCCCTTGAATAACTAAACAATAGGACAGTATTTATGAGCCTATAGATTAAACTATCGGTTCATTAAAGCATACCAAATGGGGGTACTTCGAAGATTAATCAATGTATTTAGATTATTCTTTGTCCTAGTTCAGTTATAATTTTTAAATCAAAAAGGCTTATTCGCTAATGATTTAAATTTAGTATACCGAAACGATCGCTAAACTTTGGAATTATGAAATTTCGTTTTGTTAAAAAAACAGAAATCTCCTTAGAAGTGAGATGTAAATTGATACAAAAATTTAGTAGGTAAAATTTTGTCATAATAATGGGGGGATTTGGGGTTAAACATTGTTTTACAATAAATTTGGTTCGAGAAATATATATATTAATGCCACATACCCGTCAAAAACATGAGATTTTTCGTTAAAATGCAGTTTTTTGCCAAAGAAAAAGGTAGTTCATCGATTGTTAACCTAATGTTAAATCGAGAACTACCTTCTAAAAAAAATAAAAAAAAGGAGGGAACCCAGTCATCCCCCCGGATAACGCCCCTCCTTTATTGACAATTCAAATCAACCATAAAATCGTAGAAAATAATGGTTCAATCTTTACCCTATTCTCTACTTATATCATCATCCTCAAAAGTATTTGATGCAGTAGCTGTAGTTTCATTTACTTGCATAATCCACTTTTCTTGATTGTATTTTCCGTCTAAATCTGTACTTGCAGCCATTTGTGCATCATTCTTATAATCGTAGTCTGCTAAGTACACATAGTACAGCCCGTTTTCTTTATTGTAGAACTGTTTTGGATCTAATCCTTTTTCTCTAAGCTCGGTCATGAAAGCATTCATGTATTTTGTTTTACTGTATACATTTGCAATTACATAGTAACCAGAATTCATATCAATCACATCAGAATCTACTAGCATTTTAACCGGTAACTCTTTAAAATTTGCTCTTCTTGATGATGTAGATGCTACTTTTGCTGTTGCGAACGCATCTGCAGGTTCTGTTACAAAATCCATATCATTAGATACATACGACGTGTTTTCTTCTACACTAAAGTCTTGTAATGAACTTTTAATTGTGGTATCAATATCATTACGTAACATTCTAACGATTAGCTCAAAACGCTCTTCAAAAGCCGCAATTCTTTCATTTTCTATGGAATCTTGACGAAGAATTAATTCGTCTAGTATAATTTTGTTCTCGTAAGCCAAATCATTTTCAGCTATATCGGTATGTTTTCTTTTCTGATTTGATTTTCTCGCATTATCACGTTCCTCTATCAAATGAGCAATCTGCTCTTCATAATTTCTTACAATATTGTCTATTTGATTATCTGATGAATTGTCTGCTACTGTTATATTCAAATCATCATCTTTAAATTTATATGCCAAAGTTATTTCATGGTTCCATCCTAAGTTGGCTTCACTACTAGACAAATCTTTTTCCATTAAATAACCCAATGACATTTTCTCGCTTAAATTAAAACCTACACCAGCAGCTACACCGTACTGTTCATCTACTGTAGTCTGTAGCCATCCGTAGTTTGGCAAGTCTAATAATAAAGACCCAAAATAGTACAAGCTACCATCTAAGTTTTGACCAACTTGCGCCATTGGCATTAATCGGGCATTTTCAAAAAGACCCCTAGAATTTTCGAACGAATGTGTATACTGTACTGATGCTTTAACACTTTTTGTAGATAAATCGGTTAAAAATTCATTTGTCGTTTGGTTATACTTTAAAAGGTCTTCAGCGTAAAACCCAAAATCAAATTTCCCTAATGAAAGATTAATACCTGGTTGAACTGCAATTTTACTTTCCTTTCTAGCATCTGCAATTTCTGGGTCATCTACACTCGTTACAATTCTATTTTTATCTAATCCTTGATTGAAATATGTAATGTTCGTACCAAAGGTTAAAACAGATTTTTCACCTAAACGTACCGAAGAAGCATAATTGGCATTAAATCCAAATTCTTGTACAACACCAGACCATTGACTGTAAACTCCTATACCGACAGCTGTATGATCATTTAATTTATTGCTAAAACCTAAAAAGTAGTTTTGACTATTGTCATCGAACGTGGCATATTGATTTCTATGTAATATGTTCAAATAAGATTTGTTTTCGCGCACCAATGAAAAAGTAGGATTGATGAAAAAACGATTGAAGAATAATTGATTGTGGTAGGTACTACTAGAACCTAAATTTGTATTGGTTTCTTGACCATTAACTGTTTGGACAAGGGCCAATAAAAGTAATGCAATAATTAAACTATTGATTTTTAACGGACTTTCCATAACGATTGAATTTTATGATTCGTGAACGATTGTCTTTTACTTATTGGGGTAAATGAATAATGGGTGGTTATTCATCTTCAAAAACAGAACTAGAATACTGCGTCTGTCTTTCACTATTGAATGCTTCTAAAAAGCGGTCATCCCTATCTTTCTCATTAATAGGCTTATCATTTAAATTAAATGCAACATTTTGGGCACTCTTACCCTTGGCCATTCTATTCGATACTACATAGCCAAATCCATTACCTTGTAGAAGGTTTACTGAATATTCATCGAAAGAACTATTAATTGTATTTCCCATATTTACTGCAAGGCCAACTTTTCTCTGCCCTACTTCTACCATAAATACGTCTAGGCCACCAAAACCTTCTCTGCCCTCTGAAGCAAAAACAAGCGTACCATTAGCTACAGGGTTTGGGTGTAAATCATTCTTGGCTGAGTTTACTTTTTCACCAAGATTCTTAGCCGTACCCAATGCTCCGTTTTTTTGAATTGTGGCGACATAAATATCGTATTCGCCGAAAGTACCAGGCATGTTTGAAGCAAAGAATAATCGGCTACCATCTGGTGAAACTGCTGGGTGTTTTGCTGAGTAATCGCCAGGGCAAATAGGTACCTCAGTAATTTTCTTCCATTCTCCGGCTATTTTATCGGCCTTATAAATTTTATGTACTTCTTTTCTTTTCGAAAAAATACCTGTTACAGGTTTTCGGTAGGTAGTTTTACTGAAATATGCAGTGTTACCGTTGTTTGTAAGTGCTACTGGTTGAGAATATCCTCCCATTGTATTGGATGGACTTTTAAGATTCGAGGCTAATTCTTCACTAGCTTCTTCATTGTCCCAAGGTAAAAATTTACTTCTATTGTTAGACGTAATACGAGTAGGTATAACCGTTTGCGTCATTTTATAGTCGTCCTTCACCAACTCGGTCCAGTTTTCATCGGCAATTTCGTTTTGAACTTGCTTGCCTAATTTGGTTACTGCATGGTCAAATCTCTTTTGATAACTCTTTGACAAAGATCCATCTTCTGAAATTTCTATTAATTTACCATACCAGTACAATGCGTTTTCATACTTCTTAGTTAAAAAGTTAGCATTGCCTAAGTCTTCGAAAATCTCTTTATCGGCATAACCAAGAGATTTTAACTTCTCGTAATTGTCTGCTCGTTTTGATACTTCGGTAATTTTCCTCTCTTGAAAATTAGTAGAGGAATGATTGAAGGCCAAATCTTGGCCAAAGCCCATGGTCGCCATACAGGCAAACAAAAGGGTGCATTTTAATGAATTGTTCATGTTACTAGATTTTGGGGTTAATACCACAAAGTTCTAATAACCGATTCGTTCTGTTATTAATAAAAATTCATAGGTTTTACAGCAATGTGTAAACTAACATATCGAAAATGATATATAAATATCTAAAAACCAGCACTTAACAAAAATATATGACTTATTTAGCTACCTGTTTATTTTTTCTTTTATCAGAAATATAAGAATACCCTAAATATGCAAGCTGCAAACCAACCGTAGCCATTTTCAATTTTCGCCTTCGCACCAATATCTTCGCTATCCCAAATAGTGGTGATAATCCCATAATATTTTAATTTTAAAATTTACATGAAAATACTATTTAACCATTGGTAACCTTGACTCAATCTGATGAAAATATAAACAGAAAACCAGCTAATAGCATGGTGTAATTACTGACATCAAAATAACATCAATACAGCAAAAATCCTACTCATTATAGTCAACCATAGTTATGAAATAAACTTAACTTAGAGCTATCATTATTTTTAACGATAGACATATGCAGCTACATAAAATATAATATTATGAACAAGGATATTGAGAAAATAGAACACAGACTAAAAGATTTAGTAAGTAAAAATGAGGATGCTATAAAAGGTTTTGAAAAAGCATCAAAAAATTCTGAACAAGTAGGTATTAAGACTTATTTTGAAAAGAAAGTGATTGAAAGAATGCAGTTTTTAAGAGAAATCAGAGCTGCTGTACCCGATTTAGATTTAGGTAGTGTTGCTATAGATGGAAGTGCTGTTGGTGCCTTGCATAGAACATGGATGGATGTAAAAGCTTTTTTTGCTGGAGATAATGACGAGGCAATGTTAGAGGAAGCTGTAAGAGGAGATAAATCTGCCATTGAAGATTATGACAAAGCCTTAACAGAAACGATGATGCCGCCAAGATTGAAAGAAATTATTAGAACACAGCGTGAGAAACTACACAATGATATACAAACAACTGAAATCTTAGAAGATTACAGATAGTGTAACCACATTAATTTAAAAGCCCTTGCAGTGCAAGGGCTTTTTTCTTCGCTTAGTTTATAAAAATTTATAAAAAACATACTTAATAAGTATAAAATTTTACCTAATTTCAAGGGACTCAATTAAATATCAAAAACTAATGGCGAATTTCAGTTTAAAAGTTAATGGAAAAACAGAGCAGATAGATGTAGATCCAGCTACACCAATGCTTTGGGTACTAAGAGACCATTTAAAATTAGTAGGAACAAAATTTGGTTGTGGCATCGCTCAATGCGGTGCTTGTACCGTGCATCTTGGCGATAATGCAGTACGGTCTTGTCAACTTCCTGTATCAGCAGTAGGGGAACAAACCATTACTACCATTGAAGGTCTTTCTGAAAATGGCGACCATCCGGTACAAAAAGCTTGGATAGAAGAAGATGTATACCAATGTGGTTATTGCCAAGCAGGGCAAATAATGAATGCAAGTGCGTTTTTAAAGAGAAATCCTAATCCATCAGATGTAGAGATTGAGGATGCTATGAACGGTAATATCTGTCGTTGTGGCACATATACGCGAATTAAGAAAGCGATTAAGAACGCTGCTAATACTTCAAATGCGTAATAACAAGTGGCCCACAATTTTGGGATTTTAAACTTCATTAAAAAACAAACAGATGACACTCATAAAAACAACATATAATAGACGTTCCTTTATAAAAAGCTCTGCCCTTGCAGGTGGTGGCATGGTAATAGGTTTTAGTTGGCTAGCTTCTTGTAATCCAACCCCGGAACAAGTAAATAATATGCCTAAAGAATGGTTTGATATAAATGGTTTCCTTAAAATTGGTGATAATGGCATGGTAACTATCATGTCACCAAATCCTGAAATTGGCCAGAATGTTAAAACATCTATGCCAATGATCGTTGCAGAGGAATTAGATACAGATTGGGATAATGTAATAGTAGAGCAAGCTCCATTAAATACCGATATATTTCAAAGACAACTCGCTGGTGGTAGCCAATCTATTCGTGCCGGTTGGCAAGGTTTACGTATGGCTGGGGCCACTGCTCGGCATATGCTAATTGCCGCTGCTGCAGAGGCTTGGCAAGTTCCTGCATCAGAAATAACAACGGCTGCAGGTATCATAAGCCATAAGGCTTCAAATAAATCTGCAGGTTATGGAGAAATGGCATCTTCCGCAGCTACCATGGCAGTACCTGAAGAAGTTACCCTAAAAGATATTAAAGATTTTGTGATTATAGGAACGGATAGAAGAAACGTTGACGGACCAAATATAGTAACCGGCAAATCTTTATTCGGAATCGATATTCAAGAAGAAGGCATGTTGATTGCTATGATTGTACATCCACCTGCTTTCGGATTTAGTTATAAATCCATGGATACCGAATCTGTAAAATCAATGGCCGGTATTAAAGATGTATTTCCTATCGATGTATACCCAGAGGGAATGGAAAAACAATGGTCTGATGGAGGTAGCATTGCAAAAATGGTTGCTATTGTTGGTGAAAGTACCTGGCAATGTATGATGGCCAAAAAAGCCTTGAACGTTGAATGGGAAAAAACTTCTACTTTAGAGAGTACTTCAGGTCATGATGAGGCTTTAACTAAATTATTAAATACGTCTGCAAAGGAAGCTGCACGTAAAGATGGTGATGTTGCAAAGGCATTCAAATCAGCATCACAGATTATTGAACGCACTTTTAGTGCTCCATTTTTAGCACACAATACTATGGAGCCTATGAACTTTTATGCGGACGTTACTGCCGAAAGAGCAATTTTGAACGGCCCAATTCAAACTCCTGAATTTTTAGAAAAATCTTTGGCATCTAGACTAGATATGCCCGTTGAAAAAATAGATATAAAAATGACCCGTATGGGGGGTGGTTTTGGAAGGCGATTATACGGAACATTTGGGGTTGAAGCGGCTGTAATATCTCAAAAAATGCAGGCGCCGATAAAATTGGTTTATTCACGTGAAGATGATATGACCCAAGGTACGTATCGACCTACCTATAAAGTGAAATATAAGGCCGGTTTAGACAAAGACGGTAATTTAATCGCTTGGCACGTTAAAGGTGCCGGATCAAATGACGATTTAATTTTTGAAAACAGATTCCCTGCAGGAGCAGTTGATAATTATTTGGCTGAAAAATTCATATTAGATACCAATGTTACTACAGGAGCATGGCGCGCACCACGGTCAAATTTTGTTGCAGGTGCCGAACAAGCATTTATAGATGAAGTTGCTGAAGCAGCCGGTAAAGACCCTATAGAATTTAGACTTGAATTATTTGACAGAGTGATTAAAAGCCCAGTGGGTGATCCAGAAAATAATGATTATGACCCAAAACGTTATGCTGGTGTTCTTAAATTAGTAAAAGAAAAATCTGGTTGGGACGGTAATCAAAAGAATGGAGCCGCTAGAGGTGTATCAGCTTACTACTGCCATAATTCATATGTGGCTCAGGTATTAGATCTTGCAAAAGATACTAATCCACCAAAAGTAGATAAAGTATGGTGTGCCGTTGATTGCGGAATTATAATTAACCCAATGGCAGCAAAAAATCAAATTGAAGGAGGTATAATCGATGGAATTGGTCATGCTACTTATAGCCAAATGACATTTGAGGATGGTAAACCTCAGCAATCTAACTTTGATACCTATCGACTAATTCGCCATAAGGAGGCACCGAAAGAAATTGAAAGCTATTTTGTAGATAATGGCATTGATCCTACAGGATTGGGAGAACCTTCTCTTCCTCCAGTTATAGGTGCATTATCAAATGCATTATACAGGGCAACAGGGCAAAGACATTATAATCAGCCGTTTATTACTGAAAAACCATTAATTGGATAATGCCCTTATGCTATTGCAAACGAAAACGCCGGAAGATATCTTCCGGCGTTTTTAATTTTATATAACATTTTAAATAGCAATTTTCTAAGCTAATTTTAAAGCAATTCTAGATTTTTTAAGTTCTTCTTCAAATAAGTCTTGAGTCACTTCTTTTTTATAGAAGGGTACCTTTTTATTTAGTTTCAGTTTTCCAACTTCAGATGTAATCATTTTAGGAAAAGCTTTCTCCATCTTTAAAAACCAATCTTCATTCTTGTCAGAATCTATGTCTAGTACTTCTGTATTGAACAATACTTCGGTATCATATTCCGTAGCTAAAATATCATACAACTGTTCTGTTAATGAGCCATAATTCATTTCTGTACCCCTATCTATTCTTGACGCGGCCATAATTTCATCTTCTGTACGCCCATGAATCATTAGCGGAAACTATTCTTTCATTTTCCCTACCTCCCTAGAAAACTCTATACTATCGAACATAAAATGCTCTTTAAAGGCCTTGTACTGCTTTTCTAGATAGCCTACATTTTCTTCACCTTGTACCCAGCTACGATGTGGGTCTAGAGTAATGAAATATTTAGAGTCTTTAATGAAGCCTTCATTTACCAAAAAGGACCAAAACTGATTTGAGGTTTTAAATTGCGTACAAATGTCAATTGCCTTTTTTATGTTCACATGACCCTCTTCACCTTCTGGTATATATAAGTTCACATAGGGCCGAGTGCCCCCTAACCTGCATTGTTCCAAGCAGCAGAACTTTCTTACTCTACCTGATTTAATCGTTCAACGATTAGTACATTAAGATCTGGCTTTAACTGCTTTACTAATAATGCTAACGTTGCACTCATGATACCTGTACCAACACAAATAAGGTCATATTCCTTTCTCAATTCCATCATTTTCAATTTTAATCTTGTTAAAGATATTTGAAATATAATTTAAAACATTCAACCTTTATTACAGAATAAACCTAAACTCAATTTAGATACAAACAAAAAAACAGGTCTAGCGACCTGTTTTTTTGTTTTATTTCATTTAGAGATTTAGTCCATTACAAACTTAAATCCTGCTGTTATTATACTAGAACTAAAAGTGGTATCTCTGTCATATTTATAAAACTTCAAATCAATACTTTTAAGCCCAAGTTTCCAAATATGTGCTTTTGTAAATATATCTGTATACGAAACTCCCATTCCGAATTGATTTGCCGAATATTCCGATAAATCATAATCGGAAGTATAATATGTATCGGTAGATAAGGCTTCTTCATATCCGTAAAAGTAATCTGCCGCTGTCTGCTGATAATATCTATAGGAAGGATATATTGTAAACTTATCTGAAATCTTAATCGGTACTTCTACACTTGCCGTGTGCGAGCTAATACCCCAATCATCATAATAATATCGATAAAAACTTCGCACCACCACGGTCTCATTTACATACCAGTTTAAACGGCCCCCTACGGCTACTTTAAACCGACTATCAGGCAATTGTTCAATGGCATCGGCCAGTTGAAAGTTCTCTATAAAAGAATCTGCTACATCAGCAAAATAGACACGTTGAAACGGAGTCGATAATAACCCTTGTTGCTGTACAAAATCTAACGCCAATGAGCCCTGAAGATTTTTACTTAGAATTTGCGAAAAACCAAATCCTACAGAATAGGAATTTCTTGTTTCGTCTGAAAATTTATCAAAAATGGGGCTGTAGTTAGTATCACCCGTAATCGTTTTATTTGAGAAGAAGCCATTAGCCAAACCATTAGCTCCACTGGCAAAAGGTCTAAGCTCTGACGGATATATAGAATTCCACTTATCTAAATACACATTGGCATTTACACTAACTTCTGTATTTTTCTCATTGAATAATTTGGTTAAACCTCCGCCAAAACCTAAAGAGAAATAATCATATTCTGAAGACACCGATAGTTTACCCGATACAATGGTATTTCTATCATCTGAACTATGACTATATGAGCCCGATAAATTTACCCAAGTATCTGAACTAGACGCACCAGAACTAGCTACAAAAGGATCAGCTGGCTGTCCGCCATCAAATGGGTCAACGTTACTAGATGATGCAGAAGTATAAGCGGATACACCCGCATCAATTGTTAGCACATCATCATCGCTCAACGGAATTGAAACTACAAAAGTTCCTGTGACATCTGTTAATTCTTCCGTTCCTATACCACCACTCACTGCTGCATTGTCACCACTTTGACCGTAATAACTAGTGAGAAAATCTACTTCGGTAGTTTCTAGAACACGCTTCTTATAAGTTTTAATTGAATCTTGTTCCTGTTGCGCATAACATGTCACAAACAAGAGTAGTGTTACTGTAAAACCTATAGTTTTAAATATTTTCATTTTTTGTGAAGTTCTATTTTAATTAATTACAGCCGCAGCCACCACCCGTTTTTCCGCCATTTGCTCCAGCAGCAGCCTCTCTATAAGAGTGCATGGTAGTTACATTACGATCAACTTTCTTATCCTGTAAAACCATATCAGGATCATTTATATTAATCTTTTCATACTCCTTTAACACTGTGCAGCTACTAAAGGAACCCGCTATTAAGACAAAAATTAAAAAATTCTTTATCATGATTTTTCTATTTCTATATTCTTCGATGTGATAATATTTCCTTTATCATCAATTATTATACATTCTACTTTTGGTAACTGCTCGATACGATTTAATCCGACTTCTTTTCCCATCACAAATACCGATGTTGCCAAAGCATCTGCCAATTCAGCTTTTGGGGCGAAAACGGTGACACTGATAATACCCGTTGCGGGATATCCACTTCGCGGGTCAATAATATGGGTGTATCGAATATTATTAAAGGTCACATACTTCTCGTAATTACCTGAAGTCACTACTGCCCCATTGGATATAGGCAACAAGGCAAAAACCTTATTCTTATCCATAGGATTCGTAATGGCAACTTTCCATTCGCTCCCATCTGGTTGCTTACCCCAAGTATTCATGTCACCGGATGCATTAATGATTCCTGAAACAACACCTTTTGATATTAATAAGTCCTTTGCTTTATCTGCTGCATAGCCTTTACCAATAGCACCAAAACCAATCTTCATACCTTTTAGCTTCAAAAAAACAGTATTGTTTTCTTTGTCTAACATTATATTTTGAAAACCAACTTTTTCAACGGATGCTTTGATTGAATCTGCAGAAGGCATCTCTTTCATACTACCATCGAACTTCCAAATTTTATCCATCGAAGCATAGCTAATATCAAAAGCACCATCGGTTAGTTTAGAAATACCGATTGACCTTTGAATCAAATCGAATAATTCGACATCGACCTTTATTGGTTTCAAACCTGCATTTTTATTAATTTCTGATGTTTGAGAGTTTGAATCCCAAGAAGATATTAACTTCTCAATTCTTGTTATTTCATTGACAGCCAAATCGATATATTCATTCGCTTCAACGGGATTTTTAGCTACCACTGTAATGTCAAAACGGCTCCCCATTAATTTTAAGGTACGTTTATATGACTCTTGAGCACTGAGTAACCCTACAGAAAACAACGTTAATATGAGGACTATGTTCTTCACCCTATTTTATGAATGAATTCATTTCATTTATGTATTCTTTTGGAGATAGTTTTTTATAACTAGTTTCCCCAAAAACCTCACCATCACCGTTCATGACCACCACGAAAGGAAAAATACCGTTTTTGTTATATTTTTCCGCTAAAGCTTTGTTCTTATCTTTTTGTTCTGGAGATAATGCATTATTTTTTCTTCTAGGAAAATCTGCCTGCAACATTACATAATGATTTTTAGCATACGTTTTAAATTCATCTGTAGACCAAACTTCCCTATCTAATTTAATACAAGGTGCACACCAATCTGAACCTTGAAATACTAAAACAATTGGTAAGTCTTTTGATTTCGCTATTTCTTTTGCTGTACTTAAATCGGTTTGCCATTCTTGTGCAAACGATGAACCCATTCCTGCAGCTATAAACAACACTAACAATATGTACTTTTTCATATCTTTTTATTAAATAGACTTAGATTAAGTCAATAATTATACCAGTACCTTTCTAAGAAAATCACATTATTTTCTTAAAATTAAAAAGTCATTTTTTAACCTACTCTCCTATCAGGCTAAACGCGCCTTTTGTTAAAAATTGTGCTCCTTGCTTAAAAATTGTCGTTTTATCTAATGCGGTCATATTCTGATAACTACCTTGGGTTTTTACCGGCACCTGTGCAAAATAATAATTACCCTCTTTTGTTTCATCTAAAAGAAGTACATATGATTGGTCATCTATAACTCCGATTGCATCTGTAGGCAGTGACATTTGAGTTGAAGAATCTGTTATTATACTAGCCTCTACAAACATTCCTGTGAGAAAATTAGTTACTTTTTCATCCTCTAAATGGGCATGAACCTTAATTGTTCTATTATCGTCAATTGAGGTACCTACCAAATGAACTTCTGCCTTGTAAATATCTGAAGAAGCTTCTGGAATACGGAATTCTACCAGCTGCCCTTTTTTTATTTTCATAATATCCTTTTCAAAAACCGATAATTCTAAATGAATATGGTCATTATTAATTATCTCCATGATAGAAGTTGCTGGGGAAACGAAAGTCCCTTTTGAAACATTTACACTGGTTATACTCCCAGCAATGGGCGCATAAATTGATGCCACCGAACTTATTATTCCTTTTTCAACTTGTTCTACCGAAATATTCAACATGCCCAATTGCTTTTTGAGTCCGTTGTACTTTGCCACTCCCGTTTTGTAATCGCTCTCAGCTTTTAAAAAACTTTTCTGAGAAGAAATATTCTCGGCAACCATGGTTTGTTGGCGTTCATACTCTGCCTTCAAATAACTTAACTGTCCATTGACCTCCATATATTCTTGCTGTAAAGCCACGAACTCCGGATTTTCTATAGTAACTAGTAATTGACCTTTCCGAACTTTATCGCCTATTAACAAAGGTGTGGTTTTAATATAACCACCCATGGTGGCACTAACGACCGCCCTATTCTCTGGCGGTACATCTATCATACCAGATGTAGTCACCATTATAGGGAATTCACTTTCTTTAATTTGCCCTAAACTCATGTTGTTTTGTTCAAATTGTTCTTGAGTAACTTGAATACGATTATCAGTATTAGCTTCAGACGCTCCACTCTCTATTGCTTGCTTTTCTTTATCCCCACAACTTAAAACTATGGCGAAGATGAAAAGGATTACTATTCTATATATGTTTTTTTGCATGATGCAGTATTTATAAGGTTAAGAAATTAATGTCCGTTGCGGTTTCATTGTACTCTTTCAATTTGTCTAAGTATCCTAATTTAATGTCATAGGCACTCTCTAGACTTTGTATGTATTGGTAGAAATCAATTTCACCATTTTTAAAACTAATTTGTGCCGTTTTCAATATTTCATCGGATAGCTTAGCCCCTTCGTTCTCATAATAATTCAAAGAATTTTGAATCTGTGCTATCTGTTGTAGTAAGATTTCTTGTTTGGACTTTATTTGAACTTTAAATGCTATGGACTCGGTAACGGCTCTTTCTTTAGCAATTTTCGATGCTTTAATTCTAGAGGCTTGTCCGCTGAACAGTAAAGGAATTTTTAAACCTAATTGATATCCTAAAAGATTATCGTTCAATTCTGAATTTGTACCTTGAAAATACGCTAAGCTGATATCTGGAAGTAATTGTTGTTTTTCTAAATTACTTGCTGCCGCCATTAATTGCATGTTATTTTCATAATATTCAATCTCAGGAGTAGCATCAACATTTATATCCTTTAAACTAATTTTAAGATTCATTTCTTCGGATAGAACCAAACTATCTTCTACCTGTATTATTCGTATTAAATTAGCATATGACATTGATACATGTTGAATGGCTTGTTTATAATCTAAATTGATTTTTCGCTGTTTTGACGCTGCCGTAATTTTCTCAAGATAATTGGTTTCGCCCAATTCGAATTTTCTTGCTGCTACAGATGAAAAATTAGCGTACAAACTATCTAACCTTTTATACACCCTAACTTTTTCACGTGCAATTTGATACTCATAATACCCTGAAGTAACATCTTTTATTATCGCTTTGCTCTGAATATCATACTCACTCTGCGCCAAATTATTCTTAACCTTATTCACTCTCTTTTCAGAAAAATATGCTGTTGGAAAACGAAAATCTTGCTGCACACCAAATACTTTTAATGGCACATTGTTTATGGCAAGATTATTTTCATCGTATTCATAATACACATGGGTTTTATTAAAATTAAAGGCACTATTAATCATTGATTTAGATTCGTCAACTTTTAACCTACCTGCTTTTAAGCCCAAGTTATTTTCAATGGCCAAAGGAATTAATTCGTCAAGATTTTGACTATTAGATTCTTGTGCCGAAACTCCCACAGAGATAAGAAGTGCTATAAACGCAATACCTTTTTTAATTGGTGTTTTAGACGAAATGCTTTTAAAATTATCATGTTTTTCAAAGATGGAATACAGCACGGGCAAAACTACCAAGGTCAATATAGTCGCGGTAAATAGACCTCCTATTACCACTGTTGCCAACGGTCGTTGAACTTCTGCCCCTGCATTTGTAGAAATGGCCATTGGTAAAAACCCAAGTGCCGCTGCAGAAGCAGTTAGCAATACCGCTCTTAATCTGTCTTTAGTTCCTTGTTTTATCAAATCTTCAATGCTATTGAATGAATGGTTTTTAAGCTCCTTAAAATGTTCTATCAAAACAATGCCATTTAGTACCGCTATACCGAAAAGGGCAATAAATCCGACTCCGGCAGATATACTAAATGGTAATCCTCTCATCCATAATAAGAGTACACCGCCAACTGCTGCCAATGGAATAGCAGAATAGATCATAAGCGCCTCTTTTACAGATTTGAAAGCAAAATATAACAGTATAAAAATGAGTACTAATGCAATAGGCACGGCTATTAAAAGTCTGTCTCTAGCACTTTGTAGATTTTCAAATTGACCGCCATAGGTAATGGTATATCCGGTGGGTAACTTTACATTTTCATTAATCAGTTTTTGAACATCATCTACTACTGATTGTAAATCTCGATTACGCACATTTACTCCCACTACTGTTCGCCTTTTAGTATCATCTCTAGATATTTTTGCAGCACCTTTTTTAAAAGTGATATCTGCCACTTCACTTAATGGTACCTTACCACTAGTTGGCAGGTCTACATATAAATTTTTGAGGTCATCGATATCTTGTCGCTTAGCCTTATCTAAGCGAACTACGAGGTCAAAACGCTTTTCCCCCTCAAAAACACTACCAGCTGTTTTTCCGGCAAAACTCATGGATACCATATCGTTCAATTCTTGAATATTCAAGCCGAATCTGGCAATTTTAGCACGGTCATAATTAACGCTCATTTCAGGTAAACCCGCAATTTTCTCCACACTGATATCTGCAGCTCCTTCCACATTCTTTATCAGCGCTCCAATTTCGTTACCTTTTTTGGCAAGAACATCTAAATCAGGACCAAAAATCTTAATGGCGATATCTGCACGAACACCGGTAATTAATTCATTAAAACGCATTTCTATAGGTTGCGTAAACTCCACCTCCATACCTGGTATTACCGACAATGCCTCTTTGAACTTATCTGCCAACTCATCTTTGCTAGAAGCACTTGTCCACTCCCCTTTCGGAGCCAGTTTAATAATGACATCACTTTCTTCCATAGACATAGGGTCAGTTGGCACCTCTGCAGCACCAATTCTGGTAACTACCTGCTGTACTTCTGGAAAATTATTCAGTAGTATTTTTTCAATCTCGGTTGTTATTTCTACCGTTTTACTCAACGATGTTCCTGTTTTTAAAACTGGCTGTATCACAAAATCTCCCTCATCCAATGTGGGTACGAACTCCCCGCCCATCGTTGTGTATAGGTAAACAGAACATAAAAGTAAAATTGACGCAATTCCCAGAACCAGTTTTTTACTTTGTAATGCCCAATGAATAATTGGTTCATATTTATTGTTCAACCATTTCATTAAACGAACCGAAATATTTTTATCAGACTCTTTCGATGGTTTTAAGAAAATTGATGCTGCAACTGGTACATAGGTAAAACACAAAATCATTGCCCCAATTAAAGCAAAACTAAATGTCAATGCCATAGGCTTGAACATTTTGCCTTCCACACCACTTAATGACAGAATAGGTATAAATACGATTAAAATAATCAGCTGCCCAAAAATGGCAGAATTCATCATTTTTGAAGCACCTTTAAAAGTAATTTCATCTTTTAGATGCTGCTTCTCCAATTTTTGCAGACTATTTATCTCTTGCTGTTTTCTGGTTATTTCGAAGGCTATAAACTCTACAATAATTACCGCACCATCTATTATGATACCGAAATCTATAGCTCCTAAACTCATTAAATTGGCATCGACTCCGAATATATACATGAGTGATAATGCGAACAACAAACACAACGGAATTACCGATGCTACTACTAAACCAGACCTGAAGTTCCCCAATAGCAATACGACCACGAAGATGACAATCAAGCATCCTAAAATTAAGTTTTCGGTTACGGTAAAAGTAGTTTTAGCTATTAGTTCACTTCGCTCTAAAAACGGATTAATGTACACCCCTTTTGGTAAGGTCTTGGAGATTTTGGCAACACGTTCTTTAACAGCTTCTATAACCTTTTTAGAGTTCGCATCTTTAAGCATCATTACTTGCCCCAATACTTTTTCTCCCTCTCCATTACCGGTTATTGCGCCAAAACGTATAGCACTGCCAAAATCAACATTGGCTATATCCTTAATATAAACAGGGACACCATCTTTATTCACGATGACGATATTTCGTATGTCTTCTAACGATGAAACCAATCCTTCTCCACGAATAAAGTAAGCTTGATTCACCTTTTCTATATAGCCGCCGCCAGAAACACTATTATTGCTTTCCAATGCCTTAAACACATCGCTTGCAGTAATATTCATGGCATTTAGCTTCTGAGTATTTATGGCTACCTCATATTGCTTTAAAAATCCACCCCACGTATTCACCTCTACAACACCGGGTATACCAGACAATTGCCGTTTAACGATCCAATCTTGTATGGTTCTTAAATCTGTTACGGTGTATTCATCTTTATATTCTGGTTCAACCTCCAGAACATATTGGTAGATTTCTCCTAAACCGGTCGTAATTGGACCCATTTGAGGTGTACCGAATCCTTTAGGTATTTTCTCGGAAGCTGACGCAATTTTCTCCGTTATGAGTTGTCTTGGCAAATACGTTCCTAAATCATCGTCAAATACTATGGTTACTACCGATAGGCCAAACTTTGATACTGAACGAATTTCCTTAACCCCTGGCAAGTTTGCCATTTCTAACTCTACAGGATAGGTGATAAATTGCTCCATATCTTGAGTAGATAGATTACGTGACGTGGTAATTACCTGAACTTGGTTATTCGTCACATCTGGTACTGCCCCAATGGGAATTTGTGAAAGTGCATATAGACCGTAGCCAATTATGAATACGGTAAATAATAGAATAATAAGTTTATTCTTTAAACTGAAATTAATAATATGTGAAAGCATTTTTTCATATAAATCAATGTTAGACGCTCAAAATCATAAAGATGAATTTGAACTAAAAAATTTAAAAATCGATTGTATTATGAAATGCGTGGTGGTTGTAAAATACCCTCTGTATGCAAAGAAGAGGTAGGTGCCTGATAATGAAAATTTAAAACTTTAAAATCAATTATTTCAAATTGATTTAATTCCGTTCCAAAAGGATTTATAACCATATCTGCAACTGAAGAAATTGAGCTACTATGATTAAAAGGTAATTTTTCGTGATCATTCTTTTCTTCTTGATGATCTCTCTGGTGTTGCGCCTTTAACTCACCGTAATGCTTGGAAAGAAAAACAATCATATTATCGCCATATTGAGCTTTGTGAAACTCTGCATGTTCAATTAAGTCATCTAATTGAACAATATCATCATAGTGCACGCCAAAACTCTGTAGCATGATCAACGTAGATAATAATATGGAAAACAACTTGTTCACTTCAGTAAAATTAATAAAATTATCATTACGACTTATTTAAACCACTATCTTAAACACAATTCATATTCATTCTAATCGATTAAATTATAAACATCTCTAAGTACGGAAATTACCATACCCTCATCATAAGTCTCTAAATCATATCTTATTTTAAGCTTAGTACCTAATGGTGCATAGTAATAAATTATCCAGGCATCAGCTTCACCTACTCCGACACAACCATTAGAATAAGCCTTCCCTAGAGTTTTGGGGTTTGTTGTAGGGTGTATCATTTGACCATTTCTGATATTATTAATTTCAGTTTCTATCCAAGGAATTTGGGGCATCATAGTTGTTTTACCATCATCTCTTCGAGTTACATAAAATCGTTTTCCATCCACAGGATTATAAAAATCTGGATGCTTTACATGTTTTACTATACTACCTTTTCCTGTTTTTGTTCTTAAATCAGTTACTCGATCTCCAAATTTTAAATAGCGCTCCCTATACTGCCCTACTCTAACCGGAAAAGTATATAACAATATTGAATCTTGAAAAACCCTTAATTTATATTCTGGAATATTAATATCAATTTCGGTGTTAAAAAAGTTGTCTAGTAACTTACAAGCACTAAGAGAATCTGGAATATTTAATTGGCTTCCTTTTGGAAGAACAATCATTTGCTTTTGATCATAAACAAATGAGTCACGGGCCATCATTCTGTAATAATCAGTACTTGCCAATGTATCTATAATCCACGGGTTATTTCGAACCAATAGGTGCTCAGATAAAGAGTACGGCACAAGCGAATCGTACTTGCTCACTAAAGAATCCATAAATTCAAAATATTTTCCTACTCTAATATTCTGTAAAACCTGTACACGACTTGGTTCCTTTATTTTCTTCTTGTACACCTTTGAAATTTCGGAACTATCTATTTGCACCGATTCTAAATTCGGTTGCTTTTTAGAAAGACAAGAGATGAAAAAAATCAAAGAAAAAATTAGGTATAATAAATTTATATATCTGAATCTCATTATGATAACTTATTATTTTTAGGCAAAACCAATATATTATTTTCTATTTAGGTTGGGTTTCTCCAAACCACCATCTTGTCCTCATAGGTTTTTTAATGAGTCCGAATCTTTTGACTGCATGTTCTTTAAGATGCGCTTTCATTTCTTCTACAGAGTCAGTTAAAAACATTAAATCCATATCTTCTTTTGAAATGCTTTCATTATCCGCCATTATTTTAATATGATGATATAATTCTTTATGAAATTCTTTACCAAAAATAACTACAGGAAAATTGTGAATCATTTTGGTCTGAATTAAAGTTACAGCCTCAAAAAGCTCATCTAACGTTCCTATTCCCCCAGGCAAGACAACAAAAGCAAAAGAATACTTCAATAACAGAAATTTGCGTACAAAGAAGTATGGAATATTAATCCATTTATGTAAGTACGGATTTGGTTCTTGTTCGTGTGGAAGAATAATATTACAACCAATAGAGTATCCATTGTTAAGATAAGCTCCTTTGTTGGCTGCTTCCATAATACCAGGACCACCCCCGGTCATAACGGCAAATCCCATTTCAGATAATGCTTTACCAACTTCTTCTGCCTGTTTATAATATACATTGTCACTATTAAACCTTGCCGATCCAAAAACAGTGACGCACGGTCCTATAAAGTGTAGCTTTCTAAATGCTCTAATAAACTGATACTGAACCTTAATCGTAAACCACAGCTCTTCAAATCTACTTCTTGGACCATCAAGAAAAGCACGTTCTTCCCTTAGAAACATAGGGTTGGCATCCTTATTAAGCTTTTCTTGCATATGATAATCTTCATTAAAATCTTAATCGAAAGTAGATTAAACTATTTATGTTAAAAATGACATTGCTCATACTATATATATGAGCAATGTCATTTTTAACTAGTTCTACCCTATCTATATTTGATTATGTCAGATACGTCTCAAATCACCCTGGTAAAATCAAAAATGACCAAAAGCATAAAGCAATTCTTTATTCAAATTGGGGATTTATCTTATTTTGCAGGCCGCTTTTTCAAAGAAGTATTCTCCCTTCCTTTTGAGTTTCGGGAGCTTTTGCGACAGTGCTACCAAATGGGAGTGCGGTCTCTTTTTCTTGTAGGCTTGACAGGATTCATTATTGGTTTAGTTTTAACTTTGCAATCAAGACCTACTTTAATCGAGTTCGGTGCTGTATCGTGGATGCCAAATATGGTAGGAATCTCTATTGTAAGAGAAATTGGCCCTGTTATAACAGCTCTTATCTGTGCTGGTCGCATCGCTTCTGGCATTGGTGCCGAATTAGGTTCTATGCGTGTTACCGAACAAATTGATGCCATGGAAGTATCAGGAACCAATCCGTTTAAATACTTAGTCGTTACACGAATTTTGGCAACAACCTTAATGTTACCATTACTTGTTGTTTTTGGAGATTTGATTGCCCTATATGGATCAGCCTTAGTTGAAAATATAAAAGGTGACGTATCATTTCAGTTATATTTTAATACCGTTTTCGATGCTTTAAATTGGGGAGATCTAATACCCGCAACTATAAAGTCATTCTTTTTTGGTTTTGTAATCGGTTTGGTGGGTTGCTATAAAGGATACAATAGTACAAAAGGTACAGCAGGTGTAGGTATTGCAGCGAATACGGCTGTAGTAATGGCATCGCTCTTTCTATTTATCGTTGATTTTATAGCTGTTTTTGTTACAGATATTTTTTATGAACTATAAATAAATGGATAAAACGAATTCAATAGCAACTAATAACATTCAGAACGTGGAAAGCGAAAGGAACAGAAAAGCAGTAATACGAATTAAAAATGTTTGTAAAAGCTTTGGGAACAACCATGTACTGAACGGTTTTAACATGGATCTTTATGAAGGTGAAAATGTAGTTGTCATGGGTAAATCTGGCTCTGGAAAATCTGTAATGATAAAGTGCTTGGTTGGCCTTGTATGGCCAGATAGTGGTTATATAGAAGTAATGGGCAAAGAAATTTCAACCTTAGACCGTCAAACACTTGATGAATTACGTTCTGACATTGGGTTTCTTTTTCAGGGTAGTGCACTCTATGATTCCATGACTGTGAGAGAGAATTTAGAGTTTCCTTTGCGAAGACACCAAAAGAAACTAGGAAATTTATCAGATACAAGCACCTTAGTATTAGAAGCTTTAGAAAATGTAGGACTTGGCCACACGATGGATTTGATGCCAACCGAATTATCGGGAGGAATGAAAAGAAGAGTTGCTTTAGCAAGAACATTAATACTAAAACCTAAGATTATATTATACGATGAACCCACTAGCGGATTAGACCCTATTACCGCTAAGGAAATAATAGAATTAATGAGAAGTATCCAAAAAAAATATGGTACTTCTTCTATAATAATAACACATGATGTAGACTGCGCAAGAGTAATTTCTGAACGTATGATATTGTTGGTAGACGGTATCAATTATGCTGAAGGTTCTTATGCACAACTATCGGCATCGATAGATCCTAAAGTAGAAGCATTTTTTAAAAAATAACACCATGGCAAAGACGTCAATAGAAAATTTGAAATTAGGAATATTCGTTATACTAGGCACTGCCTTACTTTTATTTGCCGCCTACCTCATTGGTAATAGGCAAAATATGTTCGGCGGTACATTTGGTATCACTGCAGTTTTTAAAAATGCAAACGGACTACAAAACGGAAATAATGTACGTTTTTCAGGTATTAATGTAGGTACTGTCAATAAAATCGAAATGATTAACGATACCACCATTTGGGTTTACATGAATATTAATGAAGATATGCAAAAGCATATTAAAAAAGATGCTGTCGCAATGATTGGATCAGATGGCCTTGTAGGTAGTATGCTTATTAATATTGTACCTGGTGCTGGGGCTTCTCCTTTAATTCAAGAAGGAGACGAACTACAGTCAGTGAGTAAAATAGCAACCCAAGACATGATAAGCACCCTTAATGTCACCAATGAAAATGCCGCATTGCTGACTGCAGACTTATTAAAAGTCACTCAATCATTAACTAAAGGAAAAGGCACATTAGGAAAGTTATTGAATGATACCATAATGGCAGCAGACTTAAAACAAACCATTACCAATCTTAAATATACCAGCCATACTGCGAATACTACAATAGCCGAATTAAATACAATGATTTCAAGTATAAATTTGGATGAAAGCACAGCAGGCGTATTATTGACAGATACCGTATCTGCAAAACAAATGAGACATACCATTGGTAATTTAGAAAAAACCAGCATTGAACTTGAACAAATGTCTAAGGAGTTGAATAGCGTAATACATGGCTTAAATAATGAGGATGGTTTCGTCAAATACGTCTCTAAGGATACCGCTTTGGTCTTGCAATTAGAGCGGACAATGCAAAATATAGAAGAAGGAACGGCTCGTTTCAATGAGAACATGGAAGCTTTAAAACACAATTTTCTGACAAGAGGATATTTTAGAAAGTTAGAGAAAAAGGGGAAGAAAAATGTGAATTAAATTAAATACAAATTGACCCAAATAAATAAACCAACTATATATTATACAATGGCTTAAGCTCCATTACAACATCCCCAATTTTTATTATTATATGTTTAAATTCCTGTTACTTCCAAATTTTCGCGAACTTTAAATCTTCGTGATTGAATAAGACTACATTAAGTCTTAACACTAATAAATCCTATTTATTCATCAAACACCAATAACTTTAAACACGTGAGTAAAGCTATTTATATTGTCACCACTGAGCCCAATAGTGGAAAATCAATTGTTTCCTTGGGCCTCATGCAACTTCTACTAGGCAAAACAGCCAAAGTAGGTTATTTTAGACCTATTATAGATGACGTTTCTAACGGGAAAACAGATAATCATATTGATACGATTTTGAGCTACTTCAATGTAGACATGAAACCTGATGAAGCCTATGCTTATACGCGTAGTCAAGTGGTACAATTGAAAAACAAGGACAAAGACGATGAAATCGTTGGCCATATCATTCATAAATATAAAACCATTGAAAATCGTTTCGATTTTGTACTAGTAGAAGGCACAGATTTCTCTGGAGAAGGTGCAATCATAGAGTGGGACATTAACGTACTTATAGCTAAAAATTTAGGTATACCTGCAATTATTCTGGCAAGCGGAAAAAACAAGACCTTAGAAGAACTTTTAGGCAACCTTTACATGGCCTATGATTCATTTATGGAGAAGGGCGTTGAAGTTTTACTAATTATAGCAAATAAGGTACAGCCAGAAAATTTAGACGTTGTAACAAATGGACTCAAGGAAAAACTACCTAACAATGTGTTGGTCGGCACCATTCCTATCAACAACATATTAGGTAGCCCAACAGTAAAGGAAATTGCCCAAGAGTTAGATGCTAAAATTCTGTTTGGTGAAAACTATATAAATAATCAAGTGGGGGGCTTTAGTGTCGGTGCTATGCAGTTACGTAATTACCTAACCCACTTAAAAAAAGATAGTTTAGTGATTACACCAGGTGATCGGGCAGATATAATTTTAGGCGCCTTACAAGCCAACATTTCTACCAATTACCCCAGTCTTTCTGGTATTGTTCTAACTGGTGGTCTTATTCCAGAAGAGTCTATTATTAAATTAATAGAAGGTCTTTCAGATATTATTCCAATTCTTACGGTAGTTGGAGGAACTTATTCGGTGACCAATAAAATTGGTACGATTAGACCACGTATTTATGCAGATAACACTGAGAAAATAATTATCTCAATTCAGGAATTTGAAAAATATATTCCAACAAAAGAATTGGCTGAACGGTTAATCACATTTAAAGCAAAAGGAATTACCCCAAGAATGTTTCAATATAATTTACTTCAAAAAGCTAAATCTACTAAGAAACATATTGTATTACCTGAAGGGTTGGATGAGCGAATTCTTTTAGCCACTAAAAAGCTTATCGATGCTGATGCTGTATCCATAACCCTACTAGGAAATAGAGAACAGATTAAAGCTAAAATCGCAGAATTAGATATCGATTTAGACCTCAATAGAATCAATATCATTGACCCTACAACATCCGCCCATTTTGTTGAATATGCTACTACGTTGTATGAATTACGAAAGCATAAGAATGTGAATTTGGCTATGGCCAAAGATTTAATGGAAGATGTATCTTATTATGGCACTATGATGGTGTATAAAGGCCATGCCGATGGAATGGTTTCAGGAGCCGTACATACTACACAACATACTATTCGTCCTGCGTTACAATTCATAAAAACTAGGCCAGATGTTTCTATTGTTTCTTCTATTTTCTTTATGTGTTTACCAAACAGGGTTACCGTTTTTGGAGATTGTGCAATCAATCCTAACCCAACAGCAGAACAATTATCTGAAATAGCTATTTCTTCGGCTGCTACAAGTGCTGCTTTTGGCATTGAACCAAAAATAGCCATGCTTTCTTATTCCTCTGGTGCCTCTGGTGTGGGTGAAGATGTAGACAGAGTACGAAAGGCTACCGAAATCATAAAGGAGAAAAGACCTGACCTTAAAGTTGAAGGGCCTATTCAATACGATGCTGCGGTTGATGCTAAAGTGGGGCTAAGTAAATTGCCCGATTCTGAAGTAGCAGGGCAAGCAAGTGTTTTTATATTTCCAGATTTAAATACAGGAAATAATACCTATAAAGCTGTTCAAAGAGAAACAGGAGCTTTGGCAATCGGACCAATGTTACAAGGCCTTAACAAACCAGTAAATGACTTAAGTCGTGGCTGTACCGTTGATGATATTTTCAACACCGTAATTATAACCGCAATTCAAGCACAAGGTTTTTAAAATTACTCTTTCATGAATATATTAATTATCAATTCTGGTAGTTCTTCCATAAAATATCAACTTTTAGAAATGCCTTCGACTCAAGTTATTTGTCTTGGCATGATAGAACGTATTGGTAGTAAAGAGGCTATTTTAACATTTAAATCTCAAGACTACAAAATTGAAAGAATCTGCGAAATCCATAATCACAAAACTGGTCTAGAAAGAATTACAGATCTTTTACTCGATAATGAAAAGGGAGTTCTTAAAAGTACAGATGATATTGAGGCTATTGGGCATCGAGTGGTACATGGTGGTAGTACTTATACAAAGACCACTTTAATAAATGAAGAGGTTAAAAACAAAATTAAAACGCTTTCACCTCTAGCACCGTTGCATAACCCTGCCAATTTGGAAGGAATACTTATGGCCGAAGAAATCTTTGATACGGCAAAGCAATTTGTTGTTTTTGACACCGCCTTTCATGGCACGATACCTGTTAAAGCTAAAAAATATGCCATACCTAATGAATTATATAATAAGGGAATTCAGGCGTATGGATTTCATGGTACCAGTCACAAATATGTATCTGAAAAAGCTAATGCGTTTTTAGACAAAAAAAACACCAAGCTCATCTCTATTCATTTAGGAAATGGATGCAGCATAACTGCAATTAAAGATGGAAAAAGCATAGACCACAGCATGGGTTTTGCTCCATCAAACGGACTTGTAATGGGTACACGAAGTGGTGATATTGACCACGCTATTATTTTTTATATGGTGAATACGTTAGGCTATAGTTTAGGCGAAGTAAATGAACTCTTGAACAAAGAGAGTGGCATGCTTGCTCTTACCGGTTTTAATGATTTACGTGATATTGAAAGCGAAGCTAGTAAAGGGAATGCCAGCTGTATTTTAGCTTTGGAAATGAACGCTTACCGTATTAAAAAATATATTGGTGCGTATATCGCAGCTATGAACGGAGTAGATGCAATCATTTTCACAGCGGGTATCGGTGAAAACTCAAGTCTTATGCGCCAACTAGTTTGCAAGGATATGGACTATTTTAATATTCATTTAGATGATGCTAAAAATGATTTAAGATCATCGACTTTTCGAGAAGTGAACTCTATAGATTCTAAGATTAAAATTTTGGTGATTCCAACTAATGAGGAATTGGAGATTGCGAAACAAGTGTTCGACTTACTATCTTAAATGCACCTTCATAAGTCTTATTTCCCCTAACTTTTTCACATAATTTCCTATTAATATAAAAAATTACAAATAATATAAGTTATAGTGTATGATGAAAGTCATTTCCAAAACCTTTAAAAGCATTTAAATTTAGGTTCAAATATAAATTTCATAATAACTTAAAAATCAATATTATGCAAAACGATAGCGGAAATGTATTATTAGCGCTTTTAACAGGGGCTGCAATAGGAGCTGGAATAGGAATACTCTATGCGCCGGACAAAGGGATTGAAACCCGTCATAAAATCAAAAGAAAAGTAGAAGATACTAGTCACGATTTAGCGGAACGTGTATCACATGCAAAAGATGAGCTTACCAAAACAGCAAACGAAAAGAAAGATGCATTTGACAGAAAATTAGATGAGGCAATTTCTACTATGAGCTACAAGGCAGATGATATCATTGATAAATTAGAGCGAAAATTAGAAGACCTTAAAGCGAAAAACGCACAACTACAAAAATAGTCAGTATGGCTTTTGAAGAATTAAAAAATGACCTCATAGGGCTGAAAACCGAAATGAGGTCATATATAGAACATAGCGACGAATACTATAGGCTTAAAATCTTTAAGATTTTATCGAAACATGCTACAGGCATTTTAAAGTTTATAGTGATAGGCACAAGCTCAATTTTCGCTTTACTATTCTTATCATTTGCAGCCTGCCTAGGCATATCTGACGTATTCAACAGCTATTTTATCGGTTTTATAGTTGTTGCTAGCTTTTATTTATTGGTTACAATACTACTCTATCTTTTTAGAGAAAAATTGAACGTACCAGTACTTAAAAAATTATCTAAATATTATTTCGTCTGATTATGGTAAAAAGTTACACATCTTTTGAAGAAATAGATAAACGCTTGAAAATATTAGAGCTTCAACGTGAGATTAATCAAGAAAGTCTAAAGCTTAATATTCAAAACGCAAGGGTAGATTTGGTTCCCCGGTTATTTCGTAATAGCATAGGAACAAATTTCACTCAAAACGATACCTTAAAAAGCTTGTTCATTACTTTCATTTCAACCAAAATATTAAATTTTATTCGCAGTAAACGTAGGTCGAGAAATCGAGATTAGCAGCAATTTAATCTTTAATTTCCTCTAATATAAGAGTGTAATTATACATTAGAATTACTCTAATAAATTTTGAAATAAACGATTTTAACCACTTTCAAATTAAGGCAGAAAAGCGATTTAAATGAAAACAGGATTAGTTCTTTCTGGTGGCGGAATGCGTGGTGTGGCCCATATAGGTGCTATCAAGGCCCTTGAAGAATATCAGATTTACCCATCGTATATAGCAGGAACTAGCGCGGGTGCTGTTGTGGGTGCATTATATGCCGGAGGATGCACGTGTGAAAAGATGCTAGACTTCTTCAAAACGGTAGACTTGTTTTCTGTAAATAAATACGCTAGAAATAAACCAGGCATTATAGATACCTCTAAGTTTTATGACCTTCTGAAAGAGTACTTGCCAGAAGATAATTTTGCGGCGCTTAAGACACCACTTTATATAACAGCTACCAACCTACTAGATGGTACCCTAAAAATATTTTATGAAGGACAACTGATTAAACCAGTGCTGGCTTCTGCAGCAGTTCCTGGATTTTTTGCGCCTGTTCAAATAAAAGATGGTTATTATATAGATGGTGGCACATTAAACACTTTCCCCGTAGACTTAATTAAAATGTATTGCGACCAAATTGTTGGCGTTTATGTAAACCCTTTCGAGAAAGTTAAAATAGAGGACCTTAAACATGCATATACTATTCTAGAGCGAGCTTATCATATTAAAATTGCTAATGAATCGCTATCCAAATTTATGGATTGTAATCTGCTCATAAGCCCTAAAGGATTAGAGAATTTTGGTTTGTTTTCAGTGAAAAACATAGATGCAATATTTCAATTAGGCTATGAATCTACAATTGAGGCATTGGAAACCAACCATTCCTTAAAAAAATCTATGTCTCCTGCAGAATTTGAGCTGATGAACGGTTTTTCAGTAGATTACAGTTAAGATATAAATCCACTTCCAATTCATCAAGTTCCTTTTTTAAACTAAGATTCTGATTACACAACGTTTGACATATTATTTACTAGCAGTTTTTAAAAGAATAAATTCGCTGATATTTGTTGTATCAATAGCACCCACAAGCTGTCCGTTTTCAACAACTGGATAAAAATCACTCTCTTCTTTTCTTATACTCTGTAATACTTTCATGATTTCCGTCGTCACATCAACGGTCTTAAATTTTCTCTGCATAATATCACCAACCAATACAGAAGGCGTCTTTGCATGTTTTATAATATCTTTTTGCGTTAGAATACCTAAAATTTTCTCGTTTTCGATAACAACAAAATCTTTCTCAGTTCCTGCTAGCAGAATATCTATAACCTCCTGTAGGTTATTGCTAGGTCGCAATCTGGTAATATTGGTAAGTGTAGCCTCTTTCACTACATGACCTTCTAGTAAATCTCCTTGCTTCACCATTTGATTCTCACCATAGGCTCCAAGAAATATAAAAAGAGCAATTAAAATTAAAAAAGGATTAAAAAATAGTCCGAGAACAAAAAATATAATGGCTAAGCCTTGACCAATACTTGCTGCAATATTAGTAGCAGAAACACGACCAAGTTTAAAAGACAAAAGCGCACGAAGTACGCGGCCTCCATCCATTGGAAAAGCGGGTATTAAATTGAAAACCACTAACATCACATTTGCAATAAAAAGATAAAACAAAAAGTTTTGAAGTGTTGGCTCATAAAGCATTTCCTCTAAGACTATGGAATCGAAATTAAAATAACTTCGTACAGGCACAACCAAAAGAAGTAGAATGGCTATAACTACATTCACTGCCGGACCTGCTAATGCTATCCATAATTCTTGTGCCGGTTTTTCTGGCATTTTTTCTAAAGTCGCTACTCCCCCAATCGGTAATAACAAAATATTCTTCGTCTTTACACCAAACTTTTTAGCAGTCAGGGCATGCCCTAATTCATGAAGAATTACACAAACGAACAAGACTAAAATAAGCGCTTCATTAAGAAGAATTCGATTAAGGTCACTACCCTTCTGTATTTCTAAAAAGGCAACCCAAATGAGTAGTAATGTAAATGTCCAGTGAACTTCAATTTTTATCCCTGAAACCCTTCCTATTTTCAATACACCTTTCATATAGATTAATTTTAAACTAAGGTATTTGAGAACATGATTAACACCAATGACATTGGTCATAGCAACTATTAATTCATCAAATTATATTTGATATAAATCATGAATTATAACACCATGAACAAAATTATAACACTTACTGTAAACCCAGCTATTGATAAAAGCACCTCGGTTGATGGTATACGACCAAACAGTAAATTAAGGTGTAATATACCAGTATATGAACCTGGTGGTGGCGGAATTAATGTTTCGCGGGTAATTCAAGAATTAGGCGGCACTTCTCTTTGTATGTATATGGCGGGAGGGCCGACAGGAACTCATCTTCAAAACCAATTAACAGCATTAAATATTGTGCAACAGGTCATCCCTATTTCAGGGTGGGTACGTGAGAATCTTGCGGTAACCGATACTAAAAACAACGAGCAATATCGTTTTGGAATGCCAGGGCCTATAGTTGAGGAAAGTGAATGGAAAAGTGCTTTAATGCAATTGGATACTGTTCTATCTGAAAATGATTTCTTAGTGGTTAGTGGAAGCCTATGCCCAGGAATGCCTGTCGATTTTTTTGCGAAAGTCTCTAAAATTGCTAAAAAAAACAAAGCAAAATATATTTTGGATACCTCAGGTGAAGCCTTGATAAAGGGAGCTAATGAAGGAGTCTACTTATTAAAACCTAATCTAGGTGAGTTAGCTACACTCTGCGGAATTAATGAAATATCATATGTTGAACTTGAATCTGTCGCCAAAAATTTTCTAAAGAATAACCCCTGTGAGATACTGGTAATTTCGATGGGCCCACAAGGCGCAATGATTGTTTCAAATAATGAAGTTAATTATATAAAGGCACCTATTGTATTTCAAAAAAGCACTATCGGTGCAGGCGATAGTATGGTGGCTGGTATGGTTCTAGCTCTAGCACAAGAAAAATCTATAAGTGATATGGCTTCATATGGCGTTGCTTGTGGTACAGCAGCAACTATGACAGAAGGTACACAATTATGTAAAAAGAAAGATGTAGACAAATTGAATAAATGGATCATAGAAAACTCTGAAACATCAAGGAAATTCAAGATAAACAAATATTAATCTTAAATAGGACATATTATGGCTTACTATTTTTCAACGAAACTTAAGAATCTAACTTTTAAAGATGCGATAGTAAGAACCACAGAGGCTTTAAAATCTGAAGGGTTTGGAGTTCTGACCGATATTGATATGAAAGCGACACTTAAAAATAAGCTTAATGTTGACTTTTATAACTACAAAATCTTAGGCGCTTGTAATCCTTCATTAGCCTATAATGCTTTACAAGAGGAGGATAAAATTGGTACAATGCTACCTTGTAATGTAATTGTTCAAGAAAAAGAAAAAGGTATTATAGAAGTTACGGCAGTAGACCCTGCTGCTTCTATGCAAGCTGTTGACAATGAAAAACTGATTTCCGTAGCCTACACAGTTAGTGAAAAATTAAAAAAAGTAATTCAAAAAATACAAGACAATGATTAAGGTAATAGCATTGAACATTAATTAAAACTTAAGAAACTATGACTGTACATATTCAATATCTACATATGCAAACGAGTGAATGGTTGAGTGAAATAATAACTCAAAACCTTAAGAAATTAGCAAACAAATACCCATTTATAATTAGGGGTGATGTCTCTATTAAATTAGGAAACGCCCACGACGGTAACGATAAAATCTGTGAAATAGAACTAAGTGCCCCAGGCCCAAGAATATTTGCTAAATCTAATACTGACAATTTTGAAAAGTCTGCGGCAGAAACTATAAATGATTTAGAGAGACAGCTAAGAAAAAGAAAAGAGAAATTTGAAAATCATTGATACCGAATTGTAATAAAAGAAAATTATGAATTATTTCTCTTCTTAATGGCTGGATTCAGTACTTCACTAGATTCCATTATTTTTTAGGTGTCAATACCGAAAAGATATAATAATTTCAGAAGTTATTTATTGAGCACTTAGTTCAAAGATTTGTTTCTTGTGTAAATGATTTTAATCTAAAAACAAGTTGTTTTAATATCAAAAAAAACTGCTAATCAAATGATTAGCAGTTTTTAAAAATAAATCGGGGGAATCTCGGCTATTTCTCAATCGCAATATTCTTTAATGGTAAATTTTGGTAATCATATATATACCATTTTTGTTTCTGTTTTTTATTTTCAGGTAGATTATAAAAGGAAATAACAAACACGACTCTACCCTAGAGTGGGGGAATAATATCTAGAATAGAATCGTGTTTGGTTATAAAAAGATTATTAGTCTAACACAAATTCTTGTGTTATTTGCTGAATTCTACGAACTGATAGTGGCTTATCTATAAAACCAGAGCATGCACTATGTTGTTCAGCATCAATTATATCTTTTAAATTAGTTGTAGATGATAACATGTAGATTTTTATTGTATTCAATTTCTCACTATTTAGTTCGCTAAATTTATTTAGAAATTGAAACCCATTCATTTCAGGCATATTAATATCTAACAAAATTATATCAGGAAAAAACATTGATTCTAAACTCGCTTGATTATCTAAAGAGTCTAAATATTCAAGCGCTAATTTTGCCTTAGTGAATGTTTTAAAATTAGACTCTGTTGAGAATTTCTCTATGATTTTTTGATTGATAAACAGATCAATTTCTCTGTCATCGATTAACATATAATTTATTTTCATCAGTAATATTTTTTTTTAAATAGTTCTAGGAATTTTAATTACAAAACAAGCTCCTTTATTAATTTCACTTTCAACTTTAATTTTTCCATTTAAACTTTCTACTATGTTTTTAACTATATACAACCCTAACCCGTTTGTTCCTAGGCAATGTTCCGCCTCAGTTCTATAGTATAATTTGAATATTTTATTTAGCTCTTTTTTAGCAATACCTTTTCCATTATCACCAATAAGTATCACTACCTCATTATCTGATGATGTTACTTTTATATCTATAAATGGGGCATGACATTCTGATTGTACATAGGAATATTTTATCGCATTTTGTATTAAATTTTTAAATACTACTAAAAGTAAATCAGGGTTAGACTTAAAACTATGGCAGTTTTCAATATCAACATTGAACTTTATGTTTTCAAATTTGCTTTCCCTTTTAAGCATTTTCAAAACGTCATCAACTAGTGTAGGAAAGTCTATAATTTTAAGCTCATTAGATAACTTAGAAATTAGAGAAGCATTTGAAAGACCATCTGAAAATACTTTTGCATGGTTTATAGTTTTCTCGAGCATTTCTATTAAAATCTGTATTTTTTCAATAGACTCCTCCTCTTTTATAAGATTAATTAAACCTTGCGCTGAAGAGAATGGAGCATTTAGATCATGTGCAGAACGATAGAAAAACAATTCTAATTCTTTGGTTTTCTGTTTTAATTTATTTTGAAATGTAACACGTTTGGTTATATCTAACATCTTTAAGATAGTATACCTCTTACCTTCTATATCCCATTTATTAACGATTAATTCAACTGAAAACTCCTCTCCTTGTTTATTTAAACATTTTAATTCAAGAACCTCACTTTTTTTAACTGTTTTATATCGTTTCAATAATCCTAAAAGATCTGAAATTTTTGAGTTTTTATGTTTTTCAATCATTAAAACTGAAAAATGTTGACCAAGAATTTCAAATTCAGAATAACCAAAAGCTTTTTCAGCCCCTTCGTTCCATTTTATAATAGATCCATTATCGTCGGTAACTATAATGATTCCTATTTTAATGGACTTATAAATAAATTTGTACAGGGCTTCATCCTTATCAATTTTTTGATTTAATGTCATACATTTAGATATGTCTTCATAAATACTTAGAAATTTGAATTTATTTTGATTCCCATATTTTATTGGAAAAATTGTGGTTTTTAAACTAATCGATTCTCCGTTTTTTAATTTATCCGTTAAAACTCCACGCCATTCTTCTCCCTCTTTAAGGGTACTCCATAAATTTTCATTTTCCTCTATTGATTGAAATTCTGAATTCATTAATTCATGTCTCTCACCAATTATGGTATTAACATTACAATCTAAAATTTTACAAAAATTATCATTGGCATATTCGATGATACCTTTTGAATCTGTAATCGTATATATAGAATTTGTATTAAGAATACTCTTACTACTCTCTACTATCTCATTAGTTTTATCCAACCAAAAGTGCTTTAATGCTTTCATACATTAATTCATATATTTTAGACAATAATTTTTAGCCGATGTCATATCCTTAAATATTTCAAAAGGTATCTTGGTATCATATATTCTTTTATATGATTGAATCAACAAATTTATAGAGAGAGAATTCACTACATATGCTGTGGAAACTACAAGTGGCAGGGTATTAAATTTTTTTGATAATAACTGTGCAGCAGCAATTGAGAAGGTACCTTTAGTATCTCTTAAATCTATAAGAAAAGGCATTGGCACTCCGTTCGTTAATTTTATGATTGCCTCTAAGTAAAGTTGTGCACTTTTAAAATCTAATTTATTGTGAGCATCTAAATTATTTATCTTACAAAAAAGGATTCCATTAGTATCCGTCCATAAAGTTGCATGTTCATATGTAATTATGTTTTCCATTATACTTCCTTTGAAAAACATAAGCCAATAGCTATGCCAGATTAAATTACGGCATAATTAAAAATTACAAGTACCTGTATATGTGACGTTTACAGATTTAAAACGAAATTTCATACATCACAAAAATAACGGTATACCGTTATTTTTGTGATGTAAATTCTCACATGCACGGTATACCGTGCATGTGCTATAATTTTTTAATACCTAATTTGGCCATTTTGTCGCGTAGTGTACTAGGTTTTAATTCAAGCATAGAAGAAGCTCCATTAACCCCGCTAATTTTCCAATCACATTTCTCTAAGACTTGAATAATATGATCACGTTGAATAGCATTTAATGATAAATTTTTATGGTTAATTGATTTTGTGTTTTGATTTGTAGATTCAAAACCCGGAATTACTAATGTATCATTATTAGCTAAAATTGCAGCTCGTTCTATTAAATTCTCAAGTTCTCTAATATTACCTGGCCAATTATAGCCTTTCAATTTACTCATCGCCTCATCGGTTATGAATTTTATGCTTTTGCCATAGGCTTTATTAAACTTATCTACGAAATGCTCTACCAATAAAGGAATATCATCTATTCGCTTTCTTAAGGGCGGTACCTCTATTGGAAAAACATTAAGACGAAAATATAAGTCTTCTCTAAATTGCTTCTTTTCAATTTCTTTTTTAAGATTCTTGTTTGTTGCAGCTATTACTCTTACATCTAATTTTTTTATTTCTGTACCTCCAACCACTTCAATTTCTCCTTCTTGTAAAAAACGTAATAGTTTAGGTTGCATATCTAAAGGTAACTCTCCTATTTCATCTAAAAACAGGGTGCCACCATCCGCTAATTCAAATTTTCCTATTTTGTCATTAAATGCCCCTGTAAATGATCCTTTTTTATGTCCAAACAATTCACTTTCTATAAGCTCTCGTGGAATCGCCGAACAATTCACCTTAATTAATGGTTTATTATTTCGCAAACTCGTATTATGAACAGCTCTAGCTAATAGTTCTTTACCTGTACCTGATTCGCCTAATAATAATACCGTAGCTGTAGTTGGCGCAACTTTTTCAACCTCAGTCAATACATCGCTAAACACCGCGCTACCGTACACCATTTCTTCGTAATTAAAAACTAAATCTAACTCGTTACGCAGGTATACATTTTCTTGTTCTAATTGCTTTCTTAATACATTAAGTTCTTTATTCGCTATAGTAAGTTGCTCATTGGCCATAAAAGCTTCTGACTCTGCCACTTTACGTTCTGTACTCTCTACCATTAAAGACACTAAATTAGCAATAGAGGTTGCGAACTCTTCTTCATCTCTATTCCAAATTCGTTTGGGCCCAACATGTTCAAAACACAAAACACCATATAAATCATTTGACACTTGAATAATGACGTCCATCATAGAAGAAATGCCAATAGGCAAAAGATATTTTTCGGTAAAGCTTTCTGTGACTGAATCTGTTAAAGCATCATTAATGCTTATTATTTTGTTTTTAAATATTGCCTCAAAATATTTTGGATTTTGAATTTCACTAAGTATTGCTCCACTTTCAAAATTTTGAGTTTTTACATCAAATAATTTTTCACATTCAATTTCATTTTTATTTTGGTTGAATACCCACACCCCAACGCGCGCAACATTTAATGTCTTCGCTGAGAGCATGGTTATTTTTCTTAAAGCAGCTTTATAATCACTACCAACAAGAGCAGATAATTCTAATATTACATTTTTCTTTTGATTAGATTTAGCTGCGTTTTCTATTAGTAAATTTTTCGCTTTTTCTTCTTCAGAAATATCTTTAATAGTCCCAAACATCGCAATAACCTCTCCTTTATCATTTTTAATATTCCCTGCTAAAAATGAAGCCCAGAACTTTTCACCACTTTTTCTAATAAACTCAAATTTAAAAAATGGTGCTTCTCCCCTTGCAAGTCTATCTTTAGTCTTTGACATTTCCTCAAAATCTTCCTTTTTAGCAAATGGATAAGGAAGATTAAGTCCTATAAGCTCTTCTTTAGAATAGCCAAGCATGCTACAGGTAGAATCATTAACCATTCTAATTTTACCTTCTAGATTGATAATCAATAATCCTTCTTGCATCGACATAATAAGCTTGTCTGTAAATTCTTGTGCAAGTTTCAACTCTATTTCTGCTTTATTACGTTCTGTAACATCGCGTGCTATCCCTAAAATTTTATTATCTTTTTGAAGTTTGGCAGAGATTTCTACATCAATTAAAGAATTGTCTTTGCATTCAAATTTTCTTAAAAAAACTATAGCATGACCTTTAAGTAATTTTTTAAGATTGTCTGGATTAATAACTATTTCACCAACTAGAAAATCTTGTATTTTGAATTTTGAAAACTCTTTTTTGGTATATCCTAAATTGGTATAAGAGGCCTTATTATAATTATGTATTGTGCCATCTAAAGAATACGTCATAATAGCATCACTTGCCTGGTCGACTAATGCTTTATAAGATTCATCTTTCTTTTTAATTTCGGCAACTATTTTTGTTTTTTCTAATGCGATAGTTGCTAAACTCACTGTAAAATTAAGCTCACGAATTTCTTCTAAAGAAGGTGTATTTATTGTTTCGCTATATATTGCAAAGGTGCCTAAAACAACATTATCCTTTGATAGAATAGGTAAGGACCAACACGACATTAAATTGTGCTGTAATGCAATATCTTTCCAATTCACCCATCGCTTATCGTTTTCAATATCTGAAACAATAATGGGTTTTTTTGTATATGCTGCAGTACCACAAGAGCCAACACTTTTACCAATAGCAATTTCTTTCATCGCTAAATTATATGGTTTTGGCAATGATGGTGCAGCCGCTAAATTTAGGTGTATACCATCTTCATTAAGTACACTTATGGCGCCAAAACACCTTGGATGTATAGCTTCATAATTTAAAAGTAATTGGTCGAAAATCTTGTTTAATGGAGTGTTTACTGCAATTAAATCTAAAATTTCATTTTTATGAATTAATAATTTCTCCGCCTTTTTACGTTCTATAACTTCAATGCCTAGATCTAAGCTCTTTTGCTCTAATTTATGAATAAGTCGTTCGCTATAAAGTCTTAAAACCTCTCCATCAGAAATAGGTTTACTTTTAGTGTTTTCTGCTTGAGATTTTCCTTGAGATTTTACGGAACCAATAATTTCGTTTACCGTAAAAAGTACTTCATCATGATCTATAGGTTTTCTTAAAAATTTTGCTGCACCCAGTGTTAAAGCAAAATCTTCATCTAATTTTTCAGTGTAGGTCGATGTATAAAAAACGAATGGGATATTTTGAAATAATTTTTCTTTTTTGCAGGCTTGACAAAATAAATACCCATCCATTATAGGCATTAATATATCAGAAATAATAAGGTCTACAGCGCTATTTTCATATAGTTTTTTAAGCCCTTCACTTCCATCCTTGGCTTCAATAACCTCAAAACCAACTTCTTCAAGAATAACTCTTAACAAGTAAAGGTTTTCATAAGTATCGTCTACTATTAAAATAGTCTTCCTATTCATGCCTTATTTTCCATTTACAATACTTTCCATTTGCTTTACAAAAGTGTCTGGGTTTATTGGTTTCTCTAAATAGCCATCTGCACCTGCTTCTATTGCTTTTTCTTTATCACCACCCATAGCGTAAGAAGTTACCGCAATAATTACGGTACTTTTAGGCAGCCCATTATGACTTAATTTATTGCATATTTCATAACCATCCATATCTGGCAATTGAATATCTATTAAAATAATTTCTGGATGGTTTTCATGTGCCAACTTCAAGCCATCTAATCCATTATATGCCTTAATAATAGTATAATTACTTTGCTCTAACAGATAAGATAACATGTACATATTTTGTTCGTTATCTTCAATAATTAATATAGTTTTTTTCATAAATATTTTACTGTCAGAATGTTATTTCTTAAATATACTAAACTTGGCTAAACAATTTTGCATTACACCTTTAATGTATTACACTTGATTAACATATTCTAGTGGTAATGTAAAAGTGAAATTGCTTCCTTTACCTACTTTACTTTGTACTTGTATTGTACCTCCTAATTTTTCTATTAAACTTTTACAAATTGCTAAACCTAGCCCTGTACCTTCATGAGTTCTACTTAACCCTCCATCGAGTTGAATAAATGGCATAAATAATTTATTAAGATCCTTTTTACTCATACCAATGCCTTGGTCGATTACTTGTGTTACGACTAACCCATCAACAATATCTACTTTTATTGTAATTGTACCATGGTTAGAAAACTTAATAGCATTTGAGAGCAAATTGAGTAATACTTGTTCTACTCTTCGCTCATCACTATTTAAAATTATATTAAGTTCAGAAATTTCTGAACGTATTTGAAGTTCTTTTTTAGCTGCTTGCGGTAATAAGAAATCAATTGTTTTTTCTAACGTTGTTAAATAATTAAAATAATAAATAGAAACTTTTAATTTGCCAGCTTCAATTTTAGAAATATCTAAAACATCATTAATTAAGCCCAATAAATGTTGTCCACTGTTTTTAACCATGCCTAATTGCCTTCTTTGCTCATTATTTAAAGGCCCAGCTAATTCTTTTAATAGAATACCTGTAAAACCAATAATAGAGTTCATAGGTGTTCTTAATTCATGTGACATGGTTGCTAAAAATGCAGACTTCATTAAATCGGCAGATTGTGCTTTTATTTTTTCTTTTTCGAATTGATTTGTTCTGAGCTCAACCAACCTTTCTAAGTTATTTCTATGTTTTGCTAATTCAATCTCTGCGTTTTTACGATCCGTTACATCTTGTACTAATGAAAAAATTGTTTCTATTTCAGCATCTGCCGATTGTAAAACAGAATTATACCATTCACAATAAATCACTTTTTTACTTTTGGTGTAATTGCGGTTAATATTTCTATTACTTTTTACCTTACCAAGCATTAAATCTTCAGCAATAATTGCAGTTATCGCACCATCTTCTTCATAAATCAAATTCAGGTCATTAAAATGTTTTCCTACCGCTTCAGATGCTTCCCAACCGAATATATTTTTTGCTTGAACCGACCAATTGCGGATGATGAAATTTTTATCCCATTCAATTATGGCTAGTGGAGAATTGTTTAAATGCGTAGTTAGTCGTTGATGTGCCGACCTAATTTCTTCCTCTATTTTCTTTCGCTCAGTTATATCATTGAAAACACCAAGCAGGTATTTTTTTTCTGATATAGTGATTACTTGAGCTGAGACTAACCCATTTAAGATAATGCCAGATTTGTGATTTACATCTGCTTCTAAATCATGTACAAATCCATTTTTCTCTATCGATTCTAAAAAACGCACCCTTGATGCAGGGTTTGTCCACATATTTAAATCTTTTATTGTCTCTCCTATTGCTTCTTCGCGACTATAACCTGTTATTATTGAAAAATTATCATTAACCTCAACGATTTTCTCATCTGATAAGGACGTTAATATAATTGACCCAGGTGCTGCTTTAAATATGGCAGCAAATCTTTCTTCGCTTTCCTTAATAGTTTCTTCCGCTTTTTTATGTTCTGTTATATCTCTTGTAACCCCGAGTAATGAAATAATGTTTCCTTCTGCATCTTTAAATGGCACAGCAAGTGTTTCAAGCCATCTGGTGGTGCCCTTAAGTCCTTTTATTTCAAATTTAAGTTGTCCAGAATTACCATTAAAAACTTCATTTGTAAGCTTCTTAAAAGCTCGTTGGTGGTTACGGGTTATAAGGCCTATCATAGATTGGCCTTTTACCATATCTAGATTATCGGCTTCTATCATTGCTAAACCCGCAGGATTCATGTAAATCAATTCCCCCTTTGCATCCAGTTGTTTTATACATTCTGGTTCAGTTTCTAAAATTGTTCTTAAATGATTTTCACTCTCTTCTGCTTTTACTTTGGCTAAAATTAATTTATGTTCAGCGCTGTCTCTTTTCTTTGATAACTCATACAAGTTTTCTGTCATTATATTAAATGACTCGTATAGGCTTCCTATTTCGTCTTTATTAGTACTCTTTAAATTTAATGGTTTGCCACTAATACCAAAATCAGATACCGCTTTCTCTAGCTCAACTATTGGTTTCGAGAATGTGCCAGAAAAAATAATTAGTAATACGAATAGGGCTAAAATTATAAATAGAAAAATAAAGAAGGCCTTATAAATCATGTTATAAATTGGCTGCATTACCTTATTATATGGCGTTGTTGACAGCAAGGACCAATTACCAACCCGTTCAGCGCCATATTCTGAAAGATCTGCATAGCCTGAGATAATTTTTATGTCTATTGTATTTTTATATATGTAAAAGCCGTTTTCGCCGTTTTCAATTTTCTGTTGTAACTCTTTTAGAAATAAATCAGGATGTTGCTGTAAAATTTCGACCTCCTTATTTCCAGATATTAGTACAATACCCTTGTCGTTTACTAAATATGTATTTTCATTATCAAATATTTTGTCATCAATTTCAAAAATCAATTCACTTAGGATTTGAATATTGATGGAACCTACTAATACGCCAACTACATTTTCATTTAAGTCTATTACATCACTCAATAATTCGAGATCTAAAACAGCGTTTTCCTCAATTTCTTTTTGCGAAATATTAGATACATCTGAAATAAACACATCGTTAGGTCCTCCGCTTATTGTTTTATTGAATTCATCTTCTATATCTGGCTCTAATTGTAACATATTTGCTCCAATTAATTCCTTGTTTGATGAAGAAAGGATGATTCCATTTTTATTTACAAAAAAGAGGTCTTCATAAAATGGATATTGATTTACAACTCTTAATAAATAATCAGAAATAATATCATTAGAACTTGTACTAAATAAGGGGTTATTGCTTAAAACATTAAAGTCTGCTACTCTATTAAACATAAAATAATCAATAGCTTTTGCCGTTTGAACCACATTCAATTTGAGTCGTTTTCCTTCTTGTTGCTCAAAATGTGTTAGCATAGAAAAGTAAGAGACACTCAATATACTTACTGCAACGATACTAGCTGTAGTAATAAAGGCAATTTGAAGTTTTGTTCGAATTCTCATTTATTAATTCTTAATAGCACTATCTAAAGGCAATGTAAATGTAAAATTACTTCCCACTCCTTTTTTACTCTGTACGTTTATGGTACCTCCTAATTTTTCTATTAAACTTTTACAAATTGCCAACCCTAGCCCTGTACCTTCATGACTTCTATTCAATCCATGTTCTAATTGAATAAATGGTTCAAATAACTTATGTAGGTCTTTTTTACTTATGCCAATGCCTTGGTCAATTACTTGTGTTACAACTAACCCATCAACAATATCTACTTTAACTGTAATTGCACCTTGGTTAGAAAACTTAATAGCATTTGAAAGCAAATTGAGTAAAACCTGTTCTACTCTTCGCTCATCACTATTTAAAGTTATATTCAGTACAGAAATTTCTAAAAGTATTTGAAGTTCTTTTTTAGATGCTTGTGGCAATAAAAAATCGATTGTTTTCTCTAACGTTGTTAGATAATTAAAATGGTCTAGTGATACTTTTAATTTGCCAGCTTCAATTTTAGAAATATCTAAAACATCATTAATTAAGCCCAATAAATGTTGCCCACTGTTTTTAACCATACCTAATTGCCTTTTTTGCTCATCATTTATAGGACCAGCTAATTCATTTAGTAGAATACCTGTAAAACCAATAATAGAATTCATAGGTGTTCTTAATTCATGTGACATGGTTGCTAAAAACGCAGACTTCATTAAATCGGCAGATTGCGCTTTTATTTTTTCTTTTTCTAATTCATTAGTTCTGAGCTCAACTAACCCTTCTAAGTTATTTCTATGTTTTTCTAATTCAATCTCTGCTTTTTTACGTTCTGTAATATCTCTTATAACTCCAATTAAAAATTTAGTGCCATTGCTATCTACAAATCGTGTTTTTTTTGTTGAAATTATTTGCGTTTCTTTTCCAATTAGGCTTAAAGTTTCTTCATTCACGTTTTCAACGCCTGTTAAAATAACTTGTTTATCTATTCGTAGAAAACTCTCTCTTTCTTCAGGTGGTACGTTTTCTGCTAACGTTTTACCGATTACATCTTTTCTTGTAACATTAAAAATTTTGCAAAAAGCATCATTTACTAGTAATAATTGACTTTCGCTATCTTTTACAAATACGGGATCACCAATATTATCTATAATGTTATCAAGATACTTTTCGCTTTCTTTTAAAGCGATTTCCGCTGTTTTGCGTTCAGTAAAATCTGTAAAATAAATAGATAAGCCATCAGGGGTAGGATAAATTCTATTTTCAATCCATTTATCAAAAGCCTCATAATACTCTGTTAAGTATTGCGTCTGTTGAGTTTTAACGGCCTTATGGTAGGCATGATAAAAAGGTAAATCAACACCTTTTGGGAATTCAGTCCAAATATACTTACCAATTAAACTTTCAGGAGACCGACCTAAAAACTCACCTGCTTTCTTATTTACATAGGTATAGCACCAATCATTATCTAATGACACAAAACCATCAGAAATTTGATTTAACGTAGATTCAATTTGTGAAATAAATTTTTTCTCTACTTTTTGTTTCTCTTCCTTAAGATTAAAGTACTTTTTTCTGTAGGTGAGTATTGAAAAAATCTCTCTGTTTTGAGCAGCAATAAAACCAGCATTATCTTCCTCTTTATCTATAAACTTTAAATAAATATAAAGTATCAAAGAAAATATAACAGCTGAAAACGATTTACCTATTATATGACCAATTAATGAAGTTGTGAAAATTGGTGTACCGTACTTGAGAAGTATATTAAAGGCAAGTGAATCAAAAAGTAATACAAAACATAATGAAATAAATAGAATTAAAAAAAAATATAATTTATTAAGTTTTGAAATTAAAAACTGATATATAATTACCAGTAAAAAAAAATCTATAAATAATATTATAGTACCTGTAATAAAGTATTTATAATTTATTTGAAAAATAGACGATGGATCTTCAAGACTAATGATTTGAGTAGCATGCTCTTGAACATAAGTAATACCAAACAACGCCGATAAAATAGCATTTGAAATAATAATGCCAATAATAAGCGTTCTAGCACTAGCAACACCTTCTTTTATATATATTAATAATATAGCAAATAATACAGCGCTAAAGATAATTACAGAACCAGGGTAGATAGGATATTCTTCAAATATTTTAAAACTAACCATGGAACCTGAAAGGGCTTGTAAATATTGTACAGAACCCAAAAGAATGTAAAGTGGAGCTAAACCAAGTTTAGTTCTATACTTAAACAAGAAAAGTATACTTGAAGATATAAGTAAAAACTCTAATAGTATGGTAGTATATAAGTTCATATACTTTAAAGTTACTATTTTATTGTAAAATTAAATACAACTTAATAATAAGCTAAATATATTAATTGGAACCAATTACAAAATAGAAACCAATGATATATGTAATATTCTATGCACGAGAGTAATACAAAATAGTAAACCAGATTTTTAACAACTTGGAGTTAGAAATATTTTCACAAAGGTTTATATATATGGGAATTTTTTAGTGGCTATGACCAATCTATATTTCAAGTTTTTATACCCTTTTGAATTAGGTAGCAAGTATTAAAAGTAAAACCTAGTTCAATTCAGAAAAAGTATTAAAAACAAAAAATCCAACCACTTTCGTGATTGGATTTTTATTGGTCGGGGTGGCAGGATTCGAACCTGCGACCTCCGCGTCCCAAACGCGGCGCGATAACCGGGCTACGCTACACCCCGAGATGGTTATCTAAATTATGTCTCTCAACATATCGTTGCGGAGAGACAGGGATTCGAACCCTGGGTACCCTTGTTAGGGTACGACGATTTAGCAAACCGCTCCTTTCGGCCACTCAGGCACCTCTCCAGTAATTCTTCAATGAACTTTCGCTCTCAATAGCGGATGCAAATGTATAAGTATAACTCGTTTTACACAACTATTTTTTATCTTTTTTTAAATAAAAATTTAGACCACTGTTACTCAGGATATTCCACACGCAAATGATAAATGTTTATTAGCTTTTGTTTGAATATTTTCTTGATTGTTTCTATTTCCTTAAAAGTTATATCTGCATTCAAAAATTGATTTGCTTTCATTTGACCTGAAATTATCTTATCAACGAATTCATCAATTATCAAAAATGTTGGGTCTTTTAAACTTTTAGATGCTGCTTCTACCGAATCTGCCATCATCAAAATTGCAGTTTCTCTGGAAAATGGTAATGGCCCTGGGTATCTAAAATCTTCTTCGTTCAACTCACCCTCTAAATCTTTTTGCTTTTTATAGAAGTAATAAACTAATGTTGTACCATGATGCGAACGAATGAAATCAATAATTCTATCAGGAATATTGTTTTTTCTAGCGATTTCTATTCCTTTGATTACATGGTCAATTATAATTCTAGCACTATCTCTAGGGCTTAATTCATCATGCGGATTCACATTCGTTATCTGATTCTCGGTAAAGAAGGTAGGATCGTTCATTTTACCAATATCATGATACAAAGCCCCTACCCTAACCAACATAGCATTTGCTCCAATCTCGTTTGCTGCAGCTTCGGCTAAATTTGCCACTTGTAAAGAATGATGAAATGTACCTGGAGCTTTATTCGAAAGTTCTTTCAACAGCTTAGAATTAGTATCTGAAAGCTCTAACAAGGATACATCAGAAACAAGTCCGAATACCTTTTCATAAATATAGATTAATGGCTGTACGAACAGCGTTATCATACCATTTAATAGAAAAAGACCTAAAGTGTACCACTCAATATCACTTAAGTCACCTTCATGAATAGTATGGAAAGCCAAATAACCAATAATATAAATCAACGTTATCTGACCTACACTAACAAATAAATTAGCTCTCTTATAAAGTTCAGATACTGTTAGAATAGTAACTATACCCGTAATAATCTGAAGAAAAATATATTCAAAACTATTAGGAACGACAAAACCTAAAATCAAAACCGCTAGTACGTGCACAAAAAGACCTAATCTAGCATCAAAAAAAGTTTTTAAGATTAATGGTAGAATACACAATGGCACTACGAAGACCAATTGATCATTATACTTAATAACCATTGTGGTTATAAACACCATCAATAGTATATTGAAAAATATGAAGGTCACTTTTACATTATTGTCGTAAACCGTTTTTCTATATTTTTTAAGAAATAAGAAAAGCATTATTAGTACGAGTGCAACCAATACTGTATACCCAATTAAAATGTAGTAGTAATTATTTGCGGTCCATAATTCTGACTCATATTCAGCCTTTAATGATTCTAAAACCTTTAAATTTTCTGCCTCAACAACTTCACCTTTTGCTATAATTAATCTGCCTTGATCAACAGTGCCTCTAGTGTATGATAATTTTGACAAAGCTTCGTCTCTTGCTTTTTGAGTCAAATTATTATCGAAGCTTACATTCGGAGCAATCAAATCAAAAAAGAGCGATTGCGTTTCATTTGTAAAGGTTGATAGATTATTATCTTCTAAAACTCGAGCCACCAAGTCATTAATCTCATTGACTCTATAAAACTCCGAAACCCTAACTTTCCTTGCTTCATTATCCTTAACGAGGTAGATAAAATTTCGCTGTACTTGTTTTCCGTTATTTTGTAATATTCCTTTACTGTAGATTGAATCTAAAATTGCCTTTGAAGAGTTCTCTAGCCGATTTTTTTGATTATTTCTTAATCCAGTATTATTCCATTTATCATCAAATTCTTTTTCTAATTTCTCACGAATACCTTGAACTATCTTTTCGTCGTAATTATAATAAGGAAGCTGGGCACTTTCAATAGACTGCTTTTCTTTTGTTATTTCAGAATCAGTCTTTTTAATCGAGAAATCGAAGGGCGCATATAGATTTTCAAACTGCCAAGGCTTCCCTTTTTGAAATTCATATTTAAATTTACCTCCCTTAGGCAAGAAAAAAACTATAAAAGCAACGGCCGCTATATATAGTATATACTTAAAAATTAGCGATTGCTTTTTATAGAGATTATCCAAAAGAAAAAATTATTATGTTCATCAAAAATAGAAAATAATAAACTGATAACTAGTAAATGAAATGATATCCCTTTGGTTGCTATAGAATTTAGTAATTTCGTCAAATCAAAATAATTAAAACATGAAAGAGGTTGTAATTGTTTCAGCTGTAAGAACACCTATCGGAAGCTTTATGGGCGGTTTGTCTACAATGCCTGCTCCCAAATTGGGCGCTATCGCTATTGAAGGCGCATTAAAGAGAATAAATTTAGACCCCGCCTTAGTAAATGAAGTTCTAATGGGCAATGTTGTTCAAGCAGGCACAGGTCAAGCTCCTGCAAGACAAGCTGCCATATTCGCTGGTATTCCAAATACAGTGCCCTGCACAACAATTAATAAGGTATGTGCATCTGGTATGAAAGCAGTAATGCAAGGCGCCCAAGCAATAGCGTTAGGCGATGCAGATATTGTAGTCGCTGGCGGCATGGAAAACATGAGCCTTATACCTCATTATGTTCAAATGAGAACAGGCACCAAATTTGGGCCATCAACTTTAATCGATGGCATGCAGAAAGATGGTTTGGTAGACGCATATGATGAGAATGCTATGGGTGTTTGTGCTGATGCTTGTGCTGCTAAATATGATTTTAGTAGAGAAGATCAAGATGCATATGCGGTTCAATCTTACACAAGATCATCTAAAGCATGGGAAGCTGGAAAATTCGACAATGAGGTAATTCCAGTTGCCGTACCACAAAGACGTGGAGAGCCTAAAATAATAGCTAAAGATGAGGAGTTCACCAATGTATTCATTGATAAAATTCCGAATTTAAGACCAGCGTTTTCAAAAGATGGTACTGTTACGGCTGCAAATGCCTCAACTATTAATGATGGAGCTGCTGCATTGGTTTTAATGAGTAGAGAAAAAGCCAACGAACTAAATTTAAAACCATTAGCTGTCATTAAAGGTTATGCAGATGCAGCTCATGAACCAGAATGGTTTACTACTGCCCCAGCAAAAGCCCTTCCAAAGGCTTTAGCCAAATCTAATATATCAATTGAAGAGATTGAATTCTTTGAATTTAATGAAGCATTTTCTGTTGTTGGTCTTGCTAATATGAAATTATTAGGTTTAAATGATAGCAATGTTAATGTTAACGGCGGTGCGGTTTCTTTAGGTCATCCATTAGGATGTTCAGGTGCTCGAATACTTATAACTTTAATGAACGTTTTGGAACAAAATAATGCTAGATTAGGTGCTGCTGCAATTTGCAATGGTGGCGGTGGCGCTTCAGCAATAATTATTGAAAGAGTCTAAGAGCATAGAAAACCTACATGCAATACGGTATTTGTCACTTAAGTATAATTCCAGTAAGGAGCAATCCCGATGAAGTTTCGGAAATGATTACCCAACTTTTGTTCGGTGAACATTTTAAAATTTTAGAGTCGCGAAAAAACTGGTCTCGAATAAAAACAATATTTGATAAATGTGAAGGTTGGATTATGAACAGCCAATTGGCATTTATACCAGAAGAGGAGTTTATAGCCTTACAACAAAACAAGGATTCTAAATTTGTTGCTGACCTTATTACTTTCGTAGAAGATAGAAATCAAAGTTTAACACCAATACTTCTTGGATCAAGCATACCAGAAACCCCATCACTTCATGCCAGTTTTGATGGAAATGTGATTAAAGGATTACAACCGAAAGTTAAACTCGTTGAGACTTCATTACTTTACCTTAATTCTCCAGAAATAAAAGGAGGAAGATCTCCTTTTGGAATTGACAGTGCCGGCTTTACTCAAATGGTTTATAAAATAAATGGCTATAATTTATTACGCACTGCTGACAAACAATCTACCCAAGGCGTAGCACTAAGTTTTGTAGAAGAAAGTGAAGCAGGTGATTTAGCGTTTTTTGACAACGCTAGCGGTGAAATAGACCATGTAGGAATAATAATGGGCAACAACTACGTTATTCATGTAAATGGTAAAGTTAGGGTTGACCGATTAGACCATGCAGGCATATTTAATAACGACCTTAGAACATATACCCATCAACTTAGGGTCATTAAAAAAATCATATAAAAAAAGGCCCTGAAAAGGGCCTTTTAAATTAAATAAAGAGATTAGATTATTCACCTAACATCTTCTTCATTTTTAAAAAGTTTTCATTATCGCCCATAGCTCCGTAAATATTCTTAAGCTGGATCATAATATTTTCACTTTTAGGATTATTTTTTAAAGCTTCTTCCAAAACATCTGCACCTTGCCTAAAGAAATCATCCTTTTTCTTTTTTAATTCGTCATACTTAGCAATATCAGCTCTTGAGTTACCTAAAGAATTCATATCATCAATCAATTCATTACCTTCGTTTACATAGGTAGTTGAAAGGTTTAAATAAGCATTTGTATACTTTGGATCAATTTCGATGGCCTTCTTATATGATTTTCTAGCATCTTCATAATTATTTTGCTCCATACTTATTACCCCTACATTGTAATGAAGGTCAGCATTATCAGGAGCCAATGCGATAGCTTCAGCCATTAATTCCTTAAACTTATCTTTATTTCCTTGATTGAAGTATAGATTTGCCTCATTTAGGATAAGATTTACATCTTCAGGATCATTTTTTCTAGCTGCTTGGTATGCTTCTAAAGCTTTCTCGTCCTGGCCTAATTGAGTATAAATTAAGGCTGTATTTTTAACAATTTCTGCTGTTTTAGATGGAGTCTTCTCATCTATAGGATCTGTATAGCCTCCAGATTTAATCATAAGATCACGTTGAAACTTATCCATCTCCTCTACTTCACCTGTAGCTGCATTGGTAGCCTTATACACAACACCTCCACCATCATATCCAACTTCTTGTAGTTCGTTATAGTAATCTAATGCCATTTCATAATGACCGCCATTAACAGCGCTACCCGCTGCATAATACAAATAAGAAGTATCTCTAGGACTAAGCGTATAGCTCATGTACAACTTCTCAGCTGCTTCCTTAAATTTATTATTTCCATTATCGCTAACCGCAGAGTTTACTAGATCCGCAGTTAAAGAAGCCATGTACTGTTTAGTTTCACCAGTATATTTTTGCTTACCAGATTTTTCTTCAATCTCAATAACTTTCTTAAAGGATGTTGCAGATTTCTCAAATGCATCATTATTTCCTTTTTTAGCCAAATCACTGTAAATTTTACCTTTAGTAAAATAATACTGCGTCTGTATTTTTTCGTCTGCAGCACCAATAGTACCAGAAGCTGCCTCTATAGCTGTTTGAGCTGCTGCTGTATCGCCATCTTTCAATGCTTTTTCAGCATCTTTTATTTCATTCTTTTGTGCAAAACCGACCATTGTAAATGTCAATGCAGCTACAAGTAATAACCTATTTTTCATTTTTAATATATTAATTATTAGTGTTTAAAATTTAGATGTTTATTCTTCTGAATCATCTGGCTCATTAGTATCAATCTCCGTGCCGTTTTCAGTATCTACCTCAATATCAAGTATTTCAGGTTCCTCCAAATCATCTTCATCTTTCATTACCTTGGCAACAGCGGCTATTGAATCATTTCCTTTAATGTTTATCAATCTAACACCTTGTGTTGCTCTACCCATTACACGTAAATCTTCTACGCTCATACGAATTGCAATTCCAGATTTATTAATGATCATCAAGTCATCTGAATCGGTAACGTTTTTAATAGCAACAAGACCACCAGTTTTATCTGTTACGCTTATTGTCTTAACACCCTTGCCTCCTCTATTAGTTACCCTATAATCTTCAATACTTGAACGTTTACCATATCCTTTTTCAGAAACCACTAAAATTTCATCTTCAAAATTATGAACAGAAACCATACCGATTACTTCATCTTCATCATTAGCTAAGGTAATACCACGTACACCAGATGCATTACGACCCATAGGCCTGGTCTTACTTTCTTCAAAGCGTATTGCCTTACCTGATTTAAGACCTAAAAATATCTCACTTGTTCCTGTTGTCAATTTAGCTTCTAATAACTCATCACCATCACGAACAGTAATTGCATTAATACCATTTTGACGCGGTCTGGAATATTGCTCTAAAGATGTTTTCTTGACCACACCTTTTTTAGTCGCCATGATAACAAAGTGACCGTTTACATATTCCTCATCTTTTAAATCTTGAGTACAGATAAAAGCTTTCACACTATCATCTTGTTCAATATTTATAAGGTTTTGAATAGCTCTTCCTTTTGAAGTTCTACTACCCTCTGGTATTTCGAAAACCCGCATCCAGAAACATTTTCCTTTTTGCGTAAAGAACAACATATATTGGTGGTTAGTACCTACAAAAAGATGCTCTAAGAAATCTTCATTTCTTGTTGAAGATGCTTTTTGACCTACTCCTCCTCTATGTTGAGTTTTATATTCTGATAATGGAGTTCTTTTAATATAACCCGCGTGAGAAATAGTAATAACCACTTGCTCATCAGGTATCATATCTTCCATGCTAAGGTCTCCGCCAGCAAGATTTATCTCAGACCTTCTCTCATCACCATACTTATCCTTTATCTCTTGCAACTCATCTTTAATGATCTGCATTCTGCGTTCCTTTTTATCAAGAATATCTTTTAAGTCGGTAATCAGAAGCATTATCTCATCATATTCCGTTCTAAGCTTATCTTGCTCAAGACCAGTAAGTTGACGTAATCGCATCTCTACAATTGCCTTGGCTTGAATTTCGCTTAGTTTAAAGCGTTCAATTAAGTTTGCTCGAGCTTCATCTGCATTATTTGAAGCTCTAATAATTGCTATAACCTCATCAATATTGTCTGAAGCAATAATCAATCCCTCTAAAATATGAGCACGATCTTCAGCCTTTTTCAATTCAAATTCAGTACGCCTAACGACAACCTCATGGCGATGCTCAACAAAATAATGAATCATTTCCTTTACGTTCAACAATCGTGGCCTTCCGTTTACCAGGGCTATATTATTGACACTAAAAGATGTTTGTAATGCCGTATATTTATACAGCATATTTAGTACAATGTTAGGTATTGCATCTCTTTTTAAGATGTAAACGATTCGCATACCATTACGGTCAGACTCGTCCCTAATATTAGAAATACCTTCAATTTTCTTATCATTGACAAGGTCGGCGGTTTTCTTAATCATGTCCGCCTTATTCACTTGATAAGGAATCTCATGAACTATAATGCACTCTCTACCCTGCACCTCTTCAAAAGTTGCTTTAGCGCGCATCATTACACGTCCTCTACCTGTATGAAAGGCCTCCTTTACACCATCATAACCATAAATAATACCACCCGTTGGAAAATCAGGAGCTTTTATATGCGTTATTAGCTCATCAATCGTAATGTCATTATTATCGATATAAGCAACTGTACCATCAATAACTTCTGCTAAATTATGGGGAGGCATGTTGGTCGCCATACCTACAGCAATTCCAGAAGCTCCATTTACCAATAGATTTGGTACCCTTGTAGGAAGTACGGTAGGCTCTTTCAACGAATCATCAAAATTCAATTGATAATCTACCGTCTCCTTCTCTATATCGATAAGCATATCATCTGCAATCTTACGCATACGGGCCTCCGTATAACGCATAGCTGCAGGACTATCACCATCTATAGACCCAAAGTTACCTTGACCGTCTACAAGCATATAACGAAGACTCCATTCTTGAGCCATACGTACCATTGCATCATAAACAGAGGTATCACCATGTGGGTGATACTTACCAAGTACCTCCCCGACAATACGGGCAGATTTTTTATGTGAGCTATTACTTCTAACCCCTAATTCATGCATTCCAAAAAGAACCCTTCTGTGCACTGGTTTTAAACCATCTCTGACATCTGGCAGAGCTCGTGACACAATGACCGACATCGAATAATCGATGTAGGCAGATTTCATTTCATCTTCAATATTAATAGGTATTAATTTTTCACCGTCAGCCATTTAAAATCTTCTGTTTTTTAATTAGTAAAAAAGCATGCCAATATACTTAAATCCTAGGCGTTTATAGTATAAGTGGATTTAATAATATGAATTTTTATTAACAGTTGACTTTGAAATGTTAATTTTAAAGATATATGCTCATTTTCATGTGATGAGACTCAAATTTTGTAGGTTTTACAATAACTTTAACGATTATAGGTATGGTATTTGCCATTGATTGGATGAGATTTAGTAATTTTATAGTAGATAATAACAGTATATGGATGATAATTTTTCCCCAAGAGTAAAGGATGTAATTGCATATAGCAAGGAGGAAGCATTGCGACTTGGTCACGATTTTATCGGTACTGAGCACCTAATGTTAGGGCTCCTTAGAGATGGAAACGGGAAGGCTATTAGCATTTTAGATGCTTTAGAAGTAGATCTTGAGCACTTACGAAGAAAGGTTGAAATACTCAGCCCTTCGAATCCAAACGCTAACGGTGTTCAAAAGGACAAAAAGAACTTACATTTAACAAGACAAGCTGAACGTGCACTAAAAACAACCTTTTTAGAAGCTAAACTTTTTCAGAGTTCTTCGATAAATACAGCTCACCTTTTACTTTGTATTCTAAGAAACGAAAACGACCCTACTACAAAACTTTTACATAAGTTGAAAGTAGATTATGACGGCGTAAAAGAACAGTTCAAATTTATGATAACAAGTGACGACGATATGGTAGATGGCCCAACTGCCGAATCTTTTCCAAGTGATTCTGATGATACATCTGAAGGAAAGGAAAGTACCTTTGGCGCTACTTCAGGCCAAAAAGGAACTAAGAAATCTAAAACTCCCGTGCTGGATAATTTCGGAAGAGATCTTACCCAAATGGCAGAAGAAAATAAATTAGATCCCGTTGTTGGTCGTGAGAAAGAAATTGAGCGAGTTTCTCAGATTTTAAGTCGAAGAAAAAAGAACAACCCGTTATTGATAGGTGAACCCGGAGTTGGCAAAAGTGCCATAGCTGAAGGGCTTGCACTACGCATAATCAATAAAAAAGTTTCAAGAATTCTTTATAACAAACGTGTTGTAACCCTTGATTTGGCTTCCTTAGTTGCGGGCACTAAATATCGTGGCCAATTTGAAGAACGCATGAAAGCGGTTATGAATGAACTTGAAAAAAATGACGATGTTATTTTGTTCATCGATGAAATTCATACTATAGTTGGTGCAGGTGGTGCAACTGGAAGCTTAGATGCTTCAAACATGTTTAAACCAGCATTGGCAAGAGGTGAAATTCAATGTATTGGTGCAACTACCTTAGATGAGTATAGACAGTATATCGAAAAAGATGGTGCATTAGAACGACGTTTTCAAAAAGTAATCGTTGAACCGACAACTATTGATGAGACTATTGAAATTTTACATAATATAAAAGGTAAATATGAAGACCATCATAATGTAACTTATACTGACGAGGCAATTGTAGCCTGCGTGAAATTGACTAGCAGGTATATGACAGATCGTTTTTTACCTGACAAGGCCATTGATGCTTTAGATGAATCAGGATCTCGTGTACACATTGTAAATATGGACGTTCCGAAACAAATTCTTGAATTAGAAAAGAAATTGGAAGATGTTCGTGAGCTAAAAAATAGCGTAGTCAAAAAGCAAAAGTATGAAGAGGCCGCAAAATTACGCGACGATGAAAAAAGTTTAGAGAAAGAACTGGCCATTGCTCAGGAGCGTTGGGAAGATGACAGCAAACTGAATAAAGAAACAGTTAGTGAGGATAATGTCGCCGATGTTGTTTCTATGATGAGCGGCATACCTGTTAACAGAATTGCTCAAACTGAGAGTAACAAATTAGCTGGCTTACCTGATCTTATTAAGTCTAACGTTATAGGTCAAGACGAAGCCGTTGCAAAAGTTTCTAAAGCTATACAACGAAATAGAGCTGGACTAAAAGACCCAAACAAGCCCATTGGTTCATTTATATTTTTAGGACAAACAGGAGTTGGTAAAACTCAGTTGGCTAAAGTTTTAGCTAAAGAACTTTTTGATTCAGAAGATGCTCTTATTCGTATAGATATGAGTGAGTACATGGAGAAATTTGCCATTTCTAGATTGGTTGGGGCACCTCCGGGGTACGTAGGTTACGAAGAAGGTGGTCAATTGACTGAAAAGGTTAGAAGAAAGCCATATTCAGTAATCTTATTAGATGAAGTTGAAAAAGCGCATCCAGATGTGTTCAATATGCTTTTACAAGTATTGGACGATGGTTATTTAACAGATAGTCTTGGTCGTAAAATCGATTTTAGAAATACGATTATTATTATGACATCGAATATTGGCGCTAGACAATTGAAAGACTTTGGCCAAGGTGTTGGTTTTGGAACAGCAGCCAAAAAATCTCAAGAAGATTCGCATCAAAAAGGAGTTATTGAAAATGCACTTAAAAAAGCATTTGCTCCTGAATTTTTGAATAGAATTGATGACGTAATTGTTTTCAATGCTCTAGAAAGAGAACATATTCACCAAATTATTGATATTGAACTTGCAAAATTGTTTAGAAGAATAGAAGATATAGGTTATCATTTAAATCTTTCAGACAAAGCAAAAGATTATATCGCAGAGAAAGGTTTCGATAAGCAATACGGTGCTAGGCCACTTAAAAGAGCTATACAGAAATATATCGAAGATGCTTTAGCAGAAGAAATTGTGAATTCTAAACTTAAAGAGGGAGATACTATATTTATCGATCTTGACGAAAAGAGTGAAGAGTTGACTATTAAAATTGAAAAAGCTGAAGAAGAAACGCCTAAGACATAGTGTTATTCAGAATATAAGTTATATTGAAAAGGAGCCCCCAAGTCGGGCTCCTTTTTCTTACAATGAATTTCTAATTGTAAGAAATCAAATACAGGCAATACCCGCCATACGCAGTACGAACGATATTTACGCGTTTAAACTAATAATTTATCCAAAAAATTAAAGTTCAATTTACTTTCGCTTCAGACACACTATATTAATACGAGCAGAATGAAAATTGAATCCTCCAAAAAGAAGAAGGTAATCGTACGGGAGTACGAGTTAGAAGTTGGTAAAATTCAAGTATTTGAAAATTACATGGTATCCATCTTTGATGAAGGAGCTACCCTAACACTTGAAAGGGCATATCAAATAATTGGTATATCAGAAATTCATTTCAGGGATAAAAATTTCGGATTTATTAGTCTTCGTAAAAATTCATTCGCAATTGACCCAACCATCTATAACTACTTAAAACAACTAGACAACCTTAAAGCATTTGCTATCGTTTCGGTTAAAGAAATAGACATGCATAACTTTAAGATTGAAAAATTGTTTTATAAAAAGCCAATGAAGTTTTTTATAGAATATGAAAATGCTCTAAAGTGGGTCAAAAGAAGAGTTAATTCTTAATCCCTTTATTAATTACTTAGAATTGAAAAATATTATTATTCTTTCGGTTCTTCTGCTACAGGTTGTTCAGGTATTTTAAATAGATCGAGATAAGCACTTCCTATACTTTTTATAAGGCTAGACGCAACTAAAGATTGGTAACCAGTACTTTCTACGGCTATATCACCCGCTTTACCATGTAGGTAAACACCAAATATAGCAGCATTCAATGCTGAATAACCTTGAGCTAGCAGTCCAGTTATAATTCCTGTCAATACATCACCAGAACCAGCAGTTGCCATACCAGGATTACCTGTGGTATTCAGGTAGCCTTTATCATTTTGCACAACTATTGTATGCGCCCCTTTTATTACTACGATACATTTATATTTCTTAGTGAATTTCTTAACCTTTCCTAACTTTTCAAAATCATCCTTCCAAGTTCCTATCAATCTTTCCAACTCTTTGGGGTGAGGAGTTAAAATGGTATTTTCAGGAATCTTTTTTAACAGCGTTTTGTTTTTCGAAAGAACATTAAGAGCATCCGCGTCTAGAACCAATGGCAAATTATTCTTATTCAAAAAATCAGTAAAACCCGCAACGGTTTTATCATTTGTACCCATTCCAACTCCGATTCCGACAACAGTAGGCTCCAAATCAAACTCCATGCTTTCTAGCATATCCTCGTTAGAATCTGTTATCACCATTACTTCTGGAAGAGAAGTCTGAAGAATAGAATACCCTATTTTCGGCACATAAGCGGTCACCAAACCACTACCCGCATGAAGTGCTGCATTTGTTGTTAAACAAACAGCACCCATTTTACCATAACTGCCTCCAATTATTAGAGCATGCCCATAAGTACCTTTGTGTGTATACTTTTCACGTGGTTTATAAACACTTAAGGCTTCATTTTTTCCGATTAACTCATAGTCAGTTTCAGTAGCCATTAAGTATTCAGGATCCAAACCGATGTCCAGCACCTCCCATTGTTCTATAAACGGACCCGTTTGAGGTAGAAAGAAAACCAATTTAGGGGTTTGAAAACTAAGCACAAAATTGGATTTTATAATAGCCTCCAGATTTTCTGGACCTTGGTCGGTAAATAAACCTGACGGAATATCAATAGATAAAATAAAAGCCTCAGACTTATTTAAATGTTGAATAATTTTAGCAACCCAAACATCTGGCGTTCTATTCAATCCTATCCCAAAAATACCATCAACTATAATGTCATCCTTCCCTATTTCAGGAAGCTCATCTTCTGAACTCATGAAACTTGGCCAACATTTTCTTGTTTTTAATCTTTCGAGATTAATTAAAAAATCTTTGGAACGTTTTTCATTATAATTAATAACATAAACTGAAATATTATAACCATGATCAAATAGATGGCGAGCAAGTGCTATTCCATCACCCCCATTGTTTCCTATACCACAGAATAAATGAATTTTTACCGGAGCACCTTGCATACGTAAATGAATCCAATTAAACAACTGTAAGGCAGCACGTTCCATTAATTCATCACTAACTATTTTTTCTTTTTTAATAGAAATCTGATCTGCTTTATAAATCTGTTTTGTACTATATAATTTCATTCTTAATTTATTTTACTACTAAAAAGTAACGATTCCACAAAAAATTGTGGAATCATTTGATAGGGATATCAAATGTACTACTTTTGGCGCTCAACCATTAGTATTATGGACTGCGATAAGACAGGCATAAATTTCGATGTTACATCACTTACCAAATTTAATGGTACTACATTCACATGGTTCACCCCTTGGGGGTCATAACGATATTTCTCCGTCTCTGTGTTTAATTACACCATTTCTTAAATTAAAAGTCAATATTTCAATAGCATGAAAGTTCTAAAATTTGGTGGTTCATCTGTAGCCAAACCTGAAAATATAGTTAAGATTAAAAATATAATTTCTTCCTATCAAGACCAAATAGTATTGGTGGTCTCTGCTCTTGGTGGAGTAACTGATTTATTATTGAAAGCCGGCACAATGGCTTCTTCACAAGATCAATCTTATAAAAATGTACTTACCTCTATTGAGGAAAGGCATCTTGCAACAGTTAAAGAATTACTACCTGTTACAGCACAAAGCAAGGTGCTTAGCAAAGTGAAAAGTGAGTTCAATGTTTTAGAAACATTATTAGAAGGCGCATACTTCATTGGTGAAATAACACCTAAACTTTCTGATAAAATTGTAAGTTATGGAGAATTACTTTCATCTTATATTATCAGTGAATACCTAATTACTGAAAATTTAGATGCTAAATTTAAAGATAGTAGAGACCTTATTATCACGCACAAATTAAACGGCAAGAATGTGGTGAATTTCACCAAAACCAATGCCAATTGTGTAACCTATTTTAATTCATCACACAAGAAGATTATCGTTTGCCCTGGTTTTATAGCTACATCAGAAGAAGGTGTTTCTACTACTTTAGGCAGAGGAGGTTCAGATTATACTGCAGCAATTTACGCAGCTGCCATTGATGCTGAAATTTTAGAAATTTGGACCGATGTGAGCGGCATGTATACTGCCAATCCGAAAATGGTAAAACAAGCCAAAGCAATACCTCATATATCTTATGAAGAAGCTATGGAATTGTCTCATTTTGGAGCAAAAGTGCTTTATCCACCCACCATTCAACCAGTATTATCAAAAGGAATTTCGATAGTAATAAAGAATACGTTTAGTCCTGATGAAGCTGGGACATTAATCACAAAATCTAAAAACGAAAAAGGTAAAACCGTAAGAGGTATAAGCCATATAGGAAATATTGCCTTGTTATCTCTAGAAGGACCTGGCATGGTTGGCATACCAGGTATATCTAAACGTTTTTTCGAAGTATTATCACAAGCAGATATTAGTGTTGTACTTATTACTCAAGCTTCCTCTGAACATTCTATTTGTGTAGGTATCTCTGCAGATGATGTTGAAAAAGCGGTAAGTATTGTTAACGAAGCTTTTGAATATGAAATTGAAAGGGGTCGTATAAAACAAGTTATTCCTGAAAAGGATTTGGCTATTGTAGCCTTAGTTGGTGACAATATGAAAAGTCACCAAGGATTAAGTGGTAAAATGTTCAGTACTCTTGGAAAAAACAATGTGAATATTCGAGTAATTGCACAGGGAGCTTCAGAAAGAAATATTTCTTGTATCATCGATGAAAAAGATGTAAAAAAGGCATTAAACGCTTTACATGAAGAGTTTTTTGAAGAGAACATTAAGCAACTAAACCTATTTGTGATGGGTGTAGGAAATGTGGGCGCTAAATTTTTGGAACAAATTAGGTCTCAACGAAAATTCTTAAAGGAGAACTTAAAATTGAATATCCGAGTAATAGGAATATCCAATTCAAGAACCATGCATTTTGATGAAAAAGGAATAGATTTAAATGATTGGCAAGAGAAATTATCCCAAGGACAAAAAGCAGATAAAGCAGAATTTTTAAAATTGGTCAATTCCTTAAATTTAAGGAACAGTATTTTTGTCGACAATACCGCCAGTGAGGATGTCTCAAGCTCGTACCGTGAATATTTAAGTAACAGCATATCTGTTGTAACTTGTAATAAAATTGCCTGTTCCTCTGCCTATGAAAACTATTCACATTTAAAATCTTTAGCTAGAACCTATAACGCTCCTTTCTTATTTGAAACCAATGTTGGTGCTGGATTGCCAATTATTGACACTCTTAAACATTTAATTGCATCCGGGGATAAAATTCTAAAGATTCAAGCCGTTTTATCAGGAAGCTTAAATTTTGTATTTAATAACTTCAACGAAAAGAACACCTTTCATGATGTTGTAAAACAGGCCCAAGAAGAAGGCTATACTGAACCTGACCCAAAAATAGATTTGAGTGGTGTTGATGTTATGCGAAAAATCTTGATTTTAGCAAGGGAAAGCGGCAACATATTGGAGATTAGCGATATTAAAAACGAATCATTCTTACCAGATGAAAGTTTAAACACCAACAATAACAACGATTTTTTTGCCTCTTTGGTAAAACATGAATCACATTTTCAATCTTTATTTTCAAGTGCTAAAAATGCCAATAGCAGGTTGAAATACGTTGCACAGTTCGATGAAGGTGAAGCAAGTGTTGGTTTGCAAGAAATACCAAAAGGGCATGATTTCTATAATTTAGCAGGTAGTGATAACATCGTACTTTTTTATACAGAGCGATACCCAAACCAACCCTTAATTATTAAAGGAGCTGGTGCTGGGGCAGCTGTAACAGCTTCGGGAATATTTGCTGATATTATTAGAATAGGAAACTTTTAAGACAAAAAACACTTTATAACATGAATCAAAACGAAATAAAAGTTTTTTGCCCTGCAACAGTAGCAAATATTTCATGTGGCTTTGATGTTCTTGGGGTTGCCTTAGATTCGGTCGGTGATGAAATGATTGTTCGGAAAGTTTCAAAAAAAGGAATTCAAATCACCAAAATTTCGGGACAAGATTTACCGAAAGAAACATTGAACAATGTCGCTGGTGTTGCTGGTAATGCTTTTCTATTGGCTTCTGATTATGATGGTGGATTTGAAATTGAAATCAATAAAAAAATAAAGCCTGGTAGCGGTATTGGTAGCAGTGCAGCTAGCTCTGCTGGTGCTGTTTGGGCTATGAATCATCTTTTAGGTAATCCATTCAATAAGACCGAATTAGTGAAATTTGCCATGGAAGGGGAACGACTGGCCAGTGATGTAGCCCATGCCGACAATGTAGCTCCTGCCCTATTTGGCGGCTTCACTCTTGTACGTAGTTATAATCCATTGGATATTGTAACCATACCGGCGCCATCTGAATTGTATGTTACTATTATACATCCGCAGATTGAAATAAAAACTTCCGATTCTAGAAAAATATTGAAGACCACCATTTCAATGGAAATAGGAATAAAACAATGGGGAAATGTTGGCGGACTTGTAGCAGGTTTGTTTAAAGAAGATTACGCATTAATTGGCCGTTCATTAGAAGACCATATTGTAGAACCTATTCGCTCCATCTTAATACCAGGTTTTGATGAAGTTAAAAAAGTATCCTTAGAAGCAGGTGCTTTAGGTTCAGGTATCTCAGGATCAGGACCTTCCATTTTTGCTTTTAGCAAAGGAAAAGAAACTGCTTTAAAGGTCGGTAATGTGATGAAATCGATTTACGATAAAATTGGCATTGCCTACGAAATACATGTTTCTAAAGTTAATACGGAAGGCGTAAAACTTTTATAACTTTAGAAATATTACATTAACAACTGATAAATACATTCGACTTGAAATTCTATAGTTTAAACAATACAGCACCCGAAGTTTCTTTTGATATAGCCGTAGTTAACGGAATTGCCCCAGATAAAGGATTGTACTTCCCTGAAGAAATTAAGCCATTACCCAGTTCTTTTTTCGAAAAAATAGAATCCCTATCTAACGAAGAAATTGCATTTACAGCTATTCAACAATTTGTATCTGGTCTAGTTCCTGATAATGTGCTGAAAGATATACTGAAAGAGGTATTAGATTTTGAATTTCCTATCGTTGAAATTACACCAAATATTGGCACTCTAGAGCTTTTTCACGGCCCTACAATGGCTTTTAAAGATGTTGGGGCTCGATTTATGGCTCAATGTTTAGGGTATTTTTCTAGGTCTTCAAAAAATAAAATAACGGTTTTAGTTGCAACATCAGGCGATACTGGTGGCGCAGTAGCTAACGGGTTTCTTGGCGTTAAAGGTGTTAACGTGGTTATTCTCTACCCAAGCGGTAAAGTTAGCGATATACAAGAACGACAATTGACCACATTAGGTCAAAATATTAAAGCATTGGAAGTAGAGGGCACATTTGATGATTGTCAGGCCATGGTCAAAAATGCCTTCTTGGATAAAGATTTGTTAGCACACATGAAACTAACATCTGCCAACTCAATTAATGTAGCAAGATGGTTGCCTCAACTTTTTTACTTTCTTTTCGCCTATAAACAAGCGAAATCAAAAGGAAAGGAAATTATTTTTTCAGTGCCTTCTGGTAATTTTGGGAATATCTGTGCTGGTCTCGTTGCGCAACGTTTGGGAATGCCGGTGAACCATTTTATCGCGGCAACTAATGTTAACGATACGGTACCACAATTTATGTCGACAAAAGAATATAGCCCAAAACCATCTAAGGCTACTATTTCTAATGCTATGGATGTTGGTGACCCAAGTAATTTCATAAGAATTAGACATTTATTTAAAGATAATTTCGAGGAATTAGAAAAGAATTTATCCTCCTATTCTTTTGATGATAATCAAACAAAAGAAGCGCTAAAAGAGATTTATAGTTTAAACGGATATATCGCAGATCCGCATGGTGCAGTGGGCTATCTTGGATTGAAAAAATATCAAACACAGTATCCAAATACATACGGTATTTTCTTAGAAACCGCCCACCCGGTTAAATTCTTAGATATTGTCGAAGAAACCCTATCCGAGAAATTAGAAATTCCTGCACAGATTAAAAAAGTGATGGGTAAAACCAAGAAATCAATCCAAATTTCAAATTACGAAGGCCTTAAAAACTTTCTTTTAAAATCTTAGCTGCCAGAATAGGTCAGAATATTTTCCCAAATACCCTATATCCCAATATTGCTTCTATTTATTTTCGATAAATTTGCATCGTCAATAAATTAAAGAAGATGAAAAATACTGCGCTTACCACAACACATGAAGCACTTGGCGCCAAAATGGTTCCATTTGCTGGATATAATATGCCTGTATCCTATGAAGGCGTCAATGCTGAACATGAAATTGTACGTACAGGTGTTGGTGTTTTTGATGTGTCTCACATGGGAGAATTTTTAATTTCTGGTCCAAATGCATTAGGCTTGATTCAAAAAGTAACTTCAAACGATGCATCTAAATTGACCATTGGTAGAGCTCAATATAGCTGCTTACCAAATGAAACAGGTGGTATCGTTGACGATTTAATTGTATATCGCATTAAAGATGAACAATATTTATTAGTGGTGAATGCTTCTAATATTGATAAAGATTGGGCTCATATTTCAAGCTATAATAATAAGTTTAAAGCGGATATGAAAAATATATCCGAAGGCTATTCCCTATTAGCCATTCAAGGCCCTAAAGCAGTTGAAGCTATGCAGTCGTTGACCTCAGTAGATTTATCAGCTATAAAATTCTATCATTTCGAAGTAGCAGATTTTGCCGGCATTGAACATGTTATTATTTCTGCAACAGGATATACGGGTTCTGGCGGATTTGAAATTTATTGCAAGAATGAAGATGTAAAACAAATTTGGGACAAGGTATTTGAAGCCGGAGCAGATTTTGGAATAAAACCAATCGGATTGGCAGCAAGGGATACTTTACGACTAGAAATGGGATATTGCCTTTATGGAAATGATATAGATGATACAACCTCTCCTTTTGAAGCAGGATTAGGTTGGATTACAAAATTTACCAAAGATTTCGTTAATTCTGAAGCACTTGAAAAGGAAAAAAAACATGGCTTGGAACGAAAATTGGTTGCCTTCGAATTAGATGACCGAGGCATTCCCAGACATGGTTATGATATAGTTGATGGAAATGGAAAAACCATAGGGGTCGTTACTTCGGGTACTATGTCACCTTCAATGGGCACTGGAATTGGCTTGGGGTATGTACCTATTGTTTTTTCAGAACTAGGAAGTAAAATTCAAATTCAAATTCGAAAGAATGCAGTATCTGCTACCGTAGTCAAATTACCATTTTACAAAGCTTAATGGTAGACTTTCAAGGTATTATTAATGGGATTAATGCTACTGCTGCCAAGACAGATAATAGAGGGCTATGTGCCACTTATATTCCAGAATTGGCAAAAGTAGATTTGGCTAAGTTCGGTATTCATTTAATCAACATTCAGCAACAAAGTTTTTCATCCGGCGATTCAGATGAACGATTTTCAATTCAGAGTATATCAAAAGTTTTTACACTTTCTATGGCACTAGGTTTAGTTGGAGAAAAACTTTGGCAGCGTGTAGACGTAGAACCTTCTGGAGATCCTTTTAACCACCTATCTCTATTAGAAATGGAGAATGGCATACCTAGAAATCCCTTAATTAATCCTGGAGCTATTGTTGTGGCAGATATCCTAGTATCGCTTTTAGAAAATCCGAAAGAGGATTTTCTAGCATATGTCAAAAATTTAGCTAATGATGATTCTATAAATTATGATGAAGAAGTAGCTCGATCTGAAAAAATGACAGGATTTAGGAATTACGCTGCTGCGAATCTTTTAAAATCCTATAAAAATTTGGTCAATGATGTGGATACCGTTTTAGATTTTTATTTTCATCAATGTTCAATTTCAATGAGCTGCGCACAACTTGCAAATGCATTTTTTATGTTTATTAACCATGGTAAATGCAAAAAAAACAACACTTTTCTTACTACCAGACAGGTAAAACGAATAAACTCCTTAATGTTAACCTGTGGCTTTTATGATGAGGCAGGTGAATTTGCTTTTGAAGTTGGTCTACCGGGTAAAAGTGGTGTAGGAGGTGGAATTGTTGCGTTATTACCCAATAAATTTTGTGTGGCAACTTGGTCACCAGGACTAAATGCTAAAGGCAACTCTAAATTGGGAATGTTAGCTTTGGAAAGATTGACGACACAAACAGAACTTTCTATTTTTTGAGTTTGGATAACAAAAAAATATTGATTCTTGGTGGTAGTGGATTTATTGGCAATGCTATATATAAAGAGCTATGTAAATATTTTGACACCTTTGGCACCTATTGCCATGCCGCAAATTCTTATTCTACGAATAACCAATTTGTGCATTATAATATAGAGGAAGATGATATAGTTGAGGTTTTGGAATTGGTAAAACCTCAAGTTATAATTTCTGCATTAAGAGGTAATTTTGCAGCTCTCATCATTGCTCACGAACATATTTTAGAATATGTTCGTAAAGAAAACTGCCAATTATATTTTATATCATCAGCAAATGTTTTTGATGCATATAGTAAATATCCATCTTATGAAATGGATAAAACGCTATCAGAAAGTATTTATGGTAGACTGAAAATTAGAATTGAAAATATGCTTTTAAGATTACCGAAAGAGAAAATGGCAATCTTAAGAATTCCTATGGTATTTGGAAATAGTTCTCCAAGAATAAGGGATATGAAAAAGGCAATAATTGAAAATGAGCCTATAGAAGTTTTTCCAAATTTAATATTAAATGTAACCAACGATGACAAGGTAACACAGCAAATTCATTACCTTATTAATAGAAATAAAACAGGAATTTATCATTTAGGAAGTAATGACCTTACGCATCATGAAGATTTTATTAAAGAAGTTTTGGAGCGGGTAGGTAATTTCAACCCTATAATAAAAAGAGTCTATACAACCAATGAGGATAGGTATTTGGCAGTATTACCAAAAACCAATCAATTACCAAAAAATTTACAATTTACTTTTCAAGATATTATTGATCACCATGTTTTAAATTAGTGAAATTATGAAAGAAATAGAAAAATTTACCGATGAACAAATAGCAGATTACTTAGGTCAATTAGATGGATGGGAATATGTGGATGGAGCTATAGAAACCACGTTCGAGTTTAAAGATTTTAAAGAGGCTTTTTCTGTTATGACACGAATTGCTTTTGAATGTGAAGCTCAAAATCACCACCCAGATTGGAGCAATGTATATAAAACTGTAAATATTCGTTTAAGCACCCATGACGCAAATGGGGTTACCGAAAAAGATTTTGTACTTGCACGAATTATTGAAGATATAGTAGAAAGCGAATAATAACAACCAAGTCAAATCATAAGATAATTGTGTTCAGAAAAGAAATTTCAATGATTTCTGAACATCTCTTGTTTTTGTACATTTGTTTAAAATAATTTACCATGGGAAGAGCTTTTGAATTTAGGAAAGCACGTAAAATGAAAAGATGGTCTGCAATGTCCAAAGCCTTTACACGTATAGGCAAAGATATTGTAATGGCTGTAAAGGAAGGCGGGCCTGACCCAGATTCCAATTCACGTCTTAGGGCAGTTATACAAAATGCCAAGTCAGTCAACATGCCTAAAGACAATGTTGAAAGAGCTATTAAAAGAGCGAGTGACAAAAGCTTAGGAGATTATAAAGAAGTCCTTTTTGAAGGATATGCTCCGCATGGCATTGCAATTCTTGTTGAAACCGCTACGGACAATAATACCAGAACCGTTGCGAATGTTAGAAGTTATTTTAATAAGTGTAATGGAAATATGGGAACCTCAGGATCTGTAGAATTCATGTTCGACCACACCTGTAATTTCCGAATCCCGACAGAAGGTACCGACCCAGAAGAATTAGAGTTAGAACTTATAGATTTTGGTGCAGAAGAAGTTTTTGTGGATGATGATGGTATTTTAATATACGGCCCATTTGAAAGTTTCGGAGCCATACAAAAAGAATTAGAAAATAGAGGACTTGAAATACTTTCCTCAGGTTTTGAACGAATTCCGCAAGTAACTAAAGCCATATCGGAAGAAGAAGCTGCAGATGTGGAAAAACTTTTAGAAAAGTTAGAAGAAGATGACGATGTGCAGAACGTGTATCATTCTATGGAGGAATAACCTTAGCTTAAAAAGCTATTTTAAACAAAAAAAGGAGACCAAATTGGTCTCCTTTTTTATTATTCGGTTAGTAATTACGTGACATATTAATCGCTACAAACCATAAATAAACAATTCGTACCATTTATAAGTCCTTATTCCCCTAGTACCTTCAAGATTTCGTTACCATAATCTGATTATTTGAATAAAATACATACCTACGGGTAATTCAACTACATTTAGCTTAATTTCATTTTCCCCTTCTTTAAGATTAAACATTCCAAAGTCCTGTACTTTCTGTCCTATGCCGTCATATATAGACAACTCTCCGTTCATTTTTCTTGGTGACACCTATTTAAGGTTTAATTCTATCGAAGAATAGTAAAATAAATCATTTTTAAATAATCAAGGTCCGCTTCCCAAAATCGGATCTTCTCCCAATTATAAAAATTCTATTTTTTTTTAAAAATTTCTCTTTAAACTTTAATGCATTCAACAACTAAACTAATCGACCATAATTTACCCTACTTATGAGAAGATTGACTATTGGTTTTAATATGAATGTTAAAAAAAACGCTTATTTATCGATTTTTAATATAATATACGTTTAGAGGTATCGTAAAATTTATTATTGAAGTTAACTAGTGAATTCTAGCGGTATAGACCCTCTACCCCATCATAAAAAGCATGGTACTTTTCAAAATCTGCTATTTGATTTTCTGTAGGTATTATCGGTTCAGATATTTTAATTTCTTTTTTACCATAATCAAAGGCCACCATCACAATGGGAACATTTGCCGTTTTTGCAATAAAATAAAATCCGGTCTTCCATTTATCTACTTTTTTTCTTGTGCCTTCAGGAGATAAAGCCAATCTGAACTTCTCTCGTTCGTTAAAAATTTGTGCAGTAGCTTTCACCGTATCATTAGTTTTAGAGCGATCAATAGCGGCACCACCTGTCCATTTAAAAAACCAACCAAAGGGTGAATCAAAAAGGCTTTTCTTACCTATATAATTGATTTCTTCATCCCAAACTTTGCGTACTAATAGGCCTAAAACAAAATCCCACCAACTTGTATGTGGTACCACGATAGCTACGAATTTATTTAAATGAGAAGGAAATTCTCCATTGAGTTTCCATCCTAGAATTTTGAAATAAATAAATTTTGCTAATTTTTGCATATTGTTATTGCACCTATGTACTATTAGAATTCCTTTGTAGAGTTATTGAAGACTACGTCTATACGTGATTATATCTTTTGGTAAATAGCTTTTAGTTTCTTGGCCGTTATTAAAGACCTCCAATTTTCTCCTAAGGCATTTTCCCATAATGGCTCCATACCCATGGCTACACAAATCATTGTATCCATTTCAGATTCAGACAATTTAGAACAAATACCTGTTGGTAATACAATTTCATGCTTTGTAAGCATTTTATTAAATAACACTACACCCTGCGGGTAAAATTCTTCGAGATATTGAAAAACAAGGCAATTACCTATACCGTGTTTAATTCCTAAAACATATCCTAAACCATAACTCATTGCATGGGCTACTCCTACTTGAGAATAGGCTATACTCATGCCGCCATGCCAAGATGCCATCATAAGCTTTTCTCTACTTTCAGACCCTGATATATCCTCAAGAAATACTTCTTTACAAAGCTCTAAAGATTTCTCTCCATAACTTTTACTGAAGGCATTTAAAAATGTTCCATTTAGTGATTCTATACAATGAATAAAACAATCCATCCCTGTATAAAACCATTGTTCTTTTGGCACTCCCTTTGTTAATTCTGGATCTAATAAAACTTGGTCGAATGTGGTAAAATCTGAATTGATTCCTAATTTTTTTTCTGGTCCCAAAAGTACCGTTGTTCTAGAAACTTCAGCACCCGTACCACTAATAGTAGGTATGCCGACATGGTAAATTGATTTCTTATGTACCAGGTCCCAACCTTGATATTCTGAAGCACTTCCCTTATTAGTTAGCATTATAGCAACTGCCTTAGCTAGGTCTAATAAAGTACCACCACCTATACCAATAATACCTGAAGGTAATTCAGTAAACTTCTCTCTGATCATGCTAACCAAAGCATCAACCTGATTTGTTTTGGGCTCTTCTTCCGCTGAAATTAAAATGATTTGATCACAAAATATACTTGGAATTCGATTAATAAGCTCACTACCTTCAAAAACATCATCTACCAAATATATCATTGGAGCTTCTGAATGCTTCCGTTTTGGCATTAAAATATCACCAAGAGTATTAAAACTTCCTTTACCATAAACTACTCTAGGTACCATTGGAAAATTTCGATATTCCTGTGAAACTTTAGTTGGTATATTCTTCAATGCCATTTCTTTTTTTACTTCCATTTTTATTAAACATATTCAAGAATATCGGTCAAGGTAGAAATTGTCATGTACCCGTTATTCTCTATTGGATCTTTTACCTCTTCATGCTCCCAAGTAGTATGAAAAGGCACATGTATGGCACGTGCTCCAATTTCCACCAAAGGCAATACATCAGATTTTAAAGAATTACCTATCATTAAAAACTCACTCGGCGCTATTTGCAAATGCTCAAGCAAATCACTATAATTTTTTTCCTTTTTATCACTCAGCACTTCAACATGATGAAAATATTCAGAAAGTCCGGATCTCTCCAATTTACGTTCTTGATCCAAGAGATCACCTTTAGTTAAAACTATTAGTCGATACTTATCTTTCAAACTCCTCAAAACCTCTTCTACGCCATTTAATAATTCTACAGGTTGTGAAATCATCTCTTTTCCCAAATCTAACAAGGCACCTATGGTTTTTGAGGAAACCTCATTATTTGATAAATCTAAGGCGCATTCTATCATAGATAACATAAAACCTTTTATGCCATAGCCATACAAGTCGAGATTTTTTATCTCTGTCCTAAATAGCTCTTGGTCAATTTTATTCTTGGTCTCGTATTTTTCTAATAAATCTGCAAACTTATTTTCGGTGTCCCTAAAATAAGTTTCATTAACCCAAAGCGTATCATCGGCATCGAACCCAATAACATTAATTCCATCAAAATTTATTTCCATGCGGCCTGTGCTTTCTTTAAATCTTCTGGTGTATCTATTTCAATTCCTTGAACATGGGTTTCTACCATTTTAATCTTCTTCCCATATTCTAAATAACGTATAGCTTCAATTTTTTCGGTTGCTTCTAATTGCAACATTGGTAACCGTTGAAAATCCATCAAAGCACTTTTTCTAAATGCATAAATTCCCTTATGCTTAAAATACGTTGTGTTTGCGTCTTTGGCTCTAGGATAAGGAATTGGTGATCTTGAGAAATATAATGCGAAATTTCTATTATCAACAATTACCTTAACCGTATTTGGATTATTAATCTCCTCTTCATCAGTTATCTTAACCATTAGAGAGGCTAAATCGATTTCTTTGTTAATATCACTTTCAAATACCTTTAATACTCCTTCTAAACTTTCACGATCCGTAAAAGGCTCATCACCCTGTACATTTACTATAATATCAACATCCATTTGCATTACTGCTTCGGCAATTCGATCACTACCGCAATCATGCTCTGTTTTACTCATTATAGCCAAACCACCTTCTTTAACTATGGTATCATATATAATATCACTATCGGTTACTACATAAACCTCATCGAATAATTTGGTTTGTATTGCAGCTTGGTAGGTTCGTAAAATGACCGGTTTACCAGCCAAATCTTGCATTAATTTTGCAGGAAATCTCGATGCCGCATACCGGGCAGGAATCATTGCTATTATTTTCAACTAAATTTATTTTATGTTTTTGTTCTTGGACGTATGCTTCTATAAATCCTAAAAATTATTACCAATATTATTATTACGAGAAAAGCTGCTAAAATCGGCGCAAAAATAGATGCTGCTGTTACTACCACTGCAGTTCCTGTTTCGATTGATGCATAGACAGGATTTGCCAAACCACCAGTTGTTGCAGTTGATGCCAATCTACCAGTTGCTCCAGCTCCTTTAATTGCTGTTGCTGTTCCACCACCAGCAATTATTGCTAATGACCATATTATTACGGGATCTAAATCGGCAACTGTAGAGACCATTACTGCAGTACCTGCTATAGCCGCTAAGGGTACAGCAATACTGTCTAACAAATTGTCGAACCAAGGAATAAAATAAGCGAATATTTCTAATAACGTGGCTACGCCTAAAGTAAGAACTGCCACCAAACTACCAATCCACTGCCAGTTTTCGTTTAAGTCCCAAACTCCAAAATATGATGCTAAGCTCAATGCAAATAAGGGTAAAAATACCCTAAAACCTACTGAAGCGGCTAATCCTATTCCTAAAAATATACTTAAAATTGTTTCGGTTGTCATGCTTACCTCTATATTGGATATAGTAATTTCCCATATCCATAATCACTAAAATAATCTTTTCTTATTCAAGAAAAAAATCGTCTTTAAAGCCGATAAGGTACAATTTGTTTTTTGCCCTTGTTACAGCTGTATATAACCATCGCAAATATTCTTTATCAATACCATTTGGCAGGTAGGGCTGCTCGACGAAAACCGTATTCCATTGCCCCCCTTGCGATTTATGACAGGTTATAGCATAAGAAAATTTAACTTGAAGTCCGTTAAAATATTTATTGTTCTTTACTCCTAAAAATTTTTTATACTTAGAAGTTTCATGAGTAAAATCTTTCATAACTTCTTGGTAAAGTCTATTACCATCTTCATACGATAATGAAGGTGACTCTGCCGCAATAGTATCTAATAATAATACTGTTTCGAAAGGAGCCATATTTGGGTAATCTACCATTTTCACTTTTACCTCTGCGAATTTAAAGGTGTAGATTTCCTTAATATCAAAAATTTCTAAAATTTCAATGATATCCCCATTGGCAATAAAACCAGCTTCAGAACTTGGTTTAAGCCAATAATAATTATTCTTGACAACCATCATGAAATCGCCAACAGCTATATCATTTTCTAAGAACAATATTCTTTCTCGTATGTTTTGATTGTATAGATTCGCTCTTTTATTTGACCTTACTATAAAAGCTGTTTCTTCTTTCCCGTTCTCTGAATAAGAACTATCGATGGCTTCTTGTATTTCATTACCATCAATTAATCTAACTATATCTGTAAAAGGGTTTACATCAAATTTAAAATCATCGAAGAAATTACCTTGCAATTGTTCCCTTAATAAGGTTGCATTGGCTAAAATACCCGAATCACCAGCTTGTCTTACTACTTCATCTAATTCTAACTGTATTACTTCCTTGTTATAATTCAATGAAAGTTTATCAGCATCTAGCGCCGGACTCAATACTAAATGTACCGGAGGCAATTGTGCTGTATCTCCTATCAATAGTAACTTACACTTATGGCCAGAATAAACGAACATCATTAAGTCATCTAATAACGAACCATTTTCAAACAGTTTAGAATCTGCTGCTGTATCTGGTATCATTGATGCCTCATCTACTATAAACAATGTATCTCTATGCTTGTTCGGTGCTAATACGAATTGTACTCCGCCCCCACTTTGTTTTTTTGGGAAATATATTTTTCGGTGGATGGTGAATGCCTGGGTATTTGAGTAATTCGACATTACTTTTGCAGCCCTACCAGTTGGCGCCATAAGCACAGCTTTCTTCTGAACTTTCCAAAGACTGTTCACTAAAGTGCCTATTAAAGTAGTTTTTCCTGTACCAGCATAACCTTTTAACAAAAAAACTTCATCTTTTATTGAAGACAATGTAAACGCTGCTAATTTTTGCAAAGCGACTGATTGTGTGGCAGTTGGTGTATGTGGAAATTTAGTTTCCAGTAGACTATAAAATGATGCGGGAGTTATTGATTTCATGAGCCCTCAAAGATAAAGATGATTTTTAGTCCAAAAACTTTTACGATTAAAAAAAAATTGTAGATTTGTGAAGACCACTAAATTAAAATAACACATACAAAATGAAGACCATTATACAAATTGTACTTTGGGTTGGGTGTATCGCTTTAGGATACCTAATTTATAACTCCATCACTGGACCAATTAATTTTAAAGAAGTTAAACAAGAGCGTTATGCTCAAGTTATAGCTAAATTAAAGGACATTCGAAATTCTCAGGATGCCTACAAAACTGTAAATGGAAAATACGCGAATGACTTTAATAGTCTTATTAGTTTTATAGATACTGGTAAATATGTAATTACTCAACAAAGAGATTCATCTTTTATGGAGTTCGATAAAGCATATGGTATCGATTTATTAAAAGAAGTAAAAATCATTGATACATTAGGTTTCGTTTCTGTAAAAGATTCTCTTTTCAAAAAAGATTCAAGATACAAGACTTTAATGGATGTACCTACCGCAGCAAATGGCGAAAAGTTCGTTATGAAATCGGCTTTCGTTGAGAAAAGTGGATATAGAGCTCCTGTATTTGAAGCTAAGGTTGATAAAAATGTAATTCTTTATGATCAACCAAAAGACTTAATGGCACGTGAAAACTCTGCTTTAAGTGTTGAAGAAGTTAACGGACCATCAATTAGAGTTGGTTCTTTAGACGAAGTAAGTACCAGTGGTAACTGGCCTCCTATCTATGACAAGAAAAACGATCAATAACCGTTTAGATATAGCGGATAAAAATTTTAAGAAATTGTCCATTCAGGTTAGCTTGAATGGACTTTCTTTTTGTGTAGCAGATACTGTTGTACAAAAATTACTCCTTTCCGATAGTGTCGATTTTGTGGAAGAAAAAAATCCTATGCTGGTTTTAGATGAATTGAAAAAACTTTTTCAAGTGCATCAGCTTAATAACATGGAATTTGATGAAGTAGTAGTTGTTCATCAAAATACCTTATTTGGTCTAGTCCCAAAATCATTATTCAACGCAGATCATCTTTTTGAATATCTTAAATTCAATACCAAGGTTTTAGGTACAGATGTACTTTCGTACGATATAGTCGAAAACCATGAATTGGTTAATGTGTATGTACCATACATGAATATCAACAATTACATTTATGAGCTTTTTGGGGAGTTCACTTATATGCACAACGGAACAGTTCTTTTGCAGTCATTAATGAATAACCAGACGCAAAATCAAGAAACTATATGCTATGTTCATGTTAGCAAGAGTCAGTTAGACATAACTGTTCTTGACCAACGTAAATTACTACTCTACAATAGCTTTCTTTATTCAACAAAGGAAGACTTTGCTTATTACCTGCTATTTGTTTTGGAACAGCTTGAATTAGACCCTAAAACTGCAAGTGTAAAACTTTTTGGATCCATTGAGGAAGATGACCCTATATTTCAGTTATGCTTTTCCTATATTCAGAATATAAGCATATTTGCCCCGTCTTCACCCCAATTAATAAAATTAGGTGAGCCTGAAACTACATCGGTTGACTTTACTCTAATCAATACCATTTAAATGCGCATCATTTCAGGAAAACATAAAGGACGAAATTTACAGGCCCCAAAGAAACTACCTGTTAGGCCCACGAAAGATATGGCCAAAGAAAGCTTATTCAACATATTGAATAACAGTTATTATTTTCCAGATTTAAAGGTTTTAGACCTTTTTGCAGGTACGGGTAATATCAGTTATGAATTCTCATCAAGAGGGGTAAATAATGTTCTTGCTATTGATGCTCACTCAGGCTGTATAGAATTCATCGATAAAACAGTGTCGCTTTTAGATATGAACATTCGTACTTTAAAAGGCGATGTTTTTACTTTTTTACAACGTAATAAAGAACAATTCGATATTATATTTGCTGACCCTTTCTATGATATGGAACTTTCCGATTTTGAAAAATTACCGCAATTAGTTTTTGAAAATGAACTCTTATTAGAAGGCGGAGTTCTAATTATTGAGCATTCTAATCGCACCAGCTTAGCTGATTTACCTCATTACAAAAACTCTCGAAAATACGGTGGTAGTGTATTTAGCTTTTTTGAAAGATAAATTTCAAAAACTCTCAGATAATTAAAAAAAGCAGGCCATAAGCCGGATTCTGTATACTGAAAAATTCAGAATTCCTTATCATTTATCTAGGCCAAGGGTTACCCCAAGGCTCTAACCGCCTACCCTTCGGCTTGAGCGTGCAGCCCTTAAACACCGATTTACATGACGTTTCACCGTATAGAGTTTACCTGGTTTCACTACAGCCGAACTGTACTTGCTTTCTGTTGCACTTGTCCTCACTTTTCAGCGGACGGGCGTTACCCGCTATACTGCACTATGGTGTCCGGACTTTCCTCGTATTCTACCCGAAGCTTCGGGAGAATCCGCGATAAGGTGGCCTGCTTTGCGCAAATGTACTGTAATTGTTGATAACTAAGGATGATCTCTATTCTTAATTCACTTTAGTATTCACCGCTATATTTATATTTGTAAAAGCATAAAACGTAGTAGTATTTTGGAACCATTTATCGTATCGGCACGTAAGTATAGACCACAGACCTTTAAGGATGTTGTGGGACAACAAGCTATTACCAATACACTACAAAATGCAATTGACCAAAATCATTTAGCACAAGCACTACTTTTCTGCGGCCCAAGAGGTGTAGGTAAAACTACTTGTGCCCGTATTTTGGCAAAACAGATAAATTCTGATGGTACCGAACAGAAAGACGAAGATTTTGCATTCAACATTTTTGAACTTGATGCCGCATCTAATAACTCTGTTGACGACATACGAAATCTTATAGATCAAGTACGGATACCACCACAAGTAGGCAAATACAAAGTTTATATTATAGATGAGGTGCATATGTTATCTCAATCTGCTTTTAATGCTTTTCTTAAAACATTAGAAGAACCTCCTAAACACGCTATTTTTATACTTGCCACGACAGAAAAGCATAAGATAATACCCACTATACTTTCTAGATGTCAAATATTTGATTTCAAGAGAATTACAGTTAAAGATGCTGCAGAATATTTAAAATATATTGCAGAAAACCAAGGTATTAATGCAGAAGAAGATGCTCTACACATTATAGCCCAAAAGGCTGATGGGGCAATGCGAGATGCCTTATCTATTTTCGATAGAGTGGTTAGTTTTTCTGGGGCTGAACTTACACGAAAAGCAGTCACCGAAAATCTTAATGTTTTAGACTATGATACATATTTTGAAGCTACAGATTTAATACTGGAACATAACATTCCAAATTTACTTTTGCTTTTTAATAAAACTTTAGCGCTGGGGTTTGACGGACACCATTTCATATCTGGACTAGCATCTCATTTTAGGGATTTAATGGTATGCCAGCATCCTGACACGATAACTTTATTAGAAGTAGGTGAAGCGGCCCAACAGTTATACAGAGATCAAAGCAAAAAAACCTCAACCTCTTTCTTATTAAGCGGTCTAGATATTGCCAATGATTGTGATTTAAAATACAAAACAAGTAAAAATCAACGCCTGTTAGTTGAACTAACGCTTATGAAACTTGCCTCTATCGATTTTGATGGAGAAAAAAAAAATCCTGAATCAGTAGCTCTTCATAATAAAACAATAGATTTTATTGCCCCCTCTGCTTTTTACAAGCAATTACCGAAGCCTCCACAAAAAAATCTGGTAGCCGAAACTACTAATCAGACCCCTACCCCTATTGAGAAAAAGAGTGCAGAAATTTCTAAACCTGTCTCAACTACAACCATAGAGCCTTCCTTAGATAAGGCTAAGTCTGAAGAAACACCTCTGACTGCAGAAAAACCAAAAAAAATCACTGAAGAACTTGCTCAGAATAAAATTAAAATCAATTTACCCCATAAACGTGTTTCTGGACTATCTATTTCTAGTCTTAATGCGAAAAAACAGCATGAGTTAAATAAAATCGAAGTTGTTATTGACGAAGACAACTTACCAAAAAATTCTTTCACTGAAGAAGAATTGCGTAAACATTGGGCCGAATTTGTTGAAAGCATAGACCAAAAAGGTCAAAAAATTCTTGCTTCGAATTTAAATACTGACATTCCTAAATTAAAAGAAGATTTTAATATTCATATTGAGCTTCCTAACGGAACTATGAAAAAGGAAATTGAGCGTGAACAGTTCGAGCTTATGGAGTATTTACGAGCTAAATTGAATAATCATTTCATTCAATTGATCATTAGTGTGAATGAAGCAACAGCTAAAAAATTCGCTTTTACCCCAGAAGAAAAATACGAAAAACTTAGGGAGAAAAATCCAGTAATCGATTTGCTAAGAACAGAATTCGATTTAGACTTATAACTTTCTTTTTACACGAAAACTAAATACGAGCATCACTATTGAAATTATTAATAGACCGAATGCCTCTCTACCCAATTCTACAGTAGTAATATCACCATCATTTAAATCAAATCCTTGAAAATCGGAAGGATATTGATATAAAAAACCAGCAAACGCGAGTAATCCTATAACTAGCGGTATTACAAATCTAATTTTATTTAAAGCAAAACCCAATGAAACCAATGCCGCTATGGCATAAATAATAACCCACACTAAAGCATCTGGGTCATTATATTGTAAGATTGCGCCCGTAATAAATAAAAGCGTAAATAGGTAACCTAGCGTCTTAAATAATAGATTCATAAGGAATTAGTTTAACAGGTGATCTTCTATAAGATCACGTACTTGTATTGCATTAATTACATTTTCATTTTCACTACTAACTCGGTTACTTATGAAAATAGGATAATCTTCTTTATCTTCTGTCAAACGGCCATGAGAACCTTTAATTAAAGTTGCATCAATCGGAATAATATTCATCACCGTTCTAAAGCCAAGTTTCTTCTTCAATAACTTACCGACGACTTTAGCCATTACCAATTTATCTTTTGGGTCGGTCAACATTTCAACAGGATCATAACCTGGTTTCTTATGAATATCAACCATTCTAGCATAATCTGGCGCTTTGGCATCGTCTAACCAAAAGTAATACGTGAACCACGAATCTTTATCAGCTACTACCACAATATCACCACATCGCTCATGATTAATATGATACTTTTTCAAGTCTTCACCAAATAGCACTTTTTCTACACCTTCAACCGACTGAAGCAACTTTACAAGTTTTCCTATAGTACTAGAATTTTTACAATATATATGAGCGATTTGATGGTCTGCTACAGCAAAAGCATCACTTTCTCCAGCATCTAAAAGTTCTAGACCACGTTCTTCCCTTATGGCGATATAACCTTCTCTTCGTAATATTCTGTTCAAATGAATAGGCCTATTTACATTTGTAATTCCGTATTCAGAAAGCAGTATTATCCGAGCATCTAAAGCTTCATAATGGTTCACCAAATCTTTTACAACTTCATCTATTTCCGATAGGTCTTTAGAAATAATACTAAAGTCAAGACCATAACGCTGTAGATTATAATCTAAATGTGGTAAGTAAATAAGTGTAAGATCAGGATTATGTTTCTTATCAGTCAAAAGTGCTGCATCAGCAATCCATTTTGAAGAATTTATAGTTGTTTTAGGTCCCCAAAATTCAAACAATGGAAAAGTACCTAAAGCATCTTGCATTTCATCTCGTAACTTGGCCGGATACGAATAAACATCTGGAATTTTTCTCCCATCAGCCAAATAATTCGGTCTTGGGGTAATGCTGTAATCAACATTAGAATACATATTATACCACCAAAAATGATTTGCACAAGTAAAATTCGGGTATCTCTCTTTTAAATCATCCCAAAGTTTTGGCTGTTGCACCAATTTGTTAGACTGCCGCCAAAATTTAACTTCGCATTCATCTTTAAAATACCAACCATTACCTACAATACCATGTTCTGCAGGCCATTTACCAGTTACATAAGTAGACTGGACAGCGCATGTAACTGCAGGTAAAATAGGTTCTATATATGATGTTCTACCTTTCTCTAAAAAAGACTTAATGAATGGAGTATGTTCTCCTATTAATCGTTTGGTCAACCCTACTACATTAATAACAACTGTCTTTCTCATTTTACAAGTGTGATTTTAACCATTCAATTTCGCGGATAATAGATACAGACAAATCTTGTTTTAAATCTGTCGGAAGCACATCCCACGTATATGTTTCAATTTCTAAATGTTCAGAAACAGGATTTGATTTTATATACTCAATCGTTTTTAAAATATGGTCTTGGGTGGAAAATAAAGCCCCATACTTTTCTAAAAAAATGGGTACATGATAATGAGCACGAAGTTCTTGATGAGACCCCTTGTTTTTTAAAACCAAAGGAAGATCACTAAACGTTTTAACCACACCGTCAATCTTTTCGGTAACCTGATGCAGATAGGTGGGTTCATTAAATTGAGATAGCTCCCCCCATATTAGTTCATCATTTGTACCATTGAATACAATTTTTAATGCAGCACTAACTTGAATTTTTCCTACTCGAATATTTTGCTCTTCAAACTTTGCAAACGTCTCTACAGGTTCTTCAAAGGCCAGTGAAAAGTGGCAAATATCATAACAAACAGTTATATATTTCTTAACAAGCGCTTCAGCCTCTAATGCCCCTAAACCCAACTTATTCTCAAAAAATTTAACCCCTAACGGCACTAAGTATTTTGAATAAAAATATAAAACCTCATCACTATTCTCTAATAGTCCATCTGGTTCCGGTTCAATATCCAAATGCATATATTTTCCGGTAGTATTTTCTAATTCGAACAATTGATAAGCAACTTGAAGCATATGCTTTGCACCTACTTCAAATGCTTTTTCAGTTTCCTCTTTACTTTTATGCCAATATTTATACGTAATAGGAGATGTTGAAATACCGCCATTTAATCCTTTTGGCAATAATTCTGAAAGTTGTCGAAATAAGCGTTTGGTATATGAAAGCCTATCATTAGTAGTCCAATCTGGCGCATGCACCATATCCTTAACTCGTTCATTATGAAAATTTCCATAAGGAAATCCGTTCATGGTAAACACATAAAGATTATTATCTGCCAACCAATTTTTAAAATCGGACATGTTCGAGCCATGTTCTAATTCTTCGCTTGCCTTATTTGACAAACGAAGACCTAGACCAAAAGCCTGGTTCGATGAAACCTCTTTTTTTATACCCGGAACGTGTTTTTGAATACTTTCAAATGTACTTTTCCAATCTTGACCAGGATGAATATTGGTGCAATAAGTTAAGTGTAGTTTTTCTTGAAGCTGCATTGGTTTTAATTTAATGCGAATTGATGATTCAACTTTGCAATGGCATCTTTCATAACCTTTATATCAATTGTATGTACGTCATGTTTGATTCCTAGACCCGAAATAAGGGTAATTGTCAATTGGCCACCCAAATGCTCTCTAAACTCCTCTATTCCATTTAACAATGATTCGATTTCATTAGTTGTACTCACTGGTAGTGAGAGATCAAAACCAATTGCAACCATTACATCCAAGATATGTTGCAAATCACTTTCAGTAATTAAACCAATTAATTGAGCATAGGTAACATCAAGAGCAATACCTTTCGCTACCGCTTCACCATGTCTTAATTCATAGTTAGTTATGAACTCCATTTTATGGGCCGCCCAATGACCAAAGTCTAAAGGTCTAGATGAACCTGACTCGAAAGGGTCACCACCTTGGGCAATATGATGCATATGCATTGCCGCACATTTGTAAATTACATACTGCATTGGCTTCATTTCCCTTTGTTTTAAAGCAATGGAATGATCAGCGATATATTGAAAAAACTCTTCATCCTTTATTAAGGCTACTTTAATGGCTTCTGAAATACCAGAAATCCAATCGCGTTGCTCTAAGGTTTCTAAAAAATCACTATCATTAATTATAGCATATGGCGGAGCGAATGTTCCTAAAAAATTCTTTTTCTTAAACGCATTCACACTATTCTTGACTCCAACAGCCGAATCATTTTGCGACAAAACCGTGGTTGGAATTCGTATTAGCTTAACACCTCTATGTGCAATAGCGGCAGCATAGCCAACCATATCTATTACTGCGCCACCACCTATAACAACTACAAATGAATGTCTACATATTTTATTCTCATTCACAGCTTTTAAAACCGAATCAATAGCCGAATCACTATTTTTAACTTGCTCACCGCCCTGAAGAACTATGGTATCTGTATACTTTAAATTATCCTCATTACTTTCACAGTACGATTTTATTTGTTGAATTAATTTCGGATGATGATTTTTTACACCTTCATCTAAAACGAACAGAAGTTTCACTGCTTCGAATTCTTTGTAGTCAGAAATTAATTTTTTGAATAGCGGATTCTCTAAAGCAAAAAGCCCTGAAGTGAAATACAATTGATAATCATATTGAACTTTAAATGACTGTTTTATAGGTTGTAATTGCATATTAAATTTAGGTTACGGCAAATAATTTAGACAACAGCATAGATATTGGTAACAATAAAAGAACTGCCAATGCTAGGTACCAACTAGAAAAACCGGCGACCCAACAAGCGTTCATAACCACAAGTGATAATACGCCAGAAATAACAGCTTTTTTAATATTTTTCGGCGAATTTTCTTTGTACGCTTTAAATAAGGGTGAAAAAATTAAAAAGCTGAACAAAAGTAAAAATGGAGTTAACACTAAAACTTCATCTGTCTGTTGTATTACAATAAACGTTAATGTTACAATAACTATTGCATACAAAACACCAGCCCAAACAATGTGTTTCTTATTGTTACCATGTACTTCCCCTCTGCTAATTAATGTAATGGCAAAAATGTAAATTACTGGTACAAGCGCTATATACCAATTTGAGATTTCTGAAACTATCGACATCCCCAAAAGCAGATTCAATCCTCTGCAGATACCCATATTCAAGGGGCCCGAAAACCCGAATTGTTTAAAATAGGCATCATAAGTCAAAATAGCAATAGTTAGTAAAACAGAAATAACACCTGCTAACATATTGCAAAAAAATGCCAAACCAATTCCTAACGCCATCAGTATGATTCCAAAATATACCGCTTCACGTTTAGGAATCAAACCACTTGGTATTGCCCTCTCTGGACGTTCAATAGCATCTAACTCTGCATCAAAAACATCATTAAAAACAACCCCCCCAGCATATAAGGCTATTGATGAAAAAACCAATACTATAACACTAATTGAATTTCCCTTTAAAAAACTAAGAACCTCAATATGCTCAAGAAAAAGAGTAATTGCAACACCAGCCAATATATCTGCAGCAGCAGTTGGCAAATTTGCGGGTCTTGCCAAACGAGCAAAACCCATTAACTTTTCTTTCATTTTAAGTAATTTGGTCCTCGTCGATTCTTGGAGTTTGCCCTCTTAAAACACTATTGTCATTAAATAGCTGCGATTGATTTATACTATCTGGCTGTAACCAATGTGCCTCTTTCATTTTACCATTTTTACTGAAGGCATCTAAAGCGTTTTGGTAGCAAGTCTTTCTTACATCTTCAATAGAAATACCTCTTTTCAACATTAAGGAAGCAGTTTTAGGCACTGCTAATGGATCACTTACACCCCAGTCTGCAGAACTATCAACAATGATATTTGAGCTACCATATTTTCTAACAACCTCAACCATTCGTTCATTACCCATTTTTGTTTTAGGGTAAATAGTAAATGCGGCAATGAAACCACGATCAAGAACATCCTTTACCGTTTCTTCATTGTTATGATCAATAATTACATTTGCTGGATCCAAGCCATGTTCCAAACAAACCTCCATACTCTTAATCGTACCTGCTCTTTTATCGCGGTGCGGTGTATGAACTTGAACGGTCATATCTAATTCTTTAGCCATTTCTAGTTGCATTCTAAAGAACTTGTCTTCGGCTGGCGTTTGATCGTCATATCCTATCTCTCCTATAGCAACTACATTCTCCTTATGAACATACAATGGCAATAATTCAATTACTTGTTCTGCAAGTGCTTCATTATTTGCCTCTTTTGAATTAAGACCTATTGTACAATAATGTTTAATGCCGAATTGGCTAGCTCTAAATGGCTCCCAACCAACAAGGCTGCTATAATAATCTTGAAAAGAACCTACTTGGGTTCTAGGTTGACCTAACCAAAAAGAAGGCTCTATAATTGCCACCACTCCCGCAGCAGCCATTGCTTCATAATCATCTGTTGTTCTTGACGACATGTGTACATGCGGGTCAATAATCATCATTTTTTCATCCATACTATTATTGTTTAAGCGTATTCCAATTTATTTGTCCATTAGTAACCCTATGTCGTAATTCTGGGAAACTATTTAAAAGGGCATTTGCTTTTTCATTACCTGAGTGATAACAACACAACGCACCTGCTTTATTTTCAATCGAATCTTCACTACTTAGTAGCCTATTCATATCTTTCAAAAGTTCTTTATTTAGAAATTTTGATACGGGCCTCCAAAAAATAGGGTCTATTTTTCTTGATGCCGCCCAACGTTCATGAGCATAATCTGAAATAATTCTTGTGAGGTCTGCGTTGGCTCGTTCATCTACAGACTCTATTAGTAAAAGATCACGTTCCATAAATGCCGCCTTTAAATACATTTGATTCCATTGCTGATCATTAAAGTATTTTGCAGGATACGGATTGTTTAATGATATTGCATCAAAAATAATTGCAATATTAGTTCGTAGCGCTTCAACAGCAGTTTGCTTATACGCCGCAGGGTTGGGCAATAGAACTAAGTATTTTAAAAAAGTTTCTAGCTCACCTGTATCGGCCACTTGAATAATATTTGCAACTTTAGGTGAATAAAATTCCTCATCTTGACCAATAACTGCAGACAAAAGATATATTCTAGCTACTTGAAGCAAATTTGCACTGTGTGCCTTGAAATAGACGGAACAATCATCAACTACATTTTCAAAAGAAATAGGCTTCAAAGAATCAAATTTCACATTTAAGAGGCTATAGGTCATAAATAAATCTTTAGAAGATTTACTTTCTGCCATCTTACTGATTTTCTCCTTTAACCAAGCCAAACTTTCTGGCGCTCCATATTTGATTAAGATATTTTGAATTTGTTCTTGATTGTGCATTTTTATTATCTAAGATTGACTTTACTTCAAAAATAATTATTATTAATTAGTTAGTTGTCAAAGCAGGTTGATTATAATTGGTGAAGTCTATAAAATCTTTCTAATTTTGAATAAAAGAATACTATGCTAGGCTTAAAACTTCCTACTGACCCAAGATGGGTAAATATTGTACAAAAAAATATTGATGAGATATTAACTGATCATGCCTATTGCGAGCAAAAAGCTGCAAGTACTGCTATATCTTTAATTGTATCTTTTCCTGAATATACTGAATTAGTAGAGGAAATGGTCGCTTTGTCTCGGGAAGAAATGGGTCATTTTAAAATGGTACACGACCTTATTCTAAAACGTGGAAATACCTTAGGAAGAGATCGTAAGGATGATTACGTAATCGAATTGCTTAAGTTCTTCCCAAAAGGTGGTAGTCGAACCACTCAGCTGGTTCATAGATTATTATATGCCGGACTAATTGAAGCGCGCAGCTGCGAACGTTTTAGACTGCTCTCTGAAGAATTGGAAGACAGAAAATTAGCCGACTTTTATCATAAATTAATGATAAGTGAAGCCGGCCATTATACTATGTTTTTAAAATTTGCTCGAAAATATGGAGAATTGGAAGAAGTCAACCAAAAATGGAATAACCTCTTAGAATACGAAGCAAAAATTATGAAAGATTTAGGCACTAAAGAATCTATACACGGTTAACCTTTAAATCAGCCTTTTTTCAAATTCTTTGCGTAATAATCATAGGTTACAAATTGTGACCTTACCTTTGGCCGTGTCGTTTTTCGGTAGGCATTATCCTGTTTTTCGGTAAACACTCGAGCTTTCATATTATCACTCCAACATATCTCAAAAGTATCCATCACTTCTTTTTTGATATCCTCATCATAGATAGGACATCCAACTTCAACTCTGTAATCTAAATTTCTTGTCATCCAATCGGCAGAAGATATATAAACTTTAGAATTACCTCCATTCGCAAAAGCAAAAATCCTAGTGTGTTCCAAAAACTTATCGACAATACTAATCGCCTCAATGTTTTCGCTCATACCCTTAATACCTGGAACTAAACAACATATACCCCTTATAATTAACTGGATTTTTACCCCCGCTCTACTCGCTTCATACAGTTTATCAACCATCTTATACGACGTAAAACTGTTCATCTTTATTTTAATATAAGCTTCTTTACCTAAAATGGCATTTGCTATCTCTACATCTATCAATTTCATAAATGCATTTTTAGTGTAATGCGGTGAAACGATAAGGTGTTTATATTTATTAATCTTATAAGTGGTTTCAAAAAAGTCGAATACCTTGTTCAACTCTTTTAAGATTGGATCATGGGCTGTAAATAAGGTATAATCAGTATAAATTCTTGCTGTTGATTCATTGAAATTACCTGTACTTATGAATCCGTAGCGTTTTATTACATCTCCTTCTTCTCGTTCTATTAAGCAAATCTTACTATGCACTTTTAAACCCGGAACTCCAAAAATCAACTTAACCCCCTCGGCCTGAAGCTGTTCGGCATATTCAATATTAGCCTCTTCATCGAAACGTGCTTGAAGCTCAATTTGCACTGTAACTTGTTTTCCGTTTTTAACCGCATTTATTAGTGAGGCCGCTACTTGAGAATTACTTGCCAATCTATAAACCGTAATCTTAATCGAACGAACCTTTGGGTCTAACGCTGCCTCACGTAAAAATTTCAAGATATACGTGAATGTATGGTACGGTGTGTATTGCAAGTAATCTTTTTTAGCGATACTCTCTAAAATACTACCTTCAATACTCAACCCTTTTACAGGTAATGGAGTGATTTTTTCATACAACAAATCTTTTCTACCCAAACTAGGAAAGCCCATGTAATCTCTACGATTATGATATCTACCGCCTGGAATAACACTATCGGTATCTTCGATGTTCATTTTTTCCTTAAGAAAAGTCAAAGTATCTCCACCTATACTTTTATCATATACAAAACGAACCGGATCACCAATTTTTCTATCCTCTACACTAGAAGATATCTTCTCGATAAAACTCTTACTTAAATCATTATCCATGTCAAGTTCTGCATCTCTTGTAATCTTAATCATATGAGCCGAAATCGATTCGTACTCGAACATGGTAAAAATGTTATCTAAACAATATCTAATTAAATCATCTAGAATAATGATAAAGCTTTTATCGTCTTCATCTGGTAGTACCACAAAACGGTCAATACCTTTAGGAATCTCAATTAATGCATACCGTTTTTCCTTTTTACTATGGTCACTTTTTATAACCATTTTAATTGCCAGGTAGGCAGCAGTATCTTTAAGTGTTGGAAACCTCGTTAGCTCATTTAAAATGATTGTCATTAATTGCGGACTTACCTCTTTTAAGAAATAGTCTTTCGCAAATTCTCTCTGACTTTCGTTTAATTCAGTTTCCTTTAAAATAAAAATGTTCTTACCCTCTAGTTCATGCTCTATTTTTTTAAGAATCACTAAACTCTTTGTTTGTTGATCAATTACAATATTTGTGATTTCCTCTAGTAAATCTTTAGCTTTCTCTCCACCTAAAGCACTCTTACCATTTCTTCCGGCTTCAACAATACGTTTTACAGTGGCATATCGAACTTTAAAGAATTCATCTAAATTATTGGAGAAAATTCCTAAAAATCGAAGTCTTTCAATTAATGGCACGTTCTTATCAGCACTTTCTTGCAATACGCGTTCGTTGAACCAAAGCCAACTAATTTCTCTATTTACGTACTGGTTATTATTTTTTACCATGCTTTTAATTGCTTTGGAAAAATGGTTATTATTGTTGAGCCCTGTGTAATACTGGACCATGAATTTTCTTTAAACTGTAACTGAACGAACCCACTAGTAGGCACATTGTCAATATGCTTGTTTCCAAATGCATTTACAATATATGTGAATGCGTGATTATGCCCAAAAATGAGGACATTATCTAATGAATCATCTAAGCTCTTTATAAAATCGATAACCTTATCGCCTGAAAAATCATATAAATCTGAAACAACAGAAAAGTGTTTTAATGGATAATTTAATGTTCTTAAAAAAATCATACTTGTATGTAATGCCCTATTTGCAGGACTAGAATAAACATAGTCTATTTTCAAATTTTTACTTGCAAATTCTGTAGCTACTAATTGGGCATCTGTAATACCTTTCTGCAACAAAGCCCTATCTTGATCACTAACATTTAGTTCCCAAGAAGATTTACCATGGCGCATTAAAAACAAATTCTTCATTTAGTCTTTGTATAATTAAGGTGCCAATCGCTCCATTTTCCAATCAAAATCATCTGTTAACGTATACCGAATACGATCATGCAACCTATTTGATCTTCCTTGCCAAAACTCCATTGACACCGGTCTAACAAGGTAACCACCCCAATGCTCTGGTCGCTCTATTTCCTTGCCACTATATTCTTTCTCTAGCTGAGTTAGTCTAGCGTCCAATACCGTTCTACTTTCAATTACAGTACTTTGGTCAGACACCAAAGCACCTAATTTACTACCATCTGGCCGTGATTCGAAATAGCCGTCAGAAAGATTTTTCGCTAATTTCTCTGCTGTTCCTTTAATAATAATCTGTCGCTCTAAATATGGCCAAAAAAAGGAAATACATATTTTTGGATTTTCTGCAATCGCCAAACCCTTCTCACTATTATAATTAGTATAAAAGATAAAACCTTCATAGGTATACTTTTTAAGTAGTACTACTCTACTTTTAGGAAAACCATCTAGACCCACTGTTGAAACTGTCATAGCGTTAGGTTCATCAACACTATCTGACTTTTCAACTTCATAAAACCAAGTTTGAAAGAGCTGTAGAGGATTGTCAGAAATACTATCTTCCATCAAAGCACTTTTCTCGTACGATTTTCTATAATTACTTAAATCTTTCTGCATCATTTTCAGGTTAAAAACAAGATAAACAAAGTTCTAAAAAGAAAGGAAAATATGTGCCATTAAATCAGATTAAAAAGCACTAAAAATCAAATGCACGACCATCGTCAGCAAGCAAAACGTTAGAAAAAATAGTGGTGGCTTCTTCCTTGAAAAGCTCAATAGATTTATAGCGAGTAGAGTAATGACCTAATACTAAGGTTTTTACATTTGCAGCTTTAGCTATTTTAGCAGCTTGTAATGCAGTAGAATGCTTTGTTTTCGTAGCCAATTCTGCCTCTGATTCTAAAAAAGTAGATTCATGATAAAGAACATCTACTCCTTTTAATTGTTCTGATAAATTTGTGTCATATACCGTATCACTACAAAATGCATATGATTTTGGTTTAGGAGGATCAAAAGTCAATTCTTTGTTCAGTATCGTTTCACCGTTGTCTAAAGTAATATCCTTTCCATTTTTAATATTTTGATAATAAGCTTTATCAATTCCGTAGTTCTGAGCAGCATCAATATTCAGTTTTCTTTTACCCTCTTTCTCCTTGAACAAAAAACCATTAGTATAAATTCGATGATCTAAGGGAATAGTCGTTACAGAAATTTTTTTGTCCTCAAATACTAGTTCTGGTTCTTTACTTGCTAGTTCATGAAATAATAAAGGATAATTGGTCCAAGAATCTCCTAATTTCAAAAGAAGGGTTATCGCTTCTTTAATGCCTTTTGGACCATAAACATGTAATTCTTTTTCCCGCCCCAACAAGCGCATGGTTGATATCAACCCTGGGAGTCCGAAAAAATGATCTCCGTGAAGGTGAGAAATAAAAATATGATTAATTCTTGAAAACTTTATTTTACGCCTTCGTAACTCTACCTGGGTACCTTCTCCACAATCAATTAGAATAATATGACCATTTATTTCTAAAACTTGAGCAGTTGGGTTGGTTAATGTCCTGGGAGTTGCAGCATAACAGCCTAGTATGGTCAGACGCATAAATATATGATACTAATAAATTTTAAATCGCTCAACAACCTATTTCATTGCAGTACTATCTGTTTTTTAATAAAATGGAACTAGATAGCTACTAGGTGTCGAAAAAAGCTACTTTAGTAATTAAATACCCAAATCACGCTCTATTTCCTCCATTTCGACTATATCACGTGCTTCTTGAAGCGTAGGCACTAAACTAATTTCTTCAGGCACATCATTGTAAGAAACCTTCTCAGAAACTAGTACAAATGATTTTCCGTTCTTTCGATGCTTTTTAGAAATCTCTAAAAATGCCAGAACATTATAAGGTGTAAGCTTGGTAAATCCCAATAAATCTATAACCAGATTCTCATTTTTTAACTTGGGATACGCTTTCTCTAAATTTTCAAAAAAGATATCAATGGAGATTTTCTCCTGAGATATAATAATCAACGATTCTTCATTATTAAAAACCATATCACTTTATTTTAGATGCCAATAAATAAATAACTGCCATACGTATAGCTACACCATTTTCAACTTGATTCAAAATTATCGACTGCTTTGAATCTGCAACATCACTCGTAATCTCAACACCTCTATTGATAGGGCCTGGATGCATAATTACAATTTCTTTATCTAAGCTATCTAATAGTTTTTTGTTGACCCCAAACTGCTGCGTATATTCTCTTGTTGTCGGAAAATAACTAATATCAAGCCTTTCGTTCTGTATGCGCAGCATATTAGCTACATCGCACCACTCTAAAGCCTTTCTTAAATTAGTTTCAACGCCCACACCTAAAGAATCTATATACTTTGGCAATAGTGTTTTAGGCCCACACACTTTAACATTTGCCCCTTGTAATTTTAAGGCGAATATATTCGATAGGGCAACTCTAGAATGAAGAATATCACCAACAATTACCACATTTTTACCAGCTACATCTCCTAATTTTTCACGTATTGAATATGAATCCAATAGCGCCTGTGTTGGATGCTCATGTGCACCATCACCAGCATTAATTATAGAAGCTTTTACATGTTTCGAAAGAAATATGCCTGCCCCAGGATTAGGATGCCGCATCACTACCATATCTACTTTCATAGATAAAATATTGTTCACAGTGTCTATGAGGGTTTCCCCTTTCGTAACCGATGATTGACTTGCAGAAAAATTAAGAACATCCGCTGACAGTCTTTTTTCAGCTAGTTCAAAAGATAACTTAGTTCTAGTACTATTCTCAAAAAAAATATTAGCTATGGTAATATCACGAAGTGAAGGAACCTTTTTAATTGACCGATTAATTACTTCTTTAAAATGATCGGCTGTTTCAAAAATAAGTTGAATATCAGTTTCCTTAAGATATTTGATTCCCAGTAAGTGTTTAACACTCAGTTCGCTCATTTTTTTTTATCTATTTACTAAATATATGATATCCTCTCCATCATTTTCTTCCCACATCACCTTTACTTTTTCGTCGTTAATAGCATCTACCTGACGACCTCTATAGTTAGGCTGAATAGGTAAATGCCTGCTAAATCTTCGGTCAATTAAGCATAGTAATTCAACATCTTTAGGCCTCCCAAATGATTGTAAAGCCGTTAAAGCAGCATTAATACTTCTACCTGTATAAAGCACATCATCAATAAGTACTACATTTTTATCCTCAACTAAAAAATCTATATGGGTTTTGGTCGCTTCAAGAGTTTTATCCCCTCTTCTAAAATCATCACGATAAAAGGTAATATCTAAAAAACCTAAGTCGATATGCTTCACCTTATACTCTTCCTTTAAAATCTTGGTTAACCGCTCTGCCAAAAATTTACCTCTAGGTTGAATGCCTATAAGTACTGTGTTTTCAAAAGTTAAATGGTTTTCAAGAAGCTGACAAGCCAATCGATGCAGGATGATATTTATTTCTTTGGAAGAGAGTAAAACTTTTTGACTCATAATAGACACCCATGCATTTAGCTAAACAAAAATAGATAATTCTATCTAAACTTTGGTAGCTTATAGTGGTTAGTAAAATCAAAAATAATAATATCAAATTCTAGCAGAAGAAATTACAGTCCTAATATGGAGTAAAAAGCTTCTTTATGACTTTCACCTATTGGTATACGCATATCGCTTATAACAATCCTGTTTCGTTGAACGGTTTTAATATAATTGACATTAACAATATATGATTTATGAACCCTAAGAAATTGATTAGATGGTAATTTGTTCATAATCTCTTTAAAACTCATTAAAGTTAAAATGGTCTTATTAGTATTACAAATATGAATTTTCAGGTAATCTTTTAAGCCCTGAACATATTCTATCTGGTCTAAATCTATCTTTATACTTTCATATTCCGCTTTTACGAAAATGAACTTTTTATCTATAGAATTATCTCCGTTCGATGGAAAAACATTTGCTATCATAGTTGGTTTTTCTTTTTTTGAAATTATATCTTGAACTCTTGACACTGACTTTATAAAACGATGATAAGGTATTGGTTTTACCAAATAGTCAACAGCGTTCAATTCAAATCCGTCGACTGCATATTGCGAATAGGCTGTTGTAAAAATGAACAATGGCCTATTATCTAAAGTGCCCATAAAATCGATACCGTTAATCTGGGGCATTTCTATATCACAGAATATCAAATCTATTTTCTTGTCCTTAATCTCTGTAATTGCATCTAAGGGATTAGTATAGGTATTCACCAATTCTAAGAAATCCAATTTCTCGCAGTAACCAGATAAAATCTCGATAGCTAGGGGCTCATCATCTATAATAATACATTTCATAGGGACTGCTTTTTTTGATAAATAGTTAAGGATACTTCATAATTTTCACCATCGTTCTTAACCTCAAGTTTATGCAACGCAGGATATATTAATTCTAATTGATTTCTGATGTTTTCTAGACCGATACCAGAATTGCTAGTTGGCTCTTTAAAAATCCCGATTTTATTTTTGACGTTTAAGAAGACAGATTCATCAGTAACATCTAAATTGATCTTGACAAAAGTTTTACCCTTGTAATCTGTACCATACTTAAATGCATTTTCAATAAAAGAAATAAACAATAATGGAGGTACTGCTCTACCCCTATCTTCGCCCGTTATTTTCAAAGAAACATTTTCACTATCAGCTAATCGCAATCGCTGTAATTGTATGTAACTCTTAATATAATCTATCTCCTTATTCAAGGGCACTAAATCTTTGTCTGCCTCATACAACATATACCTCATTAACTCAGAAAGGTCAACTATAGCCTCAGAAGTATCTGGAGACTTTTTTACAGAAAGTGCATATATGGTATTAAGAGTATTAAATAAAAAATGTGGGTTCAGTTGGGCTTTTAAGAATTGGAGTTCTGACTTTATATTCTCCTTTTCTACAGATTGTCGTAGATTTTCATTGTGTTTCCACTCTACATACATTCGTAAAATTGCACTTATTACATATGGGATACCAAGGCTAATAAAAGACCTATATACCCACATATATCCAAAATCTGTTGGAGGCTGCATGTGTATAAAATCATTAGTAGGAAATTTCGGTTGATAAAAATGATTTAGGACCAGTACAGAAACGACTAACAAAACCAATGAAACCAAAAGATAGATGAGCACATTTTTACGCAACAAATACGCTGGTACCAAATAAAAATAATTGAAATAAAATAAAACTATAATTACAATCAACTTTGGAAAAACGTCAGACGGAATTGGTCTTGCATCATTCAAAATCGGATAAAAAGAAAGTCCATATAATAATATCCAAATACTAATATGAACCACAATCTGAATCCTATTTTTAATAATCAAATCCATAGTCAAATCAGTTATTGCTAATTGTAGAAATATCTAATTTTGAGATATCCGATAGCATTAAAATTGGGGATTCTCCATTATCTATCTTACCTAGTACCAAATTAGCCACAGAAAGTGCTTCGTCCTTTGTTTTAAAAACCTGCTTACCAGGTAAACCAGGAATAAATTCTTGTAAAATCAATATTTTTTCTCCCCTCAAAATTTGGTACCCATAACCAACTTTCAAATTGACAACCTCGCAATGTATTGCTAGGTCATTTAAAACTACTTTTTGATAAAAAAACAAACAGACAAAGCATACCGCCAAAAATAGGGCTATCACCATGTTAAATTTTGCTCTAGAACTCATAAATAAATGTTTAAAAATGGGCCAATCCACTTAGATTGACCCAAAAAATTAACAACTCCACTCATTATGAAAACTTAATCTTCCTCTTCATACTCATCAAGAGGAAAAAACTCATCTAAATCATCTAAATAAAGACTGCCCGTTCTACCCATACCAATGAAAGCACGTGTACCGGTTGAGAAAGCAATAGCATCTTGTCGCGAAGTACCTTCAAAATTAGTTTTCTGTTCCCATTCATCTGTAGACGAATCATATTCCCAAACCGTACTCGTAGTACCTCCATATTCTCCACAAGCTATATAACCATATCCATTTAAGGTAAAACCAACAGCATTACTACGAGTTATCACATATTCATCTTCCTCATCTAAATCTAGTTTTTTGGTCCAAACTTCAGTAGTTGGATTAAAAGCCCAAAAATCATCTAAATAAACACCATTAGAAACGCCAGTACCTAAATACACGATTCCGTTAATCGTAAAAGTAGTCGCTGCTCTTCGCTTGTTACCGCCAAAGCCTACTAATTCTAGCCAAGTATCTGTTCCTGGATCGTATTTCCAAAAATCTTTACGGTCATTTTCACCATCATACCCCGTACCTACATAACCAGAACCATTAATACCAAATGCCACTGCATTTCTTCTTGTAGTTGGAAAAGAAGCAATTTCTGCCCATGTATTCGTCGCTGTATTATACGTGTAAAAATCGTTCAATTCATCAACGCCATCATAACCCGAACCTATATAACCCATACCGTCGATTTCGAAACCTACAGCAGCATTACGAGCCACCCCAGGAAAATCAGCTTTTTGAGACCAATAATCGCCCTCTATGTCATAGGCCCAAAAAGATTTTAGGTAATCATCACCATCATAACCAACACCCATGTACCCAATGTTATCAATAGTAAAACCTGAAATACTACTACGAGCACTACCGTCGAAAACAGATTTATCTATCCAGTTACCTAAATCGTCATTATCATCATCACTTGAACAACTAGAGATTACCATGGCCATTAATGCCATTCCGGTAATCTTGTATACATACGATTTTCTTTTATTCATTATTTTTTGTTTAAAGTTTCTTTATTATCGAATTCAAATCTACTAGAGACCTTAGCGTACAAAAAACACAATAGATAAAGGTTTGTTTTTAACATACGAAACCTGCATTTTAATCTACCAACACAATCATTTCATTAGTAGTTTAAATGTTAGCGTTCATCTTAAAACATTCCGGTTTTGTCTATTCCGATTTTTACAACCATACTTGACATTTAGATTTGAGAAAAATTAAACTCTCAATGAAAGTGTTCTCAACCAAAATACGACCAACCTATATGGTATTGTTCGCTATTATATTATCTACCCTCATAATATCTTGTAGTGAAGAAAACTATAACGATTCTGAATTTGTCGCCGGCGAAACATTTACCGAAAGTAATATTCGCCTTTTTTCAATAGACACATTAGCAGTTAATACATCGACCATCAAATTCGACAGTATACCTACATCTGAATCTACTAGAATTTTAGTAGGTCGGTATAACGATACAGTTTTCGGAAATGTGAAAGCCTCAAGTAATATGCAGTTTTTACCAAGTTCATATACTATAGATACCTCAGCTGAATACGACAGTATAGTTTTGGTATTAGGGTATGACAATTATTATTATAATGATACACTACAGAGAAATACCTTACATATAAAAAGAATTAGTGAAAATTTAAAACCAAAGAATGACGATTATTTCTATAACACCAGTTCTATATCTTATGATGAAACTGAACTTAGTTCGCTAGAATACTATCCTAGACCATTATCTGGAGATTCTATTACCATTAAACTCTTAGATGATTTAGGTACTGAACTATTTACTCAACTACAAGATAAATCGATTGTTAACACTGATGAATTTAGCGACTACTTTAAAGGTTTAGGTATACTCTCCGATGAAACTGATGATGGATCTATAATAGGTTTTTCTAAATCTTCAGAAAAAACCTATATGCGTATGTATTTCCGTACAGCAACTTCAGATGAATCTATTCAAGAATATATAGATATACAAATAAATACATTAACCAGCCCAATACCATTTTTTAATAGCATAACCGCTGAAAATTCAATTGAGCCGCTTCAAACTTTAACCAATAGCACAATAAACCTAGCAAGTTCGGCATCTAACAGCCAAAGTTATATTCAATCAGGTGTTGGTGTAGCTATGAGAATTCAATTCCCTTCAATTACTTCTCTATATGACATACCAGGCAATGGAACAATCTTAGATGGTATTTTAAAAATTACGCCCACTCCTCAATCATATGATAATCATTTAAAATTAAGAGACACTCTCGCTGTTTATGTAGTAGATCAAAATAATGCACTAAGTGGATTATTATCTACAACGTCATACGCAATTCTTAATAGGGACAATGAAGAATTTAATGATATCTATTACGAAATTCCTATCGCTACTTACTTAGAAGAATTACAGCTCAAAACTAGAGATATAGATGATGCTTTGATTCTACTACCTCTAAACTACAATTCTACGGTAGATCGATTTATTATGAATGCCAATGGAAATGGCGAAAACCAAACTATTCTAGAATTAACATACGCTATTTACGATGAAGATTAATAAATTAATATTTAATGCTTTAGGATTTCTATTATTAGTAATGCATCAACTTTCGGCACAGTCGGAAGCTTTAACCAGTTCCCCTTATTCCCTTTACGGTTTAGGTGTTATCAATCAAACAAGTATAGGAAAATTCAACAGTTTGGGTTATAGTGGCATTGGCGTTAAATCAATTTACGAACTTAATAATCTCAATCCGTCTACCTATGCGTTAACACCCCAAAACTCCTTTTTATATGATATTGGGGTTACTGGAGAGTTTAATAATTACAGTAATCATTCAACAACTGAAGGTAAATCAAATGTAAATTTTTCCAACTTAGCTTTCGGATTTAGAATAATGGAAAATTTAGGCGCAGGTATTACCATGACACCTTATAGTGACGTTGGTTATTCCATTCTAGGTGTCAGTAGCAATATTGAAGGTTCAACAGAAAGTTTTGTGAGCAACATTACCGGTTTGGGAGGTCTAAACGATCTTAAACTTAATGTAGGTTATGCACTTACACCTAAATTGAGACTTGGTTTAAGTACATCGTTTTTATTTGGAAATATTGAAGAAACTGAATCCTTTATTTATAGTTCTACCTCATTTGAATCTATAGTAAAAACTAATTATAGTGGTGCAAGACTAGGCTTTGGAATTCAATATGATATCAATGACAAAATTACTATTGGTAGCACAGTGCAATTACCCACAAATTTAAACGGTAACCTTAAAAGGTCCGTAACCAAAACTCTATCGGGAATTGAAATTTCTGTTGAAGATGAAAGCTCCGATTATGTTTCAGATTTTAAGCTACCGTTAGAACTTGGATTTGGTATGAGCATAAAACCTATAGATGAGATAACCTTGAGTGCAGATTACAAGAAAAACTTTTGGACAGATACCAACCAATCCAAAAATATTGGCGGTTATCAAGACCAAAATATTTATGCTTTTGGCTTAGAATATATTCATGACCCCACTAGTTATAAATACGGTCAAAGAATAAGCTACAGATTGGGTTATAATTATGATAATGGATATTTGGCCATAGGTGACAACAAAGTAGAAGGTTACAATTTTACTGCAGGGGTTGGTATACCAACTAGTAGAGGCACACATTCTATGATTAACCTTTCATATAGTTATGGATCTAAAGGTATATTACAAAACGTTTTGATCAAAGAAAACTATCATCTTATTACTTTGAATCTAAGTTTAGAAGACTTATGGTTTGTGAAGAGAAAAATCAATTAGTATAAAGTAATGAACAGAAGCTATATAAACTTTATTCATATTAAAATCTCCCCTAGTAATTCATTTTGTTAGAACCCTAATAGGAACTGATTAAATGAAAATTAAAAAAGCCCGGATATATATCCGGGCTTTTACTTATAATCCTGTTAAGGATTGTATTATGAAATTACTTCTTCTTTTTAGAATCAGCTGCTTCCATTTTCTCCTTCAATGCTTGTAACGCGTCGTTAGCATCCCCTAAAGTGGTTTTAGCTTCCTCTGTACTAGCAGTTTGCCTTTTTACAGCTGCTTTTACATTACGTTGCTCTTCTTCACGGAAAATAGCAGTATGACTAGCTACTACACGTTTGAAGTCTTTATTGAACTCAATAATCTTGAATTCTGCTTCATCGCCTTTACCTAGTTTTTTACCATCTTCTTTTTCTAAGTGACGTTGTGGTATAAATGCAGTAATATCCTCGTTAAATTCAATTGTTGCACCTTTATCAACTACATCAGATATTGTTGCTTTATGAACAGTACCTAACGCAAACTCAGTTTCGTATTTATCCCAAGGGTTTTCAGTAGTTTGCTTATGACCTAAGCTTAACTTACGACCATCAACATCTAATTCTAACACCTCAACCTCTAAAGTATCACCTACATTAGTGAATTCAGATGGATGCTTAATTTTCTTAGTCCAAGAAAGATCAGAGATATAAATTAAACCGTCAATACCTTCTTCTAGTTCAACGAAAACACCAAAGTTTGTAAAGTTTCTTACGATACCTTTATGTTTAGAACCTACAGGATATTTAGTTGTAATATCAGTCCAAGGATCTGGAGTCAATTGCTTGATACCAAGAGACATTTTACGATCTTCACGATCCAATGTCAATACAATAGCTTCAACCTCATCACCTACTTTTACGAAATCCTGAGCGGAACGTAAATGTGTAGACCATGACATTTCAGATACGTGAATAAGACCTTCAACACCTTCAACAACCTCGATAAATGCACCGTAATCAGCTATAACGACTACTTTACCTTTAACTTTGTCTCCAATTTTAATCTCATCACTTAAAGCTTCCCAAGGATGCTTCTCTAATTGCTTAAGACCTAATTGAATTCTAGATTTGTTTTCATCAAAATCAAGAATTACAACATTTAATTTTTGATCTAATTCAACAACCTCGTTCGGGTGATTAATTCTACTCCAAGAAAGGTCAGTAATGTGAACTAAACCATCAACACCACCAAGATCAATAAAGACACCGTAAGAAGTAATGTTTTTAACAACACCTTCTAATACTTGCCCTTTTTCAAGTTGGCTAATGATTTCTTTCTTCTGTTCTTCAATATCAGCTTCAATAAGCGCTTTATGAGAAACAACAACGTTTTTAAATTCGTGGTTGATTTTCACAACTTTGAATTCCATTGTTTTGTTTACATACTGATCGTAATCACGAATAGGCTTCACATCGATTTGTGAACCTGGCAAGAATGCCTCAATTCCAAAAACATCAACGATCATACCACCTTTAGTTCTGCATTTAACAAAACCACTAACGATTTCTTCTTTGTCATGAGCAGCGTTAACACGATCCCAAGCCATGATAGTTCTTGCTTTTCTGTGAGACAATACTAATTGACCACTTTTATCCTCACGGATATCAATCAAGACCTCTACCTTGTCACCAACTTTTAAACCTGGGTTGTAACGAAATTCGTTTAACGAAATTACACCTTCAGATTTTGCGTTGATATCAATAATAGCTTCTCTATCAGTAATATAAACCACTTTTCCCTCAACAACTTCTGCATCTGCAGTGTCAACGAAATTTTCAGCCACTAATTTTTCAAATTCTTTCAATTTTGAATCATCAACACGCTCAATTCCTTGTTCGTATTTTTCCCAATTGAAATTCTCTAAAAATTCTTGTGGATCTTGCTGTGGAGTCTTTACAGCAGTTTGTTGTGTTGCTTCAGTAGTTTCAGCTACCTCTGCGTTTGTTTTTTCTTCAGCCATTTGCTGATTATTAATTTGTATTTCATAACCTTATCAAGACTTAGGCAACGACTATGAAAGTAGTTATATTGATTTTTTTTTATCCTTTTTCTCTTGACTTCCTTGCAAAAAAGGTGTGCAAAAATAATCATTTTATTTAAAACAGACAACTCAACCTACTATGTTTCATTCATTTATTGATTATGGCACGATTTTAGAATAAAATATTATAAATATGCGTATATTAGAAGCATTATATTAACCATTAAAAAAAGTATTATTATGAGTGTTAAAGCAAAATACCAAGGTGTTTTAGACCTAGGTGAGCAATTAGGAATAAAGGATGGAAAAGTAACCGTTGAAGGTGATATTCTTAAAGTTAAAGGAGAAGCAAAAACTCCTTACGAAAAAGACCTAATGTGGGACAAAATCAAGCAATTAGGCGGTGAAAGTCCTTCTGACATAAAAGCTAACATTACAGTTGAAGACGATTCTGTTTATCACAGACACGTTGTTAAAGGTGGTGAGTCTTTAAGTAAAATAGCAAAACATTATTATGGTGACGCTATGAAATACAAAGCAATTTTCGAAGCCAATACAAGCATTTTGAAAAATCCTGATGTTATTCATCCTGATCAAGTTTTGGTTATACCGAACAAATAGAAATTACATTAATAAAAAAAGGGGTTAGCAATGCTAACCCCTTTTTTATGCTTACTTATTTATAATTCGAAGCGCATGCTCATAAATTCTTTGAAACTGATCTTCTAATCCTAAATCGCTATTATCGAATTCGATAGCATCATCTGCCTTTTTCAAAGGTGAAATTGCTCGATTACTATCAATATAATCTCGCTTTTGAACATTCTCCAAAATATCGGCATATTTTACATCTTCTCCCCTATCCAACAATTCTTTATAACGCCTAACCGCTCTTTTCTCTGGTGAAGCTGTCATGAAAATTTTAAGTTCAGCATCAGGAAATACAACGGTACCAATATCTCTACCATCCATAACCATACCTTTATCGGCTCCCATAATCTGTTGCATGCCCACAAGCTTTTTTCGTACTAGTTCTAGCTCTGCAACCTGACTTACATTCTTTGAAACGGGCATTGTTCGAATTTCCTTCTCTACATTTTTACCATTCAAAAACATTTCGGCAAAGCCTAAATCGGCATTAAAAACAAATTTCAAATCAATAGCATCCAAAGAATCAATTAAAGGAATCTTATCAATTTTACTATTCTCAACAAAACCAGCCCTCATTGCAAATAATGTCACTGCACGATACATCGCACCAGTATCTACATAGATGTAATGTAACTTCTTTGCCAATTGTTTAGCCAAAGTACTTTTACCTGTGGAAGAAAATCCATCAATAGCTATGGTAATTTTTTTCATTATTCCAAAAGTATAAATAAAAGAACAGTTATAGCTCTTTTGCGTTTTTAACGTTATCGTCGGTTATAGCAATATCAATGACCTCAGACATTTCCTTTACATAATGAAATGTCAATCCTTTTAAATAGGATTCTTTTATTTCCTTAATATCACGTTCATTATCTGCACAAAGAATGATTTCTTTAATTCGAGCCCTTTTGGCTGCAAGAATTTTTTCTTTAATTCCACCTACAGGCAATACTTTTCCACGTAACGTAATTTCACCTGTCATTGCCAAACTCTTTTTGATTCGCTTTTGAGTGAATAAAGAAACCAAAGATGTCAACATTGTTATACCTGCACTTGGGCCATCCTTAGGCGTTGCACCTTCAGGAACATGAATATGCACATTATACTTTTCAAATATTTCTGGCTCAATACCAAAACGTTCTGCATTTGATTTTATATACTCCATCGCAATAGTAGCAGACTCTTTCATGACTTTACCAAGGTTACCGGTAATGGTCATGGCACCTTTACCTTTTGAAAGGATAGATTCTATAAATAGTATATCACCCCCTACACTTGTCCATGCTAAACCAGTAACAACACCTGCAACTTCATTATTCTCATACTTATCACGCTCCATTTTGGGAGCTCCCAATACTTCGATAATAATATCATTGTTAACTTTAATCTCGTATTCTTCTTCTGTAGCAATTGACTTAGCAGCGTAACGCACCATTTTTGCTATTTGCTTCTCTAATGAACGCACCCCAGATTCGCGGGTATACCCTTCAACTATTTTCTCTAATTGGGGTTTACCAATTTTCAAATGGCTTGTATTCAAACCATGTTCAGTCAATTGTTTTGGCAGCAAATGTTTCTTAGCAATTTCTACTTTCTCTTCAATCGTATATCCACTTACATGAATAATTTCCATACGGTCTCTAAGCGCAGGTTGTATACTACCTAAATTATTAGCCGTGGCTACAAACATTACTTTTGATAGGTCATAACCTAGCTCTAAAAAGTTATCGTGAAAATCACTATTCTGCTCCGGATCTAAAACTTCCAACATCGCAGATGAAGGATCACCTTGATTACTGTTCGATAATTTATCAATCTCATCAAGGATAAATACAGGGTTAGATGTTCCTGCTTTTTTTAGGCTTTGAATTATCCTTCCTGGCATAGCCCCAATGTAGGTTTTTCTATGACCTCTAATTTCAGCCTCATCACGCAAACCACCCAATGATATTCTTACATACTCCCTACCCAATGCCTCTGCAACTGATTTACCTAAGGATGTTTTACCTACACCCGGTGGGCCATAAAGACATAAAATCGGTGACTTCATATCATTTCTCAATTTCAAAACGGCCAAATATTCGATAATTCTACGTTTAACATCTTCAAGACCATAATGGTCACGGTCTAAAATTCGTTGGGCACGTTTTAAATCAAACTTATCTTTTGAAAATTCTTTCCAAGGCAAATCAAGCATCAAATCCAAATAATTCCTTTGAATAGAATACTCAGCTACTTGCGGATTCATTCGCTGCATCTTAGACAGCTCTTTTGTAAAATGCTCTTTAACCTTTTTACCCCATTTTTTCTTTTTGCCTCTGATTTTCATCTCCTCAAACTCCTCATCATAAGAAACACCACCCAACTCTTCTTGTATGGTTTTCATCTGCTGGTGTAGAAAATATTCGCGTTGTTGCTGATCTAAATCATTTCTAACTTTGGATTGGATGTCATTCTTTAGCTCCAATTTCTGCATCTCAACATTCATATATTTCAATGTTGCTAATGCTCTTTCTTGTAAACTACTTATTTCTAATAATTCTTGTTTAGCCTTTACATCTAAATTTAGATTAGAGGATACAAAATTTATAAGAAATGAATCGCTTTGAATATTTTTTATAGCAAAAGAGGCTTCACTAGGAATATTCGGGTTATCCCTTATAATCTTAAGCGCCAATTCTTTTATAGACTCTATGATAGCCGAAAATTCTTTATCATTCTTTTTTGGTCTTACTTCTTTAGTCTCCCTAACTGTAGCAGTTATATATGGCTTTTTAGTTAAAACTTCAGCAATTTCGAATCGTTTTTTACCTTGTATTATAACTGTCGTATTACCGTCTGGCATTTGAAGTACTCGCAATATTCTAGCTACTGTTCCTAAAGTATTAATATCCTTAACATCAGGATTTTCGGTTTCTTCATCTTTCTGAGAAACCACACCAATTACCTTAGATCCATTATTTGCATCTTTAATTAATCGGATGCTCTTATCTCTCCCAGCGGTTATAGGTATTACTACACCGGGAAAAAGCACTGTATTTCTTAGAGGCAAAATAGGTAACGTTTCTGGCAACGTTTCACTATTCATTTGCTCTTCATCTTCAGGGGTCAATAACGGTATTAACTCAGAATCCTGATCGATTCCCTGTAAAGACATATTGTCAAAATTTGAAAATTTAGAATCTTTCATACTCATATATCGGTCATTCTGTCACCATGCTAACAGAATTTTATTTTTATAAATTATACATAAATGCTGTAAAGGCAATGAGAACAAAGTAAATACAGCAATTAAAGCTTTCTTTGAAACATTACTATTTCAATTCTTGTGCCAACTGAAATATTAAGTTCTGATTATTAAGAAGTTTTCTATAAAAAAGAATATTAATATAATAATTAAACTAAACTGTAACAAACCGTAAATTGAATCATCATTACATAAACCAATCACTTTTTGAGCCAAAAAAGAGAACATATTGATGAGCTTTTGCAATGTTGCATGGCCGGTAAACAAAGTGCACAGCTAGAAGTGTACAATAGGTATTACAAAGCCATGTTCAATACAGCATTAAGAATCGTAAAAGACACTGCCCAAGCAGAAGACATTATGCAAGAATCGTTTTTAAGCGCTTTCACAAAACTGCATACGTTTAAAGGGGAAGTAACTTTTGGGTCTTGGCTGAAACGCATTGTAATCAATAACAGCATTCATCAATATAGAAAGCAACAAAAAAAGAATGAAGTTGCTTTAGATGAGGTAATGTACAAGGTCGAAGATAATGACGGAATTGCATCTGACCATGTGTTTACAGAACTAAAGGCTCAAAAAGTGATGGAAACCATGAAAGATTTGAAAGACAATTACAGAATTTCTTTGACCTTACATTTAATAGAAGGGTTTGATTATGAAGAAATAAGTGAAATAATGAATATAAGCTACGCAAATTGTAGAACTACAGTTTCACGAGCAAAGGAAAGTCTTAGAAAAAAATTAATACTCGCAGTCTAATGAAGAAAGATAATTTACATGTGCTTTTTGATAAGCTACAGAACGATTTGGATTTCGCGGAACCCACAAACGGGCACCAACAACGGTTTTTAAAAAAACTAAATGAATCTAAAGGCGTGGCAACACTTGCTCCTAAGAAAAAAAAATCTTGGTTGCGTATATTATCTGTTGCCGCTACAATTGCTATCCTATTATCCGTAGGAATATTTCAATTTAATAAAGCAAGGAGTATTGACGAAAAAGTTGCCAAAATTTCGCCTGAAGCTTCTAAAACACAATTTTACTTTGCAAATTTAATTGAGGAGCAAGTCAAAGATTTAAATTATGAAAAATCACCAGAGACAGAAAGAATAATAAATGACACCATGGTTCAATTAAAAAAACTTGAATTTAATTATACCGAAATGGAACAAGATCTTTTAAATGGCGGCAACAGTAAATTAATATTAAGTGCCATGATTACAAATTTTCAAACTAGAATAGAACTTCTAAATGAAGTAATGATACAAATAGAGAATATTAAAACTATAAAAAACACAAATGATGCGAACTATACAATTTAAATATACTTGGCTATTAATCATAGCTTTTTCAACCGCAGTAACCGCACACGATAAGAGCTTTGATGGTAAACATACCAAAGAAAAAACCATAAAAAAGGAATTCAATGTAAATTCGAACGCACTTTTAAAAATCAGCAATTCTTATGGTAATTTGAACATTACTTCTTGGAATGAAAATCGCGTAATTATAGAGGTACATATTAAAACCAATGGCAATAATGAAGAAAAAGTTCAAAAGAAATTAGATGAGATTCGGATTGATTTTAATGCTAGTAGCGACATGGTTTCCGCAGAAACCATCTTTAACAAAAATAGTAATGGATGGGGATGGAATTGGGGCAACAACAATAATGTTAACATGCAAATCAATTACACTATCAAGGTTCCTATTAAAAATAATGTAGATTTAAATAATGATTACGGAAATATAATCTTAGATAGAATCGATGGTCATGCCAAAATTAATTGTGATTATGGGCGACTAGAAATAGGAGAACTAAGAGGTCGAAATAATCGTTTAAATTTTGACTATACTTCTAAATCTACTATTGAATATATAAATAGTGGAGAAATTAGAGCAGACTATTCAGGCTTTACTATAGAAAAAGCAGGTAACCTTAGCATTAATGCAGACTATACAAATGCTAGTATTGGTAAAATGGAAGATTTGGAATATACCAGTGACTACGGTAACATGGATATAGAAGAATTAAACAGCATTAACGGCAATGGCGATTATATAACTGTCAAATTAGGTGTCGTTCACGGTGATGTTTCTATTGTTGCTGATTATGGTTCAATAAGAATAGAGGAACTAGCTGCAGATGCAGGCAATGTAAATATTAGAACAGATTATACCGGTATGAAAATAGGTTATAATAGCCAATATCACTTCGATTTTGATATAACTACAAGTTATGCTGGTGTAAGTGGGAAAGATGATTTCACCATAAACATCAGTACCGAAAAATCTTCAGACAAACATTATGAAGGTTTTTACGGTACTAAAGGAAGTGGTAACAAAGTAATACTATCAAGTGATTACGGCGGAATAAGTTTTACTAAAAAATAATCAATAAAATTAAAACGAAAAACATGAAAAAATTAAGTGTACTACTATTTACAGGTTTAATCACCCTGTCCTGTTCTGCTCAATGGGGAAAAACTATTAAAGGAAATGGAAACAATGTTACCATAGAAAGAAGCACTGGAGATTATGAAGGAATTGCAGTTTCTGGTTGGTTCGATGTAGATTTAGTTTCAGGAAACGAAGGTGACATTACACTACAGGGCGACGAAAACCTTTTGGAGTATATTATCACAGAGGTTAAAGATGGCAAACTGGTCATTAAAACTGAAAAAGGTGTAAACCTCAAAAGCAGTTCTTGGAAATCTGAAATTCGAATTACCGTTCCGGTTGAATCAATAAGTTCAGTCTCTATGTCGGGCTCAGGAGACATCGTTGGCAAAACAAAAATTAAATCTGATAAATTTAGCACGGCAATGTCCGGCTCAGGAGATATTACTTTAGATATTGAATCAAATTCGTTATCCGCTAGCATGTCTGGGTCTGGTGATATAACCTTGAGTGGTACTACTAAAGATTTTGATGCCACAATTTCTGGTAGTGGTGATATTGAAGCATATAACCTTGAAGCGGACAATGTAAGTGCCACTGTATCGGGATCTGCAGATATTCAAGTAACTGCTAAAAAATCAATTAAGGCACGAGTTTCTGGCTCAGGTGATATTTCATATAGAGGTAATCCTGAGAAAGTGGATACTAAAACATCTGGTTCTGGCGATATTTCTAAAGGATAAAATCAAAATAGCGAACAATCAATTAAAAAAAGCCTCTTTTAAAGGGGCTTTTTTGATTCTTTTACTCTCAACAACAAGAACATCCCAATTAAAAAGAAAAGCCCTAAGAATATAATAGAACTTCTCATACTACCTGTTAACTGAGCCACAATACCATAAAGTAAAGTGCCAATAATGATTCCAATTTTTTCAGCAACATCATAAAAACTAAAAAAGGAGGTTGTATCCTTAGTCTGTGGTAGAAATTTGGAATAGGTTGATCTGGACAATGCTTGAATACCACCCATTACTAAACCAACACAACCTGCGGCAATGTAAAAATCTGTTGGTGTTATTACGAAATATGCATAAATACATATACAAACCCAAAGCGCATTAACCACAATAAGTGTTTTTATATTACCATATTTTTCAGAAGCTTTAGCAGTAACGGTAGCACCTAAAATTGCTACTAACTGTATAACTAAAATGCTAATGATAAGCCCAGTTGTACGTTCCGAGTCAGTACCCCATGCTATTTCTTCTTCCCCAAAATATGTCGCTATCAACATTACGGTTTGTACCGCCATGCTATAAACGAAAAATGCTCCTAGATACCTTTTGAGCTTTACTTGCCCCCCAAGTTGATGCCATACTAATTTAAGCTCCTTAAATCCGTTTAAAACTATATTGGTTCTTCCCCCTTCCTTCTTGTAGCCTTGTGGCAAGTAGTAAAAACTATATTGCGCAAAAAGTATCCACCAAATACCTACAGTCATGAATGAATATTTCATTGCTTTTATTTCCGCTGCACCGGCTTCATCAGTAGTTATACCAAAGAGGTCTGGTTTCATGACCATTGCTAAATTAAATATCAAAAGAATTACACTACCGACATATCCCAAAGAAAAGCCTTTTGCACTTATCGCGTCTTGTTGTTTTGGAAAAGCTACATCTGGCAAATAAGAATTATTGATGGCAAAACTCACCCAAAAGCCTACCAATCCAAAGAAGTAACATGCTAATCCTACATAAATATTTTCCAAGGAAAACCAATAAAGCCCTATACATGAAAGACCACCTAAATAGCAGAAGAACTTCATAAACACTTTTTTGTTTCCTAAATAATCTGCTATCCCAGAAATTAACGGAGTTATGATTGCAATGAAAACGAAAGCCAAAGAAGTGGTGTAACTTATTAACGGAGCTCTTGCAATCTCACCTCCAAAAACTGTAACCTTCTCAATACCTTCAACCCTAAATAGAGCACCATAAAAAATAGGAAATACCGCAGATGAAATTACTAAGCTATATACCGAATTTGCCCAATCATAAAAGGCCCAAGCATTCAATAATTTTTTACTTCCTTTTTCAACTAGTGTTTTCCCCATATATAAAAATAAAAGCCGCTCATTTCTGAACGGCTTCAATATACAATAATGCTTTAAGTTTTATTTAAATTTAGTCACCCCAAATTTTGCAGCCTCAGCAGCGGCATCTGGTGCCCATGCAGTAAGATTATTTATTCTTGTATCGTTAGATGGGTGTGTACTCATAAATTCTGGTGGTGATTCTCCTCCACTATTCGCTTTCATACGCTTCCAAAGCTCTGCAGCTTCATAGGGATCATAGCCCGCTATCGCCATAATCTGCAAACCAATAAGATCCGCTTCTGTTTCATGACCTCTACTAAATGGTAACATTACCCCAACTTGAGACCCAATACCGTATGCCTGATTAAATAAATTGCGTTTCTGCTCATCTTGAATTGCGATATTACCTGCAACTGCTCCTATTTGCTGTAGAGTACCTGCACTCATTCTCTGCGCTCCATGATCCGCTAATGCATGAGCTACTTCGTGGCCCATTACTACTGCTACACCTGTTTCTGACTGTGTAATTGGCAAAATACCTGTATAAAATACAATTTTACCACCTGGCATACACCAAGCATTTACAGTCTCATCATTCACTAAATTATACTCCCACTTATAGTCCTTCAAATAACCCGGATGACCATTAGCAGTTAACCATCGTTCAGCCGCGGAGGAAATTCGTTGCCCTACTCTAGTTATCATTTGAGCTTCGGCGGTACCGGTGACTACCTTATTCTCTGTTAAAAATTGGTCATACTGTGCAAAAGCAGAAGGAAATACTTGACTATTTGGATAAAAATTTAAAGTTTTCTGTCCTGTAAAAGGATTCACCTTACAAGCAGATACCCCTATAAACACAAGTGTTATTAATACTATTTTTTTCATATTCAGTTTTTAAGTTAATGGTAATTAAATACAAAGTTATTCTTTTCCTGACAGATGTAATGATGTAAAGTTTTTGTCAATGCGTAAAATATTATCCCCACCCAGACTTAAACTCTCTAATGCTATTTCTTCATTATCTACCATTACGCTTTCAATCTGGAAAGGCAAACCATGAATATTAAGTTTAATGGTTTCATATTCCGTTTCAAAACTTCCATCTTTAAATAATTGTATTGTCAACGAATTTTCTTTCCCTGTCAATTTATAATTACTTAAGGCATATCTTCCCTTCTTATAATCATAACCATTGTTTGCATCTTCATATACTTCTGAAGCTTCTACCCCTTCTTTATAATAAACCTCTAACAACAATTCTTCAATTTTCTTTTCACCAACATATTGCTGAATTGGATATTTAGGAATTATAGCTCCTGCCTTTATAAAAATTGGTAATTTATCTAAACCGGCTGCAACCCATTTTTCTTTGCCTCCTATTACTGACTCATGGGTCCAAAAATCATACCATTCTCCTTTAGGAATGTACATTCTACGCCCTTGAGCATTTGGCTCTTGTATAGGACAAACTAATATTTTTTCACCAAAAATAAATTCATCTGTTCTAAAATGGGTTTGGGTATCTTCTTGATCATAATACACCAATGACTGTATCATTGGCCTATTCTCTTTAGTATATTTATAAAACATGGTATATAAATAAGGTAAAAGTTGATACCTTATTTCTATAAACTTTCGAACAATATCTGTAATTTCTATACCAAAAGACCAAGGTTCTTGATCGCCGTGATCCCCACTTGAATGAACTCTACAGAATGGATGAAAAATCCCTAATTGTATCCACCTTGCAAACAACTCGCCATCTGGTTGTTCTGCAAATCCACCAATATCAGAACCCACAAAGGAGTACCCACTTAAACACATGCGCTGCATTTGTACGTTTGCTATCCATAAATGTTCCCATGTGGCAACATTATCTCCTGTCCAAGTAGAAGCATATCTTTGGGTACCGGCAAATGCCGCTCTTGTTATCACAAAAGGCCTTTTTGGATACACATACTTTTTAACACCTTCATAAGTTGCCCTAACCATTTGCATACCATAAACATTATGGGCTTTTCTATGCGTACATGGGTGACCATCATAATTATGCCTTGTATCTAATGGCGCCGTTTTTGTAGGCACTTCCATTACTGCGGGCTCGTTCATATCATTCCAAACAGCATGAACACCTAATTCAGACATAAATTCTTTATACAACTCGGCCCACCATTCTCGTACTGCAGGATTTGTAAAATCAGGAAAATTACATTCTCCTGGCCAAACCTTACCATGCATTAAAGGACCATCTCCTCTTTTACAGAAGTAATCGTTTTCTAAAGCTTCATTATATACCCAATAATCACGATCCACCTTAATACCTGGATCAATCATTATCACGGTTTTAAACCCGTCTTGCTCGAGTTCCTGTATCATTCTCTTAGGATCAGGGAAATGATTCTTGTCCCAAGTGAAACATCTAAAACCGTCCATGTAATCTATATCTAGATATATGGCATCGCAAGGTATTTTTAGATTACGAAATTCGTTCGCAACTTCTTTTACATTACTCTCTGGGTAATAGCTCCATTTAGATTGATGAAAGCCTAGTGCCCACATTGGTGGTAGTTCTGGTGTACCAGTCAGATTAGAATAAGAACTAACTACCCTTGACATATCTGGACCAAAAATAAAATAGTAATTTAATTCACCCCCATCAGCCCAAAAACTAGTAATATTTCTACGTTCTTGTGAAAAATCAAAACTCGTTTTAAAACTATTATCAAAAAAGATTCCGTAAGCCTTACCCTTACTTAACCCAATATAAAAAGGTATCGCCTTATATAATGGATCTTGCTCTTTTGCAAATGCAAATTGGTCGGTTACCCAATTTTCAACTTTTTTACCTTTAAGGTTACTATGCATTGCTTTATCGCCCATGCCGTAAAAGCTTTCACCAATTTGAGAAATCTTACTCATTTTAACGGTGTTTCCACCGTACTCATAGTTCTCTTCCCAATGAAAACCCAGCTCATCTTCATTTATAATATTACCTGCTAAATCTGAAATTTGGGTTCTAAGCGTTTTCTTATCTACCAAAACACTTAGTCTCGCAGTAGATATTATATACTCTGAATGGTTCTCAACAACTTCTAACTTACTATAACCCATCGTACTATCGGGGTCAATAGCGTAAGAGAAATCTGGTTCGAAATTGTAGTTTGTAGCATATCTAAAACGAATTACACTACCCCGAAGAATTGTAATCTGTAGAACGACACCGTTCTCAGTTGTGAAATACAACTTATCTGTATCTTGTGTAAACTCGACTATATGGTTAGGGTATAAATTACCTTTATATTCAAGCTCTGTGTTTGTTATCATTAAAATATAATTAAAGAGATGTCTTTAAATACCAAAAAAAATAATCATAAAATGTTTACGGTGAACCGTTTATATTAAAATTACTACCCTAAAATTACAATACCTAATGGTGGAATTGTAATTTCAATTGATTTTTTGTATCCATGAGAGGCCTTAGTTGAAACTTTGATAACTTTATTCAAATTACCGCCACCACCATATTTAACATCATCACTATTTAAAATCTCTTTGATTTTACCTTTTTTAGGCATGCCTATTCGGTAATTTTCTCGCAAAATTGGTGTGAAATTGCAAACTACTATTAAATCATTTTCTTCATCATGACCTTTACGTACATAGGCTAGAACTGAATTTTCATGATCACTGTAATCTATCCATTGAAAACCTTCTGAGCTAAATTGCTTTTCGTACATCGCAGGAGAACTTTTGTACAGATGATTCAAATCTTTAACAAAATCCTGAATTCCAGCATGACCTTCATATTGTAACAAATGCCAATCTAAACTTTGTTCAAAATTCCATTCTGCGGTTTGCCCAAACTCACCACCCATAAACATAAGTTTTGTACCAGGGTGAGTAAACATGTACCCAAAAAGAAGCCTTAAGTTAGCAAAGCGCTGCCATTCATCGCCTGGCATTCTATATACCAAAGATTGCTTACCATATACCACTTCATCATGTGAAAATGGTAGCATAAAATGCTCTGTAAAAGCATAGGTCATACTAAAGGTAAGGTCGTTTTGATGGTGTCTTCTATAAATTGGTTCTTTTTGAAAAAACTGTAGTGTATCGTGCATCCAACCCATCATCCATTTCATTCCAAATCCTAAACCACCGTGTTCCACTGGTTTTGAAACACCAGAAAATGCCGTAGATTCTTCAGCAATTGTCTGTACGCCTTCGAAATTTGAATATACAGCTTCATTCAATTCACGAATAAATGATATCGCTTCTAGATTTTCGTTGTTACCATATATATTTGGATCCCATTCCCCTTCTTCTCTTGAATAATCGAGATATAACATAGAAGCAACTGCATCTACACGCAGCCCATCTACATGATATTGATCCAACCAAAAAAGTGCATTACTAATTAAGAAGGCTCGAACTTCGTTTCTTCCATAATTAAAAATTAAGCTTTTCCAATCTGTATGGTACCCTTTTTTTCTATCTGGATGTTCATATAAATTTGAGCCATCAAAGAAACCAAGACCATGTGCATCTTCTGGAAAATGTGAAGGAACCCAATCTAAAATAACTCCTATATCGTTCTGATGAAATGTATCTACCAATAATTTAAATTCTTCTGGTGTGCCAAATCTTGAAGTAGGTGCAAAATAACCTGTTAATTGATACCCCCAAGATGGATCATAAGGGTACTCCATAATAGGCATAAACTCTATATGGGTATACCCCATATCCTTAACATAAGCAACAAGATCTTCTGCCAACTCGGTGTAGGTCAAAAACTTATTACCTGCGTTCTTTTTCCAAGAGCCTAAATGAACTTCATAAACAGAGTACGGCTTATCTAAACCATTTTTCTCTTTTCTATAGCTCATCCAATCCTTATCCTTCCACTTGTGGTCAGCTGTCCATATTATTGACGCTGTATTAGGTGGGTGTTCGCAAAATCTCGCAAAAGGATCTGCCTTTTCTGTCCAAATATCATTGTTGTTAGACTGAATCTTATATTTGTATACTTCACCTTTTCCTACATTCGGAATAAATCCTTCCCATATACCACTTGCATCCCAACGAACATTTAACTTGTGTTCATCTGCATTCCAAGCATTAAAATTTCCAATGACAGATACAGATTTAGCACTAGGTGCCCAAACTGAAAAATAGGTTCCTCTAACACCATCTACTTCAATTATATGGGAACCAAGCTTTTCATAAAGGCGATAATGTTTGCCACTTTTAAAAAGGTTAATATCAAATTCAGTAAATAAAGAGTGAACTATTACGTTAGACATATTATCTTTTAATTATTTGGGTAAAGCTAATCATCTTAGAAAGACGGTCGACAATGATTGTTTTTTGTTAAAATTATAGCAGTTAATATCCGATTTATAAATTGAATTACCAAAAATGGAACGCTTTTTGAATGTAAGAATAAAATATTTATACAAAAATTCAATAATAATACTAATATGAAAAAACTGAACTTATTTTTAGGAGCACTAGTAGCTATATTTTTTATTTCATGTGAAGGACCACAAGGACCTGCAGGTTATGATGGTTATGATGGTTTTGACGGAATTGATGGTGCCAATGGGCAGGATGGAATTAACATCTTGGGAAAAGTGATGGATATTGAAGGTTCTTTTACCCTTGAAAATGATTACGCTATCTTTTATGAATTCCCTCAGAATGTAGAAGTCTTTGAAACAGATGTAGTTTTAGTGTATTTGTTGTGGGATGAAACCGTAGATGGAAATGGTGATTTAGTTGATATTTGGAGATTAATGCCTCAAACAAGAATTATAGACCAAGGCTTATTACAATATAATTTTGATTATACTTTCTTTGATGTAAATATTTTCTTAGAATCAGATTTTGACTTAAGTACTTTACCTGCAGGCGACACCGACAATCAAGTGTTTAGAATTGCTGTTTTACCAGCAGAATCAACAACTGGCAAATTAGACACTTCTGATATTAATTCGGTTATGGCGCATTTAGGAGTGAAAGAAGAGAATATTCAAAAAATAAAATTAGATTAGTTTTTAGAAACTTTACTTATAGCATCTAAAGTCTTTGGTTAAACCTAAAGACTTTTTTTATTTCTATATATTTTTTTTTTAAAACCTTAACTTTAAAAGTTACATAAATACAATAACTTGAAAGGTCTTTAAAAGATTTACGACAGATTAAAAAAATTGAAAATGAAAATCAAAATTGGAATAGCGCTATTAGTCCTTTTTGCTAGTTGCAAAGGCACATCGCAAGAAAAAGAAATGGCCACTGATACAAAGGTGGAAAACACAAAAGAATTTTCAGTTCAGAAAACAAATGCTGAGTGGAAAAAGGAATTGACCGATGCTGAATATTATGTTTTGCGTGAAGCTGCAACAGAAAACCCATTTTCTAGTGAATTATTGAAGATTAAAAAGAAGGGCACTTATGTTTGCGCTGCCTGCGCCACTCCCCTTTTTAAAAGCCAAACCAAATTTGATTCTGGTACGGGTTGGCCAAGTTTTTATCAAGAAATTGAAGGTAATGTAGGCTACGAAATTGATAACACTTACGGCGTAAGAACAGAGGAACACTGCGCCACCTGTGGCGGACATTTAGGCCACGTTTTTGAAGATGGCCCAGAACCTACGGGTTTACGTCACTGTATTAATGGGGTTGCATTAAAATTTGTGCCTGCTGAATAATCTACTCTATTTTAAACTTAAATAAAGAGGCCTTTTTGGGCCTCTTTATTGTATATTAAGTAATTACGATACCTCGTTTTTAGAAAATTGAATTTTCAAAATATCACAATAAGAAATTAAAGGTCATATTTTAAAATCCTATTCTCAATTTCGATTTGGTTTTGTACTTTTGCACCTCATTTCAAACATCAAAAAAACAGAATATGAGCAGTTTCGACATTATTGTTTTAGGTAGTGGTCCAGGAGGATATGTAACCGCTATCAGGGCTTCACAATTAGGTTTTAAGACCGCTATTATTGAAAAAGAAAGTCTTGGAGGCGTTTGTTTAAATTGGGGCTGTATCCCAACTAAAGCTTTATTGAAATCTGCGCAAGTATTTGAATACCTGAAACATGCAGATGATTACGGATTAAAGGTTGAAGGTGTTGACAAGGATTTTAATGCTGTTGTAAAAAGAAGCCGTGGCGTTGCCGACGGAATGAGCAAAGGTGTTCAGTTCTTAATGAAGAAGAACAAAATTGAAGTTATAAAAGGTTATGGTACACTAAAAGCTGGCAAGAAAGTTTCGGTTAAAGCTGAAGATGGTACTGTTACAGAATATAGCGCTAACAATATTATTATTGCAACTGGTGCTCGAAGTCGTGAATTACCAAGTTTACCACAAGATGGTAAGAAAATTATAGGATACCGTGAAGCAATGACCTTAGACAAGCAACCTAAGAAAATGATTGTTGTAGGTAGTGGAGCTATCGGTATAGAATTCGCTTACTTCTATAATTCTATGGGTACTGATGTAACAGTAGTAGAATATTTACCAAATATTGTACCTGTTGAAGATGAAGATGTTTCTAAACAATTAGAGAGAAGCTTTAAAAAAGCAGGAGTTAAAATAATGACCTCTGCAGAGGTTATTTCTGTTGACACTTCTGGAGACGGAGTAAAAGCGACAGTAAAAACCGCTAAAGGCGAACAAATTCTAGAAGCTGATATTGTATTGTCTGCAGTTGGTATCAAAACCAATATTGAAAATATAGGTTTAGAAGAGGTTGGTATTGCTACAGATCGTGATAAAATTTTGGTAAATGATTATTACCAAACAAATATACCTGGCTATTATGCCATAGGTGATGTAACACCGGGGCAAGCTCTTGCTCACGTAGCTTCAGCAGAGGGTATTCTTTGTGTTGAGAAATTAGCAAATATGCATGTTGAGCCATTAGATTATGGCAATATACCTGGTTGTACCTATTGCTCTCCTGAAATTGCTTCTGTTGGTTTGACAGAAAAGCAAGCAAGAGATAAGGGTATTGATATTAAGGTTGGTAAATTCCCATTCTCTGCAAGTGGTAAAGCACAAGCATCTGGTGCTTCTGACGGATTCGTTAAAGTTATATTTGATGCCAAGTATGGCGAATGGTTAGGTTGCCATATGATTGGTGCTGGTGTAACTGATATGATTGCTGAGGCAGTTTTAGGACGTAAACTTGAAACTACAGGTCATGAGGTATTAAAAGCAGTTCACCCGCACCCAACTATGAGTGAGGCAGTTATGGAAGCGGTTGCAGCTGCATACGACGAAGTAATTCATTTATAATCATTTTTAATAAACAAATAGCATGTTAAAATTATTTCGAGCAACGGCAATTTTAGAAGGAATCTCCTATTTGGCGTTGTTCGGAATAACCATGCCATTGAAATACTGGGCAGAAATACCCGGACCGAATAAATTAGTTGGCTACGCTCATGGCGCACTATTTATTGCTTTTATAACACTTACAATTTTAGTTGGCTATGAAAAAAAATGGGGCATAAAGAAGCTACTCATTTTTGGAGCAGCCTCTCTTCTACCCTTTGCCACTTTCTATGTTGAGGAAAAATATTTAAGACCCGAAAAAGTAGATTAATCTTACTCTGCAGAACTGAACTTATAAATTTTACCGTCAAAACTACACAGGTATAACTCCTTATTTTCATCTATCCCAAAAGAAGAAATATTTAAGCCAGTTTCTAAAAATAACTTATTATTTCCGGCTTGATCTAACGCCCATATTCTACCTGAAATAAAATCGCCATAAATGTAATACCCTTTTAAATTCGGTAATTCATTTCCACGGTAAACATATCCACCGGTAACCGATTTATCATTATTGCTATGGCCATATTCATAAAGTGGAGCAATTAAGTCTGTAGCATCACATTCTGTTTCTTGGTAACAAGAAGTACCTTCAAGAATATTCCAACCATAATTTCCACCTTTTACTATAAGGTCTATTTCTTCTAACTCATCTTGACCTACATCGGCAGTCCAAATTGTATTAGTTTGATTATCAAAACTAAATCGCCATGGATTTCTTAGTCCGTATGCATAAATTTCACCTCTAGCATTTTCATTCTCCACAAATGGGTTGTCAGTCGGTATTGCATAATTTAAACCAGAATCTTGATTGTTGACGTCAATCCTTAAAATTTTCCCTAACAGTGTTTCTAAGTTTTGGGCATTCCCGTCAGGGTCACCCGTACCGCCACCATCACCTGAAGCAATGTATAAATATCCATCAGGACCAAAAGCCAATTGACCCCCATTATGATTAGTTTCTGGTTGGGCTATTTCCAATAAAATAGTTTCGCTTGACTCTTCTACAAAATTAGCGTCCGTTTCGGATACTTTAAAACGAGAAACCACCGCTAAACTCTCACTCGGTGTATAGGTAACATAAAGAAAACCATTGGTTTTATAATCTGGATGAAAGGCAAACCCTAATAGGCCCAATTCACTTGCCGTGGCTGTTTTATTTGAAATATCCAAAAATGTAGAGATTACTTCTGTAGCGTCTATGTTATCAAAAGACTTTATAACACCTCCTTTTTCTGCAACGAATATTCTGTTAGTTCCGTCTTGAGGGAACTGTAGATCTAATGGTTTTGAAAAAGTTAAACTAGAAAAAGCATTACTAAGAGAAATTGAATCATCAATAATGGGAGTGAGTGTTAAATCTTCTTTATCACTGCACGATGTAATTATAAATGAAGATATGGTCAAAAGTACTAGGCCAATTCCTTTCATAGTTATAGATTTTACAACTATTTACGAATTAAGCTAGTCAACCAGATGTTAAAGGTTTCTTGTATTTACAATAAAAAACTTTCGATGGCTAAATCGTAACTTTTAAGTCCGAAGCCAAGAATAACACCACTTGCGGCAGCAGAAATGTGAGAAACATGCCTAAATTCTTCGCGCTTATGGGTATTTGAAATATGTACCTCCACTACAGGAGTCTTTACAGCCTTTACTGCATCGCCTATACCAACAGAGGTGTGCGTGTATGCCGCGGCATTTAATACTATACCGTCATAGGTAAAACCTGTTTCCTGAATTTTTGAAATTAGCTCTCCTTCGATATTAGATTGAAAGTACTCTAAATCAACATCTTTAAATTTGATTTGAAGTTTTGAAAAGTAATCTTCAAATGTTTCAGCTCCGTACACATCTGGCTCCCTTTTCCCTAATAAATTTAAATTAGGGCCATTAATTATGATAATCTTCATGTATCAAAAGTAACAAATGTTGATTAACAAATTGATAAGAAATTATAGAAGTACATTTACTTTACCTTCGATTTGGCCTTATCGGCGAGTTCTATACTTCGGCTCAAAATTATACACAATACCAAGAGTTAAAGTAGACCAAGTAGCCTCGTCTAATTCAATACCTGTATAAGAAAAATTGATCTCTACACTAGAACTCATTAAATAAGCAATCGTTGGTCTGTAATACAAACCACCATCATTACCCTCACTAACACCTAAAGCCCAACCTACATTACCACCGAATGAGAAATCATTTGATGTCCAAATACGCACGCCTGCTGATAAAGGTGCAAACTGAACTGGTTTTAAATCTGCGCGTACAATATTAGATTGAAATGTTTCTGCGAAACCATGGATAAAACCTACTGCGGGTCCTATGTCTACTACTTCACCTAAAGGATACATGTATGAAACATCAACACCAACTACAACGCTAAGAGCTTCATTAAAATCATTAAAAGGTAGACCTGCTTGAATACCCATCTTAAAACCTTCTTGAGCGAAAATCTGGCTAGTAAAAATGGTCATAACTAGTAATAACAAGATTTTTTTCATGTTTAATTGTATAATTTTCATTAACATAGAACGTATTGAAACAGCAAATAGTATACAACAAAAGGGCATAAAAAGGGGGGGCATAGTTCCCCTTTTACATTTGAAAGACTTTAATACTTATTCAATTACATATCAAATATCTAGACCAAAAGCCCCAACTTTATTCCCTAAATACTCTTAGACGGATAAAAGGTCTCCAATCGAAATAAAAAGCTAATGGAACATTATTTATTTTTTAATCAAGGCCAGCAATAGGTCTAAGCGCTACCTCTACTCCAAAACCATCACCTATTAATAAAATTGATTGTTACATTTAATTTGAGTAGATATAAAAATTAGTGATAAATGTTCATACACCAAAGAACCAGTATTTCATACCATTTATACTTTACTTTTAAATAATGTAATATCTATCTTTAAACCATGAATTGGCAACATGCACTGAAAGATTATACCGTTTATTTAAAACTAGAACGTGGACTATCAAAAAATTCTATACAAAGCTATACTCGAGATATTGAGAAACTTATGAACTTCTTAAATTCACATTCGATATCTGTCAACCCTATTCAAATAGAAAAAGATACCGTTCAGCAATTTATATATGAAATTGCCAAAGTGATTAACCCCAGATCGCAGGCACGAATTATATCTGGACTTAAGAGTTTTTTTAACTATTTAATTTTTGAGGATTATAGAAAAGACAACCCATTAGATTTAATCGAGTCCCCCAAAATAGGACGGAAATTACCCGACACTCTTTCTGAAAACGAAATAGATAAATTAATACAAGCTATCGATTTAAGCTCGAATGAAGGGGAACGTAATCGTGCTATGCTAGAAACTTTGTACGGTTGCGGTTTACGAGTTTCTGAACTTATTGACTTGAAAATATCTGACCTTTTTTTCGAAGAAGATTTTATAAAAGTAACTGGTAAAGGAGACAAACAACGATTTGTACCCATCAGCTCTGTCAATAAAAAGTATATTAATATCTATAGAAATGAGATTAGGGTTCACTTAAATATTCAAGAAGGATTTCAAGATATTCTATTTTTAAATAGAAGAGGAAAACAATTAACAAGGGCCATGATTTTCACCATCGTAAAGAATTTGGCTGTTACAATTGGTCTACAAAAAAATATTAGTCCGCATACTTTTAGGCATTCGTTTGCAACACATTTATTAGAAAATGGAGCTGATTTACGTGCTATTCAGCAAATGCTAGGCCACGAAAGTATAACTACAACAGAAATTTATATGCATGTAGACCGTTCACATTTAGCAGAGGTGATGAATAATTTTCATCCAAGAAAAAGCAATTAAAATTTAAGCTTACTTCCTATATAGTATAAACTACTAGCATTTCAATTAAAATTTCGCCAAAAATACCAATACTAGAGTTATTCAATTGAACATTACTTTTTACCCCTATCATAAAATTTTCGCTAATAGGATAACCTACACTGGCTACAAAACCAAGTCGATAAGTACTTGAAACATTATCATAATTTGCTGTTTCAGCTTTCACCTCCATTCCTGAGAACAAATACAATTTATCATTTAAGTAAATTTTACCCACCAAATTCGTTCTAAATCTTTCGGTCAATAAATAAGTATCATTAACCCCCTAAAGTTCTATCTGCGTAGCTTTTGACATTACATATCCAACTATAAAGGACTTATGATTTTCATCTTTTTAAAAATACAGGATATGTATGCCCAAATATTGATAATCCGATTAATGATGATGGTAATGCTGTGGGTAATTCTTCAACTGTTTGCCCTTTGATAGAGAAAGTACATAAGAATACAAAGTTAACAACCAATATTTTAACAGGACGGAAACTTATTCTAGAAAATAATTCCTACAAAATATATTTTAAAAATCATGAATCAAAAAATACTTAGCAAGACTCTAACTGCCAGATATTTATATACAAACAATTCGCTCTAATCCTTAAACTGACTGTAATCTCTTTTAAATGGTCTTATTATTAGACGGGCCTCTCGGTCAAATTTTATGTAGTTATATACCCAATTAATGAATACGACGGTTCTATTTCTAAATCCGATTATAAAAAACAAGTGAACGAACATCCAAACAAACCAGGCAAAGACGCCTTGAAAACGATATCCTTTTATATCACAAACGGCTTTATTTCGACCAATTGTCGCCATACTTCCTTTGTCTTTGTATTCAAATGGTTTCATCGATTTATGTGCCAGTAACCGCTCTAAGTTCTCCCCTAATAGTTTACCTTGCTGTATTGCAGGCTGCGCTACCATTGGATGCCCACGAGGATTATCTTCCGTTACCATACAAGCAATATCACCTATGGCAAAAATATCAGGGTGGCCTTTAACTTGATTAAACTCGTTAACATTAATTCTATTACCGCCTGCTAATACGTCTGCTGCATCTAAACCTTTAATACCTGCACCTTTTACCCCTGCAGCCCAAACTACAGTAGCAGTTTCGAAAACCAAATCGGTTTTTGTGGTAACTGTTTTACCATTGTAACCAGTTACCCTAACTCCTTTCCAAACTTGAACTCCTAATTCCTCTAAAAAATCTTCCGCCTTTTTTGAAGCCTGAGCACTAAAACCAGGTAAAAGACAATCACCTCCTTGTACGATATTAATTTGTGCTCTTCTGGTATCTAAATCTGGATAATCTTTAGGCAGAATACCCTTTTTTATCTCAGCCAAAGCACCAGATAGCTCTACCCCTGTAGGGCCACCACCAACAATAACAAAATTCATTAACGCATCTCGCTCATGATAGTCATCGGTTAAAAGTGCTTGCTCAAAATTTTCAAGAATTAAACTTCTAAGATTAAGCGATTGCGGTATGGATTTCATCGCCATGGCATTCTTTTCAATCTCTTCATTTCCAAAGAAATTGGTTTCAGAGCCAGTAGCTACAACCAAGTAATCGTATGAAAGATCACCTATATTGGTATTGATTTTCTTTTTTTGTGGATCAACATTATCGACCTCTGCTAAACGAAAATAAAAATTATCATATCCGATTAAAACCTTTCGTAAGGGGTATGCAATAGAATCTGGTTCAAGACCACCTGTAGAAACTTGGTATAATAAGGGTTGAAAAGTATGGTAATTATTCTTGTCTATGAGAACGACTTGTACTTCTTTTTTACTTAGTCTTTTGGCTAAAGAAACTCCGCCAAACCCACCACCTATAATTACAATTCTAGGATAGCTTGAAAGTGGTATGTTCATAATGTATTACTTAATTGCAAAACTAAACAAATGCCCTTCTACTTTAAAATAATATTCTGTTTTTAGTATATTTAAGGTCTAACTACAAACAACTCGTAAAATGCAAAAAACCTTATTATTATTGGCAGTATTAAGTACTTCCTTTTTTTCAATTCAAGCTCAAAAGAGTGAAAAAGAAATTCTTAAAAATCTAGAGCAAAAAAGCGAAGATTATGGAAATATAGCCCAGAACATTTGGGAATTCGCAGAAATGGGCTACCAAGAAGAGCAAAGTTCTGGCCTATTACAAAAGACATTACAAGATGCTGGTTTTGCCCTTAAAAAAGGAGTTGCAGGTATACCAACTGCTTTCATCGCAGAATATGGTAGTGGAAGTCCTGTTATTGCTATTATGGGTGAATTTGATGCACTACCTGGCCTGTCTCAAAAAGCTATTGCTGATAAAGAATCGGCAGGTAAAGCTGCAGGTCATGCTTGCGGGCATCACCTATTCGGCACAGCTTCAACTGCTGCAGCTATTTCAACTAAAGAATGGTTAGCTGCAAACAAAATGCAAGGAACCATTCGTTTTTACGGAACGCCTGCCGAGGAAGGTGGCTCAGGTAAAGTATATATGGTTCGCGAAGGTCTTTTTAACGATGTAGATATTGCCCTTCACTGGCATCCTGGAGACGAAAACGAAGCAAATGCTGGTGCAGCATTGGCGAATAAATCTGCTAAATTTAGATTTCATGGTGTTTCTGCACATGCTGCTGCATCACCTGATAAAGGGCGTTCTGCATTGGATGGTGTAGAGGCAATGAACATGATGATAAATATGATGCGTGAGCATATACCACAAGAGGCTAGAATTCACTATGTAATTACAGATGGAGGAAAAGCACCTAACGTGGTGCCAGATTTTGCAGAAGTTTATTACTATGCCCGCCACAATAGACGTGATGTAGTTATCGATATTTTTGATCGAATGGTAAAAGCTGCAGAAGGTGCTGCTTTAGGTACAGGTACAACTATGGATTATGAAATGATAGGCGGTACGCATGAGTTGCTCCCTAACCTTACCCTACAAAAAGTAGTGTACGACAATTTAACTGAAGTTGGTGGAATGGATTATACTCCTCAAGAAATGGTGTTTGCTGATAAAATCGCAAAATCTTTAGGTCAAGAAAAAGCAGATCTAGCCACTGCAAAAAATGTACAACCATACAAAACAGAAGGAAAAGCAGGTGGATCAACTGATGTTGGTGATGTAAGCTTCACTGTACCAACCGTAGGTTTTAGCACCGCTACCTGGGTGCCGGGAACATCGGCTCATAGCTGGCAAGCCGTTGCTGCTGGTGGAACATCGATTGGTAGAAAAGGTATGATGGTAGCAGCAAAAACTTTAACAAAGACTGCAATTGATTTGTTCAAGGACAAAAAATTGGTAGAATCTGCTAAAATTGAATTTTTGGAGCAAAGAGGTGCTGATTTTAAATATATTCCTCTTTTAGGTGATAGAGCACCTGCATTAGATTATAGAAATTAGATTTCCAATATTATAGTTGAGAAAAAGTGCCGAGGTTTCCTTGAGCACTTTTTTTATTTATTTTAAGATTCATTGTAACAAACGAAACTTTTACATGACTAACTATATAAGAACAACCAACCAACAGTGAACAAAGAACTTGAACACAAATTTGTGACCGAGCTACAGGACAATCAAAACATTGTTCATAAAGTGTGTACGCTGTATACAAACGACCGCGACTCTCACAACGATTTGTTTCAAGAAATTACCATACAACTATGGAAAGCATACCCCAAATTTAGAGGTGATGCAAAATTTAGTACATGGATGTATCGTGTAGCTTTAAATACAGCAATCACCTTGTATCGAAAGCACAAAAGAAGGATTGATACCGCAGATTATGAATCTATAATTTTTAAGATAAAAGCGGATGAGTATGATGAAACAGAAGAAGTACAATTAAAATTGATGTATAAGGCAGTTAAACAACTAGGTGATATTGATAAAGCCTTGGTCTTTTTATATCTAGAGGATAAAAACTATACCGAGATTTCAGAAACATTGGGTATAACAGAAGTAAATGCACGCGTGAAGATGAACCGTATCAAAACAAAATTAAGAACCATTTTGAATCCATAAGCGTATGACGGATGAACTGGAATTATTAAAGAAAGACTGGCAAAAAAAGGAATTTAATATTCCTAAATTGAGCTATGAGGATATTCATAAAATGATATGGAAGAAATCTTCTTCTATAGTGAAATGGATACTTATCATTAGTATATTAGAATTTACACTACCACATTTATTATACCTTTTACCTTCAATGCAAGAGGGTATGGAGGTTTACAAAAAGATTGGGGTTTCCAAATATCTCTTTATTCTTTCTATATTAACGTATGCAGTTGCATTTTACTTTATTTTTCAGTTTTATCAAAGATTTAAAGAAATTTCAGTACTCGATAATTCTAAAAATTTAATGCGTAAAATTATTAAAACACGAAGAACAGTTAAACACTATGTTATTTTCTCATTATCGATGATTATGGTTACTATAATCATAATGATCATAGGTGTTTATTTAAGTGATAATATTACCCTAGCTTTTCCTGAATTAAAAGAAGGGCTCAAAAACATATCCCCAGAAAAATTAAAGATAACCGTAATGCTCTCAATGGGTATTTTTGGAATAATACTAACCTTGTTTATGGGAGGTATTTATTTCCTATTATACGGTCTATTACTAAGAAAACTAAAGAAGAATTATAGTGAGTTGAGACAATTGGAATTTTAAGATTTTTTCCATTTACGTTTCTTATTCTCCTCTTCGTATGCTAATAAGTCTTGTTTAGAAATCACCTTTAGAAAAGAAGGGTGCTGTTCAATAGCGTACTCTAGTTTTTCTATGATAGCCTCAAAAGATTCGTTCTCATAATCAATTTCCAAGGGTTCTTTAATAACCATGGATTGTAAAATTCCCTTTTTCTTAATGCGAAGGCCTTTTTTATCAAAGGAACGTCTAAATCCGTCTATTACTACCGGCACAACAACAGGTTTATATTTTTTAATAATATGGGCGGTTCCTTTACGTAATGGCTTCCAAGGTGTAGTTGTACCTTGAGGAAAAGTAATTACCCAACCGTCATTCAAAGCTTTACCGATGCTAGAAATATCGCTCATCTTCACCTGCCGCTTCACATCTTGCCCTTCTGCACGCCAAGTTCTCTCGACACTTACTGAACCTGCATAGGCCATAATCTTAGTCAAAAGACTTTTCTTCATCGTCTCAGCGGCAGCCACATAGTACATGTTTAGTTTGGGCTGCCATATATACCCTAAGTTTTTTATTGAATCTTCACGACCACTCAAACTTGCATTGAATACATGAAACATTGCCACCACATCAGCAAAATATGTTTGATGGTTACTAACAAATAGTACATTTCTATCAGGCAAATTTCTTATAACATCAGATCCTTCTATCTCTAATGTATTAAAACGCTTATAGCGTTGATGCGAAAGCAACGCTAGAATACGAATCAGCCATTTTTTTAAAAATAAATTATGCCCAAAAGGGTTTGTCTTAAATAATCCCATAGAATGCTAAAATAAATAAATATGCCTTACAACACCTGCTTTAATAACTCTTTAATCTCGTTTAACATCATTGCGGTGGCTCCCCAAACAATATAACCGTTTAATTTAAAGGCTGGTACTTCAATATCAACTGCATAAGATGTTGTTAATTTTTTAGTTACGATTCTGTTTTCATCCAAAAAGTCTAACAAGGGTATTTCTAAAATCAATTCGACCTCATAATCTTGCTTCACAAATGGTTTAGGATTTTTATACAGCCCGATGAAAGGCTGCACTATAAAATTACTAGGTGGTATAAAAATTTCTGAAATCTCTTTAATCACCGTCACATCTGTTGGCTTCACCCCTACTTCTTCGTGGGTTTCTCGCAATGCGGTAGATAAAAGTCCGTCATCATATTTTTCAGCCTTACCACCAGGAAAGCCTACTTGATTAGAGTGAACCCCATTATAAGTTTTACGAAGAATCAGCAATAAATTGGTGTTTTGACTAATTGTAGGGTAAAACAAAGCCATTACAGCTGCCTTTCTCGGATTGCGACGTTCTAGATTTATTTCTTTAAATTCTTCGAAACGACCCTGTGGAGCCATTTTATATTGAGAAGCCTCCCCCGGAAGCGGTAGATCTTTTATTTTTGATATCCGTTGTTCAAAAAAATTGAAATCCATGAATTCACTTAAATTCTATTTGTATTTTATTATCACAGTTATACTTACTGTAGGGTGCAAAGATACTTCTAAGAAAGCTGAAAGTACAACTTCTGTACCAGCGGTAACTATCGATTCGACTAAAAATGAAGCAAATAGCACATCGCAACAAGAAGATGAAGAAAAATTTCAACTTACTGAGGACAATGCCATTGACTTCTTTTTTAACTATGAAAAAACCTTAAAATCTAATAAAGTAAAAATCACTACAAATTTAGGAAGCTTTACTGTAGAATTATATGACAATGTACCATATCACCGGGCAAATTTCATTTATCTAACCCGAAAAGGATATTTTGATTTCACACAATTTCATAGGGTTGTGAAGAATTTTATTATTCAGGGAGGAAATTCGGATGATCGCAAAACCGGAAAGAAAAGAACCAACATTGGCAGATATCTATTACCCCCTGATACCAGAAAAGGGCATAAACACGATCGAGGAACAATTTCAATGCCGAGTAGTGAAATGGACAACCCGCATATGTTAGCATCACCCTTTGAGTTTTTTATAGTTGTTACAAATCCAGGTTCCTATCACCTAGACGATGAATATACACCTTTTGGTAGGGTCATTGAAGGAATGGACGTAGTTGACAAAATTAACAATCAGCCTGTTGGTGAAGGTGATTGGCCCATGCAGAATATTTATATTGAAAAGGCAGAAGTTGTTGAGTAGTAGATGTTGGTAAAATGGTCTTTTATAAGATTAGCCGTTTTCTCATTAATTGTTATCGCGATATATATTTGGTAATGAGATCTTAAACCGAACAGCCAAGACCCTCATAATAATTATAGTTAGGATTGCCAAGGAATAAGGTATAGTATTATCAATAGGAAATTGAATAAGAAGAAAATAAACTAGTCCACCTAAAATACATACTGTAGCATAAATTTCCTTTCTAAAAATTACTGGTATTTCATTGCATAATATATCTCGTATTACTCCACCAAAACACGCTGTTATAGTACCTAAGGCTATGCACATGACTGGTGATAAGTCTGCTGCCAAACCTTTTTCAATACCCACCATGGTATAAAGACCAATACCAATGGTATCGAATAGAAATAGCGATTTTCTAACGTATTTTAATTGTTTTACAAATAATATTGCCAGTAAAACGGTAATGACTATTATAAGTAGGTGCATTGGTGTATTTAACCATCCTACGGGTCTAATACCTATTAATAAATCACGCAAAGTACCGCCACCAACAGCAGTAACAAAAGCTATTATCAGTACGCCGAAGACGTCTAACTTTTTATCCATAGCTACCAAAACACCAGATATAGCAAATGCAATGGTTCCTAATATATCAATGATAAAATAAAACATCACTTATAACTTTTGGGTAAAGTAATTATAGTCTTTAAGAACAGTTTCTAAATACTTCATATCGTATAATTCAGAATTTGTTTGCAAGATACTATCAACCTTTTCTCTTAACGCCTTTAATGTCTTAAAATCGTTGCTTTTTTTAGCTGCACTAAAAGTTTCTTTAATTAATCGAATATCCTTATCGGTCAATATCGTAACATTGGTAAATTGTGGTACATACGTGTCTTCCACTTCTTCTAATATAGTGTGCGACACGGTTGTTTTGTTCTTTGTGCTAATGACCACAGTACCTGCAGCGGCATCACCTAAACGCTGTCTCTTTTCTGAAAATAGAATGGTTAAAATACCAATTGAGCCCACAAAAAGCCAAATATCAACCAAGCGCAGCATCCAACGAACCAAATAATTACTCCAATGTACTGGTGATCCATCTACCTTTACCACTCTCATTTTAAGCAACATTTTACCAACCGTTCTGCCATTAAAAATAATATGCATTAATAAGCTATAGAACATTGCCGGTAAGAAAATTAAAGCCATTAATCCTCGTTGTGTCCAAACGTCATCATAAATATAACCGATAGCATCGCCTAGTATATTCACTAAAAGGGAATAGAGATATAAAATAAAAGCATCAATAAAAAATGCTGCAATTCGCTCACCAATACTAACAATGATATAATTAAGATTAACATTTTGCGTTGTATTGATTTGAAGGTTATTCATTAAGTCTTAAATTAACAAGGTAAATACTGTTTATGCGCGAAGCTGCTTTTGTAAGGCAAAATAAGGAAAAATGGATAGTATTTGAAAAGGCCATTAACCTTGGGGCCAACACAAATCCAGATGATCTTGCCAATGGTTATATTCAACTGACCAATGATTTAGCTTATGCGCAAACTTATTACGCAGAAAGTAAGACTTTATTGTATTTAAATGGTTTGGCTTCACAAGCTCACCAAAAAATTTATAAAAATAAAAAGGAAAGCCGTAATCGTGTTATTGACTTCTGGCTTACCGAATTCCCACTATTTTTCAAACAATATCACAAAACCTTAGGCATTGCCTTCTTGATTTTTATTATCGCATCTGCAATTGGTTCGCTATCTGCATTAAACGATGCTACTTTCGTTAGATTAATTCTAGGGGACGCTTATGTCAACGAAACCTTAAATAATATTGCAAACGGAGATCCCGCGGCAATTTATAAAGGTGGTAGTGAAATAGGCAGCTTTTTAGGGATTACCATTAATAATATTAGAGTAGCTTTTTTAGCCTTTGCCTTTGGCGTTATTACGAGCATAGGAACCGCCTACATTCTTTTTAGTAACGGAATAATGCTCGGTGCATTCATAACATTTTTCTATACCAAAGGCGTTTTCTTTGAAGCTAACAAACAAATATGGTTACATGGTACTATTGAAATCTCGGTAATTATAATTGCAGGTTGTGCTGGCTTAATAATGGGAAATAGCATTTTATTTCCTAAAACCTATTCTAGACGCATCTCTTTTATGAAAGGAGCCAAAGACGGATTAAAAGTAGTTGTAAGTACTATACCCTTTTTTATTATTGCAGGTTTTATCGAAGGTTTTATAACTCGCTATACCGATATGCCCAATTGGTTGGCATTTTTAATTATTGCCGCCTCTTTATTTTTAATTGTATTCTATTATATAGCTTACCCCATAATACTTAATAACAGACATGAAAGACAATTACATACCATTACGGGTAAACCGTGAATTCGGAGAAATAATCTCCACATACTTTGACTTTTTTAAACAGAATATTAAAAACTTCACCAATGTTTTCATTAGCTATAATGGTATATTCTTAGTAGGATTATTAATTGCAAGTTATCTATTGGTCTCAGGTTTTATTGGGATGATTGCTCATGAATATAATTATGAGAATGTTTCTGGAGAGATTGGGTTAGAACAAAATTATTACCTTTATTTAGGTTTTGGCGGTTTTCTTTTCTTTGTCATTTTTATATGTGTCGCCGTTTTAAACTATTCGTTATCGAGTAGCTATATGATCAAATATGTAGAAAAGAAAAGTTCAGATATTGACAAAAAAGAAGTGTGGGAATATGCCAAAAGTCAGTTTGGCAATATTATCCTTTTTGTTTTACTACTTATTCCTATATACCTAGTAATTTTAATGGCTTCATTCATTCTAGTCATAATTCCAATTTTAGGGATTTTTGCTCAATACATTTTTCAATTCTTTATTTCAGCATGGATCGGAGTATCTTTTTTCGATATGTTAGAAAAGAAAAAGGGAATTACAGATGCCTTGGGTGAAGGCTGGAGATTAGTAACCGCTAATTTTTGGAAATCTGTAGGAGTAAACTTCATATTAGGGTTACTTCTGGGAATTTTACTAATGATAACACTAATAGTACCAGCAATAATAATTGGAGTGTACACATTTCATGTGGTTGAAAACAATGTAGATTATTCGCATTCTATAGTAACAACTATAATTTACACGTTAGGTACTTGTTTCATATTAATTATAGCAGTTTACGGCCAATGCCTGTCTCAATTTGTGAATGGCATATTGTATTATGCTTTACATGAAAAAACATATAACGAAAACACAAGGGCTTCCATAGCGCAAATAGGCCAAAACTACTAATTTGAAAAACATCTTTCTTCTTTTAGTATTTCAATTTGTGACCCTTTGCAGCTTTGCACAAGGGGAACAAGACAGTATTGTTAGAATTGATACATCATCTGTTTTGACTATGCGCCAATTAGATGTTAATCATTCTAAAAAGTATGTAGGAGAAGAATTTAATTACGCCACAAAAACTGGAGAATCACAAAACCTTTTAGCACGATTTATAAATTGGGTAGGTAAAGGTTTATATCGCATTTTTGGTATAGAGTTATCACCTCAACTGCTTCAAGCTTTAGAATACCTTATCTACTTTCTGTTGGTCATATTGGCCATTTATTTAATTGTGAAAGTATTAATCAATGAAAATTTTAATTCTATTTTCAATAAAAAGGCTAAATCATTTCACGATATAAATCTTACTGAAGAGCACATAGAAACTATTGATGTAAATAACCTTTTACGTACAGCATTAGAAAACTCTGATTACCGACTTGCTATTCGATATCAGTTTCTTCTCACTTTACAAAAACTTTCAAAAAACGATGTTATTCAATGGCATTTTGATAAAACGAATTCTGACTACTTAAACGAAATAGCACAGCCGACTATACAACAAGGTTTTAAAAAGGTAACCTACTTATACGACCACATATGGTATGGTGAACAGACTATCGACTTAAATAAATATGAAAAATCAGTTTTAGACTTTAAATCTATTAACAAACTAATTAAACAATAAATTGGAGAGGCGTTCAAAAATAATTCTAGGCTTTTTAATTGCGGTACTCGTTGGTATTATCGTAACCGAAATAGTTCGCCCTAGACCTATTAATTGGAGACCTTCATATACTTCAATTTCAAAGATACCTTTTGGGTGCTTTGTACTTTTTAATGAACTGCCTTCACTTTTTCCGAATAGCGAAATACAATCGGTCGAAGAAAGTATTTATGATGTGCTTATAAAAAATGACTCTTCGATAACTTCTAATTATATACTGATTAATGATAATATATATTTGGATGAACAGGAAACGAATCAAATTTTAGAATACGTTGCAAAGGGTAATCAAGTATTTATAGCGACAACAGAGCTTAGAGGTAAATTAGCCGACACTCTTAATATTGAAATTTTACAGGAGTATACCATTAAAGAAGACACCGTAAATGTTGACTTTACTCACACTGACTTAAATAAAAATATTTATGAATTTGAAAGAGGGGTCAATACTGCCTTCTTCACAAGTTTAGATACATTAAACACTGAGATTTTAGGTCATATACATTTTAAAGACAACACATTTTTAAATAATGAAAAGAACGTAAAACAAGTTAAACCAAACTTCATTAAAACATCGTTCGGCAAAGGAAGTTTCATCATCAACACCCTACCCATTGCGTTCACAAATTATTATTTATTAAGCGATAAAAGTAGCTATAGCGCCAATAGTTTTTCTTACTTACATAATAATTTGTTGTATTGGGATGATTATAAAAAATCGGGAAGAAAGGTAATATCCTCCCCAATGCGATTTGTTTTAAATCAACCTGCTTTAAAATGGAGTTATTATCTAGTATTATGCGGACTTCTGCTTTTTGTGATTTTTAAAGCGAAGCGAGAACAACGAATTATACCAGTTATTAAACCTTTAGAAAATTCATCGGTCGAGTTCGCAAGAACCGTAGGATCTCTTTATCATCAAAGTAAAGACTACACAAACCTAAACAGTAAAAAGATAAACTACTTTTTAACCTATATAAGAAATAGATATTATATAAATACAACAGTTTTAAATGAAAGGTTAGTAACTCAATTAGCAGCGAAAGCAGGCAAAAACATTGAAGAAACAAAATCTTTAATAGACTTCATGTTGAGTCTGAAAAACAAACCTATACATACAGAACAAGATACTTTAAACCTAGCGCAGAAAATAAACACATTTAAACAATCTTATGGAAGATAATACACAAGATGAAAACAACTTAGAATTTAACTCTAGAATAGACCTTTCTAAGCTACAAGAATCGGTAGTTAGAGTTAAAGCTGAATTGGGCAAAGTAATCATTGGCCAACAAGACATGATAGAATTACTAATTGTTTCTATCTTGGCAAATGGGCATTCATTAATTGAAGGTGTACCCGGAGTCGCCAAAACAGTTACTGCAAAATTATTGGCAAAGACCATGAATGTCGATTTTAGTAGAATTCAATTTACGCCAGATTTAATGCCGAGTGATATTTTAGGTACTTCTATTTTTAATGTAAAAACATCTGAATTCGAGTTTAAAAAAGGCCCTATCTTTTCGAACATTATCCTAATTGATGAGATTAACAGAGCTCCTGCAAAAACACAAGCTGCTCTTTTTGAAGCTATGGCAGAGCGACAAATTACTATCGATGGTAATGAATTTGAAATGCAACCTCCATTTTTGGTCTTTGCAACTCAAAATCCTATAGAACAAGAAGGCACCTACAGATTACCTGAAGCTCAACTAGATCGTTTTTTATTCAAGATTAATGTTCACTACCCTACTCTTGAAGAAGAAATTCAAATTCTAGAAAATAAACACCAACAGAAAACTACTAATATTGAAGCCCTTATTGATTCTGTATTATCGGCAGAACAGATAGCTGCATACCAAAATGTAATAAAGGATATTATCGTAGAAGATAATTTACTGAAATATATTGCTGCAATAGTCAATAATACCCGAACCAACGCAAACCTTTATTTAGGTGCATCTCCAAGAGCTTCAATTGCCATATTAGAGGCCTCAAAAGCAGTAGCGGCAATTAATGGTAGAGACTTCATTACCCCAGATGATATTAAAAAAGTTGTAGGACCAATATTATGTCACCGTATTATACTTACTCCAGAGCGTGAAATGGAAGGGTTAACCGCCGAAAAAATGGTGCAAGATTTAATTCAAACCATAGAAATTCCTAGATAAGTAATTGTGAAAAAGGCGTTCAAAAACATATTTCTACAAAAGAGGTTTTTCTTTGCATTAACAGGGGTAATTCTCTGTTTTCTGGTATCCTATATCTTTGAAAACATTACATTTCTTGCCAAGTCCTTTTTCTATCTTTTCTTAACATTATGCCTTATTGATATACTTCTCTTATTTCTTTCGAAAGATGGTGTAATTGCAGATAGAATTGTTTCTGACAAACTTTCAAATGGAGATGAAAATACAATTGAAATTAAGGTCACCAATCAATACCTGTTTTCAAGTCATTTGAATATCATAGATGAACTCCCTTTTCAATTTCAAAAGAGAGACCTTAGCTTTAAAAGTCGTATAAAAACCGGTAAACAAAAATTATATTCCTACTCCGTTAGACCCGTAGAAAGAGGTATTTATAGTTTTGGCAATTTAAATATTTTCGCTTGTTCGCCTATTGGCTTTATTGCCCGTAGGTTCACCTTTGACCAAGACAAAGAAGTACCGGTATACCCTTCTTTTCTACAACTTCGAAAGTATGATCTCTTGGCATTTAGCAATAGACTTTTTGAGCATGGAATAAAGAAAATACGCCGTATCGGTAATACGATGGAGTTTGAACAAATCAAAGATTATATTCAAGGTGATGATATAAGAAACATAAATTGGAAAGCTACTGCGAAAAAAGGTCAATTGATGGTTAACCAGTTTCAAGATGAAAAATCTCAACCTATATATTCAATTATTGATAAAGGGCGTGTAATGAAAATGCCCTTTAACGAACTTAGCTTATTAGATTATGCCATAAATGCTACACTTGTAATCAGCAACATCGCTTTGAAGAAAAATGATAAAGCGGGTATGTTCGCTTTTAGTAATAAAATAGAAAATAGAGTAGTTGCTGAACGTAGAAGTTCACAAATGAATCTTATTCTTGAAACATTATTCAATCTCAAAACAAATTTTGTAGAAAGTGATTTTAGTAGATTGTATATCGACACAAAGAGATATCTGCCCCAAAGAAGTCTTCTCTTACTTTATACCAATTTTGAAACTTTAGATGCACTGCATCGTCAACTTCCTTACTTACAAGCAATCGCAAAACAACATTTACTTGTTGTTATATTTTTCGAGAATACTGAGCTCATTTCTTACACCCAGAAAAAACCAAATAATACATTAGAAATTTTTGAGCAAACCATAGCAGAGAAATTTATTTACGAAAAGCAATTGGTAGTAAATGAATTACGTAAATACGGTATACAAACCATACTCACCAAACCAGAAGATTTAACTATCAACACTTTAAATAAATATTTAGAAATAAAGGCAAAGGGACTTTTATGAGCTTATCTTAAAATATAGGCAGCCTGTAATTCTGAGGTAATATCTCCCGTTCCATTTTCTACAAATATTGGCAAATCTAATTCTTGATTAAAATCTAATTCAGCGACCAAACAACCGCATTTTCTGCCATTGCCACTTCTTCCTCTTCTACCACTATCATTACCTGTAAATACTTCTAATGCTAATGCAGAAACCACACCACCTAACGTAGTAAAAACAACATCTCTTGTTTCCCAAGTAGCGCCTTTTGGTTTATCATAAAAAGCCTCTTTTGCTAATCCTGCAACTAAGCTACTTCCTACAGCACCAGCCCAAGTCCAGCCTCGCTGACCTTTCGATATCTTATTTGCAGCATATCCTCCAACTCCTCCAATAACAATACCTGCGCCTAAATGTTTAACAGCATCAGCACTACTTTGAGCATATATTGTTGAAATTGAAAATAATAAGCATAGAAAAGAAATAGATTTCATTTAAAAGAGAATTTTTGTGTATAACGTTTTTCTTATTTTTATATTATGTCAGCCACTTCTTTTAGCAAGAAACAATTCAAAAGCAATTTACCTTACTTAAAAAAGATATTGTAACTCATTATAATCAACACTTTAACTGTAAACTTAGGAAAGAAAAAACGACTAACTTTATATCTCAAATAGAATAAAAATGAAAACAATTTTACATAAATCAGACACCAGAGGACATGCTGATCATGGATGGTTAAACTCATATCATAGCTTTAGTTTTGCGAACTATCATAACCCCGACCGTATGAATTTTGGGGTACTGAGGGTATTAAACGATGATATGGTTGCTGCAGGTCGTGGATTTGGAACACATCCTCACAGTAATATGGAAATAATTTCTATACCACTAGAAGGTGATCTTCAACATATGGACGATATGGGGAATTCTACTGTTATTAAATCAGGTGATGTACAGGTAATGAGTGCTGGTACAGGAGTTTCACACAGTGAGCATAACAAGAACAAAAATGAACTGGTTAAATTTCTACAAATTTGGGTAATTCCGAATAAAAAAGATGTAGTTCCGCGATACGATCAAATTTCTATAAAAAATATTGAAACCAAAAACAGTTTTTATCAAATACTCTCTCCAAATGAAGATGATAATGGAGTTTGGATTCACCAAGATGCATGGTTTCATTTAGGTGATTATGAATCTGACAAAACAGATTCCTATTCTATAAAAAAAGAAGGAAATGGAGTGTATATTTTTGTTTTAGAAGGTGATATTGTTGTGAATGACCAAAATTTAAATAAACGAGATGGTTATGGAATTTGGGAAACCGACTCCTTTACACTACATAGTAATAGTACTGCCAAAGTATTAGTTATGGAAGTACCAATGAATAGCTGAAAATTTAGTGGATTTTATAAAATAAGAGTTAACTATTTTGAAAAAAAGGCGCCAAATAAAGGCGCCTTTTTGGTTTTTTAAGCTGCTACTTTCTTATATTTAGCTGAAATATGGCTCTTTTAAATAGCCCCTTATCCGTGTTTTTTATAATAGAAATCAAGTGAATGTCCACTTAAATTATTTTCATTGGTAAACTTATGAGAGTTGATTGTATTTACCATAAGTACTAATCTAATAGAGCACAAAACAATTGAAGTGCCTATTTAAATTTTTAAAAACCTTCTTATGAAACAATTTTTCGCAACCCTAATATTGATACTGTCCATAAATAGTAGTATCGCGCAAGATAGTGCAGTGAAATTGGGCGTTTCCGGTCTTACACATGGTCATGTTGGGTGGATTCTTAGTAGGGATTCTCAAACTGATATTAAAATGGTGGGTATTGTTGAACCCAACAAGCAATTAGCGCAAAGACTTTCTAATGAATTTGGCTTTTCCATGGATATGGTTTTTGATACTATGGATGAAATGATAAAAAAAGTAAAACCAGATGCTGTAGCTGCTTTTGGCAATATAAAGGAACATTTGAACGTAGTGGAGTCATGCGCCCCAAAGGGCATACATGTGATGGTAGAAAAACCTTTAGCCACCAATCTTGAGGACGCTAAAAAAATTGAAGCATTGGCTAAAAAATATAAAATCCATGTTTTAACAAATTATGAAACTTCATGGTATGAGACCAATGTAAAGGCAAACGATTTATTAGAAAAGGGAACTATAGGCGATTTAAGAAAAGTTATCATTAGAGACGGTCACAAAGGCCCAAAGAAAATTGGTGTTTCTGATGAGTTTTTAGAATGGTTATCGGATCCTATATTAAATGGCGGTGGCGCCATTACAGATTTTGGTTGTTACGGAGCTAATCTGATGACTTGGCTAATGAAGGGCAAACGACCAAATAGTATTACTGCTGTTACACAACAGTTACAACCTGAAAACAATCCTAATGTAGATGACGATGCTACCATTATTTTGACCTACGATAATGAAATGGCCATACTAGAACCTTCATGGAATTGGCCCATAGGCAGAAAAGATATGGAACTCTATGGTACAAAGGGTGCTATTTATTCTGATAACCCTACTCAATTACGATTAAGACTTTCTAAAGGATACAGCGATTATACCGAAGAGACATTTCTTTTAGGGGAACGACAAAAACCATTTGATGATCCTTTTTCTGTTTTTGCAGCTGTTATCAATAACCAATTAATTTTAGAACCTTACAATGTATATGCATTAGAAAATAACATGATTACTATGGAGATTCTACAAGCAGCCATAACAAGTTCTAAAACAGGCACAACCATTAACCTTAAATCGAATTAAATTTCAACATCGATATTCTAACACTATGAAACAAATTCTAACTACCCTATTCTTAATTACATTTCTCACCGGTTTTTCTCAAAAATCAATTATAGGGTTTTCCGTTGAGAACACGAACAAACAACTTCAATTAGAAAAAAGTTTTGAAGAAAAATTAAATGCCACTAACCTAGACCAGTGGATGCAGAAAATGGCTGCTGAGCCTCATTGGGTCGGTACAGAATTTGGCGAGAAAAATGCTAAATGGATTAAAAATCAGTTTGAATCTTGGGGCTACGATGCCCAAATTGAAACCTATCAAATTCTTTTTCCTTATCCTACGGAAAGGGTATTAGAACTAACTGGACCTAACAAATACACTGCAAAACTAACTGCGGTCCCTGTAGAAGGTGACCCATTTACTGCACAAGGTGATGCCCTTTTGCCTAGCTATAATGCATTTTCTACCGATGGTGACGTAGAGGCCGAATTGGTTTTTGTCAACTATGGTATCCCTAAAGATTATGAAGAATTAGAAAAACTCGGTATAAGCGTAAAAGGGAAAATAGTTATCGCTAAATATCAAGGTTCATGGAGAGGTATTAAGCCAAAGTTAGCTGCTGAAAAAGGAGCTATCGGCTGTATTATTTACTCAGATCCCGAAGATGATGGTTATGGCCAAGGTGATGTGTACCCTAAAGGTGCTTATAAAAACAAAACAGGAGTGCAGAGAGGTTCTGTTATGGATATGCCTACTTACCCAGGTGATGTTTTGACTCCCGGTTATGCAGCTACTAAAGATGCTAAAAGATTGGATCGAAAAGATGCACCGACCATTACAAAAATTCCTGTTTTACCAATTTCATATGAAGATGCACTACCTCTTTTATCCGCATTAGATGGTACGGTAGCACCTGAATCATGGCGAGGTGGTTTACCGATAACGTATCATATAGGTCCTGGACCAGCAAAAGTACACCTGAAACTTGCTTTCGATTGGAAACTGGTGCCTGCACATAATGTAATTGCCACATTAAAAGGTTCTGAATTTCCAGACCAATGGGTAATGCGTGGTAATCATCATGATGCTTGGGTTCATGGTGCAAACGATCCTATTAGTGGTATGGTAGCCCTTATGGAAGAAGCCAGAGCAATCGGCGAACTTGCAAAAAAAGGGCAGAAACCAAAACGAACTTTAGTGTTTTGTGCTTGGGATGCTGAAGAACCGGGTCTTATTGGATCTACTGAATGGGTAGAAGATCATAAAAAAGAATTGCAAGAAAAAGTGGTTGCCTATATCAATACTGATGGTAATGGACGTGGGTTTTTAGGTGCTGGTGGTTCACATTCATTACAAGCAATGGTAAGTGAGGTTGCCGGCTCAGTAATCGACCCACAAACCAAAGTATCGGTTAAAGAGCGACGAATTGCTGCGAATATGGTTAATGGTGGAGATGATTCTTTTGAATTATATGCTCTAGGCTCGGGGTCAGATTACACTCCTTTTATACAACATGCAGGTATCGCAGCCTTAAATTTAGGATTTGGTGGTGAAAATGGTGGTGGAGAATACCATACCATTTATGATACATATCCCCATTACAAAAGATTCAAAGACCCTGAATTTGCATATGGTGTTGCGTTGGCGAACACAGCAGGTCTAATTACTTTACGTTTGGCAAATGCAGATGTATTACCCCTAAATTTCTCACAGTGGCATTCGACCGTTTCAGGATACCTTACAGAAATAATCAATGAAACAGAGAGTATGCGTAAAGATGTTCTGAAGCATAACACAATGGTAGAGAAAAACACATATCAATTAGCAGCTGATCCTACAAAACACATTAAGAGCCCTACTAAAAAAGATAGGGTGCCTTATATCGACTTTTCTCCTTTACAAAATGAATTGGTTTTACTAAATGAATCTATAACCGAATTCGAGAAAACAAATTCAACTGCGCTTTCTAGCAAGATTAGAAATGAACTCAATAAGCAACTCATGAAAGCTGAACATATGTTAACTTCTGAAAAGGGGCTGCCTAGAAGACCTTGGTTTAAGCATCAAATTTATGCTCCTGGTTTTTATACGGGTTATGGTGTTAAAACACTACCTGGAGTTAGGGAAGCTATTGAACAAAAAGATTGGAAAGAGGCTCAAGAACAAATTGAAATATTAACGTCTACTTTCAAGAGTTTCAATACATATATTAAAGAAATGAATGTAAGTATAAAATAAACGATATGGATTCAAAGTATAAAAAGGTATTTAGTGGCAATAGTATTAATGCCCATAGAGTAGAAGTCACCTTAAAGGATAACAATATTGAACCTATTCTAAAAGATGAAAGTGAATCTGCACGTTTGGCTGGTTTTGGAGCACCTTTATCTGATCTCATTCAGATTTTCGTTCATGAAGATGAAGAAGTAAAAGCCTTGGCACTAATCACCCAATTAAATTGGGATGTATAATAATAAAAAAAGCCTCCAATTATGGAGGCTTTTTTTACTTAAAAGTACCTTATCCTTTAGATAAAGGCGTTATTTCTAATTTTCTGAATTCTACAGTGCCATGGTCACCTTGAATCATAATTGGGCCAGCTTCCGCTTCGTTATTATCTAAAGCGCCACCTGTCATCGAATCTATATTCTGGTTCGATATAACAGTTTTACCATTGGCGATAATAGTTACTCGTCTACCAATTAAGGTAATATCAAAGGTTTGCCACTCTCCTGCCTTCATTGCAGCATTTTCATTAGGAGTAAGTAGTCCATAAATTCCTCCAAAATAAATAGATGAAGCTTCCAATCCCATATTATCTGCTATTTGCACTTCATAGCGACCTCTTAAATACAAACCACTATTACTACCTTCAGGATATCGAAATTCTGCATGCAATTTAAAATCCTTGAACTTCTCTTCCGAAATAAGGTTTACGCCAGATTTAGAACTCGTTAATACACCATCAATTACAGCCCATTGGTTACCTGGCTTGATGGTCCATCCATTTAAATTTTTGCCATTAAAAAGCTTTATGATCTTTCCCTCTTTTGCATCGTCATAAAAAGGTAGAAGCGGAGATTTTGTAGCCGTCCAAGTATACGTTTTACCATCAACATAAATCATAGTGCCTTCAAGTCCGTCACCGACCATTTTTCCTTCAAACTCCATATTAGAAGCTCCTGGCTCCCACTGCGGCGGAATTTCAAATGAAAACAAATCCCCATGTTTTTCTATTTCTGCAACAGGTCGTGCGCTACCGAATGCATAAGTAAACCTACCAATTAACGTGTTGTTACCTGAGTGTCTAATTTCTAACCAAGCTGGTAATTCTTCTCCTTCTTGATCAATAGTTAAATTCCATTTTCCTTCTAATGGATGACCTTCTTGCCCTACCATAAAATTTATGCTAAGAGTAGCAAAACAAAGAAGAGTAAACGCTTTTTTTATTGTATTCATAGTATTTAGATGTTTGATATGCTTTCAAATATAATGGAAGTTTTAAAATAGTATTTCCACTTAAAGAATTAAATACTATCAAAATCAAAAAAATGTCATAATTAATATATGATGTTAATAATTAAACTACTGTAGATTTTCATTATTGATTAATTACAATAATCGTTACTTTTAAACTTCAATTCAACTAAAAATTAAAATGACATCATTTCAAAAGTTTTTGCTAGGCATTTTTACCATATGCCTTTTAACTATTTCCTGTGAAGAAAAAAAACCAATTGAAATTCCTTTAACCATTCAACAAGATAGCACTGCGCTACTTGAAATGGCGAAACTTGCAAGGGAAAGTATTTCAGCAAAAGTAGCTGATGGTTTAAAATTGAGTCTTTGGGCCTCAGACTCTTTAGCCCCAGATCCAATTGCTTTGGATATTGATAATGATGGTAATATTTATATAACCCGTTCGAATAGAAATAAAAATTCTGAATTTGATATACGTGGCCATAGAGACTGGATGACCGAATCTATCGCATTAGAGTCTGTTGAGGACAGAAGAGCCTTTCTGCATAAGACCTTCGCACCTGAACTTAGTAATGAAAATGAATGGTTGCCAGATTTAAATAATGATAGCATTCATGATTGGCATGACCTTGCAGTTGAACAAGATGAAGTTTGGATGTTAGAAGATACCGACAAAGATGGTATAGCCGATATCTCTACTCAAATAATGAATGATTTTAACGATGAAATCAATGATCAAGCAGGAGCACTTTTGGTTAGAGATGAAGATATTTTTGTAGGTATTGGTCCAGGTATGTATCGCCTTACAGATACTAACGGTGATAAAATTTTAGATACAAAAACGAGCATTGCAACTGGTTTTGCAGTGCATATTGGCTTTAGTGGCCACGGTATGTCTGGGGCAATTGAAGGACCAGACGGAAAAATTTATTGGGGCATCGGCGATATTGGCGCAAACATTACTACGGTTGATGGTGAAAATCATAAATACCCAAATGAAGGGGTTATCGTAAGAAGCAATCCTGATGGTTCTAATTTTGAAGTATTTGCACACGGATTGAGAAATACTCATGAATTTGTTTTTGATGCGTACGGTAATATTATTTCATCAGATAATGATGGTGATCATAAAGGAGAAAGTGAAAGACTGGTTCATATCGTAGAAGGGTCTGATGCAGGGTGGCGTGCCAATTGGCAATATGGAAAATATACAGACCCAAAGAATAATGGTTATAATGTTTGGATGGATGAAAAACTGTTCATTCCACGTTGGGAAGGACAAGCTGCTTACATCATGCCTCCAATTCAAAATTTTCATAATGGTCCTACAGGGATGAGGTATAACCCAGGAACTGCTTTAGGCAAAAAATGGATGGATAAATTCTTTTTGGTTGAATTCGTTGGTGATCCTAGTCGTTCACATATTTGGTCTTTTGATTTGAAACCTAAAGGAGCTTCTTTTGAATTGAATACCGATGAATCTATTTTATCTGGGGTATTACCAACAGGAATTGATTTTGGCCCAGATGGGGCTTTATACTTGGCTGATTGGGTAAATGGTTGGGGAAGTAAAGATTATGGTAGGGTCTGGAAGTTAGATGTAACAGAAGAAACTAATGACCTAGCGCAAGAACGCTTAGAAACCCAAAGATTAATGACTCACAACTATAAGGATGATAACTCAGAAAATTTAGTAAAACTTTTAAGTTATGGTGATATGAGAATTCGCCAAAAAGCACAGTTCGAATTAGCCAAGAGAACCTTTTGGGGCTACCGTGCATTAAAAGATGTTCTTAAGAACGACGAAAATCAGTTTGCACGTATTCATGCTATTTGGGGTATTGGGCAAATTGCCGCAAATGATAAAGATGATGCAAAACCATTACTTGACTTATTACATGATAGCGATTCTGAAATTATAGCTCAAAGTGCAAAGGTTTTAGGCGATTTGAGATATGAGCCAGCAGCCGATACTTTAATTTCCTTAACTACTCATGAAAATGATAGAGTTAAATTCTTTGCAGCTCAAGCATTAGGTAGACTAAAATATGAAAAAGCTGTTGAACCTTTATTGGAAATGATTGTTGCCAATGATGACAAAGATCTTTATTTAAGACATGCCGCTGTTTTAGCGCTTTCTAGAATCGGTAACGCAGAACCACTTTTAGCTCTAGCGAATAGTGAAAATAGAGCTCTAAGACTTGCGGCCGTTCTGGTATTACGAAAATTACAAGAGCCGAAAATCTCCATCTTTTTGTCAGATAAAGATGAATATATCGTAACTGAAACTGCCAGAGCAATTAATGATGACCTTTCAATTGAAGGCGCCTTACCTGCATTAGCTACACTATTGAATAATGAAAAGTATACCTCAGAACCTCTTTTAAGAAGAGCCATAAATGCAGCATTACGAGTAGGTGGAGAACAAGAATTAGATATGCTGATTAATTTTGCAAAAAGAACAAGTGTAACCAGTAGCTTAAGAGGTGAAGCTTTAGCCGCATTAGGTACTTGGAACAACCCTTCTCTCTTAGACCGAGTAGATGGTAGATATAGAGGTGAAATTATTAGAGAAGGTAATTTACTGCAAGATAAAATTGGAAAAGATATTCCAACGTTACTTAAAGACCGCCAACCTGAAATTCTCATCGGTATTTCAAAAACTCTAAGCGCCATTGGTATTAGTACATATAATGATGAATTGTATTACATATTTAAAACAAACAAATCACCAGAGGTAAGAGCATCCGTCTTAAATACGCTAGGTCAACTTAACTTTGATAAGATGGAAGCTGCTATGATTATAGGAATGCAAGATTCAAATGAACAAGTGAGGACGTCTGCAGTGGGGTTATTAGGTCAATTAAATCTTCCAAAGGAAAAATTGCCTGCTATCGTTGGACCTATATTTAAAAAGGGTTCTGTTTCCGAACAACAACAAATGTTGAATGTTTTGGGCGATTTACCCGTAGAAAACAGTAATACCATTTTAGCGAGCCTTATTGACAAGGCAAGTAAAAATCAATTAGACCAAGGTATACTTTTAGATCTTATGGAATCGGTAAATGCTACCGACAACCCTAAACTTATCGCTCAATTAGATAAACTTAAAAAAGCTGGGTATTCTGCAGATTCTTTTGAAGAAACCCTTCACGGGGGTAGCTGGTGGGCTGGTAGAAATGTGTTTAACAACAACCCTACAGCGCAATGTGTTAGATGCCATGCAGTCGACGGGTCGGGTGGCGAAGTTGGTCCGGCGTTAGATAATATTGCCAATGTATTAAATAGAAAACAAATACTTGAAGCTTTAATTGAGCCAAGCAAACGACTTGCTCCAGGTTATGGCACAGTAACATTGACACTGAAAGACGGTCAAAAAGTACAGGGAGTGTTGATTGAACAACGTGCGAACGATATACTATTAAGAACTTCTGAAGCAGAACCATTAGAAATTCCTCTAGGAAGAATTGCTAAACAAGAAAATTCTATGTCCGCTATGCCTGCAATGGGTCGTATGATATCTAGAAGAGAACTACGTGATTTAATGGAATATTTGGGAAGTTTGAAAAAATAAAAATGTAGCTCCAAAGGTATAAGTATTTTAATCTACCATTTAGAAAGCTCCTGTTTCCTCTGATTAAATTCACTTATCATTTCTTCAATAATTTGGCTAGCTGGTTTTATGTCATGTATCAATGCAGATACTTGACCTATTTCCAGCTCACCATCTTCTAAATCGCCTAAAAACATACCTTTTTTAGCTCGCCCTCGTCCTAAAAGTGACTTTAGTTCTTCAGTAGTTGCTCCTTTTTGGTATGCACTTTGAACCTCACGATAGAACTTGTTTTTTATCAATCGTACTGGGGCAAGTTCTTTTAAGGTTAATTGAGTATCTCCTTCTTGAGAATTCACTACCATTTTCTTAAAATCAATGTGATTCGACGCCTCTTCACTTGCAACAAATCGACTACCAACCTGCACTCCATCAGCACCAAGTACCATTGCCGCTAACATTGCTTTACCAGTAGCTATACCACCTGCTGCAATCAACGGAATAGTGATTTTTTCTCGTACTGCCGGAATTAAAACCAATGTTGTAGTTTCGTCTCGACCATTATGACCGCCTGCTTCAAAACCTTCAGCAACTATAGCATCTACACCAGCTTCTTGTGCCTTTAAGGCAAATTTTAAACTACTAACTACATGGACAACGGTTATTCCGTTATCCTTGAGAATTGATGTCCATGTTTTCGGGTTTCCTGCTGAAGTAATTACAATCTTTACATTCTCTTCAATAATAATATCCATCAGTTTTTCGATATCAGGATATAGCATTGGTACATTGACCGCAAAAGACTTAGACGTAGCCTTTTTACATTTCTGAATATGCTCACGCAAAACATCAGGATACATACTACCAGCACCAATTACTCCTAATCCTCCATTATTAGAAACAGCACTGGCTAAACGCCAACCACTCGTCCAGACCATTCCTCCCTGAATTATTGGAAAATCAATATTAAAAAGGTCTGCTATTCTATTTCGCATGAAAAAATATTAAGTGCTCCATTAAAAACAAAGCGTGAAACGTATACTCTAAATTAAGAAATTACGCCAGAACCAATTAGTTCATCTTCTAAATACCAAGCCACGAATTGCCCTTCTGTAATTGCAGATTGCATTTCTTTAAAATCAACATACATACCGCCATTTACCTTGTATAAAGTAGCCTCTTGTAATTCTTGTCGATATCTAATACGCGATTTAATTTCTAATTTTTCATCAATTTTTAAAGCTAAATCTTGACGTACCCAATGTATCTCTTTTTCATTTACGAACAATGTTCTTCTATACAAACCTGGGTGAGATTTACCCTGACCTGTATAAATAACGTTTTCCTTTACATCGGTATCAATAACAAACAAAGGCTCTTTAGTGCCACCTACATGCAATCCTTTCCGTTGTCCTTTGGTGAAATAATGTGCACCTTGGTGCTCACCAACAACCTTTCCATCATTTAAAGTATAAGCCGGTTTCTCTGCAAAAAATTCGAGCTCCATTTCTTTATTTGAAAATGAAGGAACCGCCCTATTGTATATATCAAATTCAGCAGGTACCTCAACAATTTTTCCTGTTTTAGGCTTAAGCTGCTGTTGTAAAAATTCTGGCAGACGAACTTTACCTATAAAGCATAAACCCTGAGAATCTTTTTTATCCGCAGTAATCAAATTCATTTTCGCCGCAATACTTCTAACCTCTGGTTTGGTCAACTCCCCTATCGGGAATAAGGTTTTTGATAATTGTTCTTGCGATAACTGGCACAAAAAATAAGATTGGTCTTTATTTCCATCCTTTCCAGCTAATAATTGATAGGTTTCTGTTCCATCTACATTATGCAACGTCCCTTTTCTACAATAATGACCTGTTGCTACATAATCAGCACCTAACTGCATTGCTATTTTTAAAAACACATCGAACTTTATCTCTCTATTACAAAGAACATCAGGGTTTGGCGTACGTCCCATTTCATATTCCCTGAACATATAATCAACAATACGCTCTTTATACTCAACGCTCAAATCAACTGTTTGAAATGGAATACCCAACTTTTCCGCTACAATTAATGCATCGTTGCTATCCTCTAACCACGGACATTCTTCTGATATCGTTACCGAATCATCGTGCCAATTTTTCATAAACAAGCCAATTACATCATAGCCCTGTTCTTTCAGCAAGTATGCCGCAACGCTTGAATCTACTCCTCCCGAAAGTCCTATAACTACTTTTTTCATCTATGCATTTTGTCGTAACAAAATTACAAAATTTCATTTCAGGATTACTTTTTTATAATTGACAAGATTTTCACTATTTGATATAACCTTATTCGCATAGAAACTAAAATAAAATTATAATTCATACCCAACTACACTATTAAAAATGTTAAACTTTTATAAATTATAGTTAAACAATAAATACGTCAATATTTTCCACAAAGCTTATAAAATCAATATCTACAGACGATTTTTTTTACTACAATCAGTTTAAAACTACATTTATTTTAACATATCGTTAATTTTTACATCTAATATTTTGTTTAGTTTAGTTTAAAAATTGTTAAACAATAAATTTGAAAACATGAAAAATTTCGGTAAAATTCTAAAATCTACAGCAATGGTAATGCTGCTAATCTTCTCGGCATCTTGTAGCGATGATGACAATGAAAAACCCATTATTATAATAGATAACGATAATATTGTTGAAGCAGCGCAGAAAACAAGTGCTTTAAGCGCTTTAGTTTCCGCTTTGGCGAAAGCTGATGAGAGTGCGAACAATGACTTAATTTCTGCTTTAAGTAGTGAAGGTCCATTTACTGTTTTAGCCCCTACAAACGAGGCATTTACCGAATTGTTAGCTCGATTAGACGGATTTGATTCTCTAGATGATTTCAATAGTGAACAGTTACAAGATTTATTAGCCACCATTCTAAAATATCATGTTGTTTCTGGTGCAGCGGTAAGTTCAAGCGCACTAACAGAAGGTCAATCTATCACTACATTACAAGGTGAAAACCTTACCGTAAGCATAACTAACGGCGTTACATTTACAGATGCTGCTGGTGAAATTGCTACAGTAACTACAGCTGATGTAGAAACAGAAAACGGTATTGTACATATCATTAATAAAGTATTAATTCCTCAAGAGGCTCTAGATGCCTTAAGTGATGTCCTATTAACGTCAATTACAGATTTAGCGATTTCTGTACCAAGTTTAAGTATTTTAGTAGATGCGCTGGTTGCGGCTGATGGTGACTTACCAACAGTATTGGCAAGCGGTGGACCTTTTACTGTTTTCGCTCCAACCAATGATGCTTTCGAAGCCTTTTTAGTTGCCAACAATTTTAATAGCCTTGATGAAATTCCTACTGAAATACTAACTCAGGTTTTACTTAACCATGTTGTAGCTGGTACAAATCTATCAACCGATTTGTCTACAGGATATGTTTCCTCGTTATCAACTGCCGGTCCTAACGATGCCAATCTTAGCATGTTTATCAATATAGAAGATGGTGTAGTTCTTAATGGAACTTCTACAGTAACTGCAGCAGATAATAAAGCAATTAATGGTGTAGTGCATATTGTTGATGCTGTAATTGGACTTCCAAATATTGTAGATCATGCGGTTGCAAACCCTAATTTAACATCTTTAGTAGGTGCTCTTACTGCTAACAACAACACAACATTTACTACATTATTATCCGATTTAGAAACTGACTTTACAGTATTTGCTCCTCTAAATTCTGCATTTAACAATTTTACAAATCCTTCAGATAACGAGTTAAATAGCATTTTGGCCAATCATGTGATTTCTGGCGCTGCCGCTAATGCAGCCAGTCTTTCAAATACATATTTTAATACTGCAGCTACTAATGCAGATGGTGACAATTTGAGTATTTATGTGAATGTTGATGACGGAGTGAAATTAAATGGAGTGAGCTCGGTAGCAGCTGCTGACATAGTTGCCACTAACGGAATTATTCATGCTGTGGATACTGTAATCGACTTACCAAGTGTAGTTACTTTCGCTACAGCAGACCCTAACTTCAGCTCACTTGTTGGAGCTTTAACTGCAGAAGGTCAACCAGATTTCGTAAGTGTTTTAAGTACGCCTAACGGAACGGGTCCTGCACCTTTTACTGTATTTGCACCTACTAACGATGCATTTGCAGCCTTAGCAGAAATACCTAGTGGAGATGTTTTAACAGCAGTATTGAATCATCATGTTATTGCCGGTGCTAATATTGTTTCAGGAGATTTAAGCAATGGTTTAACCTCGCCTGCTACCTTAGAAGGTGACACTCTAACTTTTGCTATAGATAGCGACAGCAATGTTACTATTACAGATGGTTCGGGTAATACTGAAATTGGTATTATTGCCGTTGACGTTCAAGCAAATAATGGAGTTATACATGCTATCAATGCAGTTATGATTCCAAATACAAACAATTAACTTCATTCACTTTATAAACAAAAAGGCCACAGTATAAAATTGTGGCCTTTTTATTTCTTAGAATAATTATCTATTGTACATATATCGTCTGAAATGAAGATACAAATTGAGCTAGTTTCAAACAACACTATTTTATTCTCAACAAATAAGTAAAAATTATTTTCCAAACATCAGTATACACTCCTTTAGCATACAATAAACTCCCCTTGACAACTAACTTTTTTAAGAACTTGAAATTAATTACATATTTACCATCCCAAATCTTACCAAACCAATCCTTAATCAATGGCAAAAGCCCTTTCAAATTTGAAAGGGCTTTTCTTTTTATTAGTTTAAACTAAAATGAGATATTACTATTTCTTCTTATTAGATTCTGCCTGCTCCATCATTTCACGCATTTTCTTCTGAAACTTGTTCTCTTTCTTAGGTTTCTTTTTATTTTCCTGTATCTGGGCATGAATTTTATCATTATCAAGAATGAAATTCTTGATAACTAGCATTATACCAATTGTAATCATGTTAGATACAAAATAGTACAATGACAATCCACTCGCATAGTTGTTAAAGAAAAACAACATCATAAACGGCATTAAGTACATGATAAATTTCATGTTCGGCATACCTGGCTGAGTTGGCATATTCTGACCAGTAGTCATCATCATATAGAAAAAGATAGCTATAGATGCCAAGATTGGGAATAAACTAACGTGATCCCCGTAAAACGGTATTGAAAAACCTTCAGGAAATTGATAAATAGTATCGAAAGATGAAAGGTCATCTGCCCATAAAAACGATTTCTGTCGTAACGCAAATGATGTCGGAAAAAACATGAAAAGCGCATAAAATATAGGCATCTGTATTACCGCAGGTATACAACCACTCATGGGGCTAACACCAGCCTTACCATATAATTTCATGGTCTCTTGCTGCTTTTTCATAGCGTTGTCCTTAAACTTTTCACCTAGCTCGGTAATTTCAGGTTTCAACACCTTCATTTTTGCTTGAGATAGGTAAGACTTATACGTTACAGGTGACATCGCCAAACGAACCAAAATAGTCATAATAACTATCGCAATACCATAAGGAAAATATGTACTAATTAAAGAATAGAACGGTGTAAATACATATCGATTGATCCAACCGAAAATTCCCCAACCAAACGGAATGGAATCAACCAAACCTAAGTCTTCATATTGAGACAGCGTATCAACATCTGTTGGTCCAAAATACCAATGTAAATCCTTTGATATCTCTCCTCCTTCTAATTCCAAAGGTAAAACAGACTCATATTTTTTCGTAAATCCGAAAGTTCTACTCTCTTCCTCAACTAAATTTACAGAGGTTAAATCACCACTTTTAAAAGGTTGGTCAGCAGCAAGAATACTGCTAAAGAAATGCTGTCTATACGATATCCATTTTACATCCTCTTCTGTTTCTTCATCATCACTACCTTCCGAAAGCTTACTTATTTTATCATCTTCATGATTATACGTTAAACGTGTATACCGATTTTCGTATTGAATACTTTTTGAATGACGTATACCTTTTAACTTCCAATCTAATTGAACTGGCTTGCTAGAACTTATTACGTTATCTAAACCTTTTGACTTAATCGTAAAATCGACCAGATATTCATTAGGTTTCATCTCATATCTATATTCTAAATATTGATTGTTAGATGTTTTAGCTTTTAAAGAAAGAACTTGATTACCGTTATTATTCGTAATGGCCGGTTCGAAATATAAATCTTGTGTGTTTAAAACGCGATTATCAGCAGTAGAAAAATCTAAACCAAAAGAAGCATTTCCATCCTTTATCAAGTAAACCGGCACAGAATCATAGGTTACGAATTTTTTCATTTTCGCTTCTATTATCTGCCCTCCTTTATTACTAATCTTTAAAAGAAGTACATCATTCTCTAATATCGTTGTAGAATTAGATGGTTTAGTAAAGCCAAATGCACCCAATTTACCTTGATAATTGGCTACAGCTGTTGAATCTTGCAAATCTAACTGAGGAACTTCATCAATTACAGTTTCTGTTTCTAAATTCTCAGATGTCTTTACAGCCTCAACTTGCTCTTGTTTTGCCTTTTCTGCCTCTACCTCTTCTGGAGTCGGTTGATTTTGGTAAAACATGAAGATCAGTATTCCAAAAATAAGAACGAAGCCTATGATGGATTGTACATCAAATTTCTTTTCTTCCATGTGGTATTTCTAAATTAATTGGGAATATTTGATTTTAAAGAAAGCAAATATATGCCCAAATATGAAGTTTATGCCAATGTGGCATTAGTTTGTGATTTTTTATGCTCTAAAGCCGCTTTAACGAAACCTACAAATAATGGATGTGGGTTGGCTACCGTACTTTTATATTCTGGATGATATTGCACACCAATAAACCATGGATGGTCTTTTAGCTCTATTATTTCAACCAAATTAGTTTCTTTATTAAAACCAGTAGAAAGTAAACCAGCTTTTTCTAATTGCTCTAAATAGGCGTTATTAAATTCATATCTATGACGATGACGTTCAGATATTTGCTTAGCCCCATTATACATTTTCTGAACTAAACTACCTTCTTTCAAATCACAATCCCAAGCTCCTAAACGCATCGTACCACCTTTATCGGTAACATTTTTTTGCTCTTCCATGATACTGATTACAGGATCCGGTGTTTTCTCATCCATCTCTGTTGAATTTGCTTCTTTAAGTCCTAATACATTTCGAGCATATTCTATAACAGCCATTTGCATTCCCAAACAAATACCTAAGAAAGGTATGTTATTAACGCGTGCATATTCTACAGCTTTTACCTTACCCTCAATACCACGCTCGCCAAAACCAGGTGCAACCAAAATAGCATCTAAGCCCTTAAGCTTGCTTTCATAATTTGAAGAAGTAATGTATTCTGAATGTACAGATTTCACATTTACCTTAACTTCGTTTGATGCTCCTGCATGTATAAACGACTCTAAAATAGACTTATAAGAATCTTGTAATTCAACATACTTGCCGATTAAACCAATAGTAACTTCATTCTTAGGGTTTTTATGACGAACAAGAAATTCGTTCCAACGGTCTAAATCAGGTTCTACCGTATTTGGTAGGGCTAATTTTTGCAGAGTTACCGTATCAAGACCTTCTTCTTGCATTAATAATGGAACATCATAAATAGTAGAAGCATCTATGCTTTGTATAACTGCCTCACGCTTCACATTACAGAACAGCGCTAATTTATCTTTGATTTCGTCAGAAATCTCGTGTTCTGTTCTACACACTAGGATATCAGCTTTTATTCCACTCTCCATCAATTTTTTTACAGAATGCTGTGTAGGCTTGGTCTTTAATTCACCAGCTGCAGAAAGGTAAGGCACCAAGGTTAAGTGAATAACTATGGCATTATTATCCCCCAGATCCCAAAGCAATTGACGTACTGCTTCAATGTAAGGTAGTGACTCAATATCACCCACTGTACCACCGATTTCAGTAATTATAATGTCATACTCACCACTATTTCCTAGCAGCTGAACACGTTCTTTAATTTCATTGGTGATATGTGGAACTACTTGTACCGTTTTACCTAAAAACTCCCCTCTACGCTCTTTTTCAATTACGCTTTGGTAGATTCTTCCGGTAGTAACATTATTCGCCTGAGAGGTACGAACATTCAAAAAACGTTCGTAATGACCCAAATCTAAATCCGTTTCTGCACCATCATCGGTTACATAGCATTCGCCATGTTCATAAGGATTTAAGGTTCCTGGATCCACATTAATATAAGGGTCCAATTTTTGAATGGTAGTTTTGTAGCCGCGAGATTGCAGTAATTTCGCCAAGGATGCAGCAATAATGCCCTTTCCTAAAGATGAAGTAACGCCTCCCGTAACGAAGATGTATTTGGTTTGTGCCATTTATAGATTTCTATGTTACGGGACACAAAGTTACAAATTGAGGTTAGAACTTTACGAGTTTACTTCGGAAAATGTTTTTGTATTTTTCGAATTATGGATTCTAGCCCATTTGTTTTGATTTCTAGCATAGAACGCAATAAATCTCCCAATTTACCATTAGGAAATCCTTTTTGCTGAAACCACACCAAATATGGCTCAGGTAGATCCACCAAATACCTACCCTTGTGTTTACCAAAAGGCATTCGGTAATGGGCCAATTCTATTAACTTTTGCTTATCAGGATTTATTTCCATTTTTAAATCTAAAAAATTTATCTTTAAGGAATCAACAATTTAATCAACATGAAAAGAAGAAATTTTATAGGAACCTCAGCGGCTGCATCTGTGGGATTCCTAACTACCTCAGTGGCAAACGCCAACAATAAAAAGGATGCTCAACCCGATAAATTAAAGTACAATATAAACCATAGTGTTTGTTATTGGTGTTATGGAACGATACCATTTGAGGATTTTCTTAAAAATTTAGTAGAACTAGACATTAGATCTATTGATTTGGTTGGCCCAGAGGAATTTCCATTACTAAAAAAATACAATATTCACGCCTCTATGTGTTGGGGTGCTGGTTTAGGCATAGAAAAAGGCTGGAACGACCTTTCTTTACATGAAGAATTAATTGCTGATTATGAAAGAGTTATTCCTTTAGTAGCGGAAGCTGGCTATACCAACCTTATCTGTTTTAGTGGCAATAGAAATGGAATGGATGATTTAGTCGGATTGCGCAATTGCGCAAAGGGACTAAAAAAACTTATGCCACTAGCTGAAAAGCATGGTGTTGTGATACAAATGGAGCTTTTAAATAGTAAGGTGAACCATAAAGATTACATGTGCGACACATCTGAATGGGGCGTATCGCTTTGTGAAACTATCGGTTCAGAAAATTTTAAACTTCTATATGACATCTACCATATGCAAATTATGGAAGGAGACATCATTAGAAATATAGAAGATTATCACCAGTATTACGGCCACTACCACACCGGTGGAAACCCAGGTAGACATGAAATTGATGAAACACAAGAGATTTTTTATCCAGCGGTAATGAAGGCTATTTTAAAGACAGGTTACACAGGTCATGTTGCTCAAGAATTCGTGCCAAGTTGGGATGATAAATTAGCAGCTTTAAAACAAGGCGTTACTATTTGTGATGTGTAGGGTTACCATAAAAATTTAAATCAAAAAAAAGCACTTCTAACTGAAGTGCTTTTTTTCATTTGTCATACCCGAAAGTTCATTAGTCTTTAAGTACAGTCTCAATTTCATTCACCCATCTCTCCTGTACAATTAAATTTCTAGAATAGTTGGTCTCCGAATCGTATTTGTTTTGAAAATCGTTTAGTTGACGAAGCGTAGTCTTATAAATTTTACGTACTTCTTCTTTTACATTTTCAGTAAACTTTGTAATGGCTAATTGTTTACGCATTTTACGAGCATATAGCTCAGTAATATCAAAATGTAGTTGTTCGTGCGATAAGGTTACATCATTACAAACCTCTGGCTTATACCAAGAACGTGTAGGATAAAAATAAGCACCAACCGTATACTCTACTTTCAGCTCATTATTTTCATAGGATGTTGAAAAGTTATAACTGATACCACTGGCGGTTGTTGCAGCAGCACTCGAACCAATTTGCACAGGCCCTTTAAAATCATTCCAAGTAAATCGAAAACCGGGCTCCCAAATCACCTCTTCTTGACTTTGAACATGTAAAACGTTGAACAATGTCATTAAAGAAAATACGAGATATGTTTTAACTATAAATCCCAATGGAAGGTTATTACTTTCTCTATATCTGGATGCAAACTATATAGTACGGGACAGGTATCTGCAGTGTGCTTTAAAATTTTTCTATTTTTTTCAGATACCTTCTCAGGTAAATGAACTTCCACCTCAATTTTCGAGATTCTTCTTGGTGTCGTCGCCATGTGTTTGGTAACAGACGCTGTTGAACCTTTTAAATTCACCTCTAAACCGTTTGCTTTTATTCCCATCATGGTAAGCATACAACTTGCTAAACCAGTAGCAACCGTATCGGTCGGCGAAAATGCCTGACCTAAGCCATTATTATCTACAGGGGCATCAGTTACAAATGAATCATTCGATTTAAGATGAATACATTCTGTTCTTAATTCTCCGTTATAGGTGACTTTTGATGTCATTTTATTCAAGCTCTTTAATTCTTAAATCATCAATCATCATTATATAAGATGATTGATTATAGTAACCAGCAATCCCTTTTCTCTCGTAATTGAACTTATTACCATTATATTCTGTTTCACCAATAAATCTAGAAACATCAATTAAATCGTTTTTATAAGCCAACTTCAATAATAAATCAAACGTTAGGTCAAATCCTCTAATTGCATATCTGTCTGGATCATCCCCAAAACGTTTTCTGTAACGCTCAACAAATGAATTATTCGCTACTTGACGATTTACCGAAGGATACGTAAAATTTAAATTTGATAAATGGGTATTTGATATAACATCATTCTCAAAAGCAGAGTTCATATCTGTTGTAAACATTCGAACGCTGACTTTATCTTTGCCTAACACAGCATCAAAAGCAGTATTGTTGAAAGAATTTAAAATTGACACTACACTTGCTATCAACTTATAATTATCAGATTCAACAAATACCCAGTTAGGAACTTTATCTGAAAGTAGTGTTTGTAGCTTATCTCTATTAATACCTATATTCTTTTCTTCTTCCTTTACAACAACCACTTTAGCATTCGGAAAACGTTTTAGAATAGCAGTTTGTTCTACTTTACTGTTTTCATCTGCAATAATCAATATTGTTTCTTCCTCATGCTTGGTTTCAACATAATCTAACAAATGCTTTAACAACACCTCTTCATCGGTATAAGAGAAGAAAACATTATTTAAACTTATGTCACTTTTTGCAGGTATAGGCGCTACCACAGGTATATTAAATTTAGCCGCTTGTACGGCAGTTTCCTTTAACGATGGTATATCTAAAGGACCAAAAACGGCACTATACCCACCTAACTGCTCGCCTTGCAATATCTGCTTCGTTTTAACCAAATCTAATTGATTATCAAACGTTTTTATATCGACTGAAACCCCTAAAGATTTCAATGAGTCAATTGCCACTAATGCGCCTGAATAAAGACCTAAACTATATTTTATATCTTTTCTAGAATCAATAGCCTTCTCAACTGCTTCCTTATCACTCAAATTCAACTTATCTAATCGAAAAGGCAACAAGAATAATATTTTAGGCACCATGGCAACATTAATACTATCAATTAAGTTTACCTTATCTAATACCAAAGAATTCTTCACTTCAAAATCACCTACTTTATCTTTTGGTAATTTTAGAACCATACCTGCTTTTAGACCGCCTTTTAAATCGGGATTCAATTGTACCAATTCTGCCCAGGTCATTCCAAATTTTCTAGTTAACCTAAACTCATTTTGCTTTGGCTTAACCTCATAGAAAATATAATTATCAGTATTTATAACCCCTGTCTCTACTTTCTGCTCAGGAATACGAATTACCATGCCTTCTTTTAATCCGCCACGTTCTGTAATTTCAGGATTTAAACGAACTATTTCATCTGACTTTACACCGAATTCTTGCTCTAATCGATAAAAATTCATCTTAGCTGGTACCGTATATGAAGTATATATTTGGGTTACCTGATTTTGAACACTACTACCTGCAATTTTAGGCATCAAAAGCTCATATCCTTCAGAAAGATAATTATTGGTTTTAGATAAACCCGGGTTTAGCACCAACATACTATCAATAGTAATTCCATATTTATGAGCAATACTCCATCGCGTTTCCTTTTGTGCTACAATATATTTTTCAAAATCATTTTCATTCAACCCAATCTCTTCTTTGTTTGGAGCCCTATACTTAGGTATACGCAACTCCATCTTTTTCTGTAATGGAGACGCATATAATTGGGTATTATATTTTTTAAGCTCTTCTTCAGTAATTTTATATTGTTGCGTTATACCGAAAATAGTTTCCTTTTTCCTAACTCTATGGGTCGTATAACCAATTGGTTCTCTTGTAATAATAGAATCTTGTATATTATTGTTAGCAATACCAGAAACTGAAGTAGCAGGCTTAGCAGCAATTTTAGCTCCTGGCACCACCAAAATAGTATTAGGTCTTAATTGCTGACCTTGTTTTATCTCTTTATTATACTGAAGTATATTAGCAGGTGTAACTCCGTACAACTTAGAAATGCTTTCCAAAGTTTCGCCAGATTTTACTTCATGAGTATTGAACTTTTGACCCATGGCCGTGCACGAGACCAATAAGCAAAATGCCCCAATTATGTAAACTTGATTAAATATATATCTCATATTATTCCCATTCTATTGTTGCTGGAGGTTTTGAACTTATATCATATACGACACGATTTACTCCAGGGACTTTATTAATGATATCATTTGACGTTTTTTGTAAAAATTCATATGGTAAATTCACCCAATCAGCAGTCATACCATCAGTACTTTCGACAGCCCTTAAAGCTACACATTTTTCATAAGTACGCTCGTCGCCCATTACCCCTACACTATTTACAGGTAATAGTATTGCGCCTGCTTGCCATACTTTATCGTATAAATTCCACTTTTTTAATCCGTCTATAAAAATTGCATCCACTTCTTGTAAAATGGCTACTTTTTCTGGGGTGATATCACCAAGAATTCTTATTGCCAAACCTGGACCTGGAAAAGGGTGCCTACCTAATAATGCCTTATCAATTCCTAAACTTGCCCCTACTCTTCTAACTTCATCTTTGAATAACATTTTTAAAGGCTCCACAACTTTTAATTTCATAAAGTCAGGCAAACCACCAACATTGTGATGACTCTTTATTGTTTGCGATGGACCTCCTGTAGCTGATACTGATTCAATTACATCAGGATAAATAGTACCCTGTGCCAGCCATTTTGCGCCTTCTACTAAATGAGATTCATCATCAAAAACTTCTATAAATACACGACCTATTATTTTTCTCTTTGTTTCTGGGTCACTCTCTCCTGCCAAATCATTCAAAAAACGTGCCGAAGCATCGACTCCTTTCACATTAAGCCCCATGCCTTCGTATTGCTTCAATACCTCAGTATATTCGTTCTTTCTTAAAAGACCATTATTGACGAAAATACAATGAAGGTTCTTACCTATAGCTTTATGTAATAATACCGCTGCCACTGAAGAATCAACACCACCAGACAGTCCTAATATTACTTTTTCATTGCCAATTTTCTCTTTCAATTCTGCTACTGTTTTATCAACAAAAGCATCAGGAGTCCATGACTGTTCCATCTTGGCTATCTTAACCAAAAAATTTTCTAAGATTTGTTTTCCATCTGTTGAATGATATACCTCTGGGTGAAATTGAATAGCATAAGTTTCCTCTCCATCAAATTTAAAAGCAGCATTCTCAACATCATGGGTACTTGCCAATAATGTAGTGTTCTCTGGCAGGTGCTTAATTGTATCTGCATGGCTCATCCAAACTTGACTGCCAGTACTTATTTTATCTAAAAACGGGTCATTCTCTACAACAAAACTTAGATTAGCTCTACCATATTCCCTGGTGTTAGATTTTTCTACACTACCACCGTTAAAGTGTGCTAGGTATTGCGCTCCATAACAAACACCCAATAAAGGTTTTTTACCACGAATTTCAGATAAATCAGGATGGACTGCATCGTCTCCCCTAACAGACAAAGGTGATCCTGAAAGAATCACTGCTTTATACTCAGAAAGGTCTTTTGGTAATTTATTATATGGTTTAATTTCAGAGAAAATATTCAGCTCACGTACACGTCTACCAATCAATTGAGTGTATTGTGAACCAAAATCTAATATTAGGACTTTATTTTGCATGAGCAAAAATAGCAAATTGACCGTTCTTGAAAAGTATCTTTTAGTTATATTTAAACTAGATATTAATATTTTTTATGAAACATGTAAGTGCAATTATTTTTGGAGCAGCTATTATCATTGCTGCTTATTTTTTAGGAAATGCTTATGTACAAAGAGCTAACCCGCCACAAATTATATCGGTAACTGGTTTAGGCAATGAAAATTTTACTTCTGACCTCATCGTTTGGGAGGGTCAATTTTCTGCCAACAGTACGGTTTTGAAAATAGCTTTCGACCAATTGAATAATGATAAAGAGATCGTACGCCAATATTTAGTTTCAAAAGGAATTGAATCGGCCAGTATTATCTTTAATAGCGTTCAAACCACTGAAATGCGTGATAACCAATATGAAAATGGAAATTATGTAGGAAGCATTTTTCGTGGGTATCAATTAATGCAGACACTGAATATTGAATCTGAAAACGTTGCTTTAATTGAAAGCGTTTCTCGCGAAATAACAGAGCTGTTAAATAAAGGAGTACAATTTAACTCTTCACCTCCAAGGTACTACTATACTAAACTCGCTGATTTAAAAATTGAAATGATATCTAAAGCTACAGAAGATGCACGAATACGTGCCGAGAAAATAGCTGAAAATGCAGGAAGTGATTTAGGTGATTTAGTTTCTGCCAATATGGGTGTGTTTCAAATTACAGGCCAAAACTCTGGAGAAGACTATAGTTGGGGTGGCGCCTACAATACCTCTTCTAAAAACAAAACCGCATCTATTACTATGCGACTAGAATATAAGGTGAAGTGATAGTACTACTTTGATCAATTGGTTTTTCTAATCTGGAAAAGAATCAATTATATTGCTACTTACTCCTTTAAATATTTATGTTTTAAAACAAAAAAAGCCCGGGAATCACCCGGGCTTTCTATACAACCAACCAATAAACTGAATACATTAAAAAAATCTTTCTCATAACAATCTGTATTCAACACTTAGTTCGATAAACTATCTACAACCTTACAATTAAAAAAAAGGAAAGCTCAGGAACCACCCTGAGCTTTCAACTAAATCAAAAACCAACTTTAAACCAAAAGTCAAAATTGAACTAATTCAATTTCTTTTTCATAGCTCTTTATTATATAACAACCGGCTTGTCTTTTACCCTACTTATAAATCCTATTATTTTACCTTTATATAAATTATAGGCATGATTGATTCCTTTTTTGAAGAATTAAACAGTGAAATTAAAAAGGGTGTATCTGAAAGGGGACATCCATTCAGGTTCATTACTATGGCAACAGTAGGCAATGAAACTATAGCTCGTCTACGTACCGTAGTGCTACGGGAGGTTTCTGAAGGCTTGCTTTTAACAATCTACACCGATAGTCGTACCCAAAAAATTAAGCATATTACCGTAAACAATCAAGTTAGTTTTCTGCTGTATCATCCTGAGAAATTGTTACAATTAAAAGTCGAGGGCACTGCTGAAATAGTAACGGACAAAAAAAGGCTTATAGAGACATGGAAAAACATTCAGCCAAACAGTAGAAAAGACTACATTACCAATATTAGCCCTGGGAGCTCTTTAAAAAATCCTGATCATGTGGAATATGTTGAAGATGAAAATTACTTTACCATGATCGATATTATTCCCACCAAAATTGAATACTTAAAATTAAAACGACCTAAACATATTAGGGCTTTATTCGAAAAGGTCAATAAAGAATGGAAAGGGGAATTTCTAGTTCCTTAAGTCTAAATAGAAATAAAGATTTTCTTTTTCAAACCCTATAAGGCTATCAACTGGCGTGATGTTTTGTATGTTGAATGTAATATATATGCTAATTATAATTAATTTTCTGTAACTAGATTTGAAAGAAACGATACAAAGACAAGTACAGATATCTTATTAAGTGATGCTCGCCTGCCTAAATTTATTTTTGGGTAATTACAGTAAAAGTCAAATCTAATGGCTGCAATGCCTCGAACAACATCGGCACTAGGTCTTCACCATATTCCAGATAAAACTCAGAAAAATTAAGTTGACGTTCTTGCAATGATTGGTTGGGAAAAATTTCGTTCTGCAGTTCGGTCATACGAACTACTTGATCTCTTAGCTTTCTCTTTTGCGCCTGTAGCAAGCGTTTCTCCAAGGCATCCAATCCTTTTTTCTGTTTTACTTCTTGAGCTTTTACCGCACCTAAAAATGACTTATCCGTCTTTTCTGTAAGGGCGTATAGATCTTTAAACTGCTCTTCTAGCAATTTTTTCTGTGGAGAAAAATCAATGTCTATATTTGAAATCTCCCTAATCTTTTTATTGATTAAGCTATTCTGTTTTAAAAATATATCTGATTTAGATATATTCATTCGCTCTAGCTTATCAGCCTGTTTTTCGGTAATTATCAAAGCTGAATTTCTCACCAATAAAATTGGAAAAGGAATATTCATAGCTTCAAACGCTGCCTTCAATTCTAACCAATAGGCTATTTCACCGCCTCCACCTATATAACAAAGGTTTGGCAAAATGACTTCTTGGTACAACGGTCTAGCAATAACATTAGGAGAGAATCTTTCTGGGTGAGCATCCATCTCATCAATCAATTCTTCCTTAGTGAACGAAATGGTGGTATCGTTTACGAGATACTTTTCTTTACTTTGTATTATACGTTCGCGAATACCATCTTTCAAATAAAAATAATTGATTTCACGCGGATTCACCTGTACTGGGTAATCAGATGAAATTTGCTCCAATTCTTCAATAGTTTCCGTTACTTTTTTAAAGGCTATTTGCTCAAAAATATCTTTCTTCATATATGGCACTAGCAACTTTTTTAAGTCGGCATCATCACCATCAACAATTACCAAGCCGTAGTCCTTAAAAATTTCATTGGCTAAATACCTAGTTGCATCCGTTAGGTTATCATGTTTTAAATAGGCATTTTCGAACAGACCCTTTAAATGACTAGCGTTTTTACTATCACCTATAGTTTGTGCAAATAAATCAAAAACTTCCCCTAATCCCTTTGTTTTCAGATGGCCTACAGCACCAGATGCATCTTTGTTCCACTGAAATTTTAATCCTTTGAAATTGAAATAATTGATTTCATCGAAATCGTGATCTTCTGTAGCCATCCAATAGATAGGCACAAAATTACTATCTGGATATGCTGTTTTTAATTGCTTGGTTAAATTTATGGTAGAAATAATCTTGTATAGAAAATACAATGGTCCAGTAAATAGATTTAACTGATGCCCGGTAACAATGGTAAATGTGTTTTTTTCTTTTAAAAGCTCAATGTTAGCCGAAGTTTTTTTAGAAACATCTGTGTTTTTATACTGCTTAAGCATTGAATTATGCAGAACATCTCTATGGGCATTAGTAAAATGCTTTCCTTTTTCTTCTAGTTGCCCTTTAAAACCTTCAACATCGGGAAACCGATTATATAATGGTTTAAGCTCAGTTTCTGCGGCAACGTAATCACAAATCAGTTTCGAAAAATAGCCCGTTTTTGCTATGGGCAAACAGTCAATATCCATATAAAAATTAAATACTTTGTAAATATAAAACCCTTTCGTTTTACATTTCCTAAATATAAGTTAATTACCACTAGTATTAATTACCCAATTACTCGGTGAAATACAATATAAATCACTTTCATTTTGCATTTATTTTAATAGATTTGGCTAGAACAGATTACAAACCACCTTATGAAACAAATTTTAAGCTACGCACTTCTATTTATACCTTTATTCAGTTTAGCCCAATTAAAATCACCTTCTGAGTTTTTAGGCTATGAACTAGGAACACAATTTACCAGTCACCATGAGGTTGTTGATTATTATCAATATTTAGCAGAAGCTGAACCACAACGCATGAAACTAATTGAATATGGTAAAACCAATGAACGACGACCTTTGTTATTGGCTACCATTTCCACTAAAGAAAATATGCAAAATCTTGAAAAAATTCGAGAAGAGCATATGAAAGGATTGAATGGCGAAGGTACGCCAGACAAGGCTATTGTATGGCTTAGTTATAATGTACATGGCAATGAAAGTGTAAGTACGGAAGCTTCCATGCAAACCATTTACGATTTATTTACTACCAAAAGTAGCTACCTCGAAGATGTTGTTGTATTAATTGACCCATGCATTAACCCAGATGGTAGAGATCGTTATGTTAACTGGTACAACCAATTCAAAAACTCACCGAACCAAGTAGACCCAAATAGCAAGGAACATCATGAGGGTTGGTGGAGTGGTCGTAGCAATCATTACATGTTCGATTTAAATAGAGATTGGGCATGGTTGACACAGGTTGAAAGCCAGCAACGCTTAAAACAATTCAACAAATGGTTACCCCACGTACATGTAGATTTTCATGAACAAGGTGTCGACAATCCATATTATTTCGCTCCTGCAGCCGAACCATTTCATGAAGTTATCACTGATTTTCAAAGAGAATTTCAAGTTACAATTGGTAAAAATCATGCAAAGTATTTTGATGAAAATGGATGGTTCTATTTCACAAAAGAAGTGTTTGACCTATTATATCCAAGTTACGGAGACACTTACCCAACCTACAACGGCGGTATTGGCATGACCTATGAACAAGGTGGTAGTGGTCGCGCTGGGTTAGGAATTATTACTAGTATTGGAGACACCCTTACACTGAAAGATAGAATTGCGCATCATCATACCACAGGTTTATCTACCATAGAAGTGGCTTCAAAAAATGTAACTAAACTGAATGAAGAATTCATGAAATTCTATAAAAACAAGAATTACAAATACAAAAGCTATGTATTGAATGGGAACCCAGATAAACTAGAAGCACTAACTGATTTATTGAGTAAACACGAAATAAAGTATAAAGTTGGTGACAATAGCACAGTTAAAGGCTACAATTATGCAACCGGAAAATCTGGATCTTTAAAAAGCAGTGATAAGAGTATTATAGTTTCTACAGATCAAGCTAAGAGTACCTTGGTTAAAGTTTTGTTTGAACCTACGGCAAAGCTTAGTGATTCGGTTACCTATGATATAACTGCATGGTCATTACCTTACGCATATGGTCTAGATGCAATTGCGAGTGAAAGCAATGTTTCAGGCACTGTTTCAAGCACACAAAACATAACCTCTGCAATTATAAAAGCTGATAGTTATGCATATTTAGCCGATTGGAACAGCATGAAGGATGCAAGGTTTTTAGCTGAACTACTACGAAATAAAATTCGTATTCGTTATGCTCACAAACCCTTTACATTAGATGGTATTTCGCATGACCGTGGAACGCTTATTATCACTAAAAGCGATAACAAACAAGTAAAGAATTTCAATACCATATTAACAAACGCCTCTAAAAATCATAATAAAACCATAACCCCAACCAACACAGGTTTTGTTGAAAGTGGAAAAGATTTTGGTTCAGGATACGTAGATGTTATACAAGATCTGAATATTGCCGTACTTTCCGGTGAACCAACATCAACTTTACGTTTTGGTGAAATATGGAACTTTTTTGAGCAACAATTGAATTACCCTATTTCTGTATTAGATGAGGATTATTTCAGTAGAGTTGATTTAACTACATATGATATTCTTATTTTACCTGATGGTTGGGGCTATAAAAGCTTTTTATCCACTCATATCAAAGAAAAAATCAAGGATTGGGTAAAACGCGGAGGAAAACTTATTGTAATGGGAGGTGCCATTGATGCCCTTACTTCATCAGATAAAGATTTTACCATTAAGGAAAAAGAAATCGAGAAAGATTCAAGTAATACCATTTCATCTTTTGAAGTTTCTGAACGCGAACAGATTAAATCTGCGATTACTGGTGCTATTTTCAAAGCTACTGTAGACAATACGAATCCTTTAGCTTACGGTTACGACGATACTTATTTCACGTTGAAACTAGGAGATAGAGCATACAAGTATTTAGAAAATGGAAGTGCTGTTTATCTTAGTGAAGGTGCCAACGAACCTGTATCTGGTTTTGCTGGCAGTGAAGCAAAAAAGAAAATTGCAGAAACATTAATTTTCGGAACTGAAGAAATGGGTAGAGGTCAAATAATATATATGGTTGACAATCCACTTTTTAGAGGTTTTTGGGAAAATGGAAAGCTATTTTTTGCCAACGCACTTTTTATGGTTAAATAAAAATATCTATGAAAGAATACAAAGTTGAAACCCTTATTTATTATTCTAAATTAACTTTTGATAAATATCATATTGTAAATTCGTCGAACAAGGAAATTCAAGAAAAATTGAATAGTTATGCAAAAGAAGGCTGGCGTTTGGTTTCTACTGATGCCTCAAACTTTGGCGCAGCTATGTACATCTATTTATATTTTGAAAAATAGCCCCAACCATCGATTTTGATTGTAAAGTAATTTTATCTAAATATCCCTGAAACACTTAAACCTGTTTTGGGGATATTTTAATTTTGATAAGGTGTACACATTAGCCAACATATTTAAATGTTTTACGTTTACCTTGAGACAACTTTCTATGAAAGTTGCAATAAATCAACCCATATGGCTAACGACCAAGACCAAATTAATGAGCTATTACAAAAACTTGAACTTCTTCTTAAGAAGCAACAAGATTTTAATATTGAGGTTAATGAAATCCGTAGAGATATTCAAATACTAAGAAATACTCAAGCAATTAAGTTTAAACAAGCACAAGAAGAACCAGCCATTGAACCTGAAAAGGAACACGCTAAAGAGCCTATTGCATTCAATGAACCTGTAATACAAACACAAAAGGAAGCCATTGAATTCCCAGTTACAGCCCAAGAACAACCAATTGATATTCCTGCTAAGAAAATTTCCACTCCAAAAGGAAAATCAAACCTTGAAAAATTCATAGGTGAAAACCTCATCAATAAAATCGGAATTTTAATTACTATAATTGGTGTTTTCATTGGCGCAAAATATTCTATAGAAAATAATTTAATAAGCCCCCTTACTCGAATAATTCTTGGTTATTTAATGGGGTTAGGTTTATTAGGTTTTGCTTTTAAATTAAAAGCAAAATATGAAAGCTACAGTGCCGTTTTAGTAAGTGGCGCATTGGCCATCTTATATTTTATCACATTTGCTGCTTATGACTTTTATGACCTATTCCCTCAACTATTCGCATTCGGTATTATGCTATTATGCACTGTTTTCGGAGTTGTAGCGGCACTTAATTACAATAAACAAGTTATAGCTCATATTGGTTTAGTTGGCGCATATGGTGTACCATTTTTACTGAGTAATAATTCTGGAAACACCACAGTATTATTTAGCTACATGGCCTTAATAAATATTGGGATTTTAGTCATCTCTTTAAAAAAATATTGGAAAGCTCTTTATTATGTCTCCTTTACCTTTACTTGGTTGATATATGGAGCTTGGTATGCATTTAATAGCCTAGATGCAGATTTTTACATGGGCTTTACTTTTCTAACAGTCTTCTTTTTCATTTTTTATGCTACATTTTTAGCATTTAAATTGCTGAAATCTAAACAATTTAAGGTTGGTGATATCATCTTAATATTATTGAATTCATTTATTTTTTATGGCTTTGGAATTGCTTGGATATACGGTTATGAAAATGGAGAGTCATATTTAGGACTCTTTACCTTAGCAAATGCATTAATACATTTTGCGGTAACCTTATTCATTTACAAGAAAAAATTAGCAGACCGAAAATTATTCTTTTTAACCTCTGGCTTTGTACTAACGTTTATAACCATTGCCATACCAGTTCAATTAGATGGCAACTGGGTAACCCTCATTTGGGCATTTGAAGCTGCGCTTCTTTTTTGGATAGGGCGAACTAAAAAGGTTTCATTCTACGAACATTTATCATACATAATGGTGCTACTTGCCATTTTAAGTTTGATTATGGACTGGACATATACCTATCAACAATTTGGTATATATGATAGTTTAGCAACTTCGAAACCATTTTTCAACATCACCTTATTAACTTCGTTACTTTGCGTTTCTGCTTTTGGATTTATGACTTGGATTCAAACGAAATTCATTCTTAAAAAGAAGACTGTAGCCAATAAACTAATGGAGTTTGGCCTTCCTGTGATTTTAATTCTAACTCTTTACTTATCACTTTATTTAGAAGTAGATTACTATTGGAACGATGCCTTAGAAGCATCTAAAGTACAGATTTCGGAAACTGATGGTTATTATCCTTATTTCAATTATAACTTAAGAGATTTAGGTACTTTATGGAAACTTTTCTACACCATGCTATTCGTTAGCATGCTTAGCTTACTCAATTCTTATAAAATTAAAAATAAAGCTTTAGGCATAGTTGCCACTTGTTCTGGCTTATTAGTTGTACTTGCATTTCTTAATATCGGTCTTTACACCCTGAGTGAACTTAGAGAAAATTTTCTGTCGCAAGAGCTTTCCAATTATTTTGAAATAGGCAATTACAATATATATATAAGATATATTAGTTTCGCTTTTTTTGTATTCTTATTATTTGCAATTCGCACTTTAGTTCGACAAGACTTTATGAAAATCAACTATAAAGTACCATTCGAAATTTTAATGCACATTTCTATTATCTGGATCTCAAGTAGTGAACTATTAAATTGGATGGACTTATCTGGTTCAGAGCAATCGTATAAATTAGGTTTGAGTATCTTATGGGGTCTTTATGCTCTTTTACTAATTGCCTTAGGCATCTGGAAAAATAAAAAATACCTTCGTATTGGTGCGATAATTCTTTTTTCATTCACTTTGATAAAGTTATTTTTCTATGACATTTCATCATTGAATACTATTTCTAAAACTATTGTATTTGTATCCCTAGGAATTTTATTATTAATCATTTCTTTTCTTTACAATAAATACAAACACGTCATAGCAGATGAAACCAAATAATAATCTATTCTTATTTTTTATCATTCTAACCACATCATTTTGTTTTGGTCAAATGAAATCCTATTCAAAGAAAATAGAACTGAAAGGAATAGAGAACCAATGGCATACTATTCAATTGCCTAATGAGGTGTTTCAAAACATGAATTCGAATTTAACCGATATTCGAGTTTATGGGGTTACAGCCACAGATACCATTGAAGCTCCCTATATTCATAATGTTTCAAAAGCAATAGATGCAAATTCATCTATTGCTTTTAATTTATTGAATACTGTCAAAAATGCCAAAGGATATTTCTACACCTATGAAGTACAAGAAAATGAAACTATTAATGAGATAAAATTAAGTTTTAAAGACTCGAACTTTAATTGGCTTGTTACCCTTCAAGGAAGTCAGAACCAACAAGAATGGTTTACTCTTTTAGATAATTACCGCATTCTTTCTATAATGAATGATCAAACAGATTATTCATTTACTACTTTGAAATTTTCTGATGCTAATTTCAAATTTTACAGATTACTGATTAAAAGTCCTGAAAAGCCAAATTTAGAATCTGTAAAAATCTTAAAGAAAGCAAAAAAGGCCCCTCAATACCACGATTACACCGTCAGCTCGTTTCATGTTTCTCAAGAAGGAAAAAACACTATAGTTAATGTCGATTTAAAAAGTAGAACTCCACTAAATCTATTAGAACTTTCTGTAGATGATAAAATTGATTATTACAGACCCATTACCATACAATACCTTGTAGACAGTGTTAAGACTGATAAAGGATATTATTATAATTATAGAACAATGGCAACAAGAACACTTTCTTCTATCGAAGAAAATAGTTTTCAGTTACCAGGCACCATGGCGCAAAAGCTTCGCGTTATTGTTTCTAATAATGATAATCAGCCTTTAAAATTTTCTAATATTATCCTTAAAGGATACATACATAGTCTGACCACCCGCTTTACAGAACCAGCAACATATTTTCTTGTTTATGGTAAAACAAATGATAAAGCACCAAATTATGATATAGCGAAAACTACTATTTCTTTTCCAGAAAATATTTCAAGTCTTCAATTCGGAGATGCAACTAACATTCCTAAACCGATAATCGAAACCACACCACCGCTCTTCGAAAATCAATGGTGGCTTTGGTGTATTCTTGGTGTCATAATACTTTTATTGGGCTATTTCACTATTGGAATGATGAAGAAAGAGATTTAAAAAATCTAACATAGCATTTATTTACATTTGGTTAAAGAACATTTCTTTTTCTTTTCCATCATACTTCTATCTAAAAATTAATTTATAATTTTTACTGTTTTAGCTGTACTCGGTAAGTGAAAAAATTAGTTTAGGCGCAGGAATTCAGGGTAGTTATACCTCAATAAAAGATGTTCAAAAAACCACCACATTAGTGGTTAACGTTATTGGGGAGTATAATCTTTCTAGAAAAATAACGACCCTTCTAGAATTTGCTGAATTAAAAGTCAATACCAAAAGGGAAACTCCCACAGGTGAAGTAGAAAATGATTTTTGGAAATCTGCCTTGTTAGTTGGTGCGTGTTACAATTTCAGCAACAAAATGTTAATTGGCGTAAAATACAATGTACTCTACTATAGTGATGAAAGCGTTTATTCTAGTCCAATAATTCCTTTTATAAATATCACTTTCTAACAAGACATTATTTAGTTTTAAAAAAGTTAATGAATAGTTAAGAACTATTCATTAACTTTTTTTTAGAAATATAGGCCTAAACCGGTTCTCCGTACAAGTCAAAATCTGCTGCTTCGGTAATTTTTACATTCACGAACTCACCTTGTTTTACATAGTGCTTAGCGGCATCTATTAAAACTTCGTTATCAACGTCTGGTGAATCAAATTCAGTTCTACCTATAAAATAGTTTCCTTCTTTACGATCTATAATACAACGAAAAGTCTCTCCTACTTTCTTCTGGTTTAGTTCCCATGAAATTTGAGATTGAATTTCCATGATAATATTAGCACGCTCTTGTTTTGTTTCCTCTGGCACATCGTCTATTAAAGAAAAAGCATGTGTGTTTTCTTCATGACTATATGTAAAACAACCCAATCGCTCAAAACGCATGGCAACAACCCAATTCTTCAAAGTCTCAAAGTCTTCTTCGGTCTCACCTGGGTAACCAACAATTAAAGTGGTTCTTATCGTCATTTCTGGAACCGCTGCTCTAAACTCTTGTAATAATTTCGTAGTCTTAGCTTCTGTAGTTCCACGACGCATACTCTTTAGAATACGGTCAGAAATATGCTGTAAAGGTATATCCAAATAGTTACAAACTTTTGGCTCTCTATTCATAACATCTAACACATCCATCGGAAAACCTGCGGGAAATGCATAATGCAATCTTATCCATTCAATACCTTCTATCTTTACTAAAGCTTCTAAAAGTTCTGCAAGGTTTCGTTTCTTATAAAGATCCAAACCGTAATAAGTAAGGTCTTGTGCTATAAGAATTAATTCTTTTACCCCCTTAGCGGCCAGCTTTTCAGATTCAGTCACTAAATCTTCAATAGATTTACTTTTGTGCTTTCCACGCATTATAGGGATTGCACAGAATGAACAAGGTCTATCACAACCTTCAGCTATTTTAAGATAAGCATAGTTCTTCGGTGTAGTCGTTAATCGCTCACCTATCAACTCATGCTTATAGTCAGCACCCAAAGCTTTTAGCAAACCTGGTAATTCACTGGTCCCGAAGTACTCGTCAACATTCGGTATTTCTTTTTGCAAATCTGGCTTATAGCGTTCGCTAAGACATCCGGTTACAAAAACCTTATCCACTACTCCATCTTCTTTCTTTTGAACATACTCCAAAATGGTATTAACACTTTCTTCTTTAGCATTAGCAATGAAGCCACAAGTATTAATAACTACTATGTTTCCTTCCTCCTCATGTACAACTTCTTTGTTGTTGGCCTTTAATTGACCCATGAGTACTTCAGAATCATAAACATTCTTTGAACAACCTAGAGTTACTACGTTGATTTTGTTCTTCTTAAGAGTTTTTGTCCTCATAATTTAAATTGGGGTGCAAAAATACGATTTGGGTCTTTAAAAACGTTAGATATGGACAAAATTACTAGTGATCTTTAACCGATTATTCAAAATAACGTCCCAAACTAAAACTTGACCATGAAATTTCCCCAATATTTCAGCTTACTTATCGTGTCGTCATTACTTTTTGCCTGTTCGAATGAATCTGATTCTGATACTGAAAAAAGTGGAATACCAGCTGTTATTACGCCAGTACCTCTTGACACCTATTTTCCACCAATAACAAGAACCGACGAGTGGGAAACCGTTTCAATTGAAACTCTTGGATGGAATGAAAATCAAGTAGATAATTTATATACTTATTTAGAAGATAACGATACTGATGCTTTCATAATCTTGAAAGATGGTAGAATTGTCATTGAAAAATATTTTGGGGATTTCACAAAAGATGATAACCATGCTTGGAATTCTGCAGGGAAGAACCTGACTTCAATGCTGACCGGTATTGCCCAACAAGAAGAATTTCTTAGCATTACCGATGCTACTTCTCAATATTTAGGTGAAGGTTGGTCAAGTTTGACAATCGACCAAGAATTAAGCATTACAATAAAGAATCAACTAACTATGACCACCGGTTTAGATTATAATGTTGAAGATGCTTTTTGTACCGACCCTGAATGTTTAATTTACTTAAATGACATAGGCACCACTTGGTACTATCATAATGCGCCGTACACTTTACTTGACGACGTAATTGCGAATGCTACCAACACAGATTTTAATTCGTATTTCTCCGAAAAAATAAAAGAACCTATTGGTATGCAAGGTTTGTTTATAAAAGTTGGATATAATAATGTTTTCTTTAGTACAGCTAGAAGTATGGCTAGATTCGGATTATTAAATTTGAATCAAGGTACCTGGGATGATACACCGATTCTATTGGACACAGCTTATTTTAATTCGATGACCAATTCTTCTCAAGACTTAAACCTTTCTTACGGTTATTTATATTGGTTGAATGGAAAGAGCAGTTATAGAGTACCAGGTTCTGAGGTTGAATTTACCGGAAGCTTAATACCAAATGCACCTGCAGACCTATACGCTGGCTTAGGAAAAAACGACCAGAAATTATATATGGTGCCAAGTTTAGATTTGGTGATTGTTCGAATGGGTAGCGCTAGCAGCGAAATTCAATTAGGCCCATCAGGTTTTGATAATGAACTTTGGGGATTGATTAATGAAATCATCCAATAAGTTCATTATTGAAGATCTCATATCATTTTACAAATAACTTAAGAACGTTATTTAATTTAAATAAGTAACAATTCTTATTTTTGTCAAAAAAATTGATGGATTTTAGAAAAATAGCTGAAAAAAGATATACCACAAAAAAATACGATGCTTCTAAGAAAATTTCAGAAGTACATATCGAAGATTTGAAGCATATTCTAAAGCTTAGTCCATCTTCTATTAACAGCCAGCCATGGTTATTCACGTTTGTTTCTAATAAGGAAACAAAAAATGCATTAGCTGAAGCATCTTTCTTTAACGCCCCTAAAATAACCAACGCAAGTCATCTAGTAGTTTTTAGCGTTCAAGACAATCTTGAGCAATTCGAACGCCATGTAGAAGAAAATTTAGCTGAGGGTTCCGTAAATTACTATAAGCAATTTCTTAAGGACCAACCTGCTGAAAAAACCATTAATTGGTTAACTCAGCAAGTTTATTTATCTCTAGGTTTTTTCTTAGCTGCCTGTGCTGCTATGGAAATTGATTCTACACCAATGGAAGGTATTGAGCCTGAAAAATATAAGAAGATTCTCAATATAAAAGACCACAAGGTACTATTTTCTGTTGCCATAGGTTATCGTGATTCAGAAGATGGTAATCAACCCAGTATAAACGGTAAATCTAGATTAGCAATTGATAAGGTTATAACTTCAATCGAATAGTATAAGCGTTAGTTATTCTTCTCTCATTAATTCAAACAAGGTAATTTCAGGTCTAACATTAAACCTGACTTGAAGAAGACAACCTAAAGCACTATTTATATAAAGTGTTCTACCATCTTCCAAATCAATCTTTCCTGCATCATATTTTTTATTTTTGACAGGAAGCATTGGTGCAGGTAAAAAAGGTGGTTTTACTTGCCCACCATGCGTATGCCCAGAAAGAATCCAACCTTTAAAATTATTCCAAACAGGCAGGTCGCAAACATCTGGATTATGGCATAGGGTAATATTTGCCTTTGAATCATCATACTTCTTTGTCGCTTCTTCAGGATGAAAATTAATTCCCCAAAGGTCATCTATGCCTATGAAATTAATACCATTTAACTCAATGGCATTATTCCTTAAAATAGTAATACCAGCGGTTTCAAGACTTTGCGTAATACTCTTTGCTACAGATTCTTCTGCATAATCGATACCATAATCGTGATTGCCGAGAATTCCAATAGTTCCTAAACTTCCTGTGACTACATATTTTAACACTTCTTGCAATTGTGAAATTTGCTCATTATCATCATAACTCACATAATCACCCGTATACACCACAAAATCTGGTTTTAGTTGCTGAGCTTCCTTAAATGAATCTATGATGTATTGGTAATCAAAACTATTACCAATATGTATATCGCTAATCTGCATTAAAGTTTTACCTACAAGTTCTTTTGGTAAATTTTTTAATGGCATTTTCACATAAACAAACTCCATCCAAAAAGGCTCAATCTGCCAACTATACAATCCGGTTAAAATACCTAAGCCAGCTCCCCACTTAAAAGTTTTCTTTATAAACTTTCTCCTATTCATTATTAACCAAAGTTTTTAATTATCGTATCCGACAGGCATTACTCGAACTTTTGAATGTTTTTCAAAAGCACTACCAATACACAGCAAATTAGCTTCTGAAAATTGCTTGCCAATGAAAGTAAGACTGACAGGTTCTCCCGAGGCCTTATACCCCATAGGAACTGTGAGGGCTGGGTACTTAGCAACTGCCGCATAACCCGCATGATAATTATTGATAGATAATACAGCATCTAATTTATGTTGATCCATTACTGAATCAAAAAAAGCACGTCCACTTTTTTCGAGATTTGATTTTATTTCCTCTAATTCTTGTACTGATGTAGAATCAGAAATTACACCCTCAAAAAGTGCTTGCCCATAAGGTATTCTAGTTAACGAATCCACCTTATTAAAGGATACCACATCAGCAATAGATGTAATTTTCACCAAATTAGTATTCGTATATTCTTTTAAATAAGCTGGCAAATCATTACGCATATCAATATTCAGAATGCTTAGAAAACCATCCATCGTAACCTCTGGAGGTGTAAACTTTATTATCGTAGCGCCGGCATCTTCAATACCCTCAACTGTTTTTCTGTAAATACTATCTGTTTCCATCAACTCATTAATAGCTCCCAACCTCATTTCTTTGAATGGCTTAGGATGCAGACCAGCGGATAATATCGCCGGAAAATTGTCGTCAACTGATTTTGAATCCATTTCATCATAACCCAGCATAGCAGATAATAAAATAGCGTTGTCAACAATATTCTTCGTCATTGGACCAGGTGTATCTAAAGTACTAGAAATAGGAACTATCCCAGAACGACTCAACAAGCCAATTGTAGGTTTCAATCCTACTACCGAGTTTTGACTACTTGGAGATAATATTGATCCCGAAGTTTCCGTACCAACTGCAGCGACTGCATAATTGGCAGCAACAGCAGTACCACTACCCGAACTTGACCCACCTGTTTCAAAAACTCTACGCCCATAAGGATTCAGAGTTTGACCTCCATAAGCGCTATACCCAACAGGGCAACCAGAACATAAAAAATAAGCCCATTCACTTAAGTTCACCTTTCCTAAAATAAGCGCACCATTCTTTTTTAATTCTTCTACAATGAAAGAATCTTCAACCTCATTATCAGTTAACGCAATAGACCCAGCGGTAGTTTTCATGCCAGAGGTATTGATATTATCTTTTAATAAAATTGGCATACCATAAATAGGATGTTGCAATTGTGAAGCGGTTCCCAACTTCTTTTCTTCATCTAACCTTCGAGCCTCCTTAACAACATCTTTATTGAGCGCTATAATTGTATTTAGGGTAGTAGCATTATTCAATTCATATTTATAAATACGATACAAATAAAATAGCACCAAATTTTCATAGGTCAGTTCATTCTCTTGAATGTGATTACGAATAGTGAAAATATTCTGTTCCAATATCATAGGAATTAAAGCCTCATAATCAGCCTTACTTAATTTCGAAACTTCATCATACAAAGGTTTGAATACGTCATTTTTATCAAGCACCTTAGACTGAATCAATTTATATTTCATTCGACCTTTTTCATGGTCTGCATTTGCTGCTACTTCAGCTGAATCATTATATGGAGTCCATAAAATAAGTTCATCTTTCATTGAATCTTGCTCATTTTTACACGCACTCAACATAATGATTACCACTAACAACAAATACTTTTTCATAATGCTCATTTATTTTTCAAAATTATCATTTTCCACTCTTTAATATTGTTAGCATTCAATCTAATAAACTCATCTTTATTTTCTTTACTTGCTAATTTCGATGATATTTCTGCCGCTTTAATAGCCTCAGAGTACTTCTCTAAATCAGCTAAAAGCAAAGACCTAACTCGATGAAAATAATAGGTATCACCTCCCAAATTTAAAGCCAGATCAATATAACCAATTGATTCAACCTGCAGAATTCCCTACTCTTGATAATACCTTGCAATTTCGTAGTACGTTTGAGCAGTAGGTGAGTTTAATAGTTTTTTCTCAATCTGAGCCTGCATAATTGACTCCGTGTCAATCTGAATAGGAATAGACACTTTCGTATTACCCCACTTCAAAATCATGGTAATTTCATTATGAGTTATTTCATCAAACGAAATCAAAAAATTCTCTTGAAAGTCTAACGTTTTTAATGGTATGATCTTTATCCTCAAAGCATCGTCTTGAGAATTATAATCTAATCGACCATCACCCCAATGTGTCGTGTTTTTGTGAAATATAACTTGCCATTCCTCTTCTTCAGGAAAAGCATATAAAGCATAGCAACCTTTTTGAAGGTCTTGCCCATCAATTACAACATCAGAAAGGAATGTTATTTTGGTAGATTCATTGGCACCTACCCGCCATATACGGCCGTAGGGCACTAGTGCAGACTTTCCATTTACTTGCTCACCAAATAATACGCGGCCCTTCGCAGATGGCCTAGAATATTCTACAGTGATTTTTGAAAGTCCGAATTCTTGTTTTAATGTAGTAAATGGGCTTGCCTTCGGATGATTTATTTGTGCCCAGCAAAAGCTAGATGCGAAAAAATAAATTATGAAACCTACCTGCCTCAATTTTAAATTTTAAAGAAAGAATCTACAAACTCATGTTTATTAAACACTTGCAAATCTTCAATACCCTCACCCACACCAATGTACTTAACCGGTATTTTAAATTGGTCCGAAATACCGATAACAACACCACCTTTTGCAGTGCCGTCTAATTTGGTAATCGCCAAAGCCGTTACCTCAGTAGCCTTTGTAAATTGTTTTGCCTGTTCAAAAGCATTCTGACCTGTAGAACCATCAAGAACCAATAATACCTCGTGAGGTGTATTTTCTATCACTTTTTGCATTACACGCTTTACCTTGGTCAACTCATTCATTAAATTAACCTTATTATGTAACCGCCCAGCCGTATCAATAATAACAACATCAGCATCTTGGGTTATGGCAGAACTTAGTGTATCAAAAGCCACAGAAGCAGGGTCACTCCCCATTTGTTGTTTAACAATTGGGACACCTACCCGATTTGCCCAAACCTGTAATTGGTCTATCGCTGCAGCCCGAAAAGTATCGGCAGCACCTAATACAACTTTTAAGCCTTGTTTTTTATATTGATAAGCAAGCTTACCTATCGTTGTTGTCTTACCCACACCATTTACACCAACTACCATAATTACATATGGTTTCTTGCCACTTGGTATATTTAAACCTGAATTTTCACTTTGGTTAGTTTCAGATAATAAACCCGCAATCTCTTCCCGTAAAATACCATTGAGTTCATCTGTACCTACATACTTATCTCGCGCAACCCTAGCTTCAATTCTAGTAATTATTTTCAAAGTAGTATCGACGCCAACATCAGAAGAAACTAAAACTTCTTCTAAATCATCAAGTACATCGTCATCTACTTTAGACTTACCGGCAACTGCCTTTCCCAACTTCGAAAAAAAGTTGTTTTTAGTCTTTTCCAAACCTTTATCTAAGGTTTCTTTTTTCTGTGGAGAAAATATTTTTTTAAATAAGCTCATTGTTTAAACTATGGTTATTCAAATATAAAAATTAAAAAGCCCCTTTCGTAGGAAAGGGGCTCAATAACTACTAAAAGTTAGTTTTCTTATTTCTTGGCAATCCAAGCATCAACCAATTCTGGTGGCATAACTTGCTCAACAAAAACGTAAGCACCTGATTTTGGTGACTTAACCATTTTTATAGCCTTTGTCAATCTTTTAGAACTTGTCTGTAAACTTGCTACGGTCTTCTTAGCCATGACTTATATTTTTTTGTGATTTTCTTAAATCGAAAATCTATTTAATTTCTTTATGAACGGTCATTCTCTTAAGAATAGGATTGAATTTTTTAATTTCCAATCTCTCAGGAGTGTTCTTCTTATTCTTCGTAGTGATATATCTTGAAGTACCTGGTTGACCAGATTCTTTATGCTCTGTGCATTCTAATATAACTTGTATTCTATTACCTTTCTTTGCCATCTTACGCTCTATTTTCCAGATTACTTAATAACTAATCCTTTTGCTTTTGCTTCTTTCAAAACAGCAGATATACCTTTTTTATTGATACTTTTTAAAGCTCTTGTAGATACTTTAAGAGTTATCCAACGGTCTTCTTCTGGAATGTAAAAACGTTTCTTTGATAAATTAACATCAAATCTTCTTCTCGTCTTATTGATTGAAAACGATACGTTGTTTCCAAACATCGCCTTCTTACCCGTAATTTCACATACTTTTGACATCGTGCTGACTTTTTCTTTTAAACAGGGTGCAAATTTATATCATTTTTATCGTTCAGACAACAATAAACCTTACATTTTTAAAATTTCTTTTTGAAGAAGCTCAAATACCTTATTTACAGCCTTTTCTACAATGCGCTCTCGAGTGCTTCCCATTTGAAATTCTTGCACAAAATGTATCTCAGGACCTTCAATTGCAATAAATATAGTTCCAACGTCCGCATTTGAATCTCCTTTTGTTGGGCCAGCGTTACCCGTTGTCGCAATTGCAAAATCTGTTTTCATCAGTTTTCGCACTCCTTTTGCCATTGCGCTTGCAACTTCTGCACTCACTACAGAATACTTATCGACAATTTCTTGAGGCACCTTAAGTACATTCACCTTAGTTTCGGTAGCATAGCTCACTACACTACCTTTAAAGTAGTTTGAAGCACCTGGTATCGAAGTCATGCTTTCGGCAATCTTACCGCCTGTGAAGCTTTCGGCCGTAGCTACTGTCAAATTTCTTTTTGTAAGTAATTTTGCAATAACTTCTTCAATAGTTTCCTCATCTTCTAAACCAAACATGATATCACTTATTAACGGATAAAGCTTTTCACATTCAGCCTCAATCGAATCAAATAGCTCACTGTAGTCAGGCCCTTTTCCTGACAAACGCAATCTAACTTTCCCTAAATTAGGCAAATATGCCAATCTTATAGAAAGCGGAAGGTTATTTTCCCATGATTCAATTCGGTTTGCAATTGAACTTTCGCCTAAACCATAAGTCACAATAGTTCTATGAATGATATGTGGTCTTTTATAAAAAGAAGCAAGTTTAGGAATAACAGATTTGACCATTAAATGCTTCATTTCAAAAGGCACACCTGGCAACGAAATAAATGTCACTCCATCTTGATGCATCCACATGCCTGGAGCTGTACCATTGGCATTATGAAGCACTTCTGCCCTACTTGGCACCAAAGCTTGCTTTCGATTGATATCAGATATTGACGTGCTAGAAATATATTTTGCAAACAACTCTTCTACATGTGCTAGAACAGCAGCATTCTCCACAAGTTCATCATTAAAGAACTCGCAAAAAGTATGCTTAGTAATATCGTCTTTCGTTGGACCCAGTCCGCCGGTTACAATAACTACATCAACACGTTTTGCAGCATCGCTAAATGCATTTAAAATATGCGCCTTATCGTCTTGAATAGAGGTGATTTGATAAACTGAAATTCCAATTTTATTAAGCTCTTTAGCTATAAACACGGAGTTGGTGTCCACTATTTGGCCGATGAGAATTTCATCACCTATAGTTATAATTTCTGCAAGCATTATAAATGAAAGTCTTTTTTTAATTCTGCAACAACCTGATTAATATCGGTTTTAAGCAATGGAAATCTTCTTTTCATTTCATCCATATTGCCTTCTTCTTTTCCTAAGGTTTCCAATTCTAAGGCAATTGCACGTGTTTGCTCCATACCTAATAAATCAACATTAGGTTTTATTTTATGAGCCAACTGATATACTTGACCATAGTCTTTTGCAGTTAGGGCCTTTTCTAATAAATCTAAATCTTCAGGAACTTCTTCCAAAAAAACAGATATTACAGAATTTATAAAATCCTGATCTCCCTCTGCCATCTCATTAATCTTATCTAGGTTATAAATCATTATCTAATTTTTAAGGTAAAAAGCTCTATATTTTCCAAGCTACCCGAAAGATAGTCATTTGGACTTATTTTCCCAACACCAGCAGGAGTGCCCGTAAAAATCACATCTCCTTTTTTAAGCATAAAGAATGTTGAAACATAAGCTATAATCTCATCAATCTTCCAAAGCATTAAACTTGTATTACCATTTTGTACAACTTCATCATTCTTTACTAACTTGAAATTTAAGTCATTAAGGTTTTTAAATTGTGTTTTTGACAGCCACTCTCCTATTACAGCCGCACCATCAAAACCCTTTGCCTTTTCCCACGGCAAGCCTTTTTCTTTTAATTTCGATTGTAAATCTCGAGCTGTAAAATCGATTCCTAATCCGATTTCATCATAATAGGAAGATGCAAATTCCTCGCTAATATGCTTACCAACTTTTTTAATTTTCACCAAAACCTCAACTTCATAATGAATATCATTAGAAAACTCGGGGATATAAAAATCTTGTTGTTTTGGTAAAACTGCAGAATCGGGTTTTATAAAAATGATAGGTTCCTCTGGTCTTTCATTTTTCAGCTCTGCAATATGGGCAGTGTAGTTTCTGCCGATACATATTATTTTCATTACGCACTATTATAAAATTCAACTTAATTTATTGTTGAGTTTGCTCAACTTAATTTGAGTAAGGATTTTTTTGGTATACAATGGAAAATCTGCATTTAACATCCAACCAAAATAACCAGGCTCTTTTTCAAGCACATCATGTACTTTTCTCCCTTTATGTTTGCCAAAAGAAAACACTTCTACACCATCTTCGTCCATTGCGATAAATCCTGCAAAATCTACCGACTGTTTTCTTCTTGAAAATTCAGAAAGTTTTTTAATATTATTTTCCAAATCAGGATATCTATCCAATTGAGAAAGCAACACTTCATAGGTTGCATTGGCATCCGCAGCAGCACTATGTGCATCGGTCAACTCTTTATCACAATAGAATTTATACGCTGCACCTAACGTGCGTTTTTCCATTTTATGAAAAATGGTCTGCACATCTACCGATACCGTATTTTTCATATCAAAATCGATGTCTGCACGTAATAATTCTTCTGCAAGTAATGGAATATCAAACCGGTCAGAATTAAATCCGCCTAAATCAGCATCCTTAATTATCTGATAAATTTCTTTGGAAAGTTGCTTGAACGTTGGTTCATTTGCCACCTTTTCATTCGTTATACCATGCACTGCAATAACCTCATCTGGTATGACCATTTCTGGATTTACAAGCCACGTTTTACTTTCCTTATTTCCATTTGGAAATATTTTTAGTATTGCAATTTCAACAATTCGATCCTTTGCGACATTGACACCAGTTGTTTCTAAATCGAAAAAACAAATAGGCCTGATAAGCTTTAATTCCATACGAGTCTAACTTTTGACAAAGATATCTTTTCGTTCTATGAACGCTATAGTGCACCTCTGTTTAAATTTATTCTAAAAAGTACACTTATGATGATAAGTATACTTGATGATTTATAAGCGGGTATTAATTATATTATTAAAGGCAGACCCAAAAGTATAACTTATACCTACCCGAAAACCAAGTTCATAATCTGTAGCAATTTGCTTTTGCTGCAATAACACATCTTCAATAGATGCGTCACCTGCAGGCAGGTTAATTTGATCACGTATTACCTCAAAATTACCGGAAAAAGTAACTGCCAAGCCCTTAAAGACCCTAACAGATAATCTACTGAACAACTCTATCCTGTTTTTATTGAAATCCTCCAAAAACGTAGAACCTCGCAATCTACTATACACATTTCCCCATGGTTGCCTATATCGAAGTTGCACATCTAACGAGTGATTGAATACCCCTTCTTCCTGTAATCCAAATACGGTGGTATCAATATAATCATTATAGAAATACCCGATGCGATAGGCAAATACAAGCTCACGGCGCAGTACCTCTCGATAAGGAAAAATATTATACTCTAAAGCCGGATTTAGGTAGCCACGAAAATTTAAATTAGTAAATGTATTATGCGTTGCACCACCAAAGACACCAACCGACCAATGATCCGTTAAACTTCGCACAACACTAGCATCTCCAGAATACCTTAAACGCTCGCTGGTGAAAGTTTCACCATCTTGTTTGAACTCGCTTTTCGCCTCGTTCATTTCCAAATCTACCCTTATCCGCCATTTTTCAGTTACTCGATCACTTTCAAAACCAAGTTCATATTCAAAAGCTTTTCTACTTGTTTCCTTGTCTAACTCCGCTTCACCATATATTTCAAAGAGCCAGTTGTTCCAAGGATCTTCAATTTCAATATTCATGATTTCACCCGTGCCATCTGTATTAATAGAATAGGTGATTTTTTCAGCCATATTTGATTCTAGAATATATTTCAACAACCCTGACTTAATTTTCTCCACCAAACCCTTCCTCACTTCATCGCTAGTCATGGTTGCCGTTGTTTCGTAAGCCAGTTTCACGAAAATGCTTTCAAAAACACCTATTCCTTTAAAGTCTAACGAATAGGTTCTACCACCACTACCGTTAGCTATATCGTAAATAAATAATTGAACATTTGCTTGAGATTGATCGCGTACGTGATTTACATAGCCAATTTCTTGACGGATATAATTTTTTTCGCAATCACAATCAGTAAAAAGACGCACAGGTTCTTTTCCCAATTCTTGTGAACGAACTGAAATAATGGATATTAAACAAAGTAATAAAAAGATGATTTTATTATAAGAGCAAAGAAGCATAGGAAATATTTAATTAAAAAAATCATTAAGTTAACAGTATTCTAAACTGCAGCAAATACTACTACCTTATTAAAATATCGACTTTAATTAAATTTCACGGTTTGGATTCCAAGCTTCCAAGTAATCTGCAATTGTCTTAGCAAACATACTACCCAATGCACCATTTACAACTCTATGGTCATAACTATGAGAAAGGTACATTTTACTACGGATACCAATAAAATCTCCTTCAGGTGTTTCAATCACAGAAGGCATTTTTCTGATAGCACCTAGTGCTAATATACCTACCTGTGGCTGATTAATAATTGGAGTACCGAATACACTACCAAAAGTACCTACGTTGGTAACCGTATAGGTACCACCTTGTACTTCATCTGGCTTTAAAGCATTATTCCTAGAACGGTTAGCCAAGTCATTTATAACCTTCGCCATGCCTACCAAATTTAACTGGTCTGCATTCTTAATAACCGGAACAATAAGATTACCGTCTGGTAATGCGGCCGCCATGCCTATGTTAATATTTTTCTTTTTAATAACGGTATCTCCATCAACAGAGATATTCATCATTGGATATTTCTTTAGAGCCTTGGCAACAGCCTCCATGAATATCGGTGTAAAAGTTAGTTTTTCACCTTCTCTTTTAAAGAAAGCATCTTTCATCTTATTGCGCCAATTTACAATATTAGTTACATCAACCTCAATAAAACTTTGAACATGGGCAGATGTCGACACACTATCTGTCATGTGCTTGGCAATCAACTTACCCATTCTGGTCATGGAAATCACCTCATCGCCTCCAGAGACCGGAACTCTTGGCTTATCGACCACTGGCTCATTACTTTTAACAGGCGCAGGCTCAGAAGTTCTATCAGCTGCAATTGCAGCTGGTTTCACCTGCTCAGCAGATGCTGCTTTTACATGATTAGAACTTGCGCCATTTTTTACATAGTTCAAAATATCATCTTTTGTAACCCTACCGTCTTTACCAGTACCTGATATAGTCTCTAGCGCTTCAAAGGAAATACCTTCTTGCTTAGCAATATTCTTAACTAAAGGTGAATAGAATCGGTCTGAATCTCCTATAACCAAATCTGCGGAAGAAGTATCTGACTTTGCTTTTATAACAGCCTCTTCAGCTGCAGAAACCATTTCTTCTTGTACAGGTTCCTCTACTTCTTTTTCATCCGTTGTATTCGCGACTACACTCACATCGCCATCAATTTCAATAATCGCTACAGTTTGACCAACTTTTATAACATCATCAACATTAAAGCATTTCTCTATCAAAACACCATCTACCTCACTTGGCACCTCACTATCAACTTTATCTGTAGCAATTTCAAAAATGGCTTCATCCATCTCAATAGTATCCCCTACCTCTTTCAACCAAGATGTCAATGTTGCTTCTGCAACACTCTCACCCATACGCGGTAGTTTCAATTCAAATTTTGACATATCGATAATTTATAGCTTGTTTTGTATATATTTTTTGCAAAAATAATAAAATTAATACCTTTTAGCTGATATTATAATGAAATTACATAAACTAATCTTGCCTTAGCGAACCTTCAAACGGCACTCTATTCACTATACTTCTACCTAAGGTAACCTCATCTGCATATTCCAATTCATCACCTACCGCAATACCCCGCGCAATAGTAGACGTCTTCACCTCTAAACCTTCAATTTGTCTGAAAATATAGAAGTTGGTGGTATCCCCTTCCATAGTAGAACTCAACGCAAAAATTAATTCTTTTATTACGCCTTTTTTTACCTTCTCAACGAGAGATCCAATTTTTAAATTTTGTGGACCAATGCCTTCCATAGGAGAAATTTTACCCCCAAGCACATGATATTTTCCTCTAAATTGGCCTGTATTTTCAATTGCCATCACATCTCTAATATCTTCAACAACACAGACCAAAGCATCATCTCTTTTAGGATTTGCGCAAATCTCACACATATTGGTATCTGAAATATTATGACAATTCTGACAGAACTGAATTTTACTTCTCAAACTAACCAATGATGACGAAAGATTTTCTGTGCGCTGTTCTGGCTGCTTAAGTAAGTGTAACACTAAGCGTAATGCCGTTCGCTTACCAATACCTGGTAATTGCGACACTTCATACACTGCATTCTCTAATAATTTCGATGAAAAATCCATAGGCTTTATTGGGTATAAATTTACGATTAAAGTTGAAAAATATACCGCACCGCTTGCACAAAATTCTTATTAAGATATAGAAGTATTTTATTATATTTAGGCAGATATCCTATACCGATAACGCATTAAAATAGCTTGTAATTCCTATTTTACTTCATTTAGTATTTTATTAATCTAATAACCGGCTTCAGACACCGTTAAAAGCAAGGCTAGTTTAATGGCCTCTGCACCATTCTCGTTTAACCACCATTCATTTAACGAATGTGCACCACCACCAACACCACCTCTACCGATAGTTATTGCCGGTATGCCTAATGAAATAGGAATATTACTATTGGTAGAACCTCTAGTAAGACTTGGAGTAGAACCAAATAACGTTGTAGCACTAATAGCTCTTTGTACTAAAGGTGTGTCAATCGATAATTCGCCTGAAGGCCTATCTCCAATTTTAATTAGTTCTAGAAAAATCTTATCATCTATACCAGAACTATTGTACTCTTCTAAAGCAGTTTGCATTGATGCTTTGAATATACCATCAATTTCAATCAACCTATCTTTATCGACCGACCTCATATCTACTTCCATCCAAGATTCGAAAGGAATAGAGTTTACAGAAGTTCCGCCGCCCATTCTTCCAATATTAAAACTTGTTTTAGGTCCTTCGTCCGTATATTTTTTAGCAATGACAGAAAACTCCTTTATAGCATAACCCAAAGCATGATGCGGATTGGCTAAACCAAATGCACCCCAAGAATGGCCGCCTTTACCAGTAAATAAAGCCTTATACCTAACAGACCCCAAACCAGCGTTATTCACCCTACCTATAGCACCACCGTCAATGGATATCCATGAATCTATTTTAGGCGCACCATCTCTGAAAAGATGCTTAACACCTCTTAAATCTCCTAATCCTTCCTCACCTACTGTTGCAACGAACCAAATATCTGCTTTGGTCTCAATATTAGAATTTTTCATTGCTTTGAAAATAGTTAGTAGCATCGCTAAACCTCTAGTATCATCTCCTATTCCCGGTGCGAATAACGTATCTCCTTTTTGCTGCACACTAACATTTGTGCCCTCTGGAAAAACAGTGTCTAAATGAGCATCTATTGCTATTATTTTTCCGCCCTGTGTTCCTTTTTTTAACGCAACTACATTACCAACTTCGTCTATTGAAACATTGTCAATACCTGCATCAACAAACATTTTCTCTAATGCCTTAGCTCTTTCCTCTTCTAAAAAAGGAGGAGCCGCAATCTCAGTTAATTTTATTAAATTTTTATTCGTTTCTTCCTCAATGGAGTCTATATACTCAAAAGCACTCTTTATACTTTTATCTTTCAATAGTTTCGTCAGTTCCTTGTCAATTTTCTTATCTGTTTTCAAAGCATCTTGACCAGACAAATTATTGGTCGTGCTAAAAATAAAAACCAACACCATCACAATCACTTTATCAGAAAAATTATTCAATCGACTCATTATTTAGGCTTTTAGAATTTGTACCATGAAAAGGTATCAAAAAATAATTCTACTAGAAAAATTCGAATACATTATTAGCTATAAATTAAAGATTTATCAAATTAAGTCTAACCTTTTCATCTTATCACAATACCTCCTTTAACTTTTTGTAATTTGCCCTCAAAATTATAACCAATGAACGCCTCACACATACTACTTTTGATTTCCGGCTATTTCGTTTTGCTTTTGATTATTTCATATTTCACTGGCAAAAACGATTCTAATGAAGATTTTTTTAAGGCCGGAAAACAATCTCCTTGGTATTTAGTTGCATTTGGCATGGTAGGCGCATCACTTTCTGGTGTAACATTTATTTCAGTACCTGGCTGGGTCGATGCTTCTCAATTTAGCTATATGCAAGTGGTGTTTGGTTACTTTCTTGGCTATATGGTTACCGCATTTGTTCTCCTTCCTATTTACTACAAACAAAACGTTACTTCTATTTACGAATATTTAGATGATAGGTTTGGCTTTGTAAGCTATAAGGTTGGTGCCATATCCTTTTTTATATCAAGAGTTTTAGGTGCTGCCTTTCGTTTATTTTTAGTTGCTATTGTACTGCAACAATTTGTTTTTGATGCATGGAATGTTCCTTTTGAAATAACCGTTATTCTTTCCATATTACTTATTTGGGTGTACACCTTTAGAGGTGGAATAAAAACTATTGTTTGGACAGATACGCTACAAACATTATTCATGCTAGTATCTGTAGGACTTTCCATTTATTTCATATTAGATAAAATGGATTGGACCTTCATTGAATTTTTAAATTCACCAGAATTGGGACAATACAGTAAAACCATTTTTACAGATGATTTTTCATCAAAAAACCATTTGGTAAAATCATTTTTAGGCGGAATGTTTATTACTATTTGTATGACTGGCCTAGACCAAGATATGATGCAAAAAAATCTGACATGTAAAAATTTAGGGGAAGCTCAAAAGAACATGGTCAGCTTTAGTATTGTGCTCGTCGTAGTCACTTTTATTTTTATGTTGCTAGGTGCACTTTTGTTCATTTATGCGGACACACACAATATAGCAATACCACTCATGGATGGCTCGCCAAAATCTGATTTACTTTTTCCTGAAATTGCCTTGAATAGTGGTTTGGGTATTACCGTTGCTGTAACTTTCATGCTAGGTTTAATAGCAGCAGCTTACAGCAGTGCTGATAGTGCGCTAACATCACTAACCACATCATTTTGTGTAGATTTTCTCAATACTGAGAAAAAACCACAAAAAGAAGCTAAGAAAATAAGGAGAATTACACATATTGGCATGAGTGTATTACTGATTATGGTAGTTATCTCCTTCAAATATATTTTAGATAGAAATGTAATTGATGGTTTACTTACCGTAGCTTCTTACACTTATGGTCCGTTACTAGGTTTATTCTCTTTTGGTATTTTCACAAAGCACCAGGTAAAAGATAAATATGTTTGGATAGTTGCCTTAATATGTGTTTCAATAATTCTTGTTCTAGCTAAACTACCCACTGAATATTTGGGAGGTTATATATTTGGTTATGAGCTACTACCCCTAAATGGACTACTTACATTTATAGGGCTTTGGCTTATTCGTAAACAACCTGCCGAACCTAGTATTAACGATATTGCTTAGAATTTTAATCAATATTGACCGGTCGATAATAGCACTAAGGTACAAGCCACATTGACTTCTATTCCGTTCTTTTCTAACAATCTATAAAATGTGGGATTTTCAGTACCCGGGTTAAATATTACCCTACTTGGGGCTAAAGAAATTAGCTCATTAAAATATTCTTTTTGCCTTTTTGGATTTAGATATAGCGTAATTGTATGAATATGATTAATTTCGTTGAAATTATTACTGATGTTGACTCCAGAAACCTCACCTTCCCCCAATCCGTAGGCTTGGGTTTCTATGCCAGAATCTACCAGTCTTCTTATTGCTAAATTGCTATAACGAGTTGGATTCAAGGAAGCTCCAAAAACAAGGGTCTTTTTCATCATATTAAAATGTTAAAATCTTACATATATGTAACTAATTGCGCAATATTTCGTCTATTAGTAAAGTTAGATATTCTCTGAGTATTAATTTTTTTTGTTGGTAACGCTATATGTTTATAGTTAATGGTTAGTGTTTAGTATAGCCTATCAGCATTATGAAGCCCGGCTTCCAATTCATTTTGGAATGTTCGGGTTTCTATTTTTAATGACTTTTGTAAAAGCAAATTTCTACACTAACTAAAATAAGTTACACCCTAGTAGTAACAATAGATAAAAAAAATCGTCTATTATATTGTATAGGTATATTTAATAAAGAAGAATGGTTGGTTTTTTCTTGTTAGGTAAAACTATATAGAACCCATGGTTTTGCCATGGGTTCTTTATTTACCATCGTATAATTACACTACCCCATGTAAAACCACTACCAAATGCAGCTAAAACTACAAGGTCACCATCTTTAACTTTTCCTTCTTCCCAAGCTTCTGTAAGTGCAATAGGAATAGATGCAGCGGTGGTATTACCATATTTCATGATATTGTTGAATACTTGATCATCGGTAAGTTGAAATTTCTTTTGAATAAACTGTGAAATTCTAAGATTTGCTTGATGTGGCACCAATAAATCTATATCTGTAGATTTTAATTTGTTCTTTTCTAAACCTTCTATAATAACCTCGCTAAAACGCACAACTGCATTTTTAAACACAAACTGACCGTTCATATAAGGATAGTAAGATTCGTCATTAGGGTCATTATCTGCTATAATATCATTAACCCATCTTTTACCCATACCTGGGGCAATCAATGAAAGTTCTTCGGCATGTTGTCCTTCAGAATGTAAATGGGTAGAAAGAATTCCTTTAGAGTTATCTTCCTCCCTGCTTAAAATTGCAGCACCAGCACCGTCTCCAAAAATAACAGATACACCTCTACCTCTAGTAGTCATGTCCAATCCATGAGAATGGAGTTCAGAACCAATTACCAGTATATTTTTATACATACCAGTTTTAATATATTGATCCGCAACAGAGATAGCATACACAAAACCAGAACATTGATTTCGAACATCTAAAGCTCCAACAGTTTTTATACCTAAATCTCGCTGTACCAAAACACCCGGCCCAGGAAAATAATAATCGGGACTTAGTGTCGCAAAAACGATAAAATCAATGTCATCTTTATCTATACCAGCTCTTTCAATGGCGATTTTTGCAGCCTTTACACCCATGGTAGTTGTAGTATCACCATCACCACTTACAACATGCCTTCTTTCTTTAATACCGGTTCGTTCTTGAATCCAGGCATCATTGGTATCCATCACTTTTGACAAATCATCATTTGTCACTACGTTATCAGGAACATAATGACCTAAGCCAATTATTTTTGAGTTATACATAGTAATATTTTTATCCTGAAGGAATTCAGGTAGAATTAGTGTTGCAATATAAACAACAATTAATAATCAACCTTAAAAATATAACAAACACTAGTAATTCGAAAAATGGCAAAAACAATTAATCTAGGTATTTCTTATAATTGTTAACTTTAATATTCGCCTTTAAATCATGAAGTAAATTATACAAGCCGAAAAAAGTGCGATTCATATAAAGAAAATGCTTTGAACCCCTGTTACCATTCATCTTTCTTATCTGCTTATCTGATACAAAATGCTCTCCTAAATCTGCTATTTTACTCCAAAAAACCTCATCACCAAAATCAAATCCCTCATTATGAAACGGAGAAGTGAACAAACTCAGTAACTGATAAAAAAGTGATTTAAAAAAAAGAACTTCCTCTGGCGAATCGGAAGCCATCAGAATTTCTAGTTCATATAATTTATTGGTAAAAATCTTATCATCGGAAATACTCTCAGTCTTTGCCAGTTCAAAATATGGCACATAAAATGAATCAGGAACCTCTTTTATGCAACCAAAATCGATGGCTATCAATTCATTCTCATCATTCACTAAAAAATTACCTGGATGAGGATCTGCATGTACTTTTCGTAAACCATGAATTTGAAACATATAAAAATCCCATAAGGCCTGGCCTAACTTATCACCTGTTTCCTGTGAAAAATTTGTTTTAGTGAATTCACTTAGATGCTTGCCTGTCATCCAGTCCATTGTAATAATTCGTTCACTGGATAAATCTGTGTAGTACTGAGGAAATTTTATATTCGGTATACCAATACAAGCCTTTGTTATTTCTATACTCTGAGCAACTTCTAATAGATAATCAGTTTCCTCTATAAGTTTATTCTCTACCTCTTTAAAATACTTTTCAGAGTCTTTACCTCGTAAGTTGAACATACGAGTCGCTATAGGTTTTACTATGGCCAAATCACTACTAATACTTTGTGCTACACCAGGGTATTGAATTTTAACCGCCAATGTTTTTCCATCTTTAGTTGCCTTATGTACCTGCCCTATACTTGCTGCATTTATAGAATCTTTTTCGAATGTATCAAAAACTTCTTCTGGATATTTATCTAAGTATTTTTTGAAAGTTTTGCGAACCAAAGGAGCTGACAATGGAGGAACAGAAAACTGAGATAAAGAAAATTTTTCTACATATGCATTTGGCAACAGATTCTTTTCCATACTCAACATCTGCGCTACTTTTAAAGCACTACCCTTGAGAGATTTTAATCCGTCATAAATGTCTGTGGCATTATCCTCGTTCAGTTCGTCTTTCGTTGTATCAGGATTAATAATTTTCTTGCCTAAATATTTAGCATAATTACCCCCAATCTTAGCTCCTGTTTTTACAAGCTTACTAGCTCGTTCAATCTTTCCGGTGGGTATTCTATCAAGTGTTTTCAAATTGTAGGTTCGTTAGATTAGGCAAAAGTTTCCTTATAAAGAAATTTACCGAAATCGAGAATGTTTTCTAAGGGAGTATTATCGAACACATCGAATATAGTATTGACAGATTTTTCTATAGCGACATCTGTCTTTTCAAAACCTGCGGAATCATCTGACTTCCAAAAATTCAATAAAAACATAAATTGCAGCCAAGCTCCCTCTGAGAATAACTGAGGATTATGCTTGGTGATTTTTATATTTTTATTCTCATTACCAGCTACTATTAGACCTTTTGAAAACTCTTTTATACCCTTCCTCAAACCTTTAAGTTGCTCCATATTCTTAAGAGTGCTACCAGACTGTTCCATTGAAAATAAAACATAACTTCTATTTAAAGTAAGTACTTCAAAAAAGGTATAGAAGAACGTCAACATTTTATCGCGATTAGAAAAATCTTGATACTCTTTATTCTTCATCATAACACTAGAAGCATTATCAAAAAAGGTAGTCCATATACCTTTTTGCAAAGTGCTTATTGAGCCAAAATATAAATAAAAATCAGATTCTTGTATACTGTTTATCTTACAAAACTTATAAACTGTTTTTGGCACTTCTTCATGCTCTAAAACATAGTCCATAAACATTGTCACGATAGATTCTCTCGATACTTTTTTTGCTTTTGCAGACATATTTAATAGTTTTTATAAAAGGTACGATGCGGATTTCATAGTTAGAAGTTTTTATGAAACATTAGCTTTTGTTTAGCAAAAACGTGCTATTAAAAAATAGCACGTTTTAAACAACCTAACCAATAAATAATCAACATGTGATTATGTGTAAAATTCTTTTTCATAGCACTTTTTCATAATCACATTACAAATATACATTATGTTTAACTTTTTTATATTATTCATAAACAAAAATATTTGTTAAACTTTATATGCTCTTATATCTGTCAGTTTGTCATAATCTTCTATTGTGGTATTTTTTTTGACTTCACATAACCAAAATATAATACACAACAATAGTCACTACGATAGTGACAAAAAAAATATAACATATGGCAACAGGTAAAATTAATGTGTCGGTAGACAACATTTTTCCACTTATTAAAAAGTTCTTATACAGCGATCATGAAATTTTTCTTCGAGAATTAATTTCAAATGCTACCGATGCAACTTTAAAAATGAAACATTTAACCACTATCGGCGAAGCTAAAGTTGATTATGGTAATCCTTTAATTGAGGTTAAGATAGATAAAGAAGGAAAAAAGCTTCATATTATTGACCAAGGTTTAGGTATGACCGAAGAAGAGGTTAAGAAGTATATTAATGAAGTTGCTTTTTCAGGAGCAGAAGAGTTCTTGAACAAATATGAGGATTCTGCCAAAGATTCAGGTATTATTGGCCATTTCGGTTTAGGTTTCTATTCTGCTTTCATGGTTGCTAATAAAGTAGAAATTATAACTAAAAGTTATAAAGATGAGCCCGCGGTACATTGGTCTTGCGATGGTTCTCCTGAATTTGTAATGGAAGAGGCTCAAAAAGATACTCGCGGTACAGAGATTATACTCCATATAGCAGATGATTCTACCGAGTTTTTAGAAGATGGAAAGATTAAAAGCTTGTTAAGTAAGTATAACAAGTTTATGCCTATTCCTATTAAATTCGGAATGAAAACGGAAACCTTACCGAAACCAGAAGGTGCCAAAAAAGAAGATCCTGCACCAACAGTAGAGGTTGATAACATTATTAACAACCCTAACCCGGCGTGGACAAAACAACCCGCAGATTTAAAATCAGAGGATTATAAAAGTTTTTACAGAGAGCTTTACCCGATGCAGTTCGAGGAGCCTTTGTTCCATATTCACTTGAATGTAGACTACCCTTTTAATCTTACAGGTATACTTTACTTTCCAAAACTTTCTAATGATTTAAATCAACAAAAAGATAGAATTCAGCTTTATCAGAATCAGGTTTTTGTAACGGATAATGTTGAAGGAATTGTACCTGAATTTTTGACCATGTTACGTGGTGTTATCGATTCTCCAGATATTCCATTGAATGTTTCTCGTTCGTACTTACAGGCCGATGGAGCCGTAAAGAAAATATCTTCTTATATCACTAGAAAAGTAGCCGATAAATTAAACTCTTTATTTAAAAACAATAGAGAAGAATTTGAAGCAAAATGGAACGATATTAAAATCGTTATTGAGTACGGAATGCTTTCTGAAGACAAGTTCTTTGAAAAAGCAGATAAGTTTGCTCTTTACCCAACGGTAGATGATTCTTATTTCACTTTTGAAGAATTACAAGAAAAAATTAAAGCAACACAAACTGATAAAGACGGTAAAACAGTTATTCTTTATGCTTCTGATAAAGAAGCTCAACATAGTTATATAGAAACTGCTAAGGCTAAAGGATACGAAGTATTGTTATTAGACTCTCCTATTATTGGTCACTTGATACAAAAATTAGAAAGTTCTAAAGAAAATATTTCTTTTGCTCGTGTTGATGCTGATCATATCGATAAACTGATTCAGAAAGAGGAGACTCAAATTTCTAAATTGTCTGATGAGGAAAAGGAAACTTTAAAAACTGAATTGGAAAAAGTAATCGGTGAAAAAAGCAGCTATACAGTACAATTAGAAGCTATGGATAGTGATGCATCACCATTTACCATTACAGAACCAGAATTTATGCGTCGTATGAAAGAGATGCAACAGACTGGTGGCGGTGGCGGTATGTTTGGCATGGGTGCTATGCCAGAAATGTACAACCTGATTGTTAATACTAACAATGAGTTGGTCAGTGAAATATTGAATACAAAAACAGCTAAGAAAAAAGAGCGATTAATCAATCAATCACTTGACTTAGCCAAACTATCAAAAGGCTTACTTAAAGGTAAAGATTTGACCGAGTTTATAAAACGGAGCTACGAGATGGTAAAATAATCATCTCCTTGACTATTAAAAAAGCCACTACATATTTTGTAGTGGCTTTTTTGTTTTCTAAAAGCTCGTACAATTACCAAAAAATAGGTTCAGTACCCAAATACTTTTCAGCAATTGGCTGATAGTAATCCAGTACCTCATCTAAATCATACACTTTTTGACTTTTCGTGTATAAATCGTATTTATTAAAATCTTTAATCAATTTTAAATATCCAGCATCTTTATCATTTAAAAGTTCTTTATAACTGCCACCAGAATGCCATGGATAAAAAGAGTGATATCTAATCATCACCATAGCCTCTTCTGGTAATGTATTTGTTTTATGATTGTTTAACACCTGATACAAATATTCATCATGGCCCCAAGCTAAATCTACATTATCTATACCACAGCCCTTTTCATATATGCCTGTTGGTGTATTATACTGGTCATTCTGCATGTCTTTATTAAGACTATTGAATTCAGGAAATACACATGTGTCTGGCAATGCACAACCTACTATAAATACATCGCCAACCATACCCCATTGTTCAGCCTGGCTCGTACCATCTTCATCACTACCTTTTAAAAACATTACTTTTCCCAAATCATGAATCAAACCTGTCAATTGCATCCAATCGGGTCTGCCATCTGCGCGTATAGCTTCAGCACTTTGTATTAAATGCTGAATGTTAGGTAAATTAATATCTGGATCACTAACATCAATAAGACTGTTTAAATGTCGCATGGCCTCCCAAAGCCCCATAGGCTTATCAAACTTTAAATATTTATTATGCATATGGTGTACATAATCTAAAGTTTGATTTTTTCTCATCTTACGATAGTGTTCCTTTACCGCAACAGATATATCTGGTGCATTATAGTTCCTGAAAACTTTTTCTTCCATGAGGTAGAATTTAATTGTTAGATAAATTTACACATTCCCTAGAATAATATATAAAACCACTGTAAACAAAACTAAGAACAAGCTAAATGGTTTAGCATATTTCCAAGGTTTCAAATCTAATATTCCGGAATCCTTCATCTCAAACTTCTCTTCTATTGAGAAAAAGTACGAAGCCAAATGCATGACTATAATATTCAGAATAAATTCTAATCCCCAAATATGAACAAAATGAAGATTTACTTTAAATCCGAAATTCACTATAACGTAAAAAAGCAATCCAAATAATAACCCGATTTTAGCTCCGGTTGCGGTAACCTTAGGAAATAAGAACCCTGCTATAATTACGCTCGCAATAGGAATAAAGAATATTCCATTCAATTCTTGCAAAAGTTGATATAACCCTGCTGGGGCATTGGCAACAAATGGTGCAATTGAAATCGCAAAAACAGCAAGAATAGCTGATGTCAGTTTCCCTATTCTCACCAATTTAAATTCGCTAATATTTTTATTTATATATCGTTTGAATATGCCCAGACTAAAAACAGTTGCTGCGCTATTTAGAGCACTATTAAATGTACTTAAAATAGCACCCATCATTACTGCAACAAAGAAACCTGTTAACCAAAGTGGCATAACTTTCTTCACCAATAATGGGTAAATACTATCTTGATTATCGTAGTGGGTTTCTCCAAAATAATAAAATGCAATTAGCCCTGGTAAAACAATAATAAGCGGCACTAAAATCTTTAAAAGTCCTGTAAACAGTAATCCCTTTTGTGCTTCTTTTAAATTCACCGCACCCAAAACTCGTTGTATAATTGACTGATGCATGGTCCAAAAATAAATTTGGTTGACCATTAAACCTGTAAAAAGTACCTCGAATGGTAAAATTGCCGTTCGGGCTCCTTCACCAACACTCGTTTCATTACTAATGACATTAAACTTTTCTGGACTATTATTAAATACCAATTCAAATCCACTAAAAACATTACCATCACCTATACTTAACAATGCCAAAATCGGCACTAACAAACCTGCTACCAAAAGTCCGAATCCATTTATTGTATCAGTATAAGCAACCATTTTTAGCCCTCCAAATATGGCATATATCGCGCCTAAAATACCCACAATTAAAATGGTAATAAATATGCCCTGTTCTTGGCTAACTTCTAATAAACTGGAAATTTCAAAAATCGCCTCAATATTTAAGGCCCCTGTATAAAGAACTATTGGCAATAGTGTAGCAACAAAAGATATAATTAATAATAACGCTACAAGTGTTCGGGTTAATCCATCGAAACGTTTTTCTAAATACTCAGGTATTGTAGTCAATCCCATTTTCAAGTACTTAGGCGCAAAATATAAAGCGCCTATTACTAAAGCTAAAGCAGAGGTCACTTCCCAAGCTATAATTATAGCACCGTTTTTATAAGCAGAACCATTCATACCCACTAAATGCTCTGTCGATATATTGGTTAACAATAGAGATCCTGCAATAACGATACCTGTTAATGACCTACCTCCTAAAAAATAACCATCTTGAGTGTTAAGTTTATCTTTACGTAATTTCCAAGTTGCATAAAAGGCAACAAAACCTGTAAAAAGTATAAATGTTAAAAATGCCATCTACGTAAATATAGAAAAATGATAAACACAGATTACTAAATCATAATACTAAAACAATATTCCATTGATTTGGAAAAATTCAACCCATTCCTTTTTAGAGCTAAAAGATTGGTTAATCATATTACCATAAATATTTGTGCTTTTTTTATCTTCACCATATGAAGGTAATTTCAACTAACATAGGAGACCCCGTAACTTTTGAATGGAACGGCACAACAGAGCAAACTGGCATCTTCAAATACCCAACACCTAAAGGCTTATTTTTAGGACGTAATGATGTTAAAGATGATACTATTATAGACCGTGTTCACCATGGTGGAACAAACAAAGCTTGCTATCTTTTTTCTGCTGATTATTATAGCTATTGGAAAGGTATATACCCCGACTTGAAATGGGATTGGGGTATGTTCGGAGAAAACTTGACCATTGAAGGCCTTGATGAATTTGAAATTCGTGTAGGTGATATTTACAAAATCGGAGGCGCCCTAGTTCAAGTTTCTCAACCACGAGAACCATGTTATAAGCTGGGAATACGCTTCGGAACTCAAAATATCCTCAAAGAATTTATCGATCATAATCACCCAGGCACGTATGTTAAAATACTTGAAGAAGGCACTGTAAATAAAGGAGACACATTAGTTTTAACTGAGAGGTCTTCAAATTCTCTTACGGTTCAACAGTTTTATGAATTGATGTTTTTAAAAGAGAAACCACGAGAACTTCTAACCCTATTTATGACCAATGAATCTGTACCGCAATATAAAAAAGACAGATTCAAGAAATACCTATCTTAAATTTATAACAATACATTTTAATGAAAAAAGTACTAATTGTATGCACTCTAATTTTTGGGCTAAATACTGAAGCACAAATAAACATTAGTAAAGAAATAACTACGAACCCGACTATGCATAATGTTGGTTTCATTACATTACTAGCACACTATCACGAAGACGGATTAAGACTAAACCCTTTAAACGCTACTTCTCAAGGCGATTATAGATACAATGACACCTTACCCAATTTTCTTTCTGCAGACTATAAGAAAGAATTAAAAAACTACTACATCACTTACTTAGCGAAATCGAAGAAATTTGAAAAAGCTAAACTTTCAGAAAGTGAGCAAATGTCATTTGCCATTTTAAAATGGGAATGTGAAATAAACTTAGAAGGTTTAGCATTTGAAAACTATACGCCCATTGACCAAATGTGGTCTATGAATTTAATGATTGGCCAATTAGCTGGCGGAAGTAGCGCACAACCTTTTAAAACTGTAGAGGATTACGATAATTGGCTAGAACGTTTAGATGATTACGTGGTATGGCTAAAGTCTGCTAAGTCAAAAATGGAAGCTGGCATTATGGCAAAAAATGTGTTGCCAAAATCTTTGATTAAAAAGGTATTACCTCAGCTGGCTAGTGTTGTCGATGCAGAATTGCAATCGAATTTATTTTACTCGCCCATTTATAATTTTCCAAGTGAATTTACTGAGAGCGATCAAGCAAGGTTAACTTCTAATTATACCACTCTTATTACCAATAAAATTGTACCAACTTATAAAGAGCTTCATGATTTCATGGCTAATGAATATATGAATGCTGGTCGTGAATCTAGTGGAATACAAGACATACCAAATGGTGATGCCTATTATGCCCATCAAATAAAATTATACACCACTACGGCATTAACCGCATCAGAGATTCATGAAATAGGATTAAATGAAGTTGCCAGACTCAGTTCTGAAATGGAAAAAGTCAAGAAGGAAGTCGGTTTCACCGGCAATCTGAAAGAATTTTTTAAAGAGGTTCGTACTAAAAAAGAATTGATGCCTTTTACCGACCCTCAACAAGTCATCGACAACTTCAATGACATTTATAAAAAAATGACACCCAAAATAAATGCTTTATTCAGTAAGCAGCCTAAAACTCCATTTGAAGTAAGACGTACAGAAGCTTTTAGAGAAGCGTCAGCAAGTGCGGAATATAATCCTGGTTCTTTAGATGGTACTCGACCTGGTATTTTTTATGTTCCTATCCCAGATGTATCGTTATATAACATCTATTCTGATGAAGATTTATTTTTGCATGAAGCTATTCCAGGTCATCATTTTCAAATTTCATTGACCCAAGAGAACGAAGATTTACCTCAATTCAGAAAAACGTTATGGTATAGTGCTTATGGTGAAGGTTGGGCTTTATACACCGAGTCTTTGGGAAAAGAATTAGGTCTATACCAAGACCCATATCAAAACTTTGGTATGCTAGGCGCAGAAATGCATAGAGCAGTTCGTTTGGTTGTAGATACCGGAATACATTCTAAAGGATGGTCTAGGGAAAAAGCTATTCAATATTCTTTAGATAATGAGGCGGAATCAGAAGCTGCTATTACCGCAGAAATTGAACGCTACATGGCAAACCCAGGTCAGGCATTATCATATAAAATAGGACAACTTAAAATTTTGGAGCTTCGTGCTAAAGCAGAAGCTAATTTTGGTAAGGAATTCGACATAAAACTATTTCATGAGAAAATTCTTGAAGCTGGTTGTGTTCCCTTAGCTATTTTAGAAGATAAAATGATGAATTGGATTAATGCAAATACAAAGTCTTAAATAAATAATTTATCGACTTCTACATATGACTTATCCTTGGCATTTATATTTGATGGGAGCAATGTATATCATTGCAGGCATCATGCATTTTATAAAACCAAAGGTATATTTAAGAATTATGCCACGGTACCTACCTTTTCACAAACCATTAGTACTTTTAAGTGGTTTGGTAGAAATAATACTTGGTGTTGGGCTATTTTTTAGGTTCACAAAAGATATGTCTCTTTACGGAATCATAACTATGCTTTCCGTTTTCTTATTAGTTCATTTTTATATGTTGTCAAGCAAAAAGGCTGGTGCAGGTTTTCCTAGATGGATACTTTTATTAAGGCTACCCTTGCAGTTTGTTCTTATGTACTGGGCTTTTTATTACCTAAATATTTAAACAAATAAAAAGGGGACGCTCCCGTCCCCTTTTAATGAAATCAACTTAAATCAACTTAATTAACAACAAAATCTTCAGTATACGTTTTGCCTTCAGACTTAACCGTTACTGTATATGTACCAGGGAAAGCATCTGCGAAATTGAATGCTTTTTCAACAATCATTTCGTCAGTCACTTCTTGTGTAAATACTGTTCTACTTTCAGCATCAAATATTTTAATAGACAACTTTGCTTTATCCAAGTTTAAGTAGTTCAAATAAATCATATTGCTAGTCTTTCTAAAGAAAGGCTTAATGTCTTCAGCAGTTTCTACAACATTCATAGTATTGTTACTTAAGACAATAGTATATGAATAGCTTTTGAAGTTATCGTCAGCTGAAAGGTAATAGACACCATCATTCAAATCTTTAAGATTTAATTTTTTGCTAAATTGACCTTCAGACATTTTCTCAGAATATATAACATTCAAGTCTGCATCTTTTAAAATTACCTGTACACCTTTAGAAGAAGCATCCATAGTTAAAACCACACTTTTGGCTTTTCCCACAGATAATAAATTCAATTTAGGCTCTCTTGCCATGCCTGCTACTGTAGCGAACATAAAGGCTACTACTGTTGTGAATTTTACTAGGTTTTTCATAATAAATTATTTTAAGGGTTAATGATAATTTATACTGCAAACATACAGTCGATATCTAGCCCTCACTACATCAAATTTTTCTTATTTATATGCTATTTTAACCTCTTTATGCAAGTTTAATAGCACATAAGATAAGATTACACACATTTTAGTTAATTTTACAGAGACCATCCTATAAAGGATCATTTAATTTTATACTAGTAAACATAAAATAGCATGGTAAAACAGAAACCTACTTTTGAAGCCATTGAGCCAGATTTTGGTCATTCATTTACATATCAAAAATTTGATGAGCATAAATTGAACAAAAACAATTTATGGCACTACCACCCTGAATTAGAATTGGTTTACGTTAATGGTGGCTCTGGTAAACGGCAAATTGGTAGTCATGTATCCTATTATACTAATGGAGATCTTATACTTATAGGTAGTAATCTTCCTCATTGCGGTTTTACCGATGCCCTTACCGGCAATACAAGTGAAACAGTTGTGCAGTTGAAATTAGATTTCTTAGGACCAGATTTCTTTAAACTTCCAGAAATGAAGAAAATTGAAAGCTTATTTAATAGTGCTAGCGGTGGAATAGCCTTTTCTGGTAAGACAAAACGAAAAATAGGAGACAAAATAGAGGTGTTAGAATATCAGACTGATTTTCAAAGACTACTATCTATACTTAATATATTAAACGAACTAGGTAATTCTGAAGACATGCGTTTGTTAAACGCAGAAGGGTTTTCATTTACTACCGATGTTAAGGATAATGACCGTATTAATATCGTATTCAATCATGTTAAGAATAATTTTAAAGAAGAACTAACTCTCGAAGAAATATCTTCTATGGTAAGTATGACCATACCATCGTTCTGTAGGTACTTCAAAAAAATAACGAATAAGACATTTATACAATTTGTTAATGAATATCGATTGGTTCACGCTTCTAAATTATTAGCAGAAAAACCAATGAGTATTACTGAGGTTTGTTTCGAATGCGGATTTAACAACTTTTCGCACTTCAACAAATCGTTTAAAGCATTTACAGGGCAAAATCCGTCAGAATACAGAAATGAATTAAAAACGGTTTTAATGTAATTTCAATTCTTTTTTATCGATACAGCCCATTTAGAATTACCGGATAGAACTATAATTCGCTAACCTAAATTTAATTATTATATCGTATCTATAAACTATACACTCTATTAATGAACATATCCATCTACCTAATAGAATTATTAAATATTACTTAAAGTTAAACGCTCAATTCTGTCAAATAACAGCTACTTAGTACCTTTACAAGACTATGATAAAAGAATTTACAGAAAGAGAATTAGACCGTATTATTGAAATGGCTTGGGAGGATCGTACACCTTTTGAAGCAATTACTTTTCAATTCGGTATTACTGAACAAGAAACTATTGAGGTGATGCGCCGTGAAATGAAACCTAGTAGTTTTCGAATGTGGCGCAAACGAGTTCAAGGCCGTGCTACCAAACACGCCAAATTAAGAACCAATGAAATTGACCGTTTTAGATGTTCAAGACAACGGAGTATTAGTGGAAATAAAGTCTCAAAAAGATAGGCTGTATGTACAACCTATTTAAACGTTTCATTCAAAACCGCTGCAAGTCGTATACCTCCTTTTTGTAATTGGTCGGCTACTGTATTCCACCAGTCATAACTATATCTATATCCTAATTTTTCACCAGGTTCTACAGACCCATAAACCTTTTCAGCCAATTGGTGCGACTCTTCTACCCAATCTAATAAAGTGCCATCTTGTAAATAATTAATTTGTTGCTTGCTCATTTCTGGATATTCGAATGCAAGTTCTGTAAAACTCATACTATTATCAGTAATCATATTTGAATCCCATACTCTATGCAAGTTAGTGCCGTCGCCGAACCATTGTAATTGAATATCATTACCACCCTTGTCCTCTGCCCTACCAACATGCATTGGTTGGTGTAGATCACCGATAAGATGAACTAAAAATTTCAAGTAGAAAGCTTTATCCTCTTTTGTACTGTTTACATCTTTAATAATTTCAATACAGGTATTTATACCTTGCACTAAATCTCCATATTCGTTTGGCTCTATTTCAGCATAGGTTTTATCGAAAGGAATATTCACATAATGCCAAGCACTGAATTTACTATACGCACGATCTGCCTTTATTTCATCACCAAAATTGGCCACAGCTGCCAAACTTTTACCATCTAACAAATCTGCAATTGCACGCTTTGCTTTTTTACTTAGATGTTGCTCCGCAACTTCACCAACAACCCTATGGCCTGTTTTAGACCAAACTAGATCATTTGCAAAAGTTAGGTTAGTTACAAGTACTAACAAGACTAAAATATTCTTCATGCTTAAAATTTTGCCCAAAAATAGGATTTCATACTTTAAGGTATTGTTAAAACTTCGGTAAGGTTAAATTTATATTAGAACTTGCAAGCATGAAGATAAAGAGAACCAAAACATCAAAACGAAAACTTTCTATTCTAAAAGTTATTGGCTTAGGAATTCTTGGGCTATGTGCTTTTTTTTTACTTTTCATACTAAGTATCAATTTGGGACTTTGGGGAAAAATTCCATCTAAAAAGGAACTTTCCAATTTTCAATATCAAATGGCATCAGAAGTATTTACTGCTGATAGTGTTCTTATTGGCAAATATTACCTGTATGACCGACAACCTGTTGCTTTCGAAGAATTTCCTGATCATTTGAAACAGGCTTTGATATCAATTGAAGATGAACGTTTTTATGACCACTCAGGCATAGATTTTAAAAGTTTGATTCGGGTGGGGTTCAAAACCATTCTCATGAGTGATGATTCCGCTGGTGGAGGCAGCACATTGACTCAGCAGCTCGCTAAAAATCTTTATCCTAGAAAAGAAAGGAACAAAACCAATATAGTAGTCGATAAGGTTAAAGAAATGATTATCGCTAAAAGACTAGAGAAAATTTTCAGTAAAGACGAAATATTAACCAATTACCTCAACACGGTATCTTTTGGGGATAATACTTTCGGTATTGAAAGTGCCGCATTAAAATTCTATAACACACGTACTAAAGATATTTCAACAGCACAAGCTTCTACACTTGTGGGTATGTTAAAGGCTACCTATGGTTATAACCCTAGATTGTTTCCTGAAAGAAGCCTTAGTAGACGTAATTTAGTTTTACGTGCTATGTATGGCAACAACTATATTACAGAGGAACAAGTATATCGGTTTACCCAAGAAGAACTTAACCTTGACTATCGAGAATTTGATTATAATGCAGGTATTGCTCCCTATTTCAGAGAAGAGGTACGTAAAGAAATGTTACGATGGATTGCCGACCAAAATAATAATAGTTCCGATTACAATCTTTATACTTCTGGCCTCAAAATATATACTTCCCTAAACTTTAAAATGCAAAAATTAGCCGAAGAGGTTATGATTGAGCACATGACTAAATTGCAAAACGATTTCGAAAAGAGTTATGGTAAAAATGCTCCATGGATAAAGGATAAAAAATTGATGCAAAAAATAGCAAAGAGAACATCTTCCTATAAAAAATTACAAAAAGCCAACTTATCACATGAACAAATTATAGATAGTCTAACGAAGGACAAAAGAAAAAGAAACTTTATAGATTGGCAAGGTGATAAAGAGGTAACGGCAAGTACCATGGACAGTATTCAACATTATACTAAATTTTTAAATACAGGCTCTTTGACCATTGACCCTAATAATGGAGATATCTTGGTTTGGATTGGCGGTATTAATTTTAAACAGTACAAATACGACCATATCTCGCAAAGTAAACGTCAAGTAGGCTCTACTTTTAAACCTATCGTATATACTGCGGCTTTAGAACAGGGTGTAGCCCCATGTACATATTTCTCTGCAGAAGAGGTTGAATATGATAATTTAAAGGGATGGTCGCCCGGTAATTCTGGAGATAAAGATGAAGCGTACCTAAATTATTCAATGGAAGAAGGCTTGAGCAATTCAGTTAATACTATTGCCGTGAAAGTTTTGGAGAAAGCTGGCATTAACAATGTATTAAAGATGGCTAAAGAAATGGGTATTGATGAAAAACTACCCAATGAAGCGTCTATTGCTTTAGGAACAGGAGAAATAAAAATTCTAGACTTAGCACAGGCATATACTAGTTATGCTAATAAAGGTAAACACATAAAACCAATTTTAATTAAGCGTATTACGGATAATAAAGATTCAGTTTTGGTGGAATTTAAATCAAATTTAAGTTCTGAAGCTGCATTTTCAAAAGAGACGGGACAAATTATGATAGAAATGATGAAGTCAACTGTTAATTCGGGTACAGCATCTAGATTACGAAGTACGTACGGGCTCAAAAATGACATGGCAGGTAAAACTGGAACTACCCAAAATAACAAAGATGCTTGGTTTGTTGCACTCACCCCTAGCCTTGTGCATTTAACTTGGGTTGGACTTGACCAACACGAAATCGGCTTTAGCAACACTAGTATTGGTCAAGGGGCAAATGCAGCTTTGCCTATGTTCGGACTTTGGATGAAACAACTAAATCAGAATAAAGACTTTGACAGGTACACGAAAAGGAGTTTTCCAAAACCTTCAGCTTCCGTTATAGATGCCTTGAATTGCGACCCAATAAAGCGCGATGGATTCTTTAAGCGATTGTTTAAGAATCCGAATAAAAAGAAGACTAAAAAGTTTAATGGATAATATTAAAATTTCAAAATAGAAAATAAATACACCTTTTTTAAAATTATTTTAATATATTTATGATATCATTTTAATATCATAAATTATGAAAGTAGAAAAAACCCACAGTGCACAGAATGGCTACGTAATGCTTTTTGTTGCTTTAGTTTTATTAATTGGAGGAATTGCACTTCTAAGAATTTATGTTGGTGCCTTTATGATAATTGCAGCATTAATTATGTGCGCAGGCTTTGTTCTAGTTAACCCAAATAGCTCACGAGTTTTACTTTTATTTGGAAAATACGTAGGCACAATTAAAGAAAATGGCCTGTTCTGGGTAAATCCCTTATACACTAAAAAGAGAATTTCTTTAAGGGCAAGTAATTTCGACAGTGAACGATTAAAGGTTAATGACAAATTAGGCAACCCTATTATGATCAGCACCATTTTAGTCTGGCGAGTGACTGATACCTATAAAGCTGCTTTTGATGTTGATGATTATCAAAATTTTGTTAGAGTGCAAACTGATGCTGCCGTCCGTAAACTAGCAAGTATGTACCCCTATGACAATTTTGCCGATGAGGGTCTAGTGGAAGACATCACTCTTAGGTCTAGTGTTAATGAAGTAAGTGAAGCACTAGAGAAAGAAGTTCAAGAACGCCTATCAATGGCTGGCATAGAAGTATTAGAAGCTCGTATTGGCTATTTAGCATATGCTCAAGAAATAGCAAACGCAATGTTGAAAAGACAACAAGCTACTGCCATTGTAGCCGCAAGACATAAAATAGTTGAAGGGGCTGTTAGCATGGTAGAAATGGCTTTAGAAGAATTAAGTAAAAAAGGTTTGGTAGCTTTAGACGATGAACGAAAATCTGCCATGGTAAGTAATCTTATGGTTGTGCTTTGTTCAGATAAAGATGTAACACCAATTGTAAATACAGGTACTTTGAATCACTAAGAGATGATTACTGTTATTAAGTTTGGTAACCTAAATACTTAATTTCTAAATGAGTAAGAAAAAACCTTTTGCATTACGGGTAAATGAAGAGATGCTGCAGGCTATTGAAAAATGGGCTGCAGATGAGTTTCGTAGTACCAATGGTCAAATTGAATGGATGCTAATGAAGACCTTAAAAGAATCTAAAAGAGAGCCTAAAAAAAACAAAGCAGAATAAGTTTAGCATTTATTTAACTAAACAAAAACTTAAATTTGGTCAACCAACAAATTACCACCAATAATGGCCAAGTACGTTAGCACATTCGTGCTTTTTCTTTTTTGCTTTTTTAGCAGCGCGCAAACAACCAATAAATCTTTTATTGTAAAGCAGATTAACGCAACAATAGTTCCAGATGGCATTCTTGATGAACCCTATTGGGAAACTGCTGATTCAGCCAATGAATTCTGGGAATATTTTCCATTAGATTCGATACAAGCCAAAAAGCAGACCGAAATAAAAATGTTATATGATGATGATAACCTTTACATCGGTATAACTGTTTACACTGCCGGTAAAGATTACTCAATACAGTCCTTAAAAAGAGATTTTAGAGCAGGTAATAGCGATAATATAACTTTACTCTTCGACACCTTCAATGATGGTAATAATGCTTTTCTATTTGGAATTAATCCTTATGGCGTAAGACGTGAAGGTTTAGTTTCTGGTGGTGGATTAAATTTAAATGGCTTTACCATTTCATGGGATGTTAAATGGAGAGGTGATTCTAAGATTTATGACGATTATTATACCTCTGAAATGGTAATCCCATTAACCGCCTTCAAATTTAAGGAAGGTGAAACCAAATGGAGATTCAACAGCTATCGATTTGACACCCAATCTAATGAGAATAGTACTTGGATGAATATTCCACAAAATCAAAATATTTATGGTTTAACCTTTATGGGTGATATGGTTTTTAAAAAACCTTTAGGTAAATACAGAACTCCCCTAGCCTTCATTCCTTATGTTAACGTGATTACTCAGAAGGACTTTGAATTGAACGAACCTACTACCAATATTAAGGTTGGTGGAGATGTCAAAATTCCTATTGGTAATAGTATGAATTTAGATATAACTGTAAATCCAGATTTTTCTCAAGTAGAAGTAGATGACCAAGTAACCAACCTAACTCGTTTTGAAGTATCACTACCCGAAAAAAGGCAATTTTTTGTCGATAACAGTGACCTGTTCGGAAGTTTTGGAGGGGGGAGAGATGCAAATCCTTTCTTTTCTCGAAGAATTGGTATTGCCAAGGATACTGCCGATAATTCAATAGAAAACAAAATTATTGGAGGTGTTCGTTTAAGTGGAAAGGTGAACAAATCACTTAGATTAGGATTCTTGAACCTACAAACGGCTGAAGATCTTGACTTAAACATTGCTTCAAATAACAATACTATGCTTGCTTTACAGCAAACTGTATTTGGCCGTTCTAATATTGGCATGTTCCTTATCAATAGAGAAACTTTTAAGGATTATGAATTTCAAGACCCTGAAGACCGTTATAATAGGGTTGCAGGTATAGACTACAACCTTATTTCAGACAATAATGTCTGGAACGGTAAATTCTATCTTCATAAATCTTTTGCTCACAATTCAGGTAACAAAGACTATTCATCTGGTGCCTTTCTTCAATATAATTCTAGAAATTGGAACTTTTTTGAAGACATAGCTTACGTAGGGGACGATTTTAGATCTGATCTTGGCTTTATTCGTAGAACTGATATTATTAAAACGGCTACAATGTTCGAGCGTATTTTTTGGCCAGAGGATAGTGCCTTGCAAACCCATAGTTTTAAATTTTTCCCAATCATTACCTGGAGTCCTGATAATGAGTTCCAAAACACTGACCGTGAATTAATGAGTTCTTGGGAATCTAAATTCACAGATCTATCAGAAATTAATGTGAAATATAATAATTCTTACACCTATCTTTTTGATAAGTTTGACCCGACCAATATTGATGGAGCAATACCCTTACCAGGTGAATTAGGATATTATTACAATAGCATTTCCTTAGAATATAAATCTGATAGTAGAAAAAGGTTTGCATATGCTATTCAACCAGAAATGGGGAGTTTCTTTAATGGTGACCGCTTTTCTATAGAAGGACAAATGTTTCTAAGGTTCCAACCCAAGGTGTTTTTATCTTTGGCTATGAACTACGATAAAATCACCTTACCTGCACCATACTCTAGCGCAGACATTTGGCTGATTAGCCCTAAAATAGATGTTACATTCAGTAAATCGGTGTTTTGGTCAACATTGGTTCAATACAGCAACCAACGCGATAATCTTGGTGTCAATTCTAGACTACAATGGCGTTTTGCTCCTTTATCTGATTTGTTCATTGTGTATAATGACAACTATTTTGTGAATTCATTTGAACCAAAGTATCGATCTTTAAATCTAAAATTCACGTATTGGTTGAATATATAATTATAAAACTACCCAAGAGATTATGATAATTTTAAAGAGAACTACATTATGAAAAAAGTGTCCCTTAGTTTTATATTCTCATTTTTCTCATTAATTATTTTTTGTCAAGAGGAGGTTAAATCCTTTACCGTAAAATACATTGAGGAGAGTATTATTGCTGATGGTGCGTTAGACGAACCTATTTGGAAATTTGCAGAAAGTGCAAATGAATTTTGGGAATATTTCCCTTTAGATTCTATACAGGCAAGAGAGCAATCAGAAATTAAGATGCTTTATGACGACAAAAACCTTTATATCGCTATTAAGGCAAGTTCTGTAGGCAAGAACTATTCACTACAATCTTTAAAACGAGATTTCAGAGGAAGCGGAAGCGACAGTTTTTCATTGGTATTTGACACTTTCAATGATGGCACAAATGCATTTTTATTTGGCATTAATCCTTATGGAGTTCGTAGAGAAGCCCTAATTTCAAACGGAGGGGGAGATCGGCGTGATTTTAATCTTTCTTGGGATGTAAAATGGAAAGGTGATGCCAAGATGTATGATGGTTATTTTACTGCAGAAATGATTATCCCTTTTACTTCATTGAAATTTGAGGAAGGCTCCACAAAATGGCGATTTAATAGTTACAGGGTAGATACCCAATCTAATGAACGCAGTACTTGGACAAGAATTCCACAAAACCAATTGATTTATAATCTGGCTTTTATGGGAGATATGATTTTTGAAAAGCCTTTGGGTAAATCAAGGACTCCGCTAGCCATTATACCCTATATCAATACACTTTCACAAAAAGATTTTACCAATAATGAAAGTTTAAACGATTTTAATTTTGGAGGAGATGTAAAGGTATCAGTAGGCAACAGCCTTAACCTAGACATTACGGTAAATCCCGATTTTTCACAAGTAGAGGCAGACGATCAAGTAACGAACCTAACCCGATTTGAAGTCTCTTTACCCGAAAAAAGGCAATTTTTTATTGATAATAATGACCTTTTTGCAGGCTTTGGTGATCAACGAGATGCTAACCCCTTTTTCTCTAGGCGTATTGGAATCGCCGAAGACACCGCAGGCAACACCATTGAAAATAAAATTATTGGCGGTATAAGGCTGAGTGGTAAAATCACAAAAGATTTACGTGTAGGCCTACTCAATATTCAAACTGCTGAAGACCGCATAAATGAAATTGCATCTAACAATAATACTATGATTGCATTACAGCAGAGGGTCTTTTCTAGATCCAATGTTGGTATGTTTTTCATAAACAAACAATCTTTTAAGGAATATGACTTTGTTAATCGAGAAGATGAATATAATAGAGTTTTAGGTCTTGACTATAATTTAGCCTCAAAACAAAACCGATGGAACGGTAAGTTCTTTGCCCACAAATCATTTAGCCCAGATGATAGTGAGGGTAATATGGCAAGCGGAATGAATATGCGTTATAATGCCAGAAACTATAACTTTTATAGTAAGGCGGTCTATGTGAATGAAGATTTTTCATCGGATTTAGGATTTGTGCGTAGAACCGATATATTTAAGGGGATATTTAGTGCACAACGTGTCTTTTGGCCTAAAAATGGTCCTATTCAAAATCATGGATTTGAAATATTCCCCATATTTATTTGGAGCCCAAAAAATAATTTCCAGAATACAGATTATGAATTTAGAAGTGCCTGGTCCTTTAATTTTAATAACCAATCTCAGGCTGAAATAGGAATGTCTAATAACTACACCTACTTATTTGATTCCTTTGATCCAACGAATACTGAAGAAGCCACTCCCATACCGGGAGATAAAGGTTACCATTACAATAATGTTAGAGCAAATTATCAATCTGATATGCGTAAAATTTTCTCCTACAGTGCAGAAACAACCTTAGGTCGTTTTTTTAATGGAGATAGAGTTTCATTAGAAACTAAAATGACCTTACGAATTCAACCCAAGGCTTTTGTATCCATATTGTTGAATTATGACCAAATAACTTTACCAGACCCATACCCTAGCGCAGATATATGGCTTATAAGTCCTAAAATAGACCTTACTTTTAGCAAATCTATATTTTGGTCCACCTTAATTCAATATAGCAACCAACGTGATAACCTTGGTTTCAATTCTAGATTACAATGGCGTTTTGCACCTTTGTCAGATTTGTTCATAGTGTATAATGATAATTATTTCGTGAATTCATTTGAACCAAAATATAGGTCGATAAATCTCAAGTTTACTTATTGGTTAAATATCTAAAATGAAATATAAAATATTATGTTCTGATTTAGATGGAACATTACTTTCAACTAAAAGCAATGTTTCAAAATACGCCATCGAACAGATTAGCAAGATTAAGAATGACACACGTATTATTTTGGTATCGGCAAGAATGCCAAGTGGAATGAGATATATTCAAGAAAGTTTAGGCATCACGAATGAAACTATCATATGCTATAATGGCGCACTTGTTCTATCGGGTCAACAAGAATTAGCATCCGTAATTATTCCTGTTAATATATTAAAAAAAATCTATAATCTCTGTAGTGATTTAGAAGCTGATTTAGGACTTTATTACTATAATGAATGGTATGTTCCTCAACCTTCTATTAGGGTTGAAAAAGAAACTAAATACACAAAATCAACACCCACATTTGAATCAACTTCCACTACTTTATCGAATTGGGAACAAAGAAACATTGGTGCGCATAAAATCATGTTAATGTGTACTAAAGAGAGTGCAGATATATTAATGCCACTGCTTAAAGAAAAATTTAGCGTTCAGCTAAATCTTTATCGTTCTAACGACACATTAATCGAGATTGCTCCAATATCTGTTTCAAAACTCTCAGCCATAAAATTATTAATGGACAGTAATGATTCATTAGAGGATATTATTGCTTTTGGTGACAACTATAATGATATTGAAATGCTTGAAAATGTTGGCTGTAGTGTTGCTGTAGAAAATGCTCGAGAAGAAGTTAAAGCTATTTCTAATTACGTTACTTTAAAAAACACTGATGACGGCGTTGCTCATTTTATTGAAGAACACTTGGTTAATTAAGTATATTTGAAAATAGCAACCACCAAAACAGTTATGCACAACCTACTCGCTCAACCGTTAATTAGTAATGATACTGTAGTCTTTGGATTGCTAACACTTTGTTTAGGTTTTATTTTTTATACCTCTAACTTAAAAACCGGTTTTTGGAGCAAGTTCTATTCTATAGTACCTGCAGTGCTTATGTGCTATTTATTACCTGCTATTCTTACCAGTACCGGTATAATTTCAGATGAAATTTCAAACTTATATTTTATGGCAAGTAGATATTTACTGCCAGCTGCTTTGGTTTTAATGACATTGAGCATAGATATAAAAGCGATATCCAATTTAGGCTCTAAAGCCATCATAATGTTCTTAACAGGCAGTGCCGGTATTATTATTGGCGGTCCTATTGCTATCCTTATAGTTTCCATATTTTCCCCTGATACCGTAGGTGGAAATGATTTTGACGCAATTTGGAGAGGTCTTTCTACCATTGCCGGTAGTTGGATTGGTGGCGGAGCTAACCAAGCCGCAATGCTCGAAATTTTTCAATACAATCCTGAAAAGTATGGTGGTATGGTATTGATAGATATCGTTGTGGCCAATGTTTGGATGGCAATAGTTTTATTAGGAGTAGGTAAAACAAAACAAATTGACAAATGGTTAAAAGCCGATACTTCAGCTATTGAAACCTTAAGAATAAAAGTAACCGAGTTTACTGAAAAAATCACACGTGTACCAACCTTAAGCGATTATATGATTATGCTTTCTTTAGCATTTACCGCCGTTGGTATTTCCCATTTCTTTGGAGATGAAATAAGTACGTTTTTAACTCGTAATTTTGACGCTGTTAGCAACCAAAAAAGTTTTCTATCTTTCTTAGGCTCTAGCTTCTTTTGGATGGTAGTTATTGCAACTGGTTTGGGTATTGCGCTCTCTTTTACCAAAGCCAAAAATTATGAAGGTGCAGGTGCTAGTAAAATTGGCGGAATGTTCATTTATATTTTGGTTGCTACCATAGGCATGAAAATGGATTTAGGAAAGGTTCTTGAAAATCCTGGCTTAATTGCAGTAGGTTTTATTTGGATAACCATACATGCCGCACTCATGATTTTAGTAGCGAAATTGATTAAAGCACCTTATTTCTTTTTAGCAGTAGGTAGCCAAGCTAATGTTGGTGGGGCCGCTTCCGCTCCAGTAGTGGCTGCTGAATTTCATCCTTCATTAACTTCTGTTGGTGTGCTATTAGCCGTTTTAGGTTATGTTGTCGGTACTGGTGGGGCATTACTTTGTGCTTATTTAATGGAGGTTGCCTCAAAATTATAATAACCACTTTTTTAATAACAAATTAAAAGTAGCCAATCATTTCTATTAAAATTTATAGATATTTGCGGCCTAAATTATACGAATGAAAAGATTAATAGTTGTTTTAGTTTCTATGCTAGTATTAAGTTCTTGTGGCGATAACGCAGAAGAAACATTAATTGTAACTGGTAAAGTTAAAGGCCTAAAAAAAGGTATGCTTTATTTACAACATGTGCCTGATTCTGTTTTAGTTACTGTTGACTCCTTAGCAATAAATGGTGATGGTAATTTTACTTTTAAGAGTAAATTAGAAAGTCCCGAAATTTATTATCTATACTTGAAAAAGAAAGATAACAATGACATAAATGACCGAATCACTTTTTTTGCCGAACCTGGTACAATTACTATCAATACAGATTGGAATACTTTTGATACTACCGCAAAAATTTCTGGGTCTAAAAGCCATGAAAAATTAGAGGAGTATAGAATGACTATGTCTGGCATCAATAAGAAAAATATTGAAATCATGATGAAGGCTTCACAACCTGAAAATCAACTATCTCAAGTAAGTATCGATTCTTTAGAAAATATCAGTAATAGAAATTTACAAAGAGGTTATGCATTTGCTATCAACTTTGCACTCAACAATAAAAATTCATTCGTAGCACCTTATATTGCTTTAAAAGAAATACCAGATGCCAATGTCAAATATTTAGATTCTATATATAGTGTTCTTTCACCAGAAGTAGCGAACTCAAAATATGGTGAGGAGTTGGCTTTACTGTTGAAAAAGAAATAATATTATTAACAAAACAGTTAGAAAATAAAAAAGCATCCTATAATTAGGATGCTTTTTTTATTAATCTAAAATCGAAACTTTAAATTAAGCTAACTTGTTTAGTTTTTCTACTAATTTATTAGCTTTAGTTTCCAAATCATTTCTTACTTCATTGAAATGAGCCTTCTTATTTTCAACTTTACTTTCGTTAACCTTAACGATAAGTTCATCAAAATTCGAAATAGCCTCATCAATAATAGCTGAACCTTCTTTAGAATTGTTCTTTCCGTTTGCAGCATCTACTATATAAACACCTTCTATAATGTCACCAAGAACATTATTAATATCTTTCTTTAAATTTTTTATACTTGCCATTACTAATTATTTTTTTGCAAAAATACAATATTTGAGTTGCTGAAGAGTAAATTATGCTCTAAATAGTCACTTCTAGAAGTTTAGCTCCCTTAGATTGCAATGAAATCTTTTTGGTAATAGCTGGTAATAGTGCTGTTTCACCATTTTTAATCAATACTTCACCCTCCGATGTTTTTATTACCACTTCGCCACCAACACACATAAATATGGTAAAAGAATCACGTTTAGTAATATCCAACTCAAGGTTTTCTGTTAATTGAATGAAATTTGTTTTAAAATAAGGACAGTCAACCATTTCACTGACTTTATTTAAGTCTTGGCTATAAGAAACCTTAAAATCATCTTTCTTTTTATAATCTACCGCATCAAGCGCAAGCTCTGTATGCAATTCTCGAAGATTACCTTCTTTGTCTTTACGATTAAAATCAAATACGCGGTAAGTTACATCTGAAGTCTGTTGAATCTCTGCCAACATCACTCCTGCTCCAATTGCGTGAATTTTTCCAGTATTTATAAAAAACGTATCTCCTTCTTTAACTTGTTCATAATTAAGAAGATCCAATAGTGTATCATTATCAATACTTTCAGCATATTCTTCTTTAGTGACATCTTTGTTGAACCCTACAATCAATTCTGCTTTTGGGTCAGCATCCATTATATACCACATTTCTGTTTTACCAAAAGAATCATGACGTTCTTTTGCCAATTCATCATTAGGATGTAATTGTATCGACAAATCTTGCTTGGCATCAATAAACTTAATTAATATCGGAAATTCTTTCCCAAACCTTTCTACGACACTTTTACCTAATAGCTCTTCACCATTAGATTCAATTAATTCTTGTAGTGATTTACCTTCTAAGCTGCCATTTACAATTACAGAAATATCTCCTTTAACAGTAGATAACTCCCAACTCTCGCCAGTAATATCGCTCTCAATTGGTTTACCTAATACTTCTTTAAGTTTTGTGCCACCCCAGAGTCTTTCTTTAAGAATCGGTCTGAATTTAAGCGGATATAGGGTCATAATTTAAATTTTAAAAATCTTAAAACAATAACGTTAAATAAAGAATTTTCTTACATTATATGACAAAAAGATTATCCCGAAAATGTTACAAAATTTCTAGGTGTTTCAAAAAGAACTATTTCTAATTCATTTGAAGAAGAAATATGGGGTCTCAACCTTTTCCAAATAATCACAGCAATATTTTCGGCCGTTGGATTTAAATTATTAAACTCCTCTACTTCTATATTAAGATTTTTATGGTCGAGGTAATCTTCAATCTCTTGCTTGATTAAATCCTTTAACTCCTTCATATCCATAACAAAACCTGTTTCTGAATCAATCTCACCTGTAACACTTACTATTAATTCATAGTTGTGCCCATGAAAATTTGGATTGTTGCATTTACCAAAAATATCGGTGTTTTTTGCGTCATCCCATTCTTTTTTATACAACCGATGAGCCGCATTAAAATGTGCTTTTCTACTAACCTTAACCTTCATTGTTCTCTGCTGTATTAAATAAATGTTGGTAGAATTTTTCAAAAATAATTTTGAACCAAACCGTATATTCCTTTGGGTTATCGGCAATGTCTTTCTTAACCAATTCTGGTGACATCCATTTCCAAGCCTCAACCTCTTCGGGGTTAATTTTAGGCTTCGTATTAAAATTCCCTATCATCACATGATCATATTCATGTTCGGTTAAACCATTATCGAACGGAGCTTTATATATAAAGGAGAAAAGTTCTTTTAATTCTGCCTCAAAGCCCATTTCTTCTTGAAGTCTTCGCTTACCAGCATCTAAATTCGATTCCCCTACCCTTTGGTGACTACAACATGTGTTAGTCCATAATAAAGGTGAATGATATTTTGATGCCGCACGTTGCTGCAACATTATTTCACCCTCGTCATTTACAATAAAAACTGAAAATGCCCTGTGAAGCAAAGCTTTTTCATGAGCTTCCATTTTAGGCATGGTACCTATCTGTTCGTTTTCTTGATTTACAAGAATTACCTCTTCTTCCTTCATTAGGTAAAAATAAGGCGTTTAACTTATTCTACGAAAAGTAGAACATATAATAATACGTTAATAGACCAATCTAGAAGAATCGTGGAGATTTCAAATTATTTTTAGTAGATATAAAGTCATATCTGAAAATCACTTCAAAAGAACCGTCATTAAAGGCTGCATTACCCAGCTCTGTCGTTTCTTTATCATAGGCAATACCGATTAAAAATTTATTTGAAACATTAAACCCGGCCATACCACTAATTGCAGCATCCCATCTGTAGCCTGCTCCAATAATAAATTTATCATTTAACATAAAATTTGCTGATAAATCTAATTGCACAGGTGCTCCTAATACCACCTTAGTAAGTATTGTTGGTTTAAATTTTACAAATTCATTCAAATCCCAAACGTACCCAGTTATTAGATATAAATTCATTTGCTCTTTTGCAGTTGATAAATTAGTCTCTTGAAAATGTGATGTCTCCAAGAAACGCGGCACTGATAATCCTAAATAAAATTTATTAGTATGATAATAGACTCCAGCACCAATATTAGGCGAAAGCCTATTATCAATATCTTGTTGTAAAGTTGGGTCTGTTGAATATTGATTTAATTCTGAAAATTTTATGTCTAGCAAATTAGCACTGGTCTTAAGACCAAAACTTAACCTACCTTCTGTCGATGTCCAAATTGTATATGAAAAATCTATGTCAATATTAGTTTCTGAGGTCGGTCCTATTTCATCATTTACAATTGACAAACCTAAACCTAGCCCTCTATATCCTATAGGTGAATGAACATTAAAAGTTTGTGTTTTTGGCGCACCATCTAAACCTACCCATTGTGACCGATGCAGTGCAGCAATACTTATATGCCCTCTTGAACCGGCATAACCAGGATTTACACTTACCGTATTATACATATACTGGGTATATTGTGCATCTTGTTGGCCATAAGAAAATACACCATAACAGAATGTCACGATAGTGAAAACCTGTTTTAAAATGCTTATTTTATTTATGGTTATATATGATTTCAACATTCTTCTTATCTATTAATATATATGTAACCAGAAAGTGATTTTGTTTCCCCGTTAGGTAATTCATAATCTAGAATATAGAAATATGTACCTACTGGCAATTTACTGTCAACATCAATTGTTACCCTACCTTCAGATGTGCCATTAAAAACATTCCCTTCTGTATTATATGCTCTTGTATTATAAACTGATACACCCCATCTGTTATAGATTTTTAATGTATTGTTAGGATAGTTTTCTAAGCCTGATATTCTTAATTCATCATGAATACCATCACCGTTAGGTGTAATAACGTTGAAAACTTCAATTTCTTCTTCTAACTGACCTAAATCTGAATCTAAGTAGTTTGGAATACCATCATCATCTGAGTCATCATCAATATAATTACTATTAAGATTCACATCTTCATCAACAGTTTCTATGCCATCGTCATCATCGTCAGTATCTCTATAATCAGATTCTTCATCGTTATCAGTATTTGGAAGTTGTGCATAGGGATTATCAATTTCGTCGTTCACATCTATGTCTACAGAAATAGAACCTTCAAATCCGTCATCTAGACCATCATTATCTTTATCAGATCCTATTCTTACAACATCTGCAATACCATCTTGGTTAAAATCATGGCCTTCTATTTCGTCAAGAATATTATCATTATCACTGTCTTCATCTAAATAATCAGGAAGATTGTCGCCATCGGTATCTACAGGGAATATTCCCATTAAACCGTTTGTTTCATAAGCATCATCCAAACCATTGTTATTTGAATCAATGCCTGAAGGAGCTATATATTCTGCTGTAGCTTGAGCTTCAACATTGTCTGGTATACCGTCACCATCACTATCAATATCTAAGTAGTCTGGGAAACCGTCACCATCAGAATCTGTTGGATCCGTTGACGGATCATTATCGCCATCTAAATTTAAATCTTCAAAACTGTCAACAATACCATCATCATCGCTATCTATATCGACACCTAACGGATTAATTAAAATAGTAATGGTCGATGTGCTACAATTACCTAATGCATCACAAACTGTATAATCAAAAGCATCTATTCCTATATAATTATTATTTGGAAAATATGTTGGTATATCATCAGTTGGATTATTCGGCGTACCATTATCATCAACTGTTACCGAACCATTGTTAGGTTGGGTTACACTAAACGTTCCTGTAGCTGGCAAATCATTATCATTAATTTGCCAAGTATCAATAGCTCTAATCTCATTACTATTTATTGCTACAGAGTCATCATTAGTATCAACTATCGGTAAAACCGAAATAGTAACCGTTGCCGTGCTACAATCTCCATAACTATTACAAACTGTATAGTCAAAACTATCTGTACCGTTAAAATCTACATCTGGCGTATAGGTAACTATATCATCTAATGGATTATTTGGCGTACCACCATCATCTATGGTCACCGTTCCGTTTAAAGGATCTGTAGTTGTTAATGCTCCTATATTTGGTAAATCTGCATCATTAGCATAAATATCAATAATAACAGGAACTTCTTCATCGGTAGTTACTACATCATCTACTAAATCAGCCGCTTCAGGTAAACACACCACTGTAAAATTTGGTAGACTAAACGTATTAACTGCTTTTGTAACTAGTGCAGTATATTTCACAACGGCGTCAGTTGCAATAACCATAGGCCTTAATTGATCTCCACTTACTGGAGGATTCCATCTAATCGTGGCGCTACTGGGCACATTAGAAGTAACATCCATAGTCACTTCATTATTTGGATTATTACAATCAGTTACTATAAAATAGCCCGTTGCATTAGACCCACATAAAGTACCATCGTAGGTAGCAAAATAAATACCTGGCTGAGTTACCTCATAATAGGAATCTGTACCAAGCACAGTTGTTGTATCTGAAGCTTCATACCAACGAAAATTATTTTGATCGCTATCTGTTGGTGCCTGAAGTAAAAACTGGGCATTGGATACCAAAACTCCTAGTACTGTAGTAACAATACTGAGAAATATGGTTTTATATATATGCGTTTTTTTCAAATCGATTTGGGATCTATTTTTTAATTAGCTATTTATTGAGCTACAAACACAACATTAATTAATGTGTTATAGTCTGTTGGGCTTGCTATAACATCATATGTCATTACACCAACGTTATCTACACTTACATTAGCAAAAACGGTAGGATCAAAATACGTCACATAATAATATAACTCGTTATTTGCATACGTTGGTATTGCTGCTGGTGCCCCTGAACTTATTACAACTGGTGTACCGTATTGTATCATGTACTCTGAATGTAAATCTATTGTTCTACCTGTACCCGTTGTTGCCACATCTACAGCAATTGAAGGTGGATAGAAAATATCTGGCCTGGTATTGGCAATTAAATATGGATTTGCAGAAGTACCCGTGCCCGTAACACTAATGTCAGTATCTGGTGCAGCTTCTACAATTGTTTCTGAACCGTTTGCTGTTGGTACCGATAGATTATAGTTGATACCACTTTGATTAACAGTAACTGAACCATCTGTTGATTCAATTATCTGTATCTCATTATTTGGATTATTATCCGCATCGTCTACATTATCCACTCCATCGTTGTCTACTGTAATAGTTCCGCCATCAGCTAAACCAATCGTAGATGTTCCATCGCCATTATCTGTAATGGTAGATGCTTGGAACTGTACCGGCGTACCATTCTCTGATGTATAGGTAAAGCTGCCGTCCAGGTTGTCCACCAAAGTGGTCACCGTGTTGTTTGTATCAAC
>NZ_FUYL01000014.1:103769-112214 GCF_900167935.1 Maribacter arcticus | reverse complement strand
GTTTCAACGCCGTCTTCATCGGTATATGTGAACGTACCATCCGTATTCGCTACTACAGTCGTTAATGCTTCTACCAGTTTCAAACTCGATAAATCTGCCGTAACTACATTCCCGTTTTCAATTTCTAATGATAAAATATTTGTAGAGGCATCAAAAGTGAAATTTTGCAATTGCTGGTCATCAGTAGATGTCAGTTCCCAAGTGGCTCCATTCCAATAATAAATAGTTCCTGTAGCTGTATTCACATACAGATCTCCCAAATCGGCACCTGCCGGAGTTGTAACCCCTGGTGCAGAAACATCGGTTCCTTGGAGTACCTCACAATTACATTGGTCTTCTAAGGTCACAGTTGTTTGTGCCATAGTGATACCTGATATAAGTAATGTAAATAATACCATTATAAATTTAATGGTATTACCTAGGGTTGTAGTAGTTTGACTCTTCATACTTTTAATATTCAATTTCACCTTCAAAAATTCTTTGGTCATATAGGTTTTTCAAGTTGTGGTTTCCAGATTGTTCCAATTATTATTAAACAAGACGGACCACTGGTAATCACAATACACAAATATTGGTTATAAGTCGTGCACATTAAAATAAATGTTGTGTAGAGAGATATTTAGACAGTATACGTAGATAAACATGAGGTATGGGTCTTTATTTTTTCTTTTAAAATATATGTTGTTTATCGACAATGCACTGTCATTTCTGCACTTATGAGCGCTCTTACAATTAATCATTTTTCATTATTTAACTTCAAAAGTTAATCTGAAAAGTTTAAAAATCCTCTCTCTTTTAGATAAAATTAAGTTATTATCTAGCCTTTAAAATGGGTAGATTAATTATAAAATTATTGTGATTTTATTTATGAGAATTGAAAGTTCAATACCCTAAAACAAAAATTAGTTTGATTTAATTCGGTAGGTAATTCGTCTATTTGTAATTACTGTATAGTTTTTAATTGTACTGGAAGGTGAAAATTCAGAGGTAGAATTAGACAATGTTGCGGTAGATGTTAATAAACTACCAACTACCACCCCTGGTGGTGTTGGAATAACAAATTTATATTTATTGGTATTATCAGTATTGCCATCTAAATCTGTATAAAGTGCCGTATCTGAAAATAAATCGGCACCACTACCCTCAACAACAGTCCCAATATACGTATGCCCTTCACCATAATCTGTAGATAATCCTAATTGATTATCTCCTACTACGGCAGTACCCTGATTTATATCGGTTAAAAATAATTCAATTATTATACCTGGTCTCGACCAACCTTCAATAACTAAGTTTGATCCTGAAGAATAGACTACTGAAATAATTGGAAAATTTAGTAAATCGTTAGGGCCACTATCTACATCTCCGTTATCGTTAAGGGTAACACCGTCACCATTTTTTCTTGATTTATCTAGATCTATACCCAATGAAGGTACCCTCACGCCATTCCTATAAATACTGTTTTGGGAGATTAATATTCCAGAAACATTCTCCGCAACAACAACGCCCTCTCCTTGATTGCTATCTATTATATTTTTGAAAATAGTCGCATTGGCAGACTTTAGTCGAATACCGGAATCATCGAAAACACCGCCACTACAAGCGACAAGACTTATTCCATTTCCAGAAATCGTATTTTCGGTTATTAAAAGACCCGCCGCATACGTGTCAGCTTCAATGCCAACTCCCGCAGCCTGATTAATCAGGTTATTTCTAATGATTATACCAGAACCATTTGTAACTAATATATTGTCGGCACAGTTATCAATTCCGTTTTGATAAAAATGATTATTTTCCACAGTTGTGGCTGTGCCACCAGCTATTCGCATTCCTGCGATATTTGATCCGTTAAAATAATTTCTTGCTATTGTTCCGGTACCTCCTTGCATATCAATTCCGTATTGGATAGCACCTGCTTTAACACCTAATGCATTTACACCTAAAATATTTTCATAGACAAATGCCGATCCGGAATTGATTCGAATACCTGCCTTGTCATTTGCATATACTGATAGGTTACGTATAGTGGTCGTACTGGCATTAATCTGAAAGACATCACCAAGATCACGGTGCACATGAATCTCCGGCCGATCAAAATTCGGAAGTAATGTGGCTGAAATTCCCACAGCTGTACCGCCTGAACCTAATGTACCCATATTGGTATTGCCAGAATAAGCCGTTTGAGTTCTACCATCAATACTCGTATTTGCATCTGTAATATTGCTTAGTGTACCTGTGACAAAAATATTGAAATAACCACTTGTATAGTTGGCATCTGCAGTCCTGCCTAATGGATCACCCGTTGAGGGTATCATAAATATGGAGGTATCTACACCAGCGGCTGGATCAAAAATTCCGTTTGTAACAATATCCAAACCAGTATTTTCCAAATTATTGGAATTGACTATAAATTTTTCTAAGGACCCTTGTCCTGAGCTATTGGTATTGACTATTGTGTTGAAGTTAAAGCCAAAGTCAAGACCTACTACTCCTTCACTGGTTATAGTAACCGTCGATAGTGACTGAGCATTTGTAATTGTGCCGGCAGCTGGATCCGTACCTGCTGGATTAGCACCTCCTACGCGATTTGTTATATTTGTAAATCCACCAACGGTGGCATAATTTCTTCTAAAAGTTTGAACTGGTAAACATGTGGTACAAGCTGCCCCGCCGGTTCTATTTGATTTTACTGTGCTATTTACAACACGAACCCTGTAATTACCATTGGCCATCCCTCCAATAGTATAGCTACCATTTGGTTTTGTTGCAGATGTTTTTACTAAGGCATTCAATGCGTTATATAATTCGACGGTTGTAGCTGCAGTCCCAACGCCACTTGATGCCGCCAAGCTTCTACCAGCTCCTCCTCCATAATTCATATCCTCGAAAACAGTTCCAGTAATTAAATTAGAAGGTACTTTTAATAGTACCGAATTAACAATGACATAATCCTGACCAGATTGAACTGTTGTACTAACCGTAGTTTCTCCCGGACTTATATAAGGCGAAATATTATAAGTATCTAAATCTAAACCATAAGGGTTAGTCTGATTAATAGCCGGACTTACGGTATTGTCAAATATAGTTGAGTTGAATGGGTTATTTACTGTAATGCCATTATTGTCTCCATCGCCTGTCAGCGCATAAGTGCCCGTACCAGAAGTAACCGTCAACAATTCATTATTACTTAAAGTTTGATCTCCTTCCCATGATAGCACTGTTGTTTTTGCCCCACTTGCTCCAATGGCAAAAAAGCCCCCCAAGGTATAGGTAGAGGAGGAATTACTCTCCCCACTAAAGCCATCATATAAATTGATGGTAACGGCTGGCATCGTCGCCAATTCATAAAAAATCATTAAGGCCCATCCGCCTAAAACTGTGGCTGAGGAACAATACGTGCTCGAGGTATCAATAGTGAGCCCAGTAAAGTCATATACATTGGTTGAAGGGTTTGGGATGGCCTGCACAAGGCTGGTTACATCGCTCATATAGCCATAAAACTGGCGACCAGAGCCGATATTCGACCCATATATCACGCTGGCCGTTACATTTTGGCCCTCAAAAGAAACCACATCATCGACATTTTGACTTGAATGCGCCCATTTTAAATAGGCTTTTCTAATGATTGCCCCTGCGGGTATAGGGGAAAGTAAAGTATTTGAAGAAGTAGTTGTAATTGCACATGCATTGGTATTGTTATCTTGAGTCCTTAAGGATCCGCCCGTAGTAGTGTAGTCAAAATAGCCACTAAATTCTTCAAAAAGAGTAAGTGGTACATTGTTTGGAATGGCTGGATCACTGTCGGTTATTGTGCCTGTACCACTTGAATTTGAAATATTAATTCCGTTAGTCCCACCGGATAAATTCACAAAAAAATTCTCAGTAATTTCTCCATAAGAATTATCAATAATAGGAATGCTTATAGTTTTGGTTTCCCCTATCGTTCCCACAAAACTTAAGGTTCCTGAGGTTGTGGTATAATCGCTTCCCGCTAGGGCTGTACCATTGGCAGTAGCAAAGTTTACATTAAAACCTCCTGAATTGTTTTTATCTAAGGTAACAGTGAAAATGGCATTACCTGCTTCTTCTGTCACTGTGACATTATTTATTGAAATTGTTGGGCCAAATGTAGCATTAAACAAAACATTATCTATTAAGATAGTATCCCCGTTTCCCCATCTGTTGTCCGTACCTGAAAAACGAATGGCGGAGTTTGCAGAAATTTGATTGACAGTAAGGGTATGCGATAAAGTACCCGTCGTATTAGTGTTAATAGTCCCTACTATTTGCCAAGAAGATGAACCTGAATTCCATAGCTCAATATAAAGTCCTTCCCCTCCTAATGATGTAGCGTCATAATCCATTGTAAGCGTAACGGCCGTGGCTGCTGAAAGGCTTAGCGTTCTACTAATGGTTCGACCATCTAGGTTGTTGAATCTTAATTTTCCACCAGTAATATCGATTCTTCCATTGGATGGACTGCCATCTTCGTTGTCGTTCCAATTTGCTGAAAAATTAGAAGTTCCGTTATTATTTGAATAGGAAACCGTATTGAAATTATCCAAATAGGTTTGTTGCCCATATATAAGTGACGAACAAACAACGATAAATAAAAGACTATATAGGTATTTTAATTTCATAGGTTTAGGCCAAAGATTTATGCGTTAGATCAAAATGATACGAATAGCATAAATCATTAGCTAAAATAAACATAGAGCTGAGTTAGCGCTAAAAATTGTTGTGAAGTAGAGTTATTACTAAGTGAATGAATAGAATACTGCTGTTTACCGTAAATACATTTACATACAAATCAATGCTTTGCAATGGTATTTCATCTATTAAGGTCTAAAAAATATAAGGGTTTCAGAGTGTTAAAAAAGTATTTCTAATGTAAATAACAAGTAATATGTCATCTTCCAAAACGAAAAAAGCAACCATATAATTGGTTGCTTTTTTAAATTTTAATTATGAGATTACTCTAAAATAATGAACTCTGACCTTCTATTTACGTTGTGTTTTTCAGCACTACATTTTACACCGTCGGCACATTCATTAAGTAGTTTGGTTTCACCAAAACCTTCATTAACTAGCCTGTCTGTTGAAATACCTTTTTTAATCATATAGTTCACTGTAGACTCAGCCCTTTTTTGCGAAAGCCAAAGATTATAAGCCGCTGGCCCTCTGCTATCTGTATGTGAATTAACCTTTAATTTAAGACTAGGATATTTCTCCATAGCAGCTATTACTTTTTCTATTTCAACCTCTGAATCTTTTCGAATATTGTACTTATCGAAATCGAAATATATAGTACTTAACTGAAGTAGCTTTGCCAAGTCATCTCCAAAACCTGCAGTAATACGGTCTCTTTCTAAGTAAAAATCTATAATTTTCGGTTTACCATCAGATACACCTATGTACTCTTCAAAAGGAATATAACCTTCCATTAAGGCCCTTACAAAATTACCTTTATTACAATCTAACTCTAAACTATAATTACCGTCAGAATCAGTAATTGTCGAGAAAAGTTCATCATTATTTTCATCAATTACTTTTATAGTTGCCCCTACCAAAACTTCATTTGTAATTTTGTCTCTTACCGTTCCTGTTACTTTTTGAATACAATCAAATTCTAGTGGTCTGGTCTCCGTAAAACTATAAATATCATCGTACCCTATACCTTCTTCTCTATTTGAAGCTACATAACCTGTTCTTAGTTCTTCATTAAAAATGAATGTAAAATCATCACTATTACTATTGACAGGTTGGCCAACATTCAACACTTTACCAGTAAAATCTTGTCGCTTTATTTTGGTTGCAAATACATCTAATCCTCCTAAACCGGGATGTCCATCTGAAGAAAAATATAAAATTTCCTCACTTGTTATATAAGGGAATGTTTCACGTGCTTCTGTATTAATATTTGGCCCTAAATTTTGTGGTGTTCCAAATGTGCGATCCTCATTTATAGCTACCATAAATAAATCTGAGGCACCAAATGTACCAGGCATATCTGAAACAAAATACAATGTCTTCTCATCTGGACTCAAAGCTGGGTTAGCCACTGAATAAGAATCACTATTGAAAGGAAGTTCTTCAACTTCGCCCCATAATCCTTCATCATTTAATTTTGCTCGTAATATTTTTAACCTAACAATTCCCTTATCATCTTTTACCGTTCTCCTCTTTTCAGAATTGTTTCGAGTAAAATATAAAGTTTGACCGTCTTTAGTAACTACTGAGGTTGATTCATGAAATCGGGTATTTACATTTTCATCTAATTTTTTTACGCTATTTAAAGAAGAACTATCTGCATTTACCTCATATAAGTCTAAAAAATCTTTGGCATTCCAAGTATGTCGATATTTGGCAAAATTACCGGTATCTCGATCTGAAGAAAATATTAAGCCCTCTTTATAGAATGAAGGAGCAAAATCTGAGTATGGTGAGTTGAATTCAAAAGGTCCAAGATTATACCTACCTGAATTCTCCTTAATTTCTGCCATAAAATCACGATCTTCAGCGAAGGCGTTTGCACGACCATCTCCTTTCGTAATTTCTTTGAACTTGGACATTATTAAACTCGAAGTATCATAATCACCCAAAGTTTTCAATGTCTGGGCATATTTAAAATAATCTTCAGCAGTAACTTCTTCTGTATATTCCACTACCAATCTCTTATATGTATCGGCAGCATCTTTATAATCCGCATTATAATAATACGAGTTACCTAATTTTCTTAGTAAGTCTGCAGACGCATAACCCTTATCTAATACCTTTTTATAAATATCAATTGCGGGACTAAATGAATATGCTTCAAATTTCTCATTTCCCTTCTCAATTAACCGTTCTTGAGCATAGGTTAATCCATGAAAGAAAAATAAGATTACTAAAATAAACTTTACGCTATGTTTCATATATAAGTTTGCCAATTAGAAAAAACGAGGTGATACCAATCTTTGAAAAGATTTAACCAATTCATATCTCAAGAGTACCTCAAATGATCCATCGTTAAATTGTGTTCCTCCTAAATCTGTAGTTTCTCTATCATAAGCCAAACCAATCATAAACTGATCAGAGATTTGAAAACCTGCCATTGCACTAACTGCAGCATCCCATCGGTAAGCTGCACCGAATGTAAACTGTTCATTGAACATAAAACTGGCAGACATATCTACTTGTAAAGGTGCACCACCAACTACTTTCGTCAATAATGCTGGTTTAAATTTTAAATTTCCGTTCAAATCAAACACATAGCCTGTAATTAAATAGAAGTTAATACGCTCTTTTGATAAGAATTGTACACTCCCAGCTTCCTGCTGAGAATTGTCAAAATGTTCTGTTTGTAAAAGATTTGGGGCTGAAAGACCGGCATAAAACCGTTCGGCATGATAATATAACCCAACTCCCACATTTGGTGAGAATCTATTTTCAATATTATCTGAATTTACTGGTTCAGAATCAAAATTACGCAACTTCGTAAAATCTAGATTTAATAGATTACCACCAGCTTTTAACCCGAATGATAATTTACCTTCAGCAGATACATCAATGGTATAAGAAATAACTGCATCAAAATAAGTTTCTTGCACAACTCCATCACCAATTTGATCATTCACTATAGAAACACCATAGCCTAATTTGCTATTTCTTATTGGAGATTGAATGTTTAAAGTTTGTGTTTTGGGGGCTCCTTCTAAACCAACCCATTGCGATCTATATAACGCTCCAATACTTAGTTGACCTCTTGATCCGGCATAAGCTGGATTGACACTCATGGTATTAAACATGTACTGTGTATATTGTGCATCTTGTTGTGCAACCACGGTTCCACAAACAAGCAATAAACCGCCTAGTAGAACTAAAACTTTATTTCTAATATTCATATTTTATAAACTATTACCTACTTATATACAGGTATTCACTATCTACTATTTTCTCACCTTCTAAAGTGGTGTAATCAAATATATAGAAATATATTCCAGCGGGAAGATAATCGTCAACACCTAAAGTCGACCTACCTCTTGACCTACCGTCAAATACATTATTTTGATTATTATAATTCTCACCTTCATAAACAGCTACTCCCCATCTGTTAAAGATTTTTAATGTACTGCTTCGAATCTTAGCTACTCCCCTAATAAATAAGAACTCATTTCTACCATCACCATTGGGTGTAACCATTTGATTGACTTCAATAACAAATTCATCTGGAGGCGTTGTAGGATTATCATTAGTTACAGTTATATCAATTGTTGCCGTATCGCAATTACCCATTGTATCACATACCGTATAATCGATACTGTCGCTTCCTTCGAAGCCGTCGTTCGGTGTATAGATTACCGTATCATCAGAAATATCGTCAGGTGTTCCACCATCATTAATCGCTATAATTCCGTTAGATGGTTCTGTCAATGTCAACGTACCATCGCTCGGGATTCCAAAATC
>NZ_FUYL01000014.1:0-102984 GCF_900167935.1 Maribacter arcticus | reverse complement strand
AATTCCGTTAGATGGTTCTGTCAATGTCAACGTACCATCGCTCGGGATTCCAAAATCATTATCTAAAATAGCTACATCTATTCGTGTATCTATCGGTGTGGTGACAACATCATCTATAACATCCAAATCTTCAATATTACCACTGTCTGGATCAAGATAGTCTGGGGTTCCATCGTTATCCGTATCATCATTGGTAGGGTCGCCATCATTATTAGCATCTTCATCGGGAGTATCGATTCCGTCGCCGTCATCGTCAAGGTCTCTGTAGTTCACGTCCTCCGTACCATCGGTATCAGGTAGGTCGTTGGCAGGATTGTCGATCTCATCATTTACATCGAAGCCGTCGTTAATATTAGAACCTTCGTAACCATCGTCAAGTCCATCTCCATCTGTATCGATTCCCGTAAAGTTCTGATTAGGAATACCGTCATAATTAAAATCGTTTCCTTCATTATTATCAGGAACCAAATCGTTGTCACTGTCATCATCCAGGTAATCTACATTATCTGTGCCGTCGGTGTTTACAGGTGTAAGTCCCGAAGGATAGGCACTGTTGACACCATCGTTAGATGCATACGTCGCCGCGTCATCTTCGTTTGGAGCTATATAACCCGAAGTAGTTTGGGCTTCAACATTATCCGGTATACCATCGTTGTCACTATCGATATCAAGGTGGTTCGGTATACCATCATTGTCCGAATCTAATGAATCGGTCAATGGGTCGTTGTCCCCATCAATATTCAGATCTTCTACTGTGTCTAAAATACCATCATTATCATCATCAAGGTCTGCGCTGTCAGGCACACCATCTCTATCGGTATCAGTACCTTGGTCTGGATCAAGATAGTCTGGGGTTCCATCATTGTCCGTATCATCATTGGTAGGGTCGTCATCATTATTGGCATCTTCATCGGGAGTATCGATTCCGTCGCCGTCATCGTCAAGATCTCTATAGTTAACATCCTCCGTACCATCGGTATCGGGTAGGTCGTTTGCAGGGTCGTTAATCTCATCATTTACATCGAAGCCGTCGTTAATATTAGAACCTTCGTAACCATCGTCAAGTCCATCTCCATCTGTATCGATTCCCATAAAGTTCTGATCAGGAATACCGTCGAAATTAAAATCATTGCCTTCATTATTATCAAGAACCAAATCATTGTCACTGTCATCGTCAAGGTAATCTAAATTATCTGTGCCGTCGGTGTTCACAGGGTTCAAACCTTCAAAATCACCATTTTCATAGGCATTATCCAAGCCATCATTATCATTATCTCCTCCGGTTGGCGCTAAATAATCATTTGTAGATTGAGCTTCAACATTATCAGGGATTCCATCATTATCAGAATCAATATCCAATCTATCAGGAATTCCATCCCTATCAGAATCTACATCTTCGCTAAATGTAATAGTTTGTGGATTATCAAAATTTTCTAAACATGAAAATTGAATTCCTGATTGTCTTACAACAGTAGAAAAATTATCTGATGATAATGTCTGCACACCAAATCTAAAAACAAAGCTCGAAAGATTAAGAAATTCTACTGCAAGATTTACAGAAGGGTTTTGATTTGAAATACCAGTATACTCTTTCACTCCCCCATTTATCAAAAGCCCACCAGAAGTATTATTCACTATAACTTCCGTAGGGGAATTTAACGTGAAACTAGCTGGAGTGTCAAATCGATTAAACTCTTGATAATTAGGATTACCATCAACATCAATAAAATTTGCAATAACTTCAGGGATCGAAATTGGTTTCGAAGTTTTAGTTTCAACAAATGATATTCTTAAATCCACATAAGGTCTTCGAACTTCATCGGAAAATTCAAATTGAATTTCCGGTTTAAAAAATTGACTATCAACATTATTCTGATCTAGAATATCAATTCTAGCATTCAAAATTTTATCAACTGAAATTAACGCATCAATTCCTAGATATACACTGTTTATCCTATATATAGAACCTTCAGAAAATTGCATACCGAACTCAAGTAATGGTTCAGCACTAAAATCTAAATGAGCAATCCGGTCACACAGCAATTCAGTTCCTAAACTACTTGATTCATTTTGGTCTAGAATGCCATCATTATCTGAGTCGATATCCAAATAGTCCGAAATAGTATCGCCTTCAGTATCAATTGGTGTAATTCCTTCACTAGATCCAGGTGAATTTTCATAACAATCATCCAATCCATTCTTATCAACATCAACATTGGATGGAGCTAAATAGGTTTGTGGATTTTGTGCTTCAATATTATCTATAAGACCATCATTATCCGAATCAAAATCTAAATAATCCGGAACTTTATCTCCATCGGTATCCGTTGGATTTGTTGTGTGATTATAGTCCCCATCTAAATTCTTATCCTCATTAGAATCTATTATTCCATCACCATCATCATCAATATCAATTGAATCCAAAACCCCATCACCATCTGTATCTATAGTATACAGACTTGATAAATCGGATTCTAAATTGTTAATAGAAGCAAAGGAAAACGTTAAGAATAGTGTTGCTAAAAGAACGTAGCCTTTCAACGAAAAAAAGTAACGTAATGTCAAAGTAATTTTACCCATAAGTGTTAGTATTTTACTAATCACCATGGCACGGTAGTACTAGGTTCTTTTAAGAAAGTGGGGCTGTCTTAATAAACACTGTGCTAAGATATATTATAAATTATTCAACTCAAATTGTTTTTCGTTCAACCATCAAATTCACTAGATAATTAACCTAAATCTTAGCTCAATTACTAATGCTTGGCAAAATTCACACTCTAATTACGATGATATTAAACAAAAAGACTATTCAAAATAATAAATAAATTATCAAAATTTTAAACTAGACTATAAAACATGGTATAATCCTAATAAAATAAAACTTACCATTATAGGTTTTCATTAATTAAACTTAAAGGTTAAGAATTCAATTTATATTACTTTTGCACAAATATTCTACATGACTTTTAAGCAAGAAATAGCGCGAAGAAGAACCTTTGGCATAATATCTCACCCTGATGCCGGAAAGACCACATTAACAGAGAAATTATTACTTTTTGGAGGTGCAATTCAGGAAGCTGGAGCCGTTAAAAACAATAAAATAAAAAAATCGGCTACAAGTGACTTTATGGAGATTGAAAGACAGAGAGGAATTTCTGTAGCAACTTCTGTACTTGCATTTATTTATAAGAATAAAAAAATCAATATACTAGACACCCCTGGGCATAAAGATTTTGCAGAAGATACTTTTAGAACTTTGACCGCAGTAGACAGTGTCATTGTGGTTATTGATGTTGCTAAAGGTGTCGAAGAGCAGACCGTTAAATTAGTAGAGGTCTGCAGAATGCGAAAAATTCCTATGTTGGTATTCATCAATAAAATGGACAGAGAAGGGCAAGATGCCTTTGACCTTTTAGATGAATTGGAACAAAAATTAGGTCTTTCGGTAACACCTTTAAGCTTCCCTATTGGAATGGGATATGATTTTAAAGGCATTTATAACATATTTGAAAAAAACATTAATCTTTTTAGTGGAGACAGCAAAAAGAACATCGAACAAACCATTGCATTTGATGATGTAACCAATCCTGAATTGGATAAAATAATAGGAAACAAGGCAGCAACCGAATTAAGGGAAAATTTAGAATTGGTTTGGGGCGTCTATCCTGAATTTGATAAAGAGTTATACTTAAAGGGGGACCAACAACCTGTTTTCTTTGGATCTGCATTGAACAATTTTGGAGTAAGAGAGCTATTGGATTGTTTTATACAAATTGCTCCTACCCCACGCTCTAAAAATGCAGAAGAACGGTTAGTAGAAGCTAATGAAAAAGACATGACCGGTTTTGTGTTTAAAATTCATGCTAATATGGATCCAAAACATAGAGATCGTTTAGCATTTATAAAAATAGTATCAGGAACTTTTGAGCGTAACAAACCTTATTTACATGTACGTCAAGGAAAAAATCTAAAATTCTCTAGTCCGAATGCATTTTTCGCAGAAAAGAAAGAAATTGTTGATATTTCATACCCTGGTGATATTGTAGGTCTACATGATACTGGTAACTTTAAAATTGGTGATACCCTTACCGAAGGAGAAATTTTACATTATAAAGGTATACCTAGTTTCTCTCCTGAACACTTTAGGTATATTAATAATGCCGATCCGATGAAATCAAAACAGTTGAACAAAGGTATTGACCAGCTAATGGACGAAGGTGTTGCACAATTATTTACCTTAGAATTAAATGGCAGAAAGGTTATTGGAACGGTTGGCGCATTACAATTTGAGGTTATACAGTACAGACTTGAACATGAATATGGGGCAAAGTGTAGCTACGAAAATTTCAATGTATACAAAGCATGCTGGGTAGGGAACGAAAATAGAAAAACCGAAGAATTCAAAGAATTTGAACGCGTAAAACAAAAATTCTTAGCGAAAGACAAAAGAGGACAATTGGTGTTTTTGGCAGATTCTCAATTCTCTCTACAAATGACTCAACAAAAATACCCTTTAGTAAAACTTCATTTTACTTCTGAGTTTGAATAAAAAAAGCCCAACTTTTAAAAGTTGGGCTTTTTTTTAAGCTTCTCCTGTCGGACCAAAATTCATTGGTATCGAAGGTTGTTCATAATCTTTAATTGTACCATGAGCTTTTTCAAAACGTTGAACATTATCATTCAAGGCTTTTAAAAACTTCTTAGCATGTTGTGGAGTCAAAATTATTCTACTCTTCACTTTTGCCTTTGGAGCACCGGGCATCATACTAATAAAATCCACCACAAACTCTGATACTGAATGATTAATTATAGCTAGATTAGAATAAATTCCCTCCGCCATTTTTTCATCCAATTCTATGTTAATTTGCTTTTGATTCGGATTTTTATTGTCACTCATATTATATCAATTATAAAAAATAACCCTCAAATTAAATTTGAGGGTTATAATCATATTAAAATCTTAAGGCCTCTTTTCTGGCCATTATCTCATCATATTCTTCTTTGGATCCAACGATAATGCTGTCGTAGTCTCTCATTCCCGTACCAGCCGGAATCTTATGACCGACAATTACATTCTCTTTAAGACCTTCTAACGTATCAATTTTACCACTTACGGCAGCTTCGTTCAACACCTTAGTCGTTTCTTGGAAAGATGCAGCGGAAATAAATGACTTCGTCTGTAAAGATGCTCTTGTGATACCCTGTAAAATTGGGGTCGCAGTTGCAGATACAGCATCACGTGCTTCTACTAAAGCTTTATCACCACGTCTTAGTAAAGAATTTTCATCTCTAAGTTCACGAGGAGTAACAATTTGTCCTGGTTTAAGATTGTCAGAATCGCCAGCTTCCATTACCACTTTCTTTCCGAAGATATCGTCATTCTCTTTGATGAAATCATCTTTATGAATAAGTTGGTTTTCTAAGAAGATAGTATCACCTGGATCCTGAATTCTTACCTTTCTCATCATTTGTCTTACAACAACTTCAAAGTGCTTATCGTTAATCTTAACTCCTTGTAATCTATATACTTCTTGAACCTCATTAACTAAGTACTGTTGTACTGCTGATGGGCCTTTGATAGATAAGATATCTTCTGGAGTAATTGAACCATCAGACAAAGGCATTCCAGCTCTTACATAATCGTTCTCTTGAACTAGAATCTGGTTAGAAAGTTTTACAAGATATTTCTTCACTTCACCTAATTTAGATTCAATGATAATTTCTCTATTACCTCTCTTGATTTTACCAAATGAAACTACACCATCAATCTCAGAAACAACCGCTGGGTTAGAAGGATTTCTAGCTTCGAATAATTCGGTAACTCTTGGAAGACCACCAGTAATATCACCCGCTTTCGCAGATTTACGTGGTATTTTAACCAAAATCTTACCTTCCTTAATCTTATCTCCATCATCTACCATGATGTGTGAACCAACAGGTAAATTATAAGAACGCAATGTTTCACCTTTTGAATCTTGAATCAATAAAGTTGGAATCAACTTCTTATTTCTAGATTCTGAAATTACTTTTTCTTGGAAACCAGTTTGCTCATCAATTTCAACTTGGTAAGTTACACCTTGTTCAATATTTTCATAAGCAATTTTACCTGGGAATTCAGAAACTATAACACCGTTATATGGATCCCATGAACAGATTACATCTCCTCTAGTAACCTTAGCTCCGTTATCCACAAATAATTGCGAACCATAAGGAATATTATTTGTACTTAAGGTAATTCCTGTTTTAGCATCTACTACCTTAATTTCACTTGTTCTTGAAATAACAATTTCAGCAGGTTTACCATCTAATCCTTCACCTCTAACAGTTCTCAAATCTTCAATTTCAGCAACTCCTGAAAATTTTACTTCTAATTTGTTATCTTCTGAAATGTTACCTGCAATACCACCCACGTGGAAAGTTCTTAATGTAAGTTGCGTACCTGGCTCACCAATAGACTGAGCAGCAACAACACCAACAGCTTCACCTCTTTGTACCATTTTATTGGTAGAAAGGTTTCTTCCGTAACATTTAGCACAGATTCCTTTTTCAGCTTCACATGTAAGAGCAGATCGAACTTCTACTTTTTCAATTGGAGAAGCTTCAATCTTCTTCACATCAGATTCCATTATCTGTTGACCTGAAGTAAGAAGTAATTCTTCGGTCATTGGGTTATATACATCATGTAATGATACACGACCTAAAATTCTTTCCCCAAGACTTTCAACAATCTCTTCATTCTTCTTAAGTGCCTGAACTTCGACACCTCTTAATGTTTCACAATCTTCTGTATTGATAATAACATCTTGCGAAACATCAACCAATCTTCTAGTCAAGTAACCTGCATCTGCCGTTTTCAGAGCAGTATCCGCAAGTCCTTTACGCGCACCGTGAGTTGAGATAAAGTACTCCAAAATGGATAAACCTTCCTTAAAGTTAGAAAGGATAGGGTTTTCAATAATTTCCCCACCACCTGCAGTAGATTTTTTAGGCTTGGCCATCAAACCACGCATACCTGTTAACTGACGAATTTGCTCTTTAGAACCCCTTGCACCAGAATCAAGCATCATATATACCGAGTTGAATCCTTGTTGATCTTCACGTATACGCTTCATTGCCAATTCAGTCAATTGTGCGTTCGTAGAAGTCCAAACATCAATTACTTGATTATACCGCTCATTGTTAGTAATCAGACCCATGTTATAATTGGCCTTAATTCCATCAACTTGTAAGTTAGCTTCAGCAATCATCTCATGTTTCTCTGGCGGAATAATAATATCTCCCAAACTAAAGGATAATCCGCCTTTAAATGCGAAATCATACCCCATTGTTTTAATCTTATCCAAGAAGTCAGCTGTTGTAGGCACATCAGTTACACTTAATATACCACCAATAATATCACGAAGTGATTTCTTGTTCAATACATCATTAATGTAACCAGCAGCTTCCGGCACCTCCATGTTAAACAATACCCTTCCAACTGTAGTTGGAATAATCTTGTAAACCAATTCTCCTTCTTCATTAAAATCTTTCGCCCTTACTTTGATACCAGCATTCAAATCAACCATTCCTTCATTGAAAGCTATCTCTACCTCTTCATATGAATAAAATGTAATCCCTTCACCTTTAACAATAAGTTCTGGAGTTGATTTTCTTTCTTTGGTCATATAATACAGACCCAAAACCATATCCTGAGAAGGTACCGTAATCGGTGAACCGTTAGCTGGGTTCAAAATATTATGTGAAGCCAACATTAATAATTGGCATTCTAGAATTGCTTCTGGTCCTAAAGGAAGGTGAACTGCCATCTGATCACCATCAAAATCGGCGTTAAATGCAGTACACACTAACGGGTGCAAACGTATAGCCTTACCTTCAATTAGTTTTGGCTGGAACGCTTGAATACCCAAACGGTGAAGTGTAGGAGCCCTGTTCAACATTACAGGATGTCCTTTCAAAACATTCTCTAAAATATCCCAAACTACAGGCTCTTTTTTATCTATTATTTTTTTAGCTGATTTTACCGTCTTAACAATACCTCTTTCAATCAATTTTCTGATTACAAAAGGCTTGTATAATTCAGCTGCCATATCCTTTGGAAGTCCACATTCGAACAACCTCATTTCTGGACCTACAACAATTACCGAACGTGCGGAATAATCAACACGCTTACCTAATAAGTTTTGACGGAAACGACCCTGCTTTCCTTTCAATGAATCTGAAAGAGATTTCAATGGTCTATTCGATTCTGTCTTAACAGCAGATGCTTTTCTTGTATTATCAAATAAAGAATCTACAGCTTCTTGAAGCATACGTTTTTCATTACGTAAAATTACTTCTGGAGCTTTTATTTCTACTAATCTCTTAAGACGGTTATTTCTAATGATTACCCTTCTGTAAAGATCATTTAAATCTGAAGTTGCAAAACGACCACCATCTAATGGAACTAATGGACGTAATTCTGGTGGAATAACCGGAATTACCTTCATAATCATCCACTCTGGCTCATTTTCTCTATTCTCTTGAGATTCCCTAAGAGCTTCAACTACCTGTAAACGCTTTAAAGCTTCAGTTTTACGTTGCTTTGAAGTTTCAGTATTTGCTTTATGTCTTAGTTCAAAAGAAAGTTCTTTTAGATTAATTCTTCCTAACAAATCAATTAAGCATTCTGCTCCCATCTTAGCGATGAACTTATTAGGGTCAGAATCCTCCAGATATTGATTTTCTTGAGGAATGGTTTCTAAAATATTCAAGTATTCTTCCTCAGTTAAGAAATCCATTTTTTGAACTTCCTCTCCTTCAGGACCTTTAGCTACACCTGGTTGTATTACCACATAACGTTCGTAGTAAATAATCATATCCAATTTCTTGGATGGTAAGCCTAAAAGGTACCCTATCTTGTTAGGTAAAGAACGGAAATACCAGATATGAGCTACTGGTACTACCAAATTAATATGCCCTACGCGGTCTCTTCTTACTTTTTTCTCAGTAACCTCAACACCACAACGGTCACAAACGATACCTCGGTAACGAATACGTTTATATTTACCACAAGCACATTCGTAATCCTTTACAGGACCAAAAATTCGCTCACAGAACAAACCATCACGTTCTGGCTTGTGAGTTCTATAATTTATTGTTTCAGGCTTTAAAACTTCTCCTCTAGATTCTGCCAAAATTGATTCTGGCGAAGCTAATCCTATTGAAATTTTATCGAACCTTTTTATTGGGTTATTATCTTTTATTCTTGCCATAATAGCGTGCTGATAATGTTTTAATTTGTTTTACTTAATAGTCTTCAATATAAATATTGAACTATTCCTCAAGTCTAATATCCAAACCTAATCCCTTAAGTTCGTGCATTAAAACGTTGAAAGATTCTGGTAAACCAGGTTCTGGCATAGTTTCACCTTTTACGATAGATTCATAGGTTTTAGCTCTTCCGATAACATCATCAGATTTAACCGTTAAAATCTCACGTAAAGTTGCCGATGCACCATATGCTTCAAGTGCCCAAACTTCCATCTCTCCAAAACGTTGACCACCAAATTGAGCTTTACCACCCAATGGTTGTTGTGTAATTAAAGAATATGGTCCTATTGAACGAGCGTGCATCTTATCATCTACCATGTGACCAAGTTTCAACATATAAATCACACCAACAGTAGCTGGTTGATCAAAACGTTGTCCTGTTCCACCATCGAATAAGTATGTATGTCCAAATCTTGGAATACCTGCTTCATCAGTGTAGGCATTAATTTGGTCTAAAGTTGCACCATCAAAAATTGGTGTTGCAAATTTCTTACCTAATTTAAGTCCTGCCCAGCCTAATACAGTTTCATAAATCTGTCCGATGTTCATACGAGATGGTACACCTAATGGATTCAAAACGATATCTACAGGAGTTCCATCTTCTAAGAACGGCATATCTTCATGACGCACTATTCTAGAAACGATACCCTTGTTACCATGTCTACCGGCCATTTTATCACCAACTTTTAGTTTACGTTTTTTAGCTACATAAACTTTAGCAAGCTTCATAATACCTGCTGGCAATTCATCTCCTACAGAAATTGTAAACTTATCTCTTCTCAAGTTACCCTGTAAATCGTTAAGTTTAATCTTATAGTTGTGAAGTAAATCAGCAACCAATGTATTTGTATCGTTATCTGTAGTCCAGCTTCCGCCAACTAAATGAGCGAAATCATCTACAGAATTTAACATTTTCATGGTATACTTTTTACCCTTAGGTAAAACCTCTTCTCCTAGATCATTAAGTACACCTTGTGAAGTTTTACCATTAACTATGGTAAATAATTTTTCAACAAGTACATCTTTTAATTCTTGGAACTTTACTTCGTATTCCAATTCAAGTTTAGAAAGATCTTCCTTATCTTCAGAACGTTTTCTCTTATCCTTTACAGATCTAGAGAACAATTTCTTCTCGATTACAACACCTCTCAATGAAGGCGATGCTTTTAAAGATGCATCCTTAACATCACCAGCTTTGTCACCAAAGATGGCACGTAATAACTTTTCTTCGGGTGTTGGATCAGATTCACCTTTTGGTGTAATCTTACCTATAAGAATATCGCCAGGTTTAACCTCGGCACCTATTCTAATCATACCATTTTCATCAAGGTCTTTAGTTGCCTCTTCTGAAACGTTTGGTATATCATGGGTAAGCTCTTCTGCTCCTAATTTTGTATCTCTAACTTCTAAAGAATATTCATCTACATGAATAGATGTGAAAATATCTTCACGAACAACTTTTTCAGAAATCACGATTGCATCCTCAAAGTTATATCCTTTCCATGGCATAAAAGCTACGGTTAAGTTTCTACCTAAAGCTAATTCGCCTTTTTCAGTTGCATAACCCTCACACAAAACCTGACCTTTCTTAACTCTATCGCCTCTTTTTACAATTGGCTTTAGGTTAATATTGGTTCCTTGGTTGGTTTTTCTAAATTTCACCAAGAAATAAGTTTTCTCATCCTCTTCAAAACTGATTAATCTTTCCTCATCAGTTCTATCATACTTTATGGTAACCTTTTGAGCATCTACATACTCAATAACACCATCTCCTTCAGCATTAATTAACACTCTTGAATCAGAAGCAACTTGACGCTCCAATCCTGTACCAACAATCGGTGATTGTGGCTTCAATAAAGGCACAGCCTGACGCATCATGTTAGAACCCATCAATGCTCTGTTCGCATCATCATGTTCCAAGAATGGTATTAATGAAGCTGAAATTGAGGCAATTTGATTTGGTGCTACATCGGTATATTGAATATCTGATGGATCAACAACCGGGAAATCTCCTTCTTCTCTCGCAATAACTTTTTCAGCAGTTATCTTGCCATCTTCATTCATAGGAATGTTTGCTTGCGCAATTTTCATTCCTTCTTCCTCTTCAGCACTTAGATAAGTAAAGCTATTAATATCAACAACAGAATCAGTAACTTTTCTATATGGTGTTTCCAAAAAGCCCATTGGGTTCACTTTCGCAAAAACAGAAAGTGAAGAAATAAGTCCAATATTCGGACCCTCTGGAGTTTCAATAGGACATAAACGACCGTAGTGTGTGTAGTGAACATCACGTACCTCGAAACCAGCACGCTCTCTAGAAAGACCACCTGGCCCTAGAGCTGAAAGTCTTCTTTTGTGCGTTATCTCTGCTAATGGATTCGTTTGATCCATAAATTGAGATAGTTGATTTGTTCCAAAGAAAGAATTAATTACAGAAGACAATGTCTTCGCGTTAATCAAATCTATAGGTGTAAATACCTCATTATCACGAACATTCATACGCTCACGTATTGTTCTAGCCATACGAGCAAGACCAACACCGAACTGTGATGACAATTGTTCACCTACTGTTCTAACACGACGGTTAGAAAGGTGGTCAATATCATCAATCTCTGCTTTTGAGTTAATTAACTCAATTAAGTATTTTATAATAGTTATGATATCTTCTTTAGTCAAGACTTGCTTGTCCATTCCAATATCCAACTGTAATTTTTTATTCATTCTGTAACGACCAACTTCACCTAAGTTGTAACGTTGATCAGAGAAGAATAATTTATCAATTATTCCACGAGCCGTTTCCTCATCTGGCGGTTCAGCATTACGTAATTGACGGTAGATGTGCTCAACTGCTTCTTTTTCAGAATTTGTTGGATCCTTCTGTAAGGTATTATGAATAATTGCATAATCAGATTGCGCATTATTCTCTTTATGTAGAAGAATTGTTTTTACATCTGCATCTATTATCTCTGTAATATGTTCTTTCTCAAGAATAGTATCACGGTCAAGTACAATTTCATTACGCTCAATAGATACTACTTCACCAGTATCCTCATCTACAAAATCTTCATGCCACGTATTTAAAACTCTAGCAGCCAATTTGCGACCTAATACTTTTTTAAGTCCGGCATTAGAAACCTTAACCTCTTCAGAAAGATCAAATATTTCTAAAATATCCTTATCACGTTCAAAACCAATAGCCCTGAACAATGTAGTAACCGGTAATTTTTTCTTTCTATCGATATAAGCATACATTACGCCATTGATATCGGTAGCAAATTCTATCCAAGAACCTTTAAAAGGAATTACCCTAGCAGAATATAATTTTGTCCCATTTGCATGAAAAGACTGACCAAAGAAAACCCCTGGAGATCTATGCAACTGAGAAACCACAACTCTCTCTGCACCATTGATTACAAAAGTACCACTTGGAGTCATGTAAGGTATTGTACCCAAATACACATCTTGTACTATCGTCTCAAAATCCTCATGTTCCGGATCCGTACAATACAACTTTAAACGTGCTTTTAACGGTACGCTATATGTAAGACCACGCTCGATACATTCTTGAATAGAATATCTCGGTGGATCTATAAAATAATCTAAGAATTCCAATACAAACTGATTTCTTGTGTCAGTTATTGGAAAATTTTCCATGAAGGTATTATAAAGACCTTCATTACCTCTTTCATCTGATTTCGTCTCTAGTTGAAAAAAGTCTTGAAAAGATTTAATCTGAATATCCAAGAAATCCGGATAATCCGGTGTGTTTCTTGCGGAAGCAAAGCTTATTCTTTCAGTCTGATTTGTGAACATCTACGGACAGTGTTATGATCGTGAGTACTAAATGGGTTGTATACCTCTAAATATACCTAATTCTATAAAAAGGCTTAGGTCTAACCGCAAAAAGCGAAAAGACCTAAACCAAAAGTGATATGGTTGTTGCTATTATTTAAGCTCAACTTCTGCTCCAGCTTCTTCCAATGATTTTTTGATTCCCTCAGCTTCATCTTTAGAAACACCTTCTTTAACAGCTTTAGGTGCGCTATCAACAATATCCTTTGCATCTTTCAAGCCTAATCCAGTTAATTCTTTAACCAATTTAACAACTGCTAATTTAGAAGCACCTGCTGCTTTCAAAATTACGTCAAATTCAGTTTTTTCTTCAGCCGCTTCACCAGCTTCAGCACCACCACCAGCAGCTACTGCTACCGCCGCTGCTGCAGGCTCAATACCGTATTCATCTTTCAATATACCAGCTAACTCATTTACTTCTTTTACCGTAAGGTTAACTAATTTCTCTGCGAAATCTTTTAAATCTGCCATTTTCTATCGTTTAATAAAATTTTTAAAATATACTTAGTTTATAGTGCGTACTTATCTTTCAGATAATGTTTTAAGGATTCCGGCTAATTTACCACCGCCAGATTTAAGTCCTGAAATAACATTCTTAGCAGGAGATTGTAATAATCCAATAACCTCACCAATCATTTCTTCTTTAGACTTAATGCTAACTAAAGCATCCAAGTTTTCATCACCTATGTAAATTGCTTCTTGAACAAAAGCTCCTTTCAATAAAGGCTTTTTAGATTTTTTTCTAAAATTCTTTATCAATTTTGCAGGAGCATTGGCAACATCCGAAAACATTAAAGAGGTATTCCCCTTCAATACTTCAGGTAATTCGCCAAAATCTTTATCAGAAGCATCCATTGCTTTAGAAAGCAATGTATTCTTAACTACAGCCAATTTAATATTTGCCTTAAAGCAAGCTCTTCTTAAATCAGAAGTTGTACTCGCATCTAAGCCAGAGATATCTGCCAAATAGATGGTTGTACTATCTGCCAACTGCGTAGTCAAATCTTTTATAACCGTTGCTTTTTCTTCTCTTGTCATACTTATAATTTTTAACTAACAGTTTGTTAAACTGACTTTGGATCTAATTGCAAACTAGGACTCATTGTGCTCGACATGAAAATACTTTTCATATAAACACCTTTTGCCGCAGTTGGCTTCATCTTATTCAAAGTATCTAACAACTCTCTAGCGTTATCTGCTATTTTATCTGCAGAAAAAGAAGCTTTGCCTATCGCAGCATGTACGATACCAGTTTTATCAACTTTAAAATCTATTTTACCTGCCTTTACTTCAGATACAGCTTTAGCCACATCCATAGTCACAGTTCCTGTTTTTGGATTGGGCATTAAACCTCTTGGTCCTAATACACGACCTAAAGGACCTAATTTTCCCATTACACTTGGCATAGTGATGATAACATCAACATCTGTCCAACCGTTTTTTATTTTTTCCAAATACTCATCTAAACCAACATAGTCTGCACCCGCTTCTAGAGCTTCTGCTTCCTTATCTGGTGTTACCAAAGCCAAAACCTTAACATCTTTACCAGTTCCATGAGGTAATGTTACCACACCACGAACCATCTGATTTGCTTTTCTTGGATCTACACCCAAACGAACCGCTAAATCTACAGATGCGTCAAATTTTGTATTGGTTATCTCTTTAATTAAAGCTGAAGCTTCCGTAACAGAGTATAATCTATCTTTCTCTATTTTGGAGTGCGCTTCTTTTTGCTTCTTAGTCAACTTTGCCATTTAATTACTTTTAAGATTTTAAAAAGGTTTCTTTCCTGCTACCTTCATACCCATAGAACGTGCAGTACCTGCTATCATACTCATAGCCGATTCTACTGTAAATGCATTAAGGTCAACCATTTTATCTTCGGCTATTGCCTTGATTTGGTCCCAGGTAACACTACCTAATTTTACTCTGTTAGGTTCGCCAGATCCTTTCTTAATCTTAGCCGCTTCCAATAGCTGAATTGCCGCCGGTGGTGTTTTTACAACGAAGTCGAAAGACTTATCCTTGTAAACGGTGATAACAACTGGTAATATTTTACCTGGTTTATCCTGCGTACGAGCATTAAACTGCTTACAGAACTCCATTATGTTAACACCAGCAGCACCTAAGGCAGGTCCAACCGGTGGCGATGGATTCGCTGCACCTCCCTTAACTTGTAGTTTAACTACTTTACCTATTTCTTTTGCCATTGTTTAAAATTAAATTGAAAGTGTGTTTACGGAAGCAACACTACTTTAATATATGTATGTAACACTTATTCTTATACTTTCTCAACTTGCATGTAACTAAGCTCTAAAGGCGTCTTTCTTCCGAAAATCTTCACCATTACCTCAAGCTTACGTTTTTCTTCGTTAATCTTCTCGACAGTACCATTAAAACCGTTAAATGGACCATCAATTACCTTAACTGTTTCACCAAATACAAATGGAATCGCTACGCTATCTGTATTAATAGCAAGCTCATCTACTTTACCTAGCATTCTATTCACTTCATTTTTTCTTAAAGGAACCGGGTCTCCACCTTTAGTTTCCCCTAAAAATCCTATAACATTCGTTATAGAACGAATAATGTGAACCATTTCACCTCCCAGATTCGCTTTAATCATAATATAGCCAGGAAAATAAACTCTTTCTTTGTTTATTTTCTTGCCATTTCTAATTTGAACTACCTTTTCTGTAGGAACAAGAACATCTTCTAAATAGTCAGAAAAACCATGACGCTCTACTTCACTTTCAATGTATCCTTTGATTTTATTCTCTTGACCACTGACAGCCCTTACAACGTACCATTTTTTCTCTAATACTTCTGACATAGGTCCTACTAGTTTAAAACGGTGTTGAAATATAACTTAATCACTTTACTAAAAACCGTATCTACACCCCAAGTTGCTAAAGCAAAAATGATAGAAAACACAGCTACAATAACCATCAGGTTTGACGATTCTGCACGTGAAGGAAGAGTAACATTATTCCTTAACTCTTCAACGGATTCTTTTATATATGTAAACATTTTAGATTCTGTTTTACTATTTCAACAAAAGGATATTTCTTCCAAATTTTATTGTGGCACGGGAGGAGAGACTCGAACTCCCGACACCTGGTTTTGGAGACCAGTGCTCTACCAACTGAGCTACACCCGTATGAATAGTGATATAAAACCACCTATTCTTTTATTTGCATGTAAAGGTGTCCCGCTTGAGCAAGACACCCTTAAACACAATACTCTTTAGATTAAATTAATCTATAATCTTAGTTACCTGACCAGCACCTACTGTTCTACCACCTTCACGGATAGCGAAACGCAGACCTACGCTCAATGCGATTGGCTGAATCAACTCAACTGTAATTGTAAGGTTATCACCTGGCATTACCATTTCAACTCCTGAAGGAAGTGCAATGTTACCAGTAACGTCAGTTGTTCTTACGTAGAACTGAGGACGGTAGTTATTGTGAAATGGCGTGTGACGACCACCTTCTTCTTTTTTCAATACGTAAACTTCAGCTTCAAATTTAGCATGTGGCTTAACAGAACCTGGCTTACAGATTACCATACCACGAGTAATTTGTGACTTTTCAATACCCCTTAACAAGATACCTACGTTATCACCAGCTTCACCTCTATCCAAAATCTTACGGAACATCTCAACCCCAGTAACTGTAGAGTTTAATTTTTGAGCACCCATACCAATAATCTCAACTGCATCACCAGTGTTAGCGATACCAGTCTCGATACGACCAGTTGCAACAGTTCCACGACCAGTAATAGTAAATACATCTTCAACAGGCATTAAGAAAGGTTTCTCAACATCTCTTACAGGCAATTCGATCCAGCTATCAACAGCATCCATCAATTCCATTACCGTATCCACCCATTTTTGCTCACCGTTCAATGCACCTAATGCAGAACCAGCAATTACAGGTCCATTATCACCATCATACTCATAAAAAGAAAGCAATTCTCTTACTTCCATCTCAACAAGCTCGATCAATTCCTCATCATCAACCATATCCACTTTATTCATGAATACAACCATTCTAGGAATACCAACCTGGCGACCTAAAAGTATATGCTCACGAGTTTGAGGCATAGGACCATCTGTAGCGGCAACAACTAATATAGCACCATCCATTTGAGCAGCACCTGTAACCATGTTCTTTACGTAATCCGCGTGACCAGGACAGTCAACGTGAGCGTAATGACGATTAGCTGTAGAGTACTCTACGTGTGAAGTGTTAATAGTAATACCTCTTTCTTTTTCTTCAGGAGCGTTATCGATAGAATCGAAACTTCTCATTTCAGAAAGACCTGCATTTGCCAAAACAGTTGTAATAGCAGCAGTTAATGTAGTTTTACCGTGATCCACGTGTCCAATAGTACCTATATTTAAGTGCGGTTTGGAACGATCGAAAGTTTCCTTTGCCATGTTTAATGAATTTTAATCTTAGTTTATATTAGTGTACAAATTTATACCTTAATTGAGCCAATGACGAGAATTGAACTCGTGACCTCTTCCTTACCAAGGAAACGCTCTACCCCTGAGCTACACCGGCGTAAAGTGTCGAATCTATTTTTCTCAAAATAGATTCCTGCCTTCGCAGGGATGACATTACTGTCAAATTATAGAGCGGGAGACCGGGTTCGAACCGGCGACATTCAGCTTGGAAGGCTGACGCTCTACCAACTGAGCTACTCCCGCTTATAAAAATTACAATATTTCAATTTAAAGTTCCTACTAAAAAGTTTAGTGGGGAGAGCAGGATTCGAACCTGCGAAGACGTAGTCAGCAGATTTACAGTCTGCCCTCGTTGGCCGCTTGAGTATCTCCCCTCAAACTAATATTTTAAAGAACTTCAGAGCCGATGGAGGGACTCGAACCCACGACCTGCTGATTACAAATCAGCTGCTCTAGCCAGCTGAGCTACATCGGCTTATTTCATGACTTTTCTGTCATAAAAAAGCCCGCTATTTCTAACGGACTGCAAATGTATAGTATTTTTTGTTTATTCAAAACAAATTTTAAAAAATTTTCATCAAGCTTGTAATCTTAATTTCTCCTTTTGCTTTATTAACCTTCTTTCCAAGGAATTACATGCCGAGTCTACAGCCTCTTCAAAAGATTTACATTGCTTTTTAACAATAAATTTATCTTTAGGAACGGTAATTTTAATCTCAACTATTTTATTTGCCTTAGAACTCGTATTCTCAACTTTCATGTAAACATCAGAGCTAATGACCTTAGAATAAAAGGTTTCGACTTTATCTAGCCTATTTTGTAGAAAATTAATTAATTCACTATCTGCGTTAAAATTTACCGATTGTGTATTTACTTTCATAGTCAGAAAATTAATGGCTAAAGAAACTAGCCTGATTATACAATTATAGTTTATTTCCCCTTGGATGAGCCTTAGAATGCACTTTTTTCAATTCAGCAATACTATTATGCGTATAAACTTGCGTTGAAGCCAAACTTGAATGCCCTAATAATTCCTTTACAGCATTTAAGTCAGCTCCTTTATTCAAGAGGTGTGTAGCAAAGGTATGCCTTAGAATATGTGGACTGGTCTTCACCTTTGAGGAAACTACTCTAAAATACTTGTTTATTAATCTATAAACAAGAGTTTCATACATTTTATTGCCCGACTGCGTGAGGAATATATAGCTTGCATCTTTTATCTCAATTAACTCCATTCGTTTTAAAAAATAAGATTCAAACTTTTTCTTTGTTTCTGGCAACATTGGTATAAATCGTTCCTTATTTCGCTTACCCAACACTTTGATGGTCATGGTTTCAAAATCTACGTCAGACAACTTCAACTCTAACAACTCTGCCCTACGCATACCTGTAGTATATAAAACATGGATCAACAACTCATCTCTAATACCTTCAAAATCATCACTATACTCAATTACTGAAAGCACATTCTGCATTTCTAACTCTGAAAACGGTATTTCTATTTTTTTTGATGTTTTTAAGGCTTTATGCTTTACTAGTGGATTTACATCTAATGAACCTATTTTTTGAAGAAACTTAAAATAAGACTTTAGTGATGAAATTTTTCTGTTAATTGAACGATTATTCATCTCTCTTTCAGACAAATTAACAATCCAAAAACGGATTAAGCTATAATCTACATTATCAATATCATCAAAATCATACTGTACATTACAAAAATGACTGAATTCAAGGATATCATTTTCATATGCTTTTACCGTATGTTTAGAATAGTTTTTCTCTAAGGATAGATACGAAATGAATTCAGATAATAACATATTCTAAAGGTATCAAAAGTTTTATATGACTTGAGATTAATGCAAAAAAAAATCCCGCAATTAGCGGGATTTTTTATTCTCTATTACAAAGTCTAGATTTCTTCTTGATCTCTAAGACCTTGAATGTATTCTGCTTTTTGAATCTGTGCTCTTCGAACGACTGATGGCTTATTGAACTGTTGACGCTTACGTAACTGTCTCATTGTACCTGTTTTATCGAACTTACGTTTGAAACGTTTTAAAGCTCTATCGATGTTTTCTCCTTCTTTTACTGGTATTATTAACATGGGCTAAACCTCCTCTCTTTATGATTAAGGGTGCAAATATAACAACTATATTCATTTAGGCAACCTATAATCGAATTTTTAAAAACTAATTTTACTAATATTAAACTGTAGCAGGCTTATACTCTTTTTTATCAATGACCATCTTAGCGATAATCTCTCTAAGTATTTCTGATGTCCCCCCACCTATAGGTCCAAGTCTACTATCTCTAAAGTTACGCGCCATTGGGTAATCTTCTATATAACCATAACCACCCAAAAACTGTAAACATTCATAAGCAACCTTATCAGCAACCTTAGTAGATTTCAATTTTGATATCGTAGCCTCTTTAACAACATACTGACCCTTATCTAAACGATATGCAACTGAATAATTATATTCTTTACACATATCAATATCACCATACATATCTGCAACCCTATGTCGTAGGGCCTGAAATTTATTTATCGATTTACCAAAGGCTTCTCTTTCAGACATATACTTTAGAGCATACTCTAAAACATGTTCTGATCTAGCATGAGCATTTACACCCATTATCAATCGCTCTAAAGAAAAGTGCTCCATAATATATGAAAAGCCCATATTCTCATCACCCATAAGGTTCTCTACAGGAATCTTCACATTATCAAAAGCGAGCTCTGCAGTATCAGATGCGCGCCAGCCTAGCTTGTTCAATTTATTCGCAGTAACTCCATTACTATGTCTGTCAACCACAAAAATGCTTATTCCTTTATTACCCAATTCTGGTGCAGTCTTAGCAGCTATAATCATATAGTCAGCATAAACACCATTTGTTATAAAAGTCTTTGAGCCGTTTAAAATATAAAAATCTCCATCTCTTACAGCAGTTGTGCGCATTGCAGCAACATCACTACCCCCAAAAGGTTCTGAGACACAAAGACATCCTATTTTATCACCATTAACACTAGGTCTTAAATATTTTTCTTTAACAAAAGAATCTGCTTCTTTATTAAGATGGGTCATTGCCAAATAAGCATGTGCCCAAATTGCGGCAGCAAAACCACCGGAATTAACCTTTTGTAATTCTTCTAACAAGACTACGGTATAAAAAAGATCAAGACCTAAACCTCCATCTTCTTCTGGGGTGGCTAAACCGAAATAACCCATATCTCCGAATTTCTTCCATATGAACCTTTCGATAGTACCTGTCTCCTCCCATTTCTCTATATGAGGAACAACTTCTTTTTGTAAAAAATCCTTTAGGCTCTCCCTAAATAATTGATGTTCTTCACTGAAGTACATACTTTGCATAGCATTTTTTTTATAGTGACAAATATAAATTAATTCTATCAATTCGCTCTGCGGGAAATTCTTCTATTTTTAATAATTCGTTCAATGATTTGATACTTCCGTTGAGATTACGATAATTTACTATACGCTCAGCTACCTCTTTTTGAATATATATCAATTTAGACAACTCATAAGCTGTTGCTGTATTAATATTAATTTTGACAATATTAGGCTTACTGATTACCTTAAACTTTTTTAATATACGTCTAGCGACTTCTTCATCTAAATAATAAACTTCGAATAATTGGTCGTCTACCAAAAAACCGCCCAATCTATTTCTAAATTTTATAATTCTCGCTGATAGCTTCTCTCCAACTCCATTAATAACCCTTAATTTCTCAGCAGTTGCTGTATTCAAATCTTCCCAAGCAACAATCCCAGAAGTTGCATCAACATTTTTTACACTGCTCAGATTAACTTGTTTATATTTCTGCTTTGTAGTCCATTCTGGAAATTTGAAATAAGGAGAAATAACTTGTAGTAATGAATCTGAAATGCTTGTAACTTTTTGGAATTGTTCAGCCGAATTCACGAATTTATTAGTCTTTCTAAAATTATGTAATTTATCAATCTCATCAGTTGACATACCTAATGTATATCCTTTAAAGTCGGATATGAAATTTGGATTAAAAGGATAAATTTTTATAGTATCATTCTTCAACGATACATTTTTTAGTGAATCAATTCTAACCTGAAAGTCACTATTTATATTTAATGGATATTTCTCATTTATTTGATACGAATCATACACAAAATACCCTACATGAATAATTATAAGGAAAAGTATTAAAAAGAAAATCCCACTTCGTTCTTGTTTATTGAACTTGAAGTGGGATTTTAAATTTCTCAAAGTCAGACTATTAATATACCTTTTTGATTGCCGTTAAATATCTTTCTAAACTTTTCTTCACTTTTGGAAAAAGAATAAGTAAACCAATCATATTTGGAAAAACCAACGCTAAAATCATTGCATCAGAAAACTTAATTACCGCATCTAAAGTTGCCGCAGCACCAATTACAACAAACATCAAGAACAATACTTTATAAACGATATCTGCAACCTTACCTCTACCAAATAAATATTTCCATGATTGAAGCCCATAATAAGACCAAGAAATCATTGTTGAAAAGGCAAATAATATAATTGCTATCGTAAGTACATATCTAAAGCCTGGTATTACAGAGTCATAAGCCATAGACGTTAAATCTACACCACCAACATAAGCTCCTGTATCATTTAAAAGTACCGTACTACCAATACCGTTACCATAATCAAATGCACCGGCATCCATATTAAAGAATATAATAACCAAAGCTGTCATGGTACAAATAACCACTGTATCTATAAAAGGCTCTAATAAAGCCACGATACCTTCACTTGCAGGATATCTTGTTTTAACAGCTGAGTGAGCAATTGCAGCGGAACCTGCACCTGCCTCATTCGAGAATGCAGCTCTTTGAAAACCTACAATAATTACACCGACGATACCTCCTATTGCAGCATCTGGAGAAAAAGCGCCATCGTAAATCATAACAAAAGCATCACCTATATATTTTATGTTAGCAAAAATAATCACCAATGATGCCAACACGTATATACCGGCCATAAATGGAACAATCTTTTCAGTAACACTTGCTATTTTTTTAATTCCCCCGATAATTACAATACCCACTAATACAGCAAGGATTACACCTATGATGACACCCGTAGCACCACCTTCGAGATTGAACATTGATGTCAACTGCACTGCAGCTTGGTTAGATTGAAATGCATTACCACCACCAAAAGAAGCTCCTACACACAATACGGCAAAGATTCCGGCAAGAATTTTACCCAAAACCTTCATGTTGTTTTCGCTTAGTCCCTTTGACAAATAATACATTGGTCCACCGTAAACAGTTCCATCCGGTCCAACATCTCTATATTTAACCCCTAACGTACATTCTACGAATTTTGTAGACATACCAATAAGACCACAAACGACCATCCAAAATGTAGCACCAGGACCGCCTAATGCGATTGCAACTGCTACACCTGCGATATTACCTAAACCTACTGTCCCAGAAACTGCGGTAGCCAATGCTTGAAAATGGCTAACCTCCCCTTCTTCACTCTCATCTCTTATCGTATCGGGTATATCACCATCTTCGGTCATATGTAATTGAACCTTTTCAAGGCCATACTTTTCAATTTCCTCATATTTTCCTCTCACAACATTTAATGCCATTGGAAATTTAGTGATACCCGGAAATTTAAAATAAATCGTAAAAAAGGTAGCGCCTACAATTAACAATATTAATACGATTGGAATATTGTAACCCGCAATTGTTACTGGGGTCAAAACTGTAGCTTCCCACCAAGTTGCGAAAGGCATAAAAGCATCATTTACTATTTCATCTAAACCTTTTTCTTGAGCAATGGTTATAAACGGCAGTAACAATGTTAATAGAGTTAGAAGTTTATACTTCATAAGTTTGAAATTTATTTTGATTTAGTTAGTTAATCTAGCAATATCCTAAAAATAATGGATGCAATCAAATATAAGAGCGATAAAAATTATTATTCGATATGAAACATTTTGTTAAGTTTTTTAATTTGTTCGGGCCTACCTAATACAATTACCTTACTCTTTGGCTGCAATTGCAAATCCGCTTCCGGATTTATAGTATACTTGCCATCTGGTGATATGTACCCTATTATTGTGCAGCCGGTTTTTCTTCTTAAGTCTAAATCCCGCAATGAATTACATTCTATTTGATTCGAGAAATCTTCAATTGCCACCTCCTCTAAATTGGTTGTATTCTCGCCCTCCATAGAAAGCTTATCCATAAATGTGATAAGGTCTGGCATTACCACCAAAGACGCCATATGATCTCCACCTATTTTATCTGGCATTATCACCTTATCGGCACCTGCCAAGAATAGCTTCTTTTGAGAATTCACTAAAGATGCCCTACTTATAATAAAGAGGTCTTTTTTCAATTGCCTTGCCGATAAAACAACAAAAAGGTTTGCAGCATCATCGGGTAGTGTAGCAATTAAATATTGAGCTCTCTCTATACCTGCTTCTAAAAGCACATCGTCATCATTTGCATCACCTTCAATAAATAAAATGTCTTCGCTAAAACGTTCAATTACCTCTTTATCTTTTTCAATAACTACAAATGGCTTCTTATATGCTTTTAATTTTTCAGCGGCTTGCATACCATTTCTTCCAAACCCACAAACGACTACATGCTGATTCAAATTTTCGATGATATTCTTCATTTTTTTCTTTTTTAATAATTGTAATGAGTTTCTACTGATTAAATATTCTGTTATGACAGAAATTGCAAAACCAAATATAAAAACACTGGTGACAATAAGTACTATTGTGAAAATCTTGCCTTCTGGACCCATTGGCCGCACCTCTGAAAAACCTACTGTAGTGACCGTAATTATGGTCATGTAAAATGCATCTACCCAAGAGTAGTCTGCTATAAATCGATACCCGAGCACCCCAAATGTTAATGCCATAAGCATTAAGGCTAGTGCTAAATAAATTTTAGACCGAAATAATTGTATCATAGATTACAAATCAAAAACTGAGTTTCGTTTAGTATAAATTAAATCTTTGATTCTAAGCCAAAAAGCCAAAAAAAGATAGAGCGCAAAACCAAAACCCACCGTAACAAAGGTTAGATAAATAAAGGAGGTTCGAACCACTCGTGCTCTTATTCCTAAACGTTCAGCAATTCTACCACATACCTCAAACCCTCTTTTTTGAAAGTATAACAATAATTTATAGAATACATTCATTGGGCATAAAATTAGACTTTTATATTTATTAAAGATGCACCTATAGCACATTCTAAGCATTTGTCTTTAACACAATATTCATTATATAATTGAATATATGATTGTGACTCTTTCGCGTCTTTAATCGAGACATCCAATTTTCTAAAATTAGCGACTATACTATTTTCTTCTTTTTTGATTGACATCATCATTTTAAGCAACGAATCATTATTTTCATTACCCTGATATTGTTGATAACAAAACTTTAAAGGAATAATAGTATTGATCATCAGCAAATCTAAAAATGAGTTTGAAATTTTTTTGACACTCTTTTTCGATGTTTTCCCAAAGTTATAGTGAGTCTCCCAAAACTCACTGGTTCCTAAATTGAATATCTTAGAAATGTTAGGCTGATCTTTTTCAATTAGTAAATGAAAAAGATTATTGTTCGTAGAATATATAGCGCTCAATTGTGCCAATCTAATTGTTGGGAAATTAGATGGTCTGAGTCTAAAAAATTCTGGGGTTTTATAAGGCTGGTTTAATTGATACTTATGTTTTAAGAATGCATACTCCCTCTTTAAAGACTTATAATGAACATCAACCTCTTGTTCATCATCTAATAATCTTGCTTGCCCAAGAAATAAACTCTCTAATTCTAAAGGTTTTTCATGAAGCTTTCTAATTATTGAAAAATCAATAGTTTTCCCCAATTCAACAAATACGTCCTTATTTATATTAGACCCAAAGGTTTTTAATAGCATTAAAAATAAGACCTGCTCCCAATCGTTATTACTAGACTCAAGTAATTGATTTATGAATACAGATTTTTCCTCTAATCTTTCTATAAAAAGCCGATCTAACCAATTATTTCTCAAAAAATCCTCTACCTCGTTGAATTCCTTTTCGCAATTAATAAATTTATAATTTCTTGAATCAAAAAGCGATTGATAGGTTTCTAAAAGCTCTAAAGAAATATATTGTTTTAACGATAATGTCGGTATTTGCGTACCATCTTTTCTGAACACCGAAACATCATCATCCCAAACAACGTGTAGTATTACGTTATCGTAATTTTTATCTTCTTGATGTTTATGCGCATACCAATCTGACGATTTTATATGAATTTCTACGTTACCTGCCCATAATTGACCATTCAGTTCAACCTTCGCGTTAAAAAAGTCTGGACCACTTAAATGATTGTGAACACCGGTCGACTCTACTATAACACTTTCACCAGAAGTGGTTTCAAGTATATTAATAGGGTACTTTCTGTACATCCACACAAAATGAAGCAAATCTTCCCTCATTCTATAAAAATAAAAAACCCGCTATAAAGCGGGTGTAATTTTTTAAAGAAATTAAAATTAAGCGGTCTCTCCCTCCCAATTCATAAATCCCCCTTGAAGGTTAAAAGCATTGTCAATCCCTATGCTTTTCATTATAGCACAAGCTTGTCCGCTTCTATTTCCCGACCTACAATAAACATAATAGTTTTTCGACTTGTCTAATTTTTCAAGTTCTTCAATGAACTCTTGTCCTTTATAGATATCTAAATTGATAGAATTAGGAATTATACCTTCTTCTATTTCTTCTTCTGTTCTAACATCTAGTATTACAGCATTAGAATCCTTTTCTAGTTGCTCTTCCCATTCTTGTTGTGATAAATCTGCCATAGTATAAAAATTATACTGTAAAAATAATCGATTTTTATTTAAATAAAATGATCGTCAAATTTTAACAAAAAATTAATCCTCTAAACCTTGTGGTTTTCAAAATAACATATACATTTGTATATACAAATATTGTACATACATGAATGTTGAAGACATTATTAAAACGAATATTAAAATACCGTTACATAAGCGGACAATAATTCATTTGTCTTTAGTAATGAATAAAATTGACGAAGAAGTATCAACCTGCTTGAAACCTTATGAAATATCAATTCAACAATTTAATGTTTTAAGCATACTAAGAGGTCAAAAAGGAAACCCTGCGAATCTTTCAACTATAAATGAACGTATGGTTTCTAAAATGAGCAACACAACTAGGCTAGTCGATAAGTTACTTTTAAAGGGTTTTGTAAGCAGAAACATATGTAAACAAAATAGAAGAAAAATAGAAATTCAAATAACAAAAGAAGGAATTAAGATTTTAGAACAAATTGATGGTATACTTTTTGAAACAGAAAAGAAAATACTTGAGAATTTTAATGAAACTGAATTACACGAATTAAATACACTATTAAATAAATTTTAAGTTTAAAGATAAATGAAAAACGTTCTAGACAAATTAAATTGGCGCTATGCCACAAAAGTATTTGATAATTCTAAAAAAGTAAGCAAAGAAGATTTGAATATTTTATTAGACGCAGCAAGATTGAGCGCATCATCATACGGTTTACAACCATACCATTTTTTCGTTATAGAAGATAGTGAAGTAAGATCTAAATTAAGAAAGGCTTCTTGGAATCAATCTCAAATAACCGATGCTTCATACCTTTTGGTTCTTGCCAATAAACCTACTTTTGATGATAGTTTAGTAGACAACTATATCGATAATATAATTGAAACACGTGGTGTTACAAAAAAAGATGTTGAAGGCTACTCGCAAATGATGAAAGGTGCACTTTTAGGTCTTCCAGATGAACAAAAAAAATCTTGGACTTCTGATCAAACCTATATCGCGCTAGGTAATCTTATGACTATTGCAGCTGAAATGGAGATAGATACTTGCCCCATGGAAGGTTTCGACAAAGCACAATACAATGAAATACTAGGTCTTAATGATAAAAATCTTAATGCTTCAGTTGTTTTAGCTGTAGGCTACCGAGCAGATAACGACGAAACTCAAAATTACCCAAAAGTTCGATATTCAAAAAAACAAATAATTACACATATATAAATACACAAACAATTAAAATTAAAAACATGAAAAAATCAATATTAAGTATCGCTTTAGTAGCAGTTTTCGGACTATCAGCAACTGCCTCTACGCCTAATGAAGGTGAAAAGAAACAAGTAAAGGTTAGCGAAAGTACCGTTACCTGGAAAGGTTATAAAGTTACTGGAGAACATAATGGTTCAATTAAATTGAAATCGGGTTTCTTAGAAATGAAAGGCAAGAAATTAATAGGCGGCGAATTTGTAGTAGATATGACGACTTTATCTAATAATGATTTAGCAGCTGGTCAAGGAAAAGAAAAATTGGAAGGTCACTTAAAATCTGCTGATTTCTTTGGTGTAGATGCAAATCCTAACTCTAAATTGGTTTTCACTTCTGTAAAACCCATGAATGAAAATTCATACACAGTTACTGGAGATTTAACTATAAAAGGAATTTCAAAGCCTGTAACTCTTGTAGTTTCTATGTTTGAGAATAAAGCAACTGCTACTATAAAGGTTGATAGAACTAAATATGACATTAAATACGGTTCTGGAAGCTTCTTTGATGACCTAGGTGACAAAGCTATATATGATGAGTTCGATTTAGTTGTTGATTTAGCGCTTTAAGAATTTATGTTTTAGGCATTAAATAAGATAAATACACACAATTTTAAATCCCTTTGATATTTTTCAAAGGGATTTAAAATTTTTCATATAAACAAAGTTTGAAAGTTTAAAATTCCTTTATATATTTGAGGCTCAATGGAAAATTTAATTGTAAATACTTGGTGGTGGTATAACTTGCGAATAACAACGTGAGCATAGCATTATTGTAGTAAAACTATATAAAGGCTTGTCATCACGACAAGCCTTCCTTATTTTATAAAAGTACCTATGGCCTATCAATTTAAAACATATCATAAAAAAATTCTTGCCGACACGTTAACTCCGGTCAGTGTTTATTTGAAAATTAGAGATCGTTTTCCAAATAGTATTTTATTGGAGAGTAGTGACTATCACGCAAATGATAATAGTTTCTCATATATCTGCTGTAACCCCATAGCTTCTATAAAAATTGAGAACGAAACGGTTACTAAAAATTTTCCAGATGGAAACACCGAAGAATTTTCAATTGATGAAGGAACAAATGTTGTAGAAATCATTGATGCTTTTAGTAAAGCATTCAAAGCAGATGAAAATGATTTTAAATTCATTAACAACGGACTATTTGGGTACATGGCATATGATGCAGTTCGGTATTTTGAAGATGTTAATTTAACCGTGAAAGAAGACTCTATTCAAATACCTGATATCTATTATGCGGTGTATCAAAATATTATTGCTATTAATCATTTTAAGAATGAAGCCTATCTTTTTGCACATTGTTATGAAGCAGACAATAATATTCCAGAATTAGAGCAACTCTTAAACATACGAAATTTTGCCACCTATAATTTCAAGATAGACGGTGATAGAGAATCTAATTTAGAAGACGAAGAATTTAGAGAACAAGTAGATTTGGCAAAAAAACACTGCCAACGTGGCGATGTTTTTCAACTGGTACTAAGTCGTAGGTTTTCTCAAGGATTTAAAGGTGATGAATTCAATGTATACAGAGCATTACGATCGGTAAATCCGTCTCCATATTTATTCTATTTTGATTATGGAGATTTTAAAATATTCGGAAGTTCTCCTGAAGCGCAATTAATTGTTAGTGATGGAAAAGCAGAAATACACCCAATTGCCGGCACCTTTAAAAGAACAGGTAATGACGAACAAGATGCTGAACTTGCTAAGGAATTAAAAGCTGACGATAAGGAGAATAGTGAGCATGTAATGTTAGTAGATTTAGCTCGAAATGACTTAAGCAGAAATGGTAATGTGGTGCAAGTAGAAAATTATCGAGAAGTTCAGTTTTTCTCCCACGTAATACATTTGGTTTCTAAAGTAACTGGTATGAAAAAGAGTGATATCTCTACAATGAAAGTAGTTGCAGACACCTTTCCGGCAGGTACTTTAAGTGGAGCACCAAAGCATATGGCAATGCAGCTCATTGAAAAATATGAGAAAACAAGCAGAGGTTACTACGGTGGCGCTATAGGTTTTATGGATTTCAATGGTAATTTCAACCATGCAATTATGATTAGAACCTTTCTTAGTAAAAACCATGAACTTCATTATCAGGCAGGGGCGGGTATTGTAGCAGCTTCTAATCCAGAAAGTGAGTTACAAGAAACCTATAATAAATTAGGTGCTTTAACCAAAGCATTAGAAATAGCGGAAGACATTTAAAATGAAGAAAATACTAGTTATAGATAATTACGACAGCTTTACCTACAACCTTGTTCATTATTTAGAGGAGTTAGATTGTGAAGTCGTTGTAAAACGAAATGACCAACTTACTTTAGAAGAAGTAGACGCTTTTGATAAAATAGTTCTATCACCCGGTCCTGGCATACCAGATGAAGCTGGGCTACTAAAGGAAATTATTGCAACATATGCACCCACCAAAAGTATTTTTGGTGTTTGCCTAGGGCAGCAAGCCATTGCAGAAGTTTTCGGTGGTTCACTTATAAACTTAAAAGAAGTTTATCACGGTATTGCAACTAAAATTAAAATCACAGTAGAGGATTTAATTTTTAAAGGGATGCCAAATGAAATTGAAGTGGGTCGGTATCATTCTTGGGTAGTTAATCCTGAATTGCCAGATGTTTTAGAAGTAACATCAGTTGATGAAAACGGTCAAATTATGTCGTTACGTCATAAAACGTATGATGTTCGCGCCGTACAATTTCACCCAGAGTCGGTATTAACTCCGCATGGAAAAAAAATGTTAGAGAACTGGTTAAATGCTAATGCTTAATAAAGAGCACTAAGTAATAGGCGAATGCTATTTACTTAACACCAAATTCTTAATACAATCAAGAAAATGAAAGAAACACTAAATAAACTAATAAATCACGAAATACTCTCCAAGGAAGACGCAAAATGTATTTTGGTCAACATTGCGAAAGGTGATTATAATACAAGTCAAATAGCTGCTTTTTTAACGGTTTACATGATGCGTAGCATTACAATTGAAGAACTAGAAGGCTTTAGAGATGCGTTGTTAGACTTATGTTTGGCCGTAGATTTATCTGCTTATAACCCAATTGATTTATGTGGTACCGGTGGTGATGGTAAAGACACGTTTAATATTTCTACACTTGCATCTTTTGTTACAGCTGGCGCAGGAGTGAAAGTGACCAAACATGGTAATTACGGAGTATCATCTAAATGTGGTAGTAGTAATGTGATGGAGTTTCTAGGCATTAAATTCAGTAATCAAGCCGATTTCCTAGAAAAATGTATCGATGAAGCTGGCATATGCGTGTTGCATGCACCATTATTTCATCCAGCAATGAAAAACGTGGCACCTATTCGTAAAGATTTAGGCGTGAAGACGTTCTTTAATATGTTAGGACCTATGGTGAATCCGGCATTTCCTCAAAATCAAATGGTGGGTGTATTCAATTTAGAACTCGCTCGTATGTATGGGTACCTATATCAGAAAACCGATAAGAATTTCACCGTTTTACATGCACTAGATGGCTATGACGAAATCTCATTGACAGGAAATACCAAGACCATTTCAAATACCACAGAAAGTATGCTAAAACCATCTGATTTTGGTGTGAAACAAATAAAACAATCAGATATTGTTGGTGGAGATTCTATAGAGGAGTCAGCTCAAATTTTCTTAAATGTGCTGCAAGGCAAAGGTACAGAGCCACAAAACAATGTAGTTTGCGCCAATGCTGGCATTGCTATAGCCACAGTAGAAGGGTTAACTCCTCTTCAAGGTTTTGAAAGGGCTAAAGAATCTTTGCTAAGTGGAAAAGGGTTGGTTGCATTAAAGAAAATACAGGAACTAAGTAGAAATTAAAACGTCATTACGAATAGCTTTATGTGACATATCAAAAGATTATTTAGGTTTTAATAATCAAAAGATTGGTTCGTACCTCGAAATGACAGAAAGAAATAAAATGAACATTCTAGATAAAATAGTAGCGGATAAGCGTAAAGAAGTTGATTTAAAAAAATCGATTATTCCTTTATCACAATATGAAGCTTCAGCACTCTTTGGAAGAGAAACAACCTCTTTATCACATGCGTTGAAGCAAAGTGAAACGGGGATAATTTCTGAATTTAAACGCAGGTCTCCTTCCAAAGCAATTATTAATCAAAATGCAAATGTTGGACAAGTAGCAAAGGGATACGAAAAAGCCGGAGTTTGCGGTATGAGCGTACTTACAGACATAAAATATTTTGGTGGTTCTATTGAAGATTTAATTTTAGCAAGAGCGTCGGTTCAACTACCATTACTTCGTAAAGAATTTATTATCAACGAATACCAAATTATAGAAGCAAAAGCATATGGCGCTGACGTTATATTGTTAATTGCTGCTGTATTAACGAAACAAGAAATAAAAAACTTTTCTGAGCTTGCTAAAAGTTTAGGGTTAGATGTGCTGCTAGAAGTACATAATGAAGAAGAATTACATAAATCGATTATGCCAAGTTTAGATATGTTAGGGGTTAATAACCGTAACCTAAAAACTTTTGAAGTAAGCCTCGATACCAGTAAGTCACTATCCCAATTGATACCTGATGATTTTGTGAAAGTTTCAGAAAGTGGCATTAGTTCTATTAAGGCTATTAAAGAATTAAAGGAATATGGTTATGAAGGATTTCTAATTGGAGAAAATTTCATGAAAACCGATAACCCAGGACAAAGTGCAATAGACTTTATCCAAAATTTAAAATAGAATCATGAAATTGAAGATATGCGGAATGAAACTTAATACAGTTGAAGTTGCACAATTGCGACCAGACTATCTTGGTTTTATTTTTTGGGAACATTCGTCTAGATTCTTTGAAGGTGAAATTCCTGACCTTCCTCATAATATCAGTAAAATAGGCGTTTTTGTTGATGCAGAGCCTGATTATATTATAGAAAAAGTAAAGAAACATCAGTTACAAGGTTTACAATTACACGGTCATGAAAGTCCAGAATACTGCTCTAAAATAGCCGCGGAATTAAAAAATATAAATCAAAAAGTAGATATCATTAAAGTTTTTTCTATTAAAGAAGAGTTCGATTTTAATGCTTTGATTCCGTACGAGAAAGTATGTGATTTCTATTTATTTGATACCAAAGGAAAATTACCCGGTGGAAATGGCTATACTTTTGATTGGTCTATTTTAAAAAATTATCCTTCAACCAAACCTTACTTTTTAAGCGGAGGTATTGGGTTAAATAACCTTGATAAAATAAACGAGTTCATAAAATTACCTGAATTTAAATACTGCTATGCAATAGATGTGAACAGTAAATTTGAAGCAACACCAGGATTAAAAAAAATTGAAGAATTACAACTATTTAAAAAAGCGCTATGAATTATAATGCTGACGAAAAAGGATATTATGGGGAATTTGGCGGTGCCTTTATTCCAGAAATGCTATATCCCAATGTTGAGGAACTGCGTGCCAACTATCTAAAAATAATGTATGAGGATTCTTTTCAAAAAGAATTTAACCAGCTATTAAAAGATTATGTTGGCAGACCATCTCCATTATATTTTGCCAAACGTCTTTCTGAAAAGCACGGTTGTAAAATATACCTTAAACGAGAAGACCTCAATCATACAGGTGCTCATAAAGTAAACAATACCATTGGTCAAATTCTAATGGCGCAAAAACTGGGTAAAACGAGGATTATTGCTGAAACAGGTGCAGGCCAACATGGGGTAGCAACTGCAACTGTTTGTGCCTTAATGGGACTGAAATGTATTGTGTACATGGGTGAAATTGATATTGCACGGCAAGCACCAAATGTTGCCCGTATGAAAATGTTGGGCGCAGAAGTGAGACCTGCAAAATCTGGAAGCAGAACCCTTAAAGATGCTACAAATGAAGCGATTAGAGATTGGATCAACAATCCGGTAGATACGCACTATATTATAGGTTCTGCGATTGGGCCACACCCCTACCCTGATATGGTAACACGTTTTCAGTCTGTTATATCCGAAGAAATAAAATGGCAATTAAAAGAAAAAGAAGGTCGTGAAAATCCTGATTATGTAGTTGCTTGTATCGGTGGTGGCAGTAATGCTGCTGGAACCTATTATCACTTTTTACATGAGCCTGAAGTTGGTATTATCGCAGTGGAGGCAGCTGGTAAAGGCGTGAATTCAGGAGAAAGTGCTGCAACATCGGCCTTAGGGAAAGTAGGCGTTATTCATGGTTGCAAAACCATGTTAATGCAAACTCCAGACGGACAAATTACAGAGCCTTATTCTATTTCTGCAGGATTAGATTACCCTGGTGTCGGACCTATGCATTCGCATTTATTCAAAACAGGTCGTGCAGAATTTTATTCAGCTACCGATGATGAGGCTATGGCTGCAGGGTTAGAATTAACACAGTTAGAAGGAATCATACCCGCCATTGAAACGGGACATGCATTTGCCATTTTTGCCCATAAAAAATTCAAGAAAGATGATGTTGTAGTAATTAGTCTTTCTGGAAGAGGTGATAAAGATTTAAACACGTATATAGATTATTTTAAGCTAGCATAAGATGAGCAATAGAATAAAAAGCAAATTACAAGAAGACAAGAAACTTCTTTCCATCTATTTTACAGCTGGGTATCCATCTTTATATGACACTGTTCAGATTATTCAAGATTTGGAGAAGAACGGTGTAGATATGATTGAAATAGGTTTACCCTTTAGTGACCCTTTAGCAGACGGCCCTACAATTCAAGAAAGTTCTACCCATGCCTTAAAAAACGGTATGACTACCGAACTACTTTTTGACCAGCTAAAAGCCATTAGAAAATCTGTTTCTATTCCCTTGATTATTATGGGATATTTCAACCCAATGCTACAATATGGCGTTGAAGCATTTTGTAAAAAATGTCATGAGATAGGTATTGATGGTTTAATTATGCCCGATTTACCTTTAGATGTGTATCAATCGGATTATGAAGCGATATTCAAAAAATATGGCTTATTAAATATATTCTTAATTACTCCGCAAACTAGTGATCAGCGTATTCACCAAATCGACAAGGCTTCAGACGGATTTATCTATATGGTTAGTTCGGCAAGTGTAACGGGGTCAAAATCTGGTTTTGGGCAAGAGCAAGAAAATTATTTTGAGCGTATTGCAGCAATGAATCTAAAAAACACACAGATTGTTGGGTTTGGTATTAAAGACGCGGAAACTTTTAAACAAGCCACTAAAACTGCTAAAGGTGCCATTATTGGTTCAGCTTTTATTAAACATTTGACGGCAAATGGAATTACCAAAATAGCCGATTTCATTAATAAAATACGATGATTTGAAAGAATTCACAAGCAATTGGAAATTGATACTCCTGTTATGTCTAACCTTGGGAATGGCACCTTTTTTTCCTGAGCCTCATATTTATGGAAAGTTAAAATGGATTATTGGAGGCGCACACGGAATGGGATTTATGGATTGGTTTGATGTGTTATTACATGGGTTTCCATTTGTACTGCTTATTCGTTTAATTGTACTGAAATTTTTCAAATCAAAAATTAGTAAATAGTCTTATTCTTTTGTAGTACTCACTCCCATTTTAGGTGATGATTGGGGATTATTCAATTACGGTTTTAATTACCTTATTGATTAAAATATAACATCAAGACACAATATACTGATCATGTCTGGAGGGTATATGTGACATTAAAAATAATTCGACAATCATATTATGAACCTTAACATATGTACTAGTCAATTTTTGAATAGATTTCACTGCATTTTCATTACTTTTAAAGAATATATCTACAAGAACATTCATGAAAAAATTTCTTTCTTACCTACTATTCTTATCTCTTTGTTATAGTTATTCACAAGACTCTGTTCTAATAAAATCTAAGGTTGCCAATGCTATAACCGAATTGAGAGATTTTGTAGCGATACCAAATGATGCATTGAATGCAGATGATATAGATTCTAATCTTTTTTGGCTTAGAAAAAAGTTTACAGAACGAGGATTCAATAGTTCTATTTTAGATACTGAAGGTCTTCCCTTATTCTTTGCAGCATTACCCATGGATGATAGCAAGCCTACTATTTTATTTTATATGCATTTAGATGGACAATCTGTAGACCCATCAAAATGGGACCAACCTGATCCATACAAAGTAGTTTTAAAATCTAAAACTGAGGATGGCTGGAAAACGGAACCATTTTCTGATTTATCTGATGATATTAATTATGATTGGCGCCTTTTTGGTAGATCAACCTCAGATGACAAAGGCCCTATCGTAATGTTCTTAAATGCAATTGATATACTCAGAAAAGAAAATGTAGACATCCCATATAATGTAAAAGTCATTTTAGATAGTGAAGAGGAAAAAAGCAGCGCTCCATTACCGAAAGCTGTACGAACATATAAAGATTTACTTAAAGCAGATTTCTTAGTCATTAATGACGGACCTGTTCATGTTTCTGGAAAACCTACTATCGTTTATGGCTGTAGAGGCATAACTACACTTTCATTAACTACTTACGGCCCCATTATTCCTCAACATAGTGGTCATTATGGTAATTATGCACCAAACCCTGGGTTTCAATTAGCTCAACTACTTGCGACTATGAAAGATACTGAAGGGAAAGTTCTAATAAAGGGTTATTATGACGGAATTACCTTAGACGAGGCAACTCTTGAAATCTTAAAAAGCGTACCCGATAATGCAGAAGAAATCAATTCTAATTTAGCCATTTCAACTCCAGAAAAAGTAGGTAGTTTTTATCAAGAATCACTACAATACCCTTCTTTGAATATTAGAGGCTTAGGTTCTGCATGGATCGGCGATCAAGCAAGAACAATCGTACCTGCTACCGCAACAGCTGAGTTAGATTTGAGATTAGTACCAGAATCTGATGGTAACCGCCTTAAAACATTAGTAAAAGAACATATTAAAAAACAAGGGTATCATGTAATGAATACTGTACCTACTAAAGAGGAGCGTTTAAAGTATGACCATATCGTTACTGTTCAAGAAGGCTCTGTTACCGATGCTTTTAGAACAGATTTAAATAACCCTTATGGTAATTCAATCGTAAAAACATTGAAAAACAAATTTGGCGAAAAACCAGTTCAAATAAGAATTATGGGCGGTACAGTACCAATTTCTCCATTTATAAATGAATTAAAAATTCCAGCTTTTATTGTTCCAATGGTGAACCCAGACAATAATCAACATAGCCCAAATGAAAACTTAAAAATTGGTCAAATTGCTTATGGTATTAAACTTTTTTGTGCCTTATTGAGTACAGAGATGTAAATTTCAGTATTTTAATTATTTGTGAACTTTAGTTCTATTATTAACTGAAAAATACAATAAGTCAGTTAATGCTTCATCTTAATAACGATAACCCCATTAGCACCTCGAACCCCATAAATTGAGGCATCTTGATCACGAATGACCCTAACAGAGGCTACATCTCTAGGGAAGATATACTCTATAGATCCTACAACAGCCCCATCTACTATAATTAAAGGGTCTTGACCTGCATAGTCGGAGTTTATTGCATTACCACGCAAACGGATCGTACTCCCTACAACGGTAGCACCGGGCACTTCATTCGCAATTAATTGATAAATATTCAAATACTCACTATAGTCATTAGGCTTTTTACCTGTTCTGATTATATTGTTATTAAAACCCAATTCTTTCAATTTCTCTTCAGAGAAATTAGACTGAATCTTAGAAAATACTAATAAGACCGTAGTATTTCCTTGAAATGGTATAGTTTCAATACCATAATTCTGTGAATATGCAGAAATATATTTAGTATTAGAACGTAGCCCAATTTCAAACCTTCCCTTTTTATCTGTAGTTGTTTTTGTCTTCACAGAATCAAGATAGATTATTGCCTTCTTTACTGGCTCTTGTTGTGAATTTAGAACTGTACCGGTTAGCCATGTTATTTTATCATCAGTATCTTGAGAAAAAATTTGAAAGGAAAAACACAAAAACAGGAAAACAATTACAAAACTTTTCATATTCAATATTTTAAGTAAACGTTATTAATTTCCTGTTCAGGTAGCCTCTCAAACTAGAATAAGAATATTAAGCAGAATTTCTACTTGCATTAATATTGCCATATAGAGATCGTGTTACAATTTTCTCATACAATTCTTTAAATTCTGTGCCTTCGCCAATTCTTTGAAGTGCATATTGTTGTATTACTAATAATGGTAAAACTATATTCTCTCTAATTTTAATAGACTCTCTAGAAATCGCTTCTTTTTCCATCAAAATTTTCATTCCAGATAATTTCAATAACATTGCTTTTGAAAGTATATACTCTGCATGTAGAATTTCCCAAAATGCGCCATATTCCTCATTCTCTTTCATATAGCTAGTCAATTCAAAATAGCATTTTGAAAGACTCATCATACTATTCATCATTAGGGCTTGAAAGAAAGGAACTTCTTCATAAAGTTTTTGCGCCTCCTCAAACCTACCATCATCTTCTAAAGACTTTAATGCTGTACCAATTCCATAATAGCCTGGTACGTTTTGCTTTAACTGGCTCCAAGATCCTACGAATGAAATAGCCCGTAAATCAGACAACTCTAATTTAGCCTTATTACCACGCTTACCTGGTCTACTACCAATATTTGCCTTGGTATAGTACTTCAACGTACTCATATTCTCTAAATAAGGCATAAACTTATCATGATGCTTTAACTCATCATATTTCTTAAAGCTTAATTCAGATAGCTCTTCCACTAACTTTCTATCAGATTCAGAAATTGAAATTTCCTTCCCTAAAATGGTATTAGATAGTCCTGCCGTTAATAATTGCTCACTATTATAAATAAATTGCTCTTTTGTACCATAAGTACTTGTAATAGTTTGACCCTGAATAGTAAGTTGAATTTCATTATTTGCAACTTCTTTAGTCTGTGCTGCATAAAAACGATGTGTTTTACCACCACCTCTTGCCGGTGGACCTCCTCTACCATCAAAGAAAATAGCTGCAATATCATTTTCATCGCAAACCGCAGAAAGTTCTTCTTTTGTTTTTAAAATAGACCAATTCGCTTTTAAATAACCGCCATCTTTAGTGCCATCAGAGAAGCCTAACATTATAGTTTGCTTATTGTTTCTGTTTTGCACATGAGCTCTATACTCTGGTAAGTTGAACATATATCGCATAGTTTTCTGTGCGCTGTCCATACCTTTCATTGTTTCAAATAACGGCACTATATCAAATGTTATTTTTTTATCTGCCCAACCACACCATCTAAAAAGAGCATATACAAACAAAATAGAGAAAACGTCTTCAGAATTACTAATGATATATCTATTACAACCTTCCTCACCATTCTTATCTTGTATGGTTTGTAATTGAAGAATGTTCTTAATAGTATCCTTTACAATTTCCTCTTCATAATCATTTGGTTCTAATTGGAAATTTTCATGCAGTAAAATATCAATTAGGCGCTCTTCAGATAGTTCACTAAGTTCTTCCTTAATAAATTCTTTCTTTTTAAGAACTTCTACCATAACCTTGGTATGCATACTATGATCTTGGCGAATATCTATTGTAGCAAAATGAACTTTAAAAATTTTCACCTTATCAATAAAACGCTCTAAATCTTTTAAATATAGACCTTGATATTTTTCAATCAAGATTAGTCTAATTTCCTCAAGGGGAATTATCAAATCTTCATATCCAATATCTTTTAAACTATCGAACATTGCTATATACAAATTCGACCGTAGTTTCTGTAATGGCTCTTGTACATCTTTAAAAGTAAGTTTATGCAAAAGGCTCTTAAGCTCATTGTAATAACATTTCATTAATGTTAAACGAAGCTCGTTCATTACATCTCTTGTAATATCTGCTGTTACAAAAGGATTTCCATCACGGTCACCTCCTGGCCAAAATCCTAATTTTACAATATCATGATTCTCAAATTGTTTTGACCCCACACTAGCTTTTATATAGGCATACATATCACCAATTGCATCGTAATATACATTTCGTAATGTATAAATGATGTTTTTTGCTTCGTCTAAAGGCGTAGGTTTCGTAGCATTAATTAATGAGGTAAGTCCCAATTGTTGTAACCCAACATCTATCTCATCTATTTTATCTTCAAGAATCAACGTTCTAAGATTAGTGATAATATCTAATACAGCCGGAGTATAGAATTGTGTAGGGTGAGCCGTAAGTACAATTCTAGCACTAAAGGTGCTTAGTTTATCCCAAATAGTATCCCAAGAATTATTCTTTTCAACCAATTGAAAATATTCTCTCAATGACAATGAACTAGAATGCTTATGTAATTTCGGGAATGCTGCATCTTCAACACTATCATAAAGTACCACTTGGCGCTCTACATATTGTATAATGCGAAACATAAAATCAATTTGTTCTTTTTCTGATTCTATTTCCACAAAATTCTCGAAAAAATTCTCTAGAATTTCTTTCGGATTAAGGCCATTACTCAAACCCTTTTCTGATTGGTTCAGCAATAACGGTATCAACATACCTACATTCTCTATATTCTTGTAAGGTAAATTAAGGAATAGACTGTTATAGACATTAAATTTATTTTGGACAGACTTTTTAAATTCTGCCAACCTTTCTTGTTGTTGCATATTTCAAAAACTTTTGGCCATACCATTATGGCAAACTTGATAAATTTCGAATATAAATATCGCTATTCCAAGAGAATCTAGAGAATCATTTCATCGAAATATCATTTTACTAGAAGTATACCACAAAATAGTATGTATTGACAACAAATATTCTAAAATACTAACAAAGCTATTTACATTTACAGTGTAATCAAGCAAATAAAATTTTCATTTTCATATAGTGTTCTCGTAAAAGAGTCTTGTTCTAAAAGCAAGACTCTTTTTAGTTTTAAAAAGTTCTAGCCACACCATACTTAGAAAAAATTTTTATACTGCAGCACCCTAAAATCTATGGTATTGAATTCGGCATTTTCGCGTTTCATTCTCTTATAGCTTTCAAGACTACCTATTGCCCTATTCGCAGCGCCAGAAGGTGCTATTAACGAAACTGTTTTTATATTATTCTTTGTGATTGGGTGAATAAACTGATGTAATCGGGGAACAGTGTTTAAAATATTAACCAATGAAACATCATATTCTTTTAAATGTTTTCTGAAAAAATATTCAGGTCCGTTTTTACTATTTTCCTCCTGTAAAAAGAAGTGTTTTCACTTTAGGATACTTTTCTAAATAATCTAGTACATTACGTAACTCAATATTCTGCATTCCTATATCCGACGCATCTACTTTCTCTCGCTCAGCCGATGCCACAATATCACAAACACCAATATGTCTTTGCTTTAAAAATGATTTTCGTTGTTCAATAGCTTCTTGGGTAGTTTCAAACTTTAAGTTCAAATTAAATATTCTATCTAGAATTGGCCATAATTGACCATCTCTACTACCGTAGCAAAAATTAACATCACCTTCTTTTAAATCACCCGTTGTAAATCGTGGTGGCGGTAAGGTACCTACAATAAGTTTCTCTGTATTATGGTCAATAAAAGGTTCATAAGGATGACTATGAAGAAATACTTTTTGCATTATAGGTTTACTCTCTTAAGTTCTTTATACCGACTATTCATTCCTAAATTACTAACTTTAAGTGAAATCAAAGAAAAAGAGTTATGGGTAAAGGAGACAAAAAGTCAAAAAAAGGGAAAATATCAAACAATTCTTATGGTGCAAGAAGACCTCGAAAAATCAAAAAAAGACCAACGATTGAGGAGAAAATAAAAGTTAGCAAAAAAAAGTAATCCTATTCGTCAATTCTAAAGTTTAGACCTACTTGATTTTCTTCATCCAAAGTTATCTCGTAGGTATAGAAACCTATTGGTAAAGAATCAGTAGAAACTTCCGTAGGAAAATAATTAAAACTAGTAGAATCAGTTAGTATGTTAAGTGAAGTATATGGATAAGCCTTTTCAAACTCTATATATTCAGAGAATTTACCCGCTTCGATATTTTCATATACCGTGTCATTTTGAGTTACCCGAACTTCAGTAAAAAACAAACTTGTACTGTTCTGAATACGAATATTTACCATGTTTACATTATCATCCCTATCCGTACAAGAAAAGAATAAACCTATGCAAAAAATTGAAAGTAATAATATCCGTTTCATATGCGCTATTTAAGTATATCTAATAACGTAGAACAGTAGATAATATTTTATCTAATAAATACAGGTTCGTTTTGCTTTATGGTATGCTCTTGACTGAATTCGTAATCATCTAAATTGAAACATTTAATATCTTCTAAGGTATTCGCGTTAGAATCTAAAATATATCGCACCATAGAGCCTCTTGCCTTTTTAGCAAAAAAACTAATAATTTTTAATTTATCATTCTTCCAGTCTTTAAATATGGGCGTAATAATTTCTGCACGTATATTCTTTGGTTTCAAAGCACTATAGTATTCATTACTTGCCAAATTAACAAGTAACTCGCCCTCTTCCATTTCATTGTTTAAATGTTCGGTAAGTCTATTACCCCAATATTCATAGAGATTTTTCTTTCTACCGACCTTTAAAGACGTTCCCATTTCTAATCGATAGGGTTGCATTAAATCGAGCGGTCTTAAGATACCATACTGACCAGATAGAATTCGAAGTATTTTTTGCAGACGCTCTATTTTATCTTCCGATAACGTATACGCATCTAAACCTTGATACACATCACCATTAAAAGCATAAATAGCCTGTCTGGAATTTTCAGGAGTAAACGGAGTTTCGAAATCTTGATTTCGTTGCCAATTTAATTGCGCCAAATTATCTGAAATAGACATTAGCTCAGCTAGCACTTTTGGCTTTTTCTTAGCCAAAAGCTTGTTCAGCTTCTCAGCATCATCAATAAACTCGGGCGATGTATATTTAGTAGTTGGAAGTTCACTTTCGTAATTCAATGATTTAGCCGGTGAAATAACAATTTTCATAGTGCAATTTTTAAATAGACCCAAAAATAAAAAGGAATTGTAGGAAGACCTACGAAAGATAAAAAAGAGTTTAAATAGCGTTATCGAAGAATCTTATTCTATACTGCCCTTACTATAGTTACGCCATTTCTCTATTGCATTTATCATATCTTCTGGCACTACAGAATCAAAACTCATGTGCTCACCAGTAACAGGGTGAATAAAGCCCAAAGTCTTAGCATGCAATGCTTGTCTTGGTAATAATTTAAAAGTATTATCTACAAATTGCTTGTACTTTGTAAATGTTGTTCCCTTTAAAATTTTATCCCCACCATATCGTTCATCATTAAATAATGTGTGACCAATATATTTCATGTGAACACGAATTTGATGTGTTCTACCTGTTTCTAATTTACAAGAAACTAAGGTTACATACCCCAATCGTTCAAGTACTTTAAAATGGGTAACTGCTTCTTTACCTTCTTCACCTTCTGGAAAAACATGCATTTGCAATCGATTCTTAGGGTTTCGGCCTACATGACCAACTACAGTGCCTTCATCTTCCTCAATATTACCCCAAACTAAAGCGATGTATTCACGTTCAGATGTCTTATCAAAGAACTGCTTTGCTAAATGGGTCATAGCCGCCTCAGTCTTTGCTACTACTAATAACCCAGACGTGTCCTTATCTATTCGGTGAACCAAACCAGGTCTTTCGTTACTATTTGCCGGTAAATTATCTGAATGAAAAATAAGTGCATTTATTAAAGTTCCAGAATAATTACCATGACCTGGGTGAACTACCATACCTGCTGGTTTATTGACAACCAATAACACATCGTCTTCATAAACAATATCTAATGGAATATCTTCAGGAACCAATAAAAATTCATGTGGCGGGTGCTCAAACAACACCTTTACCTCATCACCTGCCTTAACCTTATAATTCGATTTTACAATCTCATCATTTACCCAAACATGGCCTTCTTTTGCAGATTGCTGAATTTTATTTCTAGTAGCATTTTCAATGAAATTCATTAAAAATTTATCTACTCTTAAGGGTACTTGTCCTTTAGAAGCTACAAAGCGGTAATGTTCAAAAAGTTCACCATCTTCATTCTCCGGTTGCTCTATATTCTCCATTTATTGTTCTGATTCAGCTTTTATGATGGCACGTTCAGTTATGGCGCCATTTCCACAAATCAATTCTATCTTTGATGTTTTAGGTAGTTTATCTCCAGGTTTTATATACTTTCCTTTAAACTTTAATTGATAAACCATGTCTTTTCCTAATTCGTCTACGTAGGTTACACGTTCCACATCTAAACCTACTGCTTTCAACATTGAAGAAGCATTACGTTTAGTTACTTGTATTATTTTTGGCACCGTAACCTTTTTATATCCTGAAGGATTAACCGTTAAATATATTTTTCTATTTGTCTTTACTTTAGCTCCTGCTACTGGATCTTGAGTTATTATAGAAAATCTCGGGTAATCTGGATTATAACTAGCAGAATCTAACACTTCATATCTAAGTCCGGCTTCTTCAATCGATTTTCGCATATCCATAACCGACTTTTTAGAAAAATCTGGCACTTCAACAAATTCACCATGATTTGTAGTGCTGTTAAGATATCTCAACACAAGAAAAACCGTAACTACCAATACCAACAACGCAAGACCTAATTGAATTAAAAATGTCTTACTTTTTAAAAAATTGAAAAAATTCCTCATACTTATTATTTGACCCCACAAATATAGTAAATGCCCTCATACCATTTAGCCGCTTCGGTTTATAGTTACTTCATTACCAAAATCAATATTGTTTGTATTAATGCACTTAGTTTTCTTTTTTATTTTATATCAATACTTCATCTTTGTTCTAACTTTCTTTATAGACCATACAAATGAAAAAAAATATTGCAATTATAATGGGCGGTTATTCTAGCGAATATAAAATATCGCTTAATAGTGGTAACGTGGTCTATAATTATTTGAATAAAGACAAATTCAACCTTTTTAGAATTCATATTTTCAAAAACAAATGGGTTTACGTAGATGATTCTGATAAAGAGACTATGATTGATCGCAATGATTTTTCAATACCCTTGAACGGAAGCTCAATAAAATTTGATTGCGTTTTTAACGCTATACATGGTTCGCCAGGTGAGGACGGACTAATGCAAGCTTATTTTGAATTATTAGGCATTAAGCATACCTCTTGTAACTTTTATCAAGCCGCACTGACTTTTAACAAAAGAGATTTATTAAGTGTTCTTAAACCCTATGGCATTAAATCGGCACCTTCTTATTATTTGAATTTAGGTGATGAAATTAATGAGACCGATATTATTAATAAGGTGAAACTTCCTTGTTTTGTGAAAGCAAATAAATCTGGTAGTAGTTATGGTATCACTAAAGTCTATAAAAAAGAAGAATTAAAAAGTGCCATAGAAACAGCTTACAAAGAGGATGATGAAATAATCATAGAAGGTTTTCTTGAAGGTACAGAAGTTTCTGTGGGCGTTCTAAAACTGAAAGGCGAAACAACAGTTTTTCCTATTACAGAAATTGTCACTGAAAATGATTTCTTTGATTACGAAGCTAAATACGAAGGCAAGTCACAAGAAATTACACCAGCAAGAATTAATAAAACTCAGCTAGAAAAAGTCACAGCAGTAGCTAAAAAAATATACGATGTACTTAAGATGACAGGTTTTTCGAGAAGTGAATTCATATTCATTGGCGACGATCCTTTCTTATTAGAAATGAATACAACACCAGGTTTAACGACCGCCAGCATATTACCCCAACAAGCTAAAGCAGCTGGTATTGAACTAGGTATGTTATTTGAACACGCCATTAAAGAGGCATTGTCTTAAAATAGTTATATTTAAAAAGTAAAACCTTTCTATGAGACGCGCAATCTTCCCTGGTTCTTTCGACCCTTTAACATTAGGCCATCATGATATTATCATGCGAGGTATAACTCTATTCGACGAAATAATTATTGCTATAGGAAAAAATGCCGACAAAAAATATATGTTCAGTTTAGAAAAACGAATGCAATTTATTGAAGAGGCTTTTAAAGACGAAGCTTCAATTAAAGTGAAAACATACCAAGGTTTAACAGTAGATTTTTGTAAGAAAGAGGATGCCAATTTTATTTTGAGAGGTCTAAGAAATCCTGCGGATTTTGAATTTGAGAAAGCAATTGCACATACGAACAGAAAATTGTCAGAGATAGAAACCGTATTTTTATTGACTTCATCGGGCAAATCATACATTAGCTCTTCTATTGTAAGAGATGTAATTCGCAATAATGGAGACTACACAGGCTTAGTACCAGATTCTGTAAGAAAATAGATTTTCAGTTTAATTGCACAACACATAAGTGATTTTCAACAACAATTTTAGATAAAATCACAACAATTACATATGATTAGTTAGAATATTCCTATGAATTAATAAGAAAATTCTTTCTATGTATTTGAATTAAATAAAGCCTTTCATTTTCATTAGATTGGATTGTGCAAATCCCTTCTTCTATAGCTATAATTGATACAAATTTTAAACTTATAAGTGCTTCACCTAGATGGCAAGCAAGTTTTCAATTAACCTAGACCAAATAGAAAGTCAAAATTTTATTGAATTATTTCCTGAACTAGCTGAAGAGTTAAAGACACATTTAGAATATAGCTTAGATGGTTTAAGGGATATTAAGTTTAAGTATAATTCAAAAAATTGTAATTATTCTTCAAACGATTCTATTTAACACCTTAACCCTTGGAAAGATGGTTGTGGTAACATAATAAGTGCGATAATAAAAGTAGAATCAATTTCAAAAACGCATGAGCTTGAATTAAAACTCAGTAAGACCAAACAAATACTCAATCAAAAAAGCGCTGTCACAAAAATTAAAAGCTGGGATTACGATGTAGAGAGTGAAACATTACACTGAACAACAGTAGTTAATAAAATATATGGAGTATCAGAAGACTACGAGCCAACTTTCAAAATATATTTCAATAAAAAATATTAAAACCTGACGAATAAGCAGATTAAATTAACTTATACAACGATAATTTACTAATTCACAACAATTATACTCCTAACCTCCACTTTACTCTTATTATTGTAAGAAATTACATCGGTATGATAAAAGTCCCCCTAACATTAAATACCTCGTACATAATTAATCAATTGCCTACACCAACGGCTTTTATTGATACTGATTATAATATTGTTCATACATCCAATAAATGGAAGAGCATATTTAGCAATAATAGCGAGAACTATAAATCTAAAAGCTTATTTAAACTTTTCCCACACCTAAGTCCTAAATGGAAAATGGTATTAGAAAATTGTTTTAAAGGAAATGCTCAGCCTATGGGTATTCATAAAACAAAGAATATTAATGAAGAAGAATTATGGTTTGAGTGGTCAAATGCACCTTGGTATGATTCTGATGAGAATATTGTTGGCGCTATTATTCAATTATATGATATAACCGATTCTATCAATAACGAAATAGAATTAAGGAAGAAAGACCTGCAGTTACAGCAGCAAGCTGAAATAACCAAAATTGGTCGATGGGAATATGATTTAAAAGACAATAAACTTACTTGGTGCACTACAACGAAGGCAATACATGAGGTTCCTCCGCATTTTAAACCTAACATTGAGAACGCACTATTCTATTATAAAGAAGGTCACAGCAGAAATGCCATCTCTATGGCTCTTTTCGAAGCTCAAGATAATGGTAAGGCATGGAGTAATTTAAAATTACAGATTATAACAGCTAATGGTAACGAAAAATGGGTTATGGCCAGTGGTAAACCCGTTTATAACAAAGGTGAATTGGTTGGCTTAGTGGGTACATTTCAAGATATTCATAACCAAGTTGAGGCTGACATCAAATCTTTGGATAATGAAAAATTATTGAGAACATTAATCGATAACTTGCCGGTCAATGTTTATATAAAGGATACCGAATCTAGAAAAATTTTAGTTAATAAAGCTGAATGTGAGTTTTTAGGAGTTGATAACCCTGAAGATATTTTAGGGAAAAGTGATTTTGAATTGTATCCTAAAGAATCAGCAATTAAGTCGCGAGAAGAAGACTTAAGGGTAATGAGCACATTAAAACCTGTTATTGGCAAAGAAACTATAAACATAAAATTAGATGGCAAAGAAACGTCCTTTCTTAGCTCAAAAATACCCCTACTTAATAATAAAGGAATTGCTTATGGCCTTGTAGGTATTAGCTTAGATATTTCTAAACTAAAAGAGAAAGAGTCTGAGTTAAGAAATATCATTAATATAGCATCAATTCAGAATAAAAAACTTCTGAATTTTGCTCACATTGTTTCTCACAATTTACGATCCCATTCAGCTAATTTTTCAATGTTATTAAACTTCTTAGAAAGCGAACCCGATGAGGAGGAAAAGGTTCGAATAATAGGAATGCTTAGTGAAGCTTCTAATAATCTATTGGATACACTTGACAATCTAAATGATGTTATTTCTATTAACACTCACACCAACATAGAAAAACAAAAAATTAACTTGCACGACAAAGTGATAAGCGTAAATCAAAATCTGATTTCATATCTTTTTAATAATAATGCAACAATAAAAAATAATATTCCTACAAATTTTAATGTAAAGTCTGTACCTTCTTATTTAGATAACATTTTAACTAATTTCATAACAAATTCTGTTAGATATAAGGATCCCAATAGAAAACCAATTATAACCTTAAGTGCAGTTAAAAAGAACAACTATTCTATCTTAACGATTGCAGATAATGGCTTAGGCATAGACCTTGAAAAGTATGGTAAAAAATTATTTGGTATGTACAAAACCTTTCATGAGCATAAAGATGCCAAGGGAATTGGGCTTTATATTACTAAAAATCAAATTGATGCAATGAACGGTAAAGTAGAAGTAACTAGTAAAGTAGGAGAAGGAACAGAATTTAAAATATTCTTTAATGACAAAGATTAGTGATATCACTATAATTGACGATGACGCAATAACAGTTTTTGGCTTACGCAAATTAATTTCTCGCACAGTAGATTGTGAATCAATAATATCGTATGGTAATGGATTATTAGCATACGATGGAATAAAGAAAAGGTTAGAACAAAAAGAGCGAATTCCTCAAATTATCTTTTTAGACATTAACATGCCTATTATGGATGGTTGGGAATTCTTGGAGGTTTTTATAAAACTTCCTATTTCTGACAAAATTAGAATCAACATAGTTACATCTTCAATTGACCCTTTTGATAAAAAACAATGGGATTTTTATAAAAATAAAAGTCACCATTTAATCACATTCAATCAAAAGCCAATTGATTGGGATAAAATTGCTGAAATTACTAAAATTGTATAAGCAATAAAGTATTGATTATTTTAGCTAAGTTAATAAAGGCTTACATCTTAAAATACTTGCTCGGCAATGAGAATACTACAACAATTACTGCTATTGGTTTTATTTATTTCTTGCGAGAAAAAAGCAGACCATACCAAAGCTGATTTCCCTACTCCTTTCGAAATTTCGAACAAGACCGAAACTGCTACCTATGAACAGGTGGTTGAATTCTACCTTGAGCTATCTAAAGAATTTTCAAGTATAAACTTGCAAACTATTGGCACGACTGATAGTGGTAAACCTTTGCATTTAGTAACCTTTAGTCCACAGGGCGATTTTGATTTTAAAAAATTAAGCGAAAACCATACCTTAATGCTTATTAACAACGGCATACACCCTGGCGAGAGTGACGGAATTGATGCCACGATGTTATTGTTTCGAGATTTAGCAAGTAAAAAAATAAAAACTCCAACACAAACTATCATAGCTACCATACCTATCTATAATATTGGCGGCTCTTTAAATCGAAATAGCACCTCAAGGGCAAATCAAAACGGACCTAAAGAATATGGATTTAGAGGTAATGCCAAAAATTATGACCTCAATAGGGATTTTATTAAAACAGATACGAAAAACGCTGAAACGTTTGCTCAAATATACCATCTTGTTAATCCAGATGTTTTTATTGATAATCATGTAAGCAATGGTGCAGATTATCAATACACACTGACCCACTTATTTACACAACATAATAAACTAGGTGGAAAATTAGGAGAATATGTTCATGACAGGTTAATGCCACAGCTAAAAGATTCACTTTTAAAATCTGACTGGGAAATTACACCCTATGTAAATGTCTTCAACAAACCACCAGAATTAGGGTTTCAACAATTCATGGACTACCCAAGATACTCTAGTGGTTATACTACATTATGGAATACTTTGGGTATGATGGTAGAAACTCATATGTTAAAGCCATACGACAAACGTGTAGAAGGAACTTATGAACTAATGTGTAAAATGATTTCAATTACTGAAAAAGATGGAAGCGACATCAGATCTTTGCGCGATAATTCGTTAAACTCATTCAAGGTAGATGATTATTATCCAATCGCATGGCAACTAGACACAACGAGAGTATCTAAATTTATATTTAAAGGATATAAAGCAGATACCATTATAAGTAAAGTGACTGGGTTACCACGGTTAAAGTTCAATCGTGATATACCAATTGAAAATGAAGTAGCATATCAAGATTATTTTAAAGCATCAGATTCGATAAAAATCCCAAAAGCTTATGTTATTGGCAAACAGTGGCAGAATGTTTTTAAGAGATTAGATTTAAACCATATAACGTATTCAACTCTCAAAAACGACACGATCATAAAGGTTGAAGCATACAAAATAGTTGATTATCAAACGGTTTCAACACCTTACGAAGGTCACTACTTACACTATAACAGTACAATAAATTCAATTGAAACCAATGTAAATTTTCATTCTGGCGATATAGTAGTACCAACAAATCAACCAGGAGTTAGATATATTTTAGAAACTTTAGAGCCCACAGCTATAGATTCATTCTTTAATTGGAATTTCTTCGATACTATTCTTCAGCAAAAAGAAGGTTTTTCTCCTTATGTTTTTGAAGATACTGCACTTTTAATGCTAGAAAATGATTCAGTCCTAAAAAATACGTTCTTCAACAAAAAGAAACTAGACGCGAATTTCAGCTCTAACTGGTATCTTCAGTTAGATTGGTTGTTTAAACAAAGTAATCTCTATGAGAAAGCACATTTACAATATCCTATTTATAGGATATTGTAAACTTAAACTAATCGCCTTCAAACAAAATTTTAATATTCGCGTATGAATTTAAAAGCGCCTTTTGAATTTTAACTGGACCTTTCCATTTCACTTTTACGATTCCCTCCTTTTTTTCAGGCTTTAGTTTGCCTGTGTAATCGGTCTTCATCGCATACCAATGCACTTGTTTAAGCGTAATTATTCCGTTATTTTTAAAAATATGATAGGTGGTACGTAAAAAGTTTTCAATTTTGAGTCCTTTAACACCCGTTTCTTCCTCGACTTCTCTAATGGCGCAATCTTCGATTGATTCGCCTTTATCTAATTTACCTTTTGGCAAGTCCCATTTATCATTTCTATAAATAAATAGTACCTTACCTTCATCGTTAGTAACTACTCCCCCAGCGGCAACTACTAATGGAATTTCTTTAGTAAACTTCTTTAAAATTTCCTCATGATTTGGGTGGTAGATGTATGCTGATTCTAGCTTTCCTTTCTTCAAAGACCTTATTGCCTCATGTATAGAATCCTGATTTAGTAGAAAATACTCCCCATTTGCTGTTTCGGAGAGCTTATTTGTTAAAATCAAAGGCAATTCATTAACAAAAACTTTATACATTTGCGTCATGGTTTTAGACAAAAACACGGCTAAAAAAACAGCAGAGCTTCTGTTGCAAATTAATGCAATAAAATTGAAACCGGAAAATCCTTTTACTTGGGCTTCTGGATGGAAATCTCCAATTTATTGCGACAATAGAATTTTACTATCTTATCCTATCATCAGAAACTATATTCGTGATGAAATGGCCAAGCAAGTTGAACAATTATATGGCAAGCCAGATTGCATCGTTGGCGTTGCTACAGGCGCCATTGGTATCGGTGCATTAGTGGCAGACAAATTAAATCTCCCCTTTGTATATGTGAGACCGGAAGCAAAATCTCATGGTAGGCAAAATCAGATTGAAGGCCACTTAGAAGCACACCAGAGTGTAGTGGTCATCGAAGACTTAATTAGCACAGGAAAAAGTAGCTTGAACGCTGTAGATGCTTTAAGGGCTATAGATGCTAATGTAAAAGGCATGTTGGCTATTTTTACCTATGGTTTTGAAACAGCATTGAATAATTTTCAAGAAAAAAACATCGAACTACACACTTTAAGTAGTTACGAATATCTTATAGAGCAAGCATCTGACACGGGATATGTGAAAGAAGAGCAGTTAAAAACATTAATGGAATGGAGGAAAGATCCTTCACATTGGTCAAATAAATAATTATGTTTATAGAAACACCAAAAGCTCAAGTATCAAAAAGTAAAGAAGATACTTTTAACTTTTTAAACGAATTATCTAACTTCAGACAATTAATGCCTGAAAACATTAGTAAGTTCGAAGTTTTAAGTGAAAACAGATTTTTGTTCGCATTAAAGGGAATGCCAGAAATAGTATTAGAGAAAAAAGAGCAAACTCAATTTAACAAAATTGTTTTAGGTGCTGCGAGCGAAAAACTTCCTTTTACTTTAACTGCAGATATTATAGAGTTAGAAAATGAAAAAAGTGAAGTAGTCTTAAGTTTCTCAGGTGAATTTAATGCAATGATGGCAATGATGATTAAAACGCCTATTACAAACTTTATAAATACGCTTTCAACTAATTTAGCGAAGATTTAATACTGAAGTTGTATTTCTTTTAATCCAAATTCCTGAAGGCTTCCATTTTCGATTTGCACTTTAAGTTTTCCATTTTTAGAGACTCCTTCTATAACACCTTCAATAAGTTCTTCCTTTTTAATTATAAAAGTGCTCTTCACTCCTATTTTAAATAATTGAGAATGGTATTTTTCGTACAATTCATTTTCAAAAGTTAAAATGGGGCTACTTAATTGTTGATGTAAATTTTCAATGATAGCGTAAAATACTGAATCAAGATTAAAATTATGCCCCATTATAGTCTTTAAAGAAGAGGCATTTGGAGCATTTTTAAATTCAGTTTGATTTACATTTAACCCAAACCCAATTATACTTCGTTTTATTTTTGAACCAGAAATAATATTTTCAATTAAAATACCTCCTATTTTAAAATTACCTGACAGAATGTCGTTCGGCCATTTCACCTTCAAATTCGGAATATTCAATTGATTTAAACTTTCTAAAATACTTAATGAAACACAAACATTCATTAGATACAAACGGTCTATAGATACGTCAATATCTTTTTTCAATACACTGATTGCTAGATTTTTACCATTTTCAGATTCCCATTTAGAATTTAATTGACCTCTACCTAAAGTCTGATTTTCAGTGGTTATTATCGTGAAATCTTGTAGTTCTTTTTTTGCTGATAATTCCTTCAAATAGGTATTAGTAGACTCCGTGGCATCAAGTTTGATTATTTGCATTTACAGTACTTATCGTGAATCTTTAATCTATTGTTAAAAACTAGACATAAAAGAACAAAAAAATAATAACTTTGTAAAAACTAAAATTTTTGAATGCAGGAAAGTAAAGCTAGTGTAGATGAGTTAATTGCATTAATAATACAGGGAGTTGACGAAGTTAAAGGGCACAATATAAATCTATTAGATTTAAGAGAAATTGAGAATACCGTATGTGATTACTTCATTGTTTGTAACGGTACCTCTAACACGCATGTAAATGCAATCGTAGGTTCAATCCAAAAAACAGTAAGCAAAGCGATTCAGGACAAGCCTTGGCACGTAGAAGGTGAGGACAATGCAGAATGGGTATTAATGGACTACGTAAATGTAGTAGTTCATGTATTTCAAAAGCAAGTTCGAGAATTCTACGACATAGAAGGCTTATGGGGTGATGCGAAGTTCACAACCATAGAAAGCAGCGTTAATAAATAAAAAATTAAAATGGCAAAAGAAAACAAAACAAGTCCGAAAAAACCAAAGTTTAGCTCTTGGTGGATTTATGGATTAGTAGCAGTATTACTTATAGGATTTCAATTATTTAATAGTGATGATTTAGCAAGCACTAATAAAACTACTACTTCAGAACTACAACAGTATTTAAGAAATGGTGATGTCAAAAAAATAATGATCATCACAAACACCAATCAGGCGAAAGTTTTCTTGACTGACGAGGCTATGTCTAAAGAAGTGCATAAAGACGTTAATGAGAAGTCTTTTCTTCCTACATCTGATAACGTACCTCAGTACACCTTGGATTATGGTGATCTTCAAATTTTTCAAAATGAGATAACCGAAATAAAAAAGGAAAACAATCTGCCCACCATAATAGAATTTGGTAAGGAATCAACAGCCATTTTAGATTTCCTTCTTTCTTTATTGCCATTTGTATTGATTATTGGTATTTGGATATATTTAATGCGAAGAATGTCCGGCGGCGGCGGCGGCGGCGCAGGTGGTCAAATTTTCAACATCGGAAAATCTAAAGCTAAATTATTCGATGAGAAGACCGATACCAGAACATCATTTAAAGATGTTGCTGGTTTAGAAGGGGCAAAAGAAGAAGTTGAAGAAATTGTTGACTTCTTAAGAAACCCAGATAAATACACCTCTCTAGGAGGTAAAATTCCTAAAGGCGCATTATTAGTAGGACCTCCAGGAACAGGTAAAACTCTTTTAGCTAAAGCCGTTGCTGGTGAAGCAAAAGTTCCTTTCTTTTCACTTTCAGGTTCAGATTTCGTAGAAATGTTCGTAGGTGTTGGTGCATCTAGAGTAAGAGATTTGTTTAAACAAGCAAAAGATAAATCTCCAGCTATCATCTTTATTGATGAAATTGATGCTATTGGTAGAGCTAGAGGTAAAAATAATTTCACTGGTTCTAACGATGAACGCGAAAATACACTTAACCAATTATTGACAGAAATGGATGGTTTCGGCACCAATACAAATGTTATTGTATTGGCAGCAACCAACCGTGCAGATGTATTGGACAAGGCTTTAATGCGTGCAGGTAGATTCGATAGACAGATTTATGTTGATTTACCAGACATTCGTGAGCGTAAAGAAATTTTTGAAGTTCACCTAAGACCTATCAAAACTGCAGAAACACTTGATTTAGATTTCTTGGCAAGACAAACTCCTGGTTTCTCAGGTGCAGATATTGCTAACGTTTGTAACGAAGCTGCTTTAATTGCAGCACGTAAAGAAAAGAAAGCTGTTACTAAGCAAGATTTCTTAGATGCCGTTGACAGAATAGTCGGTGGTCTTGAAAAGAAAAACAAAATAATTACTCCAGGAGAAAAAGAGACTATTGCTTATCATGAAGCTGGTCACGCAACCACTAGTTGGATGTTAGAACATGCTGCTCCATTAGTAAAAGTAACTATTGTACCTAGAGGGCAATCGTTAGGTGCTGCTTGGTATCTACCAGAAGAACGTTTAATTGTTCGACCTGAGCAAATGTTAGACGAGATGTGTGCTACTATGGGCGGTAGAGCTGCAGAGAAAGTGATTTTCAATAAAATATCTACAGGTGCTTTAAGTGATTTAGAAAAAGTCACTAAACAAGCTAGAGCAATGGTAACTATCTATGGTCTTAATGATGAAATAGGAAACATTACCTATTATGATTCTGCAGGACAAGATTCTTATGGTTTTTCAAAACCTTATAGTGAAGATACGGCTCGAAAAATAGATGCTGAAATATCTAAAATTATAGAGGAGCAGTATCAAAGAGCTATTAAAGTTCTTACCGACAATAAAGACAAATTAACAACTTTGGCTGAAAGGTTATTGGAGAAAGAAGTTATCTTTAAAGAGGATTTAGAAAAAATATTTGGAGTACGAAATTTCGAAAAAGATATCTTAGCTCTAGAAAACAAAAAAAAACTTGAGAAGATTAAAGATTCAGATTCTAAAACAGAAGAGGAAGAAATTACAGATAATAAATAATATTGCAGTAATTTAGATCAGCAATTGTTATAAACATATAAATGGGGCTTTTAGATATTTTATTTGGTGGTGGCAAGAAAAAGGTTTCGAAAGAAACTGCGGAAACGCGAGGCGACCATATGCCAGATTTAAATATTCCTGTTGATGAGAAATTTACAATTCACTTTAAACAAAACGGAGGAAAATTTATTTACTGTACTTCAGATTTAGAAGTGTCTAGGGCATTACAAAATATAATTGATGAGAATAATTGGCAAAGCGAACCTTTTTATGTGTTAAATAAAAGACTCGCAGAAAAATTCGCAAAGGAGCCTATTTCCTTTACAGATAAAGTAAAACAGAGTGAGGTGTTCTTTACTACTTGTGAACATCTCATTGCCCAAAATGGTAGTATTCTCGTTTGTTCTAATCAATTGCATGAGAAAAAAGTAAATGAGCTTCCAAGTAATCTTGTAGTTTTTGCTACCACTAGTCAGTTAGTAGAATCAATTGGTGAAGGCTTAAAGACTATTAAAAAGAAATACGGTCAAAAAATACCGGGTAATATAACTACATTAAAACACTTTAAAGCTACCGCAGAAAACTCAGACGATTTTCTAACTTACGGTAGTAGCACTAAAAATCTTTATCTTTTACTTCTGGAAGATTTATAGTATGAAAGAAATTTTAAGAAGGTCGTTAACAGGGGCTGTCTATATTATTTTATTATTATCAGCAGTTTTCCTTAGCTCCGATGCTTTCGACTTCTTGTTTATGACTTTTGGCTTAGCTTGTTTGTACGAATACAAAAAATTAGTAAGCTTAAGAGGATATCACATTTTCGCTGCATATTTAGCGCTTTGGTGGGCATTTATCTATTTAGTAAAGGATCAGCAATTAGTAAACATTTTAATGGTGATTACAATTATTGTCGATGTTTATCTACTTATTAATCTATTCACTAAAAAGCCTATAAAATTAACTAAGCTAAAGAAGTTTGTAATAGGCCTTTTTTATATTGGAGGCGGTTGTATATTCTTAACCATGATACCATATAAGAATGATGCATTTGCAAAACTTCTTATAATGGGAATATTTATCTTAATATGGGTAAATGATTCTTTTGCATACTTAGTAGGTAAAAGTATAGGTAGAACTAAATTATTTCCATCAGTTTCTCCTAAAAAAACCATTGAAGGAACCGTTGGGGGATTTATATTTGCACTTGGGGCGGCCTATTTAATTGCTACGCAAGAAGAACTAATTAGCCCTGTACAATGGATGATCCTAGCAACTGTAATAGTTATTGCCGGTAGTTTAGGAGATTTAATAGAATCTAAATTTAAAAGAGCGGCAGGTGTTAAAGATAGCGGTGCTATCTTGCCAGGACATGGCGGCATGCTAGACCGTTTAGATAGCTTAGTATTTGCAGCGCCATTTGCATATTTAACTTTAAATATATTTAGTTATGTTTCATAGAGAGGGACAAAAAATTATCTTGTTTTCTTTTTGTTTAGTAGGAATCAGCGTAATCTTAGCTCATTTCTTTATTGACATATCATGGTTAAAATTAACCATTCAGCTAATTGCCTTAGTTGTAATGATAACAATTCTTCAGTTTTTTAGAAACCCTAAAAGAATAACTGTAAAGAATTTCAATGAAATTCTCTCACCCGTAGATGGTAAGGTGGTTGTTATTGAAGAAGTTTTTGAAAAAGAATTTTTTAAAGAGAAAAGAAAACAAGTATCCATTTTCATGTCACCTATAAACGTACATGTTACAAGATACCCAGCTAGTGGTAGTATTACTTTTTCAAAATATCATCCTGGTAAATTTTTAGTCGCTTGGCACCCAAAATCGAGTGAAGAAAATGAAAGAACAACTGTAGTTATCAAGACCCCTAAATTCGGCGAAATATTATACCGCCAAATTGCTGGTGCTATGGCTAGACGAATTGTCAATTATGCTGAAAAAGGTGAAAGCGTACAACAGGGTGACGATGCAGGCTTTATTAAATTTGGTTCTAGAGTTGACTTATTCTTACCTTTAGATTGTCAGATAAATGTAAAACTGAACCAAAAAGTAAAAGGTGCCGATACGTGCATAGCTACTTTTGTTGACCCAAATGAAAAAGAAGAAATCACATACTAAATTTGAAGAGGCAGTAGGTTTTGTAAATAGTTTTACCGAACCTATACCCGCAGATGTGCTTCTTAAACTCTATGCTTATTACAAGATTGCAAACGATAATTTTGACAATCCTGGCAGTAAGACTCCACTTATTAATGCTTTTAAGGCTAATGCCCTATTTCAAGCCAAGAACATGAATAAAAAGCAAGCAATGAAATCTTATATCGAATTGGTTGCAAAAGAATTGAAATAATATTAATTCATTTTTTCTACATGCAATATAAAACCCTGACTGTGCACATTATCTAAACTAATTGCAGTATCCTTTTCTAAATATTTACGAAGGCGTGTTATAAATACATTCAAGCTTTTTTTATTAAAATAATCATTATTTCCCCATAACTTGATTAATATATCTTTATGAGTACATAACCTATTTTGACGTAGCGCTAAATAATGGAGTAATTCACTTTCTTTAGTGGTCAAATGAAATATTTCATCTTTAAACGAAAGCTCTTGGTTCAATGAATTAAAATTAAATTGGCCTAGCTTAAAATGGTAGGTATTTTCTTCAACATTTTTTTCATTATTTAACCGATTCAATAAGTTCTCTATTCTAATTACCAATTCTTCTTCATCAATAGGTTTTTTTAGGTAATCAACAGCACCTAAATAGAACCCTTTAAGCACATCAACTTTTAATGACCGAGCTGATAAAAATAAAAATGGCAAATCAGGAAATCTGTCCTTAATCTGCTCTGCTAGTGAAAAGCCATCCATATCTGGCATGGTAATATCCAATATGGCCAAATCATAATTAGTAGTCTCTAATTTTTTTAATGCACTAATTCCATTTATAAACCAGCTTACTTCAAAATTTTTCATAGAAAGATATTCAGAAAGTAAATACCCTAAATCTGAACTGTCCTCTACTAAAATTATTCTATTTTTCTTCTTATTCATTGTACAGAGGTATTTTTAGAGATACTTTAGACCCTTTACCTTTTTCACTTTCAATTAAAACTTTGCCCTTATGTTTTTCAATAACTTTTTTAACATAGCTCAATCCAAGACCATACCCTTTCACAGATTGAACTTCTGTATCAGTTACCCTATAATACTTTAAGAATATTTTTTTCTTTTCTTCTTCAGATATCCCTTTGCCATTGTCAATAATTTCAATAATAAATTGATTGTTCAAACTATAGGCTTTTAATTTTATAATTGGCCGAGCCGAATATTTCTTTGCGTTATCTAATATATTATTGATTGTATTTTCTAAATGAAAAACCTCAGCTTTTATCCTAAAATTTTCTTGTTGTAAATCATAGATAAATTGAACTTCTTCAATTGCAACTAATGTTGCAAATTCTTCACATAATTTGAACAAATAGGGTCTAAAATCTATAATTTCTAGCTTCAACACATTATTACTAGATTCAAGATTACCTAACTCTAAAACCTTATCTATATGCACAGTTAGTCTTTTAACTTGTTGTCTAATCATACCTAAAATAGGTTTTTGTTCATTTAAGGCAGATTCTTCCAAAATTTTAGTTGCTAGACCTATTGAAAATACAGGAGTTTTTAGCTCATGAGTTAGATTATTTATAAATTCATTGGTTGTTGTAATTACATTTCGTTGCCAATAATATGTTCTTAGAACCCAAATTACCGCAATGCAGATACCTAAAATAAAGAGAATGCTTGGCAATGTGAGTCCGTTCAATTTTGATAAAAAGAAACTGTTTAAATTTTTGAATTGTAATTCTAAAACAACTTTCTTCTCAAATTCTCTGGGCAAGTAACCAATTAGCTCAATAGGGTAAGATTCGACATTATCGTTTATCTCGAATCTTTTAGGAGATTGAAGATAAAAAGATGAGTCTTTTGAGTGTAACGTATAAGTGAAATCAGTATCAATCCCATTAGTAACTAGCTTTTCTGTGATATAGTCATTTAGAAAATATCGAGAAGCCTCCTGTACGCTATCAATTCTATTTGTAAAGTAAGATGTATCTTCTTTTAATGCGTTGCCTATTAAAAAAGTTAATTGATTTTCTGTCTCTAGTCCTTTAGCTATATCACTGCTAACATTACCCAATTTTGTATTAAACTGCAGTTTGGCCAAATTCAAACCAATTCTTAGATATTGATATTGAATAACCGCCAACCCAATAAGAGATACAAAAAATATAGCTATATATATGTTTCTTTTTTTTAACATGGCCCCTAAAGAAACTTAATTAGTTTGGTAAATTAAGCAAACTTAATCTTTCATTAAGTCTATTAACTTTTCATTAAACATTTTTACAAAACGGTTAATCTCAAAGCATGCTTATAACATTAATTTGGTAGGTAGTAATATAATTAAACTTAAGTCATTTAAGTGATTTCAAAACATTTATGAATAATGGTCATCTCTAGTAGCTATGAGTTGGCCTTATTTTATAAAAACACCAAACCAAAACCATCATGATAAACAAACTACCAATACTTTTTTTATTTATTCTTCTTTCAGCTTCGTATATAAAAGCCCAAGGCTGTGTCGCCATTCGACATTTTTCTTCTTGTGTTGGAAATAGTCTAGAGAATAATGTTTTAAATAAAGGTGATGTTCAATTAGGAATTAATTATAGATATTTTAAATCATTCAGACACTTTAGAGGCACAGAAGAGGAACCTGACCGTATTACAAGCAATACTGAAGTGGTTAACAATTCACATAGTACAGACTTCTTTTTAACCTATGGAATTACCGAGAGACTATACAGCAGTATAACCTTACCTACCGTATTTAACTCAAGATCATCATTATATGAACATGGAAGAGAAGAACGAAATACAACCTTTTCTAGGGGTTTAGGAGACATACGCCTTGGGGCAGGATACTGGCTATTTGATCTTGAAAATCATAAAAATGGAAACTTAGCTATTGGCCTAGGGGTTAAACTACCTACTGGAAACTATAATGCTTCTGACATATTTTACAATGTTGGCCCAAATGATGAACCACAAACCAGACCTGTAGACCAATCTATACAACCTGGTGATGGGGGTTTTGGGTTTACTATGGACTTTCAATTATATCAAAAAATAGCCAATGGCCTTTTTAGTTATGCAAGCGGATTTTATCTATTAAATCCAAGGGAGACAAATGGAATCAGAACTTTTAGGGAAACTTTGAGTCCTTTACTTGAAAATGAAGCTATTATGGCCGTTCCTGATCAATATTCAATTAGAACGGGCATAAGTTATAGTATCTCCCCAACTATTTCAAGCTCAATAGGAGCACGATTTGACTGTGTACCAGTTAGAGATTTAATAGGGGGCAATAATGGCTTTAGAAGACCTGGCAGTGTCTTATCTATAGACCCAGGAGTAGGTTACAACAAAAGTAATTTTTCCTTTAATCTAAATATTCCATTTGCCGTTCGAAGAGAACGTCCACAAAGCATTACAGATATACAAACAGAGAATTCTACTGGGTCTTCAAGACATGGAGATGCCGCATTTGCAGATTATGTGATAAATTTTGGAGTTTCTTATCGTATAATTTCAAATAAGGTGAAAATATCACGAGAATTATTGAACGATTTTAAAAGTGGTAATTCTAACTAAATTAAATATTGGAGATGGAAAATCTAGAAAAACGCAAAAACAAAATTATTAGTTTATCAATTGGTTTAGTTTATTTAATTTTTGGATTTTTGAAGCTTTTCCCAGGTACAAGCCCAGCTGAAGAATTAGCAACCAACACAATTCAAGTTCTCACTTTTGGCTTTCTACCATCTTATTTTGGTTTTATAGCTTTAGCTTTATTTGAATCATTTATAGGAATTTGCCTCATTCTAAATTGGCAAAACAAACTAATTATATATGCTGCAATTGCTCACATTACCTGTACGTTTACTCCACTATTTCTATTTCCAGGTCAAATTTTTGGTGAAAACAGATTCATTATCACCTTATTAAGCCAGTATATCTTTAAAAACATTATCATTTTAGGGGCGCTATTTACTTTGAAAATAGATTTAGAATCAAGTAAAAAAAAGTCAATGAAAAGAAAACTATTATCTTTAAATTTATTCAGTGAAAAAATGGGAATTTAGTTAGTTTATAACTATTCGTATAACTCTTTTAAATCTGCTTCACAAAGAGCACAAAACAACTCGTCTAGTTTTATTGTTATATCATTAAAGAAACGCTCTCCTTTTTCTGCCGTGGCAAATTCTGGATTACCAATACCTGTGTCGCTACTTACTTTTGACCATTGTCTTTCTGCCCAAACCCATCCTTCATTAAAAGCCTTAATCTTAAATTTTTTTTCATCACCACTACCCCATTTATCATTCGGCAACACCAAATCTGGTCTTAAATAAAGCATTAGACTTGTTTCCATTTCGTCAGCATGATCACCTTTTTCCTTGAAATACTGAGTTTTATCTAACATTTGTGGAAAAAAACTAAAGCTTATAAACATATCGGGGAACAATAAACCCAACTCTCTTACGATAGGCTTGAAATTATTGCCTCCATGACCATTGAACAATAATAATTTATAAATGCCTTGTCTATTCAAAACAGTTATAATGTCTTTAAGTATCGCCAATTGTGTAGAAGGGTTAAGGTTCATATCAAGATAAATATCTTTCTGTCCAGTATTTACCCCAAAAGGAATTGTTGGTAAAACAATTACCTTTTTTCCCTTCTCCCATGACATCTTGGCTGCCGCTTCTACAAAACTTTGAGCCTGATAATTGTCAGTACCGTATGGCAAATGATAATTATGAGCTTCGGTAGCGCCCCATGGCAACACTGCCAAGTCAAACCGTTCATCTTTTAAACTTTCCCAATTCGTTTCTGCAAGTACATAAGGTCTAATCATAGTATTAAAGATACTATGATTAGACCTTATGTAGCATGTTAAAATACATGCAAAATTAAAATTGCAAATACATTGATGCCAATTTGCTATTTGTAATTATTGAGATATTCATATTAGCGTATAAAAAAACCCCTGAAAAAAATCAAGGGTATATATTTTATTCAATATTGGTCTTGGAAATATAATTTATAAGACCTTCTTACCTGAAATGATATTGTAAAGAATAACTATTACTGCTATTACTAATAAAATATGCACTAAGCTACCAGTTGCAAGACCAGGTACAATACCTAACATACCAAGTAGCCAAATAATAATACATATAACTGCTACTAACCATAAAAGACTTCTCATAATGTGTTGTTTTAGATTGTTTATATGATAAAATTAATAGTATTGTTCGTTTTCGATTAACTCAATTCAAAGTAATAATAACTCAAATTCTGTAATGAATATATAATAGAAATATCAAAAAAAACTCATTATCAATAATTTACATCAAATTTTCTTTAAAAAAATCAATTGTTCGTGACCAAGCTAATTCTGCGGCTTCCTTATCATAACGTGGCGTTGATGTATTGTGAAAACCATGATTAACGTCTGGATAGAAAAATGCAACATGCTTTTTATTATTTTCTTTCAGTGCTTTTTCATATTCGGGCCATCCTGCATTAACGCGTTCGTCTAAACCTGCATATTGCAACATTAAAGGTGCATTTATATTCTTTATATCTTCTGTAGGCTGACCTCCATAGAAGGGTACCGCTGCTGCCAAATCAGGGACTTTAACGGCCATCATGTTAGAAATCCATCCTCCAAAGCAAAAACCTACTACTCCTATTTTACCATTACAATTCTCATTAGTTTTTAAATATTTAAAGGCCGCAATAAAATCTTCAAGCATTTCATTTCTATCACGCTTACTTTGCATTTCTCGACCCTTGTCATCATTACCTGGGTATCCCCCTAAAGGGCTTAATGCATCGGGCGCAATGGTAATAAACCCTGCTAACGCAGCACGCCTAGCCGTATCTTCCACATAAGGGTTTAGACCTCTATTCTCATGCACCACTACAATACCGGGTAATTTACCTTTTGCAGATTTTGGTTTGGACAATAACCCCTTAATATCACCTCCGCCTTTTGGAGAGTTATAAGTTATATATTCAGAATCTAAATCGGGATTAGTTTTTTCCACTAAAAATGTATCCTCATAATTAGGCATCATAAAACTCATAAGCGATGCGACAGTTATACCACCTACAGCATACACCGAAAGTTTTTGAACAAAATCGCGTCTTTCAATTTTATTATGAGCATAAGCATCATACAAATCAAAAACTTCTTGTTTAATATCTTCTTTATGTAGTTTCTTCATTTGCTAAAAGTTTTGTTCTCACCTAAATATACGAAAACTACTGGATTTTAAGTTCACTAAATAACATGAAAAAGCCTCATTCCCAATTAAGTAGAAATGAGGCTTTTTAAATTAAAGTTTAAATGTTATTCTAAACTAGCTAAACTCTTTTCTAAGGTTTCAATCTTAGCTTCTGCATCTGCTAATTTTTGACGCTCTATGGTAATAACCTTTTCAGGTGCATTATTCACAAAACGTTCATTAGAAAGTTTTTTCTGAACTGACATTAAGAAGCCTTTTGTATACTTTAACTCTTCTTTGATTTTCAAAATTTCAGCTTCAATATCTATAGCACCTTCCATAGGTACAAAGTATTCATTACTTTTCACCCTAAATGTCAATGCGCCTTCTAATTGCTCTTTTAAATAAGTAATTTCAGAAACATTGGTCAACTTTGAAATCACAACATCCCAATTATCATCTACCACTTCAGTATTTAACACTGAAAGCTCTAATGACTCTTTCATTGGAATATTTTTATTCTTTCTAATTGTTCTTACTCCAGCAATAACCTCAGCTGCAAACTCGAACTGATCTATTAATTTCTCATCTATTTTACCTGCCGTTGGCCATTTAGAAATCACTAATGCCTCACTCGTATTTCTTTCTGAAATATGCTGCCAAACTTCTTCGGTTAAAAATGGCATGAAGGGATGTAACAATTTCAAATTCTGCTCGAACAAATAAATAACCTTATCAAAAGTTATTTTATCTATCGGCTGTTGGTAGGCAGGTTTAATAATTTCTAACAACCAAGAACTATAATCATCCCAAACCAATTTATAAATAGACATTAAGGCGTCGGAAATACGGAATTTATTAAAATGGTCTTCAATCTCTAATAATGTCTTATTCAATTTTGATTCATACCACAACAAGCCTAGTTTAGATGCTTCTGGTTGAGGAATATCTGCTACCTCCCACCCTTTTAATAATCTAAATCCGTTCCATATTTTATTTGCAAAATTCTTACCCTGTTGACAAAGATCTTCATCAAACATTAAATCATTACCTGCTGCAGAGCTTAACAATAATCCAACACGTACACCATCAGCACCATAATCTTCTATCAGTTTTAATGCATCTGGTGAATTTCCTAATGATTTCGACATTTTTCTACGTTGTTTATCTCTCACTAAACCTGTGAAATAAACATTTTCAAAAGGCTGCTTACCTCTAAACTCATATCCTGCAACAATCATTCTGGCTACCCAGAAAAATAAAATATCCGGACCGGTTACTAAATCATTGGTAGGGTAGTAATAATTCACTTCCTCATTATCTGGCTCTAAAATTCCACCGAAAACACTTATTGGCCATAACCAAGATGAGAACCAAGTATCTAATACATCTGCATCTTGTCTTAAGTCGTTCGCATGTAAATTAGCATTACCAGATTTATTCTTAGCAAGTTCAAGTGCTTCTACTTCATTAGCTGCTACAACAAAATCATCTTGCCCGTCACCAAAATAAAAAGCAGGTATTTGCTGTCCCCACCATAATTGTCTTGAAATATTCCAATCACGAACATTTTCCATCCAATGGCGATATGTATTTTCAAATTTCTTTGGGTACAACTTCACATCACCACTTTCCATAACTGCTTCTAATGCAGGTTTGGCCAAATCTTCCATTTTCAGGAACCATTGATCAGACAGTTTAGGCTCTATTACAGCTTTGGTACGTTCTGATGTTCCTACTTTATTAATATGGGTTTCGGTTTTTACCAAAAATCCCTTTTCCTCTAGTTCTTTAGAAATTTCCTTTCTAACTACGAAACGATCTTTACCTTCATAATGCAAACCAAAGCTATTCAATGACGCATTGTCATTAAATATATCTATAGTTTCTAAATTATGTTTTTCACCAAGAGCCTTGTCATTTATGTCATGTGCTGGGGTCACCTTTAAACACCCTGTACCGAATTCCATATCTACATACTCATCTTCAATTATCGGTATTACCCTATTACAAATTGGTACAATAACCTTCTTGCCTTTTAGATGGATAAATCGGTCATCATTAGGGTTTATACAAATTGCAGTATCTCCCAAAATCGTTTCTGGCCTTGTAGTCGCAATAGTTACCTTTTCGTCAGAACCTTCTATTTGATACGCCAAATAGTATAATAGACCCTGTCTTTCTTCATATATAACTTCTTCATCTGATAATGTGGTCATGGCCTCTGGATCCCAATTCACCATTCGATATCCGCGGTAAATCAATCCTTTATTATATAAATCAATAAATACTTTGATAACACTATCATAGCGCTCTTGATCCATTGTAAAGGCAGTACGGTCCCAATCGCAAGAACAGCCCAGTTTCTTTAACTGCTCTAGAATGATGCCACCGTATTGGTGTGTCCAATCCCAAGCGTGCTTTAAAAACTCATCGCGAGTAAGGTCATTTTTATTTATGCCTTGTTCTTTTAGTTTTGCAACAACTTTAGCTTCTGTAGCTATTGAAGCATGATCAGTACCAGGCACCCAACAGGCATTTTTTCCCAAAAGGCGAGCTCTTCTAATCAATACATCTTGAATGGTATTGTTTAACATGTGGCCCATATGCAATATTCCGGTTACGTTAGGCGGAGGTATTACAATACTATAAGGCTCTCTTTCATCAGGTACAGAATGAAAATAACCGTTTTTCATCCAGTACTCATACCAATGACTTTCTGTGGATCTCGGATTATATTTTGAAGGAATTTCCATATTTGGAACAGTTTTTGAATAATAATAAATTAGGGTTATTAAAAATAAAGCCGAATTGACAATCTAACGGTCATTTCAGCCAATTTTACCCAAACATAAATACGAAACAAAAATAAGTAACGTTAGAGTATAACAAAAGGATTTTGAGGTTGATCTGAAAAGATTTAATTTTGATGTCCACCCTAAATTAAAAATGATGAAAAAAATAGTACTTGTATTATTTATTGGTTTACTAGGATTAAGCTTAACTGCACAAGATACAGCAGCTAAAATAGAATTTAAATCAGAGACAGTTGATTATGGCGAAATCGCCAAAGGTTCAGATGGAATAAGGGTTTTTGAATTTACTAATACTGGAACAGCTCCACTTATTATAAGTAAAGTTAGTTCTAGTTGTGGTTGTACAATTCCAAAAAAACCAGAAGATCCAATTTTACCAGGAAAAACAGGTGAAATTCAAGTTAAGTATGATACAAACAGAGTTGGTCCTATTCGTAAAGCAATCACAGTAATATCTAATGCCGATACTCCCACTAAGGTTTTAAAAATCAAAGGAGAAGTTTTAGCAACTGGTACCAAATAAAAATTTGGTTATAATATTTGAAAGCCTAACTTTAAAGTTGGGCTTTTTTTATGTCATATTTTTACTCAAACAGTGGTTTCAATACAAAACTGAATAACAAATCATTATTATAACGTTCTACCAATACTTTCACTTTTTTGTCTTTATTATCATTTAGCATACTCATAATTTCTTGCATTTTATACCGATGAATAGGTTTACCATTGACCGCTAAAATAACATCACCTTCCTGCAAACCAGCTGAATGCGCCGGACTACCTTGTCGTATTCCTGACACGATTATCTCTGGCACCACACTAAGTCTTGTTGCTCCTTGAAGAACCATTTGTATATCACCATATGTTTTATGGTCGCTATACACTATTCCATTACGATCAGCTATTCTTTCGGATACATAGCGTATGCCTGCATGCTGCAAGTTTATTCCACTGATATTGTATTGAAACATTTTATTAAAATTAGAATTCTTCTTCAAGACCACTTTTCGGTTTGCATAATCAAAAACTAAATTAAATCGCTTCAAAACTTCGCCACCTAAACTTCCATTTCTACCCCCAAAATCCATTATGGTATTAAAAGTTTCCATATCAGGAAAAGCTGCCTTGGCATCTTTCAAAATATAATCTGAAATTTTCAAATGATGAATTTTAGTTCGTTTTCCATATATATCACCTGCGAGCCCCTTACCTAAAAAATCTTCGTAATACTTTTGTGGTATTTGCAGACGATCATCCTCAAATAACCACACGGCATCACTACTGCCGGTATCCATTAACAATCTAACAGGAACTTCTTCTGTACCCTTAACCAAAACACTGGCATTCAAATATGCCTTCTTTCGTATAACGGACATATCTAATACTCGAGACTTTTTAGATATCCTATGTTTATATGTATCAGGATTATAAAATTTAATCGCCTTGTTCGTGTAATTAATGTCAACAACAAAATCACGAAATAGCTCATAGCCAATTATACCATGCACAGGCACACCCAAATCTGGAGAAAAATTAATACCAGCATCCATTACCACATAAATATCTTGCGATACATTCTTAACACTACCAAGCTTTACAAAATTACCAGTAGATTTAAGTGCATTTATAGGGTCTCCTTTTCCGAGTCCATTTATCGTTATTTCAGTTACACTATTAAGTTGAATGGAATCTTGATCAGATAAATTGAATAAAATAGGAGTACCAACACCAGAATCTAATACAAACGACAGCTCGGTACCGTTCACCTCTACTGGTATAATCATCAAGTTATTGATGAGCTCAAACTTTACTTTGTGAAATTTCTTACCAGCTGGCAATTGATACGTTTGTGCTATTCCCGAAAAGGAAAAACACACAGTCAAAATAGCAAAAAAGATTTTTAACCTTCGTAACATAATCGTTATGAATTAGTTATCCTCTTAAAGTTACCCAATTTAGGATTACAAAAAATAATTTTAACACTATGTAGAAAAATCAAATAAAACCTAATATTATTGTAAGAACCATAATCATTTATCACTTTTGTGTAAAATAAATTGATTATGCCATCTGTTTCTAATAAAGGGCTTTCTATGCCCCAATCACCTATACGTAAATTAGTTCCGTTTGCTGAAAATGCAAAAAAGAAAGGGGTTAAGGTTATTCATCTTAATATAGGTCAACCAGACATTAAAACACCACAGCAAGCTTTAGATGCGGTTAAGAACAATACCATAAACGTTTTAGAATATAGCCGTACAGAAGGTTCTGAAGAATTTAGAACCAAAATTGCACAATACTATGTGAAGAATAATATTCCGGTAAGCGCGTCTGATATTATTGTAACCACTGGTGGGTCTGAAGCACTAGCATTTGCTATGAATACTGTTGCCGATACAGATGACGAAATTATTATCCCTGAACCATTTTACGCCAATTATAATGGATTCGCCACAGCTTGTGGAGTTAAAGTAGTACCTGTTGTTTCAAAGCTGGAAGATAACTTTGCCCTACCTCCAATTGAAGATTTTGAAAAATTGATTACCCCAAGAACTAAAGCTATCTTAATATGCAATCCTGGTAATCCTACGGGGTATCTTTATAGCAAAGAAGAGATTCAAAAATTAGCATCCTTAGTTAAAAAGCATAATATCTTTCTTATTGCCGACGAGGTGTATAGAGAGTTTACATATGATAACAAAGTTCACGCTTCTATATTAAAAGAAAACGGATTAGATGACCATGCAATTATTATCGATTCAGTTTCAAAAAGATACAGCATGTGCGGCGCTAGAATTGGTTTTCTAGTTTCTAAAAACAAAGAGTTTATTGCAACGGCACTTAAATTCGCACAAGCTAGACTTTCACCACCCACGTATGCCCAAATTGCAAGCGAAGCTGCCTTAGATACTCCGGATAGTTATTTTGAAGAAGTGAAAACAGAATATGTTGCAAGAAGAAATATACTAATTGCAGAACTTGAAAAAATTAAAGGAATAAAAATTGCCAGACCTCAAGGTGCTTTCTATTGTATTGCAGAATTACCTATTAAAGATGCAGATCATTTTGCTCAATGGCTTTTAGAAGATTTTAGAGTAGATAATGAAACTGTTATGGTTGCACCAGCAGCTGGATTTTATGCTACAGAAGGGCTCGGCAAGAACCAAATTAGAATTGCTTATGTACTTGACCAAGATAGCCTTAAAAGAGCAGTGCATATTTTAGGTGAAGCTCTTAAAAGCTATAACGGTTAATGATAATACACGAAAACTTTTCATTAAAGAACTACAATACTTTTAGTATAGATGCCAAGGCACGATATTTTGTGGAAGCTAATTCTGTTAAGGAACTTCAAGAAATACTTGGCAACAATGATTATCCTAGAAAAATATTGATAGGTGGTGGTAGTAATATGCTACTCACAAATGATATAGATGCTTTATTTATACATGTAAATCTTAAAGGAAAGTGGATTGTAAATGAATCTGATGACACTGTAAGCGTTAAAGTAATGGCTGGTGAGAATTGGCACGAAATGGTACTTTGGACACTTGAAAATAACTATGGAGGTCTAGAAAACATGTCTCTCATTCCAGGGAATACTGGCAGTGCACCCATACAGAACATTGGCGCTTATGGCGTAGAATTAAAAGATAGCTTTGTAAGCTGTGAAGCAATTAGAATTGAAGACCTGCAATTGATAACACTTACTAAAGAAGAATGTAAATTTGGGTATAGAGATTCTTACTTTAAAAATGAAGGTAAAAATAAATTTGTAATTACCTCAGTTACTTTTTCATTAACAAAGAATAATCATAAAATAAATTCTGGTTACGGTGCTATAGAAGAGCAATTAGAGCGCGATGCAATTAAAAACCCTACCATAAAGGATATTTCTAACGCTATAATTGCCATACGACAAAGTAAATTGCCCGATCCCAAAGTATTAGGTAATAGTGGTAGTTTTTTTAAAAACCCCATGGTTTCAACAGAAGTTTTTAATGAGTTTATCAGCAAGCATCCTGAAGCTCCTTTTTATAAAATTTCTGATTTAATATATAAAATTCCTGCTGGTTGGTTAATTGAAAAATGTGGGTTTAAAGGAAAAAGATTTGGTGATGCTGGTGTACACCAACATCAGGCATTAGTACTTGTAAATTATGACAATGCTACAGGAAAAGAAATTTTAGCACTTGCTTCAAAAATTATTGAAGAGGTCCAAAATGAATTTAATATTACAATTAGTCCTGAGGTTAATATAATAAAATAACCCCTGTAAAATAAATTACAAGGGTTATTACCAAACCAAACCAACCAAAAACAAAGTGGGCAGTTACCAGCCGACCACTTATTCAATATATATTTTTAGATAACGCATCATTAACAATCAATTTTATAATTTAGCGTTTAAGCATATACGATTCAATCTTAGTATTTGGATGTCCATTTAAAAAAAATATGTACATCTTTTAAATTATGAGCACTCTATTAGAAAATCATATTGTGGAATTATTACAAGAGCGAAACGAAAAAGCGATTTCACTTCTGTATGATAATTATGCCGACACCTTATTAGGAGTCGCCAATAAAATTGTACGCGATCCAGAATTGGCCCAAGATGTTGTTCAAGAATCTTTTGTGAAAATTTGGAAAAAAGCTGACACATATGACCCTAAGAAAGCAAAACTTTTTACATGGCTTTTTAGGATTACCCGTAATACAGCAATTGACAAGTTAAGAAGTGTAAACACAAAATCTGATAAGGAAATCCAAATAGATGTTTCTGACGTATATACATTAGGCGTAGAAAGTACAAGGCCAGAGTTAATGGATGTGAAAGAGCACCTTAGCAAAATTGAGGATAAATATCAGATTGTTCTAGAAGCTCTTTTCTTTCAAGGCATGACCCAACAAGAAGCAAGTGATGAGTTGGACATTCCTTTAGGAACCATTAAGTCTAGATTAAAAATAGGTTTGCGCGAATTAGGTAAAATCTATGGTCCTGCTCTTATAGCTATGATGTTAAATATTGTATTATGAAAGACAAAATAAAAATTTTTCTAGATTCTGATTTATTAGAAAAATATCTTTTAGGAGCTACTACCGATTTAGAAGCTATGCAAGTTGAGCGATATATTGCTATGTATCCTGAAGTACGGGATACTTATAATGAATTGCAAGATAACCTTGAGATTTTTGCAAAATTACACGCTATCGAAGCACCACAGGGGCTAAAGGATAAAATTCAATCAAGGTTAAAAGCTGAGCGAAGTGGAAGAAAAAAATTCTTCAGGTATGCTATCGCGGCAAGTATTACTGCAATCATGTTTGCAGGAATTTCAACTTTCTTCTGGAATCAAAATCAAAGTTTACAACAAGAGAACAGCGTGGTTAGCAATAAGATAAAGTTGCTTGAAGAAAACATGAAAGAACAGTTGGAAGATGTACGTAACCAGTTTATCGTACTAAACAACCCACAAACAAAAAAGTATAATGTTAGAGGTAATCAAAAAGCAAAAGACCTAAAAGCTGTTGCTTATATAAATCCTGTGAAAAAATTGTCTTATATAAATGTGAGCAAATTACCTCACATTCCAGAAAGTCAATGTTTTCAAATGTGGGCTGAGGTTAATGGCAAAATGATTAACCTAGGTATCATTGAAGAGGCTGGCAATCAGCAAAAATTAATGGCATTACCTTATGCCGAAAATGCTGTTGGCTATATTACCATTGAACAGAAAGGTGGTAATCACGCTCCTAGCGTCGAAAACATTGTAGCGAATATAGCTTACTAACATTACAAATATAAAGTATTCTTAAAGCCCCTATTTTGGGGCTTTATTTTTTATCTTTGTTTAAAATTAGCTTATGAAACTATTATTTTTAACCATCGGTTTATTAGCATTGGCTTTTGCAGGTATCGCAATTAAAATTTGGTCTAAAAAAGACGGAGAATTTGCTGGAACTTGTGCGAGTCAGAGTCCATTTTTAAATCAAGACGGACAAGCATGTGGTATGTGCGGTAAATTACCAGCCGAACAAGATTGCAAAAAAGATATAATTTCTGAATAAGGTAAATTCATTCTTATAGAACTTACCTATCCCAAAATCATTTTTTGAACAACGTAGACAATTTAGAAGAAACAATACAAAAGGCGAAAGAAGGCAACCAAATTGCTTTCAGTCGATTATTGGATATGTTTTGGAACGATGTTTATGGTTTTCAATTAAAACGTACCCAAAACGAAAATGACTCAGAGGATATTACCATACAAACATTCTCTAAAGCTTTTGATAAAATACACACCTATAATGACTCCTATGTTTTCAAAACGTGGTTAATCACCATTTCTAAGAACATACACATAGACTTGGTTCGCAAGCGTAAAAAGAGCCTGTTAGACTCTCGAAGCAGTGCCGAAGCAATAACCAGCGCATTAGATGTAACACCATCTATGGAAGATCAGTTGATACAAGAACAGAATTTAGCCGATTTATTAAGAGACATTAAGAAATTAAAACCTCACTACCAAACAGTCATAAACCTAAGGTACTTCAATGAATTAAGCTATGCGGATATAGCAGCTAATTTAAATGAACCTATGAACAGCGTTAAAGTAAAGCTACTTAGGGCTAAAAAACTGCTTTCTGAAATCATTAAAGCAAGGAAGTAAGCTTCTATATTTTTAAATTTTAAAAGCCTATTGTTTCGTAGGTAATTCTACTTTATAGACACTTATTAAGTTCGTATATTTGTATCAAAATATTTGCATGTCTACAGTCTTAAATGAAAATGTTGCTCCACCTAAAGGTAAACCGAAATGGCTTCGGGTTAAATTACCAACAGGTAAAAAATACACACAACTAAGAGGCTTGGTTGACAAGTACGATCTTCATACAATCTGCACTAGTGGTAGTTGCCCAAATATGGGAGAATGTTGGGGCGAAGGAACTGCTACTTTCATGATATTAGGAAATGTTTGCACAAGGTCATGTGGTTTTTGTGGAGTAAAAACTGGCAGACCGGAAAATGTTGATTGGGCAGAACCAGAAAAAGTGGCACGTTCAATTAAGATAATGGGTATTAAACATGCTGTTGTTACTTCTGTAGATAGAGATGACCTTAAAGACATGGGCTCGATTATTTGGGCCGAAACGGTAAAGGCTATTCGTAGAATGAACCCAACCACTACTTTAGAAACCTTAATTCCTGATTTTCAAGGAATCGAAAAGCATTTGGATAGAATAATAGATGTTGCTCCAGAAGTGGTTTCTCATAACATGGAAACGGTTAAAAGATTAACTAGAGAAGTACGTATACAAGCAAAATACGAACGTAGTCTTGAGGTCCTTAACTATTTAAAAAAGCAAGGTATTAATAGAACTAAATCTGGAATCATGCTAGGTCTTGGGGAGCATGAAGATGAGGTAATTACTACTTTGGCCGATTTAAGAAGCGTAAATGTCGATGTAGTTACTATAGGCCAGTACCTTCAGCCTTCTAAAAAGCATCTTCCTGTAAAGGAATTTATCACTCCAGAGCAATTTAAAAAATATGAGGAAATTGGCTTAGAAATGGGTTTCAGACATGTGGAAAGTGGTGCATTGGTGAGATCATCTTATAAAGCACATAAACACATTCTTTAATTCGTACGACCATCAACTAGAATTGTTTTACATAGTTGTTGTTTTTATTACTAGTTCACTTTTTTAATCGTTCTATAATATATTCACCACCAACGTTAACCAATGCAAAAAATAAATATTGGCATTAATGGTTTTGGAAGAATAGGAAGAACCCTATTCCGCCTATTGCAGCAACAAGAACATTTAAATGTAGTTGCCATTAATGATTTAGCAGATACAAGAACACTTTCACATTTATTAAAATACGATAGTATACACGGCACATCACCCCATATAATTGGGCATGACGAAAAACATATTATAGTTAATGGCAAGAAAATTCTGCTATCGAACGAAACCCATCCTTCAAAAATAAACTGGTCTTCTACCAATGTTGACTTGGTTGTAGAATGCACGGGCAAGTTCAAGGACCGAGAATCATTATCTTTTCATATTGCAAATGGGGCAAAAAAAGTTATTCTATCAGTGCCGCCTACTGAAGATGACATAAAAATGATTGTCTTCGGCATAAATGAAGGTACTTTGAACTCCAATGACGATATCATTTCAAACGCATCATGCACCACAAATAATGCAGCACCTATGATTAAGGTGATAAATGACCTTTGTGGCATTAAACAAGCATACATCACTACTATACACTCCTACACCACAGATCAAAGCTTACATGACCAACCCCATCGAGATTTAAGAAGGGCTCGAGCAGCATCACAATCTATTGTACCCACGACAACTGGTGCCGCAAAAGCTTTGACGAGAATATTTCCCGAACTAGCTGATTCTATTGGTGGTTGTGGTATTAGAGTACCAGTACCAAATGGGTCTTTAACCGATATTACTTTAAATGTGAAAAGGACTACAACTATTGAAGAAATAAACGATACATTTGAAAAAGCATCGAAAAACCAATTCAAAAATATATTGTGCTTCACCGATGATCCAATAGTTTCTATAGATATAAACAATAGTTGCTATTCTTGTACGTTTGATTCTTTAATGACCTCTGTAATAGGAAAAATGGTGAAGATTATTGGTTGGTACGATAACGAAACCGGTTATAGCAGTAGAATCATTGATTTGATGAACTACATGAACAGTAAAAATTATATTTGATGCTATTATTCTTAAATAAAGCAATTAAAATCTTTTTAGTCCCAATTTTTATTTTGGCGACTACCACTTGTTTATTTTCACAAGATTCGGTAAGCTCTAATGACATTCAATCTTATTTTAACCAAGCGAGAAAATTTAAGAATCAAGATAAAATAGATTTAGCCCTTGAAACTTTAAACACCGCTGCTAATGAGGCTGAAAAAAAAGAAGATATCAAAGCATTAATCGATAGTCTTCATGAGCTGGCATTGTTATCTCTAAAAATTGACAAAGAAGGAGATACAGAATTCTATTGGGATCAAGCCAGTGTTTTATTGAAAGATATCGCATACCCATATGCAGATGCGATGCACAAATATATTAAAGCAATTCTCTTGCATCGAAGCAATCAGAATTTCCAATCATTGTTTATGCTGAACGATGCTAAACAACTAAATAATGACAGAAATTTTTACAACAATCTATTATTGACAGAGGCTAGAGTTTATATTAGTTTAGAAAAATATGATAGTGCTACAAAAAACCTAAACTCCCTTATTGTAAATACAGATATTCATGAAAAAGAATATCTCACTACTCAAGCATATTTAACTCTGGCAGAGTTAAATTTAAGAACTGACAATTTAGCCGAGTCAGCCAAAAATGGAGAAAATGCATTAGTCGTAGCACAGACCAATGGCTTTTTAGAAGATATTAAAACAGCTAATGCTTTATTAACCACTGTTTATGAAAGATTAGGTTTGTATCAGAAATCTTTAGTCAACAGTCAAAATCTACTTCAGCTAAAAGACTCAATCTTCAACATAGAAAAAAATAAAATTGAAGCTAAAACTGCCGATAAAATAAAAGATGATTATAAGACTGAAGAAATAGCAAGGCAACAGAAAAAAATTGAAGAGCTAACAGAATCACAAAATAGATCTGAACTTACAGCAATTTTAGCCTCGGCATTTTTAATTATTATCTCACTTTTGGCAGTTACCTTATATCGTAACAATCAAATCAAATTTAAAACGAACGATTTACTACAAACCAAGAATAAAGAATTACAAATAGCACGAGATGGCGCGGTACAAGCTATGGAAGCGAAGACAAACTTCCTTTCAACTGTTAGTCATGAACTCAGAACTCCATTATATGCAGTTACAGGCTTAACTCATCTTCTTTTAGAAGAGGAGCCACAAGAACATCAAAAGGAGCATTTAAAGGCATTAAAATTCTCTGGTGATTATTTATTGAATTTTATAAATGATATACTTCATATTAATAAAATTGACGCCAATAAATTAGAACCTCTTAATATGGAGTTTAACTTAAACAAGGTTATTCATGAGGTTATTAATTCATTGACTCAAAGTGCTAAAGCAAATAATACCAAATTGATTCTGGAGTACGATTCTGAAATACCTAGCCATTTATTAAGTGATCCATTAAAACTTTCTCAAATTTTCATGAACCTGATCGGTAACTCCATCAAGTTCACTAAAGGTGGTGAAGTAAAAGTTATTGCCAAACTACTTAATAAAGTTGAAGATGATGTAACTATTTATTTTGAAGTTAGCGATAATGGTATTGGTATTTCAAAAGAAAAACAAAAAAGTATTTTCGAAGGATTTGAACAAGGTTCTATTCAAATAAACCGTGAGTATGGTGGAACTGGCTTAGGACTTACTATTGTAAAAAGTCTTTTAGGATTGTTTAAAAGTAAAATAGAACTTGAGAGCACATTAGGCGAAGGAAGTTCTTTCTTCTTTGAAATTGAAATGAAAAGTCTAGATGATATTCCGGAAGATTTTTCGTTCGAAATAACACCGCGCGATTACGATTTTAAAAATCTTCACTTATTGATTGTTGAGGATAATAAAATCAATCAAGTAATCACTAAAAAAATGCTATCTAAAAAGGAAATGACGAGTGACATTGCCAACAATGGTCATGAAGCTATTACTTTAGCCCAAGAAAATGTATACGATGCCATTCTTATGGATATTCATATGCCTGGTATTAGTGGCGAAGAGGCTACAATTGAAATTAGAAAATTCAACCAAGACATACCGATTATTGCATTAACAGCAATTTCACTAGACGACAGTTTAGAGAGTTTTTATGCGGCCGGCTGTAATGATGTAGTCACCAAACCTTTTAAACCAGATGTATTTTATCAAAAAATAGGTGAGAATATTTTTGACAAAAAACCTAAGAATTCGTAGTCATAAATTGTTTTAATTCTTCTTCAAGTACCTCCTTATCATTCCCAATAAATTGGTGAGAAACTTCAATATAGTGTAAGTTGGTAAGTCTAGATTTCAACCGTACATAATCCTTTTCAGTAGTAAGAATACATTCTTTTCCCTTTAATACATTAATTTCCTGTTCGGTAAAAAAATGGTGATCATTAAATTTCATATGATCAAATGTGAGACCCTCTTCTAATAAAAAATCTACCAATGGAACAGGATTTGCAATACCGGTAACTAAGGTCACTTTTTTATCTTTAAGCACAGCAAGATTTACACTAACTCCCTTCAAGTCTTTATTATAAGACAAGCAGCTAAAGAGTATTTTTTGATGCTCCTTAAGATTGATTCTATTTACTATTTCATTTCTTTCTAATATCGATAAATTCTTAGGGCATTTGGTAACTACAATAGTATTTGCCCTCCGTGCCTCCCTCTTAGAATCTCTTAAATCTCCGGTCGGTAAATACCAATCATTCACATACATATTATTGTAGGCCGTTAATAGGATTGAGTATCCTGGCCTTACTTTTCGATGTTGAAAAGCGTCATCTAATAAAATAACATCGGGCTTAACTATCTGTTCTAATTGTGTGATACCGTTACTTCTATCAGCATCTACAGCTACCACTACTTTTGGAAATTTAGATTTTAACTGAAACGGTTCATCCCCTAAGTCTTCAACACTAGTTTTATCGGTGGAAAGCAAAAATCCATTAGATTTTCTCTTGTACCCCCTACTCAAAATTGCCAATTGATAATCATGATGAAGTGACTTTACCAATAACTCTATCATGGGAGTTTTACCGGTTCCACCAACACTTAAATTACCAACACAAATTGTTCTTGTGTTAAATGATTTTGAAGAAAAAATTCCTATATCGTAACAACGGTTTCTCAAAAACACTATTAAACCGTATACTAATGAAATAGGAAAAAGAAGTTTTCGTAACACCTGCATCAGTACGAAATTATAATAATTTATCTTTGAATACCTTATTTTTTAATAAAATGACTATAAACACCATAACGCAGATTTTAGAAGACTTTGCCCCACTAGGCTATGCAGAAGATTTTGATAATGTAGGACTACTCGTAGGTGACTCATCTTCCAAATTAACCGGAGTTTTAGTCACCTTAGACACTCTTGAAAACGTTGTTGATGAAGCAATTGCTAAAAAATGTAACTTAATCGTCAGTTTTCATCCTATTATTTTTGGCGGACTTAAGAAAATTACGGGCAAGAATTATGTAGAACGAGTGGTTATAAAGGCTATTCAAAATAATATTGCTATTTATTCTATGCATACTGCTCTTGATAATGTAGGACATGGAGTCAATGGTAAAATTTGTGAGGTACTTGGCCTCACTAACACCAAAATACTTATACCACAAAAGAGTACCCTAAAAAAACTGACCACCTATGTACCAATAGCAAATGTTGAAGAAGTTAAAGAAGCTCTTTTCAAAGCCGGGGCGGGTGAAATAGGAAATTATTCGAACTGCAGTTTTTCTACCGAAGGCAAAGGAACGTATAAAGCAAATGACAAAGCCAACCCTGTAAAAGGTATAATTGGTGAAACTCATACAGAGCATGAGGTTATGTTAACCTGTGTTTTTGGAAAGAATGATGAGTATACAATTATTAAGAATTTAATGGTTGCTCATCCCTACGAAGAAGTGGCGTATGATATTCAAAGCTTAGATAATACCAATCCTTATATTGGTATGGGTATGATTGGTGAACTATTAAAAGAGGTATCAGAACGTGAGTTTTTATCCGATTTGAAGCAAAAAATGAAAACTTCCGTGGTTAGACATTCTAATTTATTAAAAAAGCCAATTAAAAGAGTGGCAGTTTTAGGAGGTAGTGGATCATTTGCAATTAGTGCTGCAAAAGCAGCCGGAGCTGATGTTTTTATTACCGCAGACCTTAAATATCATCAATTTTACGAAGCTGAAAATCAAATGGTTTTGGCAGATATAGGACACTTTGAAACTGAGCAGTTTACAAAAACCCTTTTAGTTGATTATCTTACAAAAAAAATTCCTAATTTTGCAATCCATTTATCGGAAAGTATAACAAATCCCATCAATTATTTTTAATATGGCAAAAAAAGAAGATTCCTCTGTAGAAGCAAAGTTAAGAGCATTATATGATTTGCAATTAATTGATTCTAGAGTTGATGAAATAAGGAATGTTCGTGGTGAACTACCTTTGGAAGTAGAAGATTTGGAAGATGAAGTCCTTGGCCTAAAAACGAGAATGGATAAACTTAAATCTGATTTAGAAAATATAAATTTCGAAATCGGTGCTAAGAAAAACCTTATTGAAGAAGCAAAGACTCTAATTAAAAAATACGGCGAGCAACAAAAAAATGTTCGTAACAGTAGAGAATTCAATTCAATTAGTAAAGAATTGGAATTCCAAGAATTGGAAATTCAATTAGCTGATAAGAATATTAAAGAATTCAAAGTTCAAATCGAGCAAAAGAAAACGGTTATTTCTGAAACGAAAGAACGTTTGTCTGAGCGCGATGCTCACTTAAAGCATAAGAAAAGCGAATTAAATGCTATTCTTGCTGAAACTGAGAAAGAAGAAAAAGCGTTGTTAGAAGAATCAATCAAATTTCAAGATAAAATTGAAGAGCGTTTGGTTAAGGCTTATTCCCGTATTCGTAAAAATGTTAAGAATGGCTTAGCAGTTGTACCAATCGAAAGAGGTGCTGCAGGTGGTTCATTCTTTACTATTCCACCTCAAGTACAGGTTGAAATCGCTTCAAGAAAAAAAATCATTACCGATGAACATAGTGGTCGTATTTTAGTTGACCCAACATTGGCTGAGGAAGAAAATGAAAAAATGAAAAAAATGTTTGCTAAATTATAGTAGCATTTAAGTAATATGTAAAAAAGCCATCTTTAATTAGATGGCTTTTTTTGTTTAAATTCATGTCAATGAAAGCCATAAAAACAATCTTATTACTTTTTCTTATGCACGGTTCTGCTTTAACAGCTCAACAATTATCAGACTTTAAATGGAAAAATAGAGTTCTGATTCTTACTAATAGCCCCACTCACACCAATGACTTTAAGAAAGCCTTACAAGTAATTAAAGACAGTTCAAAAGAAATTGAACAAAGAGACCTTATTATATTAATATATAAACAGGATAACCTCTATAACCTAGACGATAAAGAAGTACTCTTTAAAAATTCAAATACTACAATCAAGCATTTGAATGGATTTTTGTTAATCGGTAAAGATGGCGGTATAAAGTCAAAACAACCTTATCCACTACAACTGGAAGAAATTTTTGAGCTTATTGATAGTATGCCAATGCGTAGGGCCGAAATGAAATCAACCAATTAAATCTAGCATCAATTTTTCTACTTCCTCACTATCCCATTTTTTCTCGATGTTGGGTGTTTTCATTACTTCCTTCATTATGCTTTCTTGAGCATCTCCTGCAGCTAAGGCTTCAGCATAAGGTCGTTCAGAAAAAGTAACCCTACTATATGCAGGAATCCATTTCTCAGGATGATTAGCTGAAAAATGTTTTTCTATTTTCTTTTGAAGTAAAAAATTAGCATCTGCCGTTTTACTACTCATTTCTACAAAATTTCGATAACTCAGTTCAGCAATAGCATCTGCATTTGGCTTACGCCGCTTTTGGTATGTATCAAAAATCTTTTCCCAATCATCTCCAAATTCCTGTATTATCTCGTCTAACACAAAAATATCTTCAAAACCAGCATTCATACCTTGGCCGTAAAAAGGTACAACAGCATGCGCAGAATCACCTACGAGAGCCACTTTGTCCCAATAGGTCCAAGGGTAGCATTTCATAGTTACCATTGCGCTGGTCGGATTCTTAAAAAAATCTTCTGTTAGGTTCTCAATTTCATTCTTAACATTAGGAAAGTAGGTGTTAAAAAAGTCAACAGCATCTTTCTTCGTTTTTATACTCTCAAAAGAAACTTCACCTTCAAATGGCATAAACAAAGTACATGTAAAACTTCCATCTAAATTAGGCATGGCTATGAACATGAACTTCCCTCGTGGCCAAATATGAAATGAATTCTTGTCTAATTTATGAGTGCCGTCATTATTGGCCGGAATGGTCAATTCTTTATATCCTACATCAATAAAATCTTGAGAATAATCAAATCGACTACGACGTTGCATTTTATGACGTACCCTTGAAAATGCCCCGTCACAACCGAAAACTAAATCAAAAGGATACTCCGTCCACTCGCCTTTCTCTGTATCACCAGTGTAAACTTTAGCTTCAGGCAAATCAATATCCCATACCTTTTCTTCAAAACGAAATTCTACGCCATTGTTCTCGGCCAAATCTATCATCCGCTTATTAAGCACACCACGAGAAATGGACCAGATAGCCTCTCCATCTTTACCATACTTTTGATAATACTCTGGTTTACCCACCACATGCATTGCACGTTTATCTAGCGGTATGGCAATTTCTTTTATTTCATCTTCAATGCCAACAGCTCTTAAGGCATTCCACCCCCTATTGCTCATTGCTAGATTTATTGATCTACCTGAAAATTCAATATTTCGAATGTCAGGTCGTCTATCAAAAACTGTGATTTGATGGCCGTACTTCTTCAAATAAATAGCAAGTAACGAACCTACCAATCCTGAGCCAATGATGGCTATGTTTTTTTTACTTTGGGTCATGCATTAAGCTTTACGCCTAAATTAAGCGAGCGTTAAAAGTAGCAAATTATGCCCTACTTCAACTATTACAAGCACAAACTAAGCAAATAATTTTTCTAATCTTTTATCAATTTGTTTAAGATATTTGTACTTTTAATAAACAAAATAAAAGTTTTGAAATATTTAAACACAACAGACCTAGGTCATATGCCTAGTAGAAAAAGAGCTCATCTAATTAATAGTTGCACTGGTTATAAGTCTGCCAACCTTCTGGGAACGAAATCAAAGAATGGCGAAACCAATTTAGCGATATTCAATTCGGTGATTCATATCGGCAGTAACCCGCCTATGTTAGGCTTTATTCTTAGACCATTAACCGTTAAAAGAGATACCTATAAAAACTTTAAAGAAACTGGTTTCTTCACTGTTAATCAAGTAAATAAGGATATGATTAAAGACGCTCACCATACAGCTGCAAGTTATAATGAGCAAATTTCTGAATTTTCTAAAACCAATTTAACCGAATCATATTTAGATGATTTTCATGCTCCTTATGTAAGTCAAAGTAGTATTAAACTTGGTTGTCGCTATATCAACGAATATGAAATTAAAGAAAACAACTGCCTATTAATTATTGGTGCTATTGAGCATATCTATTTATCTGACGACATACTCGAAGAAGATGGTTGGGTAAATTTAGATAAAGCTAATACCGTTGCTATAGTAGGCTTAGATGGTTATGCCTTACCCAAGCTTTTAAACCGGTTCAATTACTCAAAACCCGACGAACCAACAATACCGATAACATAATGGCCCACAAGAAAGAAAATCTAGCGACCAAGATTTGTGCAACTTGTGCAAGACCTTTTACTTGGCGTAAAAAGTGGGAAAAGAATTGGAAGGATGTAAAATATTGCAGCGAAAAATGTAGAAGAAATAAATAAAAGATGTTGAAAATATATGAATAATTTAATATGGTTCAAAAACGATTTAAGAGTACAAGATAATACCTCTCTCTGTAAAGCAATGAGTGGTGAAAAAGTAATTGGTTTTTTCTGTTTTGAATCTATATACTTTGAAAAGGATCAATTCGAATTTAAGAGAACTGAAAAATTCAGAGCCAAATTTTTAATTGAAACGGTAACTCAACTTCGAAAGGAATTAAAAAAAATTAATATCCCGTTATTTATATATGTGGGTAAATCTGCCAACTACCTACCTCAATTGATTCTTAAGTATAATATTGAGACCGTCTATTTGCAGAAGGAATGGACAAGAGACGAGCAGAACATATTAGAATCTGTTAAGAAGAAAGTTTCAACCACAACCGATTTTATTGAAACTTTTGACCAATTCCTATACCACCCAGACGATATCCCCTACAACCACTTTGATGCGTTACCAGAGGTGTTCACCAATTTTAGAAAAAAGTGTGAAAATCAAGTCGATGTAAGACCACTTACCATTATTTCTAACATAATGTCTTGCGATAATTTAGTTCTGAATGAAACACGAATACCAACATTAAAAGATTTGGGTTTAGATGATTTCTTTGCTGATGAACGCACTGCTTTCCCTTTTGTTGGTGGTGAAGTAGCTGCCTTAGACAGAATTCAAAATTACTTTTGGGAAACCAAAAAACTAGCTTTTTATAAGAAAACTAGAAACGGATTAGTAGGTAAAGATTACAGCTCAAAATTATCTGCATGGTTGGCAAATGGCAGTATTTCTCCTAGAACAATATATTGGGAGGTGAAGAAATTTGAAGATGAAGTGACTAAAAACCAAGATACCTACTGGCTTATTTTTGAACTTATTTGGAGAGATTATTTTAAATATGTTTCTCTAAAGCACCAGAACCGAATATTTCAAATCGGTGGTATCCTTCAGAAAAAGTATGAATGGAAAGAAACTATTCAACAAAGAAATAACTGGATAACCGGGGCTACCAAAGAACCATTCGTGAATGCAAATATGAAAGAATTGTTACTAACCGGGTGGATGAGTAATCGAGGCAGGCAAAATGCAGCTAGTTTTTGGTCAAAAGAACTAGAGCAAGATTGGAGAATAGGTGCGGCTTATTTTGAGAGTATGTTAATAGACTACGATGTACATAGTAATTGGGGAAATTGGATGTACACTAGCGGTGTTGGCAATGACCCCAGAGACCGTAAATTCAATATAAAAAGTCAGGCCGAACGTTATGACGGCAGTGGTAAATTTCAAAGAATGTGGTTGCAAGAAACCTTGTTTTAATTTGTAAATACATCTAGTTTACTTCACTATGTAATTAACCGATGACCACTTTATAAAATTTTAAATAAAACGATACACTAAAATGAAAACAATACGCTTGATATTAGGCGACCAATTAAACCAAAATCATTCTTGGTTTAATACCATAGATAATGATGTTGTTTACTTAATGGCAGAAATGCGTCAAGAAACAGATTATGTAAAACATCATATTCAAAAAGTAGTCGCATTCTTTTTAGCGATGCGAAATTTTAAAAAAGACCTTTCACATCAAGGTCATCATTTTATTTACTTAGAACTAAATGACCCTAATAATCTTCAAGATTTAGAAAAAGTAATTTCACAGTGCACTATAGAAAACAATGCTGAAAAATTTGAGTATCAGTTACCAGATGAATATCGATTAGACCAGCAATTACTTCAAATATGTGAATCATTAGAAATTGAATCAAGCTGTGTTGATACCGAACATTTTTACACCACAAGATTTGAATTAAAAGACTTTTACAAGGGTAAAAAGCAAATGGTCATGGAAAATTTTTATAGAATGATGCGAAAAAAGCATCAAATTATGATGATTAACAACCACCCTGAAGGTGGTAAATGGAATTTTGACCAAAACAACCGTAAAAAATGGACAGGCCAGCCAGCCATTCCTTCCGAAAAAAAATTCAACCAAGATGTTCTCGAAATTATTCAAGAAGTGAAAAAAGCTAATGTTGAAACTTTTGGAAATATAGAACCCGAATCTTTTAATTGGCCAACATCAAGAACAGAATGTCTTTCTAATTTAAATTATTTCTGCAAAGAACTTTTACATCACTTTGGAGACTATCAAGATGCAATGCACGAGAATGAAAAATTCCTTTTTCATTCTCGTCTATCATTTGCGATGAACGCCAAAATACTATCACCAAAAGAAGTAATTGATTCTGTTTTAAACCATTTCTATGAGCATGCCAAAGAGATTGACATATCTCAAGTTGAGGGTTTTGTTCGCCAAATATTGGGTTGGCGAGAATACATGAGAGGTATCTATTGGAAAGAAATGCCGAAATACAAACAACTAAATGCTCTAAACAACACAAACAAATTACCAGATTTCTTCTGGACGGGTAAGACAAAAATGAACTGCTTGAAACATGCTATTGGCCAAAGCCTCGATACTGCTTACGCACATCATATTCAAAGGCTAATGGTCATTGGCAATTTTGCGCTATTGACCCAAATAGACCCCAATGAAGTTGACAAATGGTATCTAGGAGTTTATATCGACGCTATTGAATGGGTCGAAATCACCAATACTAGAGGAATGAGCCAATTTGCAGATGGAGGTATTGTAGCTACGAAACCTTATGTAAGTAGCGCTAACTACATTAATAAAATGAGTAATTATTGTGGTAATTGCCATTATAGTCACACCAAAAAAATAGGCTCGAATGCCTGTCCGTTCAACGCCCTATATTGGAATTTTCTTGAGACCAAAAAAGAACACTTTAAGAATAATCATAGAATGACTATGATGCTGAGTTTATTGGATAGAATGGATTCAGGAAAATTAGAGGAATTACAAGAACGGGGCACATACATTATTGAGCATATGGATGATTTTTAATGTCTATTTAACAGGATTTGGGCGTCCAAAACATATTTTTGAACCGTACATAAAAAGAACATTCCGCGAGAGCGTCTATATATAAAAAACTCCTTTTTCAACTAAAGAAAAAGGAGTTTTTGTTTTTTAAGCAGAACATTCAAATACGATGCCGTAAACCACCGTAACCGAGTAATCTGAATTTATTCCATTATTCCGTCAACGATACCATATTTTATTGACTCTTCTGCATTCATCCAATAATCTCTATCAAAATCCCTTAAGACTTTTTCAAATTCTTGACCACAGTTATCTGCTAATATATGTGCACTGAGCTCTTTAGTTTTAATGATTTCTCTTGCCTGAATTTCTATATTCGAAGCTTGGCCTCTTGCACCACCACTTGGTTGGTGAATCATAACCTGAGCATGTGGCTGAATGAATCTTCTACCTTTTTTACCTACTGACAATAAAATAGAACCCATTGATGCTGCCAAACCAGTACAGATTGTAGAAACCGGACTCTTTAAAGATTTTATGGTGTCATACATTGCAAAACCAGAAGTAACATAACCACCAGGACTATTAATATACAGCTGAATTTCTTTGTTATTCTGCATATCTAGATACAATAACCTATCAATTACATGTTTTGCAGAATCGTCATCAACCATACCCCATAGGAATACCTTTCTTTCCTCTAGCATTTTCTCATCTATGGCTTCCTGAATTTTTCCTTTTTTAGCACTCATATTTTAAGTTTAATTATCTCTAACAAAATTAATCAATTAATTCATAAACAAATGTGACATAAGACAACCGAATTACTATCCTAATTTCATCATTCATAAATGAAAACGAAATTTAGGCTTTACAATTGTTCTTCAACCTCAACGGTTTTCTCAACTACCTTTTTAATAGGTATTACAACTTTACCTTTTTTAGTTTTAAGAATCATTGAAATACTATCTATACCGATAACAGTACCTTCTAGTTTTCCGATTTTAACCTTATCACCTATTACGTAAATTTTTCTTGTATAAAATGTTCTTAATAAATCACCAACTACTTCTCTTGCCCCTAAACCTAAAGCCAATGCAATTGCCAATAAGAAAGCTCCAAGTATTATGGTGAAATTATTGGTGATAATTTGAGTATCAATACCTGCTTGATTTAAAGCAGTAATACTTACAAAAATAATAATCAAATAAAATAAGGCGTTACCTAAAACTTTACCACCGCCCATACCGATAGAATCGAATACTTTAACAATCATTTCTTTGATTATTTTAGCCAAATACAGACCTATCATAAAAATAATAAGTGCCGATAGTAAAATGGGTAGGTATCGTAATAGGTTTGCAATTTCTGTAGATATTATAGTTAGGCCCATAATATCAGATGCCACAATTATAAATACCAACCAAAGTAATACCTTAATAAAAGTGACAATGACTTTTGGTAAATCTATTTTAAGATCAGCCTCGCCAAAAAGTTTCGCTTCATTAATTTTTTCTGAAAAACGATGTAATTGAATCGCCTTAAAAATTCGTTTTAAAACGAATGTGGTTATTTTAATGATAATCCATCCAAAAATAAGCACTACAAATGCACCAAATATACCTGGCAAGGCAGCCGCAATATCTTTGAAAATGGCACTCAAAGATTCAAAGGCTAGGTCTTTCCACTTATCTACTGTTTCCATGAATATAGTTTTACTTTTAATTATATTTATTTGGTTTTCGTTTTCATCATGCCCTCAATAATCGAGGCAAAATTACCCGTGAACAGATTGCTCAATTCCATAATTAACTTAGCTGCGGCTACATCATCCATAACTTTCTTACGTAGTTCAGGTGGAACATCTTTAAGATCCCCTTCTAAATTTTTAAATGGATTATTGTTCTGTTCTGTCATTAGGGTATGGTATTATACATTTCCACAACTTTAGCTTTAGCCCTCTTAAGCCTCATTTTAATGGCGCTTGATTTAATCTCTAATACATCTTCTAATTCTTTAATTGAAGCTCCGTCTTGATATTTCAACAACAAAAGTGTTTTATCTTCTGGCGCAATTAGCTCTAAAGCTTTTTTAAGTTTATCTACTTGCATTTGCAGCAATAGATTATCGGTAACATCTACTGGTACTTCTTCTTGTGTATCAAATTTTACTGAATTATCATTAATCTTCCTTTCCTTATTTCTATTCACGTAATTGACGCAAAAATTGTAAGTAAAAGAATATAACCATGTAGAAAATTTAGATGTTCCTTTAAAAGAGCCTAATTTCACATAGAGCATTAAAAAAACATCTTGCGTAAGATCTTCTGCCTCTTTATTAGATTTTGCAAACCCCAAACATTTGTTGTAGACTAATTTGGAATATCTATCATAGAGCTCTCCAAACAACAAAGCATCCTTGTTCTTGACAATTTGCTCTATCAGTTCATCGTCGGTATATTTATCATGTACCGTATTAGAAGAACTCTTACTGAATTCACTTCCAATTATAATAAAACATAGCTTCTTAAGAAATGTCACTCTAGTGTTTTGTTTACAAAAAATAAAAGTAGGTTAAAGATACTGTAATTGATATATTTGATTTAAAATGTGCTGAAAATGAAAAAATTAATTATCCTTTCCATAGTATTATCAAGTATTATTACAAGTTGCAAAACCGACAACAATAAGACGAAAATTGAAGTGGCCGAAGATACGGAATTGACCGTTCTAGAAAAAATTGCGCATGCAAATGGATATGAAAACTGGAAGAATGTCTCAAGCATAAAATTCACTTTTAATGTAGATCGCGATTCTTCACATTTTGAACGTACTTGGTTATGGAAAACAGGGTCTAACGATGTCACTATGATGACACGGCAAGATACAATTACGTATAATAGAAAGGCTGTAGATAGTACCATGGCAGGTACCGATGGCGGTTTCGTTAATGATAAATTTTGGCTATTGGCGCCTTATCAATTAGTTTGGGACCAAAAAGGTTTTACCTACGAGCTTACAGAAAGTATAGAAGCACCTATTAGCAAAACCAAAATGAATAAGTTAACGACCGTTTATGCAAATGAAGGCGGTTATACCCCTGGCGATGCTTATGATTATTATTTTGGAGATGATTACATCATTAAAGAGTGGGCATATAGAAAAGAAAACCAAGCAGAACCTAACATGGTTACAAGTTGGGAAGATTATAAAGAACTAAAAGGATTAAAAATTAGCATGATGCACAAAAGACCTGATGCAGATTTTTCACTTTTCTTTACTGGTGTTGAAGTGAAGTAATGTGGTATAGTGTTTGATAATTTCAATATACATCAAACACCCTATGAAACTTCAGTTTTTTATTATTTGCCTGTTTTCTACTCTTCTTTATTCTCAAAATGAATTAAGTGGAATTGTAGTGGATATTTCAGATAATTCCCCATTAGAATTTGTTGGTATTTACAACAAGTCCGACCACACGATGACCAATGCTGACGGGCGTTTTCAGTTTTCTTCTACTTCTGATTCTATTATTATTTACCGCCCTGGTTATGATAAAATCAGTACTACATTTCAGAAAACCAATGACACCATTTATCTCAACAAAAGTGTTTTAGAATTAAATGAGGTCACCGTTACCAATGAAAAAACATTATGGCAAAAAGTAAAAGATTCCATTGATTCTAATTACCCTTTATATCCTTATAAGGAGAAATTCTTATTAAGGGGAGTTTTAAGATATAATGGTGAAATTACCAGAATACAGGACCTACAAGGAAAACTGGAAAGAAGAACGCTACTGTATACTCAAGAAATTGAGCCAGATAAAAAAGATTTTAAAGTTGAACTGACCAATATGCGTAAAGTCGGTTTGGTACTTGATGAAAATGACATTTATTTTATTTTCGATTCATTTTACGGTTTATTCATGAACTTGATACCTGTGAATGCCACCGGAGATGCTTTTGATTTGATTGAATCCACATTTGAGAATGGCAGCAAAATTAATCTAAGCTTTCAAACCAAACCCGAATTTGCAAATGAGAAAGTAACGGGACATTATATTATCAATGCTAAAAACAACGCGATAGAGCAGTTTAAAATAGTTTTTGAATTTGAAAACAATCCATTTTCAGAAAATGAAGACAGCAGATACAGGACAATTTCTATTGATAAAGAAATATCACTTTCAAAATCTCGTAAAAATCAAAAATACTATATTGAATCATCAAAATACCATGTAGTAATTGAACAAACCGATGAAAATAATTCTTATACTTCCTTTTACGACGTTTCTTTTATTTTGACCACATCAGATAACGAAGGTGATTTTGACGTCAAAAAAAATGTCAGTACATCTAAAGACTTATTCAAAATAAATTATCCTTACGACCAAAGTTATTGGAATACTCAAAACCAGTTATTGCTAACAGAAGAAATGTTAGATTTTATTGAAAAGGTACAAGACCCAAACAACGAATTTAAAGTAAGAAGTAACATCAAGAATTAAAATTGTGCAGAATTACTTATGCCTTTTTCCTTTTTAATAATAGTGTAAATAGTAATATTAAAAATCCGCAGGCAAGAAGTACTACAAAACTTCTGGTAAGACTATAATTCTCTGCCAAGAACCCTAAAATTGGTGGAGCACATAGAAACCCCGCATAACCAGAACCAGCTATAAAAGCTATTCCTTTCGAGGAATCTACACCTTTCACATTTCCACCTATTCTAAAAACTTCGGGCACCATTACCGAAAAACCTAGTCCATTTAAAGCAAAACCTATAATACTTAAATAAATATCTGTGGTCAATACTAATACATACCCTACAATTGCTAATATAGCTCCTAAGGCTACAATTTTTATGGAGCCTATTTTTTCACTAATTCCATCACCTAAAAATCTACCTAGGGTCATTGTTACCTGAAAACCTAAAAAGCCTAATCCCCATAAAGCTTCTGGTGCCATGGTAATTTCCTTTAAATAAAGTCCACTCCAATCAACAATTGCTCCTTCACTACCCATGGCAACAAACGATATAAGCGCTAATAGTAAAAGTGGTTTTAGCAACCCAAAACTAAATGGTTCATTTTCTATTTCTTCGGCTATTTCAGAAATATACTTCCTTCTAAATATAAAATTAACTACAAGAACCAATAAAACTGCAATTGACATATGAAGTACAGGATTCGATAGCGGACCAATTAAAAAACTTCCCATACCCGCCAATACACCGCCCAAGCTAAAAAAGCCATGTGAAGCAGCCATAAATTTCACTTTATCTTTTTTCTCTATTTCTGTCACCAAGGTATTCATAGATATATCGGTGATACCATTCGATGCGCCGAAGAGAAAAAGCGCAGCCATTAAAACATAATAGTTTGGTGCCAATAAAGGTAACATTGCAGCTGCACAGCTCAACAAAACTCCATAGAAAGTAGATTTACCAACTCCTACCCTATTTATTATTGAAGATGCAAACGGAAAAATAGTGAATACCCCTAATGCCAAAAAGAAAATAGCAATTCCCAATTCAGACTTACTAATATCTAAAGTGTCTTTTACCGTAGGTATGTAGATTGCCCAAGTACCAAAAAGTATATTGATACTTGCAAAAACCCAAGAGGGTCCGAAATAGCGTGCATTACCTAAAATTAACTTTAATGATTTCATCTACAGCTGGTTGTTGGTTATTGGTTGTTTACTTCGACTTCGCTCAGCAAAAGGTTTTTTAAGAATATTACTAGCCATACAATAAAGACTAGCCTCTAACTACAAATTAGTTCGCAAGAACCCCTGCTTTCAAAATTTGCCCGAAACGATACATATCTTCATACGAAGAATAAAAAGGTGCAGGTGCCAACCGTATTACATTTGGTTCGCGCCAATCGGTAACTACTCCATTTTCCATCAAATAATTGAACAACGATTTTCCTTGTCCGTGCAAAAAGACAGATAATTGACAGCCTCTATCTTTTGGTGTTATAATTTCAAAAGAACTATCGACCTCTTTATCAATTTCATGCAGAATAAATTCTAAATAGGCGACAATTGTATTTCTCTTGTCTATCAATTTATTCATCCCAACTTCTTCAAACATGGTAAGTGATGCTAAATAAGGTGCAACAGACAGTATAGGAACATTACTTATTTGCCATGCATCGGCATTTTCCATGGGTTCAAACTCAGGTTTCATAAGAAATCGAGTTTCTTTTTTTGTTCCCCACCATCCTTCGAATCTTTGAATATCTTTTTTATTCAAGTGTCTTTTATTCACATAGATACCTGATGCATTACCTGGCCCACTATTCATATACTTATAACTACACCATGATGCAAAATCGGCATCCCAATCATGTAACTTCAATTCCACATTACCCACTGCATGAGCCAAGTCCCAGCCTACATTTGCTCCTGCCGTTTTCCCTGCTCTGGTAATGGCTTCCATATCCATCACTTGGCCATTGTAATAATTTACGCCACCTATTAAAACAAGCGACAGTTCATCGCCCAATTCTTCTATTTTTTCAAGAATATCTTCGGTTCTCCAATGATGTTCACCATCGCGTTTTTTAATCTCCACTATTGTTTCATCTGGGTCTAACCCATGAAATCGCACTTGACTTTGAAACATATATTGGTCACTAGGAAAAGCTTTTTCCTCACATAGAATTTTGAATCGAGTTTTGGTAGGTCTGTAAAAAGACACCATCAATAAGTGAAGATTTACCGTCAAAGTATTCATCACAGAAACTTCTTCTGGCAATGCGCCCACAACCTTTGCTAAAGGTTCCGCAAGGCGTTCATGATAATCCCACCAAGGTTTTTCAGCATAAAAATGGCCTTCTACTGCCAGTTCTGCCCAATCTTTCATAACCTCATCAACAAAACCTTTTGTTCGTTTTGGTTGAAGACCTAAAGAATTACCTGTGAAATATATCACCTCTTTCCCGTTTATTTTAGGGAAAATAAATTCATCTCTATAGCTTCTTAAGTTGTCTTGAGCATCTAATGATTGTGCAAACTCAAGCGTATTTTTAAATTCCATAACCAATTTTATATAAAAGTAATCATAAGCCTATAATCTAATGTGTCCAAATGAATAATTGCTTGCTACGATTTAGTACGCAGTCGCATTTCTATCATGTGTTTTTTGAACCCAACTTTTTCATAGGCGCGAATAGCTGGTTCATTCTCGCTATAAACATGTAATCTAATTTCTGCTAACCCCAAAGAACTTGCCCATTCTTGTAAACCACTTATAATTTTGCCGTTAATTCCCCTACCCCTATATTCAGGGTCGGTGTACATAAAACCAAAATAAGCAAAAGTCTCATGATCTAAATAATGTCGTGCAGGCTTTTCTAAAGCATAACCCGTAGCTACTATCTTTTCTCCGTCACAAGCAACTAAAACCAATGCTCGTGAATTTGACATCAAAGCATTTAAATCATAATACGTTACATCACTATTTCTAATTGTAGGATCGAAAGGGCGCTCAGAGGTAACAACTCCTTGCTCATGTTGTAAAAGCACTGGTAAATCTTCAATTACAGCTTCCCTAATACTAATTTCTTGGTTTATCATGCGCTAAATTTGATGTCATGAAATTAAGGCTTAAAACCCTATTTTTGCAAAAAGAAACGTATGCATTTTATATCGCCACTTTTAGAAAGCTATTTGGCAGATAATTCGCAAGAGGAACCTAAATTATTACAAGATCTTACTCGCGAAACTCATTTAAAAGTGATTCAACCGAGAATGCTTACTGGCCATTTTCAAGGCAGAGTTCTAAGTTTGTTGTCTAAAATAATTAATCCTACTTATATTCTTGAAATCGGAACCTACACTGGTTATTCAGCTTTATGCTTGGCCGAAGGATTATGTAAAGAAGGTGAACTGCATACCATCGACGTAAATGCCGAATTAAAACACATTCAACGAACTTTCTTTGACCGTAGTGATTATGGAAATCAGATTATTCAACACGTGGGTAATGCTTTAGATATAATACCTGAACTTGACATAACTTTCGACCTTATATTTATTGATGCAGAAAAAAAACAATACGATAAGTATCTTGAAAAAGTTTTACCTAAAACAAAATCGGGCACAATTATACTTTCTGACAATGTCTTATGGTCTGGTAAAGTTGTAGAACCCTTAGACCCAAAAGATACTACTACGAAAGTATTATTAGATTACAATAAAAAACTAAGCAAACATCCGCTTTTAGAGACTGTATTATTGCCTATACGCGATGGTTTAACTTTAAGTAGGGTGAAATAAGTAAGCCATACAACTTATAAAACATCCAAGCAGAAAATATTCCTACCAAGGCACCTATTATTACGTCTATTGGAAAATGTACCCCTACGTAAATTCTACTCATAGCAAATAAGATGGGCCAAATATAAAGTAGGTATATCCATTTAACATGTTGCCTTAGAAACAGGACAACTAAAGTTATTATAGAAAAAGATGACGAAGCGTGCCCTGAAAAGAAACTAAACCCAGACGGACTCTTTAAAATACGAATTAAGGTATTTATTTCTTCATCGTTGTTTGGCCTCAACCGTGCAACTACGTTCTTGGTCAAATCTGTTAACGTGCTCACGAACAAAACCATAGCCAAAAGGGTCAAAATCATGAATGAAGCTTCGCGTTTCGAAAATTTTATAAAAAAAAGTGTGATAATAAGTACAAAAAGTGGAATCCAAGGTGGAAACTTGGTCACTATTGACCAAAACATATCGTACTGCTCAATACCTAAACTGTTAAGATAGACAAAGGTCTCTCGATCCCATTGTAAAATCTTATCTAACATAATAGGCTACTTTCTCTTTATGCTGCCAGTTACATCGCTGATATTCTTGCCTACATCACTTATTTGCTTCTTAACATCTTTTGCCAAGCCCGAACCAATATCTTTTTTCATATCATCGATATCTTTCTTGATATCTGTCACAAAACTAGTATCAATACCCTGCTTGTCAGCACTCTTTTGAATTTCTTGTTTAATATCTTCGGTCGCATCCTTCAATTGGCGCATACCCTTACCCAACCCCTTGGCAATACCAGGAATTTTGTCGGCACCAAAAACCATCACTACGATAAACATAATGAAGAAAATTTCTGCGCCACTTATAAATAACGAATACATAGCAATCATACTACAAATATAAACAAGTTTAGTATCCAAATTAAAAAAGCCTCGTATAACTACGAGGCTTTTTATAGAAATATTTTTTAGGCTTATTTTCCTTTAATCTCCTCTTTCATTTTATCAAATTCGCTTTCCTGTTCTTTCTTTGGCCAGCTGTTGTTCGTAGTATCAATATCTGCTGTTTCCATTTTAGGATCAATATTAATACCAGTAAGTTCAGAAGTTGAAGAAAGCACCATACTCACTTCTTTACTGTTCTTTCTCCAAATTTCTGGTGGGTAGGTTATATTTTTAACCGAACCATCTGCATAGGTATATTCTACGATTAATGGCATAGGTAAACCACCCGGACTATTATAGGTTACCTCATAAAAATATTTTGGTTCTTTCACTGCAGCTCTTTCAGCCTCGGTCATATTATCCATCATAAACTCCTTAAGAGTTTTTGAAGTTTCAGAAGGGTTTACCCCATCTAAAGCAGGATCATAGCTTTCACTGTCAGAAGACACCAAAAATACTTTCGACATCAAATCACCTGTAACAGGTTTTTTTGCTACCTGAAACTTTTTAATATTCTTCACTCCCATATCTACATAATCGGTCGTATAGAACCACCCTCTCCAATACCAATCTAAATCAACGGCAGATGCGTCTTCCATTGTTCTGAAAAAATCTTCTGGAGTTGGATGTTTAAACATCCAACGGCGCGAATAGGTTTTAAAAGCATGATCAAAAACCTCACGCCCCATTACAGTCTCTCTTAATATATTTAATGCAGTTGCAGGCTTACCATAAGCATTTGCCCCTAATTGAAATACATTCTCAGGATTTGACATAATCGGAGAAATTGTGCTTTGATCGCCGCTCATATAAGGCACTATCTTCGTTGGATCACCTCTTCTTGAAGGATACTTATCATTTGGTGCAATTGCTGCCGGATAAGCTTCTCCGAACTCTTGTTCAGCCATATACTGCATAAAGGTATCTAAGCCTTCATCCATCCATCCCCATTGACGTTCATCAGAGTTAACAATCATAGGGAAGAAGTTATGACCAACTTCATGAATAATTACGCTAATCATTCCGTATTTAGTTCTATCAGAATAGCTACCATCTTCATTTGGTCTACCATAATTCCAACAAATCATTGGGTATTCCATCCCCTGATTCTTAGCATGTACTGAAATTGCTTTTGGATAAGGATAATCGAATGTATGAGACGAGTATGACTTTAGCGTATGTGCTACTGCCTTAGTTGAATACTCTTCCCATAATGGGTTACCTTCTTTTGGATACATGGATACTGCCATGATATCCTTACCTCCTAATTTCACCGCTTGCATATCCCAAATGAATTTTCTTGATGTTGCAAAACCGAAATCACGAACATTTTCAGCTTTAAGCTTCCATGTTTTCGTTTTATTTGAAAAACCTTTCTCAGCAGCTTCTGCTTCTGCTTGAGTAACTATTATTACAGGCTTATCATAAGATTTTTTTGCTTGCTCGTAACGACTCATCATTTCTTTTGAGTACACTTCTTTTCGATTTTGAAGTACGCCAGTACCGTCTAAGATATGATCTGCAGGCACTGTAATATTCACTTCATAATTACCAAATGGAAGGGCAAATTCTCCATTACCCCAAAATTGATGATTCTGCCAGCCTTCTACATCACTGTAAACTGCCATTCTTGGAAAAAACTGAGCAATTACGTAAGCCCTGTTTCCATCCTCCTTAAAATACTCATATCCAGATCTTGCTCTATTTACGGTATGATCAGGAATATTATAATTCCATTTTATATCAAAAGAATATTTTTCACCACTTTTGAGAGGTGTAGGTAAATCGACACGCATCATAGTAAAGTTAATAGTATATGGCAGTGCTTTACCAGAGGCATCTTTTATATAATCTATATTAAAACCGCCATCAAAAGATTCTGTGATATACTTTTGTACAAAATCTGCCGTATCTTCTGATTCTTTTACATTACCTCCATTTTTCAATGCTGCTTTTGAATCCTTAGTCCTTATATTTTGATCTAATTGTAACCATAAATATTCTAAATCATCAGGAGAATTGTTGGTATAGGTAATTGTTTCTTGGCCTGAAATTTTGGCATTCTTATCATCTAAGAGAATGTCCATCACATAGTCGGCCTGTTGTTGGTAGTAATCTGGTCCTGGCGCACCAGATGCTGACCTGTAAGTATTTGGGGTCGAAAACTCCTCGTATAATTGTTTAAATTTACTCTGATTATAATGCCCTGGTTCCTTTTCTTTGGTTACTTTCTCTTGCGCAAACCCAAGTGCCACAAAAAGAAATAATACAGAGGCAAACGCGTACTTTATTCTTATCATTATCTAATTATTTAGTGTGCGAAATTTAGAGTTTTTAAAAAGATTTCTTAATATATGTTACAAATTTAACATTCCTTTAGTATGTGATTTCACCAAAACGTGACTCTTTTTCTTCCCATTAACATTAAAATGGACAACATTTTGTTGATCATCATATATATCTGTGAGTACTTCATTTTGAATACCGATTTGTTTCAAATTCTTTAGTGGAACATCGGTTACTTCTAAATAACAAATGACCATATCAGCATCATACTTCTTACCAATAAAATCATATTTAGCAGTTTCTCCATTAATTTCTACCAAAAATTTAGTGCGAATGTATTTCTCTAAATACTCTCTATCAACAGATGATTCGCTATCAGTACCTAATTTTGAGGGTATACCGTAGCGCTCTTTCAATACTGCATTTATATCATCAATAAAAACGCGGGTTATAATCTGCACCGATTGGTCTTTTTCAGAATAATCAACGTTGGTAACACTGATATAGAATTTATGTGCTCCTGCAAAAGCAAATAGCGGCAATAAGATTACTAACAATGCTGTTCTAAAAAATTTCATATTGTCTTGTTTAAATACCTGTTTGCAAAGCATATGCCAAATTTAATTGCTAATCTAAGAAGTTATTTTTTCTATAAATTAAACTCTTCTGAAGAAAATAGTCCCAAATTTTAATCTGGTCATGGGTATCAACTATCTCTTGAAACCTAGGGTCTACTTCACAGAAATAGAGAAAATCATCTATTTTCTCTAACGGTATACCTAAATCTTTTTGGTACACACTATCCTCATAAAAATCACGTACACGCTCTGTTCGATCGTACAGTTTATTTCTTTCCACCCGTTGCTTCAACATTTTGGTACGACCCGTTATAGCGTTTATTAATGGGTCAAAACTCATAATAGGGTTGGCTGTTGCAGCGGTAAGTTCTCGTTCTGCCTTTGTTGGTATTTTAACGTATGCGTTAGGTAAGCCTAAGGTAGATGCCGTAACTATTGGGTCTAATTCTAAAGTAGCTAAATCTTTAATGAGGTCACCACTAAGGTTATAAGGTGTTACCGTAACCTCGTCTAACTCGGTCAAAGCTTCTTCTAAACCAATAGACACCAACTTACTTTCTAAAATAGACGTTGATATTATTACAATCTTCTTTTTGTATTGAATTGCAGAAAACTCTAAAGTATCAAATAGATGAACGGCAATGGTAAAAAAACCGTTTACATCGGTAATGGTTGCTCGCTTTGTCGTTAAGTTTAAAACATGTGTGGCAGCTACATCGCCATCATCGCTATATACTCTACCCTCTAAATTTTTAGGTTCACCAATTTGAGCTACAACTGCAACGCTAGATAATAAAAGTAAAATTAGGAGACTACTCCTCATCTACTCCCTTCAGAAACGATTTGCTGTTAGTAACCAAGGCATCAATAAGTTGAAACTCATTTTCTTTCCTAAGTAAAGATTGCGCTGGCATTCTTGTATCGCAGAATATTAAGAACTCATCTATTCTATCTTGAGGTATCGCTAAATCAACCACAAAAAATGAATCATCATATACTTGTCTTAGTACATCACTTACCTTTAACTTAGGTCCGGGTTCATCTGATTCGTTCTGCGCCTTGAAAATTGCCCTGAAAATATTAACGAAATTCAAACCATCTTGCATTCCTCTTTCTGATTGAGATAATGAAATGTTTTCTACTTCTGTACTACGATCAATTTCATATTCATACGCTTTAAACTCTTCATTCTTTAACTTTAAAAAACGCTCTTGTTGATCTGGAGTAATTACCACTTCATCTAACTCGGTCACCTTTTCATTTACCTCAACAACTAAGCGATTATTTGCCAAAATTTCTTCGGTAATCGTAACCACTTTAATATTGTAGTTGACAGCAGTAAATACTAGCTGATCACCCAGCTTTACATTAATTTTAAAATTCCCTTGGTCATTTGTAATAGTTGCCCTTTCAGAGGTGGAGTTAATCACGTTTTCATTAGGTACAGCAACATTCATATAAAGAACAGAACCTAATAAAAGACGTCTTTCATCATCTTGTGAAAAACCGGTTACTGTTGTAAGTAATACTATTAAGAAGAGTAATTTTTTGGTCATTATTTTATTTTGAGCTAAGAACCCCTATAATAGGGTATTCAGGATATAAAGTAAAGATATGTTAATATGATAAAAAAAAACGCGTCAATAAACTTTTGTTAATTTATTAGAACAGCCTTTTTTTAGACTGTTATACAAATATGCACCCATAGGTTAAAGTTATACATCCTTTCAACGAAGTTTAATGTTCTTTAACCTATTAGCATACTATTTCAACTTATAAATAAAGCTAGATAAGAAGATAATACTATTTTTGTTTTCCACCATTTTAAGGTTATAAAACGCTTAGTATGAAAGCCATAATTCTGTTTATTTTGTTTATAATGCTCACAATACCAACTGTATTTGGGCAAATAAAAATAGGTGATAATCCCCAAAACATTGATCCTGCATCGGTACTAGAATTAGAAAGCACTTCAAAAGTCTTAGTAATTACACGGGTCAGTACTTTAGAAATGGAAGCTATAACTCCGCAAAGAGGTGGTATCGTTTATAATATCGACACCGAGTGTATTAATTATTATGATGGCACACAATGGGTAAACCTTTGCGATGCAGTCAATTTCACCATTACCAACGACCCTATAATTAACAATAGAGCTACCATAGAAATTACACAAACTGCAAGCGGTTATAACCTAGAAATTGCTAAAAATGGCATACTTGGCGATAATATAGTAGATGGTGGCATTGGGCCAGACGACATACAAGATAACAGTATTACACAAGATAAATTAGCGGCAGAATCTGTTGGTTCTAGTGAAATACGCCAGAATGCGGTAGGTTCAGATGAGATACGAGATGGTAGTATTGCACCAAGTGATATCGCTAACTTTATACCAGGACAAGTATTAATTACCGATGAAAATGGAATAGTTCAGTGGGGAGATGCGGGCGACCTAATGGGTGCAGTAGGAGACGAAATAACCATTACCGGAAGTGGCACACCAGCCAATCCGCTGCAAATTACCGAAGGCATACAATTGAATATTTCAAATAATACCGCATTAATTGCAGATCATATTATTGATGATCAAGATACCGATGACACCAATGAATTAATAGATTTAACCTTCACCAAATTAACCAATACCTTAAGTATCAGCCAATCTGCAACTCCTGTAGGAGCCTCGGTAGATTTAAGTGGTTTGGTAGGTTCTGATGATCAACAATTGACTCTTGAAGATAATAACTTATCGCTAGAAGAGGGTGGTGCTGATATCGACCTTACCACCTATTTAGACAATACTGATGAACAAACCTTAAACCTTGCCGCTAATGATGATTTAGCAATTAGTGGCGGCAATACTATTAACTTAAGTAAATACATAGATAATACCGATATACAAAATTTAGGTACGGCAACTTTGGCCAATGAACAGCTTACCATCAATATCCAAAACGGAAACCCCACCACAGCAAATTTGAGCGCTTTCGCCACCGACGCGGTCGTAACAGCCGGTTTAGCAGGCAAAGAAAATATTATAAATAAATCAAATATTGAAACTTTAGGTAACTCAACAGTTCTTTATCCAACTCAAAATGCAGTAAAGGTTTATGTAGATACCGAAATTGCAGATATTGTCACTTCTGGTGGTAGTGACCCAATTAATGAGCAAAATCAAGCATTTGGTATTGTTGCTGGCGAACTTAGAATAACCGATATATCAGGTACTTTTTCGGTGCCGATATCTTCTATTGATACGAATACCCAATTATCCGACGCTGAAATTGGGGCTTTTGGATATATAAAGACGGTTGATGAACAAAGTCTAACCGAAATCTTAGTCTTAAACAACAATGCTAATGGTACAACAATAACCAACTTACCCACTCCTTCCGCTAACAGCGATGCCGCAACCAAACAATATGTAGACGATGAAATTGCAGCCTTACCTGCCGGTAGTGACAACCAACAACTAACATTAGAAGCAGGAAATCTGCTTACAATAACAAATGACGCAACTCCTATAAACCTAACTCAATTTTTAGATAACCAAGTTGCAAATGAGGTAGAGGTAACTGCTGTTCCAATTAATTATATAGCCAGCACCCAAGATGTAGAAGCACATTTAGCTGGCATTGATGCTGCATTGTTAAATTCTGGTTCTACTGAAGAAGCAGATGGTAGCACAATTACAGGAATAGGTAGCAATGCAGATCCATTTAAAATTGAACCAGGAGCTAACGGACAATTTTTAAATACAACTGCGGGTTTAGTTACTTGGGCAAACTTACCCGCAGGTACTGGTGGTACGGTAGAAGCTGACAATACAACAATTGAAGGTAATGGTAGTAGCCTAAATCCATTACAGGTAATTGATGGTAGTATTACCTCAGTTCAAATTGAAGCTGAAACTATTTTATCCACAAATATCGCCAATGGTACAATTGGTTCCGTAGATATAGCACTAGGCGGGGTAGAAACAGATAATATTTTAGATGGTACGATATTAGAAATTGATATTGCAGACAATAATGTAACTCCAGATAAAATTGAACAAGGAGGGAACGGAGAAATTCTTACAACAGATATAAATGGAGATGTTATATGGGCCGCTCTTCCAGCTAGTTTAGATGAACAAACAGTAGACGAGTTTCTTTTCGGAGCCGGTAACTTGTTGAGCATTTCGTTAGAAAATGATAGTGAAATACCGTTGACGGTAGATCTTTCTGCTTTGGAAGAGACCGTAGCGATTACGGCGAACACTACTTTAATCAATACGCACATTACAAACGACGGGGACACCGATGACCAGAACGAAATCGAACTGCCAGACGATGCAACAGCAACCTCTGGGGATGTTCT
>NZ_FUYL01000005.1 GCF_900167935.1 Maribacter arcticus | reverse complement strand
GCCAGGGTAACTCTTCATCTATATCATAGCCTATGAAATACAAAATATCTAAGCGCATTGAACAATGTGCTATTAGCTTGCGGTCACTGATAAGGTTCTCTAAATAACCCACTAAACAAAGCTTAAAAAATACTACAGGGTCAATACTCTTTTGACCACTCTGTCCATAATAAGAATTGGTCAACTTATAAAGAAAACTCAAATCTAAGACTCCTTTTAAACGCCTGTAAAAATTGGCCTTGGGTATGCGTTCACTTAACTGAAAACTATTGAAAAGCTTCTCTTGATAATCTTTATGTCCTTGCATAACTAAAGTTAATCAATATCACTATTTTTAACAAGTACTTGTGCAACAGGCACAATACCTATAAGTAATGCGGAGTTTGGTGGTTAATTCAAAGGTTTGTGTATATTTATGTGTCCGAAAAATCTTTAGGATTTTGCTCTGAAAACAAAAATTTAAATCAAAACAAAAAGCTTTGGCTAAGTGCGCAGACGGAAACTAAAAGTTTCTTTGCCTGCCCTACTTGCCATAGCTTGAACGTTAGCGAACATATTCAAAAAGCAATGAATTTGATAGAATATCATGAACAATTATTGAAAAATGCACACGGACTTTCTTCAGGGCAAAAATTGAAATTTACCATCTGATGATTGGATTAAAAAAATTTTATTGATTGGTTTCAGAAGGTATAGTTAATATAAAAATGACAAACTAAAGATTATGACTAAACATTTTAAAAAATTATTCTTTTATAGTTTCTTAATCGTATCGCAATGTATCCTTTCACAAGAATCCACTAAAGATTGGGAAACGCTTTTCAATGGATTCGATTTAAAAAACTGGGATACGTATTTAGGGCCCCAGTTCATAGAAGGAGTACCTATGGAGAAAATAGATGAACAGATTCCATATGGCTTGAACAACGACCCGATTGGTGTGTTTACAATTGCTGATGTAGACGGTGAGAAAGTACTCCGGATTTCTGGTGAATGCTGGGGCGGAATCTCTACAAAAAGGGAGTTTGAAAATTATCATTTACAGTTGCAATTCAAATGGGGCGATAAAAAATGGTACCCAAGAGAAAAGTTATCCGATAAAAGAGATAGTGGGCTATTATATCATGCCGTTGGCGACCATGCTGATGGAGATAAATTTTGGCTCAGATCCCAAGAGTTTCAAATACAGGAGGGAGATTGCGGTGATTACTGGGGAGTTGCCGGGGCCTTGTTAGATATAAGGGCAACCAAAACCGGCAACGATGATTATCGATATGATGAAAAAGGCAATTTATTGACATTTAGCTCAGAAAGTGAAAATGGGAGGCATTGTATAAAGTATCCAGATGGCGAAAACCAGACCGGAAAATGGAACACAGTTGATTTATATTGCTTTGGAGGAAAAAGTGTACATATAATCAACGGTAAAGTTGTCATGGTACTTGAAAATTCTAGGCAATTGGTAGACGGAAAAGAAAGCCCGTTAACTAAAGGTAAAATTCAACTGCAATCGGAGTCCGCAGAAATCTTCTATAAAGATATTAAGATTCGTTCTATAAAATCATTGCCTCGATTCGAATAGTTTTTGAATAACCTTGCAAGGAATATTGGCCTGAAGAGTATTGTGAATAAAATAGAGACATTGGCTAACAATGGTAACTGTGGCACAAGCCTATAATTTTCAAAATACAGATTGAATATAAGCCTCTTTAAGAGGCTTTTTTATTGCTTCATTAGTATTGGACGGTAAATTTCTGATGGCTTGGCAAGCCTAAAAATAGATATTGCACAACACTTTCTATAAAAGCCTTAAAAGAAAGTTGTCCTAGCCCACTATTGGAGCGTTTTTGTTCGAATTTCAGGTACTTCTTTAGGTTATAGGCCATGGCGGAGAGGTGCATCACCTTGTTGGCCTGTTCGAGTCCTATCGTATTTATCTTGCGCATACCCATGAATTGAGTTAAAGTGTCAAAAACTGGCTCTACCGTACTTTGATGCTTGCTTTTCATATACCTGCCCTGTGGACTGTTCACCCTTTCTATATTACGCTCGTACTGTTCCCTAAAATACGTGACCGAGAACTACTTTTCATTCACCTTACCAAGGCAGGCTGCCCTGAACCTACAACCCTTGCAGAGCTTACTTGATGCTCGATAAGACTTTTTCTTGGTGCCGTGTCGACACTAAGCTGACTCAAGTAGTTCAGCTTTCTGGCCTTGCCGGGCTTTACGCTTATCCTGGCATCGGGGTCCGTAGGACTGTAATGTGTATTGTTACTGGTATACTTAGCCCCTTTGTTACCTGCACCCGGTCTTTGATCTTGGTCTTTTGCCCATTTCTTGTTTCGACTCTCTAGTGATGAAATATGTATACAAAAAACACAAAGCTTTAGCATCTAGAAAATCAAAATGTTCTCATTTTTTTTGCTGTTTAGGATAGTAAGAGCTCGTTACTTTTCCCAGAACGATTTTTCGAATCAATCAATTCCCAAATCTTACCATAACTTACCTGCGCATGGATCCTGTGGAATTTTTGTAGTGTTCCGGCAGATAAGCGTCAAGCAAAAATTCCATAGGGCGCACATTACTTTTTATTTGGAACACTATCCTTTTTCTGCATCCATTTCTGGTACGATTCGTAATGTCCTGGATTCTGGTCAAAATATCCTTTTAGGTTAGGGATTACTTCTTGCCCTCCCTCAGTAAAGGCCCTTTCCTGGACATCCCCGATTCGGGAGAACCGTAGAGACAGGTATCCTATGATGACCAAGGAAATGAACCAAATCGAGTAATGAATCCATAATTGTATTTTTGGAACCAGTCTTGCTTTTGAAATCTTACTCCTAATATCTTGAACCGACTCCAGAAGCCTTTCGGTATTCACCTTCTCGGAATTCAGATGCTCTTGGAGCAATCGTTCGATTTCCGAAGTATCAGGTATCACTTTGATGTTGTCCGTATTTTGGGTCAACTTTTCCAATCTAACGATGGACTTGTTGAACCCATCCAACTCGTCGGTTAGCAGTTCCATTACCTCGTCCAGTTTTTTATATCCCATAGCTTCTTGTTTTAAAATCCTATTCCGGTATCGATGGCCCTTTTGATGGTTTTTTTGATGATGTTCTTGGCGATGCTCGTTGCAAGATTGGTACTCATTTCCAAGGTTTTCCCTAGTAGCTGGACTGACTTGTCCACCTTTATCGGTTTTGCTATACCTTTATTCTGGGAAAGTTGTGCCATGATCCTACCTCCGGACATGGAGCGGTGTACCTCGCTTGCCTTGAAATTATGGCCCTCATATTGGAACCGGAAGCCCTGTAACTTATTGGCCCGGTTTATTGTCGGGATGACTTCCACGTTGCTATCCTGCATGGCCTTGATGTAGGAGTCTAATGTTTTTGGCCTTTCGGTTTCCATTACCCTTTGATGTATGTTCTTTATTTCGAGACGTACCTGTATCGAATTCAGTTCCCTTTCCAGTTGTACTTCCTTGACCGTGGTCAGTCCCATTTCCTTGGCAACATTTTCGGCTGCGAGTTGGCTTCGTTTCCCGATAAAACTATCGTTGTAGGCCTTTCCATCGAAACCGATACGGTTCACGTACAGGTGCACATGGGTATGTGCCTTGTCCCTATGGACAAAGGCGATGGCCTGCCGTTCCTTCAGCTGCATTTCTTTGATAAACTTTTGGGTCAGTTCCCCTAACTGTTCCTTGGAAAGGTTCCTGCCATCCACTTGTGTCGGACTGAGTATAAAGCTTAAGGTGTTCTTTTGACAACGGGTATTCTCTTCCTGTATCAACCTGAACTCCTCGGTAATCTCTTGGGGATTATTCCCTGCCAAATTTTCACTGAATACGATTTCTGCAGCTTTCTCCTGGTTCCAGCCGTAATCGATACTTGTTCCCGTATGCGCTATGGAAGTTCCCTTACCTATCATTACTTTATTTTTTTGAAATTATAAAGTTGTGTGCGTATTTCTTCCGCCAATTGCTCGACCTCGCTGGCCAGTTTCGGGTTATGCTTTCTGAACATATTACCGATGCGGGTAAAATTTCCCTTGTATTTCACCAGCATTTTATAATGGGCCAATTGTTCCTCGGTCAACCGTTCGATGACGGTATTTTTAAAAGCTGAGCTGCGGCAATATTCGGATAGAGAAAGTCCTGCCCGTGCGGCCCTTTTCCTGAGCAGTTTTTTCTCGTAGATGGAGCATCTAAATTTGATGTACGTACGTTTCATTTCTTTTTTACTTTGCGACCATCGGGAGTAAAGCGAGTTTGTTTTTGTGGCAACAAAGACACATCTCGCGCTTCCTGACCAAGTCTCTTTTTAGCATTATAGATGAGCCATTCGTTCATATCCTTGAATCCTTCGTAAAGCATTGATTTGTCCAGGCAGTTTATGGAATGGGCCATTAATTTTTGGGTTGTCCTTCTTCCATTTGAATCGTTGTCCAAGTAGAGGTCGATTTGCAAATAACCTTTCATTATTTCTATTGCTTTTGAAACGAAAGCAGTTGAGTTCAGGACCAGAAAATCATATTCCAAATTTGATTCTTCGGTACCCTCTAAAATCGATAACAGGTCGAACATCCCTTCGGTAACGATGAGTTTTTCAATTCCATTTTTGATATGCGTGATATCCTTGGGCGAACTACTATTCTTATAATATTTGTTCCGTAGTTCCCATCCACCCGAAACGTTCTTCAATCCAATGGCAAAATATCGTCTTCCCTTGTTCAGGTAATGTACTTCCATACAAATGGCCGATGCTGTCGAAATGGAAATCCTTCGTTCAAATAGATATTGTAACAGACCATAATGCAGGGTAGGCCGTGCATGAAGAATCTGTATTCCATTATGGTTATCGTTGCTTAAAACTGGCCGCTGTTGAAAAGAGAAAGAGGCCCGGTCCTGTTCCAAAAACCTTAAAGTTTCCTTTACCGAGGATTTGGTGATTTTACACACCAGATCGATAACATTGCCTCCGGTTCCTTCCCCATGGTCGTACCATCTATTGAGTTTCTTGGACACCTTGAAAGAGGCTTGGGTTTCTGAGCGGATAGGGCTCAGGAACCAAGCTTCTTTTTCGTTCGTCCTGGTCGGAAAGTGCCCGAGTTTTGCCAGCGCCCTTTCGATGGGAAAAGCTCGGGCTCTTTCACACGATAATCCTGTTTTTCTTTTTTCTTTCATAAGCCAAATGGTTTTACCTATTTTTTTGATGATATGATGACAACACCTCCTAAGGCCCCTACAGTATTAGGTTTTCCATGTCATCGTTTTGTCATCACGTCATCGTTCTTCTTTTTTTACAAGCTTTTTCCGTCATCATTATTTTTTTTGATGACAAAATGATGACAATTTGATGACGGCTTCGGCCCCTATGAACATTGGCCCCGTCCTATTCCGTCATCGTATCATCAAAATTTTTGTTCAAAAAGTCTTTTTCCACCGTAAAGTACCTCCCTTTAGCATCAATCATGTGGATATCCCCATCGCTCCAAATGGTCACTTTTTGGTATTTGTTGGAGTTGTCCTGGTTGACAAGTTTCCAATCGTTCTTCAACAATTTTCGCAATTGGGTCAGGTCGGTCTTGACACGGGTTTTGTTCAGCAGGTGCAGCGCATCGATGGGACAGAGATGTATCTCCTCCAGTTCGAACTTTTCCATGACACTGAACAGGATACTGGCCAGTTCCTTCTCCACCCGGTTCCGGTTGTTCTGTACCAACCTTTTTAACGCGGCTGTTCTAATCTGTTTTGGGGTGAACCACATTCTGGTGGTGTGCTCACTCGATAACTGCCGCTTTTGCATGTAATGTAGAAAGGCGGGTATCTCCGATTTCAGTTGATTCAGGAAATCGGTCTCCTCTTTTTTGAGCACGGGTATTTTCAAAACCCAAAAACGGGTCTCGTTCCCGTCAATTTTTATGAAGTTGTCCTCGTTGTTACTGCACAGGATGAACTTACCGAAGAACTCCACTTCCCTTTTGTCCTTTCCCTTAGCCTCCAACTTGTTGATATTGGTGGTACTCAGGTACTTGATACGTTCCGTCAATTCTTCTTTGTTGAACAGTACTTCGTCAATGCAGATGAGCAGCTTGTTCGCCCAGTCTGCATTGAACTGGCTGCTGAAACTATCATTGGTCAGATAGGTCATGTTATTGTCGAAGATGGCCTTCAGCCATTTCAAAAAAGTACTCTTGCCTGTGGAACGTTCCTTGGAAACTAAACAAAGAATGGGCAGTACCTGTACCGGTTTTGTATACAGTAATTGTAGGTAATCCAATCCTAGTTCATAGTGTTTCCCGAAAATGTGTTTCACAAAATTCAATGAATGTTGGCATTCCCCCTCTTTTGGGATTGCCGGCAACGGGGAATAGGTATTGTAGAACCCTTTATATTCCTGTTTAAAATGGATATGGTTGGGGATACAGGTAAAGCCATCGTATTTGGGAACCTTGCTCAGGTAATCCTTGCCATGGTCCTGGCGAATGGTCTCGATGTTCCAATGCACAAGGATCTCGTTGAAATGTCCAGCGATGGTAGGTGCCTGCACCAATTTATAGTACGATGTGCCTACCCGTAAGTAAGGTACTGTTTTCATAAAAAATGTTTTGAACTCCCAGGGGATTCCCAAGATGTAATAATGAATTTTGAAAAGTTTAGAGATGCAAATTCCTAACGAACGGGCTTAGCTATCGTTTCGATTTCATTTATGGGTCTTCGTTCGTTCTGGAGCAGCCAATTCTCGATTTTCCTCCGTTCGAAAAAAATAAGTTTCCCGTTGGGTTTGGAGTGCGGAACGGTTCCCGAAGCGGTAAGTTTGTACAGGTAGCTTCTGGATATTCCCGTATAGTCACAGGTCTCCTCGAAGGTCATTACCTCCTTGTTCGCCATCAAAAGTTTTTCCAAACGGTCCAGCCGTTCGAGTATTAAAATAGTGTCCATTTTGTTTCTTTTTAAGGTTACGAAATGAACAAAAGCGCTTTTGTTTTCCTTCAATATTTTTACTGGATAAATGTATGAAAATAGGTGAACAGCACTATGGAACGATACAATTAGTTATCCACAAATAATTGATATACAGTATCTTGAACCAAAATGGACCAAACGGGATTAAGTTGAGGAAGCACAAATTTTATTCGGTTCCATTTGATACCAAATGGAACCATTTTGAATCTTGGCAAAGTGTGCGATTTGTAAGGTAATTCTAGGTTATCAACAATTGAAAATCCCTCTACTAAAAAATTTTAAATCCATCAAAGATCTTTTTTTTAAGAATGGATTCTATAAAAGTTCTCTATTTCCACTTACCATTTAAGTTTCAATCAAAAATTGATATTTTGATTTTATTGAACATTTGACCTAGTGAATTCTCTTTGTATTTTTACTTTTATATGGCGCTCTATTTATTTCCAATTTCTCACGAAGTATTTCCATATCGTCAAATACTTTTTGCTCAATTACTTTGGCATAAATTTGTGTGGTGGTTAGCTTTCTGTGTCCTAACATTTTAGAAATAGTTTCTATGGGCACTCCGTTAGTCATCGTAACGGTTGTCGCAAAAGTATGTCTAGCCATGTGAAAGGTGAGATTTTTTTGAATGCCAGCTGCTATTGCAATTTCTTTTAGGTAAGCATTCACTTTTTGATTTGATATTTTAGGAAACAACGTGCCATAAATCTGACACCGTTTATCTTCTCGGTAAATTTTGATAATATTTAAAGCTTTCGATAGTAAAGGAATTTTAACTGGATTCCTGGTCTTTTGCCTTTTAGTTGCAATCCACATTCGTTTATCCAAACCCATAACCAAACTCTCTTCCGAGAGTAGCATCATATCTATATAACTAATCCCTGTGTAGCAGCTGAATACAAATAAGTCTTTTACCGTTCTCAATCTCAAAGAGTGTAATGTCAACTCCTCTAAAAGTTCTAATTCTTTGCCTGTTAGATGACCGCGGTGTGTGGGAATTAGTTTTTGTTTGAATTTACGGAAGGGGTCTTGACCAATCCATTCAATATCATAAGCTAAAGTGACCATTCTCCTTAAACGCTGGATATGTTTCATTACTGCGTTGTTCCCAATCTGCTTTTGATAATGCCTTGGTTTATGGCCTCGTAGAAAATTTTCAAAACCGAGTATAAATTTATAATCAAGAAGCGATAGTTCTATGTCGTCAAGCTTATATTCCTTTTTTAAATAGAGTAGAATGTATTTTTGACTAATTAAATAGAGCCTTGAAGTGTTTCTATGCAGTTTGTAAAACATTTTATCATTATGGTAGGCAATTATATCAGTAAGCGTAAATTCCTTTGGCTTATCGTCCCCTAGGAATTTGGATTTTATCGTTTGTGGAGTAATCCGCTTATCATCTGCCCTTAATTCTTGATAGCCCTGAAACAACTTTGCATGTACTTCATTAAGGTATTGATTAATACTTTTGGCGTTTGCACTTAAACCCTTGACTCGCTGCTTTTCAGGACTCCAAAGTTGCGTGTCAATTCTTCTTTTAAGGCTAATGTTGAGCTTTTTGCCGTCTATGGTTATCCTGGCATAAAGGGGAGCTTGATTGTTCTTAATTCTTTTGGCGTATAGCCAAAATAAGATTGAAAATGTGGAAGTAGTACGCATAACAAACGTCTTTAAGTTAAACTTAATTAAGGACGAAAGTCAAATCACCTACAAATCGTTAATTTAACAGATTTAAAATAAACAATTACAAAATACGAAAACATTTGAAAAAAATGTTGACGATTTGTGAACTCTAATAGGTGGTTCTAAATGATATCATTTGAAACCAAAAAATATCAAAACATTGATAATCAATATATTATATACTATATTGAATTCGTTTATAAGTCAAAAAGTGACCTCGGCAAGAATCGAACTTGCATCTAAAGTTTAGGAAACTTCTATTCTATCCATTGAACTACGAGGCCAATATTTTAAATTGAGCGCAAAAATAGACTTAATTTGAATATCATAAATATGAATTATACTTCATTTATCTATTCTTCATAAACCTCAACAATCATCTCAACTTCAACTGCCATATTCCCAGGCAGTGATCCCATGCCAACTGCGGCACGTGCATGTTTTCCATTTTCACCAAAAACCGCTACCATTAAATCAGAGTACCCGTTGATTACTTTAGAATGTTCTGTAAAATCAGGCGTTGCGTTGACCATACCGTGAACTTTAACTATCCTTTTAATCTTATTCAAATCACCTAATTCCATTTTTAAAACTGACAGTTGATTGATACCAACTTCACGAGCTGCAGCATAACCCTCATCAATGCTTAAATCTTGTCCTAGTTTGCCTACTATATTCTCACCATTGGCTTGTTTTGGTCCTTTACCCGCTAAAAACAAAAGATTACCGCTTCTTACTGCATGAACATAATTTGCCACAGGTATTCCTTGATCTCTCAGCTTTATACCCAAACTATCTAAATTTGCTTGGGGGTTATAATGTGCATCTACAGTATCGGTAGAAGTTTGTATTTCTCGATTTAGGCCCTTTTCAACATCGGCACAACTAAAAAACAAAACAATAGTTAGTATACAAACGTAGGTTTTCATAGATATTCGATTAAATAGGATTATTGAGGTTACAAGTTAGTTAATAGTTCATAATCAAAGAGATAAAGTATATTATTACCACATTTAGCATTGCATAAAATCCATAAAAACTTTCACAAATATTATTTTTTGTGCCATATGTCGCACTTAAGATATCATTTTACTAAAAAAGCCCTGATATTATTTCATTTTTATTAGTTTAGCAGTTAAACCAACAACAACTAAATCAATACAAATATGGAAAGTTCTAGTACAACTTCTAATGTAAATGCCAATAGACTGTTTTATGCCAGCTGTTTCGCATTAATCACGACAGCCTTCTCTTTTGCTATAGCAGCGGGGATTTTGGATCAATTAAAAACAGAATTAGAATTAACCGCAAGCCAAGCAGGTTTAATTACTTCAATGTGGTTTGCAGGATTCCCTATTGCAATGGTAATAGGAGGACTTATTTATCATAAAGTAGGTGGTAAAATTATAATGCAATTTGCCTTCTTTGCACATACAATTGGTATTTTATTATTAATATTCTCCGGAAGTTATGTTGGCTTATTAGTAGCTAACTTACTCATTGGGTTAGGAAATGGTTGTACCGAAGCAGCTTGTAATCCTATGATTGCTGACGCTTACAAAGGAACTAGAATGAGCAAGATGCTAAACCGTTTTCACATGTGGTTTCCTGGAGGTATTGCAGTAGGTAGTCTGCTATCTGGTTTCATGACAAATTTCGGAATCATTGGACAAAGTCAAGTATGGTTACTTTTAATCCCTGCAGTTATTTACGCCTATTTGTTTTATGGACAAACTTGGCCTAAAGCAAAAATAGAGGAAGCTGCAACCCTAAGTGGAAATTTCAAAGGTATGCTTACCCCATTGTTTGCATTTATTGCAATATGTATGGCGCTTACTGCAATATCTGAATTTGGACCAAATCAATGGGTTGGTCTCATATTATCAAAAAGTGGTGCTGAACCTACTTTAATTTTAGCTTTGACAGCCGGTTTAATGGCCGTTGCAAGATTTTTTGGTGGGGATATGGTAAAAAGATTTGACCAAACAGGCGTACTATTAGGTTCAGCTATTTTAGCAACCATTGGTATTTATCTGTTTAGTACACAAACGGGCGCTATGGCTTACGTCGCTGCTATTATTTTTGCTTTAGGAATTGCTTATTTCTGGCCTAACATGATAGGCTTGGCGGCAACAAAAACACCAAAAACAGGTGCTTTAGGTATGTCTATAATAGGTGCCATTGGTATGTTCTCAACTTCAATTTTTCAACCTATCATTGGTGGATGGATTGATGCCGATAGAGCAGCTGCCTCAGCTCAAGGATTTACAGGTGATGAACTAGAATTAGTTTCTGGACAGGAAACTTTAGGTACAATGGTAATATTCCCAGCTATATTGATAGTTCTTTTCACTATCCTCTATTTTTGGATGAAGAATAAAAAAAGTGAAGTAGAAGTTGCTACAGCATAATGCATCTTTTAACTATAAAAAAGGCCGAACAAATTACTTGTTCGGCCTTTTTTATTTTAAGCCTTTTAAAGTCTTATTCCAAAAGTAATTCTAATATCTGAATGGCCGCATCACTAATTTTAGTTCCTGGTCCGAATACTGCAGTTGCACCAGCATCCTTCAAAAATGCATAATCTTGTTTCGGCACTACTCCACCAACAATAACCATAATATCTTCACGGCCGTAGTTTTTCAATTCTTTGATAACTTCTGGCACCAAAGTTTTATGCCCCCCGGCCAGAGAAGAAATTCCTAAAATATGCACATCGTTCTCAACAGCTTGTTTTGCTGTTTCTTTTGGTGTTTGAAAAAGAGGTCCAATATCTACATCAAAACCTAAATCGGCATACCCAGTAGCCACAACCTTTGCCCCACGATCATGGCCATCTTGACCCATTTTTGCAACCATAATACGAGGTCTTCTGCCATCTTGCTCGGCAAAACGATCCGCTAACTCTTGCGCTTTTTTAAAACTTCCGTCTTCTTTAATCTCCCTTGAATACACACCAGTAAATGTATTAATGATTGCTTTATGTCTGCCATACGCCTTTTCTAAAGCACTACTTATCTCTCCCAAAGTTGCTCTTTCTCGAGCCGCAGCTACCGCTAAAGCTAATAAATTTTCTTCCGAATCGCTACCAGCCAATTTATTTGTTGCCGCCTTTGAAATGGCATTTAAGCATGCCTCTACTTTAGTAGTATTACGTTTTGTTTTTATCTCTTTTAATCGTTGTAATTGCTGTCTGCGTACTTCTTTATTATCAACCTCCAATATTTGAAGTTCATCTTCCGCTGACAATTGATATTTATTAACCCCAACAATTACATCTTGAAGACTGTCAATACGCGCTTGCTTTCTTGCTGCAGCTTCTTCTATACGTGTTTTCGGAATTCCGGTTTCAATTGCTTTGGTCATTCCACCAAGGTTTTCGACCTCCTCCATTAATTCCCACGCTTTATGCGCCAAATCATGCGTTAATTTCTCTACATAATAACTGCCTGCCCAGGGATCCACTGTTTTGGTAATATTGGTTTCGTGCTGTAGATACAATTGGGTTTCCCTTGCAATACGCGCAGAGAAATCGGTAGGCAATGCTATCGCCTCATCTAAAGCATTGGTGTGTAAGCTTTGTGTTCCGCCGAAAACTGCCGCAGAAGCCTCTATGGTAGTTCGCGCTACATTGTTGAACGGGTCCTGTTCAGTAAGACTCCAACCACTCGTTTGACAGTGTGTTCTAAGCATTAATGATTTTTCACTCTTGGGGTCGAATTTATTTACCACTTTGGCCCATAACATTCTCGCAGCTCGCATTTTGGCAATTTCCATAAAATGATTCATGCCAATTCCCCAGAAAAATGAAAGTCGAGGAGCAAAATCATCAATTTTCAATCCTGCTTCTATTCCTGTTCTAATATACTCCAATCCATCAGACAAGGTATATGCCAGCTCTAAATGCGCTGGTGCCCCAGCTTCATGCATATGATACCCAGAAATACTAATACTATTGTATTTAGGCATATACATGCTCGTATATTTGAATATGTCGGCAACCAGCTGCATAGATGGTTTTGGCGGATAGATGTACGTGTTGCGAACCATAAACTCTTTAAGTATATCGTTCTGTATCGTACCCGACAATTGTTCTAACGAAACACCCTGTTCTTCGGCGGCAACGATATAAAAGGCCATGATAGGCAAAACCGCCCCGTTCATGGTCATAGAAACCGACATTTCATTTAGTGGAATACCCTCGAACAGAATTTTCATATCCTCGACGGTATCAATTGCCACACCTGCTTTACCAACATCACCAACAACACGTTCATGGTCACTGTCATAACCTCTATGTGTAGGTAAATCGAAGGCAACTGATAATCCTTTTTGACCGGCTTTTAAGTTTTTCCTGTAAAATGCATTACTCTCGGTAGCGGTTGAAAACCCCGCATATTGACGTATGGTCCAAGGGCGTTGCACATACATGGTAGCATAAGGACCCCGAAGAAAAGGGGGCATACCCGCTGCAAAGTTAAGGTGCTCCATTTGGGCTACATCATCTGCAGAATATCTTTTTTTTATAGCAATAGTTTCCGCTGTTTCATAAACCGTATTCGATTGGTTTGTCTCACCAATTATAGCGGTATGATTATCTGAGTTCTTTAAACTAATATGTTGCAAGTTCTTTCTACTCATGTGATAACCGGTTTTGCTCCAATTCTTCTGCTAATCGCTTTTCGATTATAGGCGTAATTAATGTTTTTCTAGGTTTCTTCTTAAGAAATGGATAAATCTCCAACTCCCCACCCATGCTATCACTATCATTTTGATAAGCATTTGTCCCTACCAAAACCGCCTTTTTATCATTAAACTTTTCTTGTTGTTTTTTCGCACTATCAGCTATTTTATTCTGTATGGAATGATTTTTTAATTGTTTAAGAAAGCCACCTTCTTTTTCAATAGACTTAAAAAGAATCAAAGCCTTTTCTGCTAATTGATTTGTTATGGTTTCAATATAGTAACTGCCCTCTGCAGGGTTTTCGACCTTATCAAAATAGCTTTCCTCTTTCATCAACACTAATTGATTTAAGGCAATGCGATTTGCGAAATCATTATCCTTTTTATAAATGGAATCATAAGGTAAATTATAAACGGTATCAGAACCTCCAAGAACAGCAGACATACACTCCGTTGTCGTTCTTAGCATATTTACATTAAAATCAAATATGGTTTTGTTTCGATTTGATGGTATTGTTGATATATGACAACGAGGAGAAATCTCATATACCTCAATAAGAACTTTCCAAAGTTTTCGTAACGCCTTCAACTTTGCTATCTCAAAAAAATAATTGCCCCCAACTGAAACTTTGAATTCTATACTCTTTAGCTTTTGCAGGTTTCCATTCTCATGCAATACGTTTAAATACTCATTGGCATGTGCTAGTGCGTATGCCAATTGTTGAGAAATATCTGCCCCGGCATTATCATAAAGCGTAAGATCTACGCTTACTAGATTTTTAACATTTATATCTATTAATTCGTTAAAAACCGCGAAATCTGAAGTCAAAGAATCGTACCAATTACCAGACCTAGCTAGATGGCCAATAGGATCAGTTTGAAAATAAACATTATTAGAATTTGAAACTAGTTCAACAATCTTCTCAATGAAATTTTTGGACATAAATTGCATATCGAAAGAAACACCTGTTGTATTTAAATCAATATTGTTCAAAAGCTTTACAACATCAATTGTTTCTGTAGCAATTACAAAATGTAAAACCTCAGCACCTTTCTTAATTAACTTATGAGCTTTTTCATTGGCCATAATTGCATTACCTGCGTAAATGGATTGGCCTATTCTCCAAGGGGTTGATGGCAACGATTCTACTTTAAGATTCTCTATATCGTCAGCGTGGTAAAAAGGTTTTATTTTAATTCCTTCTGGAGAATCCCAAACAACTTCCTCATTATAATCCTTACCTTTTAAATCGTATTGAATTTTTTGTTTCCACTCTTTTGCAGAAACCTCCCTAAAATTTTCGAATAAGGTTTCACCCTTCATATAAGACGGAGTTAAATTAAAAAACAAGTTTTAATAATACGTATTTGAAAACCTCAAACAGCGCTTATCAAAGATACGATAAGTAAATTGTGTTCTACAAAAATGCCTACTCCACCACTTCGCTGGCATTCAAATTCTGAATATCCTTCGTCTCAATTCTAGAAAGTTCTTTCAATTGTCCTTTTTCAAACATAGCTGGCAATTCTTTTAGTGGGGTACCAACTGGTGCTTCCCAATTAATGTAATCTTGAAAACGAATACCATCAATCGTTCTTGGGTTATAGGCACTCCTAAATCGTACTCCGCCTTCATTAACACTATAGCTGTATGCTAAATAATTTATGTAATGCGATTTTTTATTTATCCAGTACATAAAAACATCATCGTAGTCTTTACCACCACCTACTTTACCAAAAGTGACCTTAACTACATCATAATCTTCCCCTTTAATAATCGTTTCGCCTATGGCTTCCTTTTGTACGGCTTTATCATTTAGTTTGTGCGGTAATGTGGCAAAATAAATAACTGAGTTTAAAGCCTCACTATATTTAGCAATATCCTTTTTCGATAGTTCTACCAGCTCATTATTTACAGTTCTGGCAAGCTTTCCATCTTGTAAAAAATCTTCAATTTGATTACCCAAACTATCCTTTGAACTTACCTTATATGTAAATCCGTTTTTATTTTCAAAAGAGTATAGCTTATCTCGAAAGACAAATTGATAATGCGCAGAATCATAGAGAGTTCCACCATGAGCTTTAATTGCCTCATTTACTATAGATTGGGTATTCTCATTACTTAATTCTTGAGCAGATTTTTCGATTTGCGATGCATTTTTATCATCCTTTTGAAAGTCTTTACATCCTACGGCTATTAACAAAATAACAGTTACTATTATAAAATGTTTCTTCATGTTTTGAAAATAAAAATTAAAATTGAAATAATTGAAACCGGCTTCTCAAATTTTACTTATAGAATTTTATTTGTCGAGCAGTTATTCTAATCCTAACTTCTCAAAGGTATTGTTTAATAGTATTGAGTACCAAAGACCGAATAAAAATGAATAATACAAATTTATTGAAAAAGAAGTCGAGTATTATTCCTTAGAACTTCATCACAATAGGCTTTAGGAAATCACCTCTATACGCAGAAACCAGTTTTAAACACTTCTTGGATCAGCAATTACGCAGCTAATGAGCAAACCTATGAAATGACATAGTTGGTTTTATGTATTAAGGGGGGGGGGGTATTTGATTGGGTGCTATTATTTCATCAGATTGATTTCTGATATACTTTTAATTCTATTGCGTTCTAAAAAGGCATCAATAGTTTCAAAATGCTCTATTACCCTTTGGTCTTTAAATTCAAATACCTTTTCAGAAAGGCCTTGTAAAAAATCACGATCATGGGAAACCAAAATCAACGTACCGTCAAAAGTGGATAGTGCTTCTTTTAAGACATCTTTTGATTTTAAATCTAAATGATTGGTAGGCTCATCTAGAATTAAAAGGTTTACAGGTTCCAATAATAATTTAACCATCGCCAAACGGGTTTTTTCTCCACCGGATAGCATACTTACTTTTTTATCTATATCATCACCGCTGAACATAAACCTTCCCAAAATATTCTTTATTTGATTGCGAACATCCCCAAAGGCTACCTCATCTACTGTTTGAAAAATGGTCAATTCAGGATCTAATAATGAAGCTTGATTCTGGGCAAAATATCCAACTTTTGCATTATGACCCAATTGGCATGTACCTTCTACTTCAATCTCACCTAAAATAGCTTTGATCATGGTAGATTTTCCTTCACCATTTCTACCAACAAAGGATACTTTTTCACCCCTTGCAATAGACATATTCGCATTTTTGAATACCACTTGTTCTCCATAAGATTTGGAAACATCTTTAACCGTTACAGGATAATCACCTGAACGTGGTGCTGGCGGAAAACTCAATTTTAAAGATGATGTATCTATTTCATCAATTTCAATGATTACCAATTTTTCTAACATTCGCTCACGAGACGTTACTTGATTTGTCTTGGAGTACGTTCCCTTGAACCGTTCAATAAAGGTCATATTATCAGCAATAAATTTTTGCTGTTCTTGATAAGCTTTAATCTGATGAGACCTGCGATCTTCTCGTAATTGCAGATAGTGGGTATAATTAGCCTTGTAATCGTAGATACGACCCATGGTTACTTCAATAGTCCTGTTGGTAATATTGTCTATAAATGCCCTATCATGTGAAATCACCATTACAGCATTGGCTTTATTAAGCAGAAAATCTTCTAACCAAATCACAGATTCAATATCTATATGATTGGTAGGCTCATCTAATAAAATTAGATCTGGTTTTTGTAGCAGAATTTTAGCAAGTTCAATTCGCATACGCCATCCACCGCTAAATTCTTTAGTTTGCCTTGTAAAATCTTCTTGTTTAAAACCAAGGCCCTTTAATGCCTTTTCAACCTCCGCGTCATAATTTACATCTTCTAACGAATAAAATTTTTCGCCAAGATCAGATACCTTCTCAATAATGCCCATATAAGCATCGCTCTCATAATCTGTTCTAGTTTCCAATTCTTTATTTAGCCGTGCCATTTCATCACGCATTTCAAAAACATGCTTGAAAGCCTTGGCGGCTTCCTCGAAAACGGTACAATTATCCTCTGTCAATAAATGCTGCGGTAAGTACGCGATTATGGCATCTTTTGGCACCCTTACACTACCGCGATTTGCATTTTGTTCCCCTGCAATAATTTTCATCATAGTAGACTTACCCGCACCGTTCTTGCCCATAAGTGCAATCTTATCGGTAGGGTTAATTACAAAAGATACGTCACTAAATAAGGTGGTTCCGCTAAATTCTACAGCTAAATTATCAACTGAAATCATAGTTTAAATTTTAATACTGCAAAACTAGGAATAAGGAATGGGAGAGGCATCTTGGTTTTAGAAAAAAATTAGGCAATACCTAAATCACAGAAAACAAAAAAACCTTATCATTTCTGATAAGGTTTTCGCTTTTTGCTCCCCCTCTTGGGCTCGAACCAAGGACCCTCTGATTAACAGCGCGATTATTTGTCTTTTCATTCGTTTTCATTTCTCTTCAATCTCTCGAAACCCTTGTTTTCACTGGTTTTTTGTTTTTACTTGTTTTCATGCGTTTGCACAAAAAGTGCCATTTGTTTCACCTATGTTTCACCCCTTAAAAGCAAAATAATGGTAAGTATCAAACTAAAACTGAAGACTAAAACAAACTTGGACGGGGAGCATTCCATCATCTTACAAGTCCTAAAAGACCGTCAGAAAAAGATCATCGCTACTGGGCTATTGGTAAAAAAAGAGGGATGGGACAATAAGGAGCATTGTTTTAAGACAAGACATCCGAATGCGATGCAGAACAATCGCCTTTTGGACACCATAAAAATAAAGGCCCGGAATATTATATCGGAATTCGAAATAGATGATATTGATTTTACCTTAAATGAATTTGAAAGACGCTTCCGATTTGGTTCTAAAAGAAGCAAAATAGACCTGTTCGGATTTTGGGAATCTTTTGTTAAAGATTTGATTATTTCAGGAAGAACGGGTTATGCACGTAATAACCGTGATACCATTCGTTCTCTAAAACGGTTTTATAAAAAACCAGTTTTACACATGCGTGAAATCAATGTGACCTTTCTGGATAAGTACGAGGTATTCTTAAGAAGCAGGGGCGGCTCCAACGGCGGTATAGCAGTTCGTATGAGGAGCCTTCGTACCATCTTTAATTTAGCGATACGTAGAGATTTGATAAAACAGAACCTCTACCCTTTTCATAAATACAAGATATCGAAGCTTCGAGGTAAACGGATTAAGCATGCCCTAACGATGGCAGAAATAGAGTTGTTCAAAAATGTAGATTGTGAAGGAGATATCCAGTACATCAATGCTAAAAATTACTTTCTATTCAGCTTTTATACCCGAGGTATGAATTTTGCGGATATGATGCGTCTTAGATGGTCAGATATAACCAATCAACGTGTTACCTACGCTAGGGCTAAAACACAGGGCAATTTTTCCCTAAAGATTATTCCGCCGGTTAGAGAGGTTTTAAATTATTACGATAAGAATAGGAGGGACACCAACTATGTCTTTCCAATTTTACTGCATGATGTTTTGACTCCGATGCAAATTGAAAATCGCAAGCAAAAGATTTTGGGACAATACAATAAAGCTCTTAAAATCCTAGCTGAAAAAGCAGGAATTTCAAAAAATGTGACAAGTTACGTTGCACGTCATAGCTTTGCAATGTGCCTGCGCGAAAAAGGGATTAGTATTGACGTAATCGGAGAGACATTGGGACATCAAAGTGTCCTGACTACTAAAGCCTATGTTCGTGAATTTGGTGTAGAAGTATTGGATGAAGCGGTTGAAGTATTACTATGGTAAATACAATAAATATAATTATTAGCTAATATGTTATCTATTTTTGGTACTTTAGCATATTATTAGCTAATATATTATCTCTATCATGAATAAGTATAGTGTTGACAAACTTCCAAGAGACATCCGTATAGAAATTGCGCACAAACACAGAAAGCTTCGTAAACAAAGGGGACTCTCCCAAACAGAACTAGCGGAACGTTCGGGAGTATCACTAGGTAGCTTAAAACGGTTTGAAACCAAAGGGCAAGTTTCTTTGGAATCACTTTTGAAACTTGTTTTTGTTCTAGGTCGGTTATCTGATTTTGAAAGTATACTAAAGCCAGATGAAAACCTTAAACATATTGAGAAATTATTCGATTCAAAAAGGAAAAGCTGATGGAACCAATTGAACAACTAGATGTTTACCTTCGCTTTACCGATACTTCCATTCCTGTTGGACAAATGGTAATCGATAATGGAACTATTTTTTTTAAGTACGATACTGATTTCATAAATAGCGGTTTAGATATTTCTCCTTTTAAACTGAAACCTACAGACGCTATTCTAACTCCTGAAACCTCAATTTTTGATGGGCTCTTTGGCGTATTCAGCGATTCACTCCCAGATGGTTGGGGCAGGTTGTTATTAGATAGAACATTGTCATCAAAAGGAATATCGCTAAATCAGATAACACCCTTAAATCGTCTGGCCTATGTAGGTTCTAGCGGTATGGGCGCATTGACCTATAAACCAAATCTAAGCTCCGATGTTCAAGCCGATATCCTTTTAGAATTGGACGAAATTTCTAAAGAGATGAATAAGGTGTTGGCCGGTACACCTTCTGATGTAATAGAAGAACTATATAATCTTGGAGGGTCTTCCGGTGGAGCAAGACCTAAAATTTTAGTGGGCTACCATAAGGAAACCAATCATCTCATTCATGGCACGTCAGAACTGCCTGAAGGTTATGAACATTGGATTATCAAATTCCCATCATCAACCGACTTACCGGATATTGCACAAATAGAATACGCTTATTATAAAATGGCTTTAGCTGTGGGTATTGAAATGTCGGAATGCAAATTGTTCGAGGGGCCATCAGGGAAAACCTATTTTGCAACTAAAAGATTTGATAGAATTCACAATGACCGTTTGCACTTACATTCTGCGAGCGGACTGCTAAATGATAATTTTCGTTACAGCAATCTAGACTATGGTAATGTAATGGACTGTGCCTTTCGTTTAGAAAATCATGTTGCGGCATATTCAAAAATACTTAGGCTGGCGGCATTTAATGTGTATAGTCATAACCGGGACGACCATAGCAAGAATATTTCCTTTCTTATGAATGCTATTGGAGCATGGAAATTGGCGCCGGCCTATGACCTTACCTTTTCAAATTCATCGCACGGCATGCATAGCACTATGATAGCAGGGGAGAGTAAATCCCCTGGGCAGCAACATTTGTTGGAATTGGCGAATACCTTTGGGGTTAAAAACCCTAAAACTATTATTGAAGAAGTAAAAACTGTAATAGCCGAATGGAAAGTTTATGCTAAGGATTCTTACGTTAGTGCAGATTCCAAAAAACTAATAGCCAAAACTCTGATGGAGATAGGCAAGAGGTGAAAAAATACGGATTGTTATTTCTTATGTTTCAATAAACACTACGAGGTTGAATAATCACAATCTGTATTGAGCGGAACCGGAAGCGCTTATTTTTTAGTGAATGTAGCCTGCGTAATGAGGGATAAGATAAATGCTGGAGGTGGGGTGACTTAGTGCTAGTATTAAGAAAGGGTGCTATAGTACCTCCGAAATTATTACCCAATTCATTTGTCTACTTTAAAAAGTTCTCCAAGTGAAATAGGCTTTTGATTAATCTATAACCGTATTTCCCTCGCGGCCATATTTCAGAAATATTCTTAAACTCCTGCAACCTTATTTGTGCTTAAAACCTTATGCACATTAATCAACTTAAAATATATTCCTTCTTTGAAGAAATCATCGATTTAAAAATCTAAATTCTACTCATTCCTTTTGATTCAAGCATATCCAAAAATCTATAGTTAAAAGTATAAATAGACTTTCATTAAATGATATGGAAAATTATACTTTCAAGGACAATAAAACTAGGATGTCGAAAGAATATAGATAAACGACCGTTTAAATGAACTTTTTTAGTTCCGTAAAAGGTGAATTACCAGAACTATTAAAAAGAACGACAAATGGAACTGGAAACGGATATTTTTGAATGATGCTTGAACTGTTCCGTAAAACGGCCGATTTATGGGATTGGCACAAATTGTCATATCCGGGAAAAATCTAATTTCTCTTCCCGATCAATTTTTCTACACTTTCCCGAAAGGTCTCGCCGACCGACAGTTCTTTTTCGCCCAGAAAAATACTGTTCTTACGAATGGCGGTAATCTCGTCTATGGCAACTGAGTACGATTTATGAATCCTGATGAATTTATTCTGTGGCAGTTCCATTTCTAAGTCCTTAAAAGTGGTACGTACCACAAGTGGATGTTCGATACTTTTTAAATGAAACTTTATGTAATCTCCATAGCCTCTCATCCAGATAATATCATCGAATTTCACTTTTAGCTGACTGTAATCTACGTTTACGAAAAAATGGCTTGGGGTCTTCTCTTTTGTAACAGAACTTTTAACGGATTTCAGTTCATGTAGTTCCTTGGCACGATTACAAGCTTTTATAAAACGTTCCAGAGGTACTGGTTTTACTAGGTAGTCCACAACATCAAGGTCATAGCTTTCCACGGCGTATTGTTTATAAGCGGTAATAAATATTACTAAGGGTTTCTTTTCAAGACTGGCGATAAATTGGAGTCCGGTAAGGCCGGGCATCTGTATATCGATGAATATGAGGTCAACGGATTGTGTCTGCATCGTTTCCATCGCCTCAAAAGCATTGTTGCAAGCAGCTACCAGATTCAGGAAAGGTATCTTTCCTATGTTATCTTTTAACAGTTCTAATGCTAAGGGTTCATCGTCGATGGCTATACAGTTCATCATGGCTCAAATGCTAGTTTTAGGGTAATGGTAAACCATTCGTCCGTACTATGGATATTTAGGTCATGGTTTTTACCATATAAAAGTTGCAACCGTCGTTTAACATTGGTCAGTCCTATTCCAGAAACCTTGTCCTTGGCCTGGTCATCATCGATGTACTTGTTCTTTACTATAAAGGCAAGTTCATTGTTGACTGCTTGCAACGAAATATCTATTATGGGGTTTTCTATCATTCCAGTACCATGTTTAAAGGCATTCTCCACAAAGGGGATCAAGAGCATGGGTTCAATGGTGTGCCAATCTTCCTTCAATCCCAAATCTACGTTTAGCTTCAGCCGATCGCCAAAGCGTAGTTTCTGAAGGTCGATATAACTTTGAAGATAATCGGCTTCGCTTTTCAACAATACTTTTTCATCATCCGTCTCGTACAACATATATTGCATCAAGGAGGACAATTTTAATATGGTGGGTTCCAATTCATCACTTTTCAACCTTACTAAAGCAACGATATTGTTTAGTACGTTGAACAGAAAATGCGGACTGATCTGGGAGCGTAAAAAGGAAAGCTCCGTTTTTAGGTTTTCACTCTCACGCTCTTTGGCAATACGGTCCATTTTAATTCGGTCGAAAACCGTTTTGAACGCGATGCCTATCAAGACAAAAAACAGGAACGGTAGGCCATTGAAGGTTATCGCTTTGGAAAAGAAAAAAGGATGTTCGGAAATCAGAAGGTTGTACATCCATCGGTTGATGAAGAGTATGCCAGCAAGTAGTCCGAGATTTGCAAATACAAAAAGCAACAGCCTACTTTGATAAAGAATCTTGGGGATAAGGACGTAGCTATTAAAGTAGAAAGTCAAGGCCCAAAAGATATACATTGACGAGTTCAACAATAATCTCTTGCTTTTCAGTTGCGAAAGTGGCCCGCCATCCTCGGCCTGCAGCGCAAAGATATAGGGCAATGAAAATAATACCGCCCATACTAAAATATGGATGGCTATTTTCTGATTCGTTTTTAAGGTGGTTGAATTAAGTTGCATAGAAATTGGTTAATCGTGGTAGCCAAGATAATTAAAATGTAGATAAGCATCCAGCAAAGAATGGTTTGAATTATACCGTTCTAGCTGAAAAGCCGGAGCATAGAAAAACGGCCTTTAGTTTTGTTCAAAGACCGTTTTCCACTAACAAACAACTTTATAATTCGGTGAATATATTACCGTCTATCCAATAGTAATGTTTTGATAATAGGTGTCCTCTCCGTCATTCACCCTAATGGTGTAAGTCCCCTTCAACGCCTTTTTAAAATTGAATATTTTTCCAATTATCAATTCGTCTTTTGCTGATTCCTTAAAAACAACCATCTCTTCACTATCGATAATTGTAATATCAACTTTTTGCTGGTCGGCATTGAAAAGATTTACAAAAACTTTATTGTCCGTCTTCCTGAAAATGGGTTTGTTAGTGCTTTCGTTTGTATTGGCTATACTTACGTTTTTGTCGTTGATGGTAAGCGTATAAACTACCGATGAAAGAGCATTTTCGACCGAAAAGTAATATGTGCCGATAGCAAGATTTTTAAAATTGAATTTTTTGGTGTAATTGGCATCGAGGATATTCTCAGAGTAAATGGTCTGTTCATTATCATCGATCAATTTGATTTTTGAATCTTGGGCTTGCGAGTCCAATTTAACAATAAAACTTTTTGCATCGTTTCCATGAGCCAAACTAATTTTAGGCTCGGTTGCCATTCCTGTTGTGGTTGCAAATAATAGGGCAAGTGCTGCGGTACTTTTTAAAAATTTTTTCATGATATTTTAATTTAGGTCTGCTATGTTGCAGACGGGTTATTAATGATTTACAGGACAAACTTACGCCTCAAAACCAGTCACTTTTGGAATTTGCGATGAACCCGAAAAAGTTTGCGATGAACCTTTAAATTTCATCGGTTTAAAATTTTTGAACTTCAAAAAAGATTCGGATTGAAGGTCTTTAACCAAGCAGAATATTACTCGATATATGATTCTTAACGTATGAAGAATTGCTTTTTAGTAGAAAGGTTTATGGGATGGAGCGTATAATCCGTATCCCGTCTGAGGTTACTTGTCCCGTTTCTTCCTGTATTACTTCAAAGGAATTGGTTTCCCTCTAGTAGTAAATAGTGGAGGTCAGAGTAAGTTCGTCCAATCGTTTTAAATAACCAAGATCAAAGGCATCTTAAAATGAAGGATTCAAGTCCGAATTGCCCTGAAAAATATTGGTGTAGCTAGAATGGAAAGGGAAGGGGTTGATAAAGCTCCCTCTTGGCCGGTTAATACATCAGTTATAGCCCAGGGATAGATCTTTATTTTAGCTTATCAAAAAAAAACTAATATTACGTCCCCAGAAGCATACCTCTGTTTATTATATCACACAAATAACCCTCAATACAGCCGAAAACGTATTAAATATTATCTTTTTAATCAGCGGACTTATAAATGAATTCAATAATCCTATCCGCGTTGATAAAGCCCTGTCCATGGGTTGCATCCCATTCTTTCGAAAGGCCTAATTTTTGGGTTTCTTCCAATGACTTACCTTCGTCCCTGGCCTTTTTTACACGGGCACGAAGGGTGACCAAAACGCTCTTATAGCTTTCCAAATCTGCCTTTGAAGAGACAGCTCCATGGCCTGGTATTATTTTGGTGCCATCGTCGACTATACCTAAAGCCATTGAAAGGTTTGATATCAATCCGTCGATATCCCCTCCTGAATTAAAATCTATATTTGGGTAGCCACCAGAAAAATTATCTCCCATATGTATCACATTATCTTCGGGAAAATAATAATAGGTATCCCCGTCGGTATGAGCCGGATTTACATGCATTGCATGAAGACTTTTGCCATTACCCAAATACAATGTCATTTTATCATTAAATGTTACAACAGGAAAGGCTCCCTCTCGCTGGGGCTCATCTGCAGTCACCATTCTTTTGCGAACGTTGTCATGCGCTATTATTATGGCACCCGCCTTGGCCAAGTTTTCGTTGCCTCCGATATGATCACCATGTATATGAGTGTTAAGAACAAAATTGATGGGCTTATCGGTAAGCGTCTGTACATGTGCCACTATTTTTTCAGTTAGAGGACCAAATTGATCATCGATAAGATAGGCTGCATCTTCACCTATGGCCAAACCGATATTTCCTCCTTCACCAAATAAAGCATAAATGTTATCCGATAGTTTTTCAGAGGTTATTTTGGCCTTGCTAAAATCTCTCTGAGCATTAAGGACAGTCATACATACTAAACAAAATAAAAAGCTAATTTTTTTCATATTCAAGGGATTATGTCTTTTTTTAATTTCTTAAGGATTTCTTTTACGAATTAGGTTTTTCATAAATTGTTCTTTATAGGCACGGCCAATAGGAAGGTTCGTGCTTTCATCCAAACGCACTTGGTTGCCTATGATTTTTTTTATTTTTGAAGTATTGAGGATGTAGGATTTGTGTATACGTACAAACTTTTTTGGATCTAGATATTCTTCCCAATGCCGAAGCGGTTCTTGGGAAAGATATTTCTTTTCGGACGTGAAGATTTCGGTATAATCAGCATCGGATTGAATAAAACGGATATCGGCCACATCAATTTTGATATGCTCGTAACCTGATTTAATAAAAATCACTTCGGGTGATGATACGATTTCAATTTGATTTTCGGGCTTGAATCCTTCCGATTTCAGTATCGGGACCTTGGAGACCGCTTGCACGAAGCGCTCGAAAGAAAATGGTTTTAAAAGATAGTCGACCACATCATATTCATAGCTTTCCAAAGCATATTCAGAAAATGCAGTGGTCAAAATTACTTGGGGCTTATGTGTCAATGCTTTTAAGAAATCGATACCTGAAATCTTGGGTAAGTGAATGTCCAAAAGAATGAGGTCAACAGGCTCGGATTTTAAAAAATCCATGGCCTGTAGGGCATCCCCAAAAGTTGCCTTCAAGGCCATATTACTCATATCTCCGATGTATTTTTTCAATACCCTTTGAGCTGGCGGTTGGTCTTCAATAATGATGCAGTGTATCATGCGGTGTCCTTCTTTAATTGCATTTTCAAATGAACGGTATATACTTCTCCAGAATCAAAAATAGTTAGTTCGTGCACATCAGGATATAAGAGTAGCAATCGTTTTTTAACATTCTGAAGACCTATGCCTTTAGAAAGATTATCAGTATTTGTTACAGGTCGAAATGAATTTTCACATTTAAATTCCAATATCCCGCTGTCTGTTACATGGATATCAATCTCAATGGAAATATCCTTTGATTGGCTCGCCGTACTGTGCTTAAAAGCATTCTCGATAAACACCATCAAGATTAAAGGCGCGATACGATAGTCTGATTGGATGTTCCCGGTTTTAAAGCTAACCGTACCACGTTCCTCAATCTGTAGCTCGTTCAATTGGGTGAAGTTTTTAAGATGATTTATTTCCTTTGGAAGGACCACATATTTCTCCTTGCAGTCATATAGCATATATCGCAGTACGGATGAAAGTTCCAAAATAATAGAGGGCGTTTTCGGTGACTCCTCTATAGCGTAAGAATAAAGATTGTTCAGGTTGTTGAATAAAAAATGTGGATTAATCTGTGATTTCAGAAATTGTAGTTCGCTCTCCTTGACAGAGGAGCGTAGTTCTTCAACTTCCAATTGTTTTTTAGATGCATCCCAAGCAAACTTAAATCCTGCGAGTATCATAATCACGGGCATGACATCCAAGAGACTATAAACAATACCATGAAAATGCTTGCCACGAGTGTCTGGATAATAGACTGCCTCCAGAACAAGTTCCTCGATCATAATGATAGCAGTAACTATGACCGCAACGGACAGAAAGAAAAGCAAATAGTTCTTTTTGTAGAAAAAACGGGGCAACAAAATGTAATTGATAACAAAGGCTCCCAGCGCGTAGTTTATAAAAGTCACTATTTTAAATTCTTGTATCGACGGTTCATTCTTATCGAATGAGAAAAATACGAAAAGCACGACATGGAGCAATATCTGAAAAACTACCTCTTTTGAGGTGCTATTTAATAAGGATGGTTTTGGTGCCATGCTATAAAAATACCATTTTATGTTAAGATCGTATATTAATAACCGCCATCGACTGATTTGGCAGGGTCAACGTCGGTTTTGTACTCTTAGGGTTTAAGTCTCTGTGCTTGAATCGTATTCCCTTTTTTTGGTACTTGTAATTTTCTCTTTTTGGAGTTTAATAAATCGTTTGCTTGAATCGATTGAGCGTATTGTGTTTTCTAGCAATAAAAAGCCCTTAAGACTAGGTTTTAAGTTGCTGCCTACAAAACTCGAGACAACGGGTCACTTCCTTTACGGCATCGGAACCCTCCGGAATTTTATATTCCAACTCAATGGTGGCTGGAAATGAATAGCGTTCTTTGCTCATTAATCCCAAAATTTGGCCTATGGGGGTATCGCCCTGGTTCTATCGCATCTAGTCTAGAGGAAAGCTAAAAAAGAGGTGTTCAAAGGTCATTGTTTCCCAAAAGCAATTATATTACAAGCGGTCTATTTTAATCTAAGATTTAGTCTTAGTGTAGCCTTCCCTAAAAATCAAACATTTTAAAATTCAATAAAACCTAAGAATGCAAAACAAGCATACAAAGAACGCTGGCAGATAGAAATGTATTTTTAATCTATAAAATCCAGCGGATTTGATAGATTAAAAATACACATATACAAGATTTAGAGAGAATTAAGAAACTTGTTTTATTGGTAATGATTCCCTTTGTCTGGTGCTATAAAGCAAAAATATACCTCTATCTAATAACTCCAATTATTCTAAAAAAATATGACAAGAAGGCTAAAAGCATTTTTAAATACGGATTAGATTTAATCGCTAACATCTTATTAAACGCTCAAAACCAATTAAATATAGATATTTCCAAAGTTTTGTACTTAGCTTTTTTTTTAAAAATCTATTTACTCGGTATGTATAATTAATTCATTTCATTATTGACTTTAACATCGAGTTCGAAAAGTTTTTTCTTGAATTGATATGGAAATAGGGCTGCATTTGAGTCATGTATATGCCAATAACTTTTTCTTGCGGGTCTATGAAAAATATAGATCCAGTTGCCCCAAACCAGGATATGGTTCCCTTGGGTTTGAGCGATCTGTTATTTTCTGTTCGCGCAATTTGATAACCAAAGGTAAATCCTTCAGTAAGTTGACCCGGCTGAGTATTCAAATCCCCATTGATGTTCAGGGGAACCTGGTCGGTTTTCATAAGTGCGATGGTCTCCGGTTTGGCAACGACTATTCCTTCATGCACCCCGTTGTTGAGAATCATGACACAAAATTTCAGATAATCATTCAGCGTGGAGGTCAGTCCACCTGAGCCACTGTAATGTACTTTTGGGCCTGAGATCAAGCGACTCGAAACTGTGCCGGGATCAACGACTTTCATAACACCATTTGCATCACGTGTATACAGACTCGTAAGTTTATTAGCCTCGGTTGAATCAAGGTAAAAACGGGTTTCATGCATTTGCATTGGACCCAAAATCCTTTTCTCTAGAAAATCCTGAAATGACATTCCGCTTACCTGCTCAATTACCTTAGCGGCAATATTGATCGAAGGACCATATATCCATCCATCACCAGGTTCGTGATTGAGGGGTAAGCTTGCTAGTTGATCAGCAAAATAGGTAAGGTCATTGGCGGAAATATCTTTGAAAGTGGACTGGTACAAGGATTTCAATTCTCCGTTATGCTGACTGGCAAAACCTGCCGTGTGGGTGAGGAGATGCCTCAAGAGGATCGGATTTTTGGCAGGATGGGTCTGAAGTACTGTCATACCGTTCAATGTATCAATCCTATCTAGTACAACGAGATTGGTAAAAGCCGGAAGGTACTCTTCCAGTCTGTCGTTCATGTTGATTAGTCCGTCTTCCTGTAACAACAGAAGTGCCAGCGATGCGATGGGTTTGGTCATCGAGGCCAGTCTGAATATGTCTGTTGTCTGCATTGGCCGGTGGGAGTCCACATCGGATTCTCCAAAAGCTTTCATGCGAACGACAGCTCCTTTGTGGTACAAAACATAGGCCGCACCAGCAATCTCTTTCGAAGCGATTTCATTTCGAATATCATTTTCGAATGAATCAAGGATAGCATTAGATGCTTCTGTAATGGTTTTCCGCATTGTACGTTTTCCACGTTGCTGCGCTATGGAAACAGTACAGAATAATATTAATAAAAAGCTGAGGCCTAATTTCACGTTTATGGTTTAGAAACAAATATATTTATCTTTTCTGTGTAATGTCCAAAAAATCCGCCATCGACAGAATTAGACAGGTAAACACCTATTTAATATGTATGCGCTGTTTATGGTACAACTTCTGTCGTTTACAGAAAATATAAACTTAGCTTAAGTATTAAACCCCACATTTGGATTTCATAATCTAACATAGGGAACGCATGAAACGCAATACATTTTACTTACTTTTTCTCGGATTTTTACTTCTTACTGTAAATATCGCCCAATCTCAGGCCACGATATCCGTACAGAGCACTTGGAAGGCCGACAACGCCCATTCCAAAGTCGGCTTTGCTATTACCCATTTGTTGATTTCAGAGGTCGAAGGCCATTTTAGTGAATTCGACATTACCGCAACCGCCGATGATGCCTTTAGCGAGCCATCCTTTACAGTAGAATTAAAGACGGGTAGTATTGATACCGACAATGATCGTAGAAACGAACATTTACGTAGTGCCGATTTTTTCGACGCGGAGACTCATCCAACAATAACTTTTAAAACCACCGCATTTGAAAAAACGGGGGAGAAAATGTTCAAACTAACGGGCGATTTGACAATGCACGGTGTAACAAAACCGGTAACATTGGAAGGAAAGCTCAACGGCATCATTACCGACCAACGAAGCAACAAACTAAAGGCCGGACTCAAATTGACTGGCACGATAGATCGCTTGGCATATAAGGTTGGCGGAGAGACACCAACTTTGGGCGATGAAGTCGAAATGACGATCAATTTGGAAATGGCACAACAATAAAATAGATAGTGTTTGTTAGTAAGAACGGTCTGGAGACTTATGTTTAGGCTGTTTTAACAAATTTAATCTGATTATATTAAAAGATTTATAATGGCCAGCTCAGTTCATAAGGCAAAAAAATATATCATGCATATCATTTGGTATTTGCTTTATGTTGCCATATTGATTTGGGTTGTTATGGACAACTAATTAAATATATTACTTATGGGACGAAAAACAGAACAAACCTTTAGAGTTATACACAGATATTTAGGATTTTTCCTTGCTGGTATCATGATTGTTTACTCCATTAGTGGCATAGTGCTGACCTTCAGGAATACCGATTTTTTACAAAAGGAAATTCAAATTGAAAAAAACTTAAAGCCTAATATTGCAGCTGATGATTTGGGAGGGGCCTTAGAAAAAGGACGCTTTAGCGTGGACAAAGAAGAAGGGGGCCTAATTTACTTTCAAGGAGGAACCTATAACAAAAAAACGGGTGTAGCAGAGTATACCGAAAAGAAACTCCCTATTCTACTTGAAAAAATGAATAATATTCATAAGATGCATTCAGGGCATCCGTTGTTTTGGTTGGGAATATTCTTTGCAATATCTCTACTGTTCTTTGCGGTATCAGCTTTTTGGATGTTTAGACCTACGACCTCAGTTTTCAAAAAAGGACTCTATTTTACAGCAGGAGGGATTGTTTTGACCTTGATTTTACTGTTTGTTTAGTTGAGAAATTCCAGTTTATGAAAAATTAGTCATAGGCTTTTATTTTTTAGATGGAAAAGAGGTAACTTGTTTCAGAACATTTGTGTGCTCTGGGGAAATAGTCCCGTAAAACGGACATTTGTTTTAAGCCTGCCTGGAAACCGTTGCTTTTGCCGCCAAAAATTGTTGCCAAATCAAAATTCGACTGCATTGCGCTATCAATCAATTTATTGAGGTTCTCGTCTTGAAAGGCCGTCCACCATTTATCCTCTACAACACTTGAACCGGTGAATGAGAATTCTTGAACCCTTTCAATTGGCAATGCTACATTTGAAATTTAGGGGAACAAGAAAATAATAAAAATGCAACTCCTCTAACAAAAAGCAGGAGGGCCCTATTAATCATTTTTGAATTACTGATCCTTACTTAAGGAAGTAGGATTATTATATATTCGCTTGGCGGATTAAAATATTCAATTCCTTTTAAAATAAACTTTTTAGATGCCTTTTAATATATCTAAGTTCAAGTAATAAGTGCAACACGAATACTTAAAACAGATGGGGCTAACCCCATCTGTTTTAAGCTCAATTTTCATATTCGTCTTGGATGAAAAAACACAATCAACTGTGCCTTGGTCAAAGGTGTCAAATTCAATCACTACTTGAAGTAGGATTGTTACAAACGGAAATAGCTGGTCAAATTGGTGTTCACAAGAGTACTATTGGCCACGAATTAAAGCGTAACGTTCTAAGGAGAGGACAAACGGCAGGACGTTATATCGGGAAGCACACCCAACGCAAGACAGATTATCGACATTCAAACAAGCCCAAACAGATTCTTTTGGGCGAGTAGCTTAAAAGACGTATCGAAGAGCTTGTGAAATATGAGAAATGGAGTCCAGTGGTTTGTGATCGAAAGATTACGTATAGGGGACGTAGAAGTTCATCTGATGATGGGGAGAACCATAAATCGGCGCTGCTGGTAATGACCGATAGGACAACACTAGTTACCATGTTGGAGAAACTCCACAGTACAAATGCGGACGAAATATATCTCAAAATGAATAAAAGGCTTTCCAATTTCGATAGTTCTTGGATAAAAACCATCACTTTTGACAATGGTAAGGAGTTTGCGCACCATCATAAAATCGCAAAGGACTTAAAAGCAAAACTTACTTTACTAGACCTTATACCTCTCAGAACAAAGGAACAGTGGAAAATAGAATAGGGGCCATAAGAAGGTTCTTACCCAAGAAAACCGCCCTGAGAGAAGTATCTGTCAGAAGAATAAAAGAAGTGGAAAGATCACTAAATTACAGACCCATTAGAAAGTTTAATTATAATAACCCAATTGAAGTCCTAAATAATAAGTGTGTTGAACTCCGCACTAACAAAAACATAATTATTCATAGTAATACCCTTGATTTGTTAGCAGCTATGAAGCAACATTCAATGTTCTACAATCATTCTATTTTAATAGCCAAAACCTATTTATATGCGGCTACCCTTTCATCGGAAATTACTCCATTCCAGTTCAGTCCGAATGCAAAATCATAGATATTCCCATCAAAATCGACGTAGGGCTTCATATCCCTTGGCACATCTTCAAATTGCTTTTCTACCGTGGTCATATCTGCAGGCATTTGAAAGGGTAACAAAGCAGATGGTTCTGTTGCTCCTGAAATGATTTCCATCAAGGCTTGGTCTTGCACGCCCATGTGTACCAAAATCGAAGAGGCAGATGACTCAATTTCAGAAAATATCATGGGTTTTGAAACATGAATAATAACGATAACGGGTTTATCTCCCATTTTTGCTTTTGTTTCATTGACCAATTTCATATCGGTTGTATTGTTGGTCTTCACTGTTTTACCTTGGTATGTGCGATTTATAAAATCCTCCAAAGGGCTACCTCCGGCCAAGCTCGTTTCTCTGGCGTCCTTGGCCGTATAGGATTCATATTGTAGGCTGATAGGCACATAGCCATTGCTTCCTTTTTCGAGGTCAGCCCTATCATAACCTACACCACTATCCGGACTTTTGATGCCCACCAATGCAAAGTCGGCTTCTTTTGGGTTTTCGACCACCTCGAAATACTTCGACACTACTTCTATATTAAAAGGATATTCTGTCTTTTCAGGTGTTACCTCCCCCTTCCAATTGGTGCTGGTCGCGATATATCTTTTGGGGAAATACACTTTCTGTTTTTCCTTCAGCGGAAGTGCTTTCCCTTGATTTTTGAGTAAGATCACCGAGCGCAACTGGGCATCATATCCCGCTTGCATATATTCGGCCTTACCAACAATTTTTTCGGTTTCTGCAACATCCAAATACGGGTTTTCAAAAAGCCCGGTTCTAAAAATGTTCTTCAACAAACGAACGGCGGAAGTTTCAAAACGTTTTCGCATTTGGTCTTCATCATGTTCAGCAACTCCCATTTTATAGGCTTCGAGTATAGGTCCCAAAGCATTATTGCCACCAAACTGGTCCATTCCGGCTTCGATTGCCTTATAATGACGTTCGGCTACGCTCATTGTCTCAACGCCCCAACTTTTCCCTTCAAACTTGTCCATAGCGGAAACATCCCTAGTAATTCCCCAATCGGTACAAAGTACTCCGTCATATCCGTATTCTCCTCTAAGAACATCGGTAATCAAGTATTTGTTAAATCCATTGCCAACGGCTTCCCCTTCTCCCGTTGAAATAGTGTAATAAGGCATAACGGCAGAAGCCATTTTAGTCGCACCTTCTAATTTGAAAGCACCTTGGGTAAAAGGTTGTATGTGGTCTTTGATGTTTTTTCCAGGATAGACAGCATATGCTCCGTAACCAAAGTGACCATCACGACCCCCTTCTTCTGGACCACCACCTGGCCAATGCTTGACCATAGCATTTACACTTTCAAAACCCCAATCACCTCCGTTCGTGGACTGAAATCCGTCTACATAAGCCCTAGCCAAATCGGTTGCCAAATCTGGGTCTTCACCCATGGTTCCATCAAAACGGCTCCATCTAGGTTCTGTTGCCAAATCGATTTGTGGAGATAACGCTGTAGCAATACCTAAAGCACGGTACTCTTTAGAAGCTATTTCTCCGAATTGCTGCATCAAGGTTGGGTCAAAAGTGGCGGCTATTCCCAAAGTTCCAGGCCACATAGAAATGGCTCCACCCGCACCGGCATTGAACTCCGCATACGAATCAGTACCGTGCCTTGGATCCGAACTTGTGTTGACCGGAATTCCAAAATCAAGACCTTCAGCGAAGGCTTGTGCATTGTTATTCCATTGCGCCACTGTCGAAGGAGTTTCAACACGGGTAATCAAGACATGCCTCAAGTGGTCGTCTTTTAAAAACTTTTTTTGTTCGTCGGATAGATCACTGGCCAAAGCGCCACTTTCTCCAAAAGGTTTTCCATTATAATTCGAAGAACCAAACCCGCTACTAGCACCGGGAATAGATTGGTGCGAACTATATAACATTAAACCTCCAATATCTACCAAGGTCAATTTAGTAGCAAGGTCGTTTGCTCGAACATCAGCAGATAATCGCCAATCTTCATAAGAATCTAATGTTCCATTTTTGTTCATATCCTTAAAGGCGTATCCATCAACGGTTAACAATTTCACACCAGATTCAGGATGATAGCCTAAAGTACTTCCATCTCTATTTGAGACCTGAACGTAGCCCTCTTTTTGTTCGGTTGTGAATTTTTTGGAACAGCTGGTCAAAAAAACTCCTGAAATTAGAAGTACTAGGAATAATTTTTTTTCTATCATTTTCTGATTTATTTTGTAAGGAGTTCTATTTTTATTTTAATATTTTATCAAGAAAAGAAAATACTATTTGCAGGTTTTCCGGTGTTTCAAATTCCTTCCCGCCATGTTGTACACCTTCCAACAAATGCAGTGTCACTTTTTCTTTGCCTAATACTTTTACTAATTTCTCGTAAAATAAGACAGACTGTTGTGTTGGAACTATCGGGTCTTTTGTGCCGTGTTGAATTAGAAATGGTGGATCATCGCTCGTAATATACGATTCAGGGTTTGCCATCTTTACTTTCTCTGGAATCTCGGTAATTTTTTGCCCTAATACTTTTGATAGCATTGAATTGGCTTCACTTTTATCAGGTTTTCCATTACCCGTTTCTTTTAGTTGCTCATCCATTAATAAAAAATTGGTTGGCCCAAACCAATCTACTACAGCCATCACCCTGCTCGATTGCTTTGCATTGCCCATACTCATATCTTCCAATTCCTTTACATCGCCTGAAGTCCCTGCCAAAGCAGCCAAATTAGCTCCTGCCGATCCACCCCATAAAGCGATTCGTTTTGGGCTAAATTTGTATTCAGCTGCATTTGCTTTAACCCAACGTATCGCAGCTTTTACATCATTGATATTTGCAGGAAATATCGCTTCGCCACTCATTCGATAGTTAATTGAAACAATGGCATATCCATGGTTCAACCCCTTAAGCATTGGGTTGAGTTGCTCATCGGCTTTATCACCAAACATAAACCCCCCACCGTGAATACTAATAATGACAGGGAAAGGTCCATCCCCATCATCAGGCAAATAGATATCTAATTTTTCAGCTGGCGATAAATTTGCATAGGTTATATCCAGCCACTTCCTTTTAATGTTTGACAAGTCAACTAATGCTGTTTGTGAAAACAAAACAGATGTAAAAACGGAAAAGGAAGCAATAAGAATAATAGTTACCGATCTCATATAAGTAATTTTTGATTAATTGAATATTTTTTTCGTGTCAAATTTCTATACCAACTTCTACAGTTCGATTAAGGGTGTTATTTAAATTCCATTTTGAGCTAATGTTTATGATTTCATGAAAATTACTTTATTAACTATATATGTTTGATTGCACATCAGATTCAGGATGATAGACTAAGGTACTTCCATCTCTATTTGAGACCTGAACGTAGCCGTCTTTTTGTTCGGTTGTGAATTTTTTGGAACAGCTGGTCAAAAAAACTCCTGAAATTAGAAGTACTAGGAATAATTTTTTTTCTATCCCTTCCTGATTTATTTTGATTATTACGGTAGTATGCGAATGTCTAAAAATATTCTATTTAACCTTTTTATAAGACTCCAAATCTGTAATCGACAGTTTTAACCTAGTGAACGACACTGCTGCGTTTCTTTGGAGTTGTTCCGAGCGGTTATGTAATCAAGCAATATGAATCACGAAGGCGAAGGCAGTTGCTCCACCATATAGGATTAACTCGAGTGTAATATCCTCTAGTCCCAATTGGCGGGCAAATGGTAATGATGTTCTTTTGCAGTATAGTTCACTGTATAATTATTATTTCATAGAACGCATAGCGTTAACTTAAACCATCTTTTCCTTGCGTTAAAATATATTTTTAGAATAGAATTAATTGAAATCTAAATTCAAGTAATAAGTGCAACACACTTACGGGTTGAACTCAGCGTTGTTAAAGCCTTATTATTAAAGATTAAACCTATAGGTTAATTTCAAATTGATAGATCGGGTTTTAGGCTGAAAACTATTCACGAAGTAATTATCATTATAGACAATGAACAAATCTGAGAGCGGAGCAAAACGCCATTGTAATCTTGAATTAAACCCTAAGTTGTCTTTTTGATTACTATACTGAATTAATGTGGACCAAAAAATAGACTTACTAAAAGTGACATCAATTTTTGGACTTATCAACCAAATATCAGCACTTGCGTAAGGGTCTGGCAATGTAATTTGATCATAATTTAAAACTAGTGAAAGAAAGACTTTTGGCTGAAAGCGCAAGGTCATCATACTATTTACAGAAAAACGTTTTCCGTTGTAAAACTGACCAATCTGAGAGCCCGCTTCAAAAGCAAAACGTTTTCGCATATCTGATTGATAGCCAAATTTTACACTATTATAATGATAGCCTTGATCGCCAGGTAGTTCTAATGCACCATCCGTGTTGGTAGGGTCAAAACTGTCAAATAGAAAGGTAAAACTATTCGTTAGTTCTATCTCGAACTGTGATTGATCTTTAAAAGTTGCTTTCCAAGAACTCATAAGATCATAATCGGTGTTTTTAAAATCCATACTAGGATCCCAAAAAAGAATAGGGAAAAATCGAAATCCGTGATTTTGAATGATACCTTTATTTGGCCAAAAAACACGCTCAGCACTTACAAGCCCTTTGAAAGTTCCTGTTCTTTGGATAAAGCCCAAATCAGATGAAAAATCTTCATCTATCGAAAGTCCTTTAACGTAGAAGTTATATTTTCTAGAGTTATATCTAAGATTTGCTCCTGCAGATATATTACCTGCATTATCATCGGGCTGAAAAGACTTGTGGGCATACATTTTACCAGTCCACGTATTATCTTTAGATGCCAAATTATAATCAAGACCAACCACCCTGTTGTATTCATCTTCCCGATCAACAAAGTCATTCTTTTCAAATGATTGCCTATTGATATAGAACACTCCAATATTTGACCTCGAAAAAACTCTTTGCTGAAGGGCTATCATGGTATTGTTGTTGGAGGGAATTTCATTTTCTTCATCTTTGGCCGTCTGAATATTCAAAACACCTATTCTCAGGTCTTTAGTCAATTTTCCACTTAAACGAACACCACCAATAATTTTATTTTCTATGGAATTACCTGCCGTATCTCTAGCGATACCGATGCGCCTAGAGAAAAACGGATTCGCATCGCGTCCATCTCCAAAACTTGCGAATAGATCGCTATTATCAATAAAAAACTGCCTTTTCTCAGGAAGCGAAACTTCGAAGCGCGTTAAATTTGTTATTTGATCGTCAACTTCTACTTGTGAAAAATCTGGATTTAATGTCAAATCTAAATTCAAACTATTGCCAATAGCAACCTTGGCATCCCCACCCACTTTTAAGTTATTAAAACCTTCATTGGTTTTAAAATCTTTTTGCGATACGGCATTGATATATGGTATAATGGCAAGCGGACTTTTAGATTTACCTAGGGGGTTTTCGAAAACCATTTCACCCATAAATGCTAGATTGGTAATCGATTGATTTTGTGGAATTCTAACCCAACTGCTACGCTCATTTGATTGGGTATCAATACGATAGCTATTTAATCTCCATTTAGTTGCCCCTTCCTCAAATTTTAAAGAGGTTAATGGTATAATCATTTCGGTAGTAAAATAGTCATCGTAAATTTTGGAGTCTCCTTGCCATTTTACGTCCCAAGAAAGATCCAAATTGTTGACGTCAGTACCTCCGTTCGAAATGAGTCCTTCTCTAAGCACACCTTGCGGATTAATACCAAATAAAAACGCATTGGTGCCATCGTTGTAGGTGTCAAAAAGCAATGAAAAGCTGTCATTACCACTCCCTTTAAAATCGCGCTTTAAAGATTGTAGTGCATAGTTCTTGCCAATAGAGTAAGCTTTTATACCTATATACAGGTTTTTATCATCATACAAAATTTTAATTTCTGATTGGTTTTGTGCTTGTACGGTATCGAGCGGAAAATATTGATTAAAGGCACTAGCACTTTCGGTAGTTTCCCAAATTGGTTCGTCAAGGACACCATCAGGTTCTATAATTGCTGTGGTATGTTTTACAACAAAACTTTTATTTTCACTTTGTCCGAAGGAAAAAATTGCAAAAAAAAGTAGGGGTAAAACTAGAATTGTTCTTGTCATTGGTTTTAAATTAGATGAAAGAGCAAATTTAGGATTGTTAACCTTTTTATAAGACTCCAAATCTGTAATCGACAGTTTTAACCTAGTGAACGACACTGCTGCGTTTCTTTGGAGTTGTTCCGAGCGGTTATGTAATTGCTCCACCATATAGGATTAACTCGAGTGTAATATCCTCTAGTCCCAATTGGCGGGCAAATGGTAATGATGCCCTTTACGCCTGCGAAACCAATGCTTTCGAAATTCATATAGGTTTTAGTATAGTTCACTGTATAATTATTATTTCATAGAACGCATAGCGTTAACTTAAACCATCTTTTCCTCGTGTTAAAATATATTTTAGAATACAATTTAATTGAAATCTAAAACGAACGTTTTTCGGAATTACATTTTACTGCTTAAAGTTCAATTAAGCCTATTAAGGCTTAATTGAACTATTCGTGTTTAATCCCACCTTTATTTAGACTTTCAATTAGCATCCTAATTTTCACATTAAGCTAAATCCCCCAAATCTTACCATAACTTGACCGCGCAAGGATCCTGTGCGGTTTTTGTAGTGTTCCGGTAGATAAACGTAAAGCAAAAACCGCATAGGGCGCATCTTACTTTTACTTGAATCGTGGTAGTATCTATTTTGGATTCAACTGTTGTCGGATGTACTTTAGTTCAGCTTCATCCAGTTCCATTTTTAAATAAGGTTTTCCGAAGGTCGGTTCAATTTTGGTAATACTATCAAGGACCTTTTTAAAGGTTCGACTGTCCTTGCCCCTCGCCTTTATAATCTCATGGTGTTTTTCAAACGAAACTTTCCCCTCTTCCATATTCCATTCTTCTCTGGTCATTTTGACGGATGCCCTATCGACCAGCAAGGGTTGTTCCGGTCTCTTATGCAGTGCAGTGCCATCGAACAGACTTTTGAGCATGTCGTGTGTCGGCCGTAACTGTTCTCGCTCCATGGTGCGAAGCATTTCTTCCAGATAATCAAAGCGGCCAATCATATAGTTCTGGAACTTTATAAAACCAATCATCACTTCGCTCTTTGGGGATATCCTCGTCCTTTCGAAGAAATCGATCATGGCATCCATGGTCTCCGAATGTGACCTTGTCACCGTCTTCGAATAGTCCCGGAAACGCTGGGCCGTTATCCTATTGAGGCTTATTGCCGAGAAAGTGCTTTTTCTTGTATTTTCCATAGTCGTTACAGTAAATAAGTATCAGGTTTATGGGCTTTCCTACGGTTTATGTTGGGATTTGACGCAATACCGAAATCCTTAATAATTTATCATTGTTGCCAACGTATTGATTTTTAATTGTTTAGCCCTATTGATTCGATGTCAAGAAAAACAGTTTACTGTAAATTATTTCAATGTTACTGGGGCTACCGCTCCATTTGTTGCAAATTAGACCATAGAACAAAAAGGAATAATTTTTAAACACCTGAATTTCAATTGTTTAAATATCATAACATCGCGCCAGCGTGTTATCCTCTTGCTATTCCTTTGTTCCGTTTCACTTCCCAACGGAATACCTCTTTAATTATTAATATTCTATTGATTTTTCCAAGCACTACTTTGGACTTGATTCGACTTTTATTTTCTTCTGCTCGGACCATCCAATTTCAACAGATTGAACATTTCAACGAAACGGTCCGCCAATTGTTTGCCGTAGCGCTCCTCAATTTGTTTTTGGCTCAAGTTAGTGGTGATATGGGTTTTGGTCCCCAGGTTCTCAAAGTTCCGGTAGCGGTTGAGCAGTATCCTTACGAACACATCCTCCTTTCCATATTGGTAAATGTTGTTTCCCGCTGTCTCCGAGCCAAGGTCATCGAACAAGAAGGTGCCTTTGGAATAATCCCGTATCACATCTTCTTTGTTCTTTTCCATATTGAACCTATCCACTACCTCTTGTGCGGAAATGGATGGGAACCACAGCTCCTTGACCCCATAATGTTTGGCCAAGTTTTGAATGATCCTGAAACTTGTGGTCTTTCCGGTGCCATAGGACCCGAAGACCAATAGCCCTTTCTTGAGCGAAATGTTCTCCATCATTTCAAATGCGGTTTCCCTGTTCCAGTACCTGCAGAAATGCCCAAGAAAATTTTTGTTATCGATGTCCACCCCAAAGTCAAGGTCGTTTTCCGCATAGAATTTCTGTGCGGCCTTGAAAAAGACCTTTTTGAAAAGCTCCGGTGAACATAGCGGCGTAACCGGTTCTTTTTTTCTTTTCAACGGCATGGATAACCTTTTTTTCATCATCCCTATTCCAGTATTGGACTTCTATTTCCTATTTTTCCTTTTAAGGAAGTAATTGATTTTATGTCTTGTTTTGTTCCTTGTTTTATATACTGGACATTTTTGTCGTGGCTGCCACGATAGCTTTGTCCATGCTGCCTAGACACTTTTGTCTTAGCAGGCTCGCCCTTTCGAAAGCTGAACTCCAAGGTGCTTTTTAGGAACCGCCTTCTTCCGTCAAAGGATACTTCGGCTATCCAACCTACCGTCTTCAGTTCGGTAATATACCTGGAGACCTGCCGTTCGGATATCTTTAGAAAAGTGGCTATGTACTTGTTGGACATATAGCATTCCTTGCCGTGCTCGGTAAAACTATGTATCTCCAGAAAAAGGATCTTGGCGTACCAGTTCACCTCTTGGTTCAAGTAGATGCGTTTCGGAATCCATATCCCTTGAAAGTTTCTGTCGGTGGCCTTCATAGGGTAGTATTAGGAATTGTTCCGTTGGTGCTTTTTAAGATGGTCGTTGACCCTTCCCTCTATCTCGTCCTCTGTATAGGAAGGGTTTTGGAGCAGCCATTGTTCTATTTTCTCCCTTTCGAAGAAAAGCGAACCGTTGGTCGGCTTGGAGAACGGTATCAAACGTGCCGATGTAAGCTTATAGATCTTGGAAAGGCTCCAACCCGTATACATCTGTAGGTTGGTCACGTTGAACACCTTTTTCTTGACCAGGGTGGCCTCGTCAAGGTGGTCTATCTTATCAAGTAGTAATCGTACAAGGGAGGAGTTCTGTTTGTTCATAATGCTTTCGTGTTAGTTTTAACTTGTATTCCATGGTAGGTACATGGAACTATTTGAAAGCAATTTGATGGTAATCCTCAACGAAATCAAGTAAAGGAAGGCCCTCCTCCCCTTTCCTTTGGTTTCATTTACATTTTATTTACTACCGTGGACAGGAACTGGTTCTCTACATCGATTCTGAGGTCCATTCGTCGTTTCGGGTTGCAGTTCTTCCAGCTCGAATGGGACTTCTGTAGCTGCTTTACCGTCCATTCGGTATCCTTTGACATGAAGATTGTTTTGATATAGGTACAGAGCCTTAGAAGGTTCTCCCCATAGTAGCCTTCCAGGTTCTCCTCGGAGATATGGTTCAGGAACTCGAAGAACAACCTAAAGTTGGGCAGTTTCCTATCCGTAATCGGTAGCCAAACAATTTTGTCGCTCGGTACCTTGCCCTCTGCGAAACGCTTGAAATCGGTCTCGCTGGTCCTGAGGTAATTCTTGAACAGGTTCGAGCTCGTATAATCCATCGAATGCACTAGTTGCGAAAAACGGATGGGCGGAGCTATCGACTCGGTGCCGACAGGCCTCGTTTTGGTTTGAACCAGATATGGACTTTTGTAATCCAGGAATTGTGAAACATAGATTTTGGTGAAAATCAAGAATAGTATGGTGAAGATAGCGGTCATGACTATACCGAAATAGCTGAAGAAAGGTTCTTCTGAGGCCGATATAAATGGCCAAAGCTGCCAAAGTATCAGTAAGTAAGTTCCGACCACGAAAAAAAGAACGGCCCAATGCGGTACTTTCATATTTTTCCATTGCTTGCCCGTTCGCTGTAGATCGAAAACTATTTTGTCGATGCTTCGGAAAAGCAAAATAATCGTATTTTTAAAGGAAGATTTCATAACTGCACGAAAGCCGTCCATGAAGATAGGAAGATATATGCAAACTAAATGTGTTTCACCATTGTTTCACCCTAGGCAAAAAAGAAAGGCTCCGCATTTCTGCGAAGCCTTTGCTGCTAGTAGCTCCCCCTCTTGGGCTCGAACCAAGGACCCTCTGATTAACAGTCAGATGCTCTAACCAACTGAGCTAAGGAGGAAAATAACCCGTTTTAGTTTCCTAAAGCGGGTGCAAATATAGTAGTTTTTTGAAACTCGCCAAATAAATAAATGCTGTTTTTTTATTTAAATAACCATTTGTATACATCGTTACCATTTGCGAACAGTAAAAGTGCTATTAAAATAAAGAATCCGGTGATTTGTGCATACTCTAAAAACTTATCACTTGGCTTTCTACCAGTCACCATTTCATATAACAAAAACATTACATGCCCACCATCTAAAGCAGGAATAGGTAATATGTTCATAAACGCTAAAATAATAGATATAAAGGCTGTTGTAGCCCAAAATGCAGGCCAGTTCCAAGTATCAGGAAACATACCACCAATAGCAGCAAAACCCCCAACCTCTTTATACGCGCCTGTATCTGGGTTGAATATCTTCTTCATACCCTTAATGTAATCGGTAAGGGTTTTAACCCCTTTATTCCATCCAGCAGGTATAGACTCTAAAAAAGTATAGTCCGTTGTTTTTATTTTTAAATATCCTTGTTCCTCTGCATCAGTTGTTGTCAAACCAATCATCAGTCCGAATTTTGCATCTTCTGATATTTTAGCTTTTAATGGTATTTCTGTTCCTTTACGATTTACAATAACGTCAATAGTTAATCCTTTTTTAGATTCAAGAATTGGAAATACTTGATCTTGATAAGCAACCTGAGTTCCTGAAATACTAGTAAGCACATCGCCAGGTTCAAAACCAGAAGCTACATTTTGCGACTCTGCTGGTATTTGACTAATTACGAAAGGTAATCTTGGTTTAATAAATTGAGCTTGATCTCTATTTTCTGATATCGTTTCAATAAAATCTACTGGTACCTCTTTATCTATATTACTACCATCTCTTTCAATAGTGAATTTTTCACCATAAACCAGTTCGTATGGTATTGTTTGAAGATTCTCTACCTCTTTACCATCAATTGCAACAAATCGGTCTCCTGTTTTAACACCTAACGCATCTCCTAAGGTTGTATCTGTTACCCAGACACCATCTTTTAGACCATCATTTGAAATATATTGCTCTCCGTAAGTAAACGCTAAACCAATAAAAATTATAACGGCAAGAACGAAATTGACAGTAACACCACCTAACATGATAATTAAACGTTGCCAAGCTGGCTTGCTTCGAAATTCCCACTCCTTTGGTTCTTCAGCCATGGCTTCTTTATCCATGCTTTCATCGATCATACCCGATATCTTCACATAACCACCTAAAGGCAACCAACCGATACCATATTCTGTATCTCCTATTTTTTTCTTGAAAAGCGCAAATTTCACATCAAAAAACAAATAGAATTTTTCAACTCTTGTTTTAAAATATTTTGCGGGTATAAAATGACCTAACTCATGTAAAACTATTAGTATAGAAAGGCTTAAAAAAAATTGTATCGTCTTTATAATTATGGGGCTCATTCTTTTTTCCTGAAAATTAAAATCGGACAAAAGTACATTTTTACATCCGCTTAAAAAAAGAAACACGTTAAGGTCGAGATATTTTAAGAATAATTTATCAGCTTAAGCCTCTAATTCATTTGAAAGCTAATGTACCCTAACGTACCTTTACAAAAAAAAGCATGCGGTCTTTTTTCGCTAAATTCAAGTTTTTTGGTTTGGTACTCTTATTAATTTCAGGAGTTATCGTGTATCTTTTTTACAATGCCTTGGTTCCAAGAAAATTACTTCCTGTTTATTCGCCAGCCATGGTAAATTCAGAATTGGTGCCGGAAGAAATACAACATATTAGAAAGTACCATACCATAGCAGATTTTTCGTTGACTAACCAAAACGGAGACATTATTACTCAAGAAGATTACAAGGATAAAATTTATATAGCCGATTTCTTTTTCACTACTTGCCCCACCATCTGCCCAATTATGACCAAAAACATGGCAGATATACAACAAGAGATTATTAATGATGATGACGTGCTACTTTTATCTCATTCGGTAACCCCAGAAATAGATTCGGTAGCTCAGTTAAAGAAATATGCTCTTGAAAAAGGTGTGGATGATACTAAATGGAATTTACTTACCGGTGATAAAAAACAAATTTATGACCTTGCACGTAAGTCTTATTTGGCTGTTAAGACCGATGGTGATGGTGGACCTTTCGATATGATACATACCGAAAATTTCATCCTTGTCGATAAACAAAAGCGAATACGTGGTTTTTACGACGGCACCAATAAAGAAGATATAAAACAACTTTTGACCGACCTTAATATCCTAAGGGCATCCTATCAAGAATAAATCGAATACTACAAACATAAGGCATAGAAAGTCCGCTTTTTTTAAGAGGATATTAATCCCTAATTAAAATATTTCCTTTACTTTTGCCTTACTTATAATGAATCTAAATAAAGATTGGAAACTACCGTTGCAGACTTAAGAAGAGGCCAAAAGGGAATTATTAAAGAATTCACCGAAGATTTTTTGCCTATAAAATTACTTGAACTAGGTTGTTTGCCTGGTAATTTAGTAGAACTTGTACAAGTAGCACCATTAAAAGATCCTATATATATTAATGTAAATGGATCTCATATTGCCATTAGAAGAGAAATGGCACTTCATATAGCGCTTGAAATCATTGAAGACAATGCGGTCGTATGAGCAAACAAATTAATGTAGCCTTAATAGGGAATCCTAACACAGGTAAAACATCTGTTTTTAATCAGTTAACCGGTCTCAATCAAAAGGTTGGTAATTATCCTGGTATTACGGTTGAGAAAAAAGAAGGTATTTGCAAATTACCAAGAGGTGTTAAAGCACACATATTAGATTTACCTGGCACCTATAGTTTAAATACCACCTCATTAGATGAAAGTGTAGCTGTAGAACTTCTCTTAAATAAAAATGACAAAGACCACCCAGACGTTGCCGTTGTCATTTCTGATGTAGAGAATCTAAAGAGAAACCTTCTGCTTTTTACACAAATAAAAGATTTAAAAATACCTGCCATTTTAGTCATCAATATGGCCGACCGTATGTCACGCAAAGGCATTACGATAGATATAGATTTATTAGAAAAGAAATTAAATTGCAAAATAGCTTTAGTCAGTACCCGAAAAGAAACAGGTATTGAAAAGCTTAGGGAGTTAATTGCAGATTACAAGAATCTTTCTAAGGTACAAAACGTAGATACCTCTGTAATTGCCCCAGAATATTTTGAGAAACTTCGAGAGACATTTCCTAAAGAGGATGTTTACAAATTATGGTTAGTCATCACACAAGATGTCAATTTCATGCCTTTAGAAAAGAAGTTATTTAAAGACGCCTCCTCTTTTGCAACCAAATCGAAATCTGAACTTAAGCGGCTTCAACAAAAAGAGACCATTTTAAGATACCAGTTTATTAATGGAATTTTAAAAGAGACCTATAAGGTCGATGTTAATGCTGCCAAAGGCTTTAGGGCAACTTTAGATAAAGTATTGACCCATAAAGTATTTGGATACGTCATATTCTTATTAATTCTATTGACTATTTTCCAAGCCATTTATGGATGGAGTGAATACCCTATGGATTTGATTGATGGTTTCTTTGCCTCTGCCACAGAATGGGTAAAAGATACATTACCACCAGGAGTTTTCACCAACCTTATCGCAGAAGGTATTTTAGCGGGTATTGGTGGTATCGTTATATTCATTCCACAGATAGCTTTCTTATTCCTTTTTATAGCATTACTTGAAGAGACGGGCTATATGAGTAGGGTGGTTTTTTTAATGGATAGAATAATGCGTCCTTTTGGTTTAAGCGGTAAAAGTGTTGTGCCTTTAATTTCTGGTACTGCCTGCGCAATACCCGCGGTAATGGCTACGAGAACAATAGAAAACTGGAAAGAAAGGCTTATTACCATATTGGTTGTTCCTTTTACAACGTGCTCTGCCAGACTACCTGTTTATTTGATTATTATCGCATTGGTCATTCCTGAAGGTAGCCTACTAGGTTTAAGCTACAAAGCGATGACCCTTATGCTTTTGTACCTATTAGGTTTTGGGGCTTCCATTTTTTCGGCGCTTATCTTAAATAAGATATTAAAAATTAAGAGTAAATCGTTTTTTGTAGTTGAAATGCCCAATTACAAATTACCCTTATTAAAAAATGTTGGTTATACAGTTCTTGAAAAGACTAAAAGCTTTGTTTTTGGAGCAGGTAAAATTATTCTTGCCATCTCAATTATTCTTTGGTTTCTAGGTTCTAACGGATTTTCTGATGAATTTAAAAATGCAGAAACAATTGTAACCAATAGGGTTAAAGAACAAGGTTTTAGCAGCCATAGTGAATTTTATTTTGAAAACAACCAAGACGGATTAAATACTAGTTTAGAAATAGATGCAGATTCTGCAGCAATGCAACAGAAAGAACTTGAAGAGCGCGCCTTAAGCCAAGAGATTGCAAGCTATAAACTAGAACATTCTTACATGGGCTATATGGGTAAAGCAATAGAACCTATTGTAAGACCATTGGGTTATGATTGGAAAATAGGCATTGCAGTACTTACTTCTTTTGCCGCAAGGGAAGTTTTTGTAGGCACCCTTGCAACAATTTACAGCGTAGGTAATGATGAGGAAGAAACTATTAAAAACAGAATGGCTGCAGAAGTTAACCCAATAACTAAAAAACCGCTTTTTAATTTGGCTTCTGGTATTTCACTTCTTTTATTCTATGCTTTTGCCATGCAATGTATGAGTACTTTGGCTGTAGTAAAAAGAGAGACAAATTCTTGGAAATGGCCAGCAGGGCAACTAGTTTTTATGAGTCTTTTTGCGTATATTGTTGCTTTTATTGCATATCAATTATTAAAATAAAATGGACACTTTACAACACATATTAGTTTACATAACACTAGCAATATCCGTGGGTTATATAGTTGCCAAATTTTTTCTTCCTAAATCAATTTGGTCAAGCAAAAAGTCAAGCTCAAAAGCATGTGGGCAAGATGATTGTGGCTGCCATTAAATATGATTTATTTTTCATTATACATTCAACAAGTTTTAAGTTTTAGTTAAATAAATTCTAAAACACTCCTAACGGTTTCTAAAACTGTAACGTTTCTTACATTGGTTCGTCTAGATTGCATTGCAATAATTGAACCTATGAATACAAAAAAACTACTCTTTGCCTTTTTTACTATTTTAATCGCCAACATTTTTACTGCTAATGCCCAGAGTTTAAGTGCATTTGTAATAGATAGTGTAAGCCAACAACCCATACCCTACGCTACCGTTCAATTAAAAGAAAAAGGAGTAATTACTAATGAAGAAGGAAACTTCAATTTTATATTAAACGAAACTATTACAGAAGCTGACTCCTTAATTATTTCTTCAATGGGTTATGAAACCCTTGCCAAACCGATTTCAGAATTCAACACCAATAGAATTTTACTTAAACCAAAAGCTATTGAGCTTAAAGAGGTTATTGTATCTAACAAGAATTATACGGCCGATGAAATAATGAATTTGGTAGAGGACAACCTTGAAAAAAATTATAGCAATGACCTCACTAAAAAAAGACTTTTTCATAGAGAGTCTAGTTTTAATCGTTGGACACAAAGCAATTTTAAAGTCAAAAAATCTTCAATTGACGTTTTAAACCAGCAATTTATAGATAGTGTAATATCGAGTGTCCCCAAAAATGATAGCTATTATTCTGAAATAGTAGGTGACCTGTATGGCAATTATGATACTGAAGTACAAAAGCTAGATTTATTAAAAGCATCAAAACTATTCGACAAAGACACCGAGATAGATTATGAAAAGTTAGAAGAAAAATTCAATGAAATTCTTAAAGACAATGTAAAGCCAGGGTCATATTTTAAGATTAAGTCTGGACTATTGTCATTCAAAATAGATACTGATGAAGTTAACCAGCTATTTGAAGAAGATATGGACTCTACAGATGTTGCAGCAGTTAATAAAGAGCTTGAAGAAAAAAAGAAAAATAAGGAAGAGGAACAAAAAAATTATGGTAAATGGAGAAGGAATAATTTAGCCCGTATTTTAGGTACACTACCTACACAAGAAGATTCAGATTTAAACTTTATATCGAAATCTAGAAAATATGATTTCACATTACAAGAATTTACTTATTTGGGAAATGATGCTGTATATGTTATCTCATTTCAACCAAGTGGTTCTGCCGATTATGGAGGCACATTGTATGTAAATGCAGATGATTTTGCCTTACTTCAAGTAGATTATACAAATATGAAGCCTGTTAAAAAATTCAATTTATTAGGAATTTCAGCTAACAAGTATCTTTCAAAAGGAAAAATAATTTACAATAAAGGCGCCAATGGATTTTATGGTCTACGATACTTAGAATCTGAAACAGGTGAACGATTCGGCATTAGAAGACCTCTAAAAATAATTGAAAAGAACAAAGTAGTTAAAGGCAGAAATAAACAAAACGAACTATCTGGTGATATGGACTTTGTTTTTAATAACGTAGTAAAAAATGAAATAATCATTTTTGAATCGGAAAGTATTAGTCAGGCTACTTTTGATTCTTTCACAGAAAATAATGCCGTATCACCCACGTATATGCCCAAATATGACCCTGAATTCTGGAAAGGATATGCTATTATGGAACCAAATACCGCTATAAAAGAATTTACCTCTACATCTTCACAATAAACTTAGATGAAATTTTTAATGAAGTGATAAAGTAATAATCCCCAACCTATCACGAGAAAGAGTCCGCCCAGTGGAGTAATTGGACCAAGAATTTTGAGTTTCTTACCTTTAGCTGCGCTAATACACAATCCGTAAATACTAAAAGAAAAAAGAAAAGTTCCTAAAATAAAACAGAACATCATATTCTTCTCTAAAGAGCTTTCAAGGTTAAAATTAAAGCTTAACATCAAAATTACTAAAGCGTGGTACATTTGATATTTAACCCCTGTTTCAAAACTATTTAACTGATCAACGGTAAATAATTTTTTTAGTAAATGGGCGCCAAAAGCACCAAATACTACCGCCAACAAACCTAACAACGCCCCTATCAACTGTGATACTAAAACCATTCTGTTTTTATCTCAAAGATACTGTCATTGCCTTTTAAATTCATACATTAACACATACAATATACTACAAATATGAAAAAGTTAGTATCGGTTTTATTAATAGCAGCAATTGTTATTTTAGGTAGTTGTGGTACATTAAAAAAGTCAAATGCCAGTTCGAATTCCACATCATTAAATGATGAATTAAAAGATAGAAATAGAGCGAACATATCTTTATTACAACGTATAACTCAAATGCGTGGCGTTGTACTTCATAATAATTTACCTGTCATAAATAAAACGGCTAATTCATTTGCATCAGCAGGAAATCAAGAACCTTTATACGTTCTAAACAATCAAGTAATTGGCAATTCTTTTCATTCCATCAACGAGATTATTGAAAATTACAATGTGAAAAAAATCACCATTTTAACAGGTGCAGATGCTGCCAGTTATGGTTCTCAAGGATCGAACGGAGTAATAAAAATAGTAAGTTACTGAAGGCTAATTTTCATTTCCATATTAGAATTCAAAGTAAATACGCACTCTTCAAATTTTGGCGGACCGAACATTTTCATTTTACCTTTCGAAAAGGCAATTTGTTCTTTAGGAATGCCGAGTATATTCGTATCTAAATTTTTATTACCATTTGCATCGTGGAAAATTGCAATAGCGTAGTCACCATCTGGCAAATCGGTTATTTGAAAAGCGGTACTCCCTTTTACAGCTTTACCTGAGCCAGATTTGAATACTTTATCAAACTTTAAAAAAGAACTTTCATTGGTATAAATAGCGAAACAAATATTTCCTTCTTCTGAAGTTATACCATCAATATTCAAACTAAGACTATGCTGTGCATTAATCATATTTGAAATCACTACAAAAAGGAAGAGTAATAAGAAATTCTTATGTATCATACTTTAAAAATTCAATTTTATAAGTAATTCCAATTTTGATGCCATAGTCTCTCTATCTGCTAAAAAACTTAAACCTAAGAATTAATCAATTAATTGGGTATTCGAAGAGTATTCATTTTGGCGGTTAAATCATCTAAAAGATTAATAGTTTCTACCGAATCCTTCAGGTTGAAATATAAATAAACCGAATCTTCGTATACCAATTTTACTTTCTGCTGGCTGATGTTATCGACAAATACATGAACTTTTTTATTTGTTAGCGAATCTTTAAATTCCCTAAAAACCCCTTTCTCTTTTTCAAGTGCCGAAAAACCATTTAAACGCTCCATCGGAGGCATTCTGTCGATCAACAAAACGCTATCTAAGTCACTATATGGAATTTCAACATGATAAAAACCTGACCTCAACTTTAGACTTTCATTATCAGAACTAATCCAGTTTTTAAAATGCAATATTAAAATTACAGCACAGAGAATTACAGTTACTATTAACATAACTGACCAAACCCAATGATTCTTAGTCAAGCGCATATATTCTTAAACGTATATTGTTATAATCTCTAATTGCTTAAACGGTAAAAGTGCTATTAAATTACTGTGGCAGTGAAAAACACTTTTGACGGTTTATTGCGTGTAATTGTATTCTACAAATTCTAACTTAAACCTACGTCTAAAGTCATCATAATAATAAAACCACCGATGAAACCCATTGTCGCAATATCTGTGTATTTATCTTGCTGTGTTTCAGGTATTACCTCTTCAACCACAACAAAAATCATGGCTCCTGCCGCAAATGAAAGAGCGTAAGGCAAAATAGGCTGAAAGGTCATTACGGCCCAAGCACCTAATACAGCTGCTATTGGTTCTACTAATGCAGATGCTTGACCAAACATAAAGCTTTTGGTTCTACTAAGTCCGTGTCTTCTTAAAGGCATGGCAACGGCGAAACCTTCAGGAAAGTTCTGTAAACCGATACCAAGTGCAAGTGCGACCGCACCACCTATAGTGGCGCCATCAAAACCCGCTGCTACTCCTCCAAAAAGTACACCAACGGCCAATCCTTCCGGAATGTTATGAAGGGTTATAGCTAAGGTAAGCAAGGTTGTTCTATGCCAAGGCGTCTTTACTCCTTCCGCTTCACTTTCCTTAAAATTTATGTGCAAATGCGGTAGTATTTTATCCAAGCCGAAAATGAATGCAGCCCCAAGTAGAAAACCAACAGCAGCCGGAATTACTTTTACAAACCCCTCACCAGGACTCATTTCAATACCTGGCGCCAACAGGCTCCAAAAACTGGCAGCCACCATAACACCCCCGGTGAAACCAAGCATACCATCTAAAACTGCACGATTTAGGGTTTTAAACAAAAACACCAATGCAGCACCAGCAGCAGTTAGCCCCCAAGTAAATAACGTAGCATAAAATGCAGCTAAAACTGGGTCTATAGATTCGAAATATCTGATTATTTGTTCCATAAAATGAAAATCTTACTGGTTAAAATTTTTACTCCTCATCTACAATCTCTAAAAATAAATTTGATGCTATCTGTTCTGAAATTCGAATAGAGCCAGCTCTTGTTGAAATGGTAACAGAACCATCGAATTCTTCTCTATCCAAAATTTTAAATGTATCGCCTAAAGCAATATTATTCTTATCCAAAAACTTTAAAAAAGTAACAGAAGAATCATTTACACCAACACATACACCTTCACTTAAAATAGGTAATTCACTAATTAATTTTTTCACAGACTTAGTGAAAAATCCTTCTTTATTTGGTATCGGATCACCATGTGGGTCTACCTTCGGAAATCCTAAATGAGCATCTAATTTATCAATTAAAGCATCACTCTTTATATGTTCTAATTGCTCTGCCACCTCATGAACCTCATCCCAAGAAAAATTAAGCTTATCCACCAAAAAAACTTCCCAAAGGCGATGCTTACGTATAATGGAAAGTGCCACGAGTCTACCTTTTTCAGAAAGTGATACCCCTTGGTACTTCTTATATTTTACTAATGACTTCTCTGATAATTTTTTTACCATATCGGTCACAGACGATGGCTTCGTCTTCATTTGTTCTGCAATAGCATTGGTAGCCACTGATTTACTATCTATTTGACTTAGATGATAAATCGCTTTTATATAATCTTCTTCTGATAAGGTCATTTCAAAATAATATAATAACAAAAATACATTTTTATACGTAAAAACAATTTTTTAGCTTTGTCTAAATTTATTTTTAGATGTTTAGAATTATTATTTTAGTGGCTTCTATTGTAACTTTTTCGAGTACTTACTCACAAGAAGTAACCCTTTCTGGTTCTGTAACATCTGAAAACTCACCTGCCCCGTTCGTAAATATTTATTTAAAGAACACTGAATTAGGCACTTCATCTAATGAAAATGGAGGGTTTGAATTAAAAAATATTCCTCCTGGAAAATATACACTTATAGCTTCTACCATAGGCTATATACCCTTTAGCCAATCAATTGTTGTAAAAAAAGAACAGGAACAGTTCATAAATATCGACCTAAAACCTTCGATTGAATCTTTAGACGAAATGGTAGTCACCGGAACTATGAAACCTGTAAGCAGGCTTGAAAGTCCCGTACCAGTTGAGGTATACAAGCCCTCATTTTTCAAAAAAAACCCAACAGCAAGTATTTTCGAAGCGCTACAGAATGTAAATGGTGTACGACCACAAATTAATTGTAGTGTTTGCAACACTGGTGATATTCATATAAATGGTCTTGAAGGGCCATATACTCTTGTATTGATAGACGGCATGCCCATTGTTAGCGGACTCGGAACTGTTTACGGGTTATCTGGCATACCAAATTCTCTCATCGAACAAATTGAAATTGTAAAAGGGCCTGCTTCTACTCTTTATGGCAGTGAAGCTGTTGGTGGATTAATAAATATCATTACCAAAAACAACCTTACCGCACCAATTTTTTCTGGAGATAGCTTTATAACTGATTGGGGAGAATACAATCTTGATGTGGGAACCAAAGTAAACGTAAGTAAAAAAATAAGTCTTTTGTTAGGTATCAATTATTTTAAATATGATAACCCGATTGATAATAATGGAGACAATTTCACAGATCTTACTTTACAAGACCGAATATCCATATTTCAAAAATGGAACTTCACTAGAAAAAAATCACGGATACTCTCATTGGCCGGTCGCTTTTTTTATGAAGATAGATGGGGAGGAGAATTACAATGGACCCCCGAATTTAGAGGTGGAGATGAAATTTATGGAGAAAGTATATATACCCGAAGATGGGAAGTTTTAGGCAAGTATCAACTCCCTTTTGAAGAACAATTGATGTTATCATTTTCATACAATGACCATAGTCAAAACTCTGTTTATGGCGATGTATCTTATTTAGCTAACCAGCGTATTGGTTTTACCCAACTCACCTGGGACAAATCTTTAGGCAAGCATAGCGTATTGGCAGGTTCTGCATTACGTTATAATTACTATGACGATAATACGCCAGCGACTTTAGATTTAAATGGCAATAAACCTGATGAAGTAATTATACCAAGTATTTTTCTACAAGATGAGATTGCCTTTAATAAAAAACACTCCTTATTATTAGGAGCTAGGTATGATTATGATAATAGACATGGTTCTATTTTTACACCAAGAGGAGCCTATAGGTTCAAATTTACAGATACCGATATACTACGATTAAATGCAGGCACAGGTTTTAGGGTTGTAAATTTATTTACAGAAGAACATGCCGCCCTTACCGGTTCACGTGAAGTGATTATTACAGAAGAGTTGAAACCAGAGCGTTCTTTCAACGTAAATCTTAATTATTTAAAAAAAATATATGGAGATAACGGCACTTTCGTAACCCTCGATGCATCAATGTTTTACACCAATTTTCAAAATATTATAATCCCCGATTATGATACTAATCCAAATCAAATCATTTATGATAATTTAGATGGCAAATCTATTTCTAAGGGGGTAAGTGCCAATGTAGATATCGTTTTTCCTAGTAGTTTCAAAATAATGTTTGGCGCAACATTGCAAGACGTAAGTAATACCGAAAAAGGTATTACCAAAAGACAAATTCTTACTGAAAGCTATTCGGCAAATTGGGGATTAAGTTATACCATTAGACCTTGGGATTTAACTTTTGATTACACCGGAAACTTCTATGGACCTATGCGATTACCGACATTAGGCGACCTTGACCCAAGAAGAGATTTCTCACCTACTTGGAGTATACAAAATATACAATTCACGTATAATGGAATAAAAGATTTTGAACTTTATGCCGGAGTGAAGAACTTATTAAACTGGACTCCCAATAATGGTAATCCGTTTATAATAGCACGTGCCAACGACCCTTTTGATAAGGAAGTAACTTTTGACGCCAATGGAAACGCAGTTGCCACAACCAACAATCCGAACGCGCTAACCTTTGACCCCACTTATGTTTATGGCCCTAATCAAGGCATCAGGTCTTTTCTTGGGTTACGATATACCTTAAACTAAAGCAAAAAGACAAAACCTATTTTGTATTTTTGAATATATAGGGCAGCCTATTCTTACTGCATCTGTAAAAGTCAATGAATAACTACGATTACATTATAATTGGTGCCGGTGCATCTGGCCTTTTGCTTGCTGATGCTATGGGTAGTGATTCCTTTTTTGCGCAAAAAAAGATTTTAATCTTAGATAAAGACTCTAAAAAAACCAATGACCGCACTTGGTGTTATTGGGAAAAAGGCAATGGCCAGTTCGATGAAATCGTTCATAAGCAATGGGGAGAACTTCATTTCGAAGGTTCACAAATTTCAAAAAGAAACGAAATAGCACCTTACTCCTATAAAATGATAAAGGGTATTGATTTCTACAACTACTATTTACATAGAATTGAGGGTTATGAAAACATTACTTTTAAACAAGAAGAAGTAGTTGAATTACATGAAACAAGTAACGAGGTAACCGTTGACACCTTAAATAATAGTTACGTTGCAGACTATATATTTACAAGCCTTTTTGATTATAAAATGGCTATCCAGCAAAAGAAGTATCCTGTTTTACAACAGCATTTTGTTGGTTGGGAGATAAAAACAAAACATCCTATATTCAATGCTTCCGAAGTTACCTATATGGATTTCTCGATACCTCAAAAAGGGAATACTCGTTTTATGTATGTTTTACCATATTCAAATAATACTGCACTAATTGAGTATACTCTATTTTCAGAAAAATTACTACCAAAACAAGAGTATGAAGAGGCCATAAAAAACTATATATGGGATAGGTATAAATGTGAAGATTATACAATCACAGATAAAGAGTCTGGCAGTATACCTATGACTGCTTATGATTTTAGAGAACATCATTCAGATAGAATACGATATATTGGAACTGCTGGGGGCTGGGCTAAACCCAGCACAGGCTATACCTTAATGAGTACAGCGAATAAAGTACCCCAGCTAGTTCATCATATTAAAAATGGAAAGCCATTAAAAAAATTAAAACTAAAAAATAAATTTTGGTTTTACGACCTTCTATTTCTTGATGTATTACACCACGATAATGCAATTGGTTATCAGGTATTTGAATCACTTTTTAAATCATTGAGCCCTCAAATGGTTTTCAAGTTTTTAGATGAGAAAACCAATTTATGGGAAGATATCATCTATATAAATTCCTGCCCTAAAACTCCTTTTATAAAAGCCTTTTTTAAACGATTGTTTTAAACCGTTCTATTCATTAAATTCTCACCGAACTGCTGCAACAAGTCTTTTTTATCTTGCTCCAATTCAATGTCATTTAGTACTTCAAAAGCCTTTGTAGTGTAATCAGAAATTGCAACCCGTGTAGCCTCGTCTGCTTTGGATCTTTCAAAAATAGAGCGAACAGCGTTTACTTTCGTTTCTGACTCTTTAGGTTGTATAGAGTATAAATGTTCAAGCTCTTTAGTCATCATTTCTGAACCCGAACTCATAGCCTTTAGATAAAGAAAGGTTTTCTTATTTTCAATAATATCACCACCAACTTGTTTACCAAAAGTTTTTGGGTCTCCGAAAACATCTAAATAGTCATCTTGTAACTGAAACGCAATACCTAAGTTTAGGCCGAAAGCATACATTTGTTCTTGTGATTTTTCAGATGCGCCAGCAACGATAGCCCCCATTTTTAAAGCTGCCGCAACTAAAACAGCAGTTTTATACTCAATCATTTTTAAGTATTCTGGCAACATAACATCGTCTCGAGTTTCAAAATCGACATCATATTGTTGTCCTTCACAAACCTCTAAAGCTGTTTTGCTGAAAAGTTGCGCCAACTGTCTAAAAATTAAGGGTTCATAATTTTCAAATAGTTGGTATGCCATAATCAACATGGCATCTCCAGATAAAATACCAGTATTAATATCCCATTTTTCATGTACAGTTATTTCACCACGACGAACAGGGGCATCATCCATAATATCATCATGTACCAATGAAAAATTATGAAACACTTCTACTGCCAACGCCGCATCCAATGCTTTTTTATAATCTGTATTGAAAATTTCGGCTGTTAGTAGAACCAATACAGGCCTAAGTCTTTTTCCTCCTAAACCTAAAATATAGGTGATTGGTTCATACAGGTTTCTCGGTTCTTTGGTAAGCTTTTTAGAGTTTAAATAATTGATAAACTCTTCTCGATATTCATTTATAGAATGCATTCTCGCAATTTTTATCAAAAATAGAATAAATATGTTTTGCAATAAGCCCTTTTAATCATTGAAGGTTCGATTCTTGAAGGCATATGTTATAGAAAAGATTAAAGTTTAACTATCTGAGGTTTTAAATAAAAAATAAGCCATAATTCATCTACAGAGAATTTCGCTTTATCAACTTTGAGGGCATAATAACTTGAGTGGTGTCTTCATTCTTTAAATGTTTGGCTGCCATTTTAGCCATCTCTTTAAAATCAGTAGAAATCGTTGTAATTCCACCAAATACTATCTCTTTGGCAACATTGTCATTCTGAGAAAGGATTCCAATATCTTCTCCAATTTTATATTTTTTCCGAACGCAATCTCTTAAAATATGCCACAAAATAGTATCTCCTAAAATAAAATAAAGAGTACCCTTTTTAGCTGTGTCTAATGAATAATTATTTTTTACTGTTCCATGAATTTCATAATCTTTCAGAAATCTCTCGAACGCTACTCGAATTGAAATTGGAGAGTAATCACTTTCTTCATTAAAATATAAAATAAGGTTTTTGTATTTTTTAATTTCTGGAAGTAATTGCACTAGCGATGTATAAATAACTTCTTCGAATTCTTGAGAAATATAAGAATATGATTCCCCTAGGTCTAAATACCTATCTACCAACAATATTTTTTTAGGCTCAATACTTTGTAATAACGGCACAACCTTTTGGTTTTGAATAGGAGCAATTACATACATACCGTACTTACCTTTAATATTCGTAAGTATGGTTTCAAAAATGGTTAAATTATTATGATGAAAAAAAACATCGATTTGAAATCGTTTACCCATCTCTTTCCTAAAGGTTTTGTAAAATTCTTCCTGATAACTTTGGAAAGCGAATAAAAGCAAGGCCATTCTTTTGGTAATATTCGTTTCTTGGCTTATAACAAAATAGCCTTTGAGTTGCCTAGACTCAATTAAACCTCTATTCTTAAGCTCTTCGTAAGCCTTAAATATTGTTTTTCTAGCATAGCCAATTTCTTCAACCATGTTATTAATTGAAGGCAATTGATCCCCAATAGAAAGGGTGCCGTCTTCAATTGACTCTATAACCCCTTGCACCAATTGTTCGTGCTTTGAAAGATTATTGTTTTGGGTTAAACTTAAAATTCTTTTAACAATAGGCATAGAATACAAATATAAACCGTCGAATATACAATTTAATCAAGGTTATCAAAATGTCGCGATTTATAGAAGAGTCTTACAAATAATTAATCCTAAAAAAATCATCCCACCAAAAAAAAATGTTAGCACGTAATAATCTTGAAAAAATTGTTATTGCTGTACGGGTGTTATTGGAATTAGACAACCTTTCAAGGTAATTTTTAGTTGGGCTCCTTTAGTCCTTAAATATTAAATTTTTATTAAAAAATACCAATTACAAATTTAAAAGCAAATATCAGATTATTATATTTTTATAACAATTTTGACAAATTCAAAATATTTTAAAGTTTAATTTATATAATTAACATTTTATTATATATTTGTTTGTAGTAGCATAGTGTATCATAGTCTCCGCATTTGAAGAATGCTTTCAATAGAATTACGATATCTATGATTACAAAATAACTAACAACCCATAAGAACCTATTTTTATGAATCAACTAATTAATTTTCCTAAGTTTTTCATGACTCGAAGTCATGCAATCTTAACGATGGTTTTCTTTTTTGGCGGGCTACTCTTAACGAGTTTGCACGCGCAAGAAGTAAAAGTATCGGGTACCGTAACATCAGCTGCGGACAACATGCCATTACCTGGCGTTTCTGTCATCGATGCAAAAAATCCTACAAGAGGGGTGCAAGCAGATTTTGACGGAAATTTTACGATTACGCTAGAAGACGGTAATACCAGTTTGCGCTTTAGCTATATTGGTTTTAAGTCTGCTGTAGTTCCAGTTAACAATCAAAGCACTATTAATGTTTCTCTAGAAGAAGATGTAGCAAATCTAGAAGAAGTAGTTGTGGTTGGGTATGGTACTCAAAAGAAGGCAACAGTTACCGGTGCGGTTACAGCGGTTCAAGGACCAGTTCTTGAAAGCTCACCCGCAATTAGTGTCTCTAACTCCCTTGCTGGTAGATTACCAGGTGTAGTTATTATCCAAACAAGTGGAGAACCCGGTAATGACCAATCTACTATTAGTATTCGTGGTACCAATACATTAGGTAACAATCAACCATTGATTGTTATTGATGGTATTCCTGATAGAGATGGTGGTATTAGCCGTATTAATTCAAATGACATTGCAAATATCTCAGTTTTGAAAGATGCTTCTGCTGCTATTTATGGCGCTAGAGCAGCAAACGGCGCCATTATTGTCACAACAAAAACCGGAAATGTCGGTAAAATGGAAGTGAAATATAACGCTGATTTTGGTCTTACTAGACCAACTAGGGTTCCTGAAATGGCTAGTGCAGTTGAGTATCAGACTATCATGAATGAATTGGCTATTTATAATAGTAATATTCCTGCCGGACAATGGGGTGCAGCAAATAGTGCATTTCAAAATACTGGCAGCTACACTATTCCAGGAAGTAGCCCTGCAGAAACTGTAAACGCAGCGTTTAGCCCTGAGACTGTAAATAATCACAGAACTAATGCTGACCCATATTTATATCCTGACACAGACTGGTTCGGAGCTACGTTTCAAGATTGGGCAGAGCAACAACGGCATAATCTTTCTGTAAGTGGCGGAAGTGAAGACCTCAAATACTACGCATCACTTGGGTATTCAGATCAAGGTGCTATTTACAAAAATTCAGCAAACCGCTATCAACAATATAATTTTAGGATCAATACAGATGCCAAAATCAACGAATATCTATCCACTAAACTAAGTATGGGATATAGAAAAGAATATAGAAATTTTCCAACAGAAAGTGCTGGGGCTATTTTCAGGATGTTGATGAGAGGTAGACCCAATGAGCCAGCAGTTTGGCCAAATGGACTACCAGGACCAGATATTGAAAATGGACAACAGCCTGTAGTTATTACTACTAATGCAACTGGTTATGATAAACAACCAACCGATTTTTTACAATTTACAGGTTCTGTAGATATTAAAAACCCATGGGTTAAAGGCTTAACCTTAACCTTATTGGCTGGTGTAGATCAAAGCCAACAGCGCAGAAAATTATGGCAAACACCTTGGACACTTTATTCATTGGATCGTGCCAATTATATTGCAACCGGCAATCCGGTGTTGACTGGAGCCATTCGTTCTAATTTTACAGATGCAAGGTTAACGCAATCCTCGTCAAATGTTTTAAATACGAACCTAACGGCTTTATTGAATTATGATAAAACCATAGGTGATGATCATACCATTAATTTACTAGCGGGCGTAACCCGTGAAAATTTTCAAGGCGAATTTTTGTCGGCCTTTAGAAGAAATTACTTGTCCACTGCCGTTGATCAAATAGGTGTTGGTGGTGAAGATGGGCAGGTTACCAATGGTTTTGGCTATAATAGGACCCGCTTAGGATATTACGGTCGTGCACAATACAACTTCAAGGAAAAATATTTAGCTGAATTTATTTGGCGTTATGATGGATCCTACATCTTCCCAGGTAATGATCGTTTTGGTTTCTTCCCTGGTGTGCTTGCAGGATGGAACATCAATAAAGAAGATTGGTTCAATGTTGAATCTATAGACTACCTAAAACTACGTGCCTCTTATGGTCAAATGGGTAATGACCAAGTATTCTTTCAAGGTGCATTGCAGGAATATGCCTATTTATCCATTTATGATTTTGGCAGTTATCCTATTGATGGGTCGGTGCAAACCACCCTTACGGAACCCTTATTGGCGAACCCTAGTTTTACTTGGGAAAGAGCCAATAACTTTAACTTAGGCCTTGATGGTATAATCCTTGATGGAAAATTGAGCTTTACTTTCGAGTACTTTTTAAACAGACGTGATCAAATCTTGATTCAAAAGACAGGTTCTACACCAGGTTCTTCAGGTATATCAGATTTATTGCCTCCTGTTAATGCCGGTAAAGTAGATAATGAAGGGTTTGAATTTGCCTTAAATTATTATGGTGGTGATGCAGATGGCTTTAAATGGGATGTTGGTGTAAATGGTGGTTATGCTCAGAACAGTGTAGTCTTTTTAGATGAAATTCCTGGCGCACCAGATTATCAATTGCAAGAAGGCAGACCAATTGGTTCTTACTTAGTGTATGAGTCTGATGGTGTTTTTATCGATGAGGCGGCCGTTTCAAGTAATACATTAGACTATAGTGCTGTAAAACCACAATTAGAACCAGGAGACATGAAATTTAAGGATATTAATGGTGATGGCGCCATCAATGATTTGGACCAGGTTCGATTGGATAATAGTATTGTGCCAAACTTTAACTTTGGCGCAACCTTTAACGCCTCCTATAAGAATTTTGATTTATCAGTACTTTTACAAGGTGCTACAGGTGCAAAGCTACCGATCCTGACAGAGTCAGGTGATATAGGTAATTACCTTAAATATAGCTTTGATAATAGATGGAGTCCAGATAATCCAAGTAGTGTAAACCCAAGATTGGCAAGTAGGGGTGATACCTATTATAGTGGTGGTTCATACGGCAATAACACTTATAATTTATTTAGCAAGGATTATATCAGACTTAAAAACGTACAAATAGCATACAATTTCCCAAAAGCAATGATTAGCCAATTCGGATTATCTGCATTTAGAGTTTACATGAGTGGTCTCAATTTGGCGACTTGGGCAGCACAAGACATTTATGATCCTGAATCAACGAGTAATAGTGGGCAGTTTTATCCACAGCAGACCATTATTAACACAGGTTTTAGTTTAACATTTTAAAAAAAAAATCATGAAAAAAAGAAAATTAGTGCTCTTAGGCCTATTAACGGTAGCCTTAATACCAATATCGTGTAATGAAGACTTTTTAGAGACACAACCCTTAGATTCTATATCAGCAGATGCTACTTGGGCAGATGGTGCATTGTCGCAAGCATTTGTATTTAATGTATATTCATCCCTTGGCTATGGTGGGTTTGAAGAAGAAGGATTGGCATCTTTAACGGATGAGGCAATGTTTACGCACTCTGGAAGAGGCATCAATGTAATTAACGAAGGATCTCTTTCTCCCTCAGGAACTGGGAACGTAAACATTATTCCACAATGGAACGAATTATATTTGGCGGTTCGTAAGGCAAATATTGCCATACAAGAATTACCAAACGCTACTTTTGATGATCAAAGTCTAAAAGATCGCTTACTTGGTGAAGCCCATTTTTTAAGGGCTTATTATTACCATCAATTAATGCGCTACTATGGAGGCGCACCACTAATTGAAACACCTTATGGTTTGGATGAAGACTATTCAGTAGGCAGAGGTACCTTTGCTGAAAATGTTGATTTCATTGTTTCTGATTTAGACCAAGCAATATCGTTACTAGATGGCAAGGACATTACCGCTGGTAGAGCATCTAAGTTAAGTGCTATGGGTCTTAAATCAAGAGTATTGATTTATGCAGCAAGTGACTTACGTGACGGCCCAACAGCAAGTGCTAAATCTTCAGTATTAGGAAGTTATTCTAACCTTGATTTAGTAGCGTATACTACTGGTGATAGAGCTGCACGTTGGAATACGGCTAAAGCAGCAGCTAAGGCTGTTTTAGATGAAACAACAGGTTACAAATTGGGTTTAACCGCACCTGCAACAGCGGAAGATGCTAAAGAAACTTATGTTTCGATTGCTATGGGTGGTGGAAGCGCTATAGGTGATCCGGCAGCAAGAGCAGAATTATTATTTGAACGTACACATACACCATTATTTACAGTAGAAAGTAATTGGCCTTTAGGTGGTATTCACCAAGGTATAAATAATGGTCCTAATGGTTATCATAACTGGGCAGGTAACACACCTATACAACAATTGGTTGATGATTATCAAATGATGGATGGTTCTGATTTTGACTGGAGCAATCCTGAGCATGCAGCTGCTCCTTATGACAATAGAGACCCAAGGCTTTCTGCAACTATTCTTTATGACGGTTCTGGATGGAAACCAAGACCATCAGATGTTGCTGCAATAGACCCTAATGATGAGATTCAAACCGGCACCTATGCCGATGGTTCTGGAGGAATAATAAATGGAGTTGATATGAGAGACTCTCCTATAGAGAACTGGAACGGTAGTAGAACAGGTTATTATGTTCGAAAGTTTATTGATGCAGATCCTGCTGTAGTAGACAACCAGTCTAGTGCACAAGTAGTTCCTTGGCCATTTATCAGATATACCGAAGTACTTCTTAATTATGTTGAAGCTTCAATCGCTACTGGAGATGAAGGTGAAGCTAGAAATTGGTTGAACAAAATTCGTTTTAGAGCAGGTATGCCTGCAATTACTTCATCCGGAACAGACTTATTGGAAGCCTACATAAACGAAAGAAGAGTTGAATTGGCATATGAAGAGCATAGATATCATGACGCAAGAAGATGGATGATAGCTGACCAAACTTTAGGTCGTGGCATTAAAGTAATGAAAGTTACTGCTACCCTAAAAGCAGGTGCTACTCCAAGAACTCCTTATCAATACGACCAAACAGTATATGATTATACCTATACCGTTGTAGACAATAATGATAACGAAACAAGAACTTGGGATGACAAAATGTACTACATGCCGATAAGTAGAGATGAAATTAACCGTAATGAATTATTAGTTCAGAATCCTGGTTATTAAATAAATTTATTGTTGAGTTAGTTTTAAATTGAGTTAATGAAAAAATCTATCCCTTTTTGGGATAGATTTTTTACTTTTAAGCAAATGGTAAAAAATCTAGTTTCCTTAGTTTTTATTTTATTTCTACTACTTCAAAGTTGTACAAATGAGATTAAAAAAGACGATAATACTTCTAAAATAGAAACCGATGAAAAAGCATCGCTTTTTACTCTTTTACCTGAAAGAGAAACAAATATTTCATTTCAAAATACCTTAAAGGAGGGTTTAAATGCCAATGTATTAGTTTATGAATACCTGTACAATGGTGGCGGTGTGGCTACAGGTGATTTTAATAATGACGGACTACAAGACTTATATTTTTCTTCCAATATGGGGGAGAATAAATTTTATTTAAATGAAGGCGGGTTTAAATTCAAAGATGTTACTGCTCTTTCGAAAGTTGAAGGAAGACCTGGTCCATGGAAAACTGGTATAACTTCTGCAGATGTAAATGGCGACGGAAAATTAGATTTGTATTTATGTTATTCAGGAGCCTTACCAGATGTTAAAAGAAAAAATCAACTTTTTATTAATCAAGGAAACGACGATAATAATATTCCTATTTTTAAAGAACAAGCTGAAGAATACGGGTTAGCGAGTGCGGCTTATAGCAATCAAGGTTATTTCTTTGATTATGACAAAGATGGTGACTTAGATATGCTTCTATTGAACCATAACCCTAAATCACTACCAGTTCTTAATGAAGTAAGCACCAAAGAATTTTTAAAAAAAGATGACCCCCTGCAAGGCACACGCCTTTTTGAGCAAAGAGAAAACAAATTTTTTGATGTTACTGAAAAATCGGGTATTAGTGGTTCTGCCCTAACTTATGGTCTAGGTATCGCTATAAGTGACATTAACAATGATGGCTGGCAAGATTTCTATATTTCAAATGATTATACGGTTCCTGATTATTTATATATCAACAATAAAAATGGCACATTTACAGACCAATTAGGTTCGCAAATGGGACATACGAGCCATTTCTCAATGGGTAATAATGTCGCAGATATAAATAATGATGGTTGGCAAGATATCTTCACTTTAGACATGCTACCTAAAAATAATAAACGTCAAAAATTATTACTGTCTCCCGACAACTATGAGAAATTCAATTTAAATATTAGAAGTGGTTTTCATCATCAGTATATGCGAAACATGCTACAATTAAATAATGGTGACAACACTTTCAGTGAAATTGGTCAGCTTTCTGGCATTTCAAATACAGATTGGAGTTGGGCTCCCCTATTCGCAGATTTTGACAACGACGGTTTTAAAGATTTATTTATCACCAATGGATATTACAGGGATTATACAAATCTAGACTTCATCAATTACATGGAAGATTTTGTGCAATCGAAAGGAAGGTTACAACGTCAAGATGTTTTAGAACTTATTAAAAAAATGCCTGCGTCAGACTTGACAAATTTCTATTACACCAATACCGATGGAATCAATTTCACAGACAACACTAAATATGCTGGTATAGACCAACCAGCAAACAGCAATGGGGCTATATATACCGATTTAGATAATGATGGCGATTTAGACTTAGTGGTCAATAACATAAACAAACCCGCTTTTATTTACCGAAATGATAGTTTTAAAAAGAATAATACATTTTTAAATATTGAACTTAAAGGAGAAAACAAAAATACCAATGGTATTGGAACAAAAATTAGTGCATTCTCAAACGGACACCTACAGGTTGTAGAGCAGATGCCAACTCAAGGTTATTTGTCAACCGTATCAACCATATTACATTTTGGTTTTGGAGAGAATGCCAAAATTGATTCATTATGGGTAGAATGGAATTCAGGTAAAAAAGAAACGGTAAAAGACATTTCAGCAAATAAATTGTTGGTTCTAGACGAAAGTACTGCTAGTCAATTAAAAACAGAGGTTGTTAACCCTGACTTACTATTTTCAAAAACAGAATCTCTAATCAACTTTAAGCATAAATCATCTACGATTAATGATTTTAAAAGACAATCGCTTTTATTAAAGCAACTATCTCATGATGGTCCGCCAATGACAAAGGCAGACCTAAACAATGATGGTCTTGAAGATATTATAGTAGGTGGTGGTGCAGGGCAAGCCGCTAGTTTGTTTCTCCAAACTAAATCAAAGAAATTTATTCAAAAAGATGTTCCAGATTTTGAGCTAGACAAGAATAGTTTTGATACTGATATTGCCGTGTTCGATGCAAATGCAGACGGTAATTTAGATGTCTATATTGCAAGTGGGGGGTACCACGATTTCGCTGAAACTGATCCCAAATTACAAGACCGACTTTATCGAGGTAATGGAAAAGGTGATTTTATAAAAACTGAATCGGCTTTACCGATTATGAAAGTAAGTACAGGAACAGTTTCCGTATCTGACATCAATAACGATTCATTCATCGATATTTTTATAGGTGGCTATGTTGTTCCGGGTAGATATCCAGAAATACCTAGGAGCTTTATTTTAATTAACGATGGCAAGGGTAACTATACAGATCAAACAAAAGACATTCAACCAGCTCTAGAAAACCCTGGTATGATTACAGACGCAGCTTGGGCGGATATGGATGGCGACATGATAGAAGACCTTGTCCTATTAGGAGAGTGGGCTCCCATCTCAATATATATAAACAAGAATGGAAAATTGTTAAATGAAACCAATAGATTTTTCGAAGAACCCTTATCTGGACTATGGACCAGCCTTAAACTAACGGATTTAAATAAAGATGGAAAGCCAGATATAATTGCTGGAAATATCGGTACTAATACCCAATTTAAATTAAGCGTTCAGACCCCTGCAGAATTATACTATTCAGATTTCGATAATAATGGCTCTATAGACCCAATATTAAATTTTTATGTTGACGGTAAAAGCTACCCATACTTAACAAGAGATGAGCTTTTAGGTCAGTTATCTGGTTTACGCCAGCGCTTTACAAGCTATGAGAAATATTCAGACGCGGGTATGTCCGACTTCTTTAATGAAGCCGAATTACAAAATGCCAAAAAACTATCGAGTACGCATCAAGAGACTACCGTATTACTGAGCACAGTTGAAGAAAAGTACGAAATGGCAACATTACCCCTGCAAGCTCAATTTTCACCAATTTCAGAAATATTAACTACTGACTTTAATAAAGACGGCAATATTGATATTTTATTTCTAGGCAACAACGACTATTATAAATTAAGAATAGGAAAATTTGACGCTAACTACGGCACTGTCCTTTTCGGTGATGGTAAAGGGAATTTTAACTATGTTACCCAAAGTAATTCAGGTCTTTCTATAAAAGGAAGTAACACCCATGCATTACTAATAAATGACGAATTAATATTTACCAGTTATGGGTTGTCTACCGAGACTTACAAACTGTTAAAATAGCTTTATTTATACAATGACTGTTTCAAAAAAGAAAATAATACACAGATTGCCCCTATTTCTTCTGCTCATAATATTGATGGCATGTTCTACAACAGAACAAGCTAAACTCAACGATAAAGATGTAGCTATGGAATGGGCGAATATGACTTTGTACATTACCCGATACACACCTTCTAACTCCCCTACTTTTGCCTCAAGAGCATTTGGCTATATAGGGCTTACAATGTATGAATCGATTGTTCCTGGTTTTGAAGAATACAACTCAATGAATGGGCAACTAAAAGGTCTTGTATCACTTCCTGATATTGACCCTACAAAAGAATATAACTGGGCACTTTCCTTAAATGCAGGGCAATCAGAAATTTTAAAGAAAATATACGTTCAAACATCCGAAGAAAATATTCTAAAAATTGATTCGCTTGAACAAGTTGTTTTTAATCAATTTCAACAAGGTATTGATAACGAAACAGTTTTACGTTCTGTCGCATTTGGAAAATCAGTGGCTAATACAATCTTTGAGTGGTCAAAAACCGATGGTGGTCATAGAGGGTATCTTCATAATTTTGACAAAACCATGGTACATCCAGATAGACCGGGATCTTGGAAACCACCATTATTCGCACAATCTTTTAGCCATCACCCATTACACCCACATTGGGGTGAAAATAGGACTTTCGCATCAATTAATGAGACAATATCTGACCCACAAATAATTCCGTACGACACTACTCCGGGTTCACCTTACTATAAACAATTTGAAAATGTTTACCATAAGGATTTAGAATTGACCCAGCTTGAAAAAGAAGCTGCCATTTGGTGGGGCGATGACCCCGATGTGAGTTTTACACCACCAGGGCATTCCTATTACTTTGCAACTTTAGCGCTAGATGGTCATGATTCTACAATGATAGAATGTGCACAAGTGTTTGCTCAAGTAGGCATGGCCGTAGCAGATGCCTTTATCAATTGTTGGAAATGGAAATATCAGTTCTTTACAGAACGGCCAAATACCTTTATACCTAAATATATTGATGAAGAATGGGAATCATTTTGGCCAGACCCACCTTTTCCATCTTTTCCTTCAGGGCATGCAATTCAAGCTGCAGCTGCGGCCACTATTTTAGAACATAATTTCGGAAAAAAATTCACATTTACCGACAAAGCTCATGAAGGTAGGGAGCGAGATGAACTCAAAGAGACCGATTTTGTTATTAGATCCTTTGATACTTTTTGGGAAGCTGCCCAAGAAACTGCAGATTCTAGATTTTATGGTGGTATTCACACACAGTTAGATAATGAAGTAGGACTTGAAAAAGGGATAGAAATAGCAAAAAATGTATATGACTTAGAGTGGAAAAAAACAGATGAAAAATAACTTAATCATAAAAACGATACTCCTTAATCTCTTCTTTCTTTCTTTAGGATTGAAAGGCTTAGCACAACAAACATTTACCGACATTACAGAACCTTCAGGTATTGACCATGAATACCAAGTTTATGAAGGTACTTTTGGCGGAGGCGTTACGGTGTTTGATGTAAATAATGATGGTTTCGAAGACCTTTACATAACCGGCGGAATAAAATCGGATAGGCTATATCTAAATAATGGAAATGGAACTTTTAAAGATATATTTAAAGGCTCTGGATTGGAGGTGACAAATGACTACGTAACCCAAGGTGTGGTTAGTGCTGACGTTGATAAAAATGGGTTTAGAGATTTATTCATTACAACAATTACTACCACAGATGGCAAAAACGTTATTCCAAGGGCAAAAAACTTATTATTCTTAAATCAAGGTGACTCTACTTTTAAAGATGTTACCGATGCATATGGCTTAGAAGATTTAAACTCCTTTAGCACCGGACCTAGTTTTGGAGATTTTAATGCAGATGGATACCCTGACCTATTCGTTGGTAATTATTTTCAAGAATTCACTGGTAAGCTAGGAGTTATTAAAGATGCAACCATAGTGAGCGCTAACCAAACAGCTAAAAGCTATTTATTACAAAACAACGATGGCGAAAAATTTGAAAACGTTTATGAAGATTATGGTTTAGGCCATAAAGGTTTTGGTTTCGGTGGTGTATTTACAGATTTCGACAATGACAAAGACCAAGATTTATTGGTGAATCAAGATTTTGGATATAAAGCAGTGCCAAATTTTCTTTACAGAAATGAATATCCTAGTGAGCATTTCGAAGATGTTAGCAAAGAAACAGGCATGGACCTTAAAATTAATGCCATGGGCGCAGCAGTCGGTGATTATAATAACGACGGTTGGATGGATTATTATATTACCAACATTAAGTTCAATATGCTAATGGAGAACCAGGGTAACGATTTGCCCTTTATTGACAAAGCAAAAGAACTAGGTACGTACAATTTAGCTATAAGTTGGGGTGCTAATTTCGCGGATTTTGACCACGATGAAGATTTAGATTTATTTGTTTCAAATGGAGATCTAAACCCGAATTGTACACCAATGGGTAATTTCTATTTCGAGAATAATGCAAATACCTTTACTGAGAAAGGAAGAGAATTAGCCATCAATGATTATGGTATCGGTAGAGGTTCTGTGATTTTTGATATGGACAATGATGGGGATATGGATTTGTTGGTAGTAAATCAAAAACCCATATTAAATTATCCTATTCCGTCTACAACGAAGCTCTTTCGAAACGACATAGCCAAAGGCAATTGGCTGAAAGTGGCACTTAAAGGTATAGATGCAGAAGCTAATGGTATTGGTTCAAGAGTATCCATTATTGCAAATGGTAAAAAAATAATTCGTGAAATAGATGGCGGCGGATCAAGCCATCTTTCTCAAAATTCAGTGATAGCACATTTTGGTTTGGGCGCCAGTTCAGTGGTCGATTCTGTAATTGTAGATTGGACAGGTGGTAAACAACAAATAGTAACCCAAGTAGATGTAAATCAACAATTAGATATAGTAGAATCAAATATCCCAGCAAAATACCAATCTTATTTTTGGTACTATTTAAGTGTCATAGTATTACTTATAATAGCTTATTTTTTATATCGCAAAAGCATGCTAGTAAAAAAATAAAGGTGCTTTATTTCAAAAAAAAGCAAAATCTTTCCCCAAAAATGCATAAGCCTTCAAAGTTTGCGTCTTTATAACTGAAGACCAATTGAAAAACCCTTGAATGGCATCCAATCAAGAAAATAATACTAACCTGAACAGTTTCTTTTGAAGAAGAATATAGCTCGCTTAGGCGCTATATTAAATCTAAAATCATATTTAGATTTGGTGGGGGAAATAGCCACAACACACATAAAAAAACTAAAAAGCGATTCAATGTCAACCCATGTAGCTCAATTAGAAAAGATTTTTCACAATTGAAGTATTACGATGAATATAGGGAAAAGGAAGGCAATAAAGCATACAAGAATTATGTAGACCGAAATCATTCTATCGACAATTTGTGATAATTATGGGGGAATATTAAATAATTGTAAAACTTTGGAAACTTTTTTAGTTTTTAAAGTTTCCTGTCCTATATTTGCACCCGTTATGAAAGAAAAAATTCGCGACGCCGCATCAGATTTATTTTTAGAGCGCGGCTTTAAGAGCATTACAATGGATGATATTGCCAATGAAATTGGCATTTCTAAAAAAACTATTTATAGTGAATACAGCAATAAAACGAGCTTAGTAGAAGATTGTGTGATGAATAAATTTTGCCATTTAAGCGATGGTATTGATTTAATTATAGCAATGGATAAAAATGCTATTGAAGAGCTTTACGAAATTAAAAAATATGTAATGTCTCACCTGAACGACGAGAAAAGCTCTCCGCAATTTCAATTGATGAAATATTATCCTAAAATTCATAAAAGTCTAAAACTAATGCAGTTCGAAAAAATGCATAAATGTGTATTATCGAATGTAGAACGCGGTTTAGAACAAGAATTATTTAGGGGTAATATAGATCCCGAGTTTATTGCGAGAATATACTTTACAGGTATGAACAGCATTAAAGACCAAAACATATTTCCTTTACCCCTATTTCCGGTTTCAAAATTAATGGACTCATTTTTAGAATATCACTTAAGGGGAATTGTTACTCCTAAAGGGAAAAAAATATTAAACCTAATCATCAATTCAAATCAATTATAAATGCGAAATCAATTAACACTACTATTAACGCTACTTAGCTTAAGTTTTAGTTACACACAAGAACAGACCTATAGTTTCACATTAGAAGAAGCTATACAATTTGCATTAGAAAACAATTATGCAGCCATTAATGCAGATAGGGATATTATTGATGCCCAAAAACAAAAATGGGAAACCATTGCTGGCGGTCTACCACAAATAAATGGAGACATTAGTTATCAAAATCAATTAAAGCAACCAGTAAGTGTTATTCCTGCGGAAATATTTGGAGGCGAACCAGGCACTTTCGCTGAAGTAGTTTTTGGCCAACCACAAACCGCAACTGCAACCGCTACATTACGTCAACAAATTTTTGATGGCTCATATATTGTAGGCGTACAAGCAACGAAAGCATTTTTAAGTTATAGCGCAAATAATAAAGAAAAAACAACCTTAGAAGTTAGAAAACAAGTTGTAGAAGCTTACGGAAATGTATTACTAGCCAAAGAAAGTGTTCAAATTCTTGAGAAAAATAAAGTTACTCTTGAGAAAAACCTTTACGAAACTTCAAAACTTTACGAAAACGGGCTCGGAGAACAAGAGAGTGTAGATCAGCTTCAGATTACACTTTCATCCATCGAAAACCAATTACAGAACGCAATAAGATTACAAGAAATCACCCTTCAAATGTTAAACCTTAGTATGGGCCTAGATTTAACAGCCCCTACAAAACTTAAAGAAAACCTTGAAGACTTAACGGTTGCAAAAATTGATTTGGGAATTCTTAATTACGACTTTAATCTAAACGAAAATGTTGATTTTAAACTTGCGGAGAATCTTAACCAACAGCGGTATTATGAATGGAAATTAGCCAAAAGCCGTGCACTACCTACATTGAATGCTTTTGTTAATTATGGAAGCAGTGCTTTTTCAGATAATTTTAGTTTTTTGAATGGAGAACAGCAATGGTTCGATTCATCGGTAATGGGTTTTGACCTAAGTATTCCTATTTTCAGTTCACTTAAAAGAAGTGCCAGTACACAACGTGCTAAAATTGCCTTAGAAAAAGCTAAGTCTCAATTAACAGAAGCAGAACAGCAAATTAGATTGCAGTTAGAGAATGCAAAAAATAATTACACCCTTGCTATTGCCAATTACGAGACTGCAAAACAAAATCTCACCCTTTCTGAACGTATCGAAAATAAAAATCAGATAAAATATAAAGAGGGTCTGGCAACAAGTTTTGAACTGAGACAAGCCCAAACACAACTATACACAACACAGCAAGAATTTCTACAATCTATGGTAGAGGTAATTAATAAAAAGACCGAATTAGAAATCATTTTAAATACAAAAGCCTAAATAATCAATCATTAAAAATATAATCATGAAGAAAGTAATAGTATTATTAATTGTAACCATCAGCCTATTTTCTTGTGGCGGTGGAGACCAATCGGTAAGTGGAATTATTGAAAAACGCAACCTAGAAGAAATAAGAGCTAAGAAGACCGAAATCACTCTTCAACAAAATCAAATTGAAGCGCAACTTAAATCATTAGATTCGGCTATAGCAATTTTAGGCAGTGAAGAAAAATTACCACTAGTAAATACATTGACTGCTAAGAAAGAAGTTTTTAATCATTATCTAGAATTACAAGGTGATGTTAGCACAAAACAAAATGTATTGATTTACCCAGAAATGGCAGGTACACTTCAAAAAGTATATGTAAAAAAAGGCGATAGAGTATCTAAAGGACAATTATTGGCTACCATAGATGATGGGGGCATGTCTAGTCAACTAAGTCAATTAAAATCTCAAGCTACACTTGCGAAAACTACGTTTGAACGCCAAGAACGTTTGTGGAAACAGAATATAGGTTCAGAAATTCAATATTTACAAGCAAAAACTAACTACGAATCATCAGAAAATATGGTTTCCCAGGCGCAAAGTCAATTAGGAAAATCTAGTATAAGAGCTCCTTTTTCAGGTATCATAGATAATGTTATAAAAGATCAAGGTACCGTAGTAGCACCAGGTCAAGGTTCAGAAGTGTTTCGTCTTGTAAACCTATCTGATATGTTTATTGAAGTAGAAGTGCCAGAAACTTATTTAGGTAGTGTTGTAAAGGGTAAAGAAGCTTTAGTGTATTTTCCTGTATTGGACGATAGTATTACCACAAAGATTAGAGAAACAGGTAATTTTATAAATCCATCGAACAGGTCTTTTGAAGTTGAAATTCCAGTTCCAAATAAAGAAGGTAAGATTAAGCCTAACCTTACGGCAAAGGTTAATTTAAATGATTATACCAATGAAAATGCCATATTAATACCAACCAGTATTATATCTGAAAATGCGGAAGGCGACCAATATGTATTCGTTGCCATGGAACCAAATGCAGACAATGAAGCAGTGGTAAAAAGGACCATCATTTCAACTGGTAAAACACAAGGAGCAAAAATAGAAGTACTAACTGGCCTAGAAGATGGGAACCTTATTATAAAAGAAGGTGCTCGTAGTGTAAAAGATGGTCAAAAAGTAAAAATTAAAAATTAAAAATCGATGAGCAAAGTACAAAAAAACGCTGATAAAGAATTCAGTTTATCGTCTTGGGCCATTGATAATCCATCAGTTATTTATGTAATGATTGGCATATTTTTATGGTTAGGCTTCAATGCCTATATGGCCATGCCTAGAGAAGATTTTCCAGAAATTGTAGAGACTAAAATTTACATTAGCACCCCTTACCCTGGTAACACAGCTGAGGATATTGAAAAACTAATTACAGACCCATTAGAAGATAGATTAAAGAACATTAGTAATGTGGTCGAAGTCACATCTACTTCGCAAGAAGATTACGCTGTTTTAACGGTAGAATTCGATGAGGAAATTACCGTTGAGCAAGCTAAGCAAAAAGTAAAGGATGAGGTCGATAGTGAAAAGGCAAGTGAAGACTGGCCTACCTTTAATGGCGCCAAAGTTGAGCCCAATGTTTTTGACTTAAACTTTTCTGAAGAAGTTCCTATTATGAACATCAACTTTACTGGTGACTACCCTGTAGAAAAGTTAAAAGAATATGCAGAATACTTACAAGACGAAATTGAAGATCTTCCTGAAATTAAAAAAGCAGATATTCGTGGAGCTCAAAATAAGGAAGTAGAAGTTGCTGTTGATATTTATAAAATGATGGCTGCTAAAATTAGTTTTCAAGATGTTATTAGTGCTATTAGCAACGGTAACATGACGATGTCTGCGGGTAATCTTAAAACCGTTGGGCAAAGACGTACGATTCGTATTTTAGGGGAAATAGAAAATCCGAATGAACTTAAAAACTTTGTAGTTAAATCTGAAAACGGGGCGGTTTATTTAAAAGACATTGCAAGTATTAACTTTAAGGCAAAAGATAAAACCACGTATGCCCGCGAATTCGGTGACAATGTGGTTATGCTCGATGTTAAAAAAAGAGCAGGTAGAAACTCTATTTCTGCAGCAGATAAAATAAAAGAAATTGTTAAGAATGAGAAAGCAAATTACTTTCCACCAGACCTTAACATTTCTATTGCAAACGATTCCTCTACCCGTACATTGAATCAAGTAGATGACTTGGTGAACAATATTATTTTTGGGATTATCCTTGTTGTTACGGTGTTAATGTTTTTCTTAGGATTTAGAAATGCCCTTTTTGTTGGTTTCGCTATACCGATGTCAATGTTTATGTCATTTGTAATACTCTCATGGCTTGGATACACCCTAAACACCATGATTCTCTTCGGAATGATTATGGGTCTAGGTATGTTGGTGGACAATGGTATTGTGGTGGTTGAAAACGTGTATCGTCTTATGGACGAAGGTATGCCACGTATCGATGCCGCTAAAAAAGGTATTGGCGAAATAGCCTACCCTATTATAATTTCAACAGCAACAACCGTAGCTGCATTTGTACCGTTAGGTTTATGGCCAGGAATATTTGGTCAATTTATGATCTATTTTCCTATCACACTTTCAGTAGTTTTAGGTTCATCGTTATTTGTAGCAATTTTCATGAACTCGATGCTTGTTTCTAAATTTATGAGCACCGATGAAAAAGAACTTACCCTAAAGCAGCTCATAAGAATGAGTGTAATTTTAGGCGTTTTAGGTACATTAATATTAGTATTTGGTGGTGCAATGCGTGGTTTAGGCTCTGTTTTAATTTTAACAGGAATCATGTTCTGGGCCTATAAGTATGTAATTAAGGGCACTGCCATCAAATTCCAGAAAAAAACGATGTCACGTTTTGAAAATTGGTATGAACGTCGCTTAAAACATGCACTAAATGGTCGTAATGTTTATTTGTATTTTGGTTTTACCTTTATGTCCCTGATAGGTGTATTTGTCTTGTTTTATTTTTCATTAATTAGTGGCCGTACCAAAATTGAATTTTTCCCAGATAATAAACCGAATGAAATATATGTCTATGTAGAATATCCTGAAGGGACATCTATTGAGAAAACCAACGAAATCACTCTAGAGGTTGAAAAGCAAGTTTATGCAATAATGGATGATGAGAAATACAAGAAGAACGGAGAAAACTTTATGATGGCATCTGCTGTTTCTGTTGTAGGTGAAGGTGCAGGTAACCCACTAACCGATGGTGGTTCTTCTGCAGAAATGCCACACAAAGGAAAAGTTACGGTAAACTTTAGTGAATTTAAATACCGTGAAGGATTAAACACCGAAGACATTCGTGGCCGTGTTCAAGCAGCACTTCAAGGAATTTACCCTGGTGTTGCTATTTCAGTTGAGAAAGATGCTAATGGCCCACCGGCCGGTTTCCCAATCAATATTGAATTAGAAGGTAAAGATTATGATGAATTGATTAATACCGCTGAAGACATTAAAAACTTCATTAACACCAAAAATATTGCTGGTATTGAAGAATTGAAAATTGATGTAAACAAAGGCAAACCATCTATGCAAGTAATCGTTGATCGCGAAAAAGCAGGTGAATTGGGCGTAGCAGTAGGTCAGGTTGGTAATCAATTAAGACGCTCTATTTTTGGAGAAAAAGCAGGTGTTTACAAAGAAGACGGTGATGATTATGATATTAACATACGCTTCAACGAAGATTTAAGGTATAATAAAAGTGCACTTTTCAATCAAAATATCATTTTTAGAGATCCCGCTAATGGTCAAATTAAAGAAATTCCTATTTCTGCAGTTGCAACTGAAAAAAACACCTCTGGGTTTAGTGCCATTAAACACCGTGATGGTAAAAGAGTGGTTACTGTATATTCTGGATTAAAACCAGGGTTCACAGATGCTGGTGCAATTGTAAGTGAAATTCAAAGAGAAATGCAAAGCTTTGAGGGCACACCAGATACTATTAAAATCGATTACACAGGTCAATTAGAAGAACAAGAGAAACAACAAGCGTTCTTGGTAGGTGCCTTTTTCTCTGGCCTAGGATTAATCATGCTTATTTTAATATTTCAATTCGGTGGTATTTCGAAACCATTAATAATTATGATTGCCATTTTCTTAAGCTTTATTGGCGTATTTGGAGGATTAATGATAACAGGGTGGTCTTTCGTAATTATGATGACCATGATGGGTATTATCTCTTTAGCGGGTATTGTCGTAAATAATGGGGTGGTTCTCCTCGACTACACCCAGATTCTCGTAGATCGTAAAAAGGTTAGATTAGGTATGGATGATAGCGACCTTTTAACTATTGATGATGCTACAGATTCTATGATTGTAGGTGGTAAAGCTAGGTTAAGACCCGTAATTTTAACAGCAATTACCACTGTTCTTGGGTTAATACCTTTAGCTATCGGTCTTAATATCGATTTCTTTTCGCTATTCTCAGAGTTCAACCCTAAAATTTATATCGGTGGAGATAACGTTATTTTCTGGGGACCATTGGCTTGGACAGTAATCTTCGGATTAATTGTGGCAACCTTCTTAACCCTAATTATTGTGCCAGTATTATTCAATATTGTATACCGTATTAAAATAAAGTTTAGAGGCACAGGAGATAAAAACGATGAAGAAAAAGAGCAATTGAGCAATGTTGCTTAATTGCAACTACTTTTTAAAAAGCAAAAAGCCCGTATCTAACGATACGGGCTTTTAAATATGTAGTTATTGTTATTTATTTACTGCAACAGGCTCTTTTGTTTTAGCATTGGTAACACTAGCAATTCTGTTATTATCAAAATTCACTTCTTTTTTTACGTCACCTTCCCAAAATAACCATTTCCCAGATTTAACTCCGTTCTCATAATTCCCTATGGCAATTTTATCACCTTTCACATTAAACATTTTCCACTCACCTTCTAATCTCTCGTTTAAAAAGTAACCTTGTTGAGACACTTCTCCATTTGCATGAAAATACGTTGCTTTTACCATATCTCCTTCTTTTTCAAAGGTTGGATCAACTTGAGCATACGTTGCAAAAGACAATGCCATTACGGCCAAAATCAGTATTTTTTTCATGATCTATATTTTTTTAATTAAATTATTGCGTAGTAATACGCTACAAATATACATTTATCTTCTATTTAATCAATGTTTTAATAACTATTAATTTACATTAACTTTACATTGAGTATTTTAAGACCTGACTATCAGTATATTATGTTTTAATATAAACATATTTTCTAGTTTGAATTCAGATTGCAAAACCTGCATCTTAAATAGATCTTTAATGAAATAGACTTCTTAAATTTGCCCTTTCATTAAAGTAAGTATTATGTATAGAAGCCATTCCTGCGGGGAGTTAAGAGAATCACACATTGGCCAAACAGTTACCCTATCTGGTTGGGTAGCTAAGACTAGAGACAAAGGTTTCGTTGTTTGGGTAGATTTACGAGATCGCTATGGTATTACACAACTTGTTTTAGATGAAGACCGTACCTCAAAAGAATTATTAGAGCAAGCAAGAAATTTGGGTCGTGAATTCGTGATTCAAATTAAAGGAGAGGTAATAGAAAGAGCTTCAAAAAACCCTAATATCCCTACAGGGAATATAGAGGTTTTGGTTTCTGAGCTTACCATCTTAAATGAATCTAAAACTCCTCCATTTACGATAGAAAATGAAACTGACGGTGGTGAAGACCTTCGTATGAAATATAGATATCTGGATATCCGTAGAAATCCGGTAAAAAACAACTTAATCTTTAGAAGTAAGGTAACTATGGAGGTGCGAAAATTTCTATCGAACCAAGGTTTTATAGAAGTTGAAACTCCATATTTAATAAAATCTACCCCAGAAGGTGCTCGAGATTTTGTTGTTCCTAGCCGAATGAATGAAGGTCAATTTTATGCTTTGCCACAATCACCGCAAACCTTCAAGCAATTGTTGATGGTAGGTGGTATGGATAAATACTTTCAAATTGTAAAATGCTTTAGAGATGAAGATTTACGTGCCGATAGACAGCCAGAATTTACGCAGATAGATTGTGAAATGGCATTCGTAGAACAAGAAGATATCCTAAACGTATTTGAAGATTTAACCAAATATCTTTTAAAAGAAGTTAATGGTGTAGAAATCGATTCTTTTCCACGGATGACCTATGATGATGCCATGGCAAAATACGGGAACGATAAGCCCGATATTCGTTTTGGCATGGAATTCGGAGAACTGAATACCATAGCTCAACATAAAGAATTTTCAGTTTTCAATGATGCTGAATTAGTAGTTGGTATTGCTGTACCAAGTGCGGCTGAATACACTAGAAAAGAACTTGATGCACTAGTAGACTGGGTAAAACGCCCGCAAGTTGGCGCAAAAGGAATGGTCTATGTAAAATGTAACGCTGATGGAAGTTTTAAATCTACCGTTGATAAATTCTACAATCAAGAAGATTTAGCTAAATGGGCAGAAATAACTGGCGCTAAATCAGGTGACCTCATCTGTGTATTATCTGGCGATGCCAATAAAACAAGAACACAACTAAGCGCGCTTAGAATGGAAATGGCTACAAGACTAGGCCTTAGAAAACCAAACGAATTTGCTCCATTATGGGTAGTAGATTTTCCATTATTAGAGCTTGATGAAGAAACAGGGCATTACCATGCTATGCACCACCCATTCACCTCTCCTAAACCTGGTCAATTAGAATTATTAGATTCTGATCCAGGTGCGGTTCGTGCTAATGCATATGACCTTGTGTTAAACGGTAATGAAATTGGTGGTGGTTCTATTCGTATTCATGATAAAGATACACAAGCAACCATGTTCAAGCATTTAGGTTTTACTCCTGAAGAAGCAAAAGCACAATTCGGATTTTTAATGGATGCTTTCCAATATGGAGCTCCACCACATGGCGGACTTGCGTTTGGTTTAGATAGACTAGTTGCCATTTTAGGCGGACAAGAAACGATTAGAGATTTCATCGCCTTCCCTAAAAATAATAGTGGAAGAGATGTGATGATTGATGCTCCTGCACCAATTGATGATGCACAGTTAAAGGAACTGAGTTTGAAGTTGGATTTGAAATAAAATCCACCATCTGAATAATAGTTGAAAATCCTGCCTAGTGCAGGATTTTCTATTGACTTCAATTCGAGCAAAGCAATCACAACTATTTAAAATTCCTATGAATAAATCGAAATGCTTCTTCCTTTAATTATATTTTCGTTACCGAAAGCACTCATTTATAGTTTTTTAGAAATACTCTTATTCATTTCTTAAAGAATCATAGCAAGTAATTAAATACCTTTGAACACTATAAATGACATGGTTGCAACATGCCCATTCAAAAAAACAAGATTTTAAGACGTATTTATAAGTGGAGGTATAAACATATCTCCCAGAAGACCTTTATCTATATCTTAAGTGTTGCAGTTGGTCTTTTGGCTGGTTTGGCGGCAGTGACGTTGAAAAACATTACTTATTTTATTGAGGCATCCCTAGAAAAAGGTATCATTTTTTCTAGTAATCAGCTATATTTCATTCTACCTATAGTCGGCCTTACCCTTGTATATCTTTATGTAAAATACATCCATAAAGAAAAATTAAAACATGCCGTTTCGTCCATTCTATTCTCATTATCAAAAAACAAAGGAAATATTGACGTAAAGCAAGTTTACACACAATTGATTATTGCGCCTTTAACGGTAGGTTTCGGTGGATCAGTTGGTTTATTGGGTCCGGCAGTAGCAACGGGTGCGGCAATTAGTTCTAATCTTGGTCGGTTATTTCATATCAATTCAAAAACTCGTTCCTTATTAATTGCATGTGCCTCAGCAGGTGCAATTTCGTCCATATTTCAATCACCCATTGCAGCCATAATTTTTGCTGTCGAGGTATTTAGTTTAGATCTCACCATGATATCAATGCTACCCCTCTTACTAGCTTCGATAAGTGGTGTACTTACCTCCTACTTTTTTATGGGTAACGAAGTGCTTTTCAATTTTACGATAACTGAATCTTTTGAAATTAAAGACACCTTGTTTTATGTTCTGCTTGGTGTTGGTACTGCTGTTGCATCTATTTATTTCACCAAAATGTACTTTGGCATCATCAACCTCTTTAAGCCTTTAAAAAGTCCGAAATATCGCCTTTTGGTTGGCGGACTCGCAATAGGAATAATGCTGTATATGATTCCGCCTTTATATGGTGAAGGTTTTGTGTTTATTAATAATTTATTAATCGGAGATCACATTCAAGCTTTAGGTAAAACTCCTTTTGATGCTTATATCAATAATATTTGGGTGGTTATCGCTTTACTATTTGGCATAACCATTTTTAAAGCGGTAGCGATGACCACTACATTAGCGGCTGGTGGTGCTGGGGGTATTTTTATCCCAACAATGGTTATGGGCAGTGCCCTAGGTAATGTTGTTGCCAAAATCATCAATAATTCTGGCTTAGGCTTCTCGGTATCTGAAAGTAATTTCACCTTAATAGGCATGGCAGGTCTTATTGCAGGGGTTCAGCATGCTCCACTTACAGCCATATTCCTTATCGCTGAAATAACAGGCGGGTATGCGCTTTTTGTACCCTTAATGATAACAGCATCTATCTCATATATCATCACCAAAAACACTGTAGATTATACAATTTACACGCGTGAATTAGCGGAGAGTGGCGACCTATTGACCCACAATAAAGATCATGCGGTTCTTACACTTATGGAATTGGATACGGTTATAGAAACCAATTTTAAAATTGTGCACCCAGAAATGACATTAGGCGAAATGTTACATGATTCCGTTGCCAAATCGACCCGAAATATATTCCCAGTTGTAGATGTAGACCATAAGTTTTTAGGTATTATTCTATTAGATGATATTCGAGAATTTATGTTCGACACTAAATTATATGCTACCACCAAAGTTGAAACATTTACTCATATGGCGCCTGACCATATATATTATGGCGAAGATAGTATGCAGACAGTGATGCAGAAATTTCAGGATAGTGGCGCATGGAATCTTCCGGTGGTTAAAGATGGAAAATACATGGGTTTCGTGTCGAAATCTAAATTACTGACTGCCTACAGAAGAGAATTGATAAGATTTACCAAGTAATTAAACAAACATAATTTTAAACGACCTCTAAAACAATTAAACATATGAAATACCTAATTACTACAATTGTACTTATTTCTATTGGATTAATTATTTACGGATTTAACCTGGAGGAAGGACAAGCAGATACCGCCAATAAATTTATAGGCTCTGGCACATTAGGATTGTTTTTATTAGCCATGCCGCTCTTCTTAATCAAAGAGAGTAAAGGCAAAAAATTCAATGATTATATGTTGACCGATGAAAACGTTCGTAAAATGCAAGGGAAAAAACCTAGAAACACTGATAATCAAGATACTCCGACAAATTAATAAATCCATTCACTACCAATCAAAGCAAAAATATAGTAAATTAGAGTGTTAATATTAAATTTCAATACAATGATTGGCACCGTCAAATTTTACAATGAATCTAAAGGCTTTGGGTTTATTACAAACGAAGAAACAGGAAAAGATATTTTTGTTCATGCCACCGCTTTACATGGAACAGAAATTAGAGAAGGAGATAAAGTGAGTTATGAAGAAGAAGAGGGAAGAAAAGGTACTGTAGCCGGACAGGTGCAAGTACTATAAAAATATTCTTTTTTGCCTAAAATCAATCTAACCACGCAAATGCGTGGTTTTTTTGTTTTAAGTCATAGCTACTACTTTCTTTTTTTTTGAAAAAACTGTTGTAATAATGAAGCCGCCTCATCTGCAAGAATACCACCCATAATCCTCGTTTTTGGGTGTAATGTTGTTCCCATTACACCACAACCTCGTTGTACATCGGTAGATCCATAAACAATTTTACCTATCTGGCTCCAGTATAAAGCACCCGCACACATTTGGCAAGGCTCTAAGGTTACATACAGTGTACAATCTTTTAAATACTTACCCCCTAGAAAATTAGCAGCTGATGTAATCGCTTGCATTTCTGCATGTGCCGTTACATCGTTCAATTTTTCGGTAAGATTATGTGCCCTTGCAATAATGCGGTCTTGCACTACAATTACAGCACCTACTGGCACTTCACCCGCTTCTAAAGCATATTCTGCTTCTTGAAGCGCCTTTTTCATATAATAAGCATCATCATAAGGTAAAACCATAGCTTCAAAAATACGATAGTTTCATTTTTAAAAAAGTATTTTTGTTGTCCATTACAAAGGTAATTTGAAAGCAATTCTAGAACATATAAATACTCCTCAAGATCTCAGAACTTTAAACCTTAAAGATTTAGAGCAATTGACTATTGAACTTCGTGAATTCATCATAGATATTGTTTCGGTAAAAGAAGGTCACTTAGGTGCAAGTTTAGGGGTGGTAGAATTAACGATTGCCCTTCATTATGCATTCAATACGCCAATAGACAAATTAATTTGGGATGTAGGTCACCAAGCCTACGGACACAAAATACTTACCGGCCGAAAATCAATATTTGAAACCAATAGGCAATTTGGTGGTATAAGTGGTTTTCCAAAAATGGAAGAAAGTATTTATGATGCTTTTGGAACTGGTCATAGTTCTACCTCTATTTCGGCGCTTTTAGGCATGGCACTTTCAGCACAATTACAAGGAAATATACAAAGACAACATATTGCTGTAATTGGCGACGCATCTATCGCTAGCGGTATGGCATTTGAAGGATTAAATCATGCTGGGGTAACCAATACCAATATTTTGGTAGTACTAAACGATAACGCAATGGGTATAGATCCCAGTGTTGGTGCTTTAAAAAAATACCTAACTAATGTAAAAACAGGAACTGCAAAAGAAGAGAATATATTCGAATGCCTAAATTTTCATTATACCGGACCCATTGATGGTCATAACCTACCCTTATTAATAAAAGAATTAGAACGACTAAAAAAGATAGAAGGCCCCAAATTATTACATATTATTACTACCAAGGGTAAAGGACTTAAGAGCGCTGAAGAAAACCAAGTAGTTTATCATGCGCCTGGTAAATTTAACAAGCAAACCGGTGAACTACAAAAGAAAGAGCTTCAGCAACTTCCTCCGAAATATCAAGATGTATTCGGAAAAACCTTGGTTGAATTGGCCTTGAAAAATGAAAAAATAGTAGGTATTACACCAGCGATGCCAACGGGTAGTTCTTTAAAATTTATGATGGATATCTTGCCAGAAAGAGCTTTTGACGTGGGTATAGCCGAACAACATGCTGTAACCATTGCAGCGGGTATGGCAACTGATGGTCTAATTCCATTTTGTAATATATACTCCACATTTTTACAACGGGCTTATGACCAAGTTATTCATGATGTAGCCATACAAAACCTACCTGTAATCTTTTGTTTGGACCGTGCAGGTCTAGTTGGCGAAGATGGCCCTACACATCATGGTGTGTTTGATATTGCATACCTAAGATGTATCCCAAATCTTATAATCTGTTCTCCTATAAACGAGATAGAATTAAGAAATATAATGTACACCGCCCAACTAGGATTAGAACATCCTATTGCGATACGTTACCCTAGAGGAAGGGGTAACATTTTAGACTGGCAAAAATCTATGAGCAAAATGACCATAGGTAAAGGTGTACTTTTAAAAGAAGGAAATAAAATTGCCTTTCTCACCACAGGGCCTATTGGAAATGTAGCAACCGAAATCATTAATGAGATTGAACAAAATTCAAACTTAGCTCATTTCAATTTTCCATTCATTAAACCTTTAGATGCAGAATTGCTAGCACACATAATTCAAAAATTTAATCATATCATCACTTTAGAAGATGGTTCTGCAATTGGAGGATTTGGCACTGCCGTATTAGAATTTGCAAATAATACTGGAAACCATAAAATAATTAAGATATTTGGCATTCCTGATTTTTTTATTCCACACGGCAATACCGAAAGACTATATAAAGAAGCAGGAATAGATAAGATGTCCGTAAAAAAATATGTACAACAGTTTCTATGAGAAGAATACTTTCGCAACCCATTAAGTTTATAGCCCCTTTACTTCTTTTAGTGTCAATTTGGTCTTTCGGCCAAGACACCATTCCGGCGCCTATTTTGGTAGATAGCATTGTAGTTGACAGCGTTGTAATTGATACCATTGTTATACGAAGAACGGTAGACAAAATATATTCGCCGAGAAAAGATGTCAATTTAAATATTCCTAATATCAATTTTAATAAGACCAAGACCTTACAAGAAGGTTTTCAACGATTTAGAGTACCCTCATTTTGGGAAAAAGAAAATAGTTTCGGTATAAATGTTAGTGAAGTAGCCTTTGTCAATTGGAATGCTGGGGGTGATAATGCTGTTAGTGGTCTAGGGTTTTTGAAATTTGCTAGGAAATATAAGTTCAGCCACTTTCAGTGGGATAATAATTTAGAACTGCGTTATGGTCTTAATGCACAAGATGGACGAAAACTTAGAAAAACAGAAGATGTAATTCGATTAAGTTCAAACCTAGGTTTTCGAAAAGACACCATCAGTAATTGGTTTTATTCCGTTCAGCTCAACTTTAACACCCAGTTTTCTAACGGTTATAAATATCCAGATAGGGATACCCCAATTTCAAGATTTATGGCACCTGGTTACCTGTTATTTGGAGCAGGTACCTCATTTATAACTAAAGATCAAAAATTCAATTTGTATTTATCTCCCCTTACACAAAAATCGACCTTTGTATTGGATCAAGACTTAGCAGATAATGGCGCATTTGGTGTAAATGAAGCAATACTAGATGCTGATGGAAATGTGATAACCCCTGGTGAAAATCATCTACTTGAAATCGGGATACTCATCACAAATAATTTTAATTATAACATTGCCGATAACATCGAATTAAAAAGTAGGCTTAATCTATATACCGATTACATTAAAAGTTTTGGTAACATTGACGTAGACTGGGAACTGAACCTTAATATGAAAGTAAATAAGTTCATAAGCACCAGTTTAGGTACACAAATGATTTATGATGACGATATCCTATTTGACGTCGTTAAAAATGACAACGGTACCATTTTAAACCCAGGTATACCCAAAATACAATTCAAACAAATATTGGCGGTAGGTATACTTTATGGTTTCTAAAGCTGCCTGCCTTTAATTTTATTGTGAATATGAACTGCTGCACTATCTGAAAGGCTTGCAACATAACAGCACGTATTCAATAATATATCATAAAGTGACTTGTCTGTTTGCTGATAAAACCCTGGTAAGGTTCGCAACATAAGATTATGATAATTCGATGCATTATCATATTTCTTACCAATTAAAGCCCCAATGTAAACATCTAAAATATCAGATATGATAGTATACCCAGCAATCTCCTTTTCAACTACTTCTTGAGATTGATATATTTTCTGAACACTTAGACTAATGATATCTTCAATCTGAGCTTTATAACCGCTTTTATCCATTAGAGATACTTCAAAAGTACCATTTAAAATACTCTCTTCATTCTCTATAAAAATAGAAACCGCATCTTGAATCAGCGTGTTTATGGCTAAAGCACGCAAATAACTTAGCCTGTCTTCCATATACTCTAAAGAATTATACTTATTGGTATTTATAGTGTTCTTTACCAATTTAATTAAGTATTCTAAAGCATAATCTTCAGAGATAAGTCCTAAATTAATACCATCTTCAAAATCAATAATGGTATAGCAAATATCATCGGCGGCTTCAACTAAAAATGTTAATGGATGCCTTCCATAAGAAACCGTACCATGATTGCTTCTCGTTGGTAAGCCTAAATCTTGAGCTATTTCCTCAAAAATATATTTCTCACTCTGAAAGAACCCGAATTTTTTATCACAAATATGCTTCGTGGGTTTTTTCGGAAGTGATTCTTTTGGATATTTCATAAATGCACCCAAAGTAGCATAACTTAATCGCAAACCTCCTGACACCCCTGCTCTATCTTGAGTCATTAACCTAAAACCATTGGCATTACCTTCAAAATCTATAATATCTTGGTATTCCACTTCAGAAAGTTGCTCTTTGTATTTTAAACCGTTTCCTGTTTTAAAATACTCGCCAATCGCTTTTTCACCACTGTGCCCAAAAGGCGGGTTACCAATATCATGCGCAAGTGCAGCCGCAGCAACAATGGCACCAATATCATTAAACTTATAACCATGAACCTCCTTTAGATAAGGATGCTTCTCTATAATTTTTTTGCCCGCTAACCTACCCAAACTTCTACCAACAACCGAAACTTCAAGACTATGAGTTAATCTGGTATGCACAAAATCTGTCTTTGATAATGGTATTACTTGAGTTTTATCTTGCAAACTTCTAAAGGCAGAAGAAAAAATAATTCGATCATAATCTACATCGAACCCTAATCGGGTCTCATCCTGCTCGTTTCGTAAACGTTTATTCTTATCTCCTTGCCTGCGTAAAGAAAGTAATTGCTCCCAATTCATGTATTCTCTTTTATAAGTCTGCAAGATACATTTTTTGCTATTTCATCATAGAAATAGAAAAGTCAAACTAGAAATTAGTTGAACAATCTCTTAACCATTAAGAGACACATTAATAATCCTCGCATAACCTTAACTTAACCTAGCCGTAGTTTCTTTGTAGAAGAAATTAAAAACACAAATGAAACAGGTATTTTTTCTCATTACACTAATGATTTGCTCATTATCTTTTGGACAGGAAAACAGTTCTCTACAAGGCAATATATTAGATGGCGAACTTTTTAACGAACCGTTATTAATGGCTACCGTATCCATAGAAAATACTACATTATCTACACACACAAATTTTCATGGTAAGTTTGAGTTTGACAACCTTACACCAGGAACTTATAATATCATAGTACAATTTTTAGGCTATGAAACTATTAAATTACCAGTTACTATTACTTCCGGTGAAACAATTAACGTTCAAGCTAGCCTACAATCTAAAACCTTAAGCTTAATTGGTATATCTACCTTAAAAACCACCTCAAAATAATAAGCGGCAAAATATTCAAAATCAACTAAGCATAAAGTTGGTTTTATAAAAGCGCTCACATAAATTAAAGATTACTTAATGTTAGCGTTACACAACTGTGATGAATAACACTGAACTTCGTTACTGTCTTTTGACAACCCGATTTCTTATACTATTAGTTTTTGTCGACTAGTTTTTTGAAATCTTAAGCTACCTTCTTCAAGGTAGCTTTTTTTATAAATACTACTTATCATTGGCGAAGACATTCTTTGTTTTGTCAAGTTTAAAATAAACTTAATACTCCAGACATTAAGAACACCACCAAATGTTAATATTAAGAATACATTAACTTAACATTCGTTTAAGTAATTTGCAGTCGACAAAAACTAATACATAATGAAAATTGCCCCAATTTGGCTATGCCTAATTTTATTAATTACATCTAGCGCTATAAGTCAAGAATCAAATTCTCCATCTTTTGGTAAAGGCTTGTTCAATCTAGTTGGAAAAGATAGTTCATGGACCATGAATGTAGGCGCTAGAATGCAAATACTAGCAATAAGTAATTGGGATGCGGTTGATGGTGGTCTTATAAATCCTGAGCAAAATTTCCTTGTCCGTAGAGCGAGACTTAAATTTGGCGGATATGCATACTCACCTAAATTAGAATACAAACTAGAACTAGGTCTTTCTAATCGAGACATTTCAGGGGCTTCGCAGTTTACGAGTAACGCACCAAGGTATATTCTTGATGCAGTGGTTAAGTGGAATTTTTACGAAAATTTTGTATTATGGTTCGGCCAAACTAAATTGCCCGGCAATATAGAACGTGTAATTTCATCTGGCGATTTACAGCAGGTTAATCGCTCCTTATTAAACAGCAGGTTTAATATTGACCGTGACATGGGCTTTCAGTTAAGACATAAATTCAACCTTTCTGAAAAATTTTTAGTTCGCGAAATATTTGCAGTATCTCAAGGAGAGGGGAGAAATATTACCACAGGCAATCTAGGTGGTCATCAATATACTACTCGTCTAGAATTACTACCTTTTGGAGAATTTTTAAGTAAAGGGGAGTATAAAGGTAGTGATCATAAGCGAGAGCAAACTCCCAAATTAATGGTGGCAGCAACCTTCGACAGTAATCAAAATGCAGTAAAAACTAGAAGTAATCAAGGCTCCTATATGTTCAATGATACAGGTTTTTATGAAACTGATATTAGCACACTTTTTATAGATGCAATGTTTAAATACAATGGGTTCTCTCTTATGGGAGAATATGCGCATAGAACTGCTGATAATCCCATAGCTATAAATTCAGATGGCTCGCTTACCGGAGATGAAGTACTAGTGGGAGATGGAATAAACCTACAAACCGGCTATTTGTTCAAGAACAATCTAGAAGTATCTGGCCGATTTACCAATATTAAACTTGATGAAGAAATAACGGGAAGAAATCCTCAATCACAATACACTTTTGGGCTTTCAAAATACATTGTAGGGCATAAATTAAAAGTTCAGACAGACTTAAGCTACCTTTCAGAAGATGGCGGTCAAGATGGCTTGATGTATAGATTACAGTTAGACATTCATTTTTAACAAAAAATAACCTTTACGTAACATTACAGCGGGAAGCGATAATGATATTTGCAAATTCTTAGAGTACTATATTATGGACAATATTTATTTTTTAATGCTTATCGCACTTGCCATATTGGCTGTAGCGGATCTTGTTGTAGGAGTTAGTAACGATGCGGTGAATTTTTTAAATTCGGCAATTGGTTCTAAAGCCATATCATTTAAAACTATAATGATCGTAGCCAGTTTTGGTATCGCTGCAGGTGCACTTTTCTCTAGCGGTATGATGGAGGTTGCGAGAAAAGGAATCTTCAATCCAGGTGAATTTTATTTCGATGAGATAATGTTCATTTTTATGGCCGTAATGATTACTGATATTTTGTTGTTAGATTTCTTTAATACCCTTGGTATGCCAACATCAACAACTGTTTCAATAGTTTTTGAGCTTTTAGGTGCAGCAGTGGCGATGTCATTGATTAAAATTGGAGCAGATAATGGAAGTTTTACAGAGGTAGTTAATTACATCAATAATGACAAAGCCATTCAAATTATATTTGGAATATTACTTTCTGTTGTAGTTGCCTTTTCTATTGGTGCTTTGGTGCAATGGGTTTCAAGATTACTTTTATCTTATAACTTTGAGAAAAAACCAACATGGGTAGGTGCTCTTTTTGGTGGATTCGCTTTGTCCTCTATAACTTACTTTATTCTAATGAAAGGTATAGGCGGTACATCTTTTGCTGGTGAGAGTTTTGATATCATTGGTGGTATTACTATAAAAGAATTCTTGGAGACTAAAGTAGTGGTCTTAGTACTTATTAACTTTTTAATTTGGTCAGTTCTATCCTTCATTTTAATGAAATTCGCCAACACCAATATATATAAATTAATTATTGGAGTTGGTACATTCGCTTTGGCCTTAGCTTTCGCTGGTAACGATTTGGTAAACTTTATTGGAGTGCCAATTGCTGCATGGCAATCATATGAAGCTTGGGTGGCTTCTGGTGTTGCTGCATCAGAATTTAGTATGGGTATATTGGCGAAAAAAGTTCCCACACCAACCTTGCTTTTATTTATAGCAGGTATGGTAATGGTACTTACTTTGTGGTTTTCTAGTAAAGCTAAAAGTGTGGTTAAAACTTCTTTAGATCTTTCTAGTCAAGAAGATACTAAAGAAAGGTTTCAGCCAAATTTTCTATCACGTGGCTTGGTTCGATTAGCGATAGCTATTTCAGAGTCATTAACTTATATTTTGCCTAAATCATGGCAAACTAAGATTGACAAGCAATTTGAAAAACCTGTAATTGCTTTAACTAAAAACAAGGTACATGAGTTACCTGCTTTTGATATGGTGCGCGCGGCCGTAAATCTTATGGTAGCAGGTATCTTAATCTCGGTTGCTACATCATATAAATTACCCTTATCAACCACTTATGTAACGTTTATGGTCGCCATGGGAACATCTTTAGCTGATAGAGCTTGGGGTGCCGAAAGTGCTGTATATAGAGTCGCAGGGGTGCTTAATGTTATCGGTGGATGGTTCGGTACAGCAATTATCGCTTTTGTTGCCTCTGGTACTATTTTGGCGCTGATTAGTTTTGGTAAAGGCGCTGCGATAGCAGTACTTTTATTATTGGCCATATTACTACTTGCAAGAAACTATATTTCACATAATAAAAAGGCAAAAGAATTACGTGCAGAAGATTCGCTGAATAGAGCTGAGAGTAGTTCTATACAAGGTGTAATAATAGAAAGTGCTGAGAATATTTCAAATGTTTTAAAAAGAACAAATAAAATTTACACGAACTCCATTAACGGTCTTGCAAAACAAGATGTTAATTTGTTGAAAAAGAACAAAAAACAAGGAGAGAAACTCTCAAATGAAATTGATGATTTACGTGACCATATCTTTTATTTTATCAAAAATCTTGATGAAAATAGTATTGGTGCTAGTAACTTCTATATTAATGCACTTGGTTACTTGACAGATATAGCTCAATCTTTGGAGTATATTGGAAAAGTTAGCCACAAGCATGTCAATAACAATCATAAGAAATTAAAATATAATCAGATAAAAGAGTTGAAGCAAATTGATTTAAAACTTGAAGAAATTTTAAATCAAACTCAAACAGCTTTTACAAATCAATCTTTTGAACAAATTGGTTTTGTCTTAGATCAGAAAGAAGAACTGTTCGCTATGGTTTCTGACAAAATTCAAACTCAAATTGCTAGAACACGTACAGAAGAATCTAGTCCGAAAAATACGACCCTATACTTTTCTTTATTGTTGGAAACAAAAGACTTGATAACCTCTACGATGAATTTGTTACAACAATATCATAATGAACACGATAGTTCTATAGCACCAGCAACTATTGAACACCCTAAAAAGTCGTAACAGTATTTAAAAACTGAAATTATAAGTACCTTGTCATCACAAATTAAAATGATGATGAGGTACTTTTTTTTATTTTTAGCACTACAGGTAAATATTCTTGCATTTGCACAGGAAATTAGCGGAAAACAACTTCTTGAAAAAGCTCTAGCTTTTCATGACCCTAATGATAATTGGAAATCATTTAAAGGCGAAATGCTTATTGAAATGGAGAGTCCTAATAACGGTACCAGAAGCACTACCATACAAATAGACTTACCTTCTAACTACTTTAAGTCTACCGTTAAAAAAGATAATTACACCATAGAATCTGAATTAAATAATGAAGAGTGCACTTTAAAATTAGATGGTAGTACTACTATTTCAGCTAAGGTTAAGGATAGTCTAAAAATCTCATGTGACAGGGCTAAAATGATGAAAAATTATTACACCTATCTGTATGGACTTCCGATGAAGCTAAAGGACCCTGGCACTATAATAGACCCCAAAGTTCAGAAAAAAACCTTTAAAGGAAAAGAATATCTAGTACTTAAGGCAGGTTACGAAAAAGAAGTTGGTAGCGATACTTGGTATTTCTATTTTGACCCAAAAACCTACGCTATGGAAGTGTACCAATTCTTTCATGATGAAAGTAAAAATGATGGTGAATATATATTATTATCCGAGATGATTACTGTTAACGGTATTAAAATTCCGAAGGTACGTGCTTGGTATTATAATAAAGAGGATGTTTATTTAGCAACTGATAAACTAGTAAAAGGAAAAATACTAGACTAACGATAAAAATTCATTTCATCAATATAAGTCCAGACTTCAGGAGGTAACATGGGTTTTATGTTCTTTCCGTTTTTATGCTCTTTTCTTATAAAGGTGGAAGATATTTCCATAATAGGTGCACTAACCCGATGAATACTCTTGTGTTGCATAAACTGAGATTCTAAAGTCCCTTCTGAAATTCTTGGATACACGTAAATAGTATAGTTCTCTAAAATGGTCTCATAATTCTTCCATTTATGCAGGCCTTTTAAATTATCCTCGCCCATAATCAATGAAAAACTATACCCAGAAGGATATTTATCATCTAAATGCACCAAGGTATTCACCGTATAATTTGGCTGGGGAAGATCGAACTCAATCTTACTAGGATGTAATTTTGGGTATTCTTTTGTGGCCTCATAGACCATTTCATATCTATGATGATTATCTAAAAGCGTTTTCTTTGTCTTAAAAGGACTTTGAGGGGTTACTACGAGCCAAACCTCATCTAAATCTGAAAACTCCACCATATGGTTCGCGATGACCAAATGACCAATATGAATAGGGTTAAACGTTCCGAAATAAAGTCCAACCTTTTTCATCTAATCTTATTCCTTATCGTCATCAATAAAAGAAGCCACCAAATCAACTGATTCCTTTAAAGCAACATCTAAATCATAGTTTTTGATGATTTTGTCAAATTGAGGTGCTGTAGCTAATTCAACAGACGCCTTTGCAATACGCATGTTTATTTTATCTTCACTTTCAGTACTTCGTTTCTTAAGTCTGATTTTTAATTCGTCTACACTAGGTGGTTTTACAAAAACAGCCAAAGTTTGTTCTGGAAATTTCTTTTTAATTCGAAGTCCACCAACGACATCAATATCAAAAATAACATTCTTTCCATCAGCCCAAATACGCTCTACTTCACTTTTTAATGTACCATAAAAATTATCTCGGTATACTTCTTCCCACTCCAAAAAATCATCATTTTTAATATGATTTTTAAATTCAGAAACAGACATGAAATAATAATGTTCTTTATTCTTCTCTTTACCTCTTCTTGGTCTTGAAGTCGCAGATACAGAAAAAGCCAAATTCAATTCTGGTTGAGCCAATAGATGACGCACGATTGTTGTTTTCCCACTGCCAGAGGGCGCTGAAAAAATTATAAGTTTTCCACCTTTCATCTATAGCACATTTAACATTTGTTCTTTAATTTTTTCAAGCTCATCTTTCATTTGAACCACTATCTGCTGCATTGGCGCATAATTGGCTTTTGAACCTATTGTATTGATTTCACGACCTATTTCTTGAGAAATAAAACCCAGCTTTTTACCATTGCTATCGTCAGATTTTAGGGTTTTTCCAAAATAATCTAAATGGTTGGCTAATCTTACTTTTTCTTCTGTGATGTCATATTTTTCTAGGTAATAAATAAGCTCTTGCTCAAATCTATTTGCGTCTACATCTGTCTTTAAATCTTGAACAGCCTTTTCTAATCGTTCACGAATAGTACTTTGGCGATCTGGATCAATCTTAATCACCTCTTCTAAGAGATTGTTCAATGAAGTTATTCTATCTAAAAAATCTTGCTCTAATACGCTACCTTCTTCAGATCTGAATTCATTTATCTCAACCAACGCACCTTTTAATGCTTCCTTTATAGCTTCATATTCCTCTTCATCAATATCTTCTTTTGCCGTTTTCATGGCATCTGGAAAACGTAACGCCATTTCTAACAACCTAAGATCATCACCAGTAGCAATATTTTTCAACTGAGCCATATATTGCTTTACAGCAACCTCATTTACCTGAGAGGTAGTTTCGTCGCCCGTTAACTCAACATACAGGCTAAAATCTACTTTACCACGTTGAAGTGAGTTAGCAACCAATTTTCTTAATTCTAACTCCTTTTCGCGATAACTGGAAGGCATACGAGCGTTTAAGTCAATACTCTTACTATTGAGTGATTTTATCTCTACCGTAATTTTTTTGTTTGGCAATTGAACTACACACTTTCCGAAGCCAGTCATCGATTGAATCATAAATACATTTTAGATTTAGACAAAGGTAAGATAATTGTTAAATTTAATTTCAATCCTATCTCTGTCCTTAATTAATAAAGGAGCAAACAAAAATAATCTCTTGTTCACTCCTTTAAACTATACTTTATGAATTAGACTATAACTCTCTAACCCAAATATTTCTAAAACTTACACGACTATCATCACCATGATCTTGCAATAATAATGGTCCTTTACCATGCGCTGGGTTTTTAGGCCACCCTATATAAGGAGTTGTCCCTTTAAGTTCTACATGATCTTGAACTAAAACACCATTATGAATTACTGTAATATCACCTGATTTTATTTTGCCTCCATCAGCATTAAATTCTGGTGCATGATAAATAATCTCATACGTATTCCATTCACCTGTTGGCACCGAAGCCATCGCTAAAGGAACATGTTGCTTATATATAGAACCTACTTGGCCATTTACATATGTGGGGTTATCATTTTGATCTAGTACTTGAACTTCATACATACCATTTAAAAAAATACCGCTATTAGCTCTATGCTGACCCTCCAATTGAACAGGTAAAGGTGATTTCCATTCAATATGTAATTGTACATCACCAAAATTTTGCTTCGTCTGTATATTTCCCGTCTTATCATTAACCGTCATACTAGCATCTTTGTTTAAATGCCATTTAGCCGCTGTGCTATCATTAGAACTAATCCAGTTATCCAAATTTGTGCCATTAAAAAGTACAATGGCATCACTTGGTGCGGCACCGATCGACCCAGGTTTTACAACTGCCACCTTTGGCTCATAAAATTCCGTTTCTTCAGGCGTAGTAGGTTCGTCTCCGATATACTCTTCATAAACGATAACGTTATCTTCTACAACAGTTTTCTCATTCTCTATCGGCTCTACTTTTTCTTGGCATGATATTATACCGAAAGATGTTACTAACAGTAATAATGAATATTTATTTTTCATACGTGGTTATGCTTTTAAAGTTGTTTGATTTTTATATTTCTAAACGCCACAATGTTTCCGTGGTCTTGTAATCCGATTTTACCAGTTGTAAACTTACCAAAACCATCCCAGCCTGCAAATTTAGAGTCCGCAACCATAGCATCCCATTCTTCGCCTTGTACAGGAAAGGTGACCATTTCAGTACCATTCAAAATAACATTTCCCATATTGACTTTATGGTTTACAGTAATTACCATGGTATTCCATTCACCTATTGGTTTGGTTACATCTTCTGCCGGCGAAACCATGTCATATAATGCACCTGCTTGATGGGTAGTACCAGCTTTTGCATCAGGATGTTTATCATTATCTAGTATCTGAACTTCAGGACCTGTTTGATAGCCCGTACCGTATTTAGCATCCTCATTCACACCCCAAAAAACACCACTGTTGCCAGCTTCAGATATTTTCCAATCCAAAGAAAGTACAAAATCCGTATACTCATCCCTTGTAACAAGGTCATGATTTTTTTTCTCTTCACCTTCAGATGGTGGAGTGTAGATCAAGACATCACCTTCAATCTTCCAAACATCACCAACGGCATCATTCTGAAATTCTTTCCATTTATCTAATGATGTGCCATCAAATAAAATTTCCCATTCACTTTCACGCATTTCAATTTTCTCAACTACTGATTCAGATGATTCTTTCTTTTCCTGTTTACAGGAGATGAAAAATATTAAAAACGCAATACTAACAATTACTTTTCTCATATCACTTCTATTTAAAGTCCTAACATTTTTTTCAACATCTCTTTATCTATTTCAGCACCAGCAAAATTATCGAATGTTTTCTCCGTTGCTTCAATTATATGGTCTTGTATAAACTTTGCTCCTTCACGAGCGCCTTGTTCAGGACTCTTTATACAACATTCCCATTCCATTACAGCCCAAACATCGCAACCGTATTGGGTAAGTTTAGAAAATATTGTTTTAAAATCTATTTGACCATCACCTAAAGAACGATATCTACCTGCTCTGTTACCCCAATCATTATAACCCCCAAAAGCGCCTTTCTTACCTGTTGGATTAAACTCTGAATCCTTAACATGAAAAGACTTTATAAACTCATGATAGTGGTCTATGTATGTGATGTAATCTAACTGCTGTAAAACAAAATGACTAGGGTCATAAAGAATATTTACTCTTTTATGATTACCGGTAGCCTCTAAGAAACGCTCAAACGTATCGCCATCATGTAAATCTTCACCAGGGTGAATTTCATAACATACATCAACACCTTCTTTATCAAAATGATTTAAAATAGGAGTCCATCTTTTTGCCAATTCTTCAAAACCCATTTCAACCAAACCCGCAGGTCTTTGTGGCCAAGGATGCATTGTATGCCATAATAGTGATCCAGAAAATGTAGCGTGTACATTTAACCCTAATCGTCTACTCGCCGTTGCCGCTTTCTTTACTGTTTCTACAGCCCACTTTGTTCTTTCTTTTGGTTTACCGTGTACTTCTTTTGGCGCAAAAGAATCAAACATTAAATCATATGCTGGGTGTACGGCTACTAATTGACCTTGTAAGTGAGTAGAGAGTTCTGTTATTTCTAACCCGTAAGAATTCACCTTAGCTTTTAACTCGTCACAATAATCCTGACTTTCGGCCGCTTTATCCAAATCGATTAAGAAACTTTCCCAAGTAGGAATTTGAATTCCTTTATACCCAAGATCAGAAGCCCATTTACACATACCATCTAAGGTATTAAACGGTGCTTTACTATCTACAAATTGTGCTAAAAATACGGCTGGTCCTTTGATTGTTTTCATAAAAATATACTATCTGTTGTTTGATTTAGTTCCTCTATTCAACACTTTATATATGTCAAATTATATTATATTTAAGAATTGTAATGCGTTAGTCACAATACCATGAAGATTTGCTATAAATATAGGGAATACCAATAGAAAAAGATAAAAATTCAAGCATGAATCAAAATGAAATATTCGACGCAATTGTTGTTGGCACAGGAATAAGTGGTGGTTGGGCAGCTAAAGAATTAACTGAGAAAGGATTAAAAACCCTTGTTTTAGAACGTGGTCGTATGGTAAAACACATTGAAGACTACCCAACCATGAATGATGACCCTTGGGATTATCCTTTAAAGGGAGAATTATCTAAAGAGGAAAAGAAAAAATATCAAAAGCAGTCGCGTGTAAATTGGGCTCCAAAACAAGATGTGAAACACTTTTTTGTAAACGACCTAGATCACCCTTATGTAGAAACCAAAAGATTCGATTGGATAAGAGGTTATCAAGTAGGCGGAAGATCACTTACTTGGGGGCGTCAAAGTTATCGATGGAGTGATATTGATTTTGAAGCCAATAAGAAAGAAGAAATTGGAGTTGACTGGCCCGTTAGATATAAAGATATTTCGCCATGGTATGATAAAGTAGAGGAGTATATTGGTGTTAGTGGTGAAAACTTAGGATTGAAAGTTTTACCCGATGGTAAATTTCAACCGCCCATGAAGTTAAATTGTGTTGAAGAAGATTTTAAAAAAAGCACCTCAGAGAAGTTTGATGATGGCCGTTTGATTACAATTGGACGCACGGCTCATATCACCGACCCAAATGCAACTTTTGAAGGTAGAGGTACTTGTCAAAATAGAGATCGCTGTTGGCGAGGATGCCCTTTCGGAGGTTATTTCAGCAGTAACTCATCTACTCTACCTGCTGCCGAACGCACAGGCAATATGACCTTGAGACCAAATTCAATAGTTCATGAAATAATGTATGATGACCTTACTAAAAAAGCAACCGGAGTTCGAGTTATAGATGCCGAAACCAATGAAAAAATTGAATTTAAAGCAAAGGTTATTTTCCTTTGTGCATCGGCCATGGCTTCAGTAGGCATATTACTACAATCAAAATCTGAAAGGTTCCCGAATGGGTTGGGCAATGATTCTGATGCCTTAGGTAGAGGAATTATGGATCATCATTATAAGCTTGGAGCATCGGCCAAAGTAGATGGGTATCTAGACAAATATTATAAAGGTCGACAACCGACCGGATTTTACATCCCTAGGTTTGTAAATCTGGATGAGAAAACTAAAAAGAAAGATTACTTAAGAGGTTTTGGCTATCAAGGTAGAGCAAGTAGAGGTGATTGGTCTGAGAATATAGCAGAAATGAATTACGGTAAAGATCTAAAAGAGCAAATACTAAAACCAGGTCATTGGACTATTGGAGTTACTGGTTTTGGAGAGTTCTTACCTTATGATGACAATAGAGTAACACTTAGCCCGACCGAAAAAGATAAATGGGGTTTACCTCAATTAGCATTTGATGTTGAATTCAAGGAAAATGAATATAATATGCGTGAAGATATTAAAACACAAATCGCAAACATGTTCAATGCTGCAGGATTTAAAGATGTGAATGTCTATGATCAAAAAACAGGACCAGGATTAGGCATACATGAAATGGGTGGCGCAAGAATGGGTCATAGCTCTAAAACTTCCATTTTAAATAAAAACAATCAAGTTCACTTAGTTCCAAATGTATATGTAACCGATGGTGCTTTTATGTCTTCGTCAAGCTGTGTAAACCCATCACTAACCTATATGGCATTTACCGCAAGAGCAGCTAACCATGCTGCCGAACAATTAAAGGCGGGTAAATTTTCTTAATTATTTAATTACAATTTAAACTATAACGACAACTAATTTCGTTACAGTAAAGTAAATATTAGCTTATGGAAAATGCTTCGGCCAGAAATATGTGGGGTAATTATTTAAATGCACATTTAGAACATGCATTTGAACATGCACCCTCAACAACTTTTTTTGGTGATAATGAAATAGATGCCAATACGTTGGCAGACCTAACAAAAAAAGGGGTAAAAAAAGCAACATCATATTCTTTGCTCGGCTTACAAAATCGCAATGAAAAACTACCTAAAATAGGAGACTTTATCGTAGTTACTAATTGGAGTGGTGAAGCTCAATGCATTGTTCGCACAACCAATGTAAAACTCAAACCTTATTTTAGTATTGATACCGCTTACGCCCAAATAGAGGGTGAAGGTGATAAATCACTTGACTACTGGAAAAAAACACATTGGGATTACTACACAAGAGAGTTACAAAAATTCGGGAGAGAACCTAGAGAGAGTATGATTATTATTTGTCAAGAATTTGAAAAGGTTTATTAAACGATATCAATATTTTACCAAATACAAAGAGCCGCATAATGCGGCTCTTTTATGTATTAGTTTAAGTTGATTATTTTTCTAATGCAACCCAAGTATTTCCATTTTTATGAGAATCTACTGTAGCTTCAATGAAATTCATACCACGAACACCATCTTTCATTGTTGGAAATTCGCCGTCATTATATTTCTCACCTCTTATTGCCCTTGCAGCTCCTTTGTAAATATTTGCCATAGAATCAAAAATTCCTTCTGGGTGACCAGCAGGTAGTTTTGTTCCATCTAACGATAATTCAGAGTTGTAAGCATGACCTGGCTTATACACTTGGGTTGGTTCTGTATCACTCAATTTATATAAAAAGTTTGGACGCTCCTGCTCCCATCTAAAAGCACCTTTCTCACCGTAAATAGCAATGGCCAAACCATTCTCTTCTCCGGTAGCAACTTGACTTCCTCTTATTACACCTTTAACATGATCGCTCATTCGTATAAGAACAGTACCGTCAACATCCATTTTATTATCCTCGTAAAGATAATTGAAGTCACAAAGTAATTCATTCACCTTAAGACCTGTTGTATATTCTACAAGGTTAAAGGCATGAACACCTATATCACCCATACATGAACTTATACCTGCTTTTTTTGGATCTAATCTCCAAACAGAAGATCTTTTCTCTTTATCATGAATAATGGTATTAATCCACCCTTGGTAATACACCGCATCAACTTTATGAATTTTACCTAAAGCACCAGCTTTAATCATTTCACGCATTTGACGCACCATTGGGTAACCTGTGTATGTATGGGTCAAAGCGAAAACTGTACCCGCCTTCTCATGAGCCTTTTGCAAATCTTTCGCTTCGTCCAAAGAAGTTGTCATTGGTTTTTCACAGATAACATGAAATCCATTGTCCAATAATTTCTTGGCCATTGGATAGTGCAAAAAGTTTGGCGTAAGTATTGAACATACTTGAATACGTTCATCTTTTGGCAACTTTAATTCTTCTTCTATTAAAGTATCAAAATCTTTATAAATTCTATTCAAAGGCACATCTATTTCCTTCGCAAAAGCCATATTTGATTCAAAATCTGGATTGAATACCGCGCCTGTAATTTGATAATTGTCATTAATATGTGAAGCTACTCTGTGTAGTACTCCTATTAGGGAATCGCCTCCCCCTCCTAATATTCCTAAGCGTATTTTCTTTGGCATTTTATTGTGGTTTAAATTGAAAATATTATTCTCTAAAATCCGTATGGATTTATATAATTATTGAATTTTGAAAATTATCTAGCTATTAAGAAACAGGTAAGCCATTCCTTAAGAAACAATTTTCAGGCGTTTAAATTAAAGAATTTATCTAAGACCGATAGTCTATTTTCTCGGTTTTAAAGAAAATCGCAAACAAAACAAAAACCACTAAGGCAAAACCAGCCGGATATAGCCAAATGGTTTCCCAAACATGTTTCCCATCATTTAAAAGATAGGCCGTTGATATCTTACCAGCTATCCAAAAACCAATCAACATACCAACTCCATAAGTTGCTAATGTTATAAGACCTTGGGCAGAACTTTTAAATTTTTCACCGGCTTTACTGTCTGTATAAATTTGCCCTGAGACAAAGAAAAAATCATAGCATATACCATGAAGTGCAATACCTAGTAGCAACGAAACACCCAAACCTTCAGCATCACCAAAGGCAAACAATACGTAACGTACCACCCAAGCAGCCATGGCAACGAGAATGGTTTTCTTAAAACCGAATTTGGTAAAGAAATAAGGTAATAACAACATAAATAGAATTTCAGAACCTTGCCCTATCGTCATTTTACCTGTTGGATTTTCCATTCCCATTTCTACTAGAAAAGGATTTGCATTTTGATAATAGAATGCCAACGGGATACATATTAAAACTGACGAGATAAAGAAAATTGAAAAATTTCGGTCTTTAAAAAGACGTAAAGAATCTAGACCTAAAATTTCCTTGATATTAAATTTTTCTGACTTTGCAGCTCTTGGCGGTGTCTTTGGTAACATAAAACTGAACACTCCTAAAATTAAAGATGCAATTGCGGTCATTAAAAAAGTATTCTTCAATAAACCTTGGTCAATATTAGTGCCATGGTCCCAATAAAAAACATAGCTGATTGAAAGTCCGGCTGTTATCCATCCTAACGTTCCAAACACCCTAACCATTGAAAACTCTTTCGCTGGGTTCTTCATTTGATTAAACGATACTGAATTAACTAAAGCCAGAGTAGGCATATATAAAATCATATACCCTAAGACTAAGATATAAAACCCGCTAAATTCTGTGCTTTCGTACATGAAGTACATAAGTACAGCGCCCAGTAAATGTAGAATTCCTAATATACGCTCAGCATTAAAATATCTGTCAGCAATAATTCCAATAACAAAGGGAGCAATTATTGCTCCCCAAGATTGTGTGGAAAATGCCAATGCGATTTCACCATCTGTAGCTTTTAAATTATTTCCAAGAAATGTACCAAGGGTAACAAACCATGCGCCCCAGATAAAAAACTCTAAAAACATCATTAAGCAAAGTTGTACTCTGACTTTGTTTTTCATCTATCTTTTATAATGAATATAATCTAGCCCTAAAGGAGTTATACCATTACTTTTAAAATCTACAGCTATTTGACCTCTATGATTCGTAGAATGATTTACAATATGAAACAGCATGTCTTTTAAGGTATTGGTAAAAAGTCTACCCTCAGAATTTTCATAATCTATACGCTTATCAAATCTGTCAGCATTGGTTAAAATTTCAAAAGAGCTGCGTTGATTCTCATAATGTATATCAGCCCAATCTTTAATATCATGTTCTTGCCAAACATCATACTCAGTTGCCTTTTGTAATATTCGAGCATTCCAAATATGGTGTGCATTTAATATATGACTAAATAAACTTTTAGTTTTTGGTGACACCTCAGATAGTCCTAAACATTCATCGATAAGTTTTTTGTTACACTGAAAATTGTAATCAAAAATTTCATTAAAAAAGGCCTTCATATTCGATTCTGTCTAGATTATTCTATTTCTTTTGCTGCTTTTAATAAAAGATCTCTGGTAGCAATTATTCCAGCTTCCTCGCTTATTTCAGAACCCTCGAATTCAACACCAATGAACCCGGTGTATCCAGCTTCCTTAACAATTTTTAGCATTTGTACATAATCTATACCAGTGTCATATCCATCAGCATCGAAATTGTTAGATTTTGCACTTACCGCCTTAGCGTATGGCATTAATTCTTTAACACCTTTGTATTTATCATACTCCTTTAAACAATCCCAACTATCTGGTTTGCGTTCTATACAAAAATTGCCAAAATCAGGCAGACTTCCGCAGTTATCCATATTTACGGTTTTCATTACTTCTGCATGAAGTTCACCGTTAGAAGATAAGCCGCCATGGTTCTCTACCAATATATTTATGTTTTTGGTTTTCGCATAAGTAGCTAACTTAGTCAATCCGTCGACAGAATTCTTAATCCACTCTTCTGGTACATTACTACCCGATAGGTTAACTCTAATGGCATGGCACCCCATAGCAGCTGCCGCATCAACCCATTTCTTATGTTTCTCGACCGTTTCATTTCTTTCGGTTTCATCATTAACGGCTAAATTACCTTGACCATCGATCATGATCAAAACATTCTTCATACCGTACTTTTTCGCCTCTGCATTAGATTTAGCAACAAAATTTGCCATTGCCTCTTCAGAATAATTTGCATCTGCCAATTCAGGATTATACAACTGACTAACATATTCAAGTCCGGTAAATCCCCAATTTTTTGCTTTTTCGGCAAAAGAATATGGATCCACACCATCTTCATTAATCATTTTATGCATGGACCATTGTGCCAATGATAACTCAAAAAATGGCTCTGAGTTACTATCACTTACAATGATTTCAGAATCTTCTACTTTTTCTTTTTTCGTTTCCTTACAAGCGTAAGTTCCTAGTAACGAGATTCCAATACCTACAGCAGAGGCAATTCGAATAAAACTTTTTCTTTTCATGTTTGGTAGTTTGTTGTTGTTTGAAATATAACCTTAACAGTTAACGTTAAAATTAATAATTGATACATTAATCTAACTAGATTCTAATTTTAGCGAATTTCGCAAGAAGAATGGACATTAAATGTATAGAATTAATTTTATATTTAATAAATTTAGAGAATAAACAACTTTTATGAGCAAATTTTATTATAACGAAGAACAAGAATCCTATGACGCCATTGTTGTAGGAACGGGAATTAGTGGTGGTTGGGCTGCTAAAGAATTATGTGAAGCAGGCCTAAAGACATTAGTTTTAGAACGTGGTCGTATGGTAAAGCATATAGATGATTATGTAACTGCAAACAAAGACCCATGGGATTTTCCAAATGGTGGTGAGGCAACTAAGGAAATAATTGAACAACAACCTAAGCAAAATAGAACTGGATATACTACTAATCAGGCAAGCCACATGTGGTTTGTAAATGATAAAGAACATCCATACAACGAAACCAAACGATTTGATTGGATGCGTGGTTATCATTTGGGAGGTCGTTCTTTACAATGGGGGCGTCAAAGTTACCGTTGGAGTGATATTGATTTTAATGCCAATAAAAAGGAAGGTATTTCAATTGACTGGCCTGTAAGATATAAAGATATAGCACCTTGGTATTCTAAAGTAGAGACCTACATAGGAGTTAGTGGAGAGGCATTGAACCTACCACAGTTGCCTGATAGTGAGTTTTTACCTATGATGGAACTTAACTGTGTAGAGCAACATTTTAGGGAAAAAGTAGCAGAAAATTTTGATGGTCGCGTTGTAACCGCAGGTCGTACAGCTCACTTAACTGGCACAAAACAGTTTGACGGCAGAAGTAAATGTCAATTTAGAAACAGATGTATAAGAGGGTGTCCTTTTGGCGCTTATTTCAGTAGTCTTTCTTCTACCCTACCAGCAGCAGAAGCGACTGGGAACATGACACTAAGACCTGATTCAATTGTACACGAAATAATGTATGATCCCGATACTAAAAAAGCAACTGGTGTAAAAGTTATTGATGCAAATACCAAAGAAACTTTTGAATTTAAGGCCAAAGTAATTTTTCTTTGTGCATCGGCAATCGCTTCTACCTCAATTTTAATGCAATCAAAATCTGATACGTTCCCTAATGGAATGGGTAATGAATCAGACCAATTAGGCCGTAATATCATGGATCACCATTTAGGTGTTGGTGCAAGTGGCAAATTTGATGGTTTTGAGGATAATTATTATAAAGGTCGTAAACCAAGTGGTATCTACATTCCAAGATTTAGAAACTTGGGAGGAAAATCTGAACAGTCTGAATACAAAAGAGGTTTTGGCTACCAAGGTGGTGCTTCTAGAGGTAATTGGGAAGACACTGTAGCCGAGTTGGCCTATGGTAAAGATTTAAAAGATGCGGTATTAAAACCTGGTGGATGGCAATTCGGTATGACCGGTTTTGGCGAAGTTCTTCCTTATGAAGAAAACAGGTTTACTTTAGATTATGATAAATTAGATGATTGGGGCTTACCAACTGTTACGTTTGATGCAGAATTCAAAGAAAACGAATGGAAAATGCGTGAAGACATGAAACAATCTGCAGTCGACATGTTGACAAAAGCAGGTTTAAAAGATGTTACTCCTTATGATAATCCAGGTGCTCTTGGATTGGGAATTCATGAAATGGGAACCGCACGTATGGGTAGAGATAGAAAAACTTCTGTATTGAATGGCAACAACCAATTACATGATGTATCAAATGTTTATGTAACAGATGGTTCTTTCATGACCTCCGCAAATTGTGTAAACCCATCATTAACGTACATGGCCTTTACGGCCAGAGCTGCAGACCATGCAGTTCAAGAACTTAAAAAAGGAAATATATAATGGATAGAAGACGTGTATTGAAAAATATGGGGCTGTCACTTGGATATATGGTGGCCACCCCAACACTATTAGGAATTGTACAAAGTTGTAAGAGTGAACCTGTAATAACTTGGACACCCGAATTCTTAACACAAGACGAAGGAAATGTATTGACCAAATTAGTAGACATCATTATACCTAAAACTGATACCCTATCGGCTTCGGAGGTTAATGTCAATATATTTATTGATAAATTCGCCAATGATGTAATGGAGAAAGAACAACAAGATTTTTTCAAAATGTCAATGGGAAAATTTTTAGATAAAGCTTTAGCTGATTCTGGCAAAGAAAAAGCCGCAGATTTAACCGCTGAAGATTTGGAGCCAGTCTTAGCTAGTTCCTTAAAATATTCCAAGGATGACCAAATAAAAATGAATGATTCAATAACCAGTTATACCGAAGCATTAGTAGAAGGTAAAACTTCTGCATTAGATGACGAGACGACAAGGTTTGCTTTTGCAAATAATTTACGTGGTCTAACTATTTGGGGTTACAAGGCATCTGAATATGTAGGTGAAGAAGTTTTAGCCTATTTACCAGTACCTGGCGAGTATATTGCTTGTGGTGATGTTCAAGAGCTAACAGGTGGAAAGGCCTGGTCTTTATAAGGCAATAATTTTATATCTTAAAGCCAAGGGTCCTATATTTTATGACTCTTGGCTTTTTAAATCCTAACCAATGAAAAGAAGAAGTTTTATTCAAAAAACGGCCTTAAGTACTGGAGCGTTGTCATTAACCGGCACCCTAACTTACGCTAACCAATTTACTAGTGCTGGGAATGCTCATCAATTTAATTTGAAATACGCACCACATTTAGGTATGTTCAAACATCTCGCCGGTGATGATCCCATTGATCAGCTAAATTTTATGGCAGATCAAGGCTTTACTGCATTTGAAGATAATGGAATGATGAGCCGCGATAAAGCCGTACAAGAAAAGATGGGTGACACTTTGGCCAAACGAGGCATGACGATGGGGGTTTTTGTTGTAGATAAAGGTGGTAACATGGCAAATACTTTGGCAGCTGGCAAACAAGAACATCTTGATATTTTTTTAGATGGATGCAGAAGAGCTGTGGATACAGCAAAACGGGTAAATGCGAAATGGATGACTGTTGTACCTGGTGGTTATGAAAGAAACTTGCCAATCGGTATTCAAAATGCCAATGTAATAGAAGCATTGCGTCGAGGTGCAGAGATTCTTGAACCACACGGATTGACCATGGTATTAGAACCATTGTCAGATTCTCCTGATCTTCATTTGCAGACCTCTGAACAAACGTATTTGATTTGTAAAGGTGTAGATAGCCCATCGTGTAAGATATTGTACGATATCTATCATATGCAAAAGAATGAAGGGCATCTAATACATAATATGGAACTTACTTGGAATGAAATAGCCTATATCCAAATTGGAGACAACCCTGGAAGAAACGAACCTACTACAGGTGAAATTAATTACCGCAACGTTTTTAAATGGATTCATGAAAAAGGTTTCGATGGCGTTCTTGGAATGGAACATGGTAACTCTAAAGATGGCAAAGAAGGCGAACAAGCAGTAATAGATGCTTATAAGCAAGAGGATAACTTTTTATAACATCCTAGAACTTTAAAACCTTCCTCTCAAAGTAATTAAAGAAAGGCAAAAAATGTATTTCATCGAAAAAAAATAATATTTCGATGAAATACATATCACAAAAGTAAGAATTTACCTACTTATTCGTTCTTTTGTATATGTCCCCATACTTAAACACATTACTCGTCTACATCGGATTATTTTTGGCCTCCAAATTATCTTATTATATCTATAAGAACATAAAAACGACTTCTTTCGAATTATATCAATTGAAACTAATCTTTAAATGGATAAATTTTAAAAATCATTTACGATTGGTATTTAACAGTCTTTTCAATGACACGATAAAATTTCCGTAATCCAAAAGGAGATTTTATTCGTATATATCTTATACCCTAATACTTAAGCTATGGAAAAGTACGTAACAATTTTGATAATCTACGCAGCTGCATTAGTATTTACAACTGTGTTGAAGCCCTATATCAAGAATGATAAATAAGAATCCCCTGACTTAACCTCGGCTTTAGCCGTAAATAAAAAAGACCCCTTAATTAAGGGGTCTTTTTTATTATGTATCTGCCGTTCAACTAAGAACCACACATTAAACAATCATCATCTGCTTGACCTTCCTTAGCCCTTGCAATCATCTCCTTCATCTCTTGTGGAGACATTGGCTTTATATCTAACTCAGCTTGTGGAGCCAACTTAGAAACAGTCCCTCCATCACTCACTACCGCTTCATTAACAACAGATGTAACAACTTCTGCCTCTACAGCCTCAGCTACTGGAGCTTCCTTCTTCTTAGAATTATCTAAGGTGAATTTAATTGCATCTACCGCCGCTTTAGTACGTAGGTAATACATACCCGTTTTTAAGCCACTTTTCCACGCATAAAAGTGCATAGAAGTCAATTTCGAATAGTTTGCGTTCTCCATGAATAAATTCAAAGATTGACTTTGATCAATAAAATATCCTCTATGTCTAGACATGTCTATGATATCCTTCATACTTAACTCCCAAACCGTCTTATATAGTTCTCTTATATCTTTTGGTATCGTCTCTATATGTTGAATTGAGCCATTCGCCCTCATTAAATCTTGCTTCATGTTCTCATTCCACATTCCCAATCCAACTAAATCCTCTAAAAGGTGCTTGTTGACCACTATGAATTCACCTGAAAGCACACGCCTTGTATAAATATTTGAAGTGTAAGGTTCAAAGCATTCGTTGTTACCCAATATTTGAGAGGTAGATGCTGTAGGCATAGGGGCAACTAATAATGAATTACGCACCCCGTTTTTCACAACCTCTTTTCTTAGTTTTTCCCAGTCCCATCTTCCAGATAATTCATCATCTTTAATTCCCCACATGTTGTGTTGAAATTCTCCTTTAGACATTGGCGAACCTTCAAAAGTAGAATAAGGACCTTCTTCTTTTGCCAATTCTACAGATGCTGTCACTGCGGCAAAATACAAGGTTTCAAAAATTTCTTGGTTCAACTTCTTAGCCTCATCACTTGTAAATGGTAAACGTAGCATTATAAAAGCATCAGCCAAACCTTGAACACCAAGACCTATTGGTCTATGACGCATGTTCGAATTTTCTGCTTCTTTAACTGGGTAGTAGTTTCTATCAATTACTTTATTCAAGTTTTTAGTTACACGTTTTGTAACCTTAAACAATTCTTTATGGTCGAATTCTCCGTTCTTAATAAACATTGGCAACGCTATAGAGGCCAAATTACATACTGCAACCTCATCTGGCGAGGTGTACTCCATTATCTCGGTACATAAGTTAGAAGAACGTATAGTACCTAGGTTTTTTTGATTACTCTTACGGTTGGCCGCATCTTTATACAACATATATGGCGTACCAGTCTCAATCTGTGATTCTAAGATTTTCTCCCACAATTCACGTGCTTTAACTTTCTTACGCCCTTTACCTTCTTCCTCGTATTTAAGATATAGTTTTTCGAACTCTTCACTATGCCTATTATACAAATCTGGACATTCGTTAGGACACATTAATGTCCAATCTTCATTTGCTTCAACCCTTCTCATAAACAAATCAGAAATCCACATTGCATAGAATAAATCTCTAGCACGCATTTCTTCTTTACCATGATTCTTTTTCAGGTCAAGAAACTCATAAATATCGGCGTGCCATGGCTCCATATAGATAGCAAAACTTCCTTTACGCTTTCCGCCTCCTTGATCTACGTAACGAGCGGTATCATTAAACACCTGTAACATTGGTACAATACCATTAGATGTACCGTTTGTACCAGCAATATAAGAACCTGTAGCCCTAACATTATGTATAGATAGACCAATACCCCCAGCAGATTGTGAAATCTTGGCAGTTTGCTTCAACGTATCGTATATACCATCAATACTATCATCTTTCATAGCCAAAAGAAAACATGATGACATTTGAGGTTTTGGTGTACCCGAATTAAACAATGTAGGTGTAGCATGAGTGAAGTATTTCTTAGACATCAACTCATACGTTTCTATTGCAGAATCCAAATCATTTAAATGGATACCAACAGATACACGCATTAACATATGTTGTGGACGCTCTGCAATTTTACCGTTTAACTTTAATAAGTATGAGCGTTCTAATGTTTTAAAACCGAAGTAGTCGTAACCAAAATCTCGGTTATAGATAATTGTTGAATCCAAAAGCTCTGCATTATCCGCAATAACCTTGTGCACCTCGTCTGATAATAATGGTGCTTTCTTACCTGTTCTTGGATTAACGTATAGGTAAAGATCTTCCATTGTTTCAGAAAACGACTTCTTTGTATTCTTATGTAAATTAGAAACAGAAATACGAGCAGCCAATTTTGCGTAATCTGGGTGAGATGTCGTCATTGTTGCAGCGATTTCTGCCGCAAGATTATCCAATTCTGAGGTCGTAACCCCATCATAAAGACCTTCGATAACACGCATAGCCACCTTCAAAGGATCTACAAGTCCATTTAGACCGTAACATAATTTTCTTACTCGAGCCGTGATCTTGTCAAACATGATCAACTCTTTTCTTCCGTCTCTTTTTAATACATACATGTGGCTACTGTTATTTTTAAAGGTTATTACTATTGGTCATCAAAGCCCACAATTTTTAGCTAGTAAGGGTAAGCGTAACTAAAAAGTGTAGGCGAAAATTAAAGTTGTTATTCTCTACTATGGATCAAAAGTCTTACCAGTTTGTACTGGCCATATTTAGACTTTAATTATATTTAGAAATCTGCGTCGAAGCTGATTTTCTGTGCTTCTTCATCATTATTCATTACGCCTGCCTTCTGATATTCAGCAACTCTTTTCTCAAAGAAGTTTGTTTTTCCTTGCAACGAAATCATATCCATAAAGTCGAATGGGTTTGTCGTATTATAAACCCTATCACACTCCAGTTCTACAAGAAGTCTATCAGTAACAAACTCTAGGTACTGTGTCATCAATTTAGAATTCATTCCAATTAAACTTGCTGGTAACGATTCTGTAATAAATTCACGTTCTATGTCTAGTGCTTCAGTCAAAATCTCGGTGATTCTCTCTTTTGGCACCTTGTTAATTAAATGCTTGTTATGCAAATGTACAGCGTAGTCACAATGCATTCCTTCATCCCTAGAAATCAACTCATTGGAAAACGTTAAGCCTGGCATTAAACCTCTTTTCTTTAACCAGAAAATTGAACAGAAAGCACCTGAAAAGAAAATACCTTCTACGGCCGCAAAGGCAATTAGGCGTTCTGCAAAACTTGGAGACTCTATCCAGTTTAAGGCCCAGTCAGCTTTTTTCTTAATTGCAGGGAAATTTTCTAAAGCCTTAAAAAGTATATTCTTTTCTTTCTCGTCCTTCACATAGGTATCGATTAATAAAGAATATGTTTCTGAATGGATATTCTCCATCATAATCTGAAATCCGTAGAAAAACTTGGCCTCGGCATATTGTACTTCACTTACAAAATTTTCAGCTAAATTCTCATTTACGATTCCATCAGAAGCGGCAAAAAAAGCAAGTATGTGCTTAACAAAGTACCGCTCGTCATCATTCAGCTTATTATTCCAGTCATTTAAGTCTTCACTTAAATCGATTTCTTCTGCTGTCCAGAAACAAGCTTCACATTTTTTGTACCAATCCCATAAATCATGATGTTTTATAGGGAATATAACAAATCGGTCTGCATTTTCTTCCAAAATAGGCTCTAGGGCTGTGGACATATAATTATATTTTAAAAAATTAATTGTAAAGAAGTTGAATTCTACCTTCTTGTAGGGACTAACAAAGATTCAAAAATGCATTCAATTTTTAAAGGGTGTTTTAGCATTTAGGCAACAAAGTTTTTAACACAAAATGTTGAAATCTAGGCTCACAGGTGATGTTCATTGCCCTAAGACTAATCGATTCTTTGGAGTAACTTTTTTAAATATTAAACAAAACAATTATAAACCAAAAAGTATAAAAAATCATACTAGATGGTTTATTAATGTTATTTGAAAGAATATTAGGGATTTGGAAGAATTTACAAAAAATGTACGGCCCCTCTAATGCTCATATTATGAAAAATGCCCACCAAGACTAATAAAGGTAGTTCCCCCGAAACCTTTTCTTAGAATGTAATTATACGGATAAGCCGTAACCTTACTTATATTGGCGCTCAAAACATCAGAAATAAAATAACATACACTATTTTATAAAGAACCGTACTTATGTTTTTACTATTATATTTTTGTAACCGCACTAAAAGAACCTTTGATATTCAAAGATTCTCCATTTGCATTTTTAAATTGTACCTCTAGACTACCATCAATAGCATCGTTATAGTTTTTAATAATTCTAACACCACCTGTTTTAATAAAAAAAGGAAGCTCATTCGGCCCATCCATATCGGCAAAACCATAAACACCGTCAAACCCATTAATTAAGCCATTCAAAGTTTTTATTCTATAAAATCCAGTTAGCATTTCATTCTGAGCGATAACAAATTCAATTGTTTGCACTTCAGCATTACCATTCGGCACAAAATTCAGCATTAGCTTGTTGCGCCTATTGCCCAATTCATCTTCTTCGGCACTATATTGAAAGGTTGCTACCCCCTCAATTTTCAAATTATATTTACCCGTGACATTAAACTGACACGACCCACTCTTAAGAGCAGGGTAATCTACAGTCGGCTTAGAACCACTAGAAAACAAAAACAACGGTATAAAACCGAAAAAAAACAATTTTAGAGACTTACCTACTATTGGAATCATAGATTACATGTTGACGTAAAAAAATATTCATGGTCGAATAATCGGTTGCTCCTTAATTTCATTTTCGACAACTAAATTTTCGCTTAATTGATTATCAGTTTTCAAAACTTTAGAAGCAATCACCAAGAACACTATAAATAGCGCAAACATTATGCTACATTTTTTCATGTTAATTAGGTTTAAACTAATTCTAACTTGTTGCCTAAAGGTAAATTAAGATGGAAAAAGCTACGTTAGTATTGTATAACCTGTCCTTTTTTTTGTGTAAACGGGCTATGCAAAATTTGAAGAGAACTCCTACTTGTTAATTTTGTAATCTTTTTCTTTCAAAAGTATTGAATCGAGAGAATTGCATCAGCATTATTACTTTTTCAACCGATTATACGAGAATAGCATCCATTGATACAAATTTGTGTCTTAGAGCTAGTGAACCCCCTAATTTTTCCTAACTTTCTAACTTGATATAATTTTAATATGCTACAAGCCGTAATTGTTGATGATGAAATAAAGGCATTGCAAAGTTTAACTTGGGAACTCACAAATTTCAGTGATGAAATCAATGTTATAGCCTCTTTCACCAACCCACATGATGCTTTAGAATATTTAGAAAAAAACACTCCGGATTGTCTTTTTCTTGATATTGAAATGCCTACTATGGATGGATTTCAATTTATACAAAAGCTTACCAATAAAAACTTTCCTGTTGTTATTACTACAGCATACAACCAATACGCCCTAAAAGCAATTAAAAATGAAGCTTTAGATTACTTACTTAAGCCTATTGACACTGATGATCTAGAAAATACTATTGCCAAAATAAAAAAGTTCAACAATAAAAATTTCTCTGTCGAAAAATTAGAGATGGCAATGCTCAATTTCAATTCTAGATCCATTCATAAAAGAATTACCCTTAATACAGATGGCAAATTACTTTTTCTTGAGAGTGACGAAATTCTATACGCCGAATCTGACGGTAATTATAGTACGATATTTTTAACAGATGGTCAGAAAATTGTGCTTACTAAAAAATTAAAAGAAGTAAACGAATTATTACCGTCAGACTCCTTTTTTAGAATTCATAATTCCTATATTATCAATCTAAACAAAATAAAAGAATTCTTGAAAACTGATGGTTATGTGGTGCTAAAATCGAACCATAAAATACCGGTTTCCAGACAAAAGAAATCAGATTTTTTAGATTTGTTGTAAACCATTTTATGTTTAATCCACTACGAATACATATGCCTAATTCTGAGAATTCAGCACATAGTAACAGGCTCAACTTCCTATTTTGTTTTTTAAGCACACTATTTTTCATACAATACAACTATTCTCAAACCATACCTTCAACATTCAAAAAGAAGGTCGATAGCCTAATAACAGCAGCTCCTAAAACTTATGAAGAAATTGATAAAGTTTTAAAAGAATTTAGAAAAGATAGTACCCTAATTCGATACGTTGACAATATATCTGAGGATAAAGGGTATTTATATGGACAAGCTTATGCACTTAATCAATTAGGTAGAATTTATAGCGATGTTTCTTTATATCCAAAGGCATTAGATTTATTTCAAGATGCACTTAAAATCTCCGTCAATGCGAATAGTATAGAATTTAGGGTCTATAGTCTTAACATGATCAGTGTAGTATATAGAAAAACGGAAGCTGTAAAATCTGCTCTCGACTATAGTCAAGAAGCTCTTGAATTAGCTGAAACAGTGACTGAACCTAGTAATGACCTAAAGCGAAGCAAAAATGTTTCACTAAATAGTATTGGTAATATTTATCAATTACTAGAGCAATATGATCTCGCCATAGAAAAATTCGAAAAGTCAATGATTATTGAAAGAGAACTCGACAATAAATTAGGTCTCGCAATTAATCACCAAAATTTAGGAGAGTGTTATGAAGCTCAAGGAAAATTAGAACCTGCACTTCAAAACTTCAGAAAATCTCTAGTTTACAATGAAATAATCGATTCTGAAAAAGGAAAGATTATTTGTAATTATAGCATTGCCCATGTTTATGTCCACAACGGAAAAATTAATGAAGCAATAAACATATTACAAACAAACCTTAACAAGGCAATTGCTTTGGGAGACCAAAACATAGTCACCATTATCTATATTAATCTTGGCTGGGCGTTGATACATTTAGGTGATTATGAAACGGCAGAAACAAACTTAAAAGCTGGGCTTAACTTGGCTAAAACCTATGATATAAATGCTGAAATCGCCGAAGCAAATAAGTTTCTATCTGAACTTTGGATTAAGCGTGATGACTATGAAAAAGGTATGAACTATTATAAAGAGTTTAAAAAATATGAAGAGGGAATTACAAACTCCTTAAATTTGAGATATGTAAATGATATGATTTTGAGGTATGAATCTCAAATTAAGACTAATCAATTACAAAGACTCTCAGAAGAAAACGAATCTGTTCGTTTAAAACTTAGGAAAAACAGGACAATCTTAATCGTTATAGCAATCTTCTTAATACTGTTAATAGGCATACTTTATATACTATACAGACAAAGTCAGTTAAATGCCGAGAAAAAATTATTGACTTTAGAACAAAGTATGTTACGAAGTCAAATGAATCCTCATTTTCTATTCAATTCTTTAAATTCAATTAAATTATATATCATAAATAACGAGAAAAAAAATGCTGTTCATTATCTAAATAAGTTTTCAAAACTAGTTCGTAAAATACTTGAAGCTTCTTCACAAAGAGAAATATCACTAGCTGAAGAATTAGAAACGGTTGCCCTTTACATGAATATTGAAAACATTAGATTTTCTAACGAAATCAATTTTAATGTTTATGTAAAAGATGACATTAACACTCATAATATAAAGATACCCTCTCTAATTTTACAGCCATTTTTAGAAAATGCTTTATGGCATGGACTATCTTCTAAAGATGGAGCAAAAAATATTGACCTAGAAATCAAAAAAGGAAAAAACGGCTTTATAGAAATAAACATAACCGATAACGGAGTAGGACGAGATGCTGCCGAAAAGATTAAAGACAGTAAAGTTCTAAAAAGAAAATCTGTCGGTATAGATATAACTAAAGAACGATTAGCAAATTTTTCACGTGATTACGAGAACTATTTTCATGTTGAAATCATAGATAAATTCGATGATGACACCAACCCAATTGGCACCCAAATAGTTATTTATATACCAATTATTTGAGATGGTCTTTCGCCACTTCTTCTAACTCCTTATACCAAACTTCACCAAATTTTCGAATTAAAGCTTCTTTTACAAATTTGTAAACCGGAACTTTTAATTCTTCACCTAATGAACAAGCAGGGTCACAAATTTGCCATTTATGATAATTTACAGCAGTTAACTCGGTATACTCTTTAACCCTTACTGGATATAAATGACATGAAACAGGTTTCTTCCATTTAATCTTACCTTGGTTATACGCTTCTTCGATACCACATTTAGCGATTTTGCGCTCATCAAAAATAACATATGCACACTCACTACCATTCACTAATGGAGTTTCCCACTCACCATCTTCACCTTTTACAAATGCACCGTGTTCTTCTATAACCTTTATGCCTTCTGGGCGTAAAAAGGGTTTTACTTTAGCATAAATATCAACCATAATCTCTGTTTCAGAATCCTCTACTGGCGCACCAGCTTCGCCATCTACACAGCAACCACCTTTACAGGCGTTAAGATTACATACAAAATCATTCTCGATGATTTCTTCTGATACAATAGTTTTTCCTAATTGAAACATGGTCTAATTTAAAGGCCGCAAGATACATTTTTTAAAAAGTAATGGTCTTAGAATATTTCTAGAATAATCAACCAAGTCGAAATTTATAAACGTAAATTTGCAAAAATTTTCAACATGGAGTTTCATTTTAATTTTAGGGAGATTATTACAGCAAGTATGGTACTCTTTGCTGTTATTGATATTTTAGGGAGTATTCCCATAATTATTGGTCTTAGAAATAAGGTTGGGCATATTCAATCTGAAAAGGCTTCTGTTGTTGCCGCAATTATTATGGTTGCCTTTTTATTTCTTGGAGAAGAAATTTTAAACCTTATAGGTATTGATGTAAACTCATTTGCCGTTGCTGGTGCTTTCATTATATTTTTCTTAGCTATCGAAATGATTTTGGGTATAACATTATATAGAGATGATGAACCCGAGAGTGCATCTATTGTACCTATAGCTTTTCCATTAATTGCCGGTGCAGGCACCCTAACCTCTCTTCTTTCATTAAGAGCTGAGTTTTATGTTGAAAATATAATAATTGCAATTATTGTAAACATTATTTTCGTTTTTATAGTTCTTAAGTCATCTGTTAAGATTGAAAAAATGCTGGGATCAGGTGGTGTTAATGTTATTCGAAAAGTATTTGGGGTTATTCTAATGGCAATTGCAGTAAAATTATTCGCGGCCAATATCAATCAACTTTTCTAGGAAAGAAGAAGGTTGTAACTTTATAAAAAACTAGTTTATGAGCAAGACAATATCAATTATCTTCATAGCTATTGCAGTAGCTTTAATTGCCTATAACGTAACGATGGTAGATTTTGCCAATCCGTTTGAGAAAGATAGTACCATTGCACTTATTGGTATTATGGCTTCTTTATGTGCCATAATACTACTTTTGGTTTTTGTGACAAGCAAAAAGATTCAAGATAAAATAAATAAGGATTAATTATTAGCTTTGATTAAGCTAGATTCTTGTTGTTGCACTACATTACTATCCAATTCTAATACTTTCTGAAGCATAGGGTCTTCATCTGCCTTAATCTTCGCATGTATATTAGTATTGAACAATTGCTCAGCAATGCTTGCCTTTAAAAACCGCTTTATGCTTTGTTCATGGTCATAGAAATTCATCCTTAAATTTCTATTTACAGAATACTCTACGAATTTTTCAAAAAGTATATCATCAACTTTAAAATCGTTCACATACTCTTCTTGTGAATAGTTCGCATATCTATCACGATCTTCTTCTAAGTGTTCAAATACAAAAAAGGATAAGAAGCCCAAGTTGTCCATACTCTCAACAGCCTCTTCCTCATTACTACCAATAGGCACAAATACATCGGGAATTATTCCTCCTCCGCCATAAACAACCTTTCCTTTAGGAGTCACAAATTTTAAAGAATCTGCTACTTTGATACTATCCACTGAAACCATTTCGCCACTATGAAACCTGTCTGTAAAGCGTTGGTAGTAATCTTTAGTACCGTTGGCATATGTTCTTTGAATACTGCGCCCAGTAGGAGTATAATACCTCGAAACTGTTAATCGTACGGCCGAACCATCACCTAGTGCCATTTCACGTTGAACCAATCCTTTACCGAATGAACGACGACCTACAATTGTTCCAATATCATTGTCTTGTAACGCCCCTGCAACGATCTCACTTGCTGACGCAGACCTTTCATTTATAAGAACATAGATGGGTTTATCTTCAAAACTACCTTCATCAGTAGCAAAACTCTTATTTATCTTGCCTTTCTTATTCTTGGTGAACAATATAAGTTTACCATCTTCTAAAAACTCATCGGCCATCTCTTCTGCCATTCCTAAATAGCCACCTGGATTATCACGTAAATCGAGAACCAATTTTTTCGCCCCTCTTTTTTGTAAATCAACTAGTGAATTTTTAAATTCCTTATAGGTCGATTCGGCAAAACGATTCACTTTTATGTAACCTATATCTTTAGTCAACATATAAAAAGCTTCTACACTTTTTAATGGCACTACACCACGTTTAACCTTAACATTGAACGTTTTGTTTTCTGCTTTTCTAAATACCTTAAGGTTGACCGTGGTACCTTCTTTACCTTTTAGCTTTTCGACAATCGTTTCACTTTGAAAATCTTTTCCGTACAACGTATCGTTATCTGCCATTAAAATACGGTCACCTGGTAAAATACCCTTTAAAAAACTTGGGCCATCTTTTACTGTTTTAATAACGGTGATTGTATCTTTATAAGCATAGAAATTTACCCCAATACCTACAAAATCACCTTTCATGTTTTCAGATACGCGATCCATTTCTTTCTCTGAAATGTATACCGAATGTGGATCTAGCTTTTCGAGGATACTATTTACCGTAACATCAACAATACTATCTGTGTTAACATCATCTACATATTCATAATCGATATAATCAATAAGTCTATTGAGTTTATCCTTTTTAGAATTAGTAGAGAAAAGTCTTTCTGGTGAATCATTAAAACTAAGTTTTCCTCCTATAAAAAACCCAACAGCGATAGCCGAGGCAATTATTAAGGGCATTAGAAAACTATTTTTCTTGTTCATCATTAGTTCAAACGTTAGATAGTAACATTTATTTCTGGCATATGCTCCAATTCAACTCCCGCCTTTTCCAAGAATTTTAATCCAGAATCATCTTTATAACCAATCTGATACACTACACGTTTAATGCCAGACTGATGAATTAACTTACTGCATTCTCTACAAGGGGACAATGTTATATAAAGCGTAGCACCTTGGCACGATTGTGTAGAACTCGCTACCTTAAGAATAGCATTGGCTTCGGCATGTAAGACATACCATTTTGTATAACCTTCATCATCTTCACAAAAATTTTCAAAACCAGTAGGTGTGCCATTATAGCCATCGGAAATTATCATTCTATTTTTAACGATGATAGCTCCTACTTGCTTTCTCTTACAGGAAGACAGTTTACCCCACTCCTTAGCCATTCTTAAATAGGCCCTGTCGTATTTCAATTGTTTTTCTCTCTTCATTCTTCTAGCTTTTCAAAAGCTTAATCCACTAAGGTACCTGCTTTGTAAGGCAAGGACAATATCTTAGGCTAAAATTTAACAATCTTAAAATGGAAACGTTTGATATAATAACGGTATTGTAATCAACATTATTAAGATACTACCTACGATAACGAACAAACTTTGTTTTACATGAAACATTATTTGAACAATATAAGCCAGTACAAGAACCAATAAAACGATGACCACTTGTGAAATTTCTATACCAGCAGCAAAACCGAATAATGGCCCCAATTTTTCATTAGTTCCCATTATCATCATTTTGAAATAATTTGAAAATCCGAAACCATGTATTAATCCGAAGAAACCAGTTGCCAATGCATGAAACCATATGGTCTTTGTTCCTTTTTGCACTTTCTTATCTATTAAGTTATAGATGGCAGTACATAAAATGGTTACAGGAATCAAAAACTCTATCCAACTAGCATCAATATGCATTATTTCATAAACAGATACTACTAAAGCTAAACAATGGGTGATGGTGAAAACCGTTGACAAAAGCAATACATTTTTCCAACTTTTAAATGCAAAGGGAAGTGCTAATGCAGATAAAAATAATATATGGTCATAGGCATTGACATCTAATACGTGATGTAAGCCCAATTGTATATAAAACCAGAATTCTTCCATAATAAGAGTTATTATAAGTCTCCAATTAATTTAAACCTCGCTCTTTCTGAATAGTCTCGTATGCCGTTTGCACTTGTTTAAATTTTTCTTCGGCACCTTTTTTAATAGCCTCATCTTGAGTATTCACACGATCTGGATGATACTTTTTGGCCATTTCCCTGTAAGCCTTTTTAACTTCTGCATCTGTTGCCGATTTTGGAACATCCAATATTTTATAGGAGTTATTGGCAGATTTTACGAACATTGCCTTAATACTGTCAAATTCATTTAATGGCACTCGAAGGTAACCAGCAATTTCCCGTATTTTTTGAATTTCAGGATTACTAATGGTGCCATCTGCTTGTGCGATACCGAATAAAAAGTGAAGCAACTGTAAACGAACCTCATATCGGGTACGTTGTGCTAAAAATGTACATACTCGTTGTGCGGATATTTCACCCTTTTTATTAATTTCATTGAAGCTTCTAAAAATAGCATTGGCTTTATCTTTACCATAAGTGCTTACAAAATACTGACGCACGTAATCCATTTCAGATTGACTCACTTGTCCATCTGCCTTTATAACAATAGAGCATAACGAAAGTAAATTCAATTCAAAATCTGCGGGCGAGACATTAGCTCTTGTATAATCTTGAAAGACTGAACGTGCATTACTTTTATTATTGCCAAAAAAACCATCTATAATACTCCCTGCAAAAAATCCTAAAACTGCTCCAGACAGTCCTCTTAAAAAAAAGCCTACAACGGCTCCCAACCATTTAATCATTTCGTGTTCTCAATTTCGCCAAAGATAAAATATTACAAATAGAAAGTAAGGCCAATGAAAAGTTAAGGTGTGAAGCACCTCTACGACTAATTGGTTATCTTTGTAATAGATTAATTTAAATATAACATTATGTACCCTGCAGAATTAGTAAAACCAATGAGAGATGATCTGGCCTCTGCCGGATTTGAAGAATTATATACAGCAGATGCAGTAGCAAATGCCATCAAAAAAGAAGGAACTACTTTGGTAGTTGTAAATTCTGTTTGTGGTTGTGCAGCAGCAAACGCAAGGCCTGCAGCCAAAATGAGCTTGCAGAATAGCAAAAAACCAGATTATGCTGTTACGGTATTTGCTGGTGTAGATAAAGAAGCTGTTGATGCGGCAAGAAATCTTATGGTTCCTTTTCCTCCATCATCTCCTTCAATGGCATTATTTAAAGATGGTGAGTTAGTTCATATGATTGAACGTCACCATATTGAAGGAAGGCCAGCTGAAATGATAGCTCAAAACTTGGCACAAGCTTACGACGAGTTTTGCTAGAATTTATTTAGCATAAAATAATAGTCTTAAAAAACCGCTCTTAATAGAGCGGTTTTTTATTTTTGCAATATGCAGAAGTTGATTTCTTACCTCATAACACCCGTATTTTTCATAGCCTTTGGCCTCTGCCTGCTTATATTTCATCCGTTACAATGGCTGGGATTTAAACTTTTTGGATACTCTGGCTTAAAACCAGTAGTCAGTAAGCTCAACTTTTGCTTAATGCGATGTACCAATATATTGGGCACTACATATAGGTTCACTAACAATCATGATTTACCCACAAATAGGCCACTAATAATCGTCACGAATCATCAGAGCATGTACGACATTCCACCATTAATTTGGTACATGCGTAAACACCACCCTAAATTTGTCAGTAAAAAAGAATTAGGAAAAGGTATACCAAGCGTATCCTTCAATTTAGTTCATGGTGGTTCTGTTTTAATTGATAGAAATGATGGTAAATCTGCCATAATGGAAATAGGAAAACTTGGCTCCTATATTGAAAAGCATAACAGGAGTGCCGTTATTTTTCCAGAAGGAACAAGAAGTAGAGATGGTCATCCAAAACCATTTAAACCTATGGGCTTGAAAATGCTTCTTAAAAAAGCACCATCTGCATTAATAGTGCCTGTAAGCATCAATAATTCTTGGAAATTAGTACGGTTTGGTCAATTTCCGATGGGCTTAGCCGCAAAAGTTAGTTTTGATGTACAACAGCCTATTGAAAATAAGGGCGATTTAGATGAACTTATCGTTCAAATAGAATCTTCAGTAACTAATGGCGTAACCAGCTTTAAATGACAAACTCTGAGATTATAGAGGAGACTATCGTCTTTGTTAAAGAAACCTTGCTAAATGCAGAAGGAGGCCACGACTGGTTTCATATACAGCGGGTATTCAACAATAGCATTCTGATTTCTAAAGAAGAGGATGTGAATGTTTTAGTAGTGAGTCTCGGAGCATTACTTCATGATATTGCAGATGCAAAATTTAATGATGGCGACGAATCATTAGGCCCTAAAATGGCTGAAAATTTTCTGTTTTCTATAAATGTACCAATAGAGACTATTAACCACGTCGTTAAAATTATAAAATTCAGTTCTTTTAAGGCTGGATTGAGCGATGGTAAGATAAAAAAGAAACTATTTACATCGAAAGAGCTGCAAGTTGTACAAGATGCAGACCGATTAGATGCTATTGGTGCAATAGGAATAGCACGCGCGTTTAATTATGGTGGATTCAAAAACCGAATGCTTTATGACCCTAGTACTCCACCAAATCTTGATATGACCAAAGAGGAGTATAAAACTTCTACAGCACCGACTATTAATCATTTCTACGAAAAGTTACTCTTACTAAAAGGTAAAATGAATACCGAAACAGGTAAGCGTTTAGCTGAAGAAAGACACCAATACATGTTAGATTACCTAGAGCAATTTTATTATGAGTGGAATCCATTATCATTTAAAAAACATTCATAGAACTTGTTTTGAATTTTAAATAAAAAATTAAATTATAAAAAAAGGGGTTCAATATACATATTGAAACCCTTTTTAAGTCTTACAAGTGTGTAATTATTTCTGTGGTAACTCTCTGGTTAACCAACCTCTTCTACTTGCAGTTGCAATAGCATAAGGTGTAATCCAGAATAAGCCGAAAGTATATAACACACTATATGAATATGCCCAGAAAGATTCTATTAAAGTATATCTTTTAGCGTAAAAAATCACTGGAAAAGTTGATAACACCATTATGCTTACGAACGTTGAGCTTATGAATAATAATGGATGTGTAACTACAAATACCAACATGAACAATACGAATGGGTAACAAAGTACTATTCTTGAAAATTGGCTAAAGAATAATAATCTTGTTCCTGCTTTTGGACCTTTTCTAAAGTTTGTGAAAACGTATTTAGACATTTGAATATTCTCACGAACATTACTTCTACCCCATCTAATAAACATTTTGTATAACCCTTGATATTTTTCAGGCACATTGGTATAAGCGTATGAATTTCTTTGAAAAAGAACATGAAATCCTTGTCTTAAAATCATGTTGGTCATAGCTCTATCTTCACCAATATCTGAAGGCTGACCCATAAATGTTTGATTAATCCAATCATCTAAACAAGCGAATACAGCTGTGGCTCTATATGCTGCTAAAGCACCAGGAGTACATAATACCGAATTCAAAGTACTTTCAGATGAACGAACAAACTCAAAACTAAGTGCAAAACTTACATCTAGCATCTTAGGTAGAATTCCGCTCTTATTATTTAATACGCGAATATTACCTGCAACTGCTCCACAATTCTTATCAACTATGAAAGGGCTAACTAAGTTTCTAAGCGTATCCTTATCTACTATGGAATCACTGTCAACAGTAACGAAAATTTCACCAGTACCTTCTTTAAAGCCCCTGTATAAAGCATGACGTTTACCTATATTCTTTGGTTGTTGACAAATAGAAACACGGTCACCCAATTCTTTTTTTGCCTCTAACATCCAATTCCAAGTGTCATCTTTACTGCCATCATTAATAGCCAATAACTGAACCTTATGTTCTGGATAATCACTTTCTGCCAAACTTTTTAACGTTGCCCAAACTTGTTTTCCTTCATTATAAGCTGGTACAATTACGGTAACCGTTGGCAATTCTTCATTTGACACTGATGGTATTGCTTTATATTTTAAAAATCTTATAAAAGTGTATATGAAGAAGCTTAGTTTGAAAATAAAAAACACTACAGCCACTACCATAAAAATTAAGCCGATTAAAGTGCTTCGTCTTTCTAAATGTAACTGCGTAAAATCGTTTTGTAAAATATAAGCTAGATAAGCTGAACCGAACATTAGCACAAATGTGCTTCCCATTACAAAAATACCCCAAGCATTGGCGTTTTCTATTAGGTGTCCGATTTTAGCGAAAAAAGATTTCTTTTTGGTGATGGTATTTTTCTCTTTAGCGGTATTCAATTCGTTTTTGGTAGTATTCTTGGTTTTCATAAATGGTTCTACTATTTATTACATTCCACCTATGTACGTGCATAGTTGTTCTTTGGACGTTCTTTGAACGTTCATTTAACAAAACTTTTAAAATAATTTACCCCCTTCAACTAATGCATAAAATTCAATCTAGAAACAACACTTTTTTTGATTGAATTTTTCAACTTATTTGTAATATTCTTCTAGTTATCATGCGCTTATGCTGATAATTTAAGAAATTGAACTTTTTAGCATACATTTAAAAATTAAACCAACTAACTATGAAAAGTATATTTCTTCTACTTGTTTTAACTATTTCAATCAGCTACGGCCAAACCGATGAAGAATCGATTATTTCGCTTCTCGAAAGAGAATCTTCAACTTGGCGTTCTGGTGATATTGAAGGCCATGCAAATTGCTGGTCAATTAAGTCCTACAGTAGAATATTCGTATCGACACCAGATGGAAATAGTATTGATGTACCACCAGAAATGATGATCAATCCTCCAGCAAATATGATGGGTAACGGTGGGACATCAAAAAATACCAATTACAAAATGAATGTTAGCGGTGATAATGCCTGGGTAAGTCATGATGAAGAATCAACCACCAAAGAAGGAGTTATCACGTATACCTACGAAATTCGTATGTTAGAAAAAATTGGTGGAGAATGGAAGTTAGTTGGCCAGTCTATTCACCCTCGTAAAATGGAGTGATTTTAAAACAATTTCATTTGTCCATCTTTAAAAGGTTGATGTAATTCGGTGTTAAGTTTAGGAAACTTTTTATCAATAAAATATAAATGCTTTGCCAAACGGACCATGTCGTGAATTTGGGTTGCAATTTTACCTTCTCCTCTACCCCGAATACCAAACCTACTATCGCTTAAGGTACCACCATGGCACTCTTGTATTTGATGCAATACTTTGTCTGCTCTATCTGGAAGTGCTTTTTTTATCCAATCGGTAAATATTTCGCCGATTGCTCCATTTAGGCGCACCATGGTAAAAGTCATTGAAAACGCTCCATTTTCAGATACTGCCTTAGCTAAATTTAGAATTTCATGACTATTTATTCCTGGAATGATTGGCGCTAACATCGCATTTACAGGAATACCTTCTGAAGACAGAACACGCATAGCCTCTAATCGTTTTTTAATCGTGGTAGTTCTAGGCTCTAATATTCTTCTCGTTTTTTCTGAAAGTGAAGTAACTGAAATATTAACTCCGATTAATCCGTGATTATTCAATTCTTTTAGAATATCTAAGTCACGCAGTATCAATGTATTTTTAGTAATAATACCTACCGGATGTCTATATTTAAAGAATACCTCTAAGCATTTTCTAGTTAGTTGAAATTCCTTTTCAGCAGGCTGATAACAGTCTGTGTTACCCGATAAAACGATAGTACATGCTTTCCAGCTTTTGCTTTTTAGTTTGGCTTCTAATAATTTTGGCGCATCATGTTTTACTAAAATTTTGCGTTCAAAATCAAGCCCTGCACTGTAACCCCAATACTCATGTGAATTTCTAGCATAACAATATATACAACCATGTTCACAACCTTGATACATGTTCATGGAGTAACTCATACCGATATCAGTACTAGTAACTTTGTTGACTATTGTTTTAGGAAATATAGGAATGTACTGAGTTTTGTTGGTATCCGCAGATTCACCTTCCAATCTACAAAACTCCAAAAAATCATCACGGCTTTCGTAGCTATATGCTGAAAATTTATTGTCGGTATTTTGTTGGGCACCTCTACCCTTAATAAAAGAATCAGAATTCATTATTAGGATTTATTCCAAAATTATGGAAATAATCCTAATAATGATGTTATTTAACAGCTACTTGTACTAATTGCTTTTTAGTTCCTCTTTTGGCGTAGAATACTAATTCATCTTTCAAATGGTCAATATAGGGCACTGAAACCATTAAAGGTAGTCGCGCTTCAGTGTCATCAATAACCTTGCTGTAGGTCATATGACCCTGTTCATCTAATCGAATTAGGAAAACATTTCTATTTCTACTCAACCCCTGTTTAAACATGATTCTATCATCGCCTAACAGCTGTGGGTTCTCTGCCGATGTACTTATAAAAAAGTATGTAGTATCATCTTTTGTATACGCACTATAGGAAGCATATGCTCCATCGCCTTGGGTAACTTCGGTTTTATTAATGTTTCGAGCCCATACTAAATCTCCTGTCGAACTTAATTTTGCGCTAATGATGTCATTATGGTGATACCTAGTCACCAGTACACGACCACCACTTGTGTTAGATTGTATACTCGAACTTGTAAAATACTCCTCTGCATTAAAAAGAATGTTACCGTCTTTGGTGACATCCATTCCTTTAAAAACTAAATCTTTTATCGCTTTATCATCTTCCCTACCAAATTTATCCAGCATAAACTGTTCTGAAAAAGGATTAAACTTACTCGTCTCCATTTCTAAAGAAATAGGGTTTAATTTGAAGTAAGAAATTCCGTTATAGCGATTATCCTTTCGGTCAGCATAAAACCCGATACATAGTAATTCATTACCCTTAAAAATAGGCTTCAGCGCTTCTGGAAATTTATTGGGAGTATAGAAAGATTGAACACTTCGGCTATCTTTCGAGATGCGAACCATTTCATATTGAAATTTACGTTCTGTAGCATTAAACCGTTTCTTTTTAAAGTAAGCTTTACCTACAAGGTAAACGTTTTGTAAATCTTTTGAAAATAGGATATTCTCGAAGGCATAGTTCTTTTCTTCAACCTCATCAGAAAAGTCATGCTCCATCAATTTAGTCAAGTTTGAATTGAACACATGAATTGTATGCTGATCAACCTTTTTCTTCTTGTAATGCGTTGTAATAGCAAATGCCGATTTATCATCATTGAAAAGAACCGATGTTGTAAATCCTGAGGAGAAATTTCTATTATAAAAATTTCTATCTAATGGCTGTTCTACTGGGTCAGACTCAATTGACAGAATAGTCTCTTTTGTAAACTGAAATTGAGAAAACGGACTTCTATGTACCTCGTACTGGTAGCTTTTATCGCTATAACTATATTCTAAAAACAATAAATATACTTGTCCATTACTTACATAGGCATCAATAAAATTGGCATCCTTAAGTTTATAATTATATTCAGATATAAGCTCAAGACTCTTATTATAATGTTCAATAAAATACCCTTTAGGGCGTAAAATAATTCCTGTATAATAGGCACGAACGACTACAGTACCTTCATTGCCATCATCTGCAATGGCCAACATATTAGAATACCGATATTTATCATTGAATTTTTCACCAATTGTATAGGTAACTGGCTCTTCTTGTGCGAAAACGCTCAATGAACCAATAACTAATAGAAATAAAAAAATACTACGATTCAACATAACCGATTTGGTTTATGTCATGAACCTGGAAAATTTGCTTTTCTCTTTTCTAAAAAAGCGGTAGTACCTTCGGTAAAATCTTCAGTTCCGAAACAAGCACCAAAAGCTTCAATTTCCTGCTCATAACCATTTACAGTATTCTTAAAACCAGCATTTACTGCTTTTATTGCATAAGAAATGGCTACGGATGAGTTATTAGTAATCTTCGAGATAATCTTATGGCATAATGGCAACAATTCTTCTTGTGTAGTTACATGATTGACCAAACCGTATGAATATGCTTGTTCTGCAGTTATCATACCTGCGGTCATAATCATTTCCATTGCCCTGCCCTTGCCGACTAACTGAGGTAAACGCTGCGTACCTCCATAACCAGGTATTACGCCTAGAGAAACCTCAGGTAGTCCCATTTTAGCATTATCACTGGCCACTCTAAAGTGACAGGCCATTGCCAATTCTAAACCACCGCCTAAAGCAAAACCATTAACTGCAGCAATTACCGGAGTCGATAAATTTTCAATAAAGTCAAATAGCTTCTTTTGTCCTTTGGCGGCCAATTTTTTTCCTTCTTTTACTGAGAAATCTGAAAACTCTGAAATATCTGCACCAGCTACAAACGCCTTCTCACCACTACCTGTTAGAATTATTGCTTTAACTTTTTTATCTTTTTGTAATTCTTTAAAAGCATCTTGTAATTCATCAATGGTTGCTTTATTTAGTGCATTTAACTTATTAGGACGATTAATAGTTACAATTGCCGTTGATAATTCTCTTTGAATAAGTATGGTTTCGAAAGACATATTCTGATTTTTTATTGATTATTTTTCTATTTTAATTTTCCTTCGGAAACTTTACACAAAACACCGTACCCTTGCCCAATTGCGAGGTGAAATTTATAGTGCCTTTATAGGTTTCCACAATATTCTTAACCATACCCAGACCTAACCCCATGCCACTGGTTTTAGTCGTGAACTTAGGTTCAAATATTTTTTCTTCGTTCTCTTTTTCGATACCAATACCATTATCAGCTACAGACAGTTTAACCATATTACCTTCAGAAGCTACAGACACTAAAACTCTTGGTGATTTTACATCAGGTACCGCTTGTATGGCATTCTTAACCAAATTAGTCACTACCCGTATTAACTGAGTACGGTCTAATTTCGCTATTATCTCCTCTTCATCTGCTATAAAATGTATGTAATCTTCATTAAAAATATCTAAAGCCAACTTCACAATTTTCACCACATTTAAGGTCTCATTTTGTTGGGCTGGCATTTCCGCAAAATTAGAAAAAGCCGAGGCAATGCTACTAAGAGTGTCGATTTGCTGTATTAACGTACTTGAGTATTCTTTGACCTTTTCTTGAATTTTAGGATCCTGAGGGTCGAATTTACGCTCGAAACTCTGCACGCTCAAACGCATGGGGGTCAACGGGTTTTTAATTTCATGAGCTACTTGTTTTGCCATTTCACGCCAAGCTTGCTCTCTTTCACTTCTAGCCAACTTTGCAGCACTATGCCCCAGCTCATCAATCATTCCATTATAGGCAGAAATAAGCTTTTCGATTTCTTCCCCAGGATTATCTATAATAATCTTTTTGTTTTGCTTATTCAAATTGGTACGCCCCATCATATCCGAAATAGTCTCCAAAGAACGGGTGATGTATTTTGAAATGAAAAACGCAAATAAAATAGCAATGAGTAGCATGAAGAGATATACGCCAGACAAGCGAATTAAAAATTCTTTCAGCTCATAATCATTAAACGAATTGTCTTCGAAATAAGGCAGGTTGAGTATACCAATTGGCTTAAACTTTTGGTCTGCGATATAGGTAAATGATGCTTGGTACTTATCGCCTGCCAACGCATTTTCACGCACATATCGTTTATCAGGACTTATTTCTAATTTGTTCAATACCTCAGCATCTAAACACATAGATATAGAATCGTTTGCAAATTTTGGTCTCGAACTTTTTATGAGTTGACCATCTAAACTATAAATATTAAAATTCATGTTTTGCACTACGGCAATTTCATAAATTTCATTTTTAAAAATAAGGTCTAGGTTTTCGGTCGTTACCGGATACGTTGTTTTCTGAATGGCAAGGTCAATACTTTGGCGTATTTGCTCCTCTTTACGCTCCATTCTATTCTCATGGTAATCTTTAGATTGCTCGCGGTATTGATACACCGTTACCCCAGCAATTAATACTGATGCGATAAGCACCAAAAATATCATGGCGAAAAAAATACGGGACCGTAAAGATATTCTTGTTAACAAGATTCTGTTATTTCGTCTAAAGTTAACAAATATCGCACCAAAAAAGTTTTTGTAAAATATAGTTATAATTGAAAGCTATTAATACTGAAAAATGTTGCGCTCTATTAATTAAGCCTCCGGATTCTTTTTCCGTATGCTCTTGTACAATTTAATACCCAACATGAGTAGAATCCCCAAAACTATGATTCCTACGACTCCAAAAATCCAATTAAAAGAATGTTTTAAGATCACCAAGAAAACAATCGCGAAAAGTATAAGAGTAGCACCCTCGTTCCAAATACGCATATAATTAGATGTATAATTGATTTCATCACGTTGAAATTTCTTGAAAATTTGATGGTTTTTTAAATGATAGAGAATTAATAATAATACGAAACCTAGTTTAACGTGCATCCATGGTTGTGTTAACCAACCAGGGTAAATAACTAAAAGCCATAAAGCAAAAATAGTGGCCAATATCGCAGAAGGCCAAGTAATAATGAACCAAAGCCTTTTGGCCATCAGTTTCAATTGCTTAGAAAGAATCTCCTTTTCAGGAGAAGGTTTTTGATTGGCTTCAATATGATAAATGAATAACCTAGGAATATAAAAAAGCCCTGCAAACCACGTAATTACGAAGATGAGATGCAGGGACTTTATATAATTGTAATATTCGCTCATAATATGCTAAGTTCAAGCTCAAAGTTAGCAAAAGCGTATAGATTCTATATTATAATCTTAAAGCGCCAATACCAGCTTCCCACAATACTTTATTATATGCAGGAATAGCGGTGTTGATGAATTGATTACCTCTTGATTTTAAGCCAACCCATTGCGCATCTAATTCTACCTTGCGGTCTTTGCTTGCCTTGTTTAATCTTGGTATAGTACTACTGGTCTGATTGATCATAAATATGTATTCTGCTGAAAATTTATTTGGAAAATTTTCCACATCATCATAGGCTTGAGATTTACGTTGAACCATATCTTCATCCCACGATTTCATGTCGGCAAGTAATTTTTCGCCTTCTTTTTTAACATCAGGATCCGAAACCTCTTTCAACATCTCTTTTAGATTTCCCTGAACTGCATGCAATTGATTAATCATGTTATGCATTTTGGTTAACTCTTGTTCGGTAGTTGTCATAAAAGCATCATATTCTTCATATTGACCAGACATCGTTTCGTACGTAGGCAACTCCTTAATTATTCCCGTAGTAGAAACCGTTTGCCCATCGACCATTAATTTAAAAGTATATGTGCCTGGAGATACGCTATGACCGCCAAATCCTGCTTCAATATAAACCCCTGGTATTCCCGGCATAATTGGATACTCCATATCCCACACAAAACGGTTCAAGCCTTCTTTTTTACTAAGCAATGGAGCCGGTGGAGCACCACCACCATTATGTGGCTTATATGTTGGGTCTTTTTCTGAACTTATTGTTCTAATAGTTTTCCCTTTCGAATCTAAAATATCTAGCGTTATTACCGTACTATCCTTAAGCTTCGGAAGCTCATAATATAATACCACGCCGTTTGCCGGGTTTATACCATCAAAAGTGTCACTGCCTTTAAACTTATCTGAATTACCATTTAATGGGCTACCCCAAGAACCATTATACGTATCTTTAGGTTTTAATAGCTGAAGTCCTTTTTTAGAAGGTTGGTATTGACTTAAAGCTATAACATCATCAAGAATCCAAAATGACCTACCAGAAGTGGCGACTACCATATCACCCTTATGCATTTTCAAATCCGTGATTGGAGTCATCGGTAAATTTAATTGAAAAGGCTCCCAAGTTTTGCCACCATTCCATGATGCATATATTCCCTTTTCAGTACCTGCATACAACAGGTCCTTTTTAAATTCATCTTCTCGAACTACGCGTGTAAAAGCACCATAAGGAAGACCGTTGTTTATAGCAGTCCACGATTTACCATAGTCTGTCGTTTTATATAACCCAGGCGTGTAGTCATTGAACTTATATCTTGTTGTAGCGATATAAGCAGTTGCTGGGTCATGCGGAGATACTTCAATAGCATTGATTAAACATTCCTTTAATCCTTTAGGCGTCACATTTTCCCATGATTCACCTCCGTTTTTGGTCAAGTGCACCAAACCATCATCACTCCCTGTCCAGATATGCCCTTTTTCATGTGGAGATTCTAATATATACGCAAGTGTTCCATAATTTTCGGCACCTACCGCTTCGTTGGTATAAGGTCCGCCACCATTACCTTGTTTTTCATCAATATCACGCGTTAAATCTGGAGAAATCTTATCCCAAGTTACCCCCATATCTCTTGTTCTAAACACATATTGAGCACCGTGATAAAAAGTTCCAAGCTCATGTGTTGAAGCTATAATCGGAGCATTCCAATTAAACAAATACCGCATGTTTCTAGCCTCGCGACCCAAATATTGAATCGGCGCTTGCATTATTTGAGTAGAAGATTTTGATACCATATCCATTACCTCTACAGTACCTAAATATTGACCACCCATTACATAACGTGGGTTATCTGGGTCAAAAGCCAAAAATGCACTTTCACCACCTGCAGAATCCGTCCAATCTCTGGTAGTTATACCTCCACTGCCAGTAGAAAGACTAGCAATCTTTACAGACGCATTATCTTGCTGACCGCCATAAATATTATATGGAAACAAATTATCTACACTGATTCTATAAAACTGTGCTGTAGGCATATTGCTTTGCGTTGACCATGTTTTTCCGTAATCAAAAGAAACAGCAGCCCCACCGTCATCTGCTAAAACCATATTTTTTGAGTTGTTAGGATTAATCCATAAATCATGTGTATCGCCATGGGCAACCTCAACATTTTTCCAAGTTTTACCACCATCCTCAGAACGAAGTGCCGGGGCACTTAACACATACACGGTATCTTCATCATTAGGGTCTACAAAAACTTCAATGTAATACCAAGCACGTTGCACCAAACGATTATCGCCACTTATCATAGACCAAGATTCCCCAGCATCATTAGATACAAATAAGCCTCCTTTATCGGCATCTGAATCACTCTCAATTAAAGCATACACTTTATTTGAATTTGATGGGCTTACGGCAATTGCCATCTTCCCTTTTTCCTCTGGAAGGCCTTTGTGTATTTTTTTCCAAGTATTTCCACTATCAGTAGATTTATACAGTCCGCTACCCGCACCACCACTAACGACCATATTTGGCTTTCGTTGGTGTTCCCACATCGCAGCATACATAATTTCAGGATAATTAGCGTCCATAGAAAGCTCAGACGCACCCGTTAGTTCATTTACAAAAAGGGTATTCGTCCAAGTCTTACCACCATCGATTGATTTGTACACTCCACGTTCTGGATTGCCTTCAAAAAGAGCCCCTTGTGCAGCGACATAAACGATATCTGGATTTGTTGGATGTATGATTATTCGGGAAATATGTTGGGTTTTTTCAAGGCCAATTTTTTTCCATGTATTTCCAGCATCTGTAGATTTATAAACTCCGTCACCATACGAAGTCATAACACCTCTCGGTGCATGCTCACCCATACCTACATAGACTATATTCGGATTAGATGCAGAAACAGACACTGCCCCTACGGAACCTAATTCAAAAAATCCATCAGATACATTTTCCCATCGTTGACCGGCAGATTCAGTTTTCCATAGTCCGCCGCCTGTGGTTCCCATATAATAGGTCATTGGGTCACCAATAACTCCGGTTGCTGTTACAGAGCGACCACCTCTAAACGGACCAATATTTCGATATTTTAAAGGTTTAAAATAATCATTTGCTGTTTGTGCAAAGGTAAATGTGGTCATAAAGACCACTAGCAATGATACTAGTTGCTTTTTCATATAGTGTGATGTTTGATTGTTCTTTTATTACGTTCTGAATTGAATAAAAAAACCTCTCTAGAAGTAGAGAGGTTTTTTTAGAGTACTTATTTGCTGTCGTCGATAAACAAATAATTCAATTCTAATGTATTAAATGCTGCGTTAAATTCTAGTAGTTCTGATGAAATTACATTATCGAATATTTTAAGCTCCTTGTTTATTTTAGCGGTCAACTCATTCTTTACCTCAATATCTTGCTCTGTAGGCGGAAAATCGTCAATAGACACTAAGCTATTTAAATGACCTAATTTGTTGGTCAATTTAATTGGAAAATTCAATGGGTCTTGACCACTTCTATTCTGAGTTTGATACAATGCCTTTTCCACCTCACCCAACTTATCTTTCATTGCCTTAGCCTTTTCTACAAGATCCTTAGTTCTTTCATCATCCTTATACTGTTCAGTAAACGCATTCAATTGTTCAGTTACATTTCTAATCTTCTTTATAGATTGATGTGCTTTTTCGATTGTTGTATTTATATCGGTAATAAAATCGAACTGATTTTGCATTTCGGCCACTGAGCTTTCTGCTCTTGGGTCTGGCAAAATGGTAAATGTTTCAGAACTAGTACTGCCGTTAACATTTAAATGAACTTTGTAATTACCCGGTACTGCTTTAGCACCGTCGAAACTGGCCCACCAAAAAATCATTCCTTCCAATTTTTCAGCTCCCTTACCACGGGTATCCCATACAAATGTGTTACCGCCCTTTTTTACTTCTAACTTTTTGTCTTTTTTCTTCGCAGACGAATTATAGTTAGCTAAAGTATCGCCAGCCATACTTGTGTACGTCAACTGAACCGTGTCCTTTTCTGTATAATTTTTAAGTAGAAAATGTGTAATTACTCCATTTTCTAAATTCTGTCCCGATGTTTTAGAAGGCTTTTTAGATGCTCTTCCTTTTGTACGATATGAATCTCTAGGCTTAAAAAGAATGGTATTTTGATTCTTTTTGCTTTCATCTAATTGGTGAAGCACTGTTAAATCATCAATAATCCATAAGCTACGCCCTTGTGTTGCAACAATCAAGTTATCATCTTTAATAGCCAAATCAGTAATCGGGACTATTGGTAAATTCATTTGAAACGGACTCCAACTAGCACCATCATTAAAAGAAACATACATACCTGTTTCTGTACCTGCATATAATAACCCTTTCTTTTTAGGGTCTTCTCTAACTACCCTAGTAAAATGTTCAGCTGGTATACCATTAGTAATTTTTGTCCAGCTTTTGCCATAGTCAGTGGTTTTGTACAAGTACGGCTGAAAGTCACCCAACTTATATCTTGTAGCAGCCACATAACACGTACCTTCATCAAAATAAGAAGGTTCAATACTATTAATCATGTTCCATTCAGGCATATTGGTTGGGGTAACATTATCCCATGTTGCGCCAGAATCTTTTGATACATGAATTAATCCGTCATCACTGCCTACCCAAAGAATACCTTCTTTCAACGGACTTTCATTCGCTGCAAAAATAGTACAGTAGTATTCTACACTGGTATTATCTTGGGTAATCGGACCTCCACTAGAAACTAATTTTGTAGGATCATTTCGAGTTAAATCGCCACTTAATACTTCCCAACTCTGACCTTCATTTTCAGTCACATGAACATAGTTAGAAAACGTATATAGTTTCTTTGGATTATGTCTGCTGAACAGAATAGGAAAATTCCATTGAAAACGATATTTCATGGCTTCTGCTCCAGCACCCATTGGGTTATCTGGCCATACATTTATACCTCTAACTGTACCTGTCTTATGATTTACTCGAGTTAAGAATCCGTCATAACTACCACCATAAACAATGTCATTATCTTTAGGATCAACAGCTATCCAAGCTGATTCACCGCCTGCAGTTTCTTCCCAATTACCATTACCAATATTATTTTCATCACTTCTATGATCTATACGCAATGTAGAGTTGTCTTGTTGCGCAACATAAATTCTATATGGAAATGAATTATCGGTAGTTACACGGTAAAACTGTGCGGTAGGCTGATTGTTATAGGTACTCCATGTTTCTCCACCATCATAAGAGATTTGTGCACCACCGTCATCACCAATAATCATACGTTGCGAATCTTCTGGAGAAACCCATAAATCATGATGGTCCCCATGTGGTGCATTAAATGTATTGAACGATTTACCTCCATCTGTAGACTTGTGATAATTTACATTTAACACATAAACCACATCTTCATCTTGTGTATCAGCATATACTCTAGTATAATACCAAGCACGTTGTCTAATTTTACGTTCTTCATTAACAACAGACCAAGTTTTACCACCATCTTCTGAACGGTATAAACCTCCCTTTTCCTTATTCTCTACAATTGCCCAAACACGTTCAGAGTTTTTTGGAGAAACTGCTACGCCGATAATCCCTAATGTATCTTTTGGAAAACCTTCGTTATTAGAAATTTCTGTCCAAGTTTCACCGCTATCCACACTCTTCCATAAAGCAGAACCATCACCACCACTAATTAAACTATAAGGTGTACGTTGTGCATGCCATGTAGAAGCATATAATATTCTTGGGTTATTAGGGTCGAAAGTTAAATCAACCGCACCCGCTTGTTCGTTTACAAATAGAACTTGTTTCCAATTTTTTCCACCATCGATGCTTTTATAAACACCACGATCTTTAGTTGGTTTATAGATATCTCCTAAAACAGCAGCATATACCGTATTATAATCTGTTGGATGCACACGAAGCCTTGGCACATGTCTACTTTTCTCTAAACCTGCGGTAGCCCACGTTTTACCACCATCTTCAGTTTTCCATACTCCATAACCTGAAGAAACATTTCCTCTTAAGGTTTTTTCGCCACCACCAACATAAATTACGTTTGGATCACTTTTGGCTACCTCAACAGCACCTATACTTCCACCGAAATATCCGTCAGAAATATTATCCCATGTACGTCCACCATCAAGGGTTTTCCAAACTCCGCCACCTGCAGCACCAAAATAAAACAAATTGGGTTCACCAGGCACACCGGTTACCGCAGCAGAACGACCTCCACGATACGGCCCTATTGAACGATATTCTAAACTAGAATAAAGTTCTTCTGGGTAGGTTGGAGTATTAATTTGTGATTTGTTCCTTCTTTGAGATAGTAAGGATAATGGCAATAGTACAAGTGCCAGCATGATGATGCTAGCCTTGGTAAGGTGCTTTTTCATTTTCTTGGTTTGATATTAGTCAATCCTAAATTAAACAAAATGTTGTGAAAATGTTGATTTTAAGGTTTTATTAGCACTTATCTACAAGCACATTTATCAAATTATCAATCAATTTATGGTTTCAATCAATATTCTTAAAAAAAGGTTCTAAAAATTCTCTTCATTGCATGCCAGCTTTTATGTCTATTCCTGAATCGAAAAATTCAGAAAAAGACATAAAAAAAGTATCCATGTAAAAAATAGTTTAACAAAATTGAAAAAAATTAACCGATATTTAAAGTATTCCTATATTTAGACGAACAAATTAACAATTATGAAATTTAGACCACTATTATTCTCTTTATCCTTATTTCTTATTCTTTTAAACGGATTACTCATTCCATCTGTTCATGCTCAATCAGGGAATTTTCTATATGGCGACCAACTACCTGATGCACCAGAATTAAGTGCAAGAGGAGAATACAAAGTAGGTGTGCAAACTATTAACCTGGTTCATAAAAATCAAGTTGATATTCTAAATTCAAAAGAAGGTAAAGACCCCTTATATGACCGACCTATTACTATTGAAATTTGGTATCCTGCATCTGTTAGTGAAGATGCTAAAACAGTCGTTTATGATGAAGTAATGGGAACAGCCGGTGATACCTTAAGACCTTTGACTCCTTTTGCCTTTAAGGGAAGAGCATACAGAGATGCAACGCCTATGACAGGCAAAGGTAAATTCCCCCTAATAGTTGTATCGCATGGTTATGTAGGCTCGCGTTATTTAATGACCTATTTAACTGAAAATTTAGCATCAAAAGGCTATATCGTAGCAGCCATAGACCATACCGATTCTACTTTTAAAGATGCTAATGCATTTCAAAGCACCCTTTTGAACAGACCGAAAGATATTCGCTTCATAATTAATGAAATGGAAAAAATTGGTGCTATAGGTTCAAAAAATAAATTAGAAAATCTTATTGACTCCAATAACACCGGCATTATAGGCTATTCTATGGGTGGGTATGGTGTTCTTAATGTTGGTGGCGCTGGATATAGCGAAGCATTTGCTGGATTCTATACCGGAATGACTGGTGGTAGCACATCTATTTCAGTGAACACTGCTAATAACGAAGAGTACAAGAAATTGGCAGATGATAGAATTAAAGCTATCGTAGCCTTTGCACCATGGGGAATGGAACGAGGTGTTTGGGATGCAGAAGGATTAAAAGGTTTAAAAACACCTACATTCTTTGTAGCAGGTAGCCAAGATGATATCTCTGGATATGAAAAGGGAATTAAGGCCATATATGAAGGAGCTGTTAATGCGGATCGTTTTTTATTGACCTATAAAAATGCACGCCACAATGTAGCACCAAACCCACCGCCAGCAGAAGCATTAGCTCTAGGGTTGCATATAGATGAGTATTACAGGTATGCGGAACCCTCTTGGGACCAACGAAAACTGAATAACATCAATCAACATTTTGTGACGGCATTTTTGGGCATCCATCTGAAAAATCAAGATTATGGCAAGTTCCTGGAACTACAAGAAAATTCTAACGAAAAAGATTGGACAGGGTTTAAGCCAAGGTCCTCCACCGGAATGGAGTTGCTACATGCTAACCCAACCAATTAATTTCTTTGTCTGAAAACTGGAGACTTGATAGCGTCTTCCTTTAGCAATTCTATATAGGTATTCTGATTGCTTATCAACTCCCTAAGTTTCCCGACCAAAAAAAAATAGCAACGACAATAAGTTGTGATAAGATAAAAATCATACGTGTGTACTTTAGTGTTTCTAAAGTTACCTACGAATGATTTTTTATTGGTTTTGGTTTTACTAGATTTTTTCAGAAACTAATGTTCTATTTACCTCTTTACGTAAATAGTAACCTGTAACAATAGTAGCCAAAACATCCGCAATGGGAAAAGATATCCAAACCCCTAATTCACCTAAATAAGTTGGCAAAATAAGAATGAGAGGAATGAAGAAAAACCCTTGTCTACATAACGTCAATAACAAAGCTGGCACTGCCTTTCCTATGGCTTGAAAATAGGCTGCGCCAATCAGCTGTAACGCAATGATAGGCGTGGCGGCAAACACCCAACGCATGGCGGAAGGCGTATTTTCTAAAACAAAGGCATTGGTAGCCAATTCCATTGCGGTCATATTAGGTTTATCGCTTAAAAAAAGACTTGCAATCTCATTTGGGAAGAGCATCAACCCAACAAAAACAACAGTGGCTAAAATTGCAGCATATTTTATTGCTGTGTAAATAGACTCTTTAACCCTATCATATTTTCCAGCTCCGTAATTGAATCCGGCAATGGGCAAAAATCCTTGTGTAATCCCAAAAACCGGAAAAAGAGCAAACATCAACATTCTTCCAACAATGGCATAAACAGCGACCATTGCTTCTCCTCCTAGATTAAAAAGAATATTGTTCATCAACAAGTAAATAATACTAACCACTGCTTGCCTAGATAAGGTTACGAAACCAAGTGAACTAATTTCCTTTAGAATAGAAAAATTGATGCGAAAATATTGCAGATTTAGCTTTAGTTCAGAATGTTTAGATAGAAAGAAATATAGAATGTAACTAAAACATAAAAAGTAGCTAATAGTGGTTGCCCATGCCGCTCCTTCCATACCATAATCCAATACATTGATGAAAAGGTAATCCATCACTAAATTTCCTAAGGATGGGATAATCATAGCAATCATGGCGAACTTAGGCTTCCCTTCAGCTCTAATAACGGCATTACCCATCATGTTTAGAGCTAGAAGTGGCACGCCATACAAAACGATTACATAGTAGATTTTAGCCAGTTCAAAAATGGACCCTTTACCACCAAAAGCTGGTATAAGGAAATCAACATAGGTAAGCCCTAACACAACCATTAGTATGGTGACTAAAAGTGTAAAGCTAATTTGGTTACCAAACGTTCGTAAGGCCTTTTCTGTATTATTAGCCCCTAATGCCCTGGATATAATACTTGCACCGCCAATACCAATAGACATGCCTAACGCACCAATGAAAAAAGAAACTGGTAATACGACGTTTATTGCCGCTATGGCAATTGAACCTATCCAATTACCGACGAAAATAGAATCCACCAAAACATTGAGGGACATCACCAATATTCCAATACTGGCAGGTACGGCCTGTTTAATAAGTAAACTTGAAATAGATTCCGAGCCTAATTGTTCAGCGGATACATTTGCCATTCTCTTAAGCTTAGTTATTTAATTATAAGGACGTTTTATTAAATGCTATGCCAAAACCGTAGCGTTCTTTCTAATTTCTAACAAAATATAGTCCCAAAGTTGAACTCTTTTTTCCAACGCATTTTTAGAACATTCTGCCACTTCTAACCATTTTTTATTGTCGATACCACAAAGTTCTTGAATCATTTTCAAAGATAATGGTCCGTGTTCATCTCCATCAAGTTCTATATGCCTTTTAAGATAATATCCTAATTTAGGGTATTCTTCTTCTCCTGCTTGTTCTATTATCTCTAGAAACATATCTGGAATCAACTCTTCTCTACCGAAGGTAAATGCAGCTGCTATTTTATGAGGTTCATTAGTTTTGATAACCTCGAACGTAAATTTCAAAAAGTTTTTTACCGCAACGTTTAAGTTTGAATCTTCAATAACCTCAAGAATAGTTTCAATATTGGAAACGCTATTTAAAAAATTCTTCACATTGGATGTACTAGCGCCAACTTCTTCCATAGCGTCCAAGTACATTTCAAAGTGACTATTAAAGATACCCTCTTCATCACGGTCACTTTCCTCCTCCAAAACAATTTCATTAATAAATCGAGCGGTATTAGTATTTTTCGCAGGTTGCCAAGGCAGGGTAGTACAAGTCAAGTGTATTTGTAATCCTTTTAAAAGAGACATAAAGTCCCAAACAGCATACACATGGTTTTCCATGAATATTTTAATATCCGATAAAGAATTTAAACTTTTATATAACTCATGAGTTCTTAATTGGTCTCTTAACGGCAATAATGAAACTTCTATTTCTTCGATTTTCATAGCAGTGATTTTCTAAGAATTTGTAATATATTTATTAAGTACTTGGCGTAACAGCCAAAACCCCTTTAGCTTCCCACTCATTGACCCATTTAGCCATCACCTTCACCCATGCTTCATTATCATTCATACAGGGTATGTGCTTATAATTTTCACCACCAGCTTCCATAAACTGTTCTTTACCCTCCATGGCAATTTCCTCTAAGGTTTCTAAACAATCACTTACAAAAGCCGGAGTAATAACTGCTAAGCGTTTTTTACCTTCTTTGGCTAAACGTACAAATTCAAAATCCGTATACGGTTTTAACCATGGGTCACCCGCCAAACGAGATTGAAAAGAAGAACTAACTTGTTCTTCAGGCAATCCTAAATATGCCTTAACCATTTCTGTAGTATCATAAACTTGATGTCTATAACACGTATTATGTGCTACTGAATTAATCTTACAACAACTACCATCTATTTTACAATGAAAACGTGTAGGGTCGCTTTTGCGAATATGACGTTCAGGAATACCGTGATATGAAAACAATATGTGGTCGTAATCGAAATCTTTTAATCCGTCTTTAATACTTTCTGAAAGGGCTTGAATATAATCTGCATTTTTGTAAAAAGCAGGTAACGTCGTTACTTCCATTTCAGGAAAATATTGCTGTTGCTCCTCTAAAACTTTTACCACAACTGTTTCAAAGCTAGACATAGCGTAGTGAGGATATAAGGGAACCAAAAGCACCTCATCTACTCCTTTCTCCTTTAACTCTTGCAACGCATTCTTAATTGTCATCTTGCCATAACGCATACCTAATGCAACCGGCATTTTTGTATGTTGTTGCACTTTATTGGCAAAACGTTCTGAAAGCACTATTAGCGGAGAACCTTCGTCCCACCAAATTTTAGCGTAGGCCTTAGCAGATTTCTTTGGTCTGGTTTGTAGAATAATCCCTTTTACAAGAAAAGCGCGCAACCATTTAGGGGCATCGATTACCCTTTCATCCATTAAAAATTCATCTAAATAAGGCTTTACATCTTTTGCAGTAGGACTTTCGGGTGAACCCAAATTGACCAGTAATACTCCTTTCATAGTGTTAGTTTTTCCAATTGCAAAAATAACACAAGTAATACTACCCACATTTGCGAACCCAAAAAAGTTTCAAATCAATGTATAAGTAAAGTTGATAGTGTTTAACCTTTCTTATTTTACATATTTAATTGTCTAAATTTGTTCTTTCTACACGAAAGCTACACTGAATGCAAAATTTAACCAAAAATCCGATACTGCTAGCTTACATATTTGGTGCAATATTAGCATTGTTATTGCTTCAATTAATAACCGTTAAATTGTTAAGAAGGCTAGGCAAAAACCCTAAATACCTTCTTGATAAAGAGGATATAAAAAATATAACGAAGCCCATTTTTATAATTTTTATGGCCATTGCCATTCGTATTAAAACGTTTCATAGCCTTTTAGGATTTGAAGAGATTACCTATGCCCTAAGTAAAATAAGTACTATTTCTATAATTTTTGCCTTTACCTGGCTGCTAATTATTGGGCTAAAAATCGCGAAACGAAAAATTATAAAAAATTACGATGTAAATTCAGTCGATAATTACAGGGCGCGTAAGGTCTACACGCAATTCAATATTTTAGAGCGTATAATCATGTTCGTCATTATCATCATAGGGGTAAGCATTGCACTTATGAGTTTTGAAAGCATACGTGAAATTGGGTTGACCATTTTTACCTCTGCTGGCGTTGCAGGTATCATTGTAGGTCTTTCTGCTCAAAAAATGATTGCGAGTATTTTGGCGGGTATTCAAATTGCTATTGCCCAACCCATAAAAATTGATGATGTCGTTATTGTCGAAAGTGAGTGGGGTAGAATTGAGGAAATTACATTAACCTATGTGGTTGTAAATATTTGGGATAAGAGAAGATTGATTGTGCCTACCTCATATTTTATTGAAAAACCATTTCAAAACTGGACAAAAAAATCGGCCGACTTATTAGGCACTATATATTTATACACTGATTATAGGGTTTCTTTTGATGCCCTTAGAACAGAATTAGAGCGAGTTTTAAAAACTACCGATTTATGGGATGGAGTAAACCAAAACATACAAGTAACAGATTCAAAGCCCACTTGTGTTGAAATTAGGGCAATGGTCAGCGCTCAAGATGCTTCTACACTTTGGGATTTACGTGTTTTTGTTCGCGAAAAACTCATTACTTTTTTACAAGAGAATTATCCTGAGAGTATTGTTCGGACTAGAGTAATTATGGAAAATAACATAGAGGAAAGTAATAATTTATAATTTTATACAATGCGACAGGTTTTACTACTTCTTATAGTACTTATCAACTATCAGTTAGGGCACACACAACAAATCACCTGCTCTCCAAAAGACAAAGTTGCAGTTGAAGAAAAAATCAAGGCCATTGAAGAATTGCTACAGCCCGATTTTGGAAGCACAATAGTATCCGTTGGTAAAACCTTTATGAAAACACCATACGTAGCCAAAACGTTGGAAATTGGGGATACTGAAACGTTAGTGGTTAATCTTCAAGGATTGGATTGTACCACGTTCGTGGAAAATGTATTGGCTTTTTCTATGCTTCTTAAACAGCAAGAAGATTCGTTTGATGCATTTGTTAAAAACCTTGAAGTTATTCGGTATAAAGATGGAGATTTAGATGGATACGCTTCACGCTTACACTACTTCTCAGAATGGATTGCCAATAATGCTGAAAAAGGACTTTTAAAAGATATTACTGGTGAAATTGGTGGCGCAGAAATCACCAAGGATATTGACTTTATGAGTACGCACAGAGATTTATATCCATTTTTAGCTGATGATGCCAACTTCGAGAAAATAAAGGCATCAGAAAACTATCTTAATAGTCAAGCAATATGTGTTTTGGCACAGGATAAAATTGCTGAAAACGATCACCTTATTCAATCAGGAGATATCATTGCATTGGCCACATCAATAAATGGACTAGATGTAACGCACACAGGTATTGCAACACGAGAAAAAGATGGTAGAATTCATTTACTGCATGCCTCAACTGGTTCTATGGAAGTTGAAGTTTCTAAAAAACCATTGGCAGAGTACTTAAAAGGCATTAAAAGCAATACTGGCATTATGGTCGCAAGACCTCTCTAATTATTAGACCTTAATTACATAGAATATTAATTCAAAAAAAAATGACTGCCTTAATTTTTATATTAAAGTGGTCAAATATTTTTTAGGGGTAGTACTGTACTTTTTTTTAAAGGCAGATATAAAATGACTAGCTGTACTATAACCTACTTTTAAGCCAACCTCATTAACGTTAAATTGACCTGTTTCTAACATTTTACGAGCGTACTCCATTTTATGATCAAATAGAAATCCATATACAGTATCACCATAAATTTGCTTAAACCCTTCTTTAAGTCGCTTTAGACTCAGCCCAATTTCAGAAGCCAATTCTGGTAAGGTCGGGGGTTCTGCCATTCTATCCAATATAATTTCTTTTGCCAATTTTATTTTCTTGACATTTTCTTCATCCGCTAAATAAGGACACTGCTCTATATCTGCATTCGGACTCCTATTGAAATACAAAGCGATTAATTCGTAAATCTTACCTTTTATATATAACGCTTTTATAGATGGATGCAGATTGTAATTAATGATCTGACTCAAAATAACCGCTATAGATGGCGAGAAAGGTTCTTGAGCGTAATACTTCTTCTCTTTATTATCTGTACTTAGAAAAGGAATATAATCAGCTTCTGCAGTAAATAGAGAATGAAATTTTCGCAAGGTCATTACCACTGAAACTATGGAAGATTTTGGCGCCAATTTTAAATTAAGCGGAAGGTCTAACTGTGTATTATACAGCAACAAAGAGTTCTCTTCTGTAACATTTAAACTATAAGTACCTTGATTAAATGAAAATGTACCCTTACCCTTCAAGCAAAAATGAAATTGGATAAATTTCTTATTAATTTCACGAGAATAGCCAACATTAAGATCTTGCTCATTCTGAAATTTAAGCACGTAAAATCCGTCTTCAATCAGAACTTCATTATATGACCTTTGAGCGTTATTTTTAACTTCCATATTAGTAAAATAATTTTCAATCTATTTAGAAAGCATCTAAATAAATAGTTTTCATTTGCCTGACAACCCTATAAAATTATACTATTAAACTGATAAATATCATTTTTCGTCCAAAAATTCTGCAGACGACACTTATTGTACCGCAAGCGTTATTTTTATAAGATTGATGCCCATACTTTTGTATCCGCTTTATGAAAGACTACCATATTTCTAAACACAACTCTTTTTATACTATCGGCCTTAATTATAAAAAGGCTGATGCAGAAGCGCGTGGTAAATTCAGTTTAGACGAAGTAGCTGTAAAATCACTTCTAGTAGAAGCTAAAAATCAGGGGATTGACGGTCTTTTAGTTACATCGACCTGTAACCGTACCGAGCTTCATGGTTTTGCCCAACACCCATTTCAACTTATCAAATTATTATGTGACCATTCTAATGGTACTGTTGAAGCTTTTCAAGAAGTAGCTTATGTTTATAAAAATAAGGAAGCTATCAATCACCTATTTCGTGTAGGTACTGGACTTGACAGTCAAATTCTTGGAGATTTTGAAATCATAAGTCAGCTTAGACAAAGCTTCAAACGTTCTAAAGAACTCGGTCTTGCAAATCATTTTATAGAACGATTGTGTAATTGTATTATACAAGCTAGTAAGCGAATAAAAAATGAAACGGAAATTTCATCAGGAGTAACTTCTGTTGCTTTCGCTTCTGTTCAATACATCATGCGAAATGTGCCTAACGTTTCAGAAAAGAATATTCTTCTTTTTGGAACAGGTAAGATAGGCCGTAACACTTGTGAGAACCTTATCAAGCATACTAAAAATCCACACATTACCTTAATCAATAGAACTAAAGGGAAGGCTGAACAAATTGCCGGAAAGTTTAACCTTATGGTGAAAGATTACGGTGACCTACAATCTGAAATTAGAAAATCTGATATATTGGTTGTAGCGACAGGTGCACAGAAACCTACGATTACGAAAGAGTTAATTTATACAAAAAAACCATTGCTGATATTAGACCTATCCGTTCCTAAAAATGTAGACGATGCTATTTCAGATATGGAAAACGTTACTGTAATTCATTTAGATCATTTATCACAAATGACCGATGAAACACTAGAACGAAGAAAACAATTCATACCCGAAGCGGAAGCTATCAATGACGAGGTAATGCATGATTTCAACCAATGGTTAGAAACTAGAAAATTTGCCCCTGTTATAAAAGCATTGAAGAAAAAGCTTAAGACTATGAAAGATGAAGAGCTTGACTATCAATCTAAGAAAACAGTTAATTTCAACGCAGATCAGGCAGATGTGATTACGAATCGCATCATTCAAAAAATAACTACACAATTTGCAAATCATCTTAAGGATGACACGGTAGATTCCAATTCAAGCTTAGAATTTATCCAAAAAGTATTTCAATTAGAATTGGACCAAAAATGAGTAAAATAATACGATTAGGAACACGCGATAGCGAATTAGCGTTATGGCAGGCAAACACCGTTAAGGACCAATTACAAGCTTTAGGGTATATTGTTAAATTAGTTCCGGTAAAATCAACAGGAGATTTAGTCTTAGACAAACCTCTTTATGAGTTGGGTATAACTGGTATTTTCACAAAAACTTTAGATGTAGCCATGCTCAATGGAGACATCGACATCGCTGTACACTCCATGAAAGATGTACCTACCGCACTACCAAAGGGTATAGTGAAAGCTGCAGTTTTAAAACGCGGTAATTACATGGACATTCTTGCCTTTAAAGAAAATGAAGAGTTCTTAGGGCAGCGTGAAGGTATTATTGCTACCGGTAGTTTACGTCGCCAAGCGCAATGGCTAAATAGATACCCGACCCATACGGTCGTAGATTTAAGGGGGAATATTAATAGTAGACTAGAAAAGCTATACAACAATGAATGGAACGGTGCCATATTTGCCGCTGTCGGTTTAGAACGTATTGGTTTAGAGCCTGAAAATACTATAGGACTAACTTGGATGTTACCTGCACCAGCACAGGGCGCAATTATGGTTGTAGCAATGGAAAATGATGAAGAAATTCGTGAAGCATGTGCTCAATTAAACCATGAGGAAACCGATACTTGCGTCACCTTAGAAAGAGAATTCTTAAGAGAACTTGAAGGTGGTTGTAGTGCCCCAATTGGTGCTTTATCGTATATCGATAAAGAAAATATGGTAACTCTTAAAGGAATTTTATTAAATGTTGATGGAAGTAAAAAATTAGAAGCCGATTTAACAGCTCCTTTAGGAAAACATCAAAATTTAGGTATTGATTGTGCCAAAAGTATTTTGGCCAGAGGCGGCAAAAGACTAATGACAGAATTAGCGAATGCAGGTGCTGCAGTTAACGTTTTTTCGACTAAAAAATTAACCAACGAACAACAGTTACGCCTGAATATAGCTGCGAATGCCGATTCAGATGATTTTATAAAAATAAGTCCGAACCGTATTTCACCTATCGTATTGAAAAAAGAACACAAAAATGTTGTGTTTACAAGTAAAAATGCGGTCGAAGCTATTTTAACAAGTAGTAGCGCGGCAGAGTTAAAATTTGAAAACATCTATTGTGTTGGCAGAAAAACACGCCGATTCATTAAAAATAAATTTGGAAAAGTAGCCCACTTCGAAAATAGCGCTACAGATTTAGCCAAGTACTTAGTGGAATTCATAGAAGGGTCTGAAATTACGTACTTTCATGGTAATATCAGTTTAGAAGATTTACCAAAAATTCTAACGGAAAATAACATTACTGTTAATCCTATAGAAGCATATAGAACAAAATTATCTGGCAAAAAAATACCTGAGGAGGTGAAAGGAATCATGTTTTTCAGTCCTTCAAATGTAGAAAGTTATTTAAAAGAGAATTCAGCAGATAAAATAGCATACTGTATTGGTGAAACCACCGCTAATGCAGCCAAAGCACACTTTAAGGAAATAAAAGTTGCAAAAATTCCGACCGTAGAAAGTGTTATTGATTTAGTGAACGAGGATTATAAAAATTAACGTCATTGCGAGGAGCTTTTGGCGACGAAGTAAACTGCTCTATTGTTGTTCCTAGGAAACAGATTGCTTCGCTCAGCTCGCAAAGACGAATAAGAAGAAAGTATGAGCTTAAAAAATGATTTATTCCTTAGAGCTTTAAAAGGAGAAACTCTAGAAAGACCTCCGGTATGGATGATGCGCCAGGCAGGTAGATATTTGCCTGAATTTATGGCTATCAAAGAAAAATATGATTTTTTCACCCGTTGCCAGACTCCAGAATTAGCTTCGGAAATTACTGTTCAGCCAATTCGCAGGTATGGGATGGATGCTGCAATTTTGTTTAGTGACATTCTAGTTATTCCACAAGCCATGAATATTGAAGTGGAAATGAAACCAAATTTTGGTCCGTATTTGCCCAATCCTATTCGTTCACAAAAAGACTTAGACCGTGTAATAGTACCAAATGTTCATGAAACATTGGGCTATGTGATGGAAGCCATAAAAGCTACAAAGGAAAAATTGAACGATGAAGTTCCTTTAATAGGTTTTGCCGGTTCACCGTGGACCATTTTATGTTACTGTGTTCAAGGTCAAGGAAGCAAAACTTTTGACAAAGCCAAAGAATTGTGTTTTACTCAACCCTTGGTGGCTCATGAACTTTTACAAAAAATTACCGATACTACAATAGCCTATTTAAAAGCTAAAGTTGTTGCAGGTGTAGATGCTGTTCAGATATTCGATTCTTGGGGAGGAATGCTTTCGCCTACTGATTACCAAGAATTCTCATGGCAATATATTCAACAAATCATAGATGCTTTAAAAGATAAAGCGCCGGTTATTGTATTCGGAAAAGGATGCTGGTTCGCTTTAGGCGATATGGCAAAATCAGGTGCTTCTGCACTTGGTGTAGACTGGACTTGTTCTGCAAGAAACGCTCGTTATTTAAGTGGTGGTAAAATAACCTTGCAAGGTAACTTTGATCCTGCGCGTTTGTTATCGCCGCCTGCTATGATAAAAAAGATGGTACACCAAATGATCAATGAATTTGGCAAGGACAGCTATATCGTTAATTTAGGTCATGGCATCTTACCAAATGTACCCGTAGAAAATGCAAAGGCATTTATTGATGCTGTAAAGGAGTATAAAGCAGAATAATGTTTTACTGGTAGGGAGGAGATTTTTTAATAGGTTGCTTAAACTGTTCCTAAAAACATGAATTCATTCCAACTATCCCAATTTGAAATAAATCCTATTTCCGAAAGAGATGGTTGGCGGTTATGTGATTTTATAACATCTAATTCAGACTTTTTAAAACGATATTTTCCAAAGACAGTCGCTGCAAATCTTACTCCGAATTTATCAAGCATTTTTGTTGAACAAAAAGTTTCAGATTTTATTTCTGGCAAAGAATACTTATTCACATTAAAAGAACTAGAACATAGGAAAATCATTGGCCTGGTTTATTTAAAAGAATTGAAAAGAAGTGCCAAAGAAGCAGAACTTGCTTACTGCATTGCTTATCCCTATAAGAACAAAGGCTTTGCTTCTCTCGCTGTTCAAAAAATATCAGAATGGGGGTTTACAGAGCAACATTTAATACAACTTAGAATCATAGTTCACAAATCTAACATTGGGAGTATTAAGGTAGCAGAAAATTGTGGTTATCTTTGGAAAGAAACATTAGCAAAAGAACACACTCCACCTAACGAGGATCCGTTAGATATGGAACTTTACATTTTTAAAAATTAGGATTATAATTTTAGCTCCCTTTCACTATTTACAAAATCTTATATTAAATCTTCCGTCCCTACTAATTTTCAAGAATTGAAGCCTTTAGCTTTATTTTTTGTAATATTGAACTTACACCAAAAACTTATTGAAAATGATAAAAAAATTTCTCATTTGCTATTTTCTAATAGCAGGATTCGCAGTTTCTTCTGCCCAAATGACAAAAGTAGCTTCCGTTGAGGGTATTACAGAATACAAAATGGAGAATGGCTTAAAAGTATTACTATTCCAAGACAATTCTGCACAAACCATTACCGTAAACATTACATATTTAGTAGGGTCTAGACATGAAGGATATGGTGAAAAAGGTATGGCGCATTTATTAGAGCATATGGTTTTTAAGGGCACTCCAAACCATCCTGATATTCCAAAAGAATTGACCTCTCACGGCGCAAGACCTAATGGAACAACTTGGTACGATCGAACAAATTATTTCGAAACATTTAATGCAACTGACGAGAATTTAGATTGGGCTTTAGATTTAGAGGCCGATCGTATGGTAAACTCCTACATTGCTAAAAAAGATCTTGAATCAGAGTTTTCCGTTGTTCGAAACGAATTTGAAAGCGGTGAAAACGACCCTACCGGAGTTTTAATGGAAAAAGTGATTAACAGTGCATACTTATGGCACAATTACGGTAATTCTACCATCGGAAACCGTTCTGATATTGAGAGAGTCCCTATTGAAAACCTGAAAGCCTTTTATAAAAAATTCTATCGCCCAGACAATGCAGTACTAATGGTTACTGGTAAGTTTGAAGAAGAAAAAACACTAGCCTTAATTGAAAAGAAATTTGGTGCAATACCAAAACCAACAACACCATTACGCGATTCACATACTGAAGAACCAGCACAAGACGGTGAAAAAACAGTTACTGTAAGTAGAGTTGGTGACCTACAATTGGTAAGTGCTTTATATCACACACCTGCTGGTTCAAGTCCAGACTACGCAGCCATGTCGGTTATTGAAAATATACTAACAAATGAACCTTCGGGTCGAATCTATAAAGCCCTAATAGAAGCGCAAAAAGCATCTTCTCTTTGGTCCTTTTCACCATTTACAAAAGAACCAGGATTTCTGTATATAAATATTGACGTACCCTCAGACAAAAATGCCGACGAGGTATCGACCATTTTACGTACCTCTTTAGATAATTTAAAAAATAATCCAATTACAACAGAGGAATTGGACAGAGCAAAATCCAATATTCTAAAACAAATAGATCAAATTTATAGGAACTCAGCCTATTTAGGTACCTATATGAGCGAGTTTATTGGTGGAGGCGACTGGCGTTTAGCCTTTTTACAAAGAGACAGGATAGAGAATATAACTTTAGATGAGGTAAATACAGCCATGACTAAATATCTTATCCCCACCAATAGAACTATAGGTCGATTTTACCCGACAAAAACACCAGAACGTATTTCTATACCACATACTGAAGACATTAAGTCACTTGTGAAGGATTACAAGGGAAAAGAAGCCATGAGTATGGGAGATGCCTTTGATGTTACTTATGATGCAATTCAAAATAGTATAGACGGTGGTAAACTCTCAAATGGCATAAATTATGCCTTTATCGAAAAAAATAATAGAGGAAATACAGTTAATTTGAGTTTTAGTGGAAGAAACGGAGATGTAAATTCATTAATGAATAAAGGTATTATTCCACGTTTTACGGCAAGTATACTGAACAAGGGCACAACTACCAAATCGCGCCAACAAATAGAAGATGAATTAAGCAAACTTAAAAGTTCAATCTATTTTAGAGGAACCAATGGTAATATATACGCAAATATTTCTTCTACTGAAAAAGACTTAATGCCCACTCTTGTTCTTATGGAAGATATATTAAAAAATCCAACATTTGACCCAGCAGAACTTGAAAAACTAAAAACAGAGGAACTTGCTTATTTAGAAAGCAATAAAACTGAACCCCAATTTTTGGCATCCCAAAAATTAAGTGAAATTAATAATACTTACCCCATTGGTCACCCATTATACTCAATGAGTTTAGCAGAGCAAGAAGCGGCTATCAAAAAACTATCAGTTGAAGATTTAAAAGCTTTTTATAATGATTATTACGGGTTAGGCTATTCTATACTTATCGGTATTGGAAATGTACCCTCTGAGGAAGTAAAAACATTTATGGAAGAAAAATTTGGAACATTTAAGAGTAAATATCCTTATTCGAAAATTGCCAGTCCATACAAACCAATGAAAGAGGTAAATGAAAACATCATTACTCCAGACAAGCAGAATGCAATGACATTGGGTAATTTCAGTGTTAAAATCAGTGAATATCATGAAGATTATCCAGCACTAGAAATTGCTTCTTCCATTTTGGGAGGTGGTTTTTTAAATTCACGTATTGCAGACCGCTTACGACAAAAAGACGGTGTTAGTTATGGTGCAGGAGCAGGTTTTCAGGGTGATGGCGACAACAATGATCAAAACTCACAAATGTATTTATATGCTATCTATGCACCAGAAAATTTTGACAAAGTACAACTAGGCTTCAAAGAAGAAATCGCTAGATTCATAAAAGACGGTATTACTGAAGAAGAGTTAACCAATGCTATTAATGGTTGGATCCAATCTCAAAATGTCTCTAGGGCCAAGGATAATGAATTAAGTAGCTTAATAAACAACAACATTTTTTATAAGCGCACTATGGATTTTCAAAAATCAATAGAAAACAAAGTAAGTGCCTTAACAGTGACTAAAGTAAATGCTGCGATTCAAAAATATATTCAACCTTACGAAAAATGGTCTGTGGTAAATGCAGGCGATTTTAAGTAATAGATCCGTATACTAATAGATTTTAATAGCGGGCACTTAACTAAGTGTCCGCTATTTTTATATAATTAAACTAAATAAACACCCTTTTTTTAACCGTAATTTTGTTATTTACAAGATTTTATATTTCTATCATTATGAAAGTTAAATTTTACGCTTACATAGAACAACTACAAAATACCATTACATCTAAATTGGAAGAAATTGATGGTTCGGCTAAATTCAAAGAGGATATCTGGACACGCCCAGAAGGTGGTGGTGGAAGAACTCGAGTTATTGAAAATGGGTCTGTTTTTGAGAAAGGTGGTGTAAATATCTCTGGAGTACATGGTAAACTTCCTGATAGTATGAAAGCTTATTTTGGCGTGGAAGACGCTAATTTCTTTGCATGCGGATTAAGTTTAGTGTTACACCCTAAGAACCCAATGGTGCCAACGGTTCACGCAAATTGGCGTTATTTTGAATTGTATGGAAAAGATGGCGAAATTGTAGACCAATGGTTTGGTGGCGGTCAAGATTTGACTCCGTATTATTTATTTGATGAGGATGCAGTGCATTTTCATGAGGTATGTAAATCCGCTTGCGACAAACACAATGACACTTTTTACAACACCTACAAAAAACGCTGCGATGTCTATTTCTGGAACACCCATAGAAATGAAGCGCGTGGTATTGGAGGGTTATTTTTTGACTACTGCAAAGCAACTTCAGAAATGGATATGCAAGCTTGGTATGACTTTGTAACCGAAGTAGGAAACAGCTTTCTAAATTCATATGTACCGATTGTTATAAAAAGAAAAGGACTTGGATATTCCAAAGAACAAAGGGATTGGCAAGAAATTAGAAGAGGCAGATACGTAGAATTCAATTTGGTTCATGACAAGGGAACCTTGTTCGGTCTAAAGACCAACGGGCGAATTGAAAGTATTCTAATGAGCCTTCCTCCTCATGTGCAATGGGTATATGATCATCAACCTGAAAAAGGTAGTGAAGAAGAACGATTATTGAAAATATTAATGAAACCTAAGGAATGGGTTTAAGAACAATTCTATTTTGTTGCGTGTTATGTATAACCCAATATGGTATTGCGCAACATTCAGCGTATAAAGAAGCATTTCCTGATAAAATTACTTTTCGGCTAGCCTTACAGACTACTTCTAATAATTTCACGCTTAGAGACAAGATAACACGCAACAAGACCGAGTTTATACCAAATGACAAAAGCTATTTAGGCCTATCGGTGCTATTTCGCTTTTTAGAAATCGATTTTGGCTATGCCCCTAATTTTTTATCAGAAAATAAAGACAACGGTGACTCAAAGCTAATTACGTTCAATATTCGTACTTTTTTTGGTCAATATATGCAGACCTTAGATATCTATAAACAAAAGGGATTCTTTATAAGAACACAAGATTTAACATTACCCATAGATGATTTAAAAACATTCAAAATTGGTGGTACATCGAGCTATATTTTTAATCCAGATTTTTCTTTTCGCGCAATAGGTTTTCAAAACGAATGGCAAAAAGAGAGTGTCGGTAGTTTTATTCCCAGCATTTCGTATTACTACACCAAGTTTAAATTAGAAGATCCTATCATAGAAAATCAACTTGAACATTCATTCAAACTGGCAGTTGGACCAGGATATTACTACAATTGGGTGTTCGACGAGAATTATCTTATTTCAGCAGGTGCTACTGGTGGTTTAGGATTTAACCTGTCTAAATCGCAAGGAGAAACTTCATTAACTGGCCTTGCTCAGTTAATTTTTAGATTAACAGGTGGTTATAATTCCGAAACATTTTTTAGCGGCGTTAATATTAACACACAATTATTGACGCATACCTCGGCAGATAATTTAATATTAGATGACTCTATTAGTTTTCTTGAGTTCTATGTGGGATATCGCTTTGATGCGCCAAAAAAGTGGATTAACAAGGCCGACGAGATAAGTCGTAAATTTGGTATAGACTAAAAGTTTAGCATGAAGCAAAAAATATATCAAATTGATGCATTCACTACAAAATTGTTTGGTGGTAATCCCGCAGCAGTTTGCATTCTAGATGAATGGCTTTCAAATGAACTAATGCAGAAGATTGCTGCAGAGAATAATTTAGCTGAAACCGCATTTGCGGTTAAAAAAGAAAATCACTACGAGCTTCGTTGGTTTACTCCAGAAATTGAAGTGGACCTATGCGGTCATGCTACTTTAGCAACTTCTTTCGTACTTTATAATTACTATGGGTTCAAAGAAAATACGCTTCGGTTTATTTCTCCTCGAAGTGGTGAGCTATTAGTTCAAAAAAATGAAGTTGGACTATTTACTATGGATTTTCCTACGGATGATTTAATCGCTGTTTCAGAACAACTCGATATTTCAAAAGCGATAGGGAAACAACCGTTAGAAACCTTTAAAGGGAAAACCGATTATATGCTAATCTATGAAACACAAAAGGACATAGAAGCAATTCAACCAAATTTTCATCTTTTAAATAAATTAGATTGCAGAGGAGTTATTGTTTCTTCAAAGGGGAATGAAGTAGATTTCGTTTCTCGATTTTTTGCACCACAATGTGGTATTCCAGAAGATCCGGTGACCGGTTCTGCTCATACCACTTTAGCCCCTTATTGGTCTAAAAAACTTGGGAAGCTTCAATTATCTGCAAAACAACTTTCTGAACGAGGTGGTGAGCTACAATGTCAACATAATGGAGACCGTGTTAAAATATCAGGAAATGCGGTTTGCTATTTGATTGGAGAGATTAAATTATAAACTAATAGATAAAAATAAATACATGTACCCACTTATAAGAAATAGAAGATTAAGAAGCTCAGAAGCAGTTCGCAATATGGTGCGCGAAACCATAATTAGTCCAAGTGATTTTTTGGTTCCACTATTTGTGGTAGAGGGTAAAGGGATAAAAGAGGAAATCGCTTCAATGCCCAACTATTACCGTCTTAGCCTAGACAATTTAACAAAAGAGGTGAAAGAACTTTGGAAAATGGGCTTACACTCTGTCTTATTATTTGTAAAAGTTCCTGATAGTTTAAAGGATAACAGCGGTTCTGAAGCATTGAACGAAAACGGATTAATGCAATTAGCAATAAAAACGGTAAAAAATGCATGTCCAGATATGTTGGTAATGACCGATGTTGCCCTTGACCCCTATTCCTCATATGGTCATGACGGTATTGTTTCTAATGGACAAATATTAAATGATGAAAGCGTTGAAGTTCTAGCAGAGATGAGCATATCGCACGCGAAAGCGGGAGCTGATTTTGTAGCTCCAAGTGATATGATGGATGGCCGTATTTTAAGTATTCGTGAAGCCTTAGAAGATGAAGGATATATAAATACAGGAATTATGGCATATAGTGCAAAATATGCTAGTGCATTTTATGGTCCGTTTAGAGATGCTTTAGACTCTGCCCCTGTAGATATTAAAAACGTCCCCAAAGATAAAAATACCTACCAAATGGATTTCGCTAATCGCTTTGAAGCAATTAGAGAAACTCAGATGGATATTGAAGAAGGAGCTGATATTGTAATGGTAAAACCAGGTTTATGCTATTTAGATATCGTTCGCGAAATAAAGAATGAGGTAGATGTTCCTGTTGCTGTTTATCAAGTATCTGGTGAATACGCTATGGTAAAAGCAGCGGCAGAAAAAGGTTGGTTAAATCACGATGCCGTAGTGATGGAACAATTAACTGCTATCAAAAGAGCTGGCGCCAATGTCATCGCGAGTTACTTTGCGAAAGATGTGATACGGATTATGGGATAATTATTTGACCGTTTTTTCATGAAAAAAATACATATAATACTATTTGGTTTATTATTTTTTGGGCTTAATGCGCAAGAAAATCAATTGAATATTTTATTGTTACCAGAAGAATCCACTTTACAAAAATCTTCTTTAGCACATTTTGAATTAGACTCTTTAAGTATTTACCAAAAGGTAGATAGTATCATAACGAATGGTATAAAAAATAAATCTTTTCCAGGAGCGCAACTATTAATCGCAAAAGAAGGAAACATTATTTTTCATGAAACTTATGGGTTTCACACCTACGATAGTATACAATCTGTTTCCCTAAATGATATTTACGATTTGGCCTCAGTAACCAAAATTTTAGGTCCATTACCGGCAATCATGAAATTGGTTGATGAAGAAAAACTTGATTTAGACCAACCCTTTAGCTCCTATTGGAAACCTTGGAAACACAGGGCAGACAAAAGAAACATTACGCTTAGAGAAATATTAGCACATCAAGCAGGTCTTAAGCCCTATATTGTTTTTCTAAGTGAAGCTTTAAAAAATAACGGTCAGTTTAAAAAAAGGTTTTTGCGTGGTAAGACGAGCAAAAGATTTCAGAACGAAGCGTATGAAAACATCTATGTAAAAAATAGATTTCATAGGAAAATGTACAGAATGATAAATCGTTCTGAAGTCTCAACTGATAAAAAGTACACATATTCAGGATTAACTTTTCTAATCTTTCCAGAGGTAGTTTCGCAAATTACAGGAATGCCATATGAGGATTATATGGCTCAGGAATTTTACAAACCACTTGGTATGAAAACTTTTGGATTTCTACCTAGCAATCAAAATTTCACTAACAAAATTGTTCCAACCGAGGTAGATACTATTTATAGACATACTTTAACTAAGGGTTGGGTACATGATGAAAATGCTTCGTTATTAGGTGGTATTTCAGGTAATGCCGGGCTATTTGGCACTACAGCCGATTTAGCTATAATCATGCAAATGTTTCTTCAAAAAGGAATTTATTCAGGTAAACGATATATCTCAGAAACAACAATGGAAGAATTTACCAGAACACAGTATCCAGAAAACGAAAACAGAAGAGGTTTAGGTTTTGACAAACCATACTTGAATAATAGCAATTTTACCTTGACAGATGCCTACCCCGCTCCAGAAGTAGGTCAAAATAGTTTTGGGCATAGTGGTTTCACAGGAACCTTTGTCTGGGCAGATCCAGAGCATCAATTAATTTATATTTTTCTTTCAAATCGAGTGTACCCCACTAGAGATAATAGAAATATTTACGAACTTAATATTCGGTCAGCTATTCAACAAGTCTTTTATCAGGCATTCGATAATGCAATACAGTACAAACCTTAGTAATTTTATTGATATCTTCGATTTATAAAACCATGTTATGGGACTATTAGCATTTTACGCATTCATTTCCATTTTCTTTTCATTCTTATGTTCCATATTAGAAGCAGTATTGTTAAGCATTACGCCTACATTTATAAACGTTAAACTTAAAGAGGGTAAATCGTTTGGTAAAACTTTAGAGGTTCTCAAGAAAGACGTAGATCAACCTTTAATCGCTATACTAACTATAAATACCATTGCCCACACGGTGGGGGCAATTTTAGTAGGTGTACAGGCCAAAGCAGCCTATGCTGAATTATATGGTGATGAAAGTCGTTCATTTTTTGGTTTAGAATTTACAGAAGACCTTATGGTAGGTGTTGTATCTACTATAATGACAATTCTTATACTTGTTGCATCAGAAATTATCCCTAAAACAATCGGTGCTACCTATTGGAAACAACTCGCTAATTTTTCGGCAAAAACCTTAAATGTTATGGTGTTAGGCTTAAAATACACAGGGCTACTCTGGGTATTACGCCTTTTCACAAAAATGGTCGGTGGTGGCAAACATCATGGTAGTGTATTTAGTCGAGAAGATTTCCACGCCATGACCGATATGGCTCATAAAGAAGGGGTTTTCGAGAAATCTGAATCTACAATTATTAAAAATTTATTGCGCTTTGAAGATATCCTTGTAAAGGATATTATGACACCAAGAGCAGTTATGAAAATAGCTTCTGAAGAGAAATCGATAGCAGATTTCTTCAAGGATAATCAAAAATTACGTTTTTCTAGAATTCCTGTGTACACAGAAATAATGGATAACATTACCGGATATGTATTGAAGGATAATGTTCTCGAAGAGATGATTGATCAAAACGGAGAGATACCATTAAAAGAGATTAAGCGCGAAATACTTGTAACAAGAAGAAGCACACCAATCCCAACATTGTTTGAAACCCTTATTCAAAAACGTGAAGCTATCGCACTTGTAGTAGATGAATATGGTTCTGTGAGTGGATTAGTAACTATGGAAGATGTTATAGAAACCTTATTAGGACTAGAAATAATGGATGAAAGCGATAATATCGCAGATTTACAGGTGCTAGCCCGAAAAAATTGGGAAATACGGGCAAAAGCTTCCGGAGTCATTGAAAAGCCAAGTGTTTCACCAGACGAATAAAAACCAAATTATTACAATGGAGGATGTTGCATTTATTACTACACCATTAGGGGTTGCGAAAATAACTGGCAGCTCTGAAGGACTTTCCTCTATCATTGTATTAGATTCTGAAGAACCACTAACTGATGTTATACCAGAATCATTAGAAGATGCCGTTTATCAACTGAATGAATATTTTGAAGGAATTCGAACAGAATTTCAATTAGACCTAAACCCTGAGGGCACAGAATTTCAAAAAAAGGTGTGGTTAGAACTGCAAAATATACCCTATGGTAGAACTGCTTCCTATATGGAACTTTCTAAATTGATTGGTGACGCCAAAGCCATTAGAGCTGTAGGATCTGCAAATGGCAGAAACCCACTTTGGATTGTTGTTCCTTGCCATAGAGTTATTGGCAGTGATGGCTCTCTTACTGGTTATGCCGGTGGACTGCACCGAAAAAAGTGGTTATTAGAACATGAAAGTCCGCACAAACAACAGAGTTTATTCTAAAGCATCTATTTTTAGGTTTTACTAAACAGACTATCCAGTTTGTTTTATAATTAAAAAACAGGTTTCTCGACAGTTAAATAGGTTTTGGTCGATAAAAATTAGTTTTCCATCTTTCTTTTTTTAAAATCCTAAGTCCATTTGCAAGTGAAATATAGACTAGGTGGTCGGTAATGCCTTAATCAATAAAATGTGTTGGAAGGAATGCCAAATTTCTTTGTACGACCAAATTACCATCTAAGGAAACCAATAAAAAGCCTCCTATTTCTTCCCCTATCGCATTTTGAAGTGCATATGAAATGACAAAGAGATTTATATCTGAAAGATACTGACCAAATAACGGCCGTATAATTATACCTTCATCATCATTTACTTTATTAATCAGACCTATAATATCCAAAATCCTATTATCGCCAGAAGTCAAGTCTAGAAAAGCAGGTCCGTTCTCAATTTCAAAAGGTTGGGTATAGACATATTGGTAATATAATTTTTCATTCACTATAGCGCCATTTATCGGACCTACTTTAAAAGGTTGGGTCATTGAAAATATGGAAGTAGATATACTAAGAAAGTTTAATGTATCAAACATTTCTAAATTGGTATTACCATTGCCATCTTGCGTGAAGATTGCCAAATTACCCAAGTCTGTAATAAGAAAACTAGGTTTTTCTTTTCCAAACTCAAAGGTCTTCACAATGGCGTTAGCATCCGCATTATATATTATAAGTTTATAATTTTCATTTCCAGTTAAGTAGGTAATAAACAAATTTCCATTATCATATAAAGGTTCATACAACCTATCAATTCCAAATTCTAGTGAAATATCAAAACCCTGCATTTCGGCAAGAGAAACAACACGTAATGTCAAATTAGTAGACCCAAGAGGTTTGTATAATCCGAAATAAACTGAACTCTCATCATTAATTCCCCAAACCAAAGACCGTTCAGCGCTAATAGTATAAAAATTAGGAAAATCAGTAATTCTACCTGTGGCTAAATTCTTTTGAGTAATAGAAATTGCATTATTTGAAAACGAATAAAATGACAACGAACCCTCAAATTCGCGCAGAGTTAAGTAATTATTCTGTATACCTAATTCACTCGAAAGGTTGGTCTGGGTTCCTGTATTATTTACACTTTCATAGTCATATTGGTAAACATCTTGCAAGTCTTCACCTATAATTGTAAGATTAAAATCTTGAATATTCTCTGTTTCTTGAATATTGTCGTTACTACACGAAAAAAGAATAATCGCGGCAAAAAGAACTAAAATAATTTGGCGTTTATAACCCGTAATTATGGATATCATGTATAGTTTTAAAAGTAATTAGGCAGAATATTCGGCTAAAATATAATTGTAAGATTTCATAGCAATTGATATCCAGTTTTAAAGATACCATATTTTGAAACCAATTAAATTAGGCTTAGAATTGAAGAAATAATCTTAAATTCCTATTTCATAGCAATTTACATCTCTATGCCAAATAAGATACAACTTGAGCATATTCTTTTTTTAGATATTGAAACAGTACCAGAAAAATGTTCTTTTGACCAATTAGATGATACTACACAAGAACTATGGGCGCACAAATCTCAATACCAACGTAAAGAGGAATTTACTGCAGAAGAATATTACGATCGAGCAGGAATTTGGGCAGAATTTGGCAAAATCATTTGCATTTCAGTAGGCTATTTTACATTTCAAGGAAAAGATAGAAGTTTTAGACTGACTACTTTTCACGGAGAAGAAACTACGTTATTACAGGAATTTAAAACATTGTTGAATGATCATTTTAACCATACAAAAAACATATTGTGTGCTCACAATGGCAAAGAATTCGATTTTCCATATATAGCGCGTAGAATGATTATTCACGGCATTTCTTTACCGAACAAATTAGACCTATTCGGCAAAAAACCTTGGGAGATTCCACACATAGATACGATGGAACTTTGGAAGTTTGGAGACTACAAACATTATACATCTTTAAAATTAATGGCTCATGTTCTGGGCATACCCTCTCCAAAAGAAGATATTGATGGTAGTATGGTAAAAGCAATCTATTATGAGAAAAACGATTTAAAACGAATTGTAACTTATTGCGAGTTAGATGTTCTTACTACAGCACAAGTTTATTTAAGACTACGAAATGAACCGTTATTAAAAGATGATGAAGTAAAGAAGGTTGCCAAATAGATAATATCATAAAAACGGTTTAATTCTTACTAAAAATAAAAATCAGAGCTCTAAAAACAGCATGAATGATGTAATTTTGTTAGCAGTGCAATTTGTTCTAAACAACACTTACGTATGAAAAAGTTCATTTTATTATCCTTTGTAACTATAACACTATTCAGTTGTATGCAAGAAAAGGAAATCAGTTCCATAAATCCTGAAAACTGGTCGAAAAGGGAAGTCTCCATACCAACTAAAGATTCTTTAATGCATGGAAAATCATATTTATCCATCTATTCCCAAATTTATAGTAGTACTGAACACAAAACACATAACCTAACTGCTATGGTGAGTTTAAGAAATACCAGTGAGAAGGACACACTCTTTATATTGAAGGCAGAATATTTTGATACCCACGGCACTTCTTTAAGGAACTACTTTAGTCATCCTATTTATTTAGCACCGTTGGAAACTACTGCGATAATTATCGATGAGATGGATGTTGAAGGCGGCACTGGTTCGAATTTTATTTTTGAATGGAAATCTCCTATAGGTTCCCCTGAACCTTTGTTTGAAGGGGTTATGAATTCAACGGTTGGTCAACAAGGACTTTCATTTACAACACAATCTAGAAGAATAAAATAATATTAATATTTATAGAATTTTGTGCTCTTATTCACGTCAAAATCTTGAATTTGTAAAACATATAATCCTGTAGGCAAATCAGAAACATTAATTCTAGAATTGGTAGCTGAATCCATTTTCAACTCTACACCACCTGTACTTACAATTCTATAAACTGTACTATCGGTAGTTTCAATATTCAATTGAATTTCGTCAACAGCAGGGTTAGGATATACACTAAAAGGAATTTCAGAATCAATACTTAATGTATTAAAAGTTTCCAATACAGTATCTTCACCTTGAAAGATAAAAGTAACTGGATCGCTGTATTCAGAAGCTACATTTTGAGAACAAAAAGTTCTTATTCTAAAAGAATACGTATTATCAACAATTAATCCATTCCAAGCAAAATTATTGATGGTAATGTATTCTGTAGACCATTCTTGTTGGTGAACTTCTTTGTACTGTATTTCATAAAGTCCGTCTACAGTAGCATCCCAAGTAAGGCCTACGCTAGAAATTTCGGTTTCTTCTAAAGAAATTTGTTCTGGAGCTTCAATTGAACAAGTAGTCATCATTACACCTGAAAGAATGATAGAAAAATCTTGCGTGTTATTTTGTAATTCACCTTTATGAGTAACTGTAATGGTATACGTACCATTTGCATTTAGTATCTCTATACGTTCAAAAGGGTCTACCTTATTATCTCCTGTGGTTGCAGCACTACTTGCCTGTGCAGGATTTAATTTCCAAGGCAAAAAAGTCTTGCCATTCTGGGTGATTCTAATATCTAAATCATTAATCAAAGCTGCAGTGTTATTATTTAATTCACCTCTATTAATAAAGCTTGATTCTAAATCTGTCCAAGAAATTGAAGCTATTAATGTCTCATTTCCTTCTGCAGAAACAGTCATTGAAAATGTTTCTCCGTTTTCTAATGACTCTTCGGCAACATGACTAGTAAAGTCCTTATTATAAAGAACCTCAGCAGCACTCTTTGCATTCATAATACCCCATCCCATTTTATAATCAGGCCCTTGAGCATCAACATCATCTGCTGTATGCAAAGCCAAACCTTTTAGAGTAGCAGCCTTCATATAAGAACCATATAATTCTTCATTATACTGTTGCAACAATAATAAAGATCCAGTAACACCTGGGGTAGCCATTGAAGTACCGGAAGAGGTATAGTAACTAGTATTACTAGAAGAATCTGTAGAAAGCACTGATCCACCATTACCAGCGATATCTGGTTTAATTCTACCATCATCAACGGGACCAAAACTACTGTAAGCAGAAACATCTGCACTTTTCAAGTTACCGTTTCTATCAATTTTAGAATTTGCGCCAGCTACTGTAATTCCGTTTTTAGCTAAAGTGAAACCTAACAATACATCAAAACCATCTGCAGTTGTACCGTAAGTAGGTGATTCGTTATCTCTACTTTTTTGTGCATTACCTGCAGCAGAAACCATTAAGTAGTAAGGTGCGTTGTACATAATTTTGTCCCAATCTTGAGCTACTTTAGTATAAGCACCAAAATACCAATCTGGTACACGATCCGCTTTAATACCGTATGAGTGGTTAGAAAGTAAAAGCCCGTCAGCAGCAGCCTCAGTAACTTCAATTTTATCTCTTGTCCAATCATGAGATACAACACTTGCCATACTAGCTACGCCCTTCGCATCTTTCTTATGACCAGTTGAGATAATACTGCCGGTTACTCGGGTTGCATGAGAATCTACTTCGGTATCAGCATCACCGATTTTAATTCTAGATGAGTATTCAACATGGTTTTCTAAAGCTACGCCTGAATCCCAAACACCTACTTGCATACCATCACCATCTAAATGAAGACCCAACATACCATTTGTATTTAACGCACTAGCTCTGGATACTAAACCAGCCTCATCAGAATATGTCTCATAATATAAAGGACTACCATCTTCACCTATTTCTTGTAATTCAACTTTTTTACCGTTTGCAAGTGTTTCCTTAATTTTCCAATTGTTCAGTTTTGCAACTTCTTTCAATTGTACTCTTTTCATTTCATAATCAGAAACCAAATTAGATTTAAAACTAGCCAGCTCGATACTCTTATTGTTCGAAGCTATCTGTAAACGTTGCTCGGTAGTTTGACCGCTGAGGTTAGTTACTGCTGAGAACACCAAAAAAAGTAATATTAGAATACTACTTGCGCTGTAGGTAGAGTTTTTTGTATTCATCGTTAGGTTATATAAGTGTAAGATTTGGACTACAAATATATAAACCAATGGCTATGTTCGATAAATGAACACTTTTATTCGATGAATTACCTATACATTACGGTGAACCTGTTGTGAAAACATCAATTTATGATGTGTAAGATTTTTCTTTCGTATTTAATGCATCATAAGTTCAGCGTAAATACAGCGTAAACTGGAAAATGATCGCTATAACCACCCATATATCTATGGGCTACAAAGGTTCTATAGGGTGTACCTTTAAATTTACCTTTCTTTTCTTTTAATGATTTATGATCATAAATACCGGCAGTATCAAAACTATGGGTATTCTTTTCAAAGTTGAAGAATGAATTTGAAATCAAGACTTGGTCGAACATATTCCATTTTCCGCCATAGACAGAAGTACCTCTACTATCAGGAATATGTAAGGTCTCCATTGCATTAAATAAACTTGCGCCTTCCTTCAGTACTTGAATACTCTTTGAGGATGGATCGTCATTAAAATCACCCATTACAATAATGTTCGGGTCTAGCTCATGCAACTTAATGCTTACAATCTTTTGAATGATTTCTTTCGCAGCAATTACTCTTTTGTATTCAGTTTCAACATCACCATCGCGCCTAGATGGCCAATGATTTACAAAGACGTGAACTAATTCTTTGTTTAATTCACCCTTTACATAAAGTATATCTCTAGTAGTATCTCTAATACCACCAGCGTTATTGACCATTAGGGCCAAAGGTTCTGCATGAAGAACTTTAAAAAACTTTTTACGATAAATTAGTCCTGTATCAATACCTCTTTCATCGGGCGAATCGAAATGTATAAAGTCATAGTCTAAATCCTCCATCGGATCCGTACCCAAAAGCGCCTCAAGAACACTGTTGTTTTCAGCCTCGGCAACACCAATTAATACTGGTGGATATGAATGATTTTCATCCCCAATTCTAGTTATGGTTTTTGCAAGTTTAGAAAGCTTACGTCGATACCGTTCTACCGTCCACTTTTTTAATCCGGTAGGTGTATAATCCTTATCTAAGGTATTTTTATTTCGTTCTGGATCAAATAGATTTTCTAAATTGTAGAATGCAATAGTATATCGCTGTTTTTTAGATTTTTTTTTAAAAAATGGTATGCGCATGAAGCTATTTATTGTATCAATAAAAATACGAAATAGCTTATGGCTAATTGCTTAATTTTGCACTTTACAGTATTATGATAGAAAAGAAGAGTATAGATTATGAAAAGGCGGTTCTTATTGGTATTATCAATAAAGACCAAAATGAGGAAAAGGTTAAGGAATATCTAGATGAACTAGAATTTTTGACCTACACTGCCGGTGGGGAGGTTTTTAAACGTTTTACACAACGCATGGACATCCCCAACCCAAAAACCATGATTGGAACAGGGAAAATGGAGGAAATCGAAAAATATGTTGAAGAACATGAGATCGGTTCTGTAATTTTTGATGATGAGCTTACCCCTGGCCAACAGCGTAACATAGAAAAACAACTGCGTTGCAAGATAATTGATAGAACTAGTTTAATTCTTGACATTTTTGCACAACGGGCTCAAACTAGCTATGCTCGTACCCAGGTAGAACTCGCACAATATGAATATCTACTGCCTAGACTTACCGGACTTTGGACTCACTTAGAGCGTCAAAAAGGTGGTATTGGTATGCGTGGGCCTGGTGAAACGGAAATTGAAACAGATAGACGTATCGTTCGAGATCGTATAACCTTGCTTAAAAAGAAATTAACCAAGATTGACAGGCAAATGGAAACCCAAAGAGGTAACCGTGGTGCCTTGGTTAGGGTTGCCCTAGTAGGCTATACCAATGTAGGTAAATCTACCTTGATGAATGTGATAAGTAAAAGTGACGTTTTCGCAGAAAACAAACTCTTCGCGACTTTAGATACTACAGTAAGAAAAGTCGTTATCGGCAACTTACCATTTCTTTTAAGCGATACGGTAGGCTTTATTAGAAAGTTACCTACACAACTTGTAGAAAGTTTTAAAAGCACCTTAGATGAAGTGCGTGAGGCAGACTTACTGCTACATGTAGTAGACATATCGCATCCTCAATTTGAAGAGCATATTGAATCTGTAAACAAGATTTTGGCTGAAATAAAAAGTTCAGATAAAAAAATCATTATGGTCTTTAATAAGATTGATCAGTATGAGCATGAAACTATTGATGATGATGATTTAATCACAGAACGCACAGGAAGACATTTTACAATTGCAGACTGGAAAAACACATGGATGGAAAAAGTCGGAGACAGAGCACTTTTTATTTCTGCCTTGAATAAAGAAAATCTAGATGAGTTTAGAAAACGAGTTTATGATGAAGTAAGAGACATTCATGTGACCCGTTTTCCATATAATAATTTTCTTTATCCAGAACACTTAGACGAATATTGATTACCAATTATAATGAAAAATGTGTAGTTCATCGATGAAATTAAACGATTAATAAATCTCACCACATTTTAAGTTGTGTTCACAACATAAATTATTACCAGCAAAGGTATTGGGTTAATTTTACCATGTGTTTAAGTGTAAGTATTGACCCCAAATCAATATTTATCTTATAAAGACTAAAAGTAAAACCCCAAATTTTACGATAATTACTTAACCGAAAAAAGCCCTCTTATAGAGGGCTTTTTTATTTTTAAAACGTAAATCTATTTCAGAATTTAGAATGCATAGTTTAAACCTAACAATAGATAAGTCTGTAAATTGTTATCAACATTATCGAAAGTAATTGTAGGGTCAGGAACTGGTCCTGTTACTGCTGCATAGTTCAAAGCTTCTTGTTTACTATTACGTAAACCGAATTCAAAACCAAGACCTATACCGTTCCACAACGTATATCCTAAACTATTGATCCAAGTAAAATTTGATAAATCTCCACTTTTATAACTCTGGAACGTAGAAAAATTTGTCTTGAAATTAACTGCACCGATTTTTTTAGTATAATCAGCTACAATTTTAGCTCCCAAAGAAGACTCAAAAATTGCATCATTGCTACTAAATACAAAGTTATAGTTAAGTGGATGTATTACCACAACAAGATCAGCAATTGGTGTCCAAGTAGCACCAACTCCTAAATCTAAATATCCTGGATCATTAAAATTATCAAGAATAGTTGTACGGTATTCACCTAAAGCTGATATCGCAAATTTTTCACTCAATTTACGACCATATAAAGAATTAATAGTAAAAACATCTGCTGCTTGTCTAAAGCTATCATCATCATCTGGGTTATCTTTATCGTCAAACTTTACCCATCCTAAGTTGATATTTCCTGAGTTTCTCCAGAAAAATTTATCTTGATTTAAATTCGCAAACGCATTAACTGTTGCACCAATATTACCAGTCGAATTATTTGGTGAAGCTTGCGCATACCAATTGTTAAAGCTGCTGATATTAGCACCAATAGTGCCAAAAGCACCTTTCTTCCATCCTGGTAATTTATCGATTTGGCCTTGTAAAGCGTCAGCTCTACCTTGAATAGCAGCTATCGAATCTTTCGCTGCCCCTAATTGACCTTTAAGTTCTTCCTCTGTTTGAGAAAAACCTATGGTAGCAATGAATGCAACCACCACGGTTAAAATAATTTTCTTCATAATAAAATGTTTATAGTTTATAGTGGCGCAAAGGTAAGAATAGTAAACAAAAACTCTGAATAGGAAATTGTTATTTTCTTTTGTATAAGGGTACTGAAGAACAAGCCTCCCCATACATAATAGACTTAGCAACAGGTCTTAACCTTTGTGCAATAAATAAATATGCATTTTCTGGAACTGGCTTTTTACTGCATCCTTTAATGATAATCGACTTATCCTGAAACTCAGAAACATCTAATTTTTCAATGATAGATTGATAAATACTCGTTTCTAAATCTACCAAAGTACCTTGTATCACCTTTTTCGCGAAAGCACCAAGTTTTAAACTAATCAATAGGTAAGCCCACCCTGGTATAATAGCATCTGTAGAACATTGCATAGCGACATAAGCTCCTTCATATTGGCCCCAATCATGTGCTTCTACAGAAGCTCTAAAATCTTTTTCTTTTAGAATAAACCCTTCAAAAAGCCAGTCTTTAATATCTAAAACCATCCTTTCTCCTTTTGGATAATAATCCTCAAGATTAAAGGTGATAAGTTTACTTTGGGCTACTCTATTAACTATTTCATCTTGCATAAGAATAGATTTAAAATCTAGACAGAAATCGACTTTTAATTAAAGAAGTCCCAATTCTAATTTTGCTTCCTCGCTCATTAAGTCTTGAGTCCAAGGTGGATCAAAAGTAATTTCGACCTCCGCATCTTTGATGGCATCAAGAGATTTCACCTTTTCTTCAACCTCTGCAGGTAAAGATTCTGCAACTGGGCAATTCGGTGAGGTTAAAGTCATTAGAATTTTAACCTCGTTATCTTCGTTGACCAAAACATCATATATCAATCCTAATTCATATATATCGACAGGAATTTCTGGATCATAAATTGACTTTAATACTCTAACTATTTTTTCTCCTAAATCTGCACTATCCTCAGCTATATTTTCTTTACTCATAACGTTCTAATCTTCAATTTGTGTTTGATACGCTACCGCGTATAGTTTCAATTGTTTGATCATACTAACCAAACCATTCGCTCTTGTTGGCGAAAGATGCTCTTTCAACCCAATTTCATCTATAAACTGAGTATCGGCATCTAATATATCTTGCGGTTTTTGATTACTAAACACACGTATTAAAATGGCAATAATTCCTTTTGTAATAATTGCATCACTATCGGCAGTAAAAATCAATTTATTATTTTCTAATTCTGCGTGTACCCAAACCTTACTTTGACAACCTTTAATAATATTATCTTCAGTCTTATATGCTTCATTGATTAATGGAAGTGACTTGCCAAGGTCTATCATGTACTCATACCTTTGCATCCAATCATCAAACATAGAAAATTCGTCGATAATTTCTTCTTGTATATCCTTAATTTCCATTGCTTTATTTTATGCAAAAATACGATAACAATTGATGGATTTCAAAAGTTAACAGAAACGATAATTGGTTGTTTTACAACAACATACTTTTAGCTTTCAATACCCCAGTGATAAGTACATCTACTTCTTCTAATGTATTGTAAAAAGCGAAGCTTGCCCGCACAGTACCTGGTATTTTATAAAAATCCATGATCGGTTGTGCACAATGATGGCCAGTTCGAACAGCAATACCTAGTTTATCTAAAATACTTCCCATATCATACGGGTGTATTCCTTCTATATTAAATGAAATTACAGAGGTCTTGTTCTTGGCAGTACCATAAATTTTGAGTCCGTCAATTTTTAACAACTCCTGAGTTGCATACTCCAATAACTCATGCTCATACTTGGCAATTTCTTCGAAACCTATAGCATTCATATAATCTAACGCTGCGCCAAAAGCAATACCACCACAAATATTGGGTGTGCCTGCTTCAAATTTATGTGGAAGACCTGCATAGGTAGTTTTTTCAAAAGTAACCTCAGCAATCATTTCTCCACCACCTTGATAAGGCGGTAATTTATTCAACCAATTTTCCTTTCCATACAACATACCAACACCCGTTGGCCCGCAAATTTTATGTGCCGAACACGTATAAAAATCAACATCTAGTGCCTGAACATCTGCTATTAAATGTGGAGCAGCCTGTGCACCATCAATTAAAACCGCCGCACCTACTTTGTGCGCTTTCTCAATTATCTCCTCAATAGGATTAATAGTCCCTAAGGCATTTGAGATATGATTACAAAAAACTAATTTGGTCTTATTATTAAGTAATTCGTCATAAACATCCATTCGCAATTCCCCTTCTTGGTTCATTGGAATCACCTTTAATAAAGCCCCTGTTCGTTCACAAAGCATTTGCCAAGGCACAATATTCGAATGATGCTCCATGGCAGAAACCAGTATTTCATCCCCTTTTTTAATTAAAGAAGAAAAACCATTAGCAACTAAGTTTATACTATGCGTAGTTCCTGAAGTGAAAATTATTTCATAAGCCTTTGCTGCATTAAAATGTTTTTGAATTTTATTTCTTGCCTGTTCGTATTTGTCCGTAGCTTCTTGCGAAAGCGTGTGTACACCACGATGAATATTAGCGTTATAATTTTGGTAATAGTCTACAATAGCATCAATCACTTGCTGCGGTGTTTGAGAGGTAGCCGCATTATCTAAATAAACCAATGGTTTACCGTTTACATTACGCTTTAGAATAGGAAAATCCGCTCTAATTTTTTTAATATCTAACATAGTCAATCTTCTTATTTACAAAGATACCCGATAATGAAAACATATATATGGCAGGCACTTTATTTCGCTCCAATTCAGAATTAAATAAATAAGGATAGTTAAATAATTAACTATCCTTTTATACACTTAAAAATATAATATCACAGAACTTTACAAATCAAAACCAAGGTTCACCCCTAGCTTTTTTGCAATCAACTTATTAATTCTAGCCTTTAATTCAGGAATACGAACAGAAGACAATACATTATTTGCAAACGCATACATTAACAAAGCTCTAGCTTCCTTTTCAGGAATACCTCTTGACCTTAAATAGAACATTGCATCTTCATCTAACTGACCAATTGTACAACCATGTGAGCATTTCACATCATCAGCAAAAATCTCTAACTGAGGTTTTGTATTGATGCTAGCCTTATCGCTAATTAGTATATTGTTATTTTGTTGAAAAGCGTTTGTTTTTTGGGCAATCTTATCAACGATAATTTTACCATTAAACACCCCTGTTGAACTATCACCATAAATACCTTTATAGTCTTGGTGACTTTCGCAGTTAGGCTCTATATGATGTACTAAAGTATGATGATCCACATGTTGTTTCTCACCTAATATCGTTACACCTTTCATGGTAGAGTCGATAAACTCCCCATTTTGATAAAAATTAAGATTGTTACGTGTCAATTTTCCTCCAAAAGAGAACGTGTGAACCTTAACAACACTTTTATCTTTCTGATCAATATATGTATTATCGATTAAAGATGCAGTTGAGGCATCATTCTGTATTTTATAAAAATCAACAATAGCGCTTTTAGCCGCATATATTTCAGTAACAGCGTTGGTAAGCACCTCATTTTTCGTTAAACTCTGGTGACGTTCAATAATCTGAACTTCTGCATTTTCCTCTACTACTACCAAGTTTCTTGGCTGTAACATTAGCGAAGCTTCATTACCTGTAGAGAAATGTAAAATCTCTATTGGCTTTTTAGGCATCTTATTTTTTGGGATATAGATATATGCCCCTTCACGACTAAATGCTGTATTCAACGAAGTTAATGACTCATCTTTTGATGCTATTTTATTAAAATACACATCTATAACCTGCTTATACATTGGCTTTGTTAATGCCGAACTCATTAAACAGATATCTACCCCATCATGTGTTGTTTCTGAAAGATATGAGCTGTAAATACCATCAACAAAAACAATCTTATAAGAATCGATTTCATGAAGAAAATAACGCTTAACATCTTTATACTCCAGGGTATTCTCCTGTTTTGGAAAAATACTGAAATCAATTTTTTGTAAGCTATTTAGCGAAGTATATTTCCAAGCTTCTTCCTTTTTAGAAGGGAACCCTTTTTCCTCAAAATTTTTAATGGCAGCCGTACGAACGTCGTGTACCGGATGTTCAACATCCACGTTGTTCTCAAACGCCATAAAGGAGGAAATCAATTTATCTTTTAAATCCATACTTTTTCAGTTGGCAGTGCTCAGTTACAGTTGGCAGAAGATTCTGCTCACTGATCCTGTATACTGCAAATTATACTGTTGCTTCTTGTTTTAACCAATCGTAACCTTTCTCCTCAAGCTCAAGTGCTAATTCTTTACCACCAGACTTAACGATTTTACCATTGTGCAATACATGTACAAAATCAGGTACAATATATTCTAACAAACGTTGGTAGTGTGTAATTAAGATTACGGCGTTGTCTTTACTCTTCAATTTATTTACACCATTAGCTACGATACGTAATGCATCGATATCTAAACCAGAATCAGTTTCATCTAAAATGGCCACTTTAGGCTCTAACATTGCCATTTGAAAGATTTCATTACGCTTTTTCTCACCACCAGAAAAACCTTCATTCAATGATCTAGATAAAAACTTACGATCAATTTCCAATAACTCAGATTTTTCACGGATTAGCTTTAACATTTCCTTTGCAGGCATATCTTCTAAACCTTTTGCTTTACGAGACTCATTAATTGCAGTTTTCATAAAGTTGGTTACAGAAACCCCTGGTATTTCTACAGGATACTGAAAAGAAAGAAAAACACCCATATGCGCTCTTTCCTCAGGAGAAATATCCTCTAAATCTTCACCATATAATTCAATTGAACCTTCGGTAACTTCAAATTCATCTTTACCAGCAATTACAGATGCCAATGTACTTTTACCAGAACCATTAGGCCCCATTATTGCATGTACTTCACCTGCCTTTACCTCTAGGTTTATTCCTCTTAATATTTCCTTATCCTCCACGCTAGCGTGTAAGTTTTTGATTTTCAACATAATATGCTACTTTAAATATTCTGGTGCCTTAGGCATTTTATTAAAATCTTCTTTTGAGTGTTGTATATATACTTTTGCATTATTTTCCTTCACATAGGCCTCAAACACATCCATACTGGCAAGGGTTTGATTAACATCAGTATTAAAACTAGGAACGCCTCTGTTTTCTCTATTTTCATAAAAGTGATACAAGTCACCTGTTAATAATGTTGGTCCGTTTTCAGCTAAATCTAAATACAAAACTTGATGTCCTGGAGTATGACCAGGCATAGTTTTAATAACCACAGTCCCATCACCAAATACGTCAAAATCACCATTTAGTTCTTGTATATTGTTCAATTGTGATATTGCATTATGTAAATCTGCATTACCTTCCATAATCTCTGGACTGGTAATAAAGTCATGTTCATTTTTTTGAACTAACCATACCGAACTTTTAAAAACATTGGCATGACCCGTATGGTCAAAATGAGTATGTGATAGGACAATATAATTTATATCCGAAGGCGACATTCCAATAGTACTTAACTGGTCTAAAACACCTTCTTTTCGAGAAATCGTAAAATTACCATTTGGAGTTGTAAATGGTGCTTCAGCTCCAACCAAACTTTCTGGAAGTCCGGCATCCCACATTAAATTTCCTTTCGGATGACTTATCACATAAAAAGGATCCGCAAATTCTTTTGTCTGACCATGATATGTCGTATCCTGAGAGAATAACTCCAAATCATTTACCATTACAGTACCACCATTAAAAGTGTATAATTTCACCTCTGGCTTTGCTACCTCCTCAGAAGCTATTGCCTCCTTGGTTTTGCTCTTGTTTTCTTTACAGCTATATGCCACAAAAAGTACTACTATGATTAAAAAATTTTTCATTATTATTTTCAATTTATCCTACAGAACCCTCTAAACTAATTTCCAAAAGCTTTTGAGCCTCTACGGCAAACTCCATCGGTAATTTATTCAGTACTTCTTTACTGAATCCATTTACAATTAATGCAATTGCCTTTTCAGTAGGTATCCCTCTTTGGTTGCAATAAAATATTTGATCTTCACCAATCTTACTTGTTGTAGCCTCGTGTTCTATCTGGGCAGACTTATTTTTTACTTCTATATATGGAAATGTATGAGCTCCACATTCGTTACCCATCAACAAGGAATCACATTGAGAAAAGTTTCGAGCATTGTCAGCACGACTATTTATCTGTACCAAACCACGGTAACTATTCTGTGATTTTCCAGCAGAAATACCTTTTGAAATAATGGTACTTCTTGTATTCTTGCCCAAATGAATCATTTTGGTACCGGTATCTGCTTGTTGGTAATTATTCGTAACCGCAATTGAATAAAATTCTCCGATAGAATTATCTCCTTTTAAGATACAAGATGGATATTTCCAAGTTACGGCCGAACCTGTTTCAACTTGTGTCCAAGATACTTTGGCATTCTTTTCACATAACGCTCTTTTAGTAACGAAGTTGAACACCCCTCCTTTACCTTCTTTATTACCAGGAAACCAATTCTGTACTGTTGAGTACTTAATTTCTGCACCGTCTAAAGCAATCAATTCTACTACGGCGGCATGCAGTTGATTCTCATCTCTTGATGGAGCGGTACAACCTTCTAAATAACTTACATAACTATCTTCATCGGCAATTAACAAGGTACGTTCGAACTGACCTGTACCAGCCTGATTGATTCTAAAGTAAGTTGAAAGCTCCATTGGGCAACGTACACCTTTTGGAATATAACAGAAACTACCATCTGTAAAGACCGCTGAATTTAAAGCGGCATAAAAATTATCAGTCTTTGGCACAACCGTGCCCATATATTTCTTTACCAGTTCTGGATACTCTTGAATAGCCTCTGAAATAGGCATAAAAATAATTCCCTTTTCTGCCAACGTCTTCTTGAAGGTTGTTGCGACAGAAACAGAATCTACAACAATATCAACAGCGACATTTTGCAATTTCTTTTGCTCATCAACCGAAATACCAAGCTTGCGATACATTTCCAACAAATCAGGATCTACATCATCTAATGATTTATTAGGGTCTGCAGCTTTTGGAGCAGAATAATAACTAATCGCCTGAAAATTTGGTTTTTCATAATGGACATTTGCCCATTCAGGTTCTACCATTTTTTCCCAAATTCGAAAAGCTTCTAAACGCCAGTCAGTCATCCACTCTGGCTCTTCTTTTTTCTTTGAAATGGCAATAACAATTTCTTCGCTTAAGCCAATAGGAAAGGTGTCAGATTCAATATCTGTATAGAAACCATATTCGTACTCTTTGGTTTCAAGTTCTTTTTTTAATTCTTCTTCTGTATATGCCATATAATTTAATTGGTCAATTGGTTTTACTCAATTAACAATTATCGATTTATAATGAAAAACTCTCGCCACAACCACAAGTTCGTTGAGCATTTGGGTTATTAAAAACAAAACCCTTACCGTTGAGACCACCAGAGTATTCCAAAACAGTACCTACTAAATATAAAAAACTTTTTTTGTCTACAATAATTCGCACGTTGTTGTCTTCAAAAACCTTATCAGTATCATCCTTCTTATTGTCGAAGTCTAACTCATAAGATAATCCACTGCATCCACCACTCTTCACTCCAACACGCACATAATCAGTTGTCGCATCAAAACCTCCTTCTGTCATAAGGTTGATGACTTTTTGTTTTGCCGTTTCTGATACTTGAATCATAATTAACTAGATTTAATCTAAATAGTTTACAAATATAATCTATAAGTCGGTTTTTTTCATCAAACCTAATATTATTATCTAGATTTAATCTAAATAGTTTTCAAATATACGGTATATATAAGTTTTCCCATCGGCTCTAACATTATTATAACGTATGTATTCATAGAGAAATACTATAAGAAATACCGGAAGCGACTATTTGATTTTAAGAAGAATTAAGTCTGAATTTCCTTTAGAAGATATTGAACCGAAATCCGTACTTGAAGATTCGCCTACAATAAGTATACTGCCGTCTGTATTTTCAAGAAGATCAAAACCAAAATCCAGTCCAGAACCTCCAAAAGATTTTTCCCAAACAAGGTCACCAAAAGCATTGGTTTTAACCAACCAAATATCATTTTCACCATTATTTAATGAACTGTCTTTATCATCGCTTTTAGTATTACCAGTTATTAAAAAACCCCCATCTTTACTTTGAACAACAGCCTGTGCCAAATCGAACTGGCTACCGCCATACGTTTGTTCCCAAATCAAATTACCCTCTTCATCAAGCTTTATCATCCACATATCAGATTCTCCGTGGTTTAATAAAATATCTCCATTGGTGCTAAAAGTATTACCTACCACTACAAAACCATTATCTGACGTTTTAGCAATATCATAAGAAACTTCAATACCCTCGCCCCCAAAAGATTTTTCCCAAATTAGATTGCCAAAAGAATCTACTTTAACCACCCAAAAATCGTAGCTACCATTGGTATTACTGATATCAAAATCATCACTCTCCGTAAAACCTGCCATCACAAAGCCGCCATCTTTCGTTTGCACGACCCCGTGTGCCCGGTCATTATTGGTTCCCCCAAAATAACCTCGCCACTGCACGGTACCTTCTTCATCTATTTTCGTTCCCCAAAACTCTCCTACGCCATGACTAGTTAACGAATTGCCTTTTTCAGTATTCCCATCCGCCCTAGCCGATGTGATATCTAAAAATCCTGTAAAAAAATATCCTCCTTGCGATGCTTCAAGTATATCGTACGAATGATCGTGACCTGAAAAACCGTAACTAGTTTCCCATTCCAAATTACCTTGAGCATCTAACTTTAAAATCCAGTTGTCATGAAAGCCTTCGTTATTTGAAGCATCGCCATCACTGCTCATAGAATAGCCTGTTAATATAAAGCCTCCATCACTTGTTTGAGCGAGGCTTTGTCCTATATCATCTTTGCTTCCACCGTAAGTTTTATTCCATTGCAAATTCGAATTTTCATCAAATTTCAATAACCAATAATCATTTTCTTCTTTAGCTTTTGTTGAGATATCACCATTAGTACTTCCTGTATATCCTAAAATTGCAAAACCGCCGTCGGTGGTTTTTATAATTGCCTGGGTACTTTCATTACCACTACCTCCAAAATTTTTAATAAAATCAAGTTCTCCCTTAAATTCAGTATTTAATGAGTCAAATGCAATTTCAGCTTCTTCTTTTGCACAAGAAAAGATGAAACAAGCGAGTACTAGTAAAAATACCTTTCGCATAATTAATTTGATTTTTGGATTATAAAAAACCCGCTATTAATGTCACTAATGATAATATTACTGCTTTCAAAATAGGGGTAAACACTCCAAACTCCTGCAAATTGTGTATTATTATTAGCAGGATAGGTGTCAAAAAATGCCTTCTCAATTATTGTTTTACCTTCAATTTCGGTAATATCTAAAACACGGACACCTGCCGTATAATTTGCTAAGAAAAATTCATCACCTAAAACATATCCGTTGTGGTCAATTGCATTTGTTGGACCCAAATAGGTATAATGTAAAACCGGATTATCTAAATCTAACATATCAAAAATAAGGGTACGTGTTCTAAACCCTTGCCGAACCTCATCTAACTCATCTCCCAATATAAAATAACGATGATCCTCTGTAAACCAACCTTGATGTGTATATCCAATATTTGGATAAGGCAAGTTGGCTAAAGTTACAGGTGCATTCTTATTTGAAATATCTACCACCACTACCTGATCCTCATTTGCACCCACAAATATTTCTGCCCCTACATAGGCATTATCAGGACCATTATAAGTAATGACCTGAGCATCATGCGTATACCCATTCAACCCCCAGCCACCGGCTAAAGCAGGGGCTATAGGGTTTTCAAGATTTAAAAAATGCACCCCACCATTAAACTGATCATCTCTATCGGTGCCAACAGGGTACGCAAAACCAGATGCTTCATTAATCACAATATTATGCGCATTCCCCAAGGCTGTATAACGCCCATCAGCAGAGAATATTTGAGGAGGATTACTTACGATTCGCAATTTTTTTAAGTCAAAAACTTGAACGCCATGACCATTAGCTTCTGATACGATATAGGCAAAGTCTCCATAAATTTTCACATCTCTCCATGGACTTGAACTTGTGGCAGTAGGCAGCTTACCAAGGTAAATAGGCTTTACTGCATCTGATATATCTATAAAAGCGGTTCCATTATCTAACCCCATTAACGCGTATTCTTTACCACTTTCGGCATCCGTCCAACCCCAGATATCATTACCTTCCTCAGCAGACATTTCGCCTAGAGAAATATGGGCGACTAAATCATATCCGTTACAAGGGTAAATACCCGCCATTCCATTTTCACATGGCACAATAGCGGTCATGTTATTTTCTGAAGGTGGTGTTTCTTCTACTTGTTCTTCCATTTGGTCGTCAACCTCAACTTCCATATTGTCATCTGAAGAGCATCCGAAAATCACAATAAATGTTAAAAACCAAAGTCCCCTTTTCATGTAATTGATTTAATTTCAATACTTAAAGATACTAATTGCATTGTTTCAATAATCATAAAACTGCAACGACCTTCAAGTAATTGACTTAATTGAATTATCTTGAAGTCCAAATAATCAAGCAACTAAAACAACTTCATTTTATGTCAAGCAAAAAGACGAATTTAAAAAAGAACTCGCGTCGAAAATTTATGAAAAATACCGGTATGGCGGCGGCCGGATTCATGATTGTACCCAGGCATGTCTTGGGCGGTCCTGGTTTTATAGCTCCAAGCGATAAACTAAACATTGCGGGAATTGGTGTGGGCGGCAAAGGACAAAGCGACATTGCCTCCTTTGCTGAGAGTCCGAATGTAAATATTGTATCACTTTGTGATGTTGACGACAGACAAGCAATTGCCTCTAGAGAAGCATTCCCAAAAGCTAGTTATTTCAATGATTTTAGAGAAATGCTAGAAAAAGAAGGAGACAATATCGATGCTGTATCTGTTTCTACTCCTGATCACAACCATGCTGTTGCAGCTTACCAGGCAATGTCAATGGGCAAGCATGTATATGTACAGAAACCTTTAACCCATGATATTTGGGAAGCTAGAATGCTGACCGAAGCTGCTAAAAAATTCCAAGTAGTTACTCAAATGGGTAACCAAGGTGGTTCTGGAGATGGTGTTCGAACCATGAAAGAAATTTATGATACAGGAATCATAGGTGAAGTACATACCGTAAAATGTTGGACAAACAGAGCTATTTGGCCACAAGCATTGCAAACCCCTACTAAAAAAGACAGAGTGCCAAAAGGTTTAAATTGGGATCTTTGGTTAGGTACCGCAGCAATGCGAGATTATAACAACGCATATTTACCTTTTGATTGGAGAGGATGGTCAGATTTTGGTACCGGAGCTCTAGGCGATATGGCTTGTCATATTATGGATCCGGTTTACAGAATATTGCCAATATTGTATCCTGATACCGTAGAATGCAGTGTTTCAGATTCTTTTAAAGGGAAGTTCGAAACTGCCGATTATCCAAAAAGTTTTCCGAACTCTAGCAAAATACATTTAAGCTACCCAAGAACAGATGGAAAAGGTAAAATAAAAGTTACTTGGATGGATGGTGGTTTACTGCCTGAAAGACCAGAAGAACTAGGCGATGATGAAGCTTTAGGAAACTGGGATGGTGGTGTTTTATTTATTGGCACCAAAGGAAAATTAATGGCAGATTGTTATGGTGCAAACCCTAGACTTCTTCCATTAAGTTTAAACGAACAGTTCGAGGTAGAACAAACTATAGCACGTGTACCAGAAGGTCATTATTTACAATGGGTAAATGCTTGTATGGCGGGTTATGGAAATGCAGAAACCAGTTCTTCATTCGATTATGCAGGTCCGTTTACTGAGAGTATTCTTATCGGTAACTTGGCATTAAAATCATACTTCGAAGTAGACCCTACAGTTGAAAATCAAAGCTTCTGGGGTAGCGGCAAACAATACCACGGTAGAAAACGCTTACAGTGGGATGCCGCAAATATGAAAATTACCAATTTCGAACCAGCGAATAAATACGTTAAGCGTACTTATAGAGATGGTTATTCAGTAGGATAGATTTAATTCTAAATTTTAGTAGTAAAACCGGGGCTGAAAAGCTTCGGTTTTTTTTATGTCCTTGGTCTAGTAATACTTCTTATTTTTGCAGCATGCTAGAAGACAAGAATCAAGAAAAGACATCCTTAGAGAAATTAGGTGAATTTGGCCTGATAGAACATCTTACAAAGGACTTTAAAATTGAGCAAAAATCTACTTTAAAAGGTATTGGTGATGATGCTGCCGTTTTAGATTTTAAAGACAAAAAAACAGTCATTAGTACTGATTTATTAATAGAAGGTGTGCATTTCGATCTTGCATATATGCCATTAAAACACTTAGGCTACAAAGCTATCATAGTGAACTTATCAGACATCTATGCGATGAATGCTACTGCAACACAAGTAACCATTTCTATCGCGGTTTCTAATAGATTTCCCTTAGAAGCATTAGAAGAATTTTACGCAGGTGTAGCTACAGCATGCAAAACCTATAATGTTGATTTAGTTGGCGGTGACACTACCTCCTCTAAAACAGGCTTAATGATTAGCGTAACTGCAATAGGTGAAGCTAATGAAGAAGATATTGCGTATAGATCAGGCGCCAAACCAAATGACCTTTTAGTCGTTTCGGGTGATTTAGGCGCAGCATATATGGGCCTTCAAGTCCTGGAGCGAGAAAAAGAGGTGTTTAAGGTTAACCCGAATAGTCAGCCAGACTTAGAGCCCTATTCCTATATCGTAGAGCGACAGTTAAAACCAGAAGCTCGAAAAGATATTACTGAATTATTGAAAAAATTAGATGTGCACCCAACTTCAATGATTGATATAAGTGACGGACTTTCATCTGAAATTTTACATTTAAGTAAAAGTAGCGGTGTGGGTGTCAATTTATATGAAGATAAAATTCCTTTAGACCCAACGGTGATTGCTGCCTGTGAAGAATTTAAGGTAGATAGTACGCTTGTAGCCTTAAGTGGCGGTGAAGATTATGAGTTATTGTTTACGATAGACCAAAAAGAATTCCCGAAAATAAAGGGCAATCCTAACTTAACCGTCGTGGGGCATACCACGGGTAAAGAAGAAGGTGCTTTCTTAATTTCCAGGAATAATTCGAAGATTCCATTAACCGCTCAGGGTTGGAATTCTTTTACCTAATAGAGAATTTACTAAGCTACCTGTTGTGTAGCAGTGTGTCTTCTTTGATAAATATGCTCTAAAGTTCTGTTGATATCTTGTAATTCAGGTGTTAGTAAAGCAAGGTTTCCACTAACATCTGTTGTTACTTCTTTTTGACAGTGAATACACTTGTATTCTTTAATATGAGAGGTCACTTTTTTTGAAACGGAATAGTGATGGCCGAAAATGTTGCAGAATATTTTTTTCATGCTGTAGGTTTTTTGCGAGAATTTCGATTTGGGTGATCGAGAAAATGCGATTAATATTTTAAGTTGAACTAACAAGAGAAATCGCATACGCTAAATTTCCTCTGATTAAAGTACTGTATATTAAGCGACTGCACCAGTAATTGTTGTGAGTGTTGCCTAACATGTTGTCAATCCACTTTTTTTTGGTGTCTTACAAAATCAAAAACAACGGCATGTCTGTTATTTCATAATCTTTCACTTAATTTGTAACCATGTTCAAGAAGAAGGAAATTCTCGTTACCGCCTTTGCCCTTTTCTCCCTTTTCTTTGGAGCGGGTAATTTAATATTACCTCCATTATTAGGTTTTAATTCTGGAAATCAATGGCTAATCGTAACCATAGGTTTTTGTCTTTCTGCCATGGTAATTCCCATTCTAGGCATTTTAGCACATGCCAAATTACAAGGAACGTTAATGGATTTCGGTAAAAAGATATCTCCGACCTTTAGTTTGATCTACGCCTTTTTCATTTATGCCATAGCTATAGCATTACCTAGCCCCAGGACTGCTTCGGTTACACATGAAATGGCAATACAACCTTTTTGGGATATTTCTCCTTGGTTTACTAGCAGTTTTTATTTTGGTTTAGTATTCGTTTTTGCCATGAACCGCTCAAAAATATTGGTCATTTTGGGAAAAATATTGACGCCGGCAATTATTCTTATTTTACTTTTTGTTATCGGAATTACAATTTTCTCTTTCCCATTCGAATTTGGAACAACAATGATTGCCAGTCCTTTTACCAATGGAATTCTGGAAGGTTATCAAACTTTTGATGCAATTGGGGCTGTGGTAGTTGGTGGAGTAATCATTATTTCTATTAATTTAAGATATACCGATGCATCTTATGAAGACAAAAAATCTTTAATACGTAGTGCAGGATGGTTAGCGGGCTTGGCCCTATTCTTAATTTATTTAGGTCTAATACTGTCTGGAGCTTTGGCGCACTCCGTTTTTGATGCAAACACAAGTAGGACAGCATTACTGTCTGGCTTAGCCATAAACAGCCTTGGTAGCGTTGGTAATTTGTTTCTTAGCATACTCGTAGGTATAGCTTGTTTCACTACTGCAGTAGGTATTGTTACGGGTACTGCAGACTTTGTTAAATCGAGATTCAACGATTCTCAAACCGCATATAACATAACAGCAGTTATAGGGAGTATTTTAGGGGTGTTAATGGGCCAATTCAATGTTGGTTATATCATTGCAGTTGCATTGCCATCATTAATGTTCATCTACCCTATTACTATCATTTTAATTTTACTAAATGTAGTACCAGACAAGTATGGATCACCTTTAGTTTTTAAAGCTGTTACCATAGCGACTATCTTATTTAGTATTCCAGATTTCTTAGGAAGTATTAGCGCTATCGCTCCTACGGCTGATACCTTCTCATGGATACCGCTTCAAGAGTATAGCTTGGGGTGGGTATTGCCAGCACTGATTGTATTTGTTGCGACTAACAGTATAAGTAGAAATAAGCCTGAATAAACTTCAAAATGCCTATTCCCGACTTTTTTTCTTTTTCGAATAGTAATAAAAGGCATAAGCTATTAAAACCAACACTACAAAAGGAAGGTAGGTTCCAATAGCTATACCTATTTCATAGGAGCTATCAGGTGCTTCTTGCATCTTTTTTTCAATCTCTGAAGCGTCTTGAAACAATAGAAATAACCCCATATCCTAAAATTCTATTTCTAAACTAATTGGGCAATGATCACTACCCAAAACTTGATCATGAATTTCAGCAGATTTCACTTTGTCCCAAATGGCTTCACTAACTAAAAAGTAATCGAGACGCCAACCTACATTTCTATCTCGTGCACCACCTCGCATACTCCAAAATGTATATTTATCAAAAGTATCAGGGTGTAATGCTCTAAAACTATCCACCAAATTCAATTCGTTCAGCATATTATCAAATCCATCAATTTCTATCTGTGTAAAGCCAGATGTTTTGTTGTAATTACTTTTCGGATTCGCCAAATCATTTTCAGTATGGGCAACATTAAAATCGCCTGTAATAATCAACGGTTTCTTTTTTGACAGTTCTTTAAGGTAGTTTGTAAAATCCTTGTCCCACCCAGCTCTATAATCCAATCGCTTTAGTCCATTTCCACTATTAGGAATGTACACGTTGACCAAATGAAAATCCTCAAATTCAGAATGGGTGATACGACCTTCTAAGTCATGCTCTGCAATGCCCATGTTCTTTTTGAATTGAACTGGCTTTTGTCTTGTCAAAATTCCGGTACCAGAATATCCTTTTTTATCCGCACTATTAGTGAACAGTTCATAGTCACTTATACCTTTCAATGCTTCACTCACCTGATCATCTTGTGCCTTTGTTTCTTGAATACAAAAAATATCAGCGTCAAAATCTTGGACTATTTTTTCAAATCCTTTTTTTACAGAAGCTCTAATGCCATTAACGTTCCATGATACTAATTTCATTCTCTGGTATTATTTGTTCATTAACTCTTCAATTTCCTCTGCAAGTATAGGAATATTGGCCATTAAGTTGAAAGGCTCTCCCTTATCTTGAATAACTACATCATCCTCTAAACGAACACCCATTTTTTCCCCTGGTATATAGATTCCTGGTTCTACAGTAAAAACCATGTTTGCTTTCATAGGTGTTTTTAATGCACCATAATCGTGCGTATTTAAACCAATATGATGACTAGTGCCGTGCATAAAATATTTTTTATATGCTGGCCAATCTGGGTTCTCATTTTGAACATCTGCCTTATCCAGTAAACCCAATCCTAGTAATTCAGAAGTCATTAATTTACCACATTCTTTATGGTACTCTGCCCAAAGCGTACCAGGAACCAACATTTTCGTAGCATCATCTTTTACGCGTAAAACAGCATTGTAAACCTCTTTTTGGCGTTTTGTGAATTTTCCGTTTACAGGAATAGTTCTTGTCAAATCACTTGAGTAGTTTGCGTATTCTGCAGCAACATCCATCAAAATTAAATCACCATCATTACAAGCTCTGTTGTTTTCTAAATAGTGTAACACATTAGCGTTGTTGCCTGAAGCGATAATTGGTGGATATGCAAAACCTTTAGAGCGATTACTTACAAATTCATGAACCAATTCTGCCTCAATCTCATATTCCATCACTCCGGGTTTTACAAAACCAAGTAATCTTCGAAAACCTTTCTCTGTAATATTACATGCCGTTTGCATCAATTCTAATTCTTCGGGCTCCTTTATACCACGAATTTCTTGTAAAATAGGATTGCTTTTTGCAACACGATGCGCTGGAAACTGTTGCTTATACTTTTTAATAAAACGATCCTCTCTAGTTTCCGTTTCTACAGCTTGTCTGTAGTGTTCGTTAGTATTGATGTAAATAGTTTCTGCTTCGGTCATCAAATCAAAAAAGACTTTATCAAAATCTTTTAACCAATGAATAGTTTCAATTCCCGAAACCTCTGTTGCCATCTCTTTAGTCAATTTGGCTCCTTCCCAAATTGCTATATGCTCGTTTGTCTCACGAACAAACAAAATTTCACGATGTTTTTTATTAATTGAATCTGGAAACATGACTAAAATAGTCTCTTCTTGATCTGCCCCAGACAAGTAAAAAATATCTCTATGTTGCTCAAAAGGCAATACACTATCGGCACTTATGGGGTAAATATCATTCGAATTAAAGACAGCAATGCTTTTAGGCTGCATGCGGTCCATAAATTTCTTTCGGTTCTTTATAAATAACAAATTAGGTATTTGATTGTATTTCATGAATTTATGTTTAAAAACCAAAGTTAAGGATTCATTATATGCCTTTTAATATTAAAGTATAAACTTCTATTTTAACCACACCAGTAGAATAACCTGATGTGTTTATAAACCCTATTATCATATTTGTAACAAATATTCAGTCCTCTTTTGTACTTCTCTTCTTCATCTTGAAATGACGCTAAACCAATCTGTCTACGCCTTTCGTTTATTATCTCAAACTCAGCACTATCTTCACTTTTGTGCCATTGGTTATAGGGCTTGGCTTTACAATAAGCATCCTTTCCGTATTTAAATTGAAAATCCATTATGCTAGCAAAAACTTCAGGACGCATATTTCCCTTAAACACCTCATTTTTGAAAAGTGAATTATATTCGCATGTTTTAGGATTTGAATAGTAATGCAGTAAAATAAAAAGCGCTTTATTATTAGAAAAACTATAGTTATAGGGATCGTTTATTTGACCAACTTTTGCTACTCCCGTTAAACGTTGTCCTGGAAATCCATATTTCTCAATCAGAGGCATCAAACTATTTTCAACTAAATTGGATACAATTGAATCATATATTTTTTCATAAATATTACGATTTAGTGTATCCACTCTCGCAAGAGAATCTAAATACATTGTTTTATAACGATTATCTATACTTGAGAGCTTATTCAAGGTGTCCACTAGAAAGGGGTTTAACCCTTTTTCATATTTGAATTGATTTTTCCTGTATTTAACTTCTGCAAAATCGTTAAGCTTTTTTTTATTAAAATAACTATAAAGCAAAGAGTCTTTAATAAGGTCTACTTTTTTTAGTCCTACTTGAAATCCTTTAATCATAAATTTTTTAAATAGTTTACTATTATTGTTAACAGCAGCTAATTGCATAGCCGTAAAACAATCTGAAGCAAGCGGGGTGCAAGTTTGAAATGCCACATTATAGTAATGCAATGCTTTTTTAAAATTATCTTCTAACACTAATGATTCTCCCTTCTGTACTAATGAAGAATATTTAATAAAAACTGACGAGCTTTTTTGGTTGAAAGAAAACGTGCTAAAAAACAATGCAAAAATTATTATTTCGACTTTATTAATCATAAAATTGAATTTGAACTTCAAACTAAAACTAAGAAATCCATATCAATTAAGCATTCAACAGCTTTCAAAAATATGAGAATCGAACTGCTGTTAAAACAATTTTAACTGACAAATAGTTAACTTGTGTGTCTCAACCAAAAAAACTGATAACTAATGAAAAATAGGCTTCTTATTACACCACTATTTTTTTTAGTATTCTTATCTACACTAGCCCAAACTCAAAGTTCTATTTTTGAAAATCTAGAATTTCGATTTATCGGTCCTGAAGGCAATCGCACCATTGCTATTGCAGGAATACCAGAAGATCCAATGACGACTTATATTGGGGCAGCATCGGGCGGGTTATGGAAAACGACCGATGCAGGTACTACTTGGAAACCAATTTTTGATAATCAAGAAGTATCTTCCATAGGGTCTTTAGCTATAACACCTACCAACCCAGATATTGTATGGGTTGGTACTGGTGAGACCTTTGTTATTAGACCTGCTCACGCCATGGGAGATGGTATCTATAAATCTATAGACGGCGGAAAGACCTGGAAAAATATGGGTCTGGAAAAAACGGGTCGCATTGGTCGCGTAATCGTGCATCCTACTAATCCTGACATCGTATACGCTGCAGCATTAGGCCATACGTATGGTAAACAACAAGAACGTGGCGTTTATAAAACGGTAGATGGTGGTGAAACTTGGAAACGCATATTTTTTATAGATGAAAACACCGGTGCGGCCGAGCTAGCTATAGACCCGAAAAATCCTAATCGCCTATTAGTGGGTATGTGGTCCATCCAAATAAATACTTGGGGATTAAATAGTGGCGGCCCTGGAGGCGGTGTATACAGAACAACAGATGGTGGTGAAAATTGGGAACCACTTACTAAAAAAGGACTCCCTGGAGGTAAAGAAAATCCTGTAGGTAAAACGGCGGTTGCCATTTCCCATTCAAATCCAAATATCGTATATGCTCTTTTTGAAATTGACAGTCCAGCGTTATACCGTTCCGAAGATTTTGGAGAAACATGGACTTTACAAACTCGAAATCACGATATAGCAGAAAGAGCACCTTATTATACTCGTATGGCGGTATCTACCACAGATCCAAACGAACTATATTTTGCCAGTGTAAAGTTTAGTATTTCAAAAGACGGAGGAAAGACAATTAAAGGAGGGTATAGTGCAGGAGGTGACAATCATGATATTTGGATAGACCCTTCTAATGCTGACCGAATAATGGTCGCTCATGACGGTGGAGCAAGTATTAGTATAAATCACGGCGAGACTTTTCAACGCATCGTGCTGCCAATAGCACAAATGTATCATGTTTCAGTAGATGATCAGATTCCTTACAACGTTTATGGTAATCGACAAGATGGCTATTCTTATAAAGGACCGAGCAATAGTAGGCAAGGTTATATTCCTTTAGGGTTGTGGCAAAGCGTTGGAGGATGCGAAAGCGGTTTTGCACAACCAGACCCTTTTGATAATGACATAGTATGGTCTGGCTGTTATGACGGGGGACTACAACGCTACAATGCAAAAACAGGGCATGTACGTGATGTTCGTGTATGGCCAGAAGCAGGTTATGGTTGGGAGCCCGGTAAATTAAAATATCGCTGGCATTGGAATTTTCCATTAGCATTTTCACCGCATACCAAACATAGAGTATATGTAGGGAGTCAATTTGTACATAAAAGTGATGATGGAGGTCAAAGTTGGCAAGTTATAAGTCCTGATCTAACTTTAAATGATAAAACACACCAACAAAATTCTGGAGGGATAGCCGTTGATAATCTGATGACCTTTGATGGTTCTGTATTATTCAGTATTGAAGAATCTGAGTTGGAACCTGGCCTAATATGGACAGGCAGTAATGACGGACAAGTTCAATTAACAAAAAATGGAGGTACAAGTTGGACTAATGTAACCGCAAATATTCCAGATTTACCTAAATGGGGTACCATTGCCAATATTGAAATATCTCGTTATCAAAAAGGAACGTCATATATCACCGTAGACTTACATCAAATGGGAGATTTTAATCCTTATGTATATAAAACCGAAGATTATGGATTATCGTGGAAATTGATAAGCTCCACTGTCCCAAAATCAGTACATAGCTTTGCACATGTAATAAAGGAAGACCCCAAAAGAGAAGGCATGTTATACCTCGGCGTTGACAACGGTCTTTATATAAGCTACGATGATGGTGCTAACTGGATGCGTTTTCGAAACAACTTACCACCAGCTCCTGTCTATTGGCTTGAGATACAAGAACGGTTTGATGATTTAGTTGTGGGTACATATGGCCGAGGTTATTACATCTTAGATAATGTAGCTCCATTACGTGAATTCGATTTAGATGCAAAGAATAAATCAGCACATTTATTTAGTCTACGACCAGCATATCGATTTATAGACCAACAAAGTATAAAAACTGATGGACCAAGTTTGAACTCCGGAACCAACCCTGCTTACGGAGCAGACATCCATTATTATTTACAGGATAGCACCAATCAAAAAGTAGAAATTCAAGTATTAACTGATAACGATGAAATTATCAGAACCTTAAAAGGCAAACAGAATGCAGGAATACATCGAGTAATGTGGGATTTGAGATATGAACCCACTTATAAAGCAAAATTAAAGACAACACCTCCAGGAAGGCCATGGGTACAACTAAATGGTGAAGGATGGCGCCCTTTAGTTACTTGGGATTTAGATTTGTGGCGCGGTCAATTCGGCCCAAGAGTGGTACCTAAAAATTATAAAATAAAATTGATTGTAGGTGAAGAAGAATTTATTCGTGAATTAGAGGTTGTAAAAGATCCAAATTCAGAAGCAAGTTTAGAAGAATTAACAGAACAGGTAGCTTTCTCCTTACAACTACGAGATGCCATGAACCTGGCCGTTACCATGATAAACGATATTGAAACAATTAGGGCTGAGTTGAACGAAATTATTCCTAAACTAGAACGTAGTGGCGATCGTAAAAAATCTCAAGAATTAAGAACAGTAGCAGAAACCATTATAGCCTCGCTTTACGACATTCAATTAACCGGTGCGCGAGAAGATGCTTTTAGATCTCCCATTAAGCTATATGGAAGACTAAGTGCGTTGGCTAGTGATATTGGTGCATTCGGAGCCGATTTCAAACCTACAGACCAGCAGAGAGAAGTATATGCTATTTTCAACAAACGTTTAAAAGATGTGGATGCTAAATTTAAAAAATTCATTGATGTTGACATCAAAAAGTTGAATATACAATTGAAAAATAGTGAATTACAAATTAAAAATAACAAAAAAATAAAATCATAACTCAATAAATCAAAACATGAAAAAACCAATTTTTTTCGCCCTATTAGTCCTCATAATAAGTTCATGCGGTGAAACTAAAAAAGAAGAATCACAAGCCGAATTATTTGCAAGGATAGATTCTGAAATTAAAGCTAACTCAAAAGGCTATAGTACGTTAAAGGAAGCCACCGAAACCATCGGCCATAGATTAACAGGGTCAACAAATGGTGCAAAAGCTGAAGAATACACGTATAATATATTTAAAGAATACGGCTTTGAAGATGTAGCCTACCAGACTTTCGAAGTAGAAGCATGGGCTAGAGGCGATGTTTCCTTACAAATAAATGACGAAGATATTAAGGTTGTTACCCTAGGCCATTCTCCTATAGAAGCGAATGTAACAGGAGAAATTGTAGATATGGGCAATGGCTTAGAAGCAGACTATGCTGCCAACCCAGATGCAGTTAAGGGAAAAATTGCCTTAGCTTATATCAGCATTTTACCTGAAAGTGCAGAAGGTTTGACCAATCTTCACCGTAGTGAAAAGACAGCCTTAGCAATAAAATATGGCGCCATTGGTATCATAATCGTTAATCAAGTGGATAACGGAGTTCTTTTAACCGGCACAGCCTCTGTAACCGGAGAGTTAATTCCAATTCCTGCAGTTTGTATTGGTAAAGAAGACGGCATGGCATTAAAAGAATCATTAAAAACTAAAAAAGCCATTGCTAAAATAGCAATGACCAATACAAGCAATGTTATTAAAGCTCGAAATGTTGTAGCTACATTAGCTGGCACTACAATTCCTGAAGAGCAAATTGTTCTTGGCGGCCATTTAGATTCTTGGGATCTAGCAACAGGTGCCATTGATAACGGCATTGGTTCTTTTGCAGTTATTGATATTGCAAGAGCATTTAAAGCAAATAATCTTTATCCTAAACGTACCGTAAAATTTGTAATGTTTATGGGAGAAGAGCAAGGTCTTCTTGGTAGCAAGTTTTTGGTAGAGGAAGCGATTAAAAACAACACCATCGACAACATTAAATACATGATGAATTTAGATATGTCTGGTAACCCGATAGGTATGAACGCGGGCGGTAAATTAGAAGATGAGAAATTTTTTATGGATTTAGGCGCAGCTATTCAGCAACAAGATACTATCTATAAAAATACATTTTCTAACAAATCTGGTCTCCATAGCGACCACCAACCTTTTATGTTAGAAGGCGTTCCGATTTTATCTGTAAATAGTAATCTAGACAGGTCTATTTATGGTTGCTATCATTCCGATTGTGATGATTTCAATTTAGTGAACGAAGGTCATATGACCAACACGGCCCGTTTTGGTACGATGATGTTGTATTCTTTAGCAAATGCTGACAAATTACCTGCAACTAAAATGGACAGCGAGACTACGAAAGAATTCATGATCAAAAATAATTTAAAGGAGAAATTGATTATAGGTAACGACTGGAAATGGGAGGAATAAATTTCATAGAACTCGTTAAAAGAAAATTGTTTAAGCAGGGTATTGTTCCTATAATGCTCTGCTTTTCTTTTTTAACAGGATGCTCACAACATTCGAAAAAAACCACTGTTGATTATTTTGAATTAGTTCGCCCTCAATTTACTGGGCAATTAGCCTATGAAACCACAGATTTTGTGGAAGACTATTGGCGTGTAGTTGGCAATACGGGATTTGACAAAACTATCTATCTCATTGCCGATACCTTAAAAGCTGCTGGCTATGTGATAGAAGAAGAAGCTACTATTTCTGACCGGCTAATCTATCGTATTGAAAAACGGACAATGAACCATGACACTTGGGAACCTGTTTCAGCCTCATTACAAATCTTTGGTGAGAAAAAACCTTTATTGAAGTCTGAAACAAATAGAAACATGACCTATTTAAATTCGGCATCAACATCAAAAAGTGGTATAATAGCAGAAGTAATTTGGATAAAATCTATTGATCAATTAGAAACACGTTCAGTAAGTGGAAAAGTCATTTTTACAGAAATGGGCGCACGACGTGTATCCAAGATAGCCATTGAAAAAGGTGCCTTAGGCATCATTTCATATGACAATCCTGATTATTTACAACCAGAAAAAAACAAAACCTCCATTCAATTTAGAAGTTTGCCCGCTGAAGATGCTTCTGAATTTTGGGGTATCGCACTTTCCTTCGAGGCTAAAGAAAGATTAATAGAGCATTTACAAAAAGGAAAGACCGAGGTAATGGTAAACATCCAAACCAAAAGATACCCATCTGAAGAACTAACTATTGTTGCAACTATTAAAGGAGTAAAAAATGCAGATGAGAGATTGGTATTTAGCGCGCATATTCAAGAACCAGGGGCAAATGATAATGCTACTGGTGTAGGTGCTCAATTAGAAATCGCCAAAGTAGCTGCAAAATTATTTCAAGAGCATAAAATTGAACTTGACCGTAGCATGACCTTTTTATGGGGAGATGAAATAATTTCTACACGCAGATATATAGAAGAAGACCCCGAACGTGCAGAAGGTATTAAATGGGGTATAAGTTTAGATATGGTTGGCGAAAACACTTCAATTACAGGCGGTACTTTTTTAATTGAAAAAATGCCAGACCCCAGTGCTATTTGGACACGAGGCATGGACAAGCATAGCGAATGGGGTGGTGAAGTATTATCGTTAGAAGATATGAAACCACATTACCTCAACGATTTTATACTATCAAATTTTAAACAACAAGGTACATTCGCAAATTGGAAGGTAGAAACCAACCCTTTTGAAGGGGGAAGTGATCACACGCCATTTATACAGGCCAATATACCTGGACTTTTACTTTGGCACTTTACAGATCAGTTTTACCATACGGATAATGACCGTATCGATAAAGTTTCACAAGAAACATTGAAAAATGTAGGCACTGCCGCTTTGGTCAGCGGATTGGAATTGGTCAATTCAGATAAAATTTTTTTAATAGAACAATTGTCAATTTTAAAAGAACAAGCCTTACTTCGTTTGTCGAATGAATTTGAGTTGAGTAAAAAAGCAATTGATTCTGGAGAAAAGTTATCTAATGAAATAGAAATTTTAAAAGCTTGGGAAATATGGTATATAGATGCTATCGAGTCGGTAAATGATGTAATTCACACTTCAAATAGCTCTACAACAGATGCTATTAAGAAAGCTCAAGCCGAAATTGAAGCAAAAACAAAAAAACTAATTGAAGCATTGACTATACAATCAAAGCAGTAGTAAATTCTAAAATTGTCAAGAGCAAAACTAATTCTTAACTTACCATCAGCATAATCAAAAAAATGAAAATGAAACAATTCTACCTTCTACTACTCACCAGTATTTCAATTGCAACGGCCCAAGTACAACCAACAGCATCAGAAAAAGTTGATGAATCATTAATGGCAAAAAAAGCCATGGATGCCACTTCATTAATTAAAAATTTACCGTTAACTAATATTGGTCCGTCTGTAATGAGTGGTCGTGTAGTAGACTTGGCTATTAATGAAGATAACCCAACAGAGTATTACGTTGCATATGCCTCAGGTGGATTATGGTACACCAATAATAATGGCACAACTTTTACGCCGGTAATGGATCACACCCAAACTCAAAATATCGGTGATATTGCGGTACATTGGCCAAGCGGCACAATATGGGTCGGTACAGGAGAAAATAATGCTTCTCGTTCGTCATATTCAGGAATAGGAATTTTAAAATCTACCGATAAGGGAAAGACTTGGCAGAATACAGGCCTACTAGATTCGCATCATATTGGTCGTATTGTGGTAAATCCTGATAATGCCAATGAAGTTACTGTTGGAGTTGCAGGGCACTTATACTCACCAAACAAAGAAAGAGGTATTTATAAAACCACAGATGGTGGAAAAATATGGAAAAACACCTTGTTCATTGATGAAAACACAGGTATTATAGATGTTGCCGTATCACCGAATAACTTCAATATTCAATACGCAGCAGCGTGGCAAAAAGATAGAAAAGCATGGGATTTTATTGGCAATGGCGAAGGTTCAGGCATATATAAAAGTACTGATGCCGGCGCAACTTGGGAGAAAATTTCAACCCCTTCAAGTGGTTTCCCAACTGGCGAAGGAGTTGGTAGAATAGGATTAGCTGTGTTTGACGATAACACGGTTTATGCTGTTCATGATAATCAGTTTAGGAGAAAAAATTCCGATGAGAAGAAAGACAAGCAAGAAGGCTTAACCAAAGATAATTTCAAATCATTATCAAAAGAGCAATTTCTTGACCTAAATGACAAGGAACTAAACGATTTTTTGAAGACCAATAATTTTCAAGAAAAATATCGCGCCGCCAACGTAAAACAAATGGTGCGTAGCGATGTGGTTAAACCAGTAGACCTTGCCCTTTATTTAGAAGATACGAATTCTATACTTTTTGATACTCCTGTAATTGGCGCTGAAGTTTACCGAAGTAACAACGGCGGAAAAACATGGGTAAAGCAAAATGATAATTATATTGACGATCTATTTTATAGCTATGGCTATTATTTTGCGCAAATAAGTGTAGACCCTAAAAATGTAGATGCCATTTATTTATCAGGTGTCCCCATAATTTCTTCAAAAGATGGGGGTAAAACGTATACATCTATTAATGGCGACAATGTTCATTCTGATCACCATGCATTATGGGTTAACCCTAATTTACCAGGGCATTTGATTAATGGTAACGACGGTGGGGTAAATACCAGCTACGATGATGGGGAAAGTTGGATTAAGAACAATTCACCAATAGTAGCTCAGTTTTATGCGATAGCTGTAGACAATCAAAAACCGTACAACGTATATGGTGGTTTGCAAGACAACGGTGTTTGGATGGGACCACATAATGCAGAGGAAAATACAGAATGGCATCAAACAGGTCAATACCCTTGGAAATCGATTTTGGGTGGTGACGGTATGCAAGTACAAATTGATTCTAGAAATCACAATACGGTTTATACCGGGTTTCAATTTGGTAATTATTTTAGATTGGATTTAGAGAATGACAAACGAGCTTACATTCAACCTAAGCATGAATTAGGAGAAACTCCGTACCGTTTTAATTGGCAATCCCCTATTCTATTATCGCCCCATAATCAGGATATATTATATATGGGAAGTAACAAATTACATCGTTCATTAAACCAAGGTGATACTTGGGAAACGATTTCTTCAGATTTAACCCAAGGTGGTAGAAAAGGAAATGTCGCTTTTGGTACTTTGGCAACAATTTCTGAATCTCCATTTAAATTCGGATTGATTTATACAGGAAGTGATGACGGACTCATTCAACGCACAGATAATGGCGGTGGAAGTTGGGAAGTAATTTCTAAAAACCTACCACAAAACTTATGGGTAAGTAGAGTTATCGCATCAAAGTTTAATGAAAATAGAGTTTATGCTTCCTTAAATGGCTACCGCTCAGACGATTTTACTCCTTATATATATGTAAGTGAAAACAAAGGAGCTTCGTGGAAGAGTATTTCTGCCAACATACCGGCATCTCCTGTTAATGTAATTATTGAAGACACAGAAAATGAAAATATACTATACGTAGGAACTGATAACGGACTATACGTGTCATTGAATAACGGAAATTCTTGGGAATCGTTTACCAATGGAATGCCTTATGTTGCCGTTCATGATTTAGTAATTCAGAAAGAAGCAAAGCATATATTAATTGGCACACATGGTAGAAGTATCTACAAGGCCGATATTGCTAAATTGCAGAATTTGACTCCCGAAGTATTGAAAAAGGAATTGTATGTTTATCCCTTAGAAAATATTAAGCATTCAGCACGTTGGGGAAATTCATGGAGTTCATGGTCTAAAGCAAGTACCCCAGGCTTGGATATCTCTTTTTATTCCAACAGAGATGAGGTTTACCAAGCCAAAATAAAATCATCTGATGATATTTTAGTGAGCGAGACCGATATTGTGTCCGACAAAGGAATCAACATTCTATCATATGATTTGGCATTCTCCAAAATTGGAAAATTAAACTACCTTAAAAAACATAAAACAGAATTAAAGACAGCAGATGATGGAAAGACCTATCTGCCCAAAGGCTCTTATTCTGTTGAATTAAAAGGAAACGGAAAAACGGAACTTGTCACTTTTGAAATTGAATAACCACTATGAAAATAGTTGATTGGAATGAATTACCAGAATTGGGTGTAAGCCATAATCCTGAAATAAAAAAGAGAACATTAATTGGTTATAATGAAATTCCTCAATTAATGATGTACGGTACGGCCGTATTTAAACCTGGCCAAGAAGTCGAAATACATAAACATGACACCATGTTTGAAGTTTTTCATATTCAGACTGGTAAGGCCGTTTTTACCATTTCAGGAAAAGAATATGAAGTAGGCCCAGGACATTGCATTACAATAGAACCTGGCGAGTTACATGCACAGCGAAACCCATTCGATGCAGATGTCACTTGGACATATTTTGGTATTGCTACAGATTAAAATCCTATAAAAAACATATGGAACTTACTTTAGGAATACCTGCCTTACTATTCCCCGCAATTTCTTTGACCATGTTAGCCTATAATGCTCGATACCTAGCCATTGCAGCTCTAATTCGTCAATTGCATCAAAAATATCAAGAAACAGCTTCACCATCTATTGGCTTACAAGTTCAACAATTACGCAAAAGACTTACTATTATAAAAAACATGCAGGCAACCGCCATATTCAGTTTTTTACTAGCAGTAATTACAATGGCACTCCTATTTTTCGAATATATAATTACCGCCAAAATAGTATTTGGAATTAGTTTATTTGCTTTAATCCTTTCTTTAGTTTTAAGTCTAATTGAAGTTCAACTTTCCACCAAAGCCTTATCTATTCAATTAAAGGATATGGAAAAATGAAGCGAATAAAAGAGCTTGAGTTACTTAATCAGATTAGAGAGATTAGGGAATTTGATTTTGGCATTTTCTATTTTTTTAAAAAGGGAATTATTATATCAGAAATGAATAAAGGAGTTCTTTTCAGATGGGAAGACGCCTCGAAAGTTGTTACCGCAGCAGAAAATATATATGGGTTAGAAATTCCAATTATATACATTGCCAACCGAATAAATAACTATTATGTAGTACCGTCAAATTGGCTAAAATTTTACCAAAACAGACATAAAATGGCCTTTTACGGTCTGGTAGGGCAAACAACTGGAAGTAGAGCAAGTTTACTTTTAGAACGATTTTTCTTTAAAAACTCAATTATTCAATTCAATGATTTAGATGACGCCGTGCTTTGGGCTGTAGAAAAATCACATTTAAAAACCTATCCATTATCACATTAGATTTTTGTTGAAGATTTTTAATTCTTTTGGTAGATTAAACTTATAAATCTTCAACAGTATAAAATTGATTCTTAAAATGAATCTAAATTGATATACTAAAGCCCTTGAAAACTTGTTAATAACTAGCGTGTGATGTAAATTCGCGTATAAAATTAACAACTAATGAGCGGATTTTTTAAATCTTCGATTGGTAGAAAGTATGCAATGGCTCTTTCTGCTTTCTTTTTAATGTTTTTTCTACTTCAGCATTTTGCAATTAATATTTTATCGGTTTTCAGTCCTAATGCGTTTAATGAAGCTTCGCATTTTATGGGTACTTTTTGGGCCGTACAATACCTTTTGCAACCTGTTTTAATCTTTGGGGTTATTTATCACTTTGTGATGGGTTTCATTCTAGAAATTAAAAACAGAAATGCTAGAGCAGTGAATTACGCTAAAAACAATGGTTCAGCTAATTCTAGCTGGATGAGTAGAAACATGATTTACAGCGGGTTGGCAATTTTGGCCTTTTTAGTGCTGCATTTTATTGATTTCTGGTTACCAGAAATCAATACCAAATATATTCAAGGCGATATGTCTGGATTGTTGGGAGACGGTGAAGGTTTTCGTTACTACGAAGAATTGACCCATAAATTTGTGAATCCGATTAGGGTTGCTGCTTATGTATTAGCCTTTGTGTTTTTATCATTACACCTTATGCACGGATTTAGTTCTGCTTTTCAGTCTGCTGGTGTAACATCAATGAGAAAGAAAAAGCTTCAAACTTTTGGTAAGGCATATGCTATCATAATTCCGTTAGGCTTTATTTTCATTGCCCTTTTTCATCATTTTAATCATTAATACCTTTTACTTATGTCTGTATTAGACTCAAAAGTACCTAAAGGTCCATTGAAAACGAAGTGGACCGATTATAAGAACCATATTGATTTGGTAAACCCTGCCAATAAACGAAACATTGATGTTATCGTTGTTGGTACAGGATTAGCTGGTGGTTCTGCTGCTGCTACCTTGGCAGAATTAGGGTATAACGTTAAAACGTTTTGTTACCAAGATTCACCAAGAAGGGCGCACTCTATTGCAGCGCAAGGTGGTATCAATGCTGCTAAAAACTATCAAGGCGATGGTGACTCTACTTACCGTTTATTTTATGATACGGTAAAAGGTGGTGATTACCGTTCTAGAGAAGCTAACGTTTATCGTTTGGCTGAAGTATCTGGAAACATCATTGACCAGTGTGTTGCCCAAGGTGTACCCTTTGCACGTGATTATGGTGGACTATTAGACAACCGTTCATTCGGTGGTGTTTTAGTTTCTCGTACATTTTACGCGAAAGGCCAAACAGGACAACAACTTTTATTAGGCGCATATTCTGCAATGAACAGGCAAATTGCTCGTGGTAAAATTACCTCGTTCAACCGTCATGAAATGCTAGATGTTGTTAAAGTAAATGGCAAGGCTCGTGGAATAATCGCTCGTAATTTAGTTACCGGTGAAATTGAGCGTCACTCTGCTCATGCCGTTGTTATCGCATCTGGCGGATACGGAAATGTTTATTTCCTTTCAACAAACGCAATGGGATCGAATGTTACGGCATCCTGGAAAATACATAAAAAAGGCGCATTTTTTGCAAATCCTTGTTATACTCAGATTCACCCAACGTGTATTCCTCGTTCTGGTGATTACCAATCTAAACTTACCCTAATGTCAGAATCGTTACGTAACGATGGTCGTATTTGGGTGCCTAAGAATATGGAAGATGTAATGGCAATTCGTGAAGGCAAGAAAAAGCCAACTGATTTGTCTGAAGACGAAAGAGATTATTACCTAGAAAGAAGATACCCTGCATTTGGTAACTTAGTACCACGTGATGTTGCGTCAAGAGCAGCAAAAGAACGTTGTGATGCCGGTTATGGTGTTAATGCTACTGGAGAAGCTGTTTATTTAGATTTTGCCTCCTCGATACAACGTTATGGTATAGAGCAAGCTAAAATTCATAACATTGAAAATGCATCAAAAGAAAAAATATATGAATTAGGTGCCGCTATCGTTAAAGCGAAATACGGAAACCTTTTTCAGATGTACGAGAAAATTGTAGATCAAGATCCATACAAAACACCAATGATGATTTACCCAGCGGTTCACTATACTATGGGTGGTGTTTGGGTAGATTACAATTTGATGACTACAATACCTGGTTGCTATGCTATTGGTGAAGCAAATTTCTCTGATCATGGTGCGAACCGATTAGGAGCCTCTGCTTTAATGCAAGGTTTGGCTGATGGCTATTTTGTATTACCGTATACAATTGGTGATTATTTATCACATGACATTAGAACTGGAAAAATACCAACAGACACTCCAGAGTTTGATGCTGCAGAAAAAGAAGTAACCGATAGAATTGAATTCTTCATTAATAATAAAGGAGAGCATTCTGTGGATTACTACCATAAGAAGTTAGGCAAGATTATGTGGGATAAATGTGGTATGTCACGTAATGCAGAAGGTCTTAAAACAGCAATTGACGAAATATCGGCACTTAGAAAGGATTTTTGGAAAAATGTAAATGTCCCAGGAACAACAACAGAATACAATGAGCAATTAGCTAAAGCTGGTAGAGTTGCAGATTTCTTAGAGTTGGGAGAACTATTCGCTAAAGATGCATTGGTAAGGGAAGAATCTGCTGGAGGTCACTTTAGAGAAGAACACCAAACCGAAGATGGTGAAGCAAAAAGACTTAAAGAGTTTCAATTTGTTTCAGCATGGGAATACAAAGGGGAACCAAAAGATGCAGTCTTGCATAAAGAAGAATTGGTTTACGAAAATATAGAAGTTAAAGAAAGAAGTTATAAATAAAGAAGGTATCATGAACTTAACACTTAAAATTTGGCGTCAATCAGATGCGAACGACAAGGGTAAAATGGTCGATTACAAAGTGACAGAAATATCTGAACACATGTCCTTTTTAGAAATGATGGATGTTCTTAACGAACAACTTATTAACAAAGGTGAAGAGCCAGTTGCTTTTGATCATGATTGCCGAGAAGGTATTTGCGGCATGTGCTCAATGTTTATAAATGGTGAAGCTCACGGCCCAGATAGAGGTGTAACCACTTGTCAATTGCACATGCGTATGTTCAAAGATGGTGACACCATTACTATTGAACCATTTAGAGCAAAAGCATTTCCTGTAATTAAGGATTTAGTAGTTGATAGAAGTTCTTTTGATCGTATACAGCAAGCAGGTGGTTATATTTCTGTAAATACTTCAGGTAACACACAAGATGCAAACGCTACTCTTATTTCAAAACATGCAGCAGATGAAGCTATGGATGCCGCTACCTGTATTGGTTGTGGCGCTTGTGTAGCAAGTTGCAAAAATGCTTCTGCTATGTTATTTGTCGGTGCAAAAGTTTCACAATATGCTTTGTTACCACAAGGCCAGATTGAAGCCGTAGACCGTGTTAAAAATATGGTAGCTCAAATGGATTTAGAAGGTTTTGGAAATTGTACGAACACAGGTGCTTGTGAAGTTGAATGTCCGAAAGGCATTTCTTTAGAAAATATTGCTCGTATGAATAGAGAATATTTTAGCGCGAATGTAAAAGAATAAAATCCATTTATAATAAATATTTAAAATCCCATGTCGAAAGGCGTGGGATTTTTTATTTTTAATACATGCCTTAAGATTACAAAGAAGAACGAATAAAAGTGCCACGATTTAATGAAGAATCTGGTTTCTTTACTACACCACAGCGCTCAAAAATAATTAGCAAAATTCGCGGTAAAAACACCAAACCAGAATTGACATGTCGTAAAGCACTATATACTAAAAGAAGGAAAACATGAAATGTAGCATGCATAAATTGTATTTGAATACGTAGATTAGAATTGGCCAAACCAAAAGGTTGGGCTTTTTTTTGTCCATTCTCAAAATTCATACATTTACTACTATGGATTATAAAAACCTTACTTCTAAATCAAAGCTACCTGATGTGAAAACCACAATTTTCACGACCGTGGGCAATCTTGCAAGGGAGCACAAAGCTATAGACTTGTCACAAGGATTTCCGAATTTTGAAGCAGACCCGAATCTATTATCATTGGTAAACAAAGCGATGTGCGAAGGCTATAACCAATATGCTCCTATGCCAGGTTATTATGGTCTTAGAGAAGTTATTTCAGATAAAATAGAATCGCTGCATAATCATCGCTATAATCCAGAAAAGGAAATTACAATTACTGTAGGAGCAACTCAAGCCATTTTCACGGCTATTACAGCTTTTGTAAATGAAGGTGACGAGGTTATTGTTATAAAACCTGCTTATGATTGTTACGAGCCAGCTATCATCTTAAATGGCGGTGTGCCCGTGTATATTCAATTAGACGCACCAGATTATAGAATTGATTGGGAGGTATTTAAAAATAAAATTACGGCTAAAACAAAAATGGTCATTCTTAATACACCCCATAACCCTAGTGGTAAGATTTTATCACTAAGGGATATGGAAATGCTTGAGTCCATTTTAAAGCCTACTGATATAATTTTACTAAGCGATGAAGTTTATGAGCACATCATTTTCGATGGGGAAACTCATTATAGTGCATCTCGATTTAAAGATTTGGCCAATCGAAGTTTTATATGTGCATCCTTTGGGAAAACATTTCATGTTACTGGGTGGAAAATTGGTTATTGTGCAGGTCCAACAGAACTAATGAATGAATTTAGAAAAGTGCATCAATTCGCAGTTTTTTGCGTTGACCATCCTATTCAAAGGGCTTTAACTACCTATTTAAAAGATTCAAGACACTACTTAGAATTGAATAATTTCTACCAGCAAAAAAGAGACTTTTTTCTAGATGGTATAAAAGATTCACGATTTAAGTTTACCCCTTCTAAAGGCACCTATTTTCAACTACTAGATTATACCGACATTACCATAGAAAATGACGAATCGTTAGGAAAAAGATTGATTATAGAACATCAATTAGCAAGCATACCTATTTCTTCATTTAATGTAGATAATCGTAATGACCATATGTTACGTTTCTGTTTTGCTAAAAAACAAGAAAGCTTAGAAAAGGCGGTAGAAATATTACGTTCTTTATAGATTTACAGCAAACCTATTATTTACTTGAAAGCAGCATTTACTTTAGTCATAAACTCTCCAATTTTATTTGGCTCTAACCAACGTGTGACTACCACCAAATCGTGTTCCTTATCAATAACTATAAAATTACCTCCAAAACCGGCTGCATAGTAAATATTTTCAGAAAGACCGTCCCAATGACGGTCTCCCTTTTTGTTCAACCACCACATATATCCATAATTAGAATTTGGAGTTGAAGGAGTGGTAGCTTTTTTAATCCATGAGGATGAAATCAATTGCTCATTCTTCCATTTTCCATCATTTAAAAACAGCAGCCCAAAACGTGCCAGATCTTCTGTATTAATGAAGATACCAGCCCCTGAATGTCCCCCACCAGTTACAGATTTCATTTGAAGTCCGTCAATTTCTGTCCAAGCATGATCATACCCATACCAGCGCCAAGTTGAAGAAGCTCCTATCTTATCCATTATTTTATCTTTAAGAACCATTGGCATAGGTTTACGCCAAAGCTGGGTAAGAGAATAAGCCAACACATTTACACGAACATCATTATACTCCATTACTGTACCAGGCTCTTTTGGTGCTGCAAATTTCCAATCATCTATATCGCCTTCGCTAGGTGGTCTATCGGCCCAATCTTTGCCACCCCATAGTTCACCTGACCATGCAGAATTCTGTTGTAATAAATGTTCCCATGTAATTTTAGAGTTATGAGCACCCTTAAAGGTATCATCCCATATATAATTACCAACCATATCGTTAGTGTTAGATAGTAAGCCTACATCTTCTGCAAGGCCAGCCATGGTACTCAAAAAACTTTTAGTCACACTAAAGGTCATATCCACTCTTTTGGTATCTCCCCATTGTGCAACCACATATCCATTTTTAAGAATCATACCGGCAGGGCCACCACGTTTCCTTGTCGGACCTAAAATTTGATGAAATGGTTCCTTTTCAAAACCTTTTAAAATTGCAATTCTTAAATCACGTGAACCACTGTATTCGTTTGCTTTAGCAAAATCTACTGCGTTCTTTAATTGTGTTTCATTTATCTTAAAAGACTGAGGAGATTTTTGAGCCCAATTAGCATTTACCTCTGGAAAATAATAATCTTGGGCATTGAGGTTTAATAAACCTGTGAACATCAAAAGAACAAAATATTTCAATTTCATTTAATATTATTTTTGAACCTACAAGATACTTAAATCGAAACACATTAGCCAATCGGTTTGCTCGTCTGAACCTATAAAATAAGGATGGGTATCAAATTTTCTAAATCCTTGGCGTTCATAGAATTTTATAGCTCGTATATTCTGCTCCCATACCCCTAACCAGAGCATTTTCTTTTTTCTTTTTAAGGCAACGTTCTTAATATGATTAAGAAAAACTTCACCCAACCCCAACCCTTGGTGTTCAACGAGCACATAAATTCGTTCTAGCTCTATACTGTCATCTTGTTTAATATCTGATTGTGCAACTCCAACATTAAGCTTAAAATAACCAAGTATTTCATTATTGGAATAAACAAAAAAAAAGTCGCTATCTGGGTTTAATAATTCTTCCTTTATTCGCTCTAATGCAAAAGCATTTTCAATATAATTTTTGAAATCATTAGGATCATTATCCTTCTCGAAGGCGGTAACGAAAGTTTGTTCAGAAATTTGTCGCAATTGCTGAAGATCAGTAAGAGAACATTTGGTATAAGTAAGTTCCATACCACTAAAATAAAAAAAGGAGCAAATATCTTTGCTCCTTTTTGGGGGAAATAATACAAAATGGTTGATTTGGTATTTTAACCATTTTCATCATTGCTTTTAATTGCAATTCAATTGATAAAGGACATTTCTCAATTACGACTTTTTTCTACTGTTTTTCAGCGAATATTTTACCCTCGGTTCTCATTAGAATAGCGCCATCTTCAGTTTCTTTCATTTCAATAAAATCATCGGGGAAATCAGTACCTGGGTAGCTGACAATATAAAATTCATTATTTACACTCCATTTAAAATCTGTTAAGTAAACCACCTTCCCATTTTTATAGCCATGAAAACGACCTAAATAAACATCATTAAAAATCCATTCCTCATTATCTATGACCATTTTATTAGTATTGGTAGCAGTTTTTACCCTATGTTGCCAAATACCAATTATAGGGTCGTTGTTCTCTTCAATTTTTGAACATGAGGTAACAAGTACCAGTAATAGCAGGCAATTTAATAAGTATTTCATTTTAGGTTACGTTTCTAAAGCGATTTGGGATTCACTTTGTATTACAATACAAATATATGTAGTATTTTTCTTACAAACTAATATTTGTGGTAAAAATGTCTATACCTGTTGAGAAATTCCTATGTTTTCATAACAAATGCATTTATTACTCTATTAAAACAATGTCAGGTATTTCGTTTTATTAATTGTAAAAACTTAAAAGTGGTCCATAATATGTACTTTAAACAACCAATACACAAAAATTTGGCATAAAAAAAGGAGCGACTTAGAAAAGTCGCTCCTTTGTAATTGTCTAAAAAGTAATTTATATCATAAATAACTTTTTCGTAAGTCTTAAAAATCCGCTAAAAAAATCATTACGATAAACTTGAACTTTTTCTTCAGCTGCGATGTGGTTTAATTGAGAATTCATTTCGGTTAAGTAATTAATAGGTTAAATGGGTATACCTTTTAAATATACATATATTCTTCTCGTTTTAAGAAATTAATGTTGTGTATACTATACAATATGTTGTGAATAAAATTATATAATACTTTTATCGACAAACGGAATACAGTTAGTCAATTTTCATTTCTGGTATTTCGCCCTTCACAATTAACTCACCTTCAGTGGCTTTTATAATTTCATCTACAGTTACCCCTGGAGCCCTTTCTAATAATAAAAAACCCTGATTTGTAACTTCCAGAACCGCCAAATTGGTTACAATTTTCTTAACACAACCAACGCCGGTGAGTGGTAAACTACACTTTTTTAATAGTTTAGATTCTCCAGCCCTGTTGGTATGCATCATAGCTACAATTATATTCTCTGCTGAAGCTACCAAGTCCATCGCACCACCCATTCCTTTAACCATTTTTCCTGGTATTTTCCAGTTAGCGATATCACCATTCTCAGAAACCTCCATTGCACCCAGTATAGTCAGGTCAACATGCTTACCCCTAATCATAGCAAAACTTGTTGCCGAGTCAAAAAATGAAGCACCCGGCAAGGCTGTAATGGTTTGCTTACCTGCATTGATTAAATCTGCATCTTCTTCTCCATCAATAGGAAAAGGGCCCATACCAAGAATTCCGTTTTCACTCTGAAATTCAACACTTATATCTTCGCGTACATAATTAGCTATCAAAGTGGGTATACCAATACCAAGGTTAACGTAATAGCCGTCTTCCACTTCTTGTGCAATTCTCTTTGCAATTCCGTTTTTGTCTAACATGTTCTTATTTTTGACGTACCGTTCTTTGTTCTATTCTTTTCTCGTAATCTTTACCTTGAAAAATTCGTTGAACGAAAATTCCGGGAACATGTATTTGATTAGGGTCTAATTCACCTTCAGGCACAAGCTCTTCGACCTCAGCTACCGTAATTTTAGCTGCACCACACATGCAAGGATTAAAGTTTCTTGCGGTACCCTTAAATATTAGATTACCAGCCGCATCACCTTTCCAAGCTTTTACAAAGGCAAAATCTGCTTTAAAGGCTTCCTCTAATATGTACATCTTACCATTAAATTCACGTACTTCTTTGCCTTCAGCAACTTCTGTTCCATAACCAGCAGGTGTGAAAAATGCTGGAAAACCCGCTTGTGCTGCCCTACATTTTTCTGCAAGTGTACCTTGTGGAGTTAACTCTACCTCCAATTCGCCACTAAGCATTTGTCGTTCAAATTCATCATTCTCACCCACATACGAAGACACCATTTTTTTAATTTGATGTTTCTGCAACAATAATCCTAAGCCAAAATCATCTACTCCTGCATTATTAGAAATACAAGTAATATCCTTTACACCCATTTTCACCAATTCGCTAATTGCATTTTCTGGTATACCGCATAAGCCAAAACCACCCAGCATAAAGGTCATTCCATCCTTTACTCCCGCTAATGCATCAGTTACGCTTGCTACTGTTTTACGTATCATTTCTTATTAAATTATCTTGTTACTAAAATACCGAAATTAAATGGATTAAATAAAAAAGGTCTTGGCATAAACCAAGACCTTTTTTATTTACTTAAGAATGTAGATTAAAAATCCAAATCATCTAAATCATCTTCAATATCCTTATCTTCTTTGATATCTGAAGCGAATTTATCACAATCTATTTCGATTGACATATTCTCAGGTTTTTCAAAGTCCTCTTTTGAAATACCAAGTTCAGGATCAGCATAATTTTTAGTCATGTAAAGACCCCAAATAGGTAATGCCATAGAAGCTCCTTGCCCATAAGTAATAGTTTTAAAATGAACTGCTCTTTCTTCACCACCAACCCAAACGCCAGTTACTAAATTCGGAACCATACCCATAAACCATCCATCACTATTATTCTGGGTTGTACCCGTCTTACCAGCTATAGGATTAGTTAATTCATATGGGTACCCGGTAATGATTTCATCATATTCATTTCTATATTTATTAGCACCTGTTGTACGTAAACGAGTACCTGAACCACCCTGGGTAACACCTTTCAATAAATCAACAATAGCATAAGAAACATCTTTACTCAGTACATCTTTAGTCTCAGGCACATATTCATAAAGAACAGTACCATCTTTATTCTCAATTCGAGTCACCATAACAGGTTTTACATATACCCCTTGATTGGCAAAGGCCCCATAAGCACCTACCATTTCATACACGTTTACATCTAAGGTACCCAAAGCAATGGCAGGCACCTCAAGAATATCACCAGTAAGCCCTAAGTTACGAACCATACTTACCACCGATTTTGGACCCACCTCATCTATCAATTGAGCTGTAACTGTATTTACTGAATTCGCCAAAGCTCTTTTTAAAGTATAACTGCTTCCAGAATATTTTAAATCAGAATTTCTAGGACACCATGGCTCCATATTTCCATGTTTACCTGCTTCAATGCAATATTGAGTGTCCGGCCGTGTTTCACAAGGCGATAATCGCAATTGGTCAATCGCCGCAGCATAAACAAAAGGCTTAAAAGTAGAACCTGCTTGTCTTGCTCCTTGTATTACATTATCATATTGGAAATGCTTATAATTGATGCCCCCAACCCATGCCTTAACATGACCAGTTTGTGGCTCCATCGACATCATGGCTGTTCTTAAAAAGGCTTTATAATACCGAATGGAATCCATTGGCGTTAAAATTGTATCCTTTTCCTTGGTCGCGCTCTTCCAATCAAAAACCGTCATTTCAGTCTTTTTGGTAAATGATTCTCGAATCTCTTTTTCAGATTTACCCTGATCCTTCATGATACGCCATCTTTCTGATGTTTTTATAGCGCGTTCCATAATGCCATTCGTCTCCTCTGGAGTTAAATCTAAAAACGGAGCTGTTGGATTTCTATCTGGTGTGTTTTGATGAAAAAATTCCGCTTGCAACTTCGTCATGTGTTCATTAACCGACTCCTCTGCATTCGCTTGCATTTTAGAATCAATGGTCGTGTAAATTTTCAGTCCATCTAAATACAAGTTATAACGGTCACGATCACCCTCCATAGCAGGCTTAGGATTTTTATCAATCCAATCTTTCATAAAGCGATGCAAGTACATTCTAAAATAGGTAGCTAAACCTTCTCTATGGCTTTCCGGATTATAATTAATATCCATTTTCATAGCCTGAAGAGAATCTTTTACCGCTTCAGTGATATAATCGTATTTAGCCATTTGGGCCAAAACAACATTTCTTTTGTTAAGCGTAAGTTCTTCTCGTCTTAATGGGTTGAACAATGAAGAGTTCTGTAGCATACCAACTAGCATAGCTGATTCTTCAACTTTTAAATCTATTGGTTCTTTACCAAAATAAATACGCGCAGCAGAGCGTATACCATCAGCATTATTTCCAAAATCATATATATTCAAATACATACTTATGATTTCTTCTTTGGTATAGCTACGTTCTAATCGTATAGCCAATACCCATTCCTTTAATTTTTGTTTAATAGCATCAAACTTGCTTCGAGAACGAACGCCTACAAATAATTGTCGCGCCAATTGCTGAGATATGGTACTTGCACCACCCTTGCTTCCTAAATAAGCAAATGCTCTTAGTGTTCCTCTAGCATCAATACCAGAATGATCCATAAAACGAATATCTTCACTAGCAATTAGTGTATTCACTAAATTTTCTGGTAAATCATCAAATTTTATATCGGTACGGTTATCATCCAAATAAAACTTACCCAATAAATTACCATCAGAAGAAATAATTTGAGATGCTAAATTGGTTTGTGGATTTTCTAAATATTCATAAGGAGGAAGTTCCCCAAACAGTCCCCAAGAGGCAGATAAAAATATCAAAGCCACAAAAGCAATGCCTGACAAGAATAAAATCCAAAACCACTTTATGAATTTAGAGAAACTGTTGGTTGTACTTTTCTTTTCCGCTTTTGCCATAATTTACGGGTTACTTTTAATTACTTCAATACCTACATCGGTAATACCTTCTAGACCAATAATTCCAGAAATATTTCCGTTTTTGCGCATCGCTTGTGAAACCTCAATAGTATATACGCCAGAAGACGAAAAAACGATGTTTTCCTTATACCATAATTTGTTTTCCTTAATACTACCACTCCCTTTTCCAAGCCAAGTACCATCTGGTAAAGACATTTCATATTCTAATGTGTCCTTTGTTACTTCACCTTGAGGTGTTGTTAGAGATGCGATTATAAATAAATTACTATATGGAAATGTGTTGTCATTCCTAATATTAATAAATATATCATGCCTATCTAGAGTATCCATTTTGGATAAGGAAAACTCAAGCACGTTATCTTTATTCCAAACACCATCTTTTATTGAACGGTATTCTGATTTAATAATATTTGTATTACAGGAAGCAAAAAGCATAACTGCTAAGAAACAACATGATATACTACGCATTATTTTGATTTCTTTTTCGATTTCTGTTCTTGTTCTTATTTTGGTTTCGATTTCTATTTTTATTCTTGTTTCCACCACCTTTAGGTCTGTCGAAACGAGTAAGACTATCTTGACCAACTACATTCTCAAAAACTACTTTTTCTTCTACTTCAATTTCAATCGCATACATTTCTAAGCTTGCGACTTTCTCTTTATTTTTATTTTTCTCTAAAATCTCATTTACCTGATCTTTTGAAAGAACATGCCAGTTACCTGGATCTTCTTTGTAAGAGAACCAAAGCATTTCTTTAAAAATATCGGTTTTTTGACAAAAGGCTAAACCCTTATCTGTAAATAATTTGGTGTCTTGCGCAGGAAAGTCTTTTAAGGCATCTAAATAAACATCTAGTTCATAATTTAAACAGCACTTTAATTTACCGCACTGTCCTGCCAGTTTTTGAGGATTCAAAGACAATTGTTGGTAACGTGCTGCAGAAGTACTTACCGATCTAAAATCTGTAAGCCAAGTTGAACAACATAGTTCTCTACCACACGAGCCAATACCGCCCAATCGTTGTGCTTCTTGACGATACCCTATTTGACGCATTTCGATACGAATACCAAATGCCTTAGCCATATCTTTTATTAACTGTCTAAAATCTACACGTTCATCTGCAGTATAATAAAAGGTTGCTTTAGAACCATCACCTTGAAATTCAACATCAGAAATCTTCATTTGAAGTTTCAGAATAATAGCAATTTCACGTGCACGTTTTTTAATTTCATCTTCCCTATCTCGGCATTTCTGCCATATATCAATATCTTTTTGACTGGCTTTTCGATATACCTTTGGCGCATCTGACGCATTAATCGCTTCCTTTTTGCGCTTCATTTGAACACGTACCAACTCACCCGTTAGAGTAACCATACCTATATCATGACCAGCTAGTGCCTGAGTGGCAACTATATCGCCAATGGAAAGTGAAAGATTCTCTGTGTTTTGAAAAAACTCTTTTCTACTGTTTTTAAATCGTACTTCAACATAATCGAATGGCCGTTCCCCATTTGGGAGCGACATGTTGGAAAGCCAATCAAAAACTGTTAATTTATTGCAACCATCTGTACCGCAAGTACCGTTATTCTTGCATCCCTTTGGTTGTCCATCCTTACCGGTAGAACAACTACTACAACCCATATTATATATATTGATTTGGTCGAATTTTTGAAGATTCACCAAAAAAGGTTCATAAAAAACTTATAGGTAAAGATACTGTTTTTTTAATGTGAAATAAAAGGTAAGTTGGCAGTATCGATATTCAGCATTCAATAACCCGTAGTCAATAATCTGCATCCTATGAAATCAAAACAGACTAAAATCTAGGATTATTTACAGCTAGATTTTAGTCTTCCCTTAGTCCAAACTTTAAAAACTACGTTATTTTTTAAACTTCAAAACCTCAGAGCGGCCTTTCTTAAAAATTTTATTACTGACTACTTTGCCTTTTCTTAGTGCCTTTTGCTCTTCAAAAGGTAATTCATGAACCTCTTTACAAGCATCAGAACAGCAATCGTTCATTTTTTCAGCACAAGATGTACACTGAATAAATAATAAATGACATGCTTCATTGGCGCAATTGACGTGTTCATCACAAGGTTCTCCACATTGGTGACAATTTGATATAACATCATTACTTATTCGTTCCCCCCTTCTATGGTCAAATACAAAATTCTTCCCTCTAAACTTATTTTCTAGATTTTTGTTTTCAACCTGTCTTGTATATTCAATAATACCACCTTCTAGCTGATACACCTGTTCGAAACCTTTATGCTTGTAATAAGCACTTGCTTTTTCACAACGGATACCGCCTGTACAATACATGACCAGTTTCTTATCTTTCTTGTGATCAGCCAAATCACGTTCAATAATATCTAGCGAATCACGAAATGTATCTACATCTGGTGTTACTGCATTTTTGAAATGACCGATTTCACTTTCGTAATGGTTTCTCATATCGACCAAAACAGTATCTGGGTCTTCAATAAGCTCATTGAATCTTTCTGCATCTACATGAATACCTTTATTGGTAACATCAAAACTGTGGTCATTAAGACCGTCTGCCACAATCTTATTTCGAACTTTTACCTTAAGTTTTAAAAATGATAGATTGTCTTGCTCGATTGCAATATTGAGACGAACGTTTTCTAGAAATGAAATGCTATCTAAATGTTCTTTAAAAATGTTAAAATTTTCGGCAGGAACCGATAATTGAGCGTTTATACCTTCTTGAGCGACATAAATTCGGCCAAGAACATCCATCTCATTCCAATGTATAAATAAATGATTTCTGAATAAATCGGTATTACCGATGTGTGCATAGGTATAGAAAGATATAGTAAGACGCTCCTTACCTGCTTCTTCAATTAAAGCTGACCTTTCTATTGCACTTAGTGTATTGTACAGTTGCATGCTATACCAATAGTTTTAAGTTATAGAAAAATTTTAAAAAGCAAAAGTAATAATAAAATAGAAAAGTTACGCCTATTGCGCTATGCTTAGCCGCTTTAAAATAAAAAAAGAGTCTTGAAAAATCAAGACTCTTTATCGACTATTCCATTCTTTTCTTTTTCATAACATTCTTTCAGAACACAGAAAGGGAAATAGCCACCAATGTTCGTTGTCACTAATAACAACGAAGTATACACAATTAAACAACTTCTATTTTTTATAAGATAGTAATTCCTTAAAATGGTTGCGTAATACGATTCAATATTATTCAATTCAAAAAAGAAATAGTAATTTAGCTTTCCAAAAAAATTAAAATGAGTTCCGAAAAAGAAGCAAAATTAAAAGCATTACAATTGACCCTTGACAAAATGGATAAGACCTATGGTAAGGGTGCTGTCATGAAAATGGGCGACAAGGTTGTTGCAGATGTGGAAGTGATTCCTTCTGGCTCATTAGGATTGGATATTGCATTAGGCGTAGGTGGTTATCCAAGAGGTCGTGTAGTAGAAATATACGGACCTGAATCTTCTGGTAAAACCACATTGACACTTCATGCAATTGCAGAAGCACAAAAAAATGGAGGTATAGCAGCTTTTATTGATGCAGAACATGCTTTTGACCGTTTTTATGCTCAAAAATTGGGTGTAGACATAGACAACTTAATTATATCTCAACCTGATAATGGTGAGCAAGGATTAGAGATTGCTGATAACTTAATTCGCTCAGGCGCAATTGACATTGTTGTAATTGATTCTGTTGCAGCATTAACTCCGAAAAGTGAAATTGAAGGAGAAATGGGAGATTCTAAAATGGGTCTTCATGCACGTTTAATGTCTCAAGCATTAAGAAAACTTACCGGATCTATAAGTAAAACTAATTGTACCGTTATTTTCATTAACCAATTGCGTGAGAAAATTGGTGTTATGTTCGGTAATCCAGAAACAACAACTGGTGGTAATGCACTTAAATTTTACGCATCGGTTCGTTTAGATATCAGAAGATCTACACAAATAAAAGATACAGACGGAAACGTTCAAGGTAACAAGACTCGAGTAAAAGTGGTTAAGAATAAAGTTGCCCCACCATTCCGTACAACCGAATTTGACATCATGTACGGTGAAGGAATTTCTAAAGTTGGTGAGATTATCGATTTAGGTGTAGAATACGAAATTGTAAAAAAGAGTGGTTCTTGGTTTAGTTACGGAGATACAAAACTTGGACAAGGTCGTGATGCGGTTAAGAGTCTTTTATTAGACAATCCAGAACTTTTCGAAGAATTGGATGGTAAAATACGAGAAGCCATTAATGCGCTGAAAGCTTAAATTCAATTTTATTCAGCTAAACATAGCTGCCTTCTACGCAACCATTGCACCCAACTTTCATCTTATAAACAAATTATTGTGCAATGAGAAAAAAGTTAATATTGTTGGCCGTTGTTATGGCGTTCATAAACAATGGTTGCTCAATAGAAGATGATGACGTCAATTTTTATTTTACAGCATTGGAAATTGTTGACGCAGAATTACCAGAGTCATTTGATTATAATCAAACCTATGAGATTTTGGTAAACTATATTAAACCTGATAGTTGTACTAACTATGAAGGTTTTGATGTGGTTAAAGATTCATTAACGGTTAGAAATGTTGTTGCTATCGGTTCAGTAAGAACCGATACAGATAATTGTACTGTAGAGTCAATAGAACTAACAGCATCATTTAATTTTAAAGTAATTTACACTGACCCTTACACTTTTAAGTTTTATACAGGCGATAATAGTGAAGGAGAAGCTCAATATTTAGAAGTAATCGTACCAGTAAATAAACCTTAAACCAACCATTTGTGAGTCTAGAAGAACTCATACATAATTGCAAAAAGGGAGACCGTAAGGCACAGGAGCTTTTGTACAGAGCCTATGCCACGACCCTATTTGGTATATGTCTGAAATATTCTAATTCTAAATCGAACGCAGAAGATAGCCTTCATGATAGTTTTATGATCATTTATGAGAAAATTGGTCAATACCAAGGCAAAGGGTCCTTTGAAGGTTGGATGAAAAGAATAACGGTGAATACGGTATTACAGAAATATAGAAAGGAAGAATTTTTAAACGTAGTATCTGATAATATTGAAGAAGAAATTACCGTAGATAATGCCTTTAGTGATATTAGCTTGCAATCACTGCTAGGCTACATACAAGAATTACCGAACAAATACCGTGCGACATTCAATTTATATGTTTTGGATGGCTACACCCATAAAGAAATTAGTGAATTGCTAGGTACCTCCATTGGTACTTCGAAATCTAACCTTGCCCGGGCTCGTACATTATTAAAAGAAAAAATAGAAACTAAAGTAACCCAGTCAATTATTGGAATACTTGTAATTATAACAACACATTTTTTATAATCAAATTGATTATAAACTGAAATCTTAAAAGATGCAGAAAAAGAAATTAGACGAACTTTTCCAAGACAAACTCTCGGAATTCAAACCTACACCAGACAATAAAGTTTGGAGGGCTATTGATACGTCATTGGAAAAAAAGAGAAAAAAACGAATTATTCCTATTTGGTGGAAACTGGGCAGCATTGCTGCGGCACTAGTTATTGGCCTTCTTTTGTTTAATCCGTTTACAGAGAACCAAACTTCGAACGAGATACTCGTAGAAAGTCAAGAAGAAATTAATAAGAAGATAGAGATTCAACCTAATTCTAAAAAAGAAACCTCCATCAAATCGCTTTTTACTGATGATCATCAAATAGTTGAAAAAACTGTAAAAAAATCTAAAGACGCTTACGAAGACACAATACAAGGTTCGGCGAAATCTAAAAATTCTAACGAGACCATTCAACTTGCTGACAAAAATATTAATACCAATCGGTCTAAAAAGAATGGTGCTTTAGCGAAAAACGAAGTAAATAAGGCAAAATCTACCCTAAATTCTAATATCTTGATTGCAGAAAATACTTCAGCACAAAAATTAGAAAATGAGAATACGAATAAAACCACACTTATTGAAGAAGGTTTAGACAATTCAAATCACGAAATTGTTAATACAACTTTAGAAAATAATAATACCAATAAAAATTTTGATAAAAATTTTGAAATTGCAATCATTGAGCTTACCGATGAAAATGAAAAAATAGATGAGGTAGATAAGAAATCGATTTTCGAAGAAATTGCTAATCAAGAAGAGAAAAAACAAGATGTTGCAAGTAATAGATGGTCAGCAGGACCAAATATTGCTCCTGTATATTTTAATGGTCATGGAAAAGGATCACCTGTAAACTCAATTTTTACCCCTAACTCCAAATCAGGAAATATCAATTTTAGCTATGGGGTATCGGTCGCGTACGCCGTATCTAAAAAGCTTACCATTCGTTCTGGACTTAATAAGGTTGATTATGGATATGACACTGAAGATGTCGCCTTTTCATCATCCATTAATGCGACATCAACCAATGGTAAATTAGCATCAATTGATTACGCTCCAACTTCAGAAACACTTACAGTTTCAAGTAAAAAAGTAGCTTCAGAAAATTTTAGTACCGCTAACTCCGCCTTAGATGTAACCGCTAAAAGTGCTACTAGAGATGGTTTTATGTCACAACAATTTGGTTATCTTGAACTACCCATTGAACTGAACTATGCTCTAATTGATAAAAAATTTGGGGTTAATATCATTGGCGGTATAAGTTCATTATTCTTAATAGATAATGCAGTTTCTTTAACAGCTGGGGAATTAACTACAGAAATCGGTGAAGCAAACAACATTAACGACCTTAACTTTAGTGCAAATATGGGTTTTGGATTTAATTATAAATTATCAAATAAGGTTCATTTCAATTTAGAACCGATATTCAAATATCAATTGAATACATTTTCAGAAGTTGACGGTACGTTTTTACCATATTCTATAGGAGTTTACAGCGGACTTAGCTTTAAGTTTTAAATATATATAATGAAAAAAAATCTTTTAATCTGTTTTTGTCTATTGAGTATTTCTATTTTTTCTCAAGACAATGAGGCGCCTATTAGCCCTATAGAAGATAGGAATGAATTGAAAATTAATGGACTCTTCTTAATTCTAGGCGCTGTTGAATTAGATTATCAATATTTAATTAATGATGAGTCTGGCATTGGAGTAGATATACTTGTTGCTTTTGATGATGAAAATTTAGATGTAAACTATTACGTTTCTCCTTATTATCGCCAATATTTTGGCAAAAAATATGCTTCAGGATTTTTTGTTGAGGCTTTTGGAATGCTAAATTCCGTCAATGATTATACTTATGACAATTCATATGATCCTGCGACAGATAGCTATTATTACGGCGGTGGTTATGAGGAAGATATAATAGATTTTGCTCTTGGTATTGGCACAGGTGTAAAGCTTTTGACCAAAAGAGGATTTGTGGTAGAAATAGATTTAGGTATTGGTCGTAATCTTTTTAAAAATGATAGGGATTTTACCATTATCGGTAAAGGTGGAATCAACTTAGGGTATAGATTCTAACCATTTTTAATTAAATCATTCAAGATAGTCACCCTAACACTTTTACGTAGGCTGATTGTATCGTCTGATTTTAATGATTTTGTTTGTATAAACCGATGTACTTTTGCCCTACACTTTCCTGGACCACCACTGAAGAAAGTAAACGAGAACCTTTTTTTGTTGTCATAAAAAGTCATGGGCACTACTGGTATTTCATGTGCAATAGCCATTTTAAAAGCTCCATCCTTAAAATTATCGAGTAAGACGTGCTCTTCCGGCACACCTCCTTCTGGGAAAATACAAATACTCGACCCCTGTTGCAAACGTTTTTGAGCCCTTCTATACACACCGGTTCTACTTTGTGCATCATCTCGATCTACCATTATACATACGCGTTTATAAAAGAACCCAAATAAAGGTATATTCACCAATTCTTTCTTACCCACAAATACAAACGGATTTCTACTAACCACCAGCATTAGCATAATGTCTAACATACTAGTATGGTTTGCTACAAGCATATAACTGCTACCTTTAACTAATTGCTGTTCGTACTTAACACTTGGCCAACAGAACATACCATATAGAATGGGTTTCGCCCAAAGGTTTCGCGCCATCCAAAAAAATTGTGGATACCACTTTTCCCTTGACGCAAATATGACTAAAAATGGAAAAAATATTAGAATAGGTACGGCCACTAAAACATGAAACCAAATACGGTATAGTGTTTGACCGGTTTGTCTAACGACTTTAAGCATAAATCAAAAGTAGTTATTTAGGTTAGTTTTTTTGTATTTGTTTTACCTTTGCTTTCATAGAAATAAAGCAAATGGCAAGAATTTTAACTGGCATACAAAGCACCGGAACCCCTCATTTAGGAAATATTCTAGGAGCGATTATACCTGCGATAGAAATGGCGCAAAATCCGAAAAATGAATCTTTTTTATTCATTGCGGATATGCACTCCCTTACTCAAATAAAAAACGGGGCTGAACTGAGACAAAACACTTATGCTACAGCAGCAACTTGGCTGGCATTTGGTCTTGACATTGAAAAAACTGTTTTTTATAGACAAAGTGATGTTCCACAAGTAACTGAACTTTCTTGGTATTTGAGCTGTTTTTTTCCCTATCAACGTTTAACACTTGCCCACTCGTTTAAGGACAAATCTGATAGATTAGAAGACGTAAATGCAGGCTTATTTACGTACCCTATGTTAATGGCTGCAGATATATTGTTGTATGACGCCAATATTGTTCCTGTTGGGAAAGACCAAATGCAACATATAGAGATGGCTCGTGATGTTGCATCTCGTTTCCATGCTCAATTAGGCGAAACATTTGTATTGCCTGAGGGAAAAGTTCAAGAAGAAACCATGTACATACCTGGCACCGATGGTGCAAAAATGAGTAAGAGTAAAGGAAATCTAATCAGTCTTTTTCAAACGGATAAGCAATTACGTAAGCAGATTATGGGCATACAAACGGATAGTATACCCATGGAAGACCCAAAAGACCCTTCTACCGATAATGTATTTGCCCTTTATAAAATATTAGCATCGCAACCCCAAATAGAGGAAATGAGCGCCAATTACTTGGCTGGGAATTATGGTTACGGTCATGCCAAACAAGCCCTTTATGAAGTTATCGTAAATAAGTTTGAAGAGCCACGTGAAAAGTTCAATTACTATATAAACAACTTAAACGAAATAGATGACGCATTGTCTTTAGGTGCTGAAAAAGCCAAAAAAGTTGCCGATGGTGTATTAGAACGTGTTCGTGAAAAGTTAGGATACTAAGGAAAATAAGTTTCCTTTTTAAAATATGCTTAAAAACATAAAACCGACCTAGTGGTCGGTTTTATGTTTTTAAATCCTTGCCTTTTCTTTATTTCATTCGATTTAGTGTGTAAATAAATCGTTGTTTAAGTAAAGTGACTGTAATTGTTATGGCACCCCATTAAAAACAAACCAAGTAGTTTGTAAAAATCTAAATCGCCTCGAATAGTTTACCTGGCAAAGGTCTAATAACTCCATTCATTTCCATATTCAATAAAGTGGAAGAAGCTTTATAAATTGGAATCTTACATTCAAGTGCAATAGCATCTAGCAACTGCTTCCCATTATTTTGTAAATAGGTATAAATGCCCTGCTCGGTTTCATTTAATTCTATAAATAGTTGCTTTTGAATATTCTTACTTGGTTTCTGCTCTATATCCCAATCTAGCAAATAAATTAAATCAGCTGCAGAAGTCATTACATGTGCCTTTTGTTGCTTAATTAAGTTATTACAGCCCAAACTATACTTATCTGTTGTTCTACCCGGTACTGCAAAAACATCTCGATTATAACTATTGGCAATGTCTGCTGTTACTAAACTTCCACCTTTTTCTGCAGATTCAACAACCACAGTTGCTTCACTAACGCCAGCTATAATCCGATTCCGCTTCAAAAAATTCTCGCGTTCCGGATTACTAGTACTCCAAAATTCGGTGTAAAATCCGCCATTTCTTAAAACATCTGCCTGATATTTGGCATGAACCTTTGGATAAATCTGATTTAAACCATGGGCAAGGCATCCTATTGTTTGAAGTCCTTGTTTTACAGCTTCCTTCTGAATACATATATCTACTCCGTAAGCAAATCCACTAATAATAATAGGGTTCAATGGCGCCAAGTCTGATATAAACTGTTCGCAAAAAGCCATGCCATAGCTTGTTATATTTCGAGTACCTACAACGCTTATAATTTTTCGATTGTCTAAATCAATATTCCCCTTTTGAAATAATAGTATAGGGCCATCAATGCAATGTTTTAGGTAGTTAGGATAGGATGCATCTTTAAAATAAGTACAGCTGATGTCGTTTTTAATGATATAATCATACTCTTTCTCAGCCGCTTCTAAATGCTCCGTTTCAAATAAATGCCTAATGGTATGTGTACCAATACCCTCAATTTTTAGAAGATTTCGCTGGTTATCCTTAAAAATTGCAGATGGACTTCCGCAGTGCGAAATTAATTTCTTCGCCAAAATATCGCCAATGTTTGGTACGTGTTGCAACCGAAGTATTGCAATGAGTTCATCAGCAGTGTGTTGTGTAGTTTTCATTAATTATTCACAAATTAGAGAAAAAAATATGTTAATAAAAAGTTACGAAAGAGGTTTTTATGCCCCCATATTTTTTTCATATTTGCGTAACAATGGTTTTAGAACACTACATAAGCGATTTACTATACAGGTACAACTGTGTTGTTGTTCCTGGTTTTGGAGCATTCCTTACCCAAAAAAATTCGGCTAGAATTAATCAAGTCACGAATACGTTCAGTGCACCAAATAAATCTATCGCGTTTAACAAACTGCTCATCTCCAACGATGGTTTGCTTGTATCTTATGTGTCAGAATCAGAGAAAATTACTTTTGAATCCGCATTATCTTCTATAGAGGAGCAAGTTAAGGTTTGGCAAAATATCTTAACACAAGAAACGTCTTTAAACCTTAAGAATATTGGTTCATTATCAAGAAATAATGAGGATAAGATATTATTTCAACCAGCTTCTGAACCAAACTACTTGACATCATCTTTCGGTCTTTCTAACTTTAATTCCATTCCTATTACTAGAGAGGTTTTAAAAAAGGAAATAGTTGAAATCGAAGAAAAAACACCGTTCGTTATAAGTCCGGAGCGTAGAGAAAATAAAGGATTTAGGCCTTATTTAAAATACGCTGCAATTTTGTTGCTTGCCTTTTCAACGGGCGTAACGGGGTATCGTGCATACCAAAGACAACAAGCTAATAATCAAGTTGCCGAAAATGACGCTAAAGAATATGTAACTAAGCAAATTCAAGAAGCCACTTTTTTCGACCTTTCTCCTTTAGAGCTACCAACCGTAACTGTTGAAGCATCAACCACATTATCACCAACTATTGCAGAAGGTGAAATGCATTATATTGTTGCCGGTGCATTTAGAGTAAAAGCAAATGCTGATAGAAAGATAGAGCAACTAAAAGCCAGTGGTTTTAACGCTGGTTACTTCGGCACCAATGCTTACGGACTACACATGGTTACCTATGAAAGCTACGCCAATTCGTCGGATGCATTAAAAGCATTAAGGAAAATTAAGCAGACTCAGTCACCTGACGCTTGGTTATTATCTAAAAAATAAACCTTTACACATTTTATAACTACCATTCTTGCCCGTATCTTTGCGGAAAATTTCATTAATGGAAGCAAAAACACCTGCAGCATCTAGAACCACAATGACCGACATGGTACTCCCAAGTGAGACCAACGCACTTCAAAACTTATTCGGTGGCGAACTATTGGCTCGTATGGATCGCGCTGCTAGTATTGCTGCCGGCAGACACAGCCGTAGAATTACAGTTACGGCGTCTGTTAACCACGTAGCCTTTAACCTTGCTATTCCCTTAGGTAGTGTTGTAACTGTTGAAGCAGCCGTATCTAGAGCTTATAACACCTCTATGGAGGTATATATCGATGTTTGGATAGAAGATCGTTATAATGGTAAGCGTACTAAGGCAAATGAAGCTATTTTTACCTTTGTTGCTGTTGACGAAACTGGTAAACCAACTGAAGTTCCAGAACTGGTTCCTGAAACAGAATTAGAAATAACCCGTTTTGATGGCGCGCTTAGAAGAAAACAATTGAGTCTAGTTTTGGCCGGTAAAATGAAGCCCGATAATGCAACTGAATTGAAGGCCTTATTTACTAAAAGTTAAAATTATCAGGATCAGGACCGCTTCGCTGACCATTTTCCAAACTATCCAAAAAGTTGATATCTTCTTCAGATAATTCAAAATCGAAAATATCTGCATTAGATGTAATACGGTCGATATGAACAGATTTAGGAATGGCAATCACCCCTTTTTGCAAATTCCAACGTAAAATAATCTGCGCTACAGATTTTCTGTGTTTTTTGGCCAAGTCATTACAAATATGCAATGCAAAGACCTTGCCTTGCATAAAGGGTGACCAAGATTCGTATTGAATAGAATTCTCATTACAAAAATCTACTAAATTTTGTTGCACCAATAGCGGATGAAATTCCATTTGATTAACCATTGGCACAATGGTGCAATCCTTCATTAGATCCTCTAAATGATGCTTTAAAAAATTACTAACTCCTATTGCCCTAATCTTCTTCTGCGCATATAAGTACTCAAGGGCCTTCCAAGTTTCTTTGTATTTACCGGACACTGGCCAATGAATCAAATACAAATCCAAATATTCTAAACCTAACCGATTTAAGCTTTCATCAAATGCTTTTAGTGTTGATTCATAACCTTGATTATCATTCCAAACCTTACTGACAACAAAAATTTCCTTTCGGTCTATGCCACTTTCTTTTATGCCTTTACCAACACCTTGTTCATTTTTATATGCAGCTGCAGTATCAATATGCCTATACCCTATATCTATTGCGCCTTTTATAGCATCTACAACTTCTTGATCATTATCAGATTGGTAAGTGCCTAATCCTAAATAAGGCATTTGCACCCCATTATGCAATGTAAAGCTTCCTTGAATATCTGTAATCACCGGTTTATTCTTCATGCTTATATTAGTTATAATCTATACACCCATTCCTCAGGGTTTAAACGAGAGATATCTTGATATAGGTAAAATTTAAGCCGTGTTTGACCATTATTCCGATTGGTATAAATAGTCCCAAGTTCCTCTTTACTAGAAACTTTATCACCCTTTTTAACGTATAAATCCGAAAGGTTATAGTAGGTGCTTATAAAATTACCATGCTTAATCTGAACACCTTTATTGCCGCCCGGAACAGCCAAAATTGCAATAACCTCACCTTCGAAAATAGCCCGTGCTTTAGAGCCTTCATCCGTTGCGATTATTACGCCATTACTTTGGTGCTTTATGCCGGGGTAAACCGGATCGCTATATACACCAAAACCTTGGCTTTTTATACCCTTTTCAACAGGCCAAATTAATTTTCCTTTGTTGGCGGAAAAATTATTTGCAATAATAGTAGCCTCAGGGGTTAAAACAAACTTGCTTGAATTTTTGGTAGTGCTTCCTGATTTTTTATTAGATGCCGCGATAGCACTTCTAATTAATCGTTCTATTTGTTGATCTATCTTTCGAGCCTCTTTTCTTTTGGCATCAATTGCGCTAGTATATTTAGTTTCGTTTTTGCGAATTGTACCTAACAATGCTTTTTGTGTTTGTATTTCAGCGAATAATTGATCCTTTGCTTTCTTATTTTGAGCGAGTAATACCTCTTTTACTTTTCGCTCTTCGTTTAGGTCAGAGTTTAAGCGAGATAATTCCTCAGTTTTAGCCATTATCTGAGCTCCTTGCTCTTTTCTGTAGTCAGTATATTGCTTCATATATTGAAGCCTCTTAAAACCCTGAAAAAAGCTTTCAGAAGACAACAAAAACATTAATCTATTTTGCTTAGACTTATTTTGATATGATTTCTGAATCATCTTGGCATATTCATCCTTAATTTCTTGTAATTCAGATTTTAGCTTTCCTATATTCCTAATATTTGTGCTGATTTGACGGTTCAACAAATTAGATTGTTGATTGGTAACACGTATTAATTGTTGACGCACCGTAATTTTCTTATCCAGTGCTTCCATTTGATCTAAAACATTTCCTTTTTCTTTCTTCTCAGCAAAAAGTAAACGGTTAATATTTCTAATCTCAGATTGTAGTTGTTCACGTTTTTCCTCTAAAGCTTTTTGCTCGCTAGTTTGACCAAAACACGCCATAGTAGTGACCAACAACAAAAATAAAAGGCCATGTTGTAGTTTTAACTGCATGTGATTATAGCTCTATTTCTTTAAAACCTTTTGGTATGGAATACGGAAAATTAACTGCGCCATTTAATTCAATGTTCCTGAATTCTAGGGCTATATTATTCTCACTGTCTTTAGAAATTGCCCTAATTATAATTTCATTTGGCAGTATCTCTTTATCTAAGATTTGATAATTCTCATAAGATATCTCTAACAACCTTTTCTGTAAAGGTTGTGAAAGTTGCTGTAAAGCAATTTTATAATTTTTAGGCTCAATTCTGAATAAGGTTTTATAAAGGGCTCCTGGTAATTTAGGAGTTAATCGATATGAGTCTTCTGAAATATCAATCCCGTATTTTTCTAGCCTTAAATCTACAATAGCTTGGCCCGTTAAAAGATTCTGTAAAATAGAAAAATCAACTTCTGTCCCTAATAAATCACTTAAATATGAAAAATCTCCATCAAAGTATTCATTTTGTAATTTATTGTAAAACGAAACACGGTCGGGTGTAATATAAGCTTTAACGATACCCAAAGGGGCGCTCATCCAAATGGCCTTGTCTTTTTCCATTCGTATACTGACCGAAACATTTTGTGAAGATTCTCCATCAGAATAACTTACTCTCACCTTACCATTCAATGTTTTAAAATTAGCCTGATTTTGATAATGCGCCTTTATCACAGATTTAGCCGATAATTTCTCATCAACAGTTCCTCCCGTAACGACCTTTGTACTTTTACAAGAAGCCATTATCACTATTGATGCCATCAACAATGTATGCTTTATAGTAATCCCTCTCAAAAACTTCATCATCTAAAAACCAGGTTTTATTTTACTAAGGTACATATTTGCCTTTGTCGTATTGTTGATTGCGGTAAACGCAAAAGCCAATTCTTTATAAATTTTATTTTCCAACACTATATCGTCAATCAAATAATCTAAAGAGGTTTCCAAAATTTCTATAGCATCGTTATGTTTTTGTGAACGGTTTAAGGCAGTGCCGTTCGCATAATAAAAAAATGGCTGTGAAGGAAAACGTTCCATAGCCTCTTCTGAGGTAAATAATAATTTATCCGCATCAAGGTTAGTCTTTAGCAACTCATTTATTGTCGACTTGTATTCCTCTACACTATTCAATTCTTCACTAGAAACCTTCTTGCTTGACACCCCTACTGAGGTAATCTTTTCTTTTTGTATTTCGAGCGAATCATTTATTCGTTGATTTAATCGCTCGTTCCCTTTTGTTGCTTTTAATTTTTTTAAAATAGATTGAGCAGTTACATAATCTCCCTTTAAAAAATAAATCTCTGCTATATTACTTTTCAACTCAGAATTATTAAAGGGTAATTCATCTTTGATATCTTCTAAAACTGATTTTCTAGCTTCAACTATATTAATTAATGTTTCTGCGTACCAGTAATTTTCTGGTTCACCTTGCACAGCCTCCAGCGCATATTCTTGTGCAACTTCAAATTGTTTGTCATAAAGGTGAAATTTTGCCAATTCAAACGCGACCACCGTATTTTGAGGTTGTAACCTTTTACATTCTAAAAAGTAAGTTATCGCCCTGTCATAATTTCTAATTCCCATTTGCTTTAATCCCTCGAAAAAATTCTCTTGAAAAGCATCGGAATACTCTTCTAAAAAGACTTCAGCACTTTGTTCAACTTCTATGTCTCGTTCTTCTTGGGCATAGATTGTCGTCAGTGAAAAAAATCCACTAATTCCAATCACCAAAAAGAACAATTTTTTCATACTAACCCTTGAGCATATAATATTGTGTAAATAACTTATTTGACACCAGTACTTCCAAAACCACCTTCGCCCCTTGCTGTTTCCGATAACGAATCTACAAGGCTCCATTCTGCACGCTCATGTTGAGCTATCACCATTTGAGCAATTCGTTCGCCATTTTCAATAGTAAAAGGTTCGTTAGATAAATTGACCAAAATGACCCCTACTTCACCACGGTAATCAGCATCAATCGTGCCAGGAGCGTTAAGTACTGTAACTCCTTTTTTAGCTGCAAGCCCGCTTCTTGGTCTCACTTGAGCCTCAATACCAATAGGAAGTTCCAAAAAAAGACCAGTAGGTATAATTTTTCTATCCAAGGGCTGAAGTGTTATGGATTCTGAAAGATTTGCTCTCAAGTCCATACCAGCAGATGCGCTAGTTTCATAATTAGGCAACTCGTGATTCGACTTGTTGATTATTTTTATGTTCATCTATTTAAATATAATTTTTTAAGGTTCTCAAACTCAAGTTTATAAACTAAGCCCAAGAACAACAATAACAGTGGTATGCCTACAAAAAGATTTCTATCAAAAATGTAAAATGAAAGGATGGAAAATAAGATAGACACTACTAAATAAAAGCTAATTTTTCTAAAGTTATAAGGAATAGGATAATACATGCGTCCAAAATAAAATGACAACATCATCATAGTTCCATAGGCAGAAACTGTTGCTACAGCTGATGCCATATAACCAAAATAAGGAATGAAAACAAAATTAATAACTATAGTAACCACCGCACCAATCAGAGATATATAAGCACCATAAATCGTTTTATCGGTAACCTTGTACCAAACTGATAGGTTATGATATATTCCCAAGAAAAAACTTGCCAAAACAATTAAAGGCACAATTGGCATAGCCTCCCAATAAGCCTCGTTTAATACTAAAAATTGTTTAAGCACATCGGAGAAAACAACTACCGCAACTAAAATTATGCTCCCCAAAACCACAAAGTAGTTGGTAATCTGAGCATAAGCTTTTTGTGGATTTTTAGTATCAGAATGACTAAAGAAAAATGGTTCAATTCCCATTCGAAAAGCGGTAGCAAATAAAGTCATGAACAACGCTAGCTTATAACAGGCTGAATACTTACCCATTTCACTTTTTGCTATATCTACTGGTAATAATTCTGATAACAAGTAACGGTCAAATACCTCATTAATCGTGAAAGCTATTCCCGCAACCATAACCGGCATTGCATACCTTACCATTCGCTTCCACAAAACAGTGTCGAATACATATGGTCGACGTATATAAACCCTAATCATTAATAATAAGGTAACACCACTTGCAATTAAGGTAGAAATTAGTATGTATGGTATTTCATAATCAGGCTTATAAATAGAGTTTAGAAATCCGGTTGAAGTTCCATCTGCCATTTTGGGTAACAGAATTAAGAAAAATAAAGTGAACCCTAAATTGAGTGAAACATTTAATATTTTCACAATAGCATAACGCATAGGCTTTTCGTTTGCTCTTAACCATGCAAATGGTATAATAGCAAGAGCGTCTAATGCCAATATTCCAAGCACGTAGTTCATGAAAGGTAAGTCGATATTTAAAGCAATCGATAGCTTTTCCTTAAAAAGGATACCTATTAGGACCAATAGTATCGTTGAACCCATTATAGAAAGCAATGATGTACTTACTACTTTCTTACGGTTATCTGCTTCTTTATAAAACCTAAAAAATGCAGTTTCCATGCCATATGCCAAAAACACATTAAAGATAGCGAACCACGAAAAAATAAGAGTGATTTCACCATATTTACCAGGAGCCATTACATCGGTATAGATAGGAACCAAAAGGAATGAAATCATCCTTGGCAAGACAGTTGCCAAGCCATAGATTGCAGTTTGTTTAAAAAGTTTTTTGAGTGGATTCAAACACCTTAAATTGAAGCAATAAATGTACCTATTAAAACCCTGTTTACAAAGTTAGTTTTTGTAAGTATAGTTATTATTGAAAATTAGTATTCACCCTTAATTTACTTTTTAATACTTCAGAGACCCTAAATCTTGGGATAATACTATCATTCTGGCTCAACATTCATTCGTTTTATAGCAGTAAAAGCTAAAATAAAGGCTGCTAATAAGAATAAGGCCGCCAAGGCATATGGGGCGCCCGGGAAATATATGGTGCCCTCAGGACGTATAAAATAGTAAAATACGGGTGAGAAAATAAGTTGCCCCAAAATTGCTGTAACACTGACAAGTCCGGTAATGGAGCCTTGTAAAATTCCTTGTTCCTTTTCAGAAACTTGGTTCGAAATTACACCTTGTACTGTAGGGCCAGCGATTCCACCAAGTGCATAAGGAATCAAGAAAGCATAAAGCATCCAAGGTTCTTTTGCGAATGAGAATAAAAACATACCAACTGTCCAAAGTAAAAAACCGTAAATAATAATTTTTCGTTTGCCAAACTTTTTTACCAATACCCCTACCAAAAAACCTTGCACTATAGCAACGAGCAAACCAACGACCATTAAAGATATACCGATTTGCCTAGGATTCCAGTCGTAACGCTCTATACCATAATATGACCATGTAGAAGGCAAAGCTTGGCCTGCAAGATTGGCCAAAAAGAAAGCAGAGATTAGTAATAAGAGTCCTTTATAATTACGTAACGCCACTAAAGAAACGCCAGGAATCATTTTTATATAATTGATTTGCCTTCTGTTTTCTGGAGCCAAAGATTCTGGAACAAAGAAATAACCGAATAAAAAGTTGGCAAATGTTAGTCCTGCTGCTATATAAAAAGGCAATCTAATATCGATTTCTCCGAAAAATCCACCAATACCAGGGCCTATAATAAACCCAACACCAAAAGCGGCTCCAATTAATCCGAAATTTTTCGCCTTATTTTCCTTAGTACTTACATCTGCAATGTACGCAGAGGCAACCGTAAAACTTGCCCCAGTAATACCTGCCAAAAATCTTCCTAAAAATAGCCAAGCTATCGTTGGGGCCCAAGCATGAATCATATAGTCAATGCTCAAACCAAAAAGCGCTAGAAGTAATATGGGGCGTCTACCAAATTTATCAGAAATTTCTCCAAGAACTGGTGAAAATAAAAATTGCATTCCTGCAAAAGCTGTCGTAAGCCACATGCCATAGATGATTGCCATGTGATTTCCTTCTCCTGTCAATTCCATAATCAAATCAGGAATTATGGGAAGAATTATGCCGATGCCGATTACATCAACTAGAATAGTAATAAAGATAAAAAGTAAGGCTGTCTTTTTTGATTTCATGGTCAAGGCAAAAGTCGGATAAAAAAGGTTTTAAAACCCATTAAAAAATAAAACCCCACATTAAAGTGAGGTTTTACATATGAGTATATTTTATAATAAAAAATTTGCTTTACTATACCAGCAATGACTCTTAATTATTTAGTGCTTCTGCGCCACCTACAATTTCTAAGATTTCATTAGTAATTGAGGCTTGTCTTGCTTTGTTATATGTTAATTTCAATTGATCACGCATTTCAGTCGCGTTATCAGTTGCCTTATGCATCGCTGTCATACGAGCTCCGTGTTCACTAGCAAACGAATCTCTAATACCTTTATATAATTGTGTCTTTAAAGATTTAGGAATCAACTGCTCAATAATTTCAATCTTAGAAGGCTCGAATGTATAATCTGCACTCACATTACCTTCAACTTCCAATGGAACGATAGGTAAAAACTGCTCTGTCATTACAATTTGAGTAGCCGCATTTTTGAATTTGTTATATACAATTTCAATACGGTCATAAGCTCCGTTTGTAAAAAGCAGCATTAAACTTTCTGCTATCTCAGCTACATTGTCAAACGTCAAGTCATCATAAACGCCACTGTGGTTAGCAATAACATTAAAACGTTTCCCTAAAAAGTCATTTGCCTTTTTTCCAACAGCAATAAAATCTACTTCTTTACCGGCATGTACATTTTCGGCAAGATTAACCGATTGCTTTAAAATATTAGTATTGAAAGCACCACAAAGACCTCTATTTGAAGTTATGGAAACAATCAAAACCTTTTTTACAATACGATTATCGGCATATACACTACCTGAATCCCCTTCTAAACTAGCGCTTAAATTTTGAAGTAATTCGGTTAGTTTATCGGCATAAGGTCTCATTGCCGTAATAGCGTCTTGTGCCTTCTTCAATTTAGCAGCAGAAACCATTTTCATAGCACTGGTAATCTGCATCGTTGATGAAACCGATGAAATCCTATTCCGTATTTCCTTTAAGTTAGCCATACTTTAGCGTATTTAGTAATAAGTACAAAGCATATCGTTCAACATTGTTAAGCAAAACACTTTGTACTTTTTACTCAGTACTATGTACTAGTTTATTTTTTATATTTAGCAGAAAGATCTTTACATACCGCAGTTAAAGTATCAGTAACCTCGTCTGTAAGTTTACCAGCCTTCAACGTGTCTAAAACATCTCTATGCTTCGCATTAAGAAATTCTAAATAATCACGTTCGAATTCTTTTACTTTCTCTACTGGCACATCTCTTAACAAGTTTTTAGAACCTGCATAGATAATTGCAACCTGATCTTCAACAGTAAAAGGATCGTTTTGAGCTTGCTTTAATATTTCAACGTTTCTACGTCCTTTTTCAATAACATTCAACGTAGCAGCATCTAAATCTGAACCAAATTTTGCGAACGCTTCTAATTCACGGAACTGTGCTTGATCTAATTTCAACGTACCTGCAACTTTCTTCATTGATTTAATCTGTGCGTTACCACCAACACGAGATACAGAAATACCTACGTTAATCGCTGGTCTTACCCCTTGGTTGAATAAATCTTGCTCTAAGAATATCTGACCATCAGTAATAGAAATTACGTTAGTTGGGATATAAGCAGAAACGTCACCCGCTTGCGTTTCAATAATAGGTAATGCAGTTAATGAACCTCCACCTTTTACCATTGGCTTTAACACCTCTGGCAAATCGTTCATTTCTCTAGCAATTGCATCATTATTAATCACTTTTGCCGCACGTTCTAACAATCTAGAGTGTAGGTAGAAAACGTCACCTGGATAAGCCTCACGTCCTGGTGGTCTTCTTAACAAAAGAGACACCTCACGATATGCAACCGCTTGTTTTGACAAATCATCATATATAATTAATGCTGGACGACCAGTATCACGGAAATACTCCCCGATAGAAGCACCTGCAAAAGGTGCATATACTTGCATTGGTGCAGGGTCAGATGCATTAGCCGCTACAATTGTAGTATAGGCCATAGCTCCTTTATCTTCCAATACTTGAGCAATACCAGCTACCGTAGAGGCTTTCTGACCAATTGCTACATATATACAATAAACAGGCTCACCTGCATCGTAAAATTCTTTTTGATTTAAAATGGTATCGATACAAACTGTAGTCTTACCAGTTTGGCGGTCACCAATCACCAATTCTCTTTGTCCTCTACCCACTGGAATCATAGCATCAATAGCTTTAATACCCGTTTGCATTGGCTCTGTTACAGGCTCTCTATAAATAACCCCTGGTGCTTTACGCTCCAATGGCATTTCATAAGTTTCACCAGAGATAGGCCCCTTGCCGTCTATTGGCGTACCTAAAGTATCAACCACACGACCAACAATTCCTTCACCAACTTTAATAGATGCAATTCGTTGCGTACGTTTAACAGTATCGCCTTCACCAACTGATTTAGAAGGTCCTAAAAGAACCACACCAACGTTATCTTCTTCAAGGTTCAAAACGATACCTTCAAGTCCGCCGTCAAACTCAACTAATTCCCCATATTGGGCATTTGCCAGTCCGTAGACTCTTGCGATACCATCACCTACCTGTAAAACAGTACCTACTTCGTCTAAAGTTGCGGTAGCATCAAATCCTGATAATTGTTTCTTTAAAATTGCTGATACTTCAGCGGCTTTTACTCCTGCCATTTTTAATTAGATATAAGATATTAGGCGATAGATGTAAACATCTGAAGCCTTATATAGTTATTATAGACTATTCGAAAATTCTCTTTTAATATTATTTAGCTTATTAACGATACTTGCATCATATTGTAAGTCACCTATTCTTAAAATGAATCCACCTATGATACTTTCATCAATTTTATTCTCAATGGTTACTTCGTCACCAGTAATATTAGCAACTTGCTTTAAAACCTTTTTTTCCATTTCAGCATTTAAAGGTACTGCAGTAGTCACGTAAGCTACGCCTTTTCCTTTCAATTGCTCATTAAGTATAATATATTTTAATGCTACTTCATTAAGCATTCCAATACGCTTGTTATCCACTAACATGCTAATTGAACCCTCTGTTATAGCATCGCTACCCTTAAAGATTTCTGCTAATGCATTCCTTTTAGAACTACCAGATACTACAGGGCTAGCAAGAACATCTCTCAACTCTTTACTATCGGAAATAGTAGCTGCGATTGAACGCATATCTTTCTCAACAGCAGTCAAGGCTTTCTTTTCCTTGGCCATATCTAATATTGCCTTTGCGTAACGTAATGCTGCTCTTGATTCGCTCATTATATTTCTTAGTTAAGTTTTAAATCGCTCAACAATGAATCTACTAACTTCAATTGCTTTTCGCTATTGGACAACTCTTCCTTTATAACCTTCTCAGCAATGGCAACAGACAATTCTGCAACTTGGTTTTTAATATCTGCAACAGCCGCTTTCTTTTCGCTTTCTATTGCCACTTGCGCCTGCTTTAACATTTTATCCCCTTCTACTTTAGCTAGTTCTTTAGAATCTGAAATCATTTTTTCTTTGATTTCACGTGCTTCTTTTAACATAGACTCACGCTCAGCACGTGCCTCTTGAAGCATTTTTTCATTGTCAGCCTGTAAATTTTGCATATCGGTACGAGCTTTCTCAGCAGCAGCCAATGCATCTTTAATACCTGACTCTCTTTCGTCAAGAGAACTTAAAATAGGTTTCCAAGCAAATTTTACCATTAGAAAAATCAATCCTAAAAATAAAATTGTCATTACAACAAATAAACCCGGTGAAAAATCGTTAATTAAAATCTCCATATCTTATTTTTTTAAATACTAAATCAAAAATTAAAAAACACTTCCTGCAACCAACCGTTGCAGGAGAATGTTCTTTGGTCTTTGTGTTCCTATTTTCCTAAGAACAAGGCACCGAATGCCAAACCTTCCAAAAGTGCAGCGATAATAATCATCGCAGTTTGAATTTTTCCTGTCGCTTCTGGCTGACGAGCAATACCTTCCATTGCCTTACCACCGATTTGACCGAGTCCAATACCTGCTCCGATTACGATTAAACCTGCTCCAATTAAATTGTACATAGTAAACTGATTTATATAATTAAATTAAAAAAACTCTCGTTAAATAAAATCTCCTCTTACATCTTCCGCGTCTGGCACATCATGACCATGTGTATCGTGCTCATGATCGTGATCATGTTCTGCCACTGCCATACCTATAAATAGTGCTGAAAGCATAGTGAAAATATATGCCTGTAAAAAAGCTACCAAAACTTCTATTAAAGTGATGAAAAATGATAATACTAAAGAAAGACCCGTTGCACCAACAACACCTAAACTCTTTTTTAATGTAAACATAATAGCAATTAAACTCATCACAACAATATGCCCTGCTGAAATGTTTGCAAACAAACGCACTAACAATGAGAATGGCTTGATGACCAATGCTCCTGCCAATTCAATGACTGCCAATACTGGTCTGATTAGAACCGGTACACCTGGCATCCATAATATGTGCATCCAATAATCTTTATTTCCACTAAAAGTGTATATAACCAAGGTAAAGATTGCCAAAGCCGCCGTTACAGCTATCTGGCCAGTAACATTAAAACCGAAAGGTGTAAGACCTAATAAGTTCAAAATCCAGATAAAAAAGAATACGGTCAATAAGTAACCTGTGAATTGACGATATCTTTTTTCGCCAATATTTGGACGCGCAATTTCATCCCTTACATAAAGTACTAGTGGCTCTAAAACTCTACCAAAACCTGTTGGAATACTTTTATTTTTATACTGTCTTGCCAACGAAGAAAATGCAATCAACATAAACAGACCAATTAATAAAATACCAAAGACACTTTTTGTAATAGAAAAATCTAAAACTTTATCTGCGTTGGTCGCGTGATGCGTTTCGTCGAATTCAACTTGAGAAGCACCTGCATTTAATTCGTAAATCTTACTATGAAATTTTACAAAACTTGAACCATTTCGTTCAACAACCACCTTACCATCATCATCATGATGAAAAGCAGAAGACATAAATGTTGCAAGACCATTACTAGACCATACAATTACAGGTAATGGAAAACCAACATGTTTACGCTCACCGTTAGAGGTATACGAAAACAAATGAAAGTCATGAGCATCTTTAATGTGATGCTGAATATACGCATCTACCTCATCTTTAGTATCTACCTCAAGGTTTTGATCCTCATCAGAAGATGCAAATCCTTGTAAGGAAAAACATAGTACGAAAAGTAGTGTTGCCGTTTTCAATGTTTCTAAAACTTTCTTCATTATTTCTTTTTCAAAAAATTAGCTCTTGAAATTTTGCGCAAAAGTAATTATTATTAACCTAATCTGCGCAAATTTAGAGCTTTAAATTTTAGCTTTTTTGCCTCGCATTATTTTTGAAATGAAAATCACTTCAAGCGGCAAAAATACAATAACAGGAATTAATAGGGAAGACCTATAAAAACTAGATAACAAATTCTCTCCTAAAAGTTGTGGATAAAAAAGGGCTGCGAAAACCACAATCTTAAAAACCAACAGTCCCATATATATAAATCCTAATTGCACAAAATACTTATCGTATCGAGCAAGAATAATGAACGCTAGTATTAAAATCAGAGAAAAACTAAAATGAAATAGATATGCTTTCTTAAGTAATGGTACAAAAAATTGATGCTCTTCTACTAAAAGAAAAGGATGTAAAAAATAAGAAGTCGTGCCCACGAAAAGGAACACGACTATTATTATGAGAATATTTTTAAGCAATTGACCCTATTTATTTAAGGTCATTACTTTTTTAATGACCAAGTATATGGACAAAAATACGGCAAGTAATGTAACCGTGTCTTCTAAATATGTTTTTTCGAATTTTACATCTAGCCATTCTCCTAAAAGATTGCCCAAAAACATTGTAGCACCCATTTGAATAGCAATACCAGATAAGCTTGCAGCTGTTCTTAAAAGTTCGGACTTATTTTCACGAGGCTTTTGCGGTATCATTGCTGTTTGCTGATTTAAAGCCTGCGTTGTTACCCGAGCCTTTCTTCCCGCCCATTGTACATGCAGCGTTGAAGGTTGCGCCTGGTTCAACAGCCAATTTACTAACTGTTACTGTACCCTCTATAACTGCAGATGCTTTTAAAGATAATAAGTCAGTTACTAAAAGCTCACCATTAAAGCTACCTTCAATATCAGCATTCACACATTCTACTTTACCATGTATGTAGCCGTCTTTACCTATAACAACTTTACCAGATGTTTTTACATTACCATCTAGCTTACCGTCGATACGAAAATCTGCTTCGGAAATGATATCTCCTTTTATCTTAGTATTCTTTTCAATTCTGTTGGGTTGCCCTCCTATTTCATTCATAGCCTTAGGTTTTTGTCTGTCTGAAAACATTGTTCACGGTTTTGGGGTTAAAAGCGTATTTCTATAATCGATTATATTCTTATGTACCTGTATAATCTTATAGTTCTCGGATAAAACTACAAAATTCTCATCAGCAACTCGGTAATCCTTATTGTTTTTTAGAAGCTCGGCATAGCCAAGTGCAAAATCTTTAGATTTAAAGCCATGTACTACCACAAATTGATCTTCAAGATTGTAAATATCTTTTGATACAATATTTTTGTAACGAAGATCTTCGATGGACTTCACTAACAATTCCATCAATTTTAAAGCCTTTTGGTTATTACTTCTCTTAAACGGAAAAACTACTTTCCAGTTAGACGTTCCCTTCGAATCCGTCTCTGGTGAAAATTCTTTAGGTTCTAATTTTGGCAACTGCTCCGCTACCATTTGTTCTGCCTTTTTACCTTCGGGATTATTCGGGTACGTTAACGCGACATAATTAAGAGCTTCTTTAAACAGCTCGAAACCTTGCAGCCTTCCAATGGCATTCGCTTTCAACATTTCAAACTTAGGCACTATTGGATCTCCAGTAAATCTGTTGATGTTCTCCTCAGCACCAGTAATCACTTGTAAAAATTCCTGCTCCTTAAATTTTTTGAATAAATTTTCATATCGCTTTTCTGGACTATCAGAATTATCGGCCAACACCGCTTGCGGATTCAATAAAATTTCAGCATATCTAGAATCTGAATGATTTGTTATGATATCATTCTTCATCGCATTCATTAACGGACTGTCGACCTCTTCATAAATCTTATACAGATTGTATTTAGAAGGTAGAATTAATCTTTCTTCGGCATTGGATGCTAAAACATCTTCTAGTTTACCAGCTGCCAATAAATTTTCGTTGAACTTCTCTTTATAAATCAATCCTAATTGATAATTAGCAAAATTACGTTCTGTTTTTAGGCTATCGATTACCGCTACATCAGTTGGTAAACGATCCATATAATATTCAAGAGAAAATTTCTCATCGTCACTTATCGTACTTAAACTATCGGTAATACTAGTGGTGTTTTGAGCAATGTCATCTTTAACATTTACTCTAGATTTGTCTGACCAACGCCAATCATCTGTCAGCTCTCGATTTCCCCACTTGTTCTTAAAATCGTTTTGTCCGTAGCCTAAACTAGTAATGTTATAAAAATAGAACTTTCCTTTATTTTCCTTTCCGCCCTTGCTTTTATTAAAGGCGACGAAACCATCAGTAATTCTATCTTTCTCTTTCTTCTCGGCTGCTTCTTTCTCTTTTTGTAAGTTTTCAATATGCTTTCCAAAATAAGCCAATTGCTTTTCCTTAGGCATATTATACAGTGTTATGACACTATCGGCATACTGAACTATATCTTCGTATTTTATTACATCTTCTAGGTTATCGAGCTTCCTTTTAATAGACCTGTATTTCTTCGAGTTATCATCAAGATTCGTAAGCACGCTATCATAATAGCCTCCTGCAGCCTTATAAATACTTTCATCAAAATTATACTCAGCCAAATTTTCATAGTTGAGAGCATTCAGTTTTGGTTTATTCTGTGTAGCCCTAAGCGATTTATTAAAATATAGCAACGCCAAACTATCAGATTCTTGTTCTAAATGAAACTCTGCCAGCTGTCTGAAAATATTATCTAAAAAAGGTCTGTTCTCCCTATTCAATTCCATTTCAGTCAAATACTCTAAAACCTCTTCCTTATTCTCGTTTGATATTTTGGTGTTTCTTAATTTTTGAATCTCGGCATTGATCATATAGACTCTTGGCGATTTCCTGTTTAAATCAATGACTTTATCAAAAGCGTAATTAGCGCTGTCTTTATAGCCTAATTGGTTATAAAGTTGCCCTATGATATAATAATACCTTCCCTTTTCGGGATTCTTTTTGGTGTAATGCGATGCAATTTTAAGATTTTGCACTGCTGTATCGGGTGCATTAAGATTTATAAATGCTTGCGCCATCATCGCTCTTGCATCGGCATACTCTTGATCTTTCAATTGCTCAAACTTCATTAAGCGCTTAAGATTCTTAATCGCTAAATCTTCATTTTCTAAACGAATGTTCACTTTTTCTCGCCAAATATTGGCTTCGTTAAGTTTATCGCTTTCAGAGTACTTATTTAGTATGTAATTAAAAGATTCTAATGCAGGAATATAGCGCTCGTCAAAATAACGTGCTTTACCCAACAATAAAAAAGCTTCGTCTATTTCAGGGTTTCGCTCTTCATCCTTAATATCCATACTATGCCTCTGAATTGCTTTTGTCGCTTTCTCTTCAGCAATAAGAAAATTAGGATTGTTGTCTTCTGAATCAAGTTTTATTTCACCACTTACGGCTAAACGTTCTACTGGCAAAACTTCAAAGTAGTCATCTTGATAGGTATCATTTAAAGTGTTACGGCCTTCTTCAAATGCGATATTACCATTATACAAGGTGTTGTATTTGGTATTTAATGCGTGCCATTTGCGATTTATTAAGGCATCTTTTTTGGTTGAACATGCATTAAAGAGCATGGTTGCCAAAACACCGGATAAAATAAGTTTTTTTCTAAGGTTCAAAATAGATGATCTACGTATGTATGTTTAACTTAAAAACAGCCATATTATTATACGGTTCATCGGTAAAACGTATTTTTATTTTCAAGTATTATACACTTGAGCTGGCTTTCACATTACACAAAAACCGACTAGGTAGTTTGTTTCAATTCAAAACCAACGTGATTTATTCAAATTTTATCCGATAATCGATACGATTAAAAGTTCATCGTCTTTTAAAGACTTTACATTACTAAAAAACCGACCATATGGTCGGTTTTTTGATTTTTTGAACAAAAAAGTGATTTGTCGATGTACTACATTGACATTTTACCATTCAATGCCGCTATCCTGCAAAGAAGACCTCTAATTCTTTTAATGTTTCGGTCGATGTTTGAATATCTTTTACCACTTCTCCCTTATTTAAAACTACAATACGTTCACATACTTCGGTAACATGAATTAGGTCGTGGCTAGAAACCAATACAGTAACATCTTTCTTTTCTGCCAACTCCTTTATTATCTGTTTTAAACGTATTTGCGTAGTTGGATCTAAATTGGCGAAAGGTTCATCTAAAATAACCACTTTCGGGTTTCCTATAAACGATGCAACAATACCCGCTTTCTTTTGATTTCCTTTAGATAAGTCTCTTAGGTACTTCTTCTGCCCTAAAATCTCGCCATGAAAAAAATCTTGATATTCAGACAGTAATGCATCAACATCTGCTTTGTTTTGCCCACGTAAGTCGCCAATGAAGTAGAAATACTCTTCGGGGGTTAAATACCCTATTAAAAAAGTTTCATCAATAAACGATGACGTAAAAGGTTTCCACTCTTCACTAGTGTTCACTTGAACATCATTATTAATGATATGACCCGTTGTAGGCTGAATTAAATCGAGTAGAAGACTAAAAAGGGTAGTTTTACCCGCACCATTATTACCTACTAAACCGAAACTTTGCCCCGTAGGGATTGATAATTCTCCAATATTTAAAACTATTTGTGAACCGTATTTTTTTGATAAATTTTCTATTGTAATCATATCTGAATATTCGAATTTGTAATTATAAAAAGAACTAGTACTGTACTACCCTTTTAACTTGCCTTTTCCTTAAAGCCAGCAATCATTCCGTATTTTTTTCTTTTGTATTGTTCTGTAATTAAGTTCAACAAGTAATTCTTCATGGCAAAACCGATAACTCCTAAAACGGAAAGTACAATTACTGCTACTTGTATATTAAATACGTAATAAAATATGGAGAATAAGATTATTGGAACCACAAGAACCGGAAGCATAATTAGAAATTGTGTAGCGCTAGTACCTTGCATATTACCAAACGGACTTTGATCTAATTCTATTCGTTTTTTATTGAAGGAACCGAAATATAAAATGACCGGTATATTTACTCCTAAATTATACAGCGCACAGCCAAAATTTATAGCTAAAGCTTCCCAACCGAAGTATACATAGGGTATAGTCAACAGGAACATAAAGACTACACTAACGGAAATTAAGATTACTTTTGACTCTAAATACTTACGCATAGGTATGTTCTGAGACATCATCATACTATAATAACTACTATCCCATGCTGGTATAAATTGACCAAAATTACTTAAGAAAATACCTGTCATAAAAATACCTACAAAGGCCTTCATGGGCACCATGCTGCTATACACATCTACGGTGTAAAATATTAATCCATAAAAGACAAAAAGTAAAGAAATAAAGACCTGTGATTTAGTACGTTTGTTTCTCCAAATCATTTTTAAATCGAGCTGCAAAAACGAACCCATTTCTCCAAAGCGCTTTGTCCAGGCTAAATCAGAAGTATTGGCTTCTACTTTTTTAGATTTTAATTTCGCATCCAAATAAATTTTATCCTTTAGAAATTTATAGTTGATATAGTATATACCGAAAGCTAAAACAATTGGTATGAGTACTGTTATCGGATACGCATAAAGTGCATGGAAAACAGGAGCTAGTAATTCCTTAATAGAGAAAATGCCAAAATAATCTAATCCATAACCAATGATTAAAATACTTGCTATACCAATTAGTGCTTTTTCGTTCTTATTAATTAAAAGATTCAAGTAATTGATACAAAGAACAATTGCCATAACCGCTACAACCCAAAGCAATACATTTAACCCAGGGTAACTATTAAAAAGAAGCACAATAGCAAAAGGAATTATAAAAAAGAGGGTCAACAAATTATAAATTGATGCTGCTGATCTACCCAATATATAATGGGCAATAGTGCTTTTCTTTACTGGTGTGGTCAAGAATGGTTTAATATCCATCACTGGTAATTTTTGCATAAAATACCTTAGAAATAATTCAATTAGAACCCAGTAAATGAAATATTGACTAATACTCCACATGGGACTTTGATCCGGAAAAATTTTCCTAAGGATAAAATACATTCCCGCCCCTAAACCTGCAAGGGATACTAGCATGTAGACACCAAAGAATCCCATCAGGATCTTTATACCAAGACTTTTGCCCAGGTTGGAAGATCTAAAAAAAGACTTCCATTGTAACGAAGTAAATTGTTTGAACATAGGGTGGTTGGTTTTAGTGTTCAGCGTATTGGTAAGGAAAACTGGTATTTGTTACAGATTTTGTGTGATTTTATATTCTGGATAGGTTTCTGCCAGTAATTCTTCACCTTTGGAGGGGATTACGAACATGGCTACATAACTTACTAAAGCAACAGAAGTCCAAACTATGGCAAAGGAAACATCAAACCATATATTATTTAAGATAAAACCTTCAGCATGTATGGTTGACAAACCAAGTTGCAAAGAGAAATTACTTAGCAGTGTAATACCACCAAATTGAAAAATCATTTCACCTAACATCCACTTTTTTCCACCTTTAATCATATCAAGTTCTCGATTCTTTCTTGTTATAAAAAAATATCCTAAAGCTCCTAAAGCCAACACCGAGGACAATCCCAAGACAATTCCTTGTTTCCATTCCTCATCTGTACTATTGTAAAGCAAAACCGAAATAATAACTATGACTAAAAACATTATAAGAATTTTTGGCAACTGAAACCATTCTTTAAAAAATCGCCAGATAATCTTACGGTATTTTTTACCCATTGCCTTTTGCCGTTCGGCTACTACATCCATAAACCCAAAAACACCAAATTTTTTAAACTCCATTTGTTTGGCTTCATCAAAACTAAGTTTTGGGGAGTGTGCCCACTGCTGTTCGATGCCGTTCGCAAGGTGATCCACCAGCTCGGTTTGCAGGTCATAATGCTCAACATAATGAGCCCTAGTAAACTTGTATAGTTCTTGTATTTGGTCTTGTGATAGTTTCATGCATTAATAGTATTAAATACTTTTAAATGCGCTTTATAAAGGGGGAAGAAAGAAAAAGAAAAAACCAACATAATAGAATACGCGAGAAATCCAACAAAATCATATTCGCCACTTTTAAACACACCAAACATATCAGTTAAAAGTGGATTATGTAAAAAAAACCAAAGCCAACAGCTTGTGTTTTAAAAAGATAACTAAATGAACTTTTTGTTTTTGTTCTTCTTATTGCAAAATGAAGTATGACTATAATGCCAATAGCCAAAAAATAAGCATACCCGAATAAGTTTCGAGAAAATTCTAAAAATAGGGTATTATCAAATTTTCTAGATAGTATAGTAAACAAAATGGTTATTAACAAAGCGATTACCCCTGTTCGTAAATATATTCGTTTAAGCTCTTTTGCACACTTATAAATCAACATTTTTGGGCCAGAAAATAATAAACCTATTAACGGACTTGAATAATTTGAAAGTTCTTTCTCCCATATTACGACAACGTCTTTAAATGCCATTGAAAAAGAGACCTCATCTTCCTCCATTCTATCTTCAATAGAATTAGCCATGTGATCTAATACTTCGTTCTTCAAATCTACCTGAACTAATTCCTTCCAGTTAAGATAATTCTCTATAACATCTAATTGATTTTGTCCTAATTTCATGCAACAATTTTTAGTTAATAGTCCATTTAGGATTCACGAGTTGCTCCATATTTCGAATAAAATCTTCTAATTCAACCAAGCGATTTGTTTTTTCCTTCACTCCCTGCTCTGTTAGTTTATAATATTTACGAAGTCTATTATCTACCTTTGCAACTTCAACAACTAATAACCCTTCAGCCTCAAGTTTATGTAATGCAGGATATAATGCTCCTTCCGTAATCTTTAATTCACCCTTTGTTATTTCCTTTACTTTTTGTGTAATCTCATAACCATACATTCTACCACCTTCATCTAACAATTTAAGTATGATGGTATTTAAACTTCCTTTATATAGTTTTGAATTCGCCATTACCTTGTCTTCGTTTTGTACGCTACTCCGCCACAACTAACAACGAAGCTTCTTGTTAAATATACATAATTTTCTTATGCATAAGATTTTTAGGTATTAAATTTTCTTAAACAGCTTGATTTCTAAGAAATTAAATGATGGACAATTTCTTATGTAAATTTTCAGAAAAAAAGTTAAGGGTTTTTTAAACTGAACAGTCAAACAAAAACATAGTGATTTATATTTTTTGATCAATGTCATATTATTTAGCAAAATCAATGCTTAATTTTGTACTCGATTTAAAGAAAAGATCATATGTCGCATTTTCACCCACTAACGGTAAAGAATATTAAAAAATTAACGCCAACTTCAGTAGCGGTAACTTTCGCTATCCCAAAAGATTTGGCACAGACCTTTGCTTTTACGGCCGGTCAATATATCACCATCAAAAAAGAAATAAAGGGTAAAGAATTAAGGAGAGCATATTCTATTAGTTCCTCACCAGAAAAAGATGGAATTACTATTGGTATTAAAATGGTAGATAAAGGAGGATTTTCCAACTACGCCAATAATAAATTACAAGTTGGTGATGTACTTGAAGTAATGGAACCCGAAGGGCGTTTTACCTATAATCCTACTAACGAAGTTCAGAATGTAGCAGCATTTGCGGCAGGCAGTGGTATTACCCCGATAATGAGCATTGTAAAAAAGGTTTTGGATAATAACACCAAAAATAAATTTGTGCTTGTTTATGGTAATAAATCGTATGAAGAAACTATGTTCTATACTGATTTAGTGAAATTAGAATTAGAATATTCCAATCGGTTTTTTGTTTACTTTACCAATAGCCAAACCCGCGAAGACAAAGCTCTGTTTGGCCGTATTGATACCTCAATCGTTAATTATGCCTTAAAGAACAAACATAAAAACGTTGATTTTGATGCTTACTACCTATGTGGCCCAGAAGCGATGATCAACACCGTTCAAGACACCCTTTTAGATAATGGTATTGACAAGAACAAGATTCATTTTGAACTTTTTACCCCAACCGAAATTAAAGAAGAACTTCCTATTCAAGCAGAAGGATCTACCGCTATAACTGTTGTTTTAGATGACGAAGAATTTCAATTTACAATGGATAAAAAGTCCTTGGTGTTAGACGCTGTATTAAAAGAAAACATTGATGCTCCGTATTCATGTCAAGGTGGTGTTTGTAGCAGTTGTATTGCCAAAGTAACTGAAGGAAAAGCAGAAATGGTGATGAATCAGATTTTAACGGATAAGGAAATAGCGGACGGATTCATTCTTACTTGCCAAGCGCATCCTACAACACCTACTTTAAAAGTTGATTATGATGATGTATAAATTGCCGCATGTAAAAGGATAACCATCTTGGTAATTTATCGGTTTTAGAATTTAAACAGTACCTGATTGGTTTTATAGAACTTTTTCGAATGTTCTAACTGCCGTTTCATACCCAATGGCATAAGCCTTTTCTATACCTCTACGGTCCAAAATACCTATATTTTCCAATTCTTGAGGTTCAATAATCAAGTTACAATTATTGATTTTCTCCCTGTTGATGGCGTAAATCATGAGTCCCGTAACTCTACCTGTTAGTTGAAAGGAATTATTGAGGTGTTTTTTCTCTAATTTAGAAACTAAAGAAACGTTACTACCAATTACATATTCGACCCTACTCAAAATTGGTTCTGATGGAAAATTGTTCATTATTCCTCCATCCGCATGTAATGCTCCGTTATATTCTATAGGGCTGAATACCGGTGGTAATGCAGCCGATGCCAACAAAGGTCTAATCAACTCCCCTTTATTAATAAAAACCTCTTCCCCCTGCTCTAAATTTGTAGCTACTACATGTAGGTCTTTCTTTAAAGCTTCAAAACTATCTTCAGGAAAATATTGCTGAAACGCACTTATAAACCGTTCGGTATTTATGAGGCCAGGTTTAGCAACAGCAAAATAATTGTATTTGAACAAGGGTGTATCCTTGAAAAAATGAAGCATGTCTTCAATTGGCTTATCCGCTGAATATAATGCACCTACTAAAGCACCCACACTACTACCTGCCACAACTGTTGCTTCAAGGCCAAACTCTTGCATCGCTTTTATTACTCCTATATGCGCCATACCGCGCACTCCACCACCTGAAAGCACTAAACCTATGGACTTTGAACGTGTTTGCATCTATCTAGAATTGATTTCAAAAAAAATGCCGTGCCAATAATAATATCTGCACGGCATAAAATTAAGTATAATCAAGGACTATGAATCCAATCCGAAGGCATAATAATATTTAGTACCATCTTCGTAGATACCTTCTATCATGACTCCGCCTTTTTTACCTTCAAGAATAGACGCTACATCTTCAATATCCTTAACCCGTTTACCATCTATATGTGTGATGATAAAACCTTCTTGCATTTGGGTTTCCTTTTTAATTTTTCCAGGATATAGTTTTGTCACCTGAACACCGCCGTCTAGCCCGAATTTTTTAGCTAGTTCTTTGTTCACGTTTTCAAAATCAGCACCTAAAAGGTTAAAAACTTCATTCTCTTCCTTTTTAATGATACTCGTACCACCCTCAGAATTTTTAAGTTCAACCTCTAGCTCTTTCTCCTTACCATTTCTATTAACAATGATGGCAACTTTATCACCAGGTCTTTTACCCGCAATGATTTCTTGAAGTCTTGGTGAAGTCCCTGTTTCTTTTCCATTTACACTAACAATGATATCGCCAGATTCAATACCTGCCATATCTGCACCACTATCTTCACCTACTTGTTCTACCCAAACTCCTTTGGTAAACGCCACATCCTTCTCTTTAGCCAAATTACCATCCATTGTTCTAATAGTAACCCCCAACATACCACGTTGTACATTACCATATTTTAACAAATCTTCGACCACTTTGGTAACGATATTACTAGGTACGGCAAAACCATATCCGGTATAAGTTCCAGTTGTACTAGCAATGGCTGTATTGATTCCAACTAAATTACCATCAAGATTTACTAAGGCACCACCGCTATTACCAGGATTAATGGCAGCATCGGTCTGTATGAAACTTTCAACCGCAAACTTGTCTGTATTGATATGGATACTTCTGGCCTTAGCACTAACGATACCCGCAGTGACCGTAGAATTCAATCCTAACGGATTACCAACTGCCAACACCCATTCTCCTACTTCAACATCATCAGAATTTACCAAGGCCATTGTTTTTAGATTATCGGCTTTAATCTGCAACAGTGCTAAATCTGTTGTTGGATCTGTACCTATAACCGTTGCTTTATAAGACTGGTTATTATAAAGAGTTACTTCGACTTCATCTGCATTGGCAATAACATGATTGTTGGTCACGATATACCCTTTATCATTAATAATGACACCAGAACCAGTGCCAACCCTTGGTCGTGACTGCATATCTTCTGGAGATTGCCCTTTAAACATATCACCAAAATATTCCTTAAATGGGTCAGGTAACTCGCGGGCCCCTTGGTTTCCATAAGACGTACCATTTTGAGTGGACTTAATATGCACTACCGCATCTAAAACCTTTTCAGAAGTTTCTGTAAAATCTAATGGCTTAATATTGCCCTCATTGTCTGCAGTATAAAGTACATGACTACCGTGAACAGAATCAACAACCGTTACCCCAACAGCATCTTTTGTCGTTTGTTTATTAAATTCAATAACCCCATAACTTACTACTAGGGCAATAATGGCTGAGAAGAAGTAAATCTTCCAAGCACTTTTTGTATTTGTGTCTGATTTCATAATTAATATTTTATTAAATTCTTCTAACAGTCTAGTAGCAATAGCTGTGCCACTGCTAGTTAAGCAAATGCTAATAATTATCTAAATTTGGTTGAAATTTTAAGGATTTTTTTAGACTAACTAGTCTGCAACGTAAAAATCTCGCTAGTAAATTAGCTAAAAAGGTGCTTATGGACAGATTTAAGTGTTTGTTTATGCCTGAAATTGATGTTTAATATCACATTTTGAACCTTAAAAACCGACTGACTAGTCTAAAACTGACATTTTGACTTAAAGTAAGAAGTTTTGGATATTTGTTAAACAAAAAAAACCTTTGCAATATTTTTACGTAAGTTTATTAATGAGAAAGATAATTTAATTGAATACACTGCACACAACTGCAATTTTGGTATTTGCCAATTCCGCGAAGGAAGAATTGGCAAATAAGTCTATTCCCAATAGTGAAGAATTATTCGATAAGCTGACTCAAAACACGCTTCTAAAAGCAAAAAAAACAGGATTACCCACATTTCATTTTACAGATAAAGACCAAGTAGGTTCTAATTTTGGTGAACGATTTACCAACGCTATAGCTACTGTTTTTGAAAAAGGATTTGATAATATCATCACAATTGGTAATGACACTCCTCATTTAAAGACACAACATCTTAAAAAAACAGCGAAACAATTGGCATTAGGTAAAACCATAATTGGCCCTTCGGTTGATGGTGGATTTTACTTGCTTGGTTTACAAAAAAATAATTTTGATGTTTCGAAATTCGAAAAGTTACCATGGCAGCGGTATAGTTTATATAGCCATATTTCTACATGGTTACAGTCTGAATCTTCTGAATTAATAAAACTACCCGTTCTACAAGATGTTGATAATGAAAAAGATTTACGGTCTTTATTGTTATTTTCAAAAACCTTATCTACTTCCATACTACTTCTAATTATTGGCCTGCTAAGAGTAAAACTTGGGCTTTTTCATAAAAAATACAACTTCATAAATCTGTTGTCTAACAGATGTTTTTATAATAAAGGCTCTCCTGAGATTTCATTTGTCTATTACCCACCTTACCCAATAATAGGGTAAATGTAAAACTCAGTTCAAAAGCTATTTATGAAACACATTTTTATGGTGTTGACTATGTTTATGCTAACCATGGTCAATGCTCAAGAAACGATCACTGGTATTGTTACAGGTACGGAAGGAAATACTATTCCCTACGTTAATATCATTCTTTCGGGTACGTCAACAGGAACCATCACCAATGAAGCTGGAATATATTCTTTAAATATTCCTAACCTTTTAGGGGCTCTAGAATTTTCTGTTTTAGGATATCAAACCATGGTAGTTCCTATAAATAATAATCGGAGTATAAACATTACCCTTGAAGAATCAACCGAAGTACTTGATGAAGTCGTATTAACCGCGTTAGGACTTAAAAGAGAAACTAAAGAATTGGGTTATGTCGTTCAAAGCTTAGATGCTGAAGGCATTACCGAAGTAAAGTCAGTAAACTTTTTAGACAACCTTTCTGGTAAGTTAGCCGGAGTTACTATTAATCAAGGCGCCACAGGAGTAGGGTCCTCCTCAAAAATCACCATAAGAGGAGAAGCTTCTTTCTCTAACAACAATCCTTTATTTATTGTTGATGGTGTACCTATTAACAATAATTCGGTTTTCAATTTTACCAATGAAGCCGCTGCCGGTTTTCAAGAGATTGATTTTGGAAACGGAGCTATGGAAGTGAATCCTGATGATATTGCCGAAGTTTCAGTGCTAAAAGGACCTAGTGCTGCTGCTTTATACGGTACCAGGGCATCTAACGGTGTTATTATAATTGAAACGAAAAGCGGTAAAAACACCAAAGGATTAGGAATTAGTTACCATACCAGTTTCTTTGTCGATTCAGCTTTTAAACTTCCCGAATTTCAAAATGAATACGGACAAGGTAATGCTGGGGCGTTCGCTTTTGTCGATGGATTAGGCGGAGGAACAAATGATTTGATTACCTATAGTTGGGGCCCACGTTTAGATGTTAACAATTTAGTGCCGCAGTATGATAGTCCGGTAACATTAGCGGATGGCACCACCGTTCGTGGTGGAGATACTGCTCTTTACAGCGGAATTCCAATTTCTCCGACAGCGTTTAGGTCAAATCCTGATAACCTGAAGGATTTCTATGAAACCGGAACTACGCTAATCAACAATATTTCGATTGCATCGGGATTTGATAAGGGAAACTACCGACTTTCATTTACCGATTTACGAAGCGAGTCTATAATTCCTGGTGTGAATTTAGACCGACAGACCATTGGAACTAGATTAAATTTTCAGCCCATTGAGAAACTACGCATCAACTCATCTATCAGTTACGTAAATTCAAAAAGTGATAACCGCCCATCAAATGGATATGGTTCTGAAAACGCAAACTACTCCTTAGTTGCATGGGGTCCTCGTTCGTTAAATATTCATAATCTAAAAAACTATTGGCAGCCTGGTTTAGAAGGTGTACAACAGTATTCTTATAACTATACCTTTTTCGACAATCCATATTTCATTCTACTTGAGAACAGAAACTCGTTTAATCGAGATAGAGTGTTTGGTAATATATCGGCCAGTTATGAAATTACCGACCATATTACAGCCTCTATAAGGACTGGTATGGACTATTCAAATGAACAACGTCAATTACGCAGAGCCTATAGCTCTAATCGTTTTAGAAATGGCGGCTACGCAGAACATGATGTTTTCTTTAGAGAAGTGAACACCGACTTTTTATTAAGTTATACCAATCAATTTAATGATATTAGTGTTGACGTTTCTCTTGGCGGAAATAGATTGGACCAAAAAGCATCTACCTCACAATCACAAACTACAAGTTTGGCACAGCCAGGTATTTTTAGATTGTCCAATGCAGCATCACCAATTGAAGTATTTGAATTTGAATCGAACAAGCGAATCAATAGTTTTTATGGATTGGCGAAGTTTGGTTATAAAGATTTTCTTTTCTTAGATGTAACCGGTCGTAATGATTGGTCTAGTGCTCTTGCTACTCCTTTTTCAGTGGACAATACCTCATTCTTTTATCCATCGGTATCCAGCAGTTTTATCCTATCGGAAGTTATTGATTTACCAAAGACCATATCCTTTGCAAAACTAAGAGCAAGTTGGGCGCAGGTTGGTAATGATACAAATTCGTATCAAACTACAAGTGCTTTTATAGCACAAACACCATTTAACGGTCAACCTACATTTAGTAATTCAGACATAATAGCAAATCCTGATTTACAGCCAGAACGTACCTCATCATTTGAAGTAGGTGCAGATATTCGGTTATTCGGTGATCAATTACGTTTTGATGTATCGTATTATAATGCGTTGACCAAAGACCAGATAATTTCATTACCGATAGGTATCTCATCTGGTTACATACAACAAGTAGTAAATGGTGGGGAAGTTCGCTCTAAAGGTTTAGAAGTGATATTAGGCGTTTCACCTGTTATTAGTCAAAATCTAAAATGGAACAGCACTTTGAATTTTAGCACTAATCGCTCTACAGTAGAAAGCTTACCACAAGAAGATGGCCGATTAACATTGGCATATTCGAGAATTTACGACAGTCAAAACCAAACGGTATTTTTTCAAGTTGAAGAAGGTGGCCGCGTTGGTGATTTATATGGCACTGGCTATCTTAAAAACGAAAATGGCGATTTTATCTTAACGGATACGGGTAGTTATATTCCCGACAATGACCTTCAGAAATTGGGTAATTACAATCCAGATTTTATGCTGGGTTTCAATAACCAATTCAATTACAAAAATTGGAATTTAGGCTTCCTTTTCGATTGGCGACAAGGTGGTATAATTGTTTCGAGAACTAAAGCATTAGGTAATGTTGGTGGTCAATTGGCAGAAACCGCTTTTAGACCAGAAACTGGTATTGTACCCGAAGGTGTTGTAAATACAGGTACAGAAGCAAATCCTGTGTACACTCCCAATACAGTTGCTGTTTCGGCAGAAAGTTATTACCGTCAGTTTTATGATAGAAACCACGAAGAAAACAATACATATGATGCTTCTTTTCTAAAACTGCGTCAATTATCTATTGGCTATACATTCGATAACCTCAGCATATTCAAACAAGATGCTACGTTAAATTTATCCTTAATAGGTAAAAATCTATTTGCTATTACTGAAAATCCGCATTTCGACCCAGAGCAATTAGCAGTTCAAGGTAATGGCTTTATTAGCGGAGTTGAAGACATGTCGTATGCTACGACAAGAAATATAGGGTTTAAAGCCGGATTTAATTTTTAAGAAGAACACCATGAAACATATATATAGCATATTAATCGTATTGTTCTTCATTAGCTGTACGAATGATTTCGAAGAAATAAATACAAACTCAAATGCACCTGTTAACGTGCAACCTAGCCTATTGCTTAGACAGGTCATTTACGACTATGGCGAACAAATGTCATATGAAGGTTTTACCGCTGGTAATTTATTAGGACAATACAGTACCGCGCTAGATTTTAACCTATTCGATAGACATAACTTGAAATCTCCGCAATTAGGGGGAAATCCATGGCCAATTTTCTATCAAAATCTTCGGGACAATGAAATTATATTAAATCTCTCTCAAGAGAATACAGCGTTTACGGTGTATGAAGGTCCCGCACGAATAATGAAAGCCTATATGGCTGCAGGTTTAACTGATTTATTCGGAGATGTACCCTATTCAGAAGCCTTTAAAGGAGATATTGCTACCGTAACACCTGTTTATGATACCCAAGAATCCATTTATATGGATGCTGGTGGAATACTAGATAATCTTGACCAAGGAATTGCCGCAATGGAAAATTACTCAGGTACTATTTCGTTAAAAGGCGATATTTTATTTAATGGAGATTTAGCAGGTTGGATACGTTTTGCAAATTCACTGAAAATAAAATACCTCATGCGTATTTCAACAAAAGTCGATGTTACTGCTCAATTACAGGCTATTGTATCCGAAGGAAATTTTATAAATGAAAATTCGGAAAATGCCATTTTCAATTTTACGGATGGAGAACCCAATAACTTTAGGCTTGCCAGACTTCGAATAGGAGATTTTAATAATTATGTTTTGTCTGAAACGATGGATGAAATACTAACAGGATTAAATGACCCACGTATTGGCAGACTTTACCGCTCTTTCGGTAATAGTACAGATGCTGGTTTTAATGGTTTATTAAATGGTATAGATGCATCTGCAGGAGTTTCTTTAGCAGACTATTCATTGCTCGGTACAATTTTCAGGGAAAATACGGGACTTTTAGACGCTAATTTCATGACCAGTATGGAAACTCATTTTTTATTGGCTGAAGCAGCTCAAAAAGGGTTTATTACAGCTGATACTGAAATGTTATATAACACCGGTGTAACACAGGCATTCGCCTATTGGCAAGTAGAATTACCTGTGGATTATTTAAATACTGAAGGAGCTTTAGCCAACGGTAATCCATTAGAAAATATTATTACTCAAAAATGGATTGCCAATACGATTAATGGTTATGAAGGTTGGGTGGAATATAGAAGAACCGGCTTTCCACAACTGAAAACAATCTCGGCTAGTTTAAATGATAATTTAATTCCTGTTCGCATGCCTTATCCGGCGGAAGAAGAAGCGCTGAATAGTATCAATTATGCAGCTGCGGCAAGCAAAACTGATGGAAACAGTATTAATGTTAATGTTTGGTGGGATGAATAGTTTGGAGTTTGGAGTTTGGAGTTTGGAGAAAAACAAAATATTAAATGACTGAAGTAAAAATTTGGCAATGGAGTTTAATTATAGCATCAAGTTTGGTGCTGTTCTTACTTTCCCCATGGGCAAAAGACACGAATCAGTTTTTTAAGGCAGTTCAAAAAAAGAAACTACCCAATACGTTTATGCTCATGGGTAGTTTAATAATCTCATGGATATTCGCCAAGAGTATTACGAACGCCGCTAATTTAGGTTTAGATTTTGGTATTGTTGGCGGAGTTGCTTATGCGGGTTATTACCTATCCTTCGCTGTAGCTGGCTTGGTTATTTATAGAATGCGATTACACGGAAAGTACACAAGCATACACCATTTTCTATCCAGTAAATTCGGAAAATCTGCTGTCACCGTATTTTCTATTTTGATTGCCATTCGTTTATTTAATGAAGTATGGAGTAACACTATGGTCATTGGTTCCTATTTTGGTCCAGCAGGTACATCGTCATATTATTGGTCCATTTTAGTGTTTACAGGGCTGACCCTTGCTTATGTATTAAAAGGAGGCATGAGTAGTTCTATTTTTACCGATGTTATCCAAATGGGGCTTTTCACTATTCTTTTGGCGGTAATATTGTTCACTATTTTCGGAAAAACAACATCAACAACTGTTACAGAAATAGCTAATTCCGGAGTCTGGTCGTTCGAAACAGGATTAAATTTATTGCTTGCCGCATTATTACAATCCTTCAGTTATCCATTTCATGATCCGGTTTTAACTGATCGTGGATTTATTAGCAGCCCGAAAGTAACATTGAAAAGTTTTCTATGGGCTAGTATTCTAGGAGCGATATGTATTATCCTGTTTAGCGTCATTGGTGTCTATGCGCAATCGCAAGGTATGCAAGGTCAGGCTGCTGTAGAAGTGGGTAAAGCATTCGGTGTTGTAATTTTATTGGTTATCAATTTCATAATGATAACCTCGGCGGCATCTACACTAGATTCTACCTTTTCATCCTTTTCAAAACTAGTGGCTATTGACTTAAAATTCGGAACGTCACTTAAGTTTGGCAGATCGTCAATGGTGGTGATTGCAATTTTAGGTACTATACCTGTATTCTTAAATGCAGAAATACTGTCGGCCACAACTATTAGTGGCACTATGGTTATTGGCTTGACTCCCGTTTTTCTTTTTTGGAGAGGAAAAGCTCCTAAAATAAGTTTTCATTTAAGTGTGTTTAGTGGAATATTCTTTGGTTTTCTTTTGATTTTCAATTGGTTTCCTGAAGCACTTATTTTTACAACTGGAAAGTATGCCGATTTACTTTGGATTAATTTTTGGGGCATTATTTGTTGCCTACTTGTATATATAATACCAACATGGATAAAGAAATAAAACATATTGGCACTAAAACTGGAAAGCTGTTGCTTTTTGGCGGTGTATATAGCAATCTACAGGCGTTAGAAAAATTGATTTCTATCGCTAATGAAGATGGTGTTGCTGCAGAGAATTGTATTTGCACTGGCGATATTACAGGCTATTGTGCCCAACCAGAAGAAACAGTTCAATTATTCCAAAAATGGGGTGCGCTGAGTATTGCAGGTAATGTTGAGTTACAATTGGCAAATGATAGTGAAGATTGTGGTTGCGATTTTAAGAGTGGAAGCCGCTGTGATGATTTTTCGAAAATGTGGTTTCCGTACACTAAAGGTCATCTATCTCAACAGTCTTTAGACTGGATGAATAAAATACCAGAGTATATCAGTTTTGATTATGGGAACAAAAAAATTACGGTAGTTCACGGTAACTACGGTAATACCTCTGAGTTCGTGTTTGCCTCAAATGCAGATGCTAGTAAGCAAAATGCATTTATAGAGACCAATAGCGATATTATTGTTGCGGGTCATTGCGGCTTACCCTTTCATCAGTCCATTAAAGGTAATCTATGGCTGAATCCTGGTGTTATAGGTATGCCGGCAAATGATGGCACAACCAGAGTTTGGTATATGATTCTGGACATTGTTGATGGTGAAGTAACCTATACTCATCAATCCTTTGAATATGACGCAGAAACCGCACAAAAATTAATGTACAAGAACCATTTGCCCGAAGCATACGGAGACACACTTACTTCAGGCATTTGGGACAACATGGAAATACTCCCCGAAGTGGAAAAAATGGGGCAAGGAATCCCGATATATTTTAATCAAAAGCAAAAAAATACAACACAAACTAAAACTCAGAAAAAAATGGCAGATACATATTACGATCCAGCAGATTTAAGAAAATTTGGAAAAATAACAGAATGGAGTGAAGAACTAGGAACTAAATTTTTCGACTATTATAGTAAGGTTTTCGAAGAAGGCGCACTAAGTGTAAGAGAGAAGTCTCTAATTGCTTTAGCAGTATCCCATGTTGTTAAATGTCCTTATTGTATTGATTCCTATACCAAAGACGGATTACAAAAAGGAATTACGAAGGAAGAAATGATGGAAGCAGTTCATGTTGGTGCTGCAATTGAAAGCGGTGCAACCTTGGTACATGGCGTACAGATGATGAATAAATACGATAAATTATCAATGTAGTATACAGCGTTGGGTAACAGTTGGCAGTTATAAAATTCTGGCACTGAATACTGAATACTGAATACTGAATACTGAATAAAATGGCTACAAAATCATTAAAAGCAAAAGGAAACGATTTAGCAATTTCCAACAAGCAACTTGAAATACTGAACGGCGGAATTTTTGCTGATGGCGAGTTGCCTTATTTCAAGGATAAGATTGCTCAAATAGGGCATTTTCCACTGCGACCTAAAAAATTGGAAATTCTACAAATTAATGTAGGCTATATGTGCAATCAAGTTTGTGAGCATTGCCATGTAGATGCAGGTCCAGATCGTAAAGAAATAATGACTCGCGAGACCATGATCCAGTGTTTGGAAGTCATTAAAAATACAGGAGCCCATACCTTAGATTTAACTGGTGGTGCGCCAGAAATGAATCCTGATTTTAGATGGTTTGTTGAAGAGGCGGCAAAAGCAGGAATAAAGGATTTTATTGTCCGTTCGAATTTGACCATCATCCGCGCAAATAAAAAGTACTACGACTTGCCAGATTTCTTTAAGAAACACAATGTACATGTAATTTCTTCTATGCCTCATTATACACGAGGCAAAACGGATAAGCAACGAGGTGATGGAGTTTTTGATAAATCGATAAAGGCACTTCAAGAACTAAATGAAAGAGGTTACGGTATGCCCGGCAGTGAATTAAAACTAGACTTGGTGTATAATCCTTCTGGTGCTTATTTACCAGGAGATCAAGTAGCAATGGAAAAAGATTTCAAAAAAGCGCTTAAAGAAGATTTTGATATTCAATTTCATAGCCTATTCGCTATTACAAACCTGCCTATAGCCCGTTTTCTAGATTATTTGATAGCCTCAGAAAATTATGAGGATTATATGTATGCTTTAGTGGAAGCTTACAATCCGGCAGCAGTAGCAAATGTAATGTGTACCAATACCATTTCAATAAGTTGGGATGGCTGGCTATATGACTGCGACTTTAATCAAATGTTAGATTTAAAAGTTGCTAGCAAGGTTAAACATATTAAAGATTACAACGAAGATTTATTGAACGATAGAAATATAATAATATCACAACATTGTTATGGTTGTACGGCAGGCGCTGGTAGCAGCTGTCAAGGAACTGTAGCATAAAAATATAGACATATGAGTTATTTAGACGCTACAAATAATCTTTACAAAGAAGCAGCTCTTACACCAGATGTAGGTTTGTGTTGTACCACAAATCCTATTTGGGAATTACCCGGTTTAAAGATTCCTAAAATAATGCAAGAAATGAACTATGGCTGTGGAAGCACGGTTCATGCAAGAGATCTTTCTAACAACCCGAAAATGTTATATGTAGGTGTTGGTGGAGGAATGGAATTATTACAATTCTCCTATTTTAATCGTCAAAAAGGTGGTGTAGTTGGCGTTGATGTGGTAGATGAAATGCTTGAGGCTAGTAGAAAAAACTTTAAAGTTGCTGAAGAAGAAAACGACTGGTTCAAATCAGATTATGTCGATTTAAAGAAAGGTGACGCCCTTAATCTGCCTGTAAAGGACAATACAATCGATGTAGCAGCTCAAAACTGTCTATTCAATATATTCAAGGCCAAAGATTTAAAACGCGCTATTGAAGAGATGTATAGGGTTTTGAAGCCTCATGGAAAATTAGTCATGAGCGATCCAACTTGTGAACAACAAATGAACGAGGCATTACGAAGTGATGATAGGTTAAGAGCTCTTTGTTTAAGCGGAAGTATTCCTATAAAAGATTATATAAAGGCATTAACCGATGTAGGTTTTGGAACCATAGAAATTAGAGCTAGAAAACCTTACAGAATACTAGCTCCAAATGCGTATCCAACAGATGAATTAATCTACATTGAATCTATTGAAGTTGCCGCTATAAAAGACCCTATGCCAGAAGACGGACCATGTGTGTTTACGGGTAAAGCAGCCATTTATTATGGTACTGAAGATTATTTTGACGATAAGAAAGGTCATATATTATTAAAAAACCAGCCTTTGGCTATTTGTGATAAAACCGCAGGAGCACTTGCTTCCTTAGATAGAGAAGATGTGTTTATAAGTGAATCTACTTTCCATTATGATGGAGGTGGGTGCTGTTAAATTCAATATCCTAATTTGAATATATTATAAACCGTTCGCTGTACGACCTCGAGCGGTTTTTAGTATTACAAAATTTACGCTTTTACGCGCTAATCACCTCTTTTTCAGCACACTTAAACAGACCGCCTAGTCTGTTGACTCTTGTTTAAAGCTTGCCTTATGACGGTAAATTGTACGTTCAACGAAAATTAAGACACCTTCATCTATAAAAACTAAAGCTTTTTACAATAAGGAAGTTCTTTATATAGACCAGTTGGTCTGATTTACCCAAATCTATATATTATGAACAAAAGTCTAAAACGCATGGCCACCATGCAACGAATGCAAACAACAGGGCTAGAATTATTCTATGCTAAAGGATATTATAATACAAGTGTAGATGATATTCTTAAAAAATTAGAATTGTCAAAAGGAGCATTCTATTACCATTTTGATTCTAAAGAAGATTTTTTTGTGCAAATAATTCAAAACCTACTTGCTCGTAAAGTATATAGTAGTTTAATAGAACCTATTGAAGGGCACGAAAATCCATTAACCTTAATAACTAACTGTTTTGATGAAGCTATGGAAACTGCCGTTCATAATGAAATGGATTTTGGTTGTATTCTGAGTAACTTTCTTACCGAATTCAATGGTAAGAACGAGGTAATCATGTACCACTTAAATGAAATTGTTACCGTTTGGGAAGTTAATCTGATTTCTGCATTACAAAAAGGAAAATTTAATGGTTACTTAGACCGTCATGTAGATTGTGAAGCAGTGGCAACATTTTTAATGAGTTCTTATTTCGGAGTACGAATTTTAATGACGGGATTATCACCAAGTGCAAAAAAATATAGATTCATGACACAATTACGTCAATATTTCAAAAGTATTGAGGCAAAACCAATAACAGTTTAAAATAATTTATGTTAAACATTATTGTTAATTACCTCGATGATTTTTTGAACAACCTTAGTAGGTTGAATGGTACTCATCACATTTTCATAACCCGCTGGGAACTTGTTCCCGTAGATAGAAGTAGGAATCAACGGATATTGAACTCTATCCGCTAATAACGCATTGTCCTTTGACTGTCCGAAAGGGGAAAATCCGGCATAAGGATGGGTTACTCCCCATAATGTAACTGTTGGCACACCAAACATTGCTGCTAGATGAGCGTTTCCACTATCCATTGCCAACATAAGTCTAAGGTTTGAAATTAAACTTAATTCGGCTGAAAACGAAAGTTTACCAGCTGCACTAAATACATTATTGAACTGATTATCCCAAGTACTAAGAATTTCGACTTCTTGCTGGCCACCTCCAAATAATATAATCTTATATTTATTAGTATTATTTAATTCATTAACAACTTCTTTCATTAAATTTAAAGGATACATTTTTCCCTTAAACGCTGCAAATGGGGCGATTCCCACAAGTAACTGTTCTTGATTATCTTTTAAATGAACGAAGTCTTTTGGTAATGATTTTTTAGACAATACAACCATTTCATTAACAGAAATTGTATACCCAAGCTTCTCAAAAACTTCTGAATAACGCTTGAAAGTGGATTTTAATGGTTCTAATTTTACTCTTTTAGGGTCTATTAGCTTTTTCTTTTCATCCCTCCCTTTATCTATTTGAATAAATGGAATCGCCCTAAGTTTAAAAAACTTTTTTAATATGCTACTACGTAATACATGGTGAAGATCAGCGACCATATGAATTTGAAGATTTGCCAACTCTTTGTATAATTTCCAAAGTCCCAATATTCCCTTATGCTTTCCTTTTACGTCAGCATTAAAAACTGATACATTGGGTATATCAGAAAAAATAGGCCCCATAAAAGTTTTGGTTAGAACGGTAATCTTAACCGATGGATATTTTTTACATATACCTAAAATAACAGGGACAGTCATAGCAACATCTCCCATAGCAGAAAGGCGTATGACCAAAATATGTACAGGGTTATTATTTGCCACGTAAGATGGGGTTTAGTTCCTCATCATTATACATTTTCATCTGCTTATATACCTTCATGTATTTATTGCCATTCTCAATATCTACCAATAATTGGTCAATAGCTAAGGATAAATCCTTCTTTTGTTCTAAAAGTATATTCAACTTAGTTTGACACTTTTGCTTATGTTCATTAGAAGCATCTGAACGGTGAGTTTCTTCGTTCATATGATATATTTTTAATGCCAAAATTGACAAGCGATCTATAGCCCAAGCAGGGCTTTCGGTATTTATAGTTGCCGTAGGCGTAACATCTACCGATTGGTATTTATTTAAAAAGTAACCATCTATAAATTCAACCAAATCAGTTCTGTCTTGGTTGCTCACATCAATTCTACGTTTTAAGACAAGAGCATCTTGTGGATCAATCTCAGGGTTTCGAATAATATCCTCGTAATGCCATTGAACAGTATCTATCCAGTTCTTTCGATAAAGAAGATGTTCAATTTGATCTTTAGAATATGGGTTCTCAAAAATCTGATACACATCATCTTTAATGTGATATTTTTCGATACTATTATTAAAAATTGAAAACGCAAATTCGCTAAACATATGAACTTTTTTACAAAGATATAATTTATAGTTTTAAACTATAATTTGGTTGCAAGAACTAAAATGGGAACCAAAATACTAGCAATTAATATTATTTCTAAAAATTTCGGCTTTTTAATGGATTCCAAATAATTGATAATGAAAATTACTGATGGGAAAAAAGTAATCATAATAGCATTTGTATTTTCTGATGTAACCAAAAAATTAACAACTATGCCAATTATAAACGACAGTGCGATTAATCGCATAACTATCACTTTACCCATACCGGCTTTGCCTAAATGTATAAATGTAGTCAAGGCAAGCACCAAATTAAAAAGTGCATATAATGATAGTTTAAGACTAGACCACCACTTAATCGGAAAAATAGCATCATAATTAATAGCAAAATCATAATGGGTTTTCATAAATGAAGTTTCATCTAATAAAACCAAAACACCGTATAAAATCATATAAAAAACAAATCCTACTGAGAGTAATACCAGCCAATTTCTTATGTTTTTAGGGTCATAAATATAAATTGCAGCGAATACCAATAGAAGATACAATATGGCCCATTCATAAAAAATGCTTGATATACATATCCAAAGACCTGCATCGAAAATTTTTAGCTTAATATTTTTTAGAGATTTTATACTCAATAATCGCCTCATAGAAAGCAAAAGAAAAAAACTTGTGAAAACAGCATTACTATCTCCTAACGTTTCAGGGAAAACCACAAAAAGTAACGTAAAGAAGAGGATTGCAAAAGAATTTGAGCCGGTCAATTTATTTCTTTTCACTATAAAATCTACCACAAAAACACTGAACAAAAGAATACTAACTACCATAACGGATGGCGCAATTTCAATGTCAGAAAAGGTATAGTCTAAAAGGTAAAACTGGACAGACCAATAAAAAAGAAACAAAAAAACGAGTACAATAATGAAATTGATCGGTTTTGTTTTCTCAAAAATGCTTGAAATCATCTAAGCTTTTTATATTTTTGTCAGTAAATATAGTAATAAGATGAAATCATTTTTTGAAGGTATTGCGGATTTATTTGTAAATGTGATATTTAAATACACAATGGATCCATTTAGATTTGCAGAAAGTTGGGCTATTTCCAATATTCTTAACTGGATGTTTATGTTAATTGGTTCAGCTGCTTTTATATATTGGATGCTTCAATTAAAGAAATATAATGATAGTGGTGAAGAGGATACTTCTAGTACATCTCACTCTTACCTATAAATTCAAAACTATAATCTTATCGGATTTCTAAAAGAAATCCGATAAGTATTTTAAAAACTTTATAAGTCGAAGCCTAAGTCTTTTCTATAATTCATTCCTTCAAAAGAAAGCTTCTCTACATTGTGGTAAGATTTTGAAAGAGCAGATTTAAAATCTGATCCAAAAGAAGTAATTGCCAAAACTCTACCTCCATTGGTGACTACTTTACCATTTTTTATAGTTGTACCGGCATGAAAGACCAATGAATCTTCGATAGATTCAATCCCTTTTATCTCTTTCTCTTTTTCATAAGAGCCAGGATATCCCCCTGACACCGTCATTACAGTAGTTGCGGTACGGTCATCTAATTGCAACTCGACTTCAGAAAGCTTTTCGTTAGCCACAGCTTGTAAAAGTTCTACTAAATCATTTTTAATTCGAGGTAGAACAACCTCAGTTTCTGGATCACCCATACGAACGTTGTATTCAATAACCTTTGGGTCTTCACCAACTTTAATTAACCCGATAAAGATAAAACCCTTATATGGCATCTTATCCTTTTTAAGCCCCTCTACCGTCGGTTTCACAATTCGATGCTCAATCTTATCCATAAACTCTTTACTCGCGAATGGAACGGGGGAAATGGCCCCCATACCGCCAGTATTAAGGCCGGTATCACCTTCGCCTATTCTTTTGTAATCTTTCGCTGTTGGTAAAACCTTATAACTATCACCATCGGTAAGAACAAAAACGCTTAATTCTATACCGTCTAAAAATTCTTCAATGACTACGGTCGCGCTTGCAGAACCAAATTTCTTATCAACCAGCATAGCTTTTAATTCTATCTTGGCTTCATTCAAGTCATTAAGAATAATTACGCCTTTACCAGCAGCAAGTCCATCAGCCTTTAAAACATAAGGCGGATTTAATTCTTCTAAAAATTTAAAACCTTGATTAACTGTATCAGAAGTAAAGCTTTTATATTGAGCAGTAGGTATTTGATGTCGCATCATAAACTCCTTTGCAAATTCCTTACTTCCCTCTAGGGTAGCGGCTAATTTTTCAGGTCCAATAACTGCAACATTATTCAATTCTTTATCATTAAGGAAAAAATCATGAATACCGTTTACTAAGGGATCTTCAGGTCCAACAAGCACTAACTCAATACTCTCTTTTAAGACTAATTTTTTAATGGCCTCAAAATCATTTACACCAATTGGTACATTTATTGCTATTTCTGCTGTACCTGCATTTCCAGGAGCAACGAAAAGCTTTGAGAGTTTATTACTTTGAGATAATTTCCAGGCAAAAGTATGTTCACGACCGCCTGATCCAAGGATTAAAATATTCATACTTGTGGTTTTTGCAAAAATAAACTTTGCATTAGAATAAAACTATTTACTGGAGAAGTCTCTATGTTCTTTTTTCTGTAAATCCTCTTTGGACAAGGATTTGAAATAATCGTATACGATTTTCAATCCCTCTGAGCGACTAACTTTTGGCTCCCATCCTAAAATTTCTTTGGCTTTGGTAATGTCTGGTTGGCGTTGGGTAGGATCATCCTTGGGTAGAGGCACATATATTACTTTCTGCTTTGTGCCAGTAAGTGCAATTATCTCATCCGCAAATTGCTTAATAGTTGTTTCATGTGGATTTCCAATATTCACAGGGTCGGTGTAGTCGCTAAATAACAAACGATATATTCCTTCGACCTGATCATCTATATAACAGAAAGATCTTGTTTGGGAACCATCACCAAAAACCGTTAAATCTTCTCCTCGTAAAGCTTGTCCCATAAATGCAGGAACTACTCTGCCATCGTTTAAGCGCATTCTAGGACCATAGGTGTTAAATATGCGTACGATTCGTGTATCTAACCCATGATGCCTGTGATATGCCATTGTAATCGACTCCATGAAGCGTTTAGCTTCATCGTAAACACCGCGAGGACCAATTGGGCTAACATTACCATAATACTCTTCGTTTTGCGGATGTACCAAAGGGTCTCCATAAACTTCTGAAGTAGACGCAACCAAAATTCTAGCATTCTTTTCCTTTGCAAGACCTAGTAGGTTAAGTGTACCTAACGAACCAACCTTTAATGTTTCTATTGGAATCTTTAAATAGTCTATTGGACTTGCAGGTGATGCAAAATGCAGTATATAATCAAGCTTACCTTCTAAATGTACAAATGTAGATACATCATGATGATGGAATTCAAAACGTTCTAATGGAAAAAGATGTGCAATATTCTTTAAATCACCTGTAATAAGATTATCCATTCCTATTACATGAAAACCCTCTGCAATAAAACGATCACATAAGTGTGATCCTAAAAAGCCAGCGGCTCCTGTAATTAAAATTTTTTTCATATTTTTTAATAAGCCTTTTCCTCACCTTTTAAGGCATTAACAATAGTTTGTACAATAATTTTTAAATCTAAAAAGAAAGACCAGTTTTCCACATAAAATATATCAAACTTAATTCGATTTTGAATATCGCTATCACGTTCAATTTCTCCCCTATACCCTCTTATTTGAGCCAATCCTGTTATCCCGGGTTTCACAAAGTGACGTAACATATATTTATCCACACGCCCTGCATATTCATCAGTATGTTTTAACATGTGTGGTCTTGGCCCTACTACAGACATATTACCAAACAGTACATTATAAAACTGTGGCAGCTCATCTATACTAGTTTTTCGTATAAATCGGCCTATTTTAGTGACCCTCATATCATTTTTACCTGCTTGCTGATACTCAGATGAATCGTTCATTGCCATAGAACGAAATTTAAAACACTGAAATTCATCATTATCAAATCCTGTTCTTTTCTGAATAAAGAAAACAGGACCTCTAGATTCCACCGAAATTAAAAATGCCAATAACGGCCCTAGCCAAATTAATATTCCGAAAATTACTACAAGTGAAAAAACTATATCAAACAATCGCTTTAAAAAAGCATTGAGGGAATTATGCAATGGTATATCTCGTAATGATAAGATAGGGAGGTAATCATAATATTCAAATTTTAATTTTTTAGAAAAAATATTCTTATTGTCTGGAAGAAATTTAAGTGTTTTTAGATTATTGTCAGCAAAATTAATAAATGCTGAAAGCTCATCATTTTTCAATTCAGAAACCGAACAGTATATTTCGTCAATATTATTGTTCACAATGTATCTGAAACAATTTAACAACTCAAAATCTTTATCTCTGGGCGAAAATTGAGAAGAAAAATGATACCCAAATTCACGCCTTGTATTAAAAACTTCTATAAGTTGGTTGGCTTTTTTACTTTTACCTATAACCACTACATTCCTAATATTCCCTTTAATACGCTCTCTGTACTTGTTGAGAAGAGAGAAATTCAACAATTTTAAAAAGCTTATTCCTACAAAAACAAGGATAAAATACTGGCCCAATGCCAATCTACTCATTAACGGTTGTTTAAAAAACCCAATGTATGCATAGAGAATTAAAAAAAAGAAAACAAATTGCGTGAATAGTTTTCTAAGTAGAACTACGGCCTTGGAATATCGGTGAATCACATAAAATTCATTCTTGAATGACAGTATAACCCACGTTATAGAAATATAAAAATGAAATAAATATAGGTTTTGAAAATTAATAGGCAGAAAAGTGGTAAATAAATTTACAGTCAATAAATCCAGCCCATAAGAAATGGGAGTTATAAAACCAGAATATCTACCTTGTTTAAAGAGCATTTATAATATTAACTAATTTTCAAATATATTAACTTATCCATTTAACCAAGACACATTAATTTTTATTTTAAGTTTTTATAAACTTCCTTAAAATTAAATTTAGGCAAGAAACTATTAAGGTACTCTTTCAACGTGGCCCCAGTAAGTTTATAAACCAAAAAATACCAACTAGGCACTAAAAGTATCAACATCGATATGGTCATTGCAATAGCAACTGCTTCAATGGAATACAAAGAGCCAATTATAATTGCCCCTGGTAATACGAATAGAGATATTAAATTCCAATAAAACTCAATGTCGGTTCTTCCTGTTGCAATTACCAGACTACCGATAGGATTGCCAATCGCTCTAAATAACATATAAACAGAAAGTATACGGACTAATAAAACTATATTCTCATATCCTGAACCATAAAATACTTCAACAATAAGTGGTGCAAATATTATCAAAATAAGGTAAACAGGTATGTTTACGCTCATAACATAGTTTAAAAATTTTAAGTAATTTCTTTTTAATTCAACCAGGTCAAATTGCAACTTAGCCAAAACAGGACCGGCAACCTTTGTGAAAATTGGATTTAATATTTGAGTAGGTCGATAAACCAATTGCTTGGCTAAGCTATATCCTCCTAAAACATCTTGGCCAAAAGCTTTTCCAATAATAAGAATATCGAGATCTCTGTTAAAGTAATTTATTACCTGACCGCCAACTTGATAAATCCCGATTTTTAAAAATGCTTTTGTTTCATTAAATCTATAATGAAACAAAAGACCATATTTTTTAAATCCATAGATAAAATATAGGAGATTTTGTAAAGCATATTGCAACAATGCTGAATAAACTAATGACAGAATACCGAAGTTATTAATAGCTAATATCACAGCAAGAATGAGTGAAAGTGCAGCAGAAAATATTTCGAAAATAGATATATATTTAAATTGTAAGTCTTTAGCTTCCATAGTTTTGAAAATACGACCTACTGCAGATGCTAAGATATTTAACCCTAATAAGGGTATAAGGGTAACTAGTCTTGGTTCTTCATAAAAACCAGCTATAAAAGGGCTTATAAAAAATAACATCACATATAATAACAAACTGAAACCAATATTAAACCAATAAAGGCTTGCATATTCCTTTTTGCTAATGTTTTGCTTATGTAAAATCGCAGATGTAAGCCCCATATCTGTAAAAAGGTCTGTAAAACCTAGTACAAACATTATCAAAGCCATTAACCCAAAATCGGACTTGTCTAAAAATCTAGTTAATATAGATATTTTAAGTAATGCCGTTAACGCAATAACAATAGTACCTATTGTGGTCCACTTTATTCCAGAAACAATTTTGCTTTTATTATTTGGAGTATCCACTGAAGAGCATTGAACTTATTATAAATGGTTTTGAAATTCTTTCTTAACCTAGAACTCTGTTTTTACTTATTAAAAAATTCATTTATCACCTTACAAATAGAATTTACTTGTTTTTCTTCAAGCTCATAAAATAAAGGCAGTCTAACTAGACAATTCGAGTATTCGTCTGACCAAGGTAGACTCTTAAGTGGATGGTTTTTTAGATAGTATTTACTCGTATGCAATGACAAATAATGAAACACGGCATGCATATCATTCTCCCTTAAATGTCTAATAAAATTATCTCTTTCTTCAAGGTTCTTAGTGACAACATAAAACATATGTGCATTATTAGTTGCATATTCAGGAATCTTGGGTAGTTTTAATAAGTTTTCGTTTTGTAAATCCTTTAGATTTTCAAAATAAATATTCCATAGTCTAATACGTTTATCTTGAATATCTTTTAGATGCTCTAACTGGGCATATAAAAAAGCTGAAATAAGCTCTGAAGGCAAAAAAGAAGAACCTGTGTCTACCCAACCGTACTTATCTATCTCACCCTTAAAAAAAGCCGACCTATTTGTGCCTTTTTCCCAAATAATTTCAGCTCTTTCTTCAAAACTTGCATCGTTTATTGCTAACAATCCTCCTTCACCTGAAATAATATTTTTTGTTTCATGAAAGGAAAAAACACCTAAATGCCCAATGCCCCCCAAAGGATTGCCTTTGTAATATGAATCAATTGCTTGCGCTGCATCTTCTACAACAAAAATATTATGTTTTTTTGCTATTTGCATGATTAAATCCATATCACAGGCTACACCAGCATAATGAACAACTACAATTGCTTTAGTTTTTGGGGTTATTAAATTCTCAATCAAGGTTTCATCAATACCAGGATGATCAGACCTGCTATCTGCAAAAACTATTTGTGCACCTTGTCTAACGAAAGCGAGAGCTGTTGAAACAAAGGTATATGAAGGTACTATGACCTCATCACCTTCGACTATATTCAATAAAATTGCAGCCATTTCTAAGGCATCTGTACAAGATGTAGTTAATAAAGTCTTTTTGAAACGAAATTTCTCTTCAAAAAAAGCTTGCGCCTTTTTTGTGTATTTACCGTTACCCGATAATTTACCAGAATTGACAGCATCGTATATATAATGTGTTTCTTTACCCGTTAAATGAGGTTTGTTAAATGGAATCATGTGCTCTTATAAATCTTACAGGGTTACCTACATACAAGCCACTTTCATTTAGGTTTTTAATAACCACAGCGCCTGCTCCTAATTTAATATTTTCTTTAATCTCAATATTATCGATTATAGTGCTATTTATACCTAAAATACAGCATTGACCAATTGTAGAAAAACCCGCAATTGCCACCCTTGGTGACAAAAAAGAATGGGCACCAACAATAGAATCATGAGAAATAACTACACCTATATTTACTAAAATATTATCTTCTACCATTACATTAGCATCAATGATACAGCCTGGATATATAATGACTCCTTTACCTATTTGAGAAGTTGAATCGATAAATGTAGTCGAATGAATTATCTTACCAAAAGGTATTATATTTTTAAAACGTTCAAAGAAATTCTTTCTAACGCTCATATGTTTGTAACCTATTGCAATAATTAATTCATCAAAATTATTTCTTTTATATTCATTCTCTACATCTTTGGTTTTTCCCAGAACAGTGAATCCATTGATAATATTCTCATTGGTAAAATCGTCAAAAAAAACAATTGTGCCATAGTGGTTATCGCTAATAGCAAAATGTGCAATTTGCTGTCCTAATTGCCCAGCTCCAATGATTCCAAGAGTCTTCACTTTTATATATTAAAATTAATTACTTTTTCTAAAGTATAATTCTTTGATTGGAGTTGTAAATCAAATATCCTGAACGATCGTTACTATTTTTTATGGTAATCATCTTTTTGCTCATAACTTGTTTTTCAACATCAAAAAAATTCTTTTTCTTGAAAAAAGGTAAAATTTGTTCTGTTTCCTTACTTAAAAAATACACCCCAGAAAAACTATTGTCTATAACCCTAATTGAATTAGGGTCGAATCTATTTAATGCTACATTTATAACACCCTCTAAAAAGTCGTACCCTGTAGATAATTTTACCAAGTGTGAACCAATAAAATCTCCCCCCATTCTTGCACCAACTTCAATTATATAAACTTCCCCATTTTCGGTAATTTTAAACTCAGTATGTCCAGCACCATTTTCCACACCAAGAGATTTAAGTGCTTTAAAAGTTTCTGATTTCAATGTTTCTTTGATGTAGTTATTACAATTTGATGGCTGATGATGCGAAAGTTCTACGAAATTTGGTTCTCCAGTAGTTATTTTATCTGTTATAGCCAAAATATAGTGATTTCCTTTCCATGAAATACTTTCGACACTTACCTCAGCACCTTCAATGTAATCTTCTACAATACAGCTATTTGTTAGCGATTCTTTGCAGGCCTCATCTATAGCTTCCAACAAATCCTCTTTTTTGTTAACTTTTGAAACACCTCTACTTCCAGATCGATCAACCGGTTTAACAATAACAGGAAAATCAGATGTAACTTTTTCACTATCTTCTGTTTCTAATTCCCAAAATTGTGGTGATTTAACATTGAAATCTTTAAATTTTCTCCTCATCAATATTTTATTGGTAGATATAATTGAAGAATAGTATGAATTAACACATAAGTTCAATTTTTCACCAACATATGACACAGTAGGAATAGCAATGTCAGTAGCAATAGTAGTAATCCCATCAATTTCCAGAGAAGTACAAATTTTCAATATTTTTTCTTTATCCAAAACAGAAATTGGGTAGAAAAAATCTGCAATATCTGAACATATGGCACCTTCTTTCCATGCAAAACAATGAGTTTCCAAACCCATTGATTTTGCTTTTTCCACCAGTGGTAGTTGTAAGTAACTGGCGCCAATTATTGCAAGTTTAAACGACATTTATAATTTTTCTATATTTTTTATATTTGCATCACATATATTATTCTCCCACATTATAAAACCACCATCAATCCATGGTTTTTTCATTTGAATCTCTAGATGATTATCTTTCCAAACCGAAGAACTTTCAATCTTTTTGACCTTAATAATAAATTTAGCATCATTTAAAGACACTCCCTTTTTATGTGCCCAGAACGCAGTAAAATCTCTTACTCCTTTTTCCAATTTATTCTGATCGATATTTGGGCCATTTACACGAAAAGTCCATTTCACCCAATTAAAAGAATAAAGGTAATTTGAAGGTGACCCATTTTCATCAATAATAGGCAGTAAAGTTTCTGAACCATCTTTCTCCATATAAGCTACTGCAATAACATGATCATAACCATCAAAGTGAATTTTATCAGTAAAAACCACATGATGAGTAACACCCAATAATGTTTTACTAACCTTATCGACCAATGAGACAGACTTTTCTAATACAACATCTACCTTGCTGTCATTAAAACCTAGTGCCTGCTGTATATTCTCAGAGAGATAACTATGATATATTAGAATGCCTTGCAAAACTATCGCCATTACTATATAAAGATGTAGTAATTTAAATTTTAAATCTTTTAGCGTAAGGTTGTGTAATAATTTAAATTTAGAATCATCTGGTATGGAAGGAGGGTCATAACCACAATTTTCGTCTGTACAACGTTCTTTAGTTCGATTCTTTGCAACATAACCATAAACTGCGTTTGCAAAATGAAATATTCCAGGAACCCTTAAAACAAGCGAAATAGGGTACAAATACCAAATGTATCTCATTATTTGTATATAGGTATTTACACCCGCATATACATTGCCATTTATATCGACACTATGTATATCGGTCAATAACTGTTCTTCTATTTTATCCTTTAGATATTTATTTTCAGCAGCATCATACTGTACCGTTAAGAATTTAATTCTACCACTATTACTTAAATGATTTACGGTTATTTTCGTTCTAACACATAAAGGACACTCAGTATCATAAAAGACGTCCAGCTTTGAAGTTTTACTTTTTCTATTAAATATCTTATCCCAAAAAGTAACTGGAATCATTAATATGTAAATTGAACAAGCTATCAAAGCAAACCATGGTATTGGAAAGGTCACCAAAATACCTAAATGCAAACCTAATCCAATAATCAAAAGTGGTACTCTCCACTTTTTCCTAAAAAACACAAAAAGGAAAACAGCTTCAAACACCAGTGTTAAATACCCTAAAAATTTAACTAAAATTTCATTGTTCAACAACCAAGAAGTATTCGTATGTACTATCATCGGTAGAGATGATGGCTCCCAAACACCTAAACCATTATACCACATTGGAGAACCTAATTTCCAAAAAACAGAATCAAAATAAACTAGTGCCAAACCTGACAATACTGGTATAAAATAATAAAGCTGAGAAATATTTTGTGGAGGGTTGTATTGAAAAGTTGTATTCGAATATTTCAACTTGTTTATTAATCTATCCAACGATAAACATTGACTAATAGGCATAAACATGAACAGAAAATTAATACCCATATATGCATAAAACACATGGTATTCATAGGTATTGATTGACCCAATCAAAATAAGGCCCATAATATAGTTCAGAACTGAAAAAAACCTTGTGAACAGGCCAAAAAATAAAAACAAAACAGAAATTAGCCAGATGCCAATCGGAATGCCAAACTCAATTTCAGATAGTTCTATGTATGGTATTTTATCAAAAATAAGATGTCGAAAATAGAAGATTTGAGATATTTCACAAAGCAGAATTAAGCAATAGAACATTCTAAAAATAGCTAACCCCCTACCATTAATCTGCTTATCATAAGAACGTTTTAATCGGTTGTAGAATTTCATTTATTACTATTTACTCGTCAAATATTACACTATATCGCCAATAAACCTCATCCCCATCAAAAATAAAGCAATGCTTTTAGGCAGGGAAACATTCTATAAAAAAATTCAAGTACTCTTGATTTATCTTATCCCAATTAAAATCATTGTTAATTTTATTTATGTTTCCATTAATCATATTCTGATGCTTTTCTTTTGTAAACGTATTTAAAAAAGTAGCTATTTCTTCTTTCTTAGTAAAATAAAAGGCGTTTTCTTCTAATACCGATTTATTGAACACATTGTCATGTGCTATAATTAATGCACAAGAGGCCATTGCTTCTAATAAAGAAGGGTTGGTACCCCCTACTGAATGACCATGAAAATAAAGGTTAGAGAAATATCTTAAATTATTTAAATGGTTTTGATTATAAACCCCGCCTAAAAAAATTATACGTTTTTCATCTTTAAATTTATTCTTTAAATACCCGCCAAACTTTGTGCTAAGCTTACCAATTACTAAAAAAGGTAGCGTTGTTGTTGACATTACAACCCCGTTTAATATAGTTTCTATGTTGTTCTCAGGCTCTAATCTTGCAATCAGCATATTATACTCTTTCGGCTTTACACCATAGAGCTCCAATTCACTGACATTTGGGTCATTAAATACATTTGATCCATATGCTATGTATTTAGAATACATATTATAAGTCTCTTTGAGGTAAGATTTAATACCAATAGAATCTGATATTAAATAATCGCTGTTCATTGCAGCCCATTTTTCAGCTTTTTTCAGAAAGTCCCTGGTTTTTTTAGAGTATTTTGTTCTTTTCCATTCAAGACCATCCATATTAGTGATAATCAATGGTTTTTTTGGTAAGAGCCAATACCACAAAGAACTGCTAGTATAGCCAAGTTGCAGTATTATATCAAAATTTCTACTTCTTGAATCTATAATGCAATTGAAATCATATATAAATTGGCCTGCTGTTCCAATCCTTGATTCAGCATCAAAACAATGTACAATATTGACCCCCTTATACGTCTTTTCTTTATATGGGTGATCATGTGAATTATAAACATAAACCTCATGTCCCTTATTGGCTAAATAAACAGAAAAATATTCGGCGAATTGTTCAAAACCACCATGGTGGTTTGGAACACCTCTAGTTCCTAATAAAGCTATTTTCATATTTCATCATAAAAAAAGTGTTCATAAAAATAAAGATAACAATCCCTTTGTTTCTTGAAAGAACACATTCGAAAAGAAAAATCGTTAAAATTAAAATCAAAAAAAATAAATGTAACGATTCTTTGTTTTTTATGGCAAAATACAAACTGTATATCAGATATATTATAAATAAAGTAAATCCTAACGCTCCATAAGTAACCAAATACTGTAAGTATTGATTGTGCAAATTATAACCTTCAAACCAACCGGGCGCTAAGCCATATTGCATATAATAGTAATCGATATATTCTTGAACGTCACCAATACCATAACCAAAGAGTAATTTACCATCATTCTGTAAATGAAAAGTGCCAATTTTAAGCATCAGGTATCTTAATTCTAAATCACTTATTTTTTCTTTTTCCTCGTTGCTAAATACCTTTGACAATGCTATTTCACTGGTAGGTTGAAATGTTTCAATATCAAAGGTTAAACCATCAGAAAATCTATCGGAAACTATAGAAGATTTAAAAACAAACACATTGCTTAGAAGTATAAGTAACAATATAATCGACAAGGTATTTTTCTTCAACGCACCTTGTAGCAATTTTATAAAATACAATGGAATGAAAACTAGGATAACAACTTTTGAAGCACAAAGAAACAGCCCAAAAAGACCAAATGATATTATTAAAATTAAGAATATAAGAGCGCCACGACTCATAGGAACTTGTTTCTTATAATAAAAGGATAAAAAATAAATGGCTATACATAAGTTGATGGCAATGTATACCGGATGGAGGTCAAAAAAGGCTCCCAACTCATGAAAAAATAGAACATCAAAATTAGCTCCCCCAATTATCCTGAATATCGCAACTATAAATAATATGAAAAATGAGATTATGCTCGCAAATGAAAACACGCGTATTACAAATTCCCTATCTACTTTTGTGGGTGGGTAAATACCTATTAAAATAAATGGCATGAGAATTAGCAATAAATTTTTCTCTACCTGTTTAAGGCCCGCACTTATATCTTGACTAAACAAAGCACTAATTAAAATAAGGATAAAAAATAGAATTGGGGAGATTATTGCAAAAGACCAAATTTTTTTTCTGTCTAATTTTATCTGCTTGACTATTAATTGATATACAACAAATAAAATTCCTAAAATCATAGCGGCATTACCCATTTTAATTGGAAATGGAATACAGGCTACTATCAAAGATAAAAGCAATAGATTCCAACTAATACTTTGCCCAAAAATGATTGTTTTATTCATTTACCCCTAAAATACCAAGAATTTGTTTGGCTTTTGTCTCCCAAGAATAATCCTTAACTAAAAGCTTCTTTTTAGTATTATTCATCGAACCGACCTCTTGTGCAAAATCTTCCTTGGTTTTAGCGATGTAAAGATACTCTTCTAGGTCTTCTAGGCCATTACCGTTGGTTCCGACTACTTTTTTGTTTAATAATAGATATTCATAGGCTTTCATAGAGTCTCCGCCATGCTGCCCTTCTTTAATATTATAAGGTACAATGCAGGTGTCGAAACTCTTGACATAATTAGGATATATATCATACTTTTTATCTCCCAAAAAATAAACGTTTTCTCTTTTTACAATTTGATTATAAACTTTCTGGTCTAATATCTGACCCACAAAAACAAACGAAGCCTCTGGGTTTTTTAGTGTTATATAATTTACTAGTTCCCAATCTATCAAATAAGATAGTTTACCGCCAAAACCAATTATTGGTCTTGGTATATTCTCGATATCTTTCGGGAGAATAAATTCGCCTGAGGCGAAATTTGACTTTACCCCATTCTTTATTAATTGAATGTTTTTTACATTAAACCTCTGCGTGTAAAAAGCAACGTTTTCATTTGAATTAGTTATCCAATTAGGTATGTTCTCCGCTAAATCTTTGTATCCGCTCTCTAGTTCAGACACGAAGCTTTGATAAAGTGGGAATTTTAAAAAATTATCCCATGCATCGAATAATTTATTTTGTGCTTTAACATTAACGGCTAACTTGTGGGCAAAAATATTTTGGTTGATTAGATAAGGTGATTTCAGTTCTATTTTGTCACTACAATGCGAAATAAAATCTGCATATTTTGGATCGCTATATTTCTTTATAAACCACAAATACTTTTTAAAGAACTGCCCTATAACATCTCTTGACTTATAGTCTGCAACATAGATATTCTCTTGAACTTTGGTAAGGCTAAACTTTTTTGTGCTGATTAATTCTTTACCCTCCAATTTTAACTTGTGCTTCTTGTAAAAAAGTTCTAACCATGTTAATGGCCTATTGACTACTAAAATATTACCAACATGCTCACTTTTGGAAAGAGCTTGAATAAAATGAACGTCTCTAGTTCTAAAACCCTCATGCTCGCTTTTTCTCCAATCATGAAATGGTATAACAATTACATCCACTTTCTTCATTTGGTAATCTTTTAAAATTTACTTGTGAATTTTACCCATTACATTGAAAGCATATATCTTTCAACTCTACATGAAATAACCACGTCTGGTTTAACCTTATCAACTATGCTTTGATCGTATATACCATTGATGTAAATGACTTCTTTATAATGTAATGATATAAATTGAACTAAGGCAGTAGTAAATGAATCTCTAAAGATCAGTACTTTTTGTTTTTTTGGACTATTATCATTTTGAGTAATAATTGTTCCCTTTGGAAAACCCTCTCTTACTAATGTTTTGTACAATTTAGTTTTATCTATTAAATCGTATGTCGGTAGATTATCTTTGTATCCGTATATGGACTTAACCCCTAGTTGATTTGTTAAATCTCCTTCATAAGAATCATTATATTTAATTTGAAAATCTGAAATATTAAAAGGAGTAAGCCCTAAGGTTGCATAAGTAACTTGACAGAAGCCTCTATAAGCCTCATAGGCGCCATTTGCGTTCCAATGCGTATCTAATGTGCGATAAAGATTTTTATTGTCTTTAGCAGCCACAACAGGCTTTCGTACATCAAAAAAATCAAAATCTTTTTTCTTGAAATAATTAATTATTTGATCAGCTTGTGAATTTTCTTCTTTTATCTGAAGGCGCATTGAAGCCGGCAAAAATTCAGGATAAATTGAATGCTTATTGGGCCAAAACCCAACCACGTAAGTAATACCTGTTTTACTCAACAAATCTCTTCGTGACGCAAACTTGGTATACATTTTATTTAAATCCTCTATAGAGATAGGCGCGGTATTCGTATAACTACCAAAGACTTCATCATCTATATTATTATAAAAAAGAAATTTATTTGATCCAAACTGAACTCTTTCTGGCTTAGGTGATGATTTAAAGACATTCACTTTGATTCTACCAAACAGATCTATCATTTCATTTCTTAAGCCAAAGTTGTCGTTGAAATAGTTTTCAAATTCTTGCGGGAATTTTTCTACTGAAGTAAACTCGGGCATTTTAGCAAGCTCTCTTTTTTCAAGAGATACTTTCTCATTTTGGTTAGAAAAAATTTGGAATAAAAATGGTGAAACAATAATCAAAACAAACAAAAATATGTACACATGGTTCAGTTGAAACTCTATTTTTTTATTTATTAAAAAAACATAGAAAGAAAGTGAAAACAGTATTGATATAAAATAGATGAGTGTGCTATTGAATTGTTGTTTAGGCTTTCTTAAATTTTCAATTGCTTCAGAAATAACAGGTTTCGAAATTAAAAATGGATCATATCGACCATTTACGATTTTGGGAGAAAAAAGATTGTCTTTTAATGTCGCATATGCATTTAAATCAAAACTATTTAATAAATCATTGCTTATTGCTATTGAACCTGTTTCAGAACTAATAGTAATAGATTTTAATACAATTGGTTTTTGGTTTTTGTTTGCTCCAATATCAACTCTTATTCTATTGATGGTTTTATCAATTGGAAGTTCAAATTGTAAATTCTGAAAAGCTTCACTTCCTTGAATTCTTTGGTGAACACTATTTTCATCACTCCATTTTTTTACTCCTTCTTGTAAATAATAAATATAAAAAATATCATTTTCTAGGGTTATCGTCTCCAAATCAATAGTAATTCCTGTGGGCTTTAATTTTTTATTCGAAAGAATAGAAAACATAAACCAAAATATTAATAAGCCACCTATTACCGCTAATAATTGTTTTCCCATTTCTAAAATCTAAAATATATAAATGGATTAAATGTCGTTTGTGCCAGTTCTAAAATTGTGAAAACAAATAATATTAAGTAAACACTGTACTTTACAGTAGCTCTTAAAATATCATTATGAATCAATAATGTCACTTTATTTGAAACAAATTGTTTAATAGGTGTCGAGAACAATATACCCGCAAGTAATACAAAATAGGTATATCGATCTAAATACATTAAAGGATAGTTATTAGAGCCACTTGAAAATGAAAATAATTTTTTAATAAATAGAAGGGCCAAGTTTAAATCTTCAATTCTAAAGAAAACCCAACCAATGATTACCACTAAAAGTAAATAGAACCTTTTTAAGAACCATAATTTGCCAGGGAAGGAAATTATACCAGTTCTTTCTAGAATAATAAATAGTCCATGATAAAGGCCCCAAATCACATAGTTCCAACTTGCACCATGCCATAACCCAGTAATAAAGAATACAATTACTAAGTTGATATAAGTCCAATATTTACCTTTTCGATTGCCTCCTAAAGGAATATATAAATAATCTCTAAACCATGTAGATAATGATATATGCCATCTACGCCAAAACTCCTGTATTGATTGCGAAATATAAGGGTAATTAAAATTTTCTTTGAATCTAAACCCTAACATTCTACCTAAACCTATAGCCATATCTGAATATCCAGAAAAATCAAAATAAATCTGCATGGTATAACATAATATTGCCAACCAAGCCACCGGAGTTGATAATTCAGTTGGACTTATATCGAATGCCTTATCTGCTATTAGCCCTGCCGTGTTTGCTATTAATACTTTTTTAGCCAGTCCTCCGATAAATTTAGTTACACCTGAAGAAAACAATTCTTTGGTTATCGTTCTATTCTTAATTTCTTGAAATATATCTATGTATCGTACTATAGGACCAGCTATCAGCTGCGGAAATAATGATACATATAAACCTAAATGAACTAAATTCTTCTGGCTATCCACTTCCTTTCTATATACATCTACCAAATATGATATGTTTTGAAAGGTAAAAAACGATACTCCAATTGGCAGCGCAACAGTACTTACATCAATATCTATTTTGATTCCAATGTCCATTAAATTTTCAAGAATGAAATGGATGTACTTATAATAAATTAAGATTAAAAGATTTAAAGTAACACCAATTGTCAATGCCCATTTTGGCATTGATTCTCTTGAGTTTGCTTGTGAAATAGAAATTAAAATTCCAAATATATAGTTTATACATATTGAGATAATCATTAATAATACCAATATATTTTCACCCCATGCGTAGAAAAACAAACTGCATATTAGGATAAATGGATTTCTTAATGATTTTTTAAGTAAAAAATGTAACCCTAAAACAAAAGGCAAAAATAAAAACAAAAAAACCGTAGAACTGAAAACCATTTATAAAATTACTATTAGATGAATTACCCGATATTTAACTACTTGAAATTTTGGCTTGCTTTATTCTTTTGTTAAAAACAGTAAATAATGCAAACAAAATAGCGATATCAGAAAGTATCGTAGTGTATAAGGCGTACAATAAAAAAATTGCTATAAAAATTAAAAATGGTATTCCTTTATCAATATCTAAGTATGAAATTAAATAAAACATATAAAAAAATACTATAATGAGCCCAATTATTCCTAAATCAAAATAGGTCCAAATCAATTGGGTAAAATGTCTAGTTTGTTTAAATTTTCCTGTACGGACATCAAAATAGCTATATGGCCCATTACCAATCCATTTCGTTTTTAACACTTTTGCCGCAACCATTATTATTTGAAATCGCTTCGCTGTAGTATCCTCATAAAACTTTTCAGCACTTTGGAGTGAAAATTGTTTTTCAAAAGAGCCTCCTAATTTTCTCTGAACAAATTTTTCTTCTTTAAGGCTGTACCCGATTGACACTAGTAATACAACTAAAATTACTCCCAACGCCTTAAATCTAAAATCACCTTTATATTTTTTATAAACCGGACCTAAAACTGAACCTAAAATTAAAAGGATAAATAAAACTTTTGAAATATTGGACTGAGTTAAAAAAAGTGTTGTTCCTAAATAAATAATTGAAATTTTAGGATATTTTATTGCGTCCTGAATTTTCTTATCTGAAAATAAAATGATTGAAACAATAATTAGTATAAAGATTCCTAATGAATGATCTGATTTTATAAAAAATGTACCGAACATAAAATCATACCAAGCAATTCTTTGTCCACTATTATTAAATAGTATTAAAAAATCATAAAAAAATATTTGTGCGATTAATACTGGTAATTGAATTAATGAAATATAAAAAAAGGCTTTAAAAACTGTTACTTTAGTAATATAATTTTCTTTATAATTTATAAAGGTAAACAGATAAACTCCTAAAGGTAATAGAGGGAAAATGAGATAAGCGACAGTTGATATAATATCACTTTTTCTGACTAAAGCAGTAATTATTATTGTACATGAATAAAGTGCAGCAAATAAAACTATTTTATTTAGAACTAATTTACGCTTATGTATACTATACATTCCATAAACACAAAATATAAAACCTGTTAGAAAAAAAGTAAGAACAGTATTAGAAAAACCCAGTAAAAACTGAATACTACCACCTAAAACAAAAATTAAAAAGGTGATAATATAAAAGCTGAATATATATATTGATTTGAAAGAAGTCATGAATTTATGTAGCCTTTTTTAAAATCATGAAAGTAATTTTATTAAGTTGCTAAGATCGTTGTTTACTTTGTCTTTGTTGAAAAGAGTTTCTAAAATTTTTCTATTCGCTACAACTTCAGTCTGAGGTAATTTTTTAATAGTATAAATATCAAAGTCTATATCAAAATCAAAAACATTTATCTGATTTCTTTTTAAGTATAGATATACCGGACTTTTAGCATACATATATACTCTTGCGCCTAAATAAAGCATCGCAATAATATTTCCCATAGCTTGTTGTCTATAATGATAAAATATACCAACAGAACAAGACATAAGAATATTCAGGTATTGCTGTCTTTCCATAAAAATTAGTAGTGGTTCAAATCTATCACCAAAACAACTCTCACCTTCCTTAATAACAGTCTTTCTATAAGCATCATTTTGACCATAACTCAGCGGTACAAAAACTTTAGATGAAGCAAGTTTTTTGTGTTTCAATTTATCTATTACATCTAAATGATTAGACTCAGGTGTATTAGAATTTCCAATAATTATATTTGTTGCTTCTACTTGGTTATATACATCTTCATTTCCTGCAAGGTATTGATCGATACTTGTAAACGTACAATTTACAAAACGTAAATTATTTGGATAATATTTACTGAAATAGATATAATCTTCCTCCAAATAAGTTGAAAAATAATTTACTTTTTTTAGACTTTTAAAAACAATTGAGTATCGGTCTTGCTCTTTAGTAAATAGAAAGAAAATAGTTCTCAATAAATTATTAGCCAACAACTTTCTCTTAAAAAATAAAAATGCCTCTTTTCTACTTAAAAATTTATCGGTAAGTGGTGCATAAATGTTCTGTTTTATTTTAGGTAAACCATAAATATCAAAACCCCAAGCAACCCAAGCTATTTTTAACTCATACTTTAGTTCTAATAGAATTTTAGCAAATTCTAAATGATAAGCGTGTAAAACAATTCCTGTAGGTTTTAATTCCTCAACAATACCATTGATATCTTCTTTCTCATACTTAAATATCAGAATGTTTTGATGAGAGTTTTTTATGTGTTTAAACTTCTCCTTATCTTTAACAAATACTAAATATTTATTGTCTGATGAGATGCCTTCAAAATTAGATATTATTTGTTCTGCAATTTTTTCATCTAAAAGAAAATGTAAAATCATACTTTATAAATATCTCTAATTTAAACACAAACCCAATTAAAAATCTTAAAATTTCAATTCTAGGTGTTTTTTTAAAAATTTGGTTGAGCTGAAAAACGGGTCATATTTTTTATTAATTATCCTCCTTGAATAAATCCCATGCTCATTTTCTTCTATATATACATTATGCTTAAAAAATCGATTAAAAGTCATATTGTTCATGACTAATTTTTTACTGCCAAACACAATTTTTAAAGTATCAATCTCTACAGGAGACTCAATTTTATTTTCACCTATATCAATTCTAAATTGTTTAGGGAGGGCTTTCAATGGTAGTTTAAATACAATTGATTGAAAGTCTTGGCTTCCTTCTACATTAACACTTACAACATCTCTTTCATTATATTTACCGTTGGCAGAGTCGATATAAAACAATTGGAATTTATCATCCTCAATTACTTTTGCCGTCAATATTATTCTAGAACTATTCTCTTGAAGTTTCTTTTCTTTACTACCGCACGAAACAAAAAAGATGAGTATAAGAAAAATATTGCTAATTAATTTAAATTTTGCACACATGTCTTTAAACTAGTTTGCCAAGGTTCAAGTTTAATGCCAAAAGTTTTAATAGTTTTTTCCTTGTTCATAACACTATACTTAGGCCTTGATGCCTTTGTTATATAATCAGAAGAAGTTACGGGAAATACTTTGGTGTCTGAATTACTGAGCTTAATTATAGCCTGGGCAAAATCATACCAACTTAAAACCCCTTCATTAGAAAAATGATAGATACCATATTTATTGTTTTTATCTAATATAATTTTTAATAGAAAATGAGCTAAATCTCTTGCATAGGTAGGCGAGCCTATTTGATCTGATACCACATCTAATCTATCTTTTTCCTTGCCCAATTTAATCATGGTTTTGACGAAATTATTTCCAAATTCTGAATAAACCCAAGATGTTCTTATTATAAAATACTTCTTCGCTACTTTTTGAATCAATCTTTCGCCCTCTAATTTACTAGCGCCATAAATATTTAAAGGCCGTGGTTGATCTAATGTGGTGTATGGCTCCTCTTTTGTTCCATCAAAAACAAAATCAGTAGAAACGTGAATGAAAATACAACTATATTCGTCACATACTTTCGCTAGGTATTTACTTCCGTCAGCGTTAATTGCATATGCCAAATCTTTATTATCTTCGGCATTATCTACTGCTGTATACGCCGCACAATTTATGCAATAATCATAATTTTTATTCTTGAAAAAATTTCGAACTGCCTTTTCATTTGATATATCCAACTCATTTGCATCAGTAAAATGAAATACAATATTTTCGGTAAATTGTCCTTTTATTTCTTGAATGGACATGCCTAATTGACCGTTAGAGCCTGTCACCAATATACTTAACATAAAAGGGCATCTTTAAAAGTAGGCAATTCCAAATCTTTCGATGATAATTTCATGTCATCTTTTGAGATTTTCCAATCTATATTAAGTTGTTGATCATTATATATGATTCCACCCTCAGAAGAACTGTTGTAATAATTATCACACTTATAAAAAAAATCTGCAGTATTAGATAAAACCGCAAAACCATGCGCAAAGCCTCTTGGTATAAAAAGTTGTTTTTTGTTTTCACTACTTAATACTATAGAGAAATACTGGCCAAAAGTTTGGGAGCTTTTTCTTAAATCTACAGCTACGTCCAAAACAGATCCATTTAATACCCTTACTAATTTTGCCTGGGCAAACTCTCCACTTTGAAAGTGAAGTCCCCTTAAAACTCCCTTGGTTGAAAAAGACTGGTTATCTTGCACAAAGTCTACATCTGCTCTAATTCCATCATTAAATTTATTTTTATTATAGGATTCATAAAAATAACCTCTTTCATCATTGAAAATAGTCGGTTCTAAAACAAAACATCCTTTGAGTTTAGTTTCGTTAAATATCATTTATTCTTATTTAAAATGCCTAGCAAATTTTTACCGTATCCACTTTTCATTAAAGGTTCAGCCAATTCTTTAAATTCTTTTTTATTGATATATCCCATTTCATAGGCCGCACTCTCAATGGCGCCAATTTTAAGACCCTGTCTTTCTTCTATGACCTCAACAAACTGAGATGCTTGCATTAATGATTGAAATGTGCCCGTATCTAGCCAAGCTGTACCTCTATCCAAAATACTTACACTCAACTTACCACGCTTTAAATATTCTTTGTTAACATCAGTAATCTCAAGTTCACCTCTTGGGCTAGGAGGAATTTTTGCAGCAATATCTACGACATCATTATCGTAAAAATATATTCCAGGAACTGCAAAATTGGATTTAGGTTCTAGTGGTTTTTCTTCGATACTAATAGCTATTCCTTCATCATCAAATTCCACCACACCATATCGTTCTGGGTCATGAACTCGATAGGCATATATTATTCCTCCATCTGGATCATTATTAGATTGCAATAATTTGGCTAAACCTGAGCCATAAAAAATATTATCCCCTAATATAAGCGCTACCTTATCTTTTCCTATAAAATCTGCCCCAATAATAAAAGCCTCTGCAAGACCGTTAGGTGCATCTTGCACAGCATATGTAAAAGAACAACCATATTTTTCGCCATTCCCTAATAACTCTTCAAATAATGGTAAATCTTTTGGGGTAGAAATAATCAATATTTCGCGAATGCCTGCGTACATTAAAGTAGACAAAGGATAATAAATCATTGGTTTATCATAGATAGGCATCAATTGTTTACTAACAGATAATGTAAGTGGGTGAAGCCTGGTACCTGAACCACCAGCTAATATTATTCCTTTCATACTTTTTACTTTAATACAATTATATTATGAATACATTTTTTTATAATATTCTTTGTAATCTCCTGAAGTAACATGGTTCAACCAATCAGAATTAGAAAGATACCAATCTACAGTCAATTCTAGACCTTCTTCGAATGTAACTGAAGGTTCCCAACCTAATTCTTTATTTATTTTCGTGGCATCAATCGCATACCGTAAATCATGTCCTGGCCTATCCTTGACATAGGTAATTAGCTCCTCTGATTTACCGTTTGGTCTATTTAACTTTTTATCCATAACCTGGCAAAGAAGTTTAACCAAATCTATATTTTGCCACTCATTGAAACCTCCAATATTGTAAGTTTCATGATTATCACCTTTATGAAACACCAAATCTATTGCTCTAGCGTGATCCTCTACAAAAAGCCAATCTCTTGTATATTTTCCATCTCCATAAACTGGAAGCGATTTCCCTTCAATTATGTTATTAATAAAAAGAGGTATTAATTTTTCTGGGAAATGGTATGGCCCATAATTATTAGAGCAATTTGTAATGACATAAGGAAAATTATAAGTTTCCCCATAAGAACGAACAAAATGATCCGAGCTTGCTTTAGATGCAGAGTATGGAGAATTAGGGTCATAAGGTGTAGACTCTGTAAAAAGACCCTCTTGGCCCAATGCTCCATAAACCTCATCAGTACTTACATGATAAAATCTTTTTCCCAAAGTACTATCTTTCCATGAGTTCTTAGCAGCATTTAAAAGGTTAACGGTTCCAATAACATTCGTTCTCACAAATGCTAAAGGGTCTTCAATTGACCGGTCTACATGTGACTCCGCAGCTAAATGAATTACTCCATCAAAATTAACTTTAACGAATAAATCATTAATAAATGGTTCATCAACAATATCACCTTTTATAAAGTGATAATTAGGAAAGTCTTCAATATCCTTTAAGTTTTCTAGGTTGCCGGCATAGGTAAGTGCATCTAAATTATAGATTTGATAATTTGGATAATTCTGCACAAATCTTCTCACCACATGAGAACCAATAAAACCTGCTCCACCTGTAATCAATAAATTCATAGATTTTTTTAATATAATTCTTTTGCTTTCTTATTAAGGTATCCTATAAAAGATACAAGAAAGAAGATTGTCAAAAATAGTATGGGAATTAAAACAATCTTTTTTCCGAAAAACGATTTTTGCACTACCTGGGCCTGTCCAGAATAAATTACACTCAATGGCTCCCTGCGGGTTTCTAATTCAAGCTTTTTCGATTCAATATCCTTAATTAATTCATTTTTCAAATTAAATAAGCCTGTAATATTCACAGATTCTTGATTATCCAACAAAATTCGGTCATTCCCAATTGGTGTATTTTGCTTTGCCATTTTATTTGCATAGTTGGCAATAATTTCATCCAACTGCTTTAACAATTTTTGATTTTCTAAGATACGACTCGTTGCATTAGCCCTATAAATTACTATAAGTCCATCAAAATATTGATTTGTATTGATATATTTTAAGACCTTGTCAACAAAATCTTTTCCCATTTCTGGATTATTATAGAAAAATGTAATCCTTTGGTTAAAAGAGCTTTTACTCTGAAGTTCCGCCCTAACTATATCAGCGATAGCATCTGTATTTTCAAAACTTTGAAGAAGCTCCAAATATTGTAAATCCGTTTCAGATGTCCCTGCTTCAATAACTCGGTTAATAGTAATTTCTAATCCCGCAAAATCGATTTCTTCTATACCAATTGACTTAAAAAATAATGTGTCCTTAGCACCAATTTTTGATTGAATTTCATCTATAACATCATACAAATAATTTTTACTCTCCATTTGAGGTTTCACAATGACCTCAGACTTCATTCTTTTGGATATTATTTTGCTAAGCCCATACCCTAAAGCGAAGCCGAACAATACTAAACCAATCAGTATAAAAATATTTTTTTTCAGGTATAGGAAGACTCTAAGAAAGAATCTTAACACTGCATTTAATGCGCTTCCTATTAATTTAAATAATTGCCCCAAGTCAATTTCATCAGAACTATTTTGGGTGGTTGGTGATTGATTATCCGCCATGTTATGAATTAAAAATTTGTTTTAAAATTTTATCGGTAATTAGATATGTAGGTTTTACTCCTGTTGTACCCAATCCTCCAGAGGCTAATGTGCTTCCCGTTTCTAAAGGATTGTCTGATGCATAATATGCATATCTCACCTTAACATTTTCACCTATACTCTTTCTTATTTTCGATGCAGATTGTATTGCCTTTTGATAATGTACTCCTTCCATCTCCAGTCCTATAACATTCCAGGTAGATTTGTGAAAGAACTTTAAAATATCCTTGTTCTGAAGTGATGTTCCTAAAACAGTTACCATAGTCCCTTCAAAAACTTTTAAACCATATCCTTCAAAATCTTTGGCACACAATTCATTCTTAAATGGATAATTATCTGCTGTTCCTTCAAAAATATGTGCTGATGGTATCATCAAGTCTCCTTTTCCTCCTTCTAAAATACCAGCTTTACCCATTATCGAAACTGAATCCACATTAATTAAAGACCCATTGTTCTTTTTTGTACTATATGGTTTTAACAACTCGTCAATAGTTTCATAAGCCTGCTCACCAAAAGCGTAATCCATAACAAATATAACAGGTTTTTTATCAATCTCTTCTGTTGAAAAATCGTACGAACAGTTGTTCACTTTTATCTTCGCTGTATCAAAAATTTGAACATCGATATTAGTGCCCGAGGTATCATCGATTGAAATCATTCCATTGATTTCCGCCAATTCAGTTACTTTCTTTCTTAGCTCAGCATTACCAGCACTACTTAATGCCTCGAATATTTCTAATGAATCTACTTTAGGAAATTCACTTGTCAATGCTGCTTTTGCAAAAAGTGAATTCATAACACTATGCATGTTTGCAGAAATAATATGAATAGGCCTGTGTAATAGGTTATTTTTTACTAAAACACTTTTTATATTGTTGGCCCAAATTTCGCCATGAATATGATGCCCCAATCGTTCTCTCAATAAAGCACTAAACGTTATAGCTCTTTTTTCACCAGAAATTTCTTCCTCCAGTGCTAGTTTTCCAAGCCAGTAAATTACTTTTAGAAATCTTTCTGGGTTAGTTTTAGTGCTGAATTTTTTATATACTTCTAATATTTCCTCAAAAGATCTTCCTAAAATATTAGCGGTATGAATTAAGGCTATTTCGCGTTCTTCTTGAGTTAATTCTTCTTTATTAACTGCGCTTTCAAGCTTTGCCCAATCTCTTATTGTTTTTTCCGTTTCGGGTATTAAAACTCGATTACAGATTTTTTCAGATTCAATAAACAAAAAAGTTAGGTGAGTTAAAATATCATAGATGTCAGAGCGACCTCGTGTTATCTCAATATTCATCTGTTCATCATCTATACGATAACAATTTCTTCTTCGCTTCGGTGGAATTATTGGATTGATGTGGGAAATACCATAACCTTCATCTGAGGTTAAATTGATAAACGTACATTGCTCAATACCTTCTGGCAAACGCTCTAACACATAAATAAGACCATTTAATTCAGCCTTTTCTTCACCGACCGAGCCGTATATTTCAGGTCTTAATTGTAATAGTGCATTTTTTAGTGCTTCTCCAGAAACTCCATTTGGCTTATAAAACCCCCTATTAAAAAGATGGCGCATGGTAATATACATGCGTTCAATAGCATTTGTAGATTCTTGAGCTCTAGTTGTAGTGATTGCTTTTCCCATGGAAGATTTCAAACAAAATTACAATTTAATATTTGTTATTAAAAAGCTAGATTTTAGTCTTGCTGTATTTCGACAAACTATCGGCCACTTTTCGGTCATTTGATAATCTTTGAACTTTATTCTGTCCGCCTAGTTTTCCTATAGATTTCATGTAAGATAAGAATCCGCCATTTTCAATCGGAGTAATCTTTAAAGTTTGCAGAACCTTACCAATAATAAGATCATAATAATAACTATTCTGCTTTTGTAAAGCCCCATCTAACTGTTGAATAAACAAATTCATATCACTCGGTGGCTTTTCAAACTCAATAAACCACTCATGATATGGTAATTCATTTCTTTCTGGGGTTATCTGCGGTGCAACTGTAAACTCGCTTACACTGGCGTCGGTTGCGCTAGTTGCTACCAACATCGCTTCTTCTACTTCCTTTGCGATTACATGTTCCCCAAAAGCTGAAATAAAGTGCTTAATTCTTCCGGAAACCACAATTTTAAATGGATAAACAGAAACAAACCGAACAGTATCTCCTAAATTGTATGCCCATAAACCGGCATTTGTAGTTATAATCATTACATAATCTACACCTATCTCAACATCTTTTAAAGTAAGTCGTTGTGGATTCTCCTCAAAAAATTCATCTGATTTTACGAACTCATAGAATATACCAGCATCTAAGAGCAACAACATACCATTTTCCTTTTGGGAATTTTGATATGCAAAAAAGCCTTCACTTGCAGGAAAAAGTTCAATGCTCGCAACCTTTCTTCCAATCAGGTTTTCAAACTTCTTTCTATAGGGTTCATAATTGACTCCTCCATAAATAAACAGTTCAAAATTCTTAAACAAATCTCCAACATTCTGATTGGTATTTTCTTTGAGTTTTTCGAAGTACATTTGAACCCAAGAGGGAATGCCAGCAATAACGGTCATGTCCTCATCTTTGGTTTCCTTTACAATAGCAGACACCTTGGCTTCCCAGTCTTCAATGCAATTCGTCTCCCAACTAGGCATTCTATTTTTCTGCAGGTAATTAGGAACATAATGTGCTGAAATACCAGAAAGCCTTCCTAATTTAACCCCGTTTTTTTCTTCTAAAACAGGACTCCCTTGTAAGAAAATCATTTTACCAGAAACAAAATCAGCTTTACCCGTTTCATGTATATAATTTAGAATTGCGTTTCTAGATGCCTTAACCTGTTCTTTAATAGAATCCTCGGTTATAGGTATATACTTTGCTCCTGATGTAGTTCCTGATGTTTTTGCAAAGTAAATAGGCTTTCCTGGCCAAAGAATATCACTCTCACCAGACACAACTAAATTTACATATTCTTTTAATTCCTCGTAATCTCTTATGGGTACATTTCGAACAAAATCAACATGTGATTGAATAGTGCTTAGGTTGTGGTCCTTTCCGAATTTGGTGTTTTTAGCGCTTTCTAAAAGGCTTTTGAAAACCTCTTCTTGCGTTTCAATAGGTTTGTTCACCCACTTGTTGGTCCTTTTAGCAATCCGATGGGCAAATATTTTAGCAGCTATGGTCTTTAAGGACATCTAATTCTAATTAAAATCAATATAATTAACCGGGTCTATTGGTGTTCCATTATCCCAAAGTTCAAAATGCAAATGTGGTCCCGTAGTAAATTCACCTGTGTTACCTACGGATGCAATAACCTCACCTCCCCTTACAATATTCCCTTGAAACTTTGATAATGAGCCATTATGTTTATAAACACTCAACAATCCGCCTTCGTGTTCAATAATAATCACATAACCCGTATCAGCTGTCCATTCAGAAAAAATAACCGTACCATTGGCAACAGCTTTTACCGGACTATCAGTAACAGCTGTAATATCAACCGCATAGTGTTTTTCATTCGGATTATAACCCATAGTTATTGAACCAGATACTGGCGTGAACAATAAAAGGTTTTTTTTGTCAATTACGCGTTCAAATAAATTGTATTTATCCTCAAGGGCAACTTCAGCCCGTAATAATGAATCTTCCCTTATTGGGTTTAAATCTACAGATTCAGGATCTAATTTAAATTGTTGAAAAAGAGAATCTCTATTGACAACGGTATTCTCAATATCACCCTTTAAAACCATTCTAATGTTATCTAAATACTTATTAGTATAATTTAAGGTTCTAACTAAGGAGTCAGTTTTATACGTAAGCTCTGTAGCTTCTTTTTTAAGCCTCGTAGAAGAATACCCAGGTATATACTCGCGTAAGGGCGTAAAGGCAATTAATAAAGTAGTTAACCCTATAAGGGTAATCATAAAAAAAGACCCTGTTACAAAAACATTGAGCCTGCTAAGCTTGAAAGATATTTTCTCCTCAAAAGTACTTTCGTTCAAAATGACCAAACGGTACTTATGAAGCAACTTTCGTTTTATTTCTTTCCTTTTTTTAACTTTCTTGGCCATCCTAACAAAGATAAACTTAGAATTTAATTAAGACGGTCTTTAAAATAATTAATTCTACAAGACAAGTCTAAATATACTTTAGTTACGATTCTTATATATTTATGGTTTACATCAACTCTAACATTTCCGTTCAAAAAGAAAAAAACTTTAATTACTACATTCCATTTTTTTAAAAACTTAAACAATTGGTTTTCATATATTCAGCAAGAAGCATACTTAAATAAAGTTATGCTTCCATTTGTTTTATATTATATTCATTTCTAAATAAATTACGTTCAATATTTAAATTAAAGTAATTCGGCAGTTATGTATTGCTTGTCCAAAACAATTAATAAGATAATAGTTTACTTGCTATATAATACAATCTTTAACCAATTTAGATATTCTTTGTTATTATAAAAAAGAATTGGATTACGCTAATTGAACAGGCTACCAAATAAAATAGCCCAACTTGTAATGTTTAGAAGCCAATAATCACCATACAAACAAAAAATAAACCAATCAGTCTATTGTTGAGCATGTATCAAGTTCATTTCTAAATTTTGCATTATATCAAATAAATAAACACTTGAAGTTAATATTAACAGCAAACTAAGAAGTTTTTAGTATCTTTGAAATCCATTTAAAATTAAAGTCTTATGACAATCTTATCTACTTTTTTGGCTATAGGTGCACCGCAAATAATTCTAGTGGTAGTGGTTGTTCTACTATTATTCGGAGGAAAAAAGATTCCTGAACTAATGAGAGGTTTAGGTAGTGGTATAAAAGAATTTAAAGACGCCTCTAAAGAGGACGAACAATTAGAAGAAAAGAAAAAGGATTAATTTATTTTAAATCCTTTTTAAATAGCTTTATCAAGCCCTGTACTACAGGGCTTTTTTTGTGCTCAAAACTCATATAGATGTTTTCTTTAGCCAAAATATAATGCCGTTGAAATGCTTAAATAATCTGCTGAAATGATTATCAAAGCTACTGATAAAGCTGAATACACGACAAAAAACACTTCTTTCACAACAAATACTATACGAACCATAGCATTAAAACTAATTTCGTCTATGTTGTAGTATTATCAAAAATATAATAACCCCCCAAATACTACAGATTTACACCTTGGCGAATCCTTCGGCTCAAATTATAATTATGAATATAAGACCTTTTATAAATCTGTATTTTTTAATCTTTGTCATTTTTATTAATGCTCAAGATTTTCAAGCTAACCTAGCCTCGGCACAATCCTTTGACACTAAATCTATCTCTGAAGTTGAAGTTGAGGAAACAGACTCAGAGGCATTTGAAAGAACCGCCGAATCCTATGCTATTTTACATAAGACATTTGAAAACATTGACGATGTTCAAAATGGTTATTATGTAATTACAGGTATTTTTAGCAATAGCAGAAATTTAAAATCCCAAGTTAGACTATTAAATGAAAAAGGTTTTGACTCAGGTTATTTTCAAAATCCTGAAAACAATTTATACTATCTATATTTAAATCACTACGAATCTTGGAAAACAGCTTTAGAGGATTGTAGTACGAAATTCGACAATCGTTATACTAAAGAATTCTGGGTTCTGAAAGTGGCTAATAGTAAGCTAAATACAGAATATTCTAAGCAAGGCACATCAACTTTAAATAAAAATGTCACTTCTAAATCGGTTGAAAAAGATTTTCAAGCCACTCTAGCCTCAAAACAATCATTTGACTCTGAATCTATACCTGAAGTTGAGAAAACAGACTCAGAGGCGTTTGAAAGAACTGCAAAATCCTATGCTATTTCACATAATACATTTGAAAACATCAAAGATGTTCAGAATGGTTATTATGTGATTGCAGGTATTTTTAGTAATAGTGGAAATCTAAAATCACAAGTTAGAAAATTAAATAAAAAAGGTTTTGACTCAGGTTATTTTCAAAACCCCGAAAACAATTTATACTACCTATATTTAAATTACTACGAATCTTGGGAAACAGCTTTAAAGGATTGTAGTACAAAATTCGACAATCGATATGCTAAAGAATTTTGGATACTAAAAATGGGTAATAGTAAGCTAAATTCAGAATTAATTCCTTTAGATGAAGTAACATATGATGATTTAGAATATTCTGAACAAAGCGCATCAACTTTAAATAATAATGTTGCTCCTAAATCAGTTCAAAAGGAGTCTAAAAGTAAAATAGTACAAAGAGCTGATGAGTACTTTAATAAAATGTGGTACGCAGAGGCTGCAAAACTCTACGAACTTGCTCTAAACAAGAGCAATGAAGATTATACTTATGAAGTATTAAAAAAAGCAGGTGATGCACATTATTTTAATACGGATATGGAAAAAGCATATAAGTGGTATAATATCTTGTATGAAAAATATGAATCAGAAATGAGTTCTGATTATCTTTTTAAATACGCACATTCCCTTAAAGGTATTGGAAATTACAAAAGGTCAAAACGTCTTATGAAATTATACAATAGAAAATTAGCAGGGGAAAAGATAGAAAAGAATAGTGAATTAAATGAAATTGTATTGGACGGTCTTTTACGAATGGATGATAGGTTTGATGTTAAAAATATTGCTATTAATTCAAAATATTCTGAATTCTCACCAATGTACTATAATGGCAACGAAATAGTTTACGCCTCGGCAAAAGATTCATCTATATTTAATACCAGAAGGTATAAATGGAATAATCAACCGTACTTAGATTTATATGTAGCCAAGATAAATGAAGAATCTCAAGATCTTAAGAATGCCATAAAGTTCTCTAATGAGATTAATACTAAATATCATGAAGCGTCAGTTACCTTCTCACCTGATAATAAAACCATGTATTTTACGCGAAATAATTATGGTAAAAAATTGAAGAGAGATAAGAATGGTATCAACAATCTTAAAATATACCGCTCTAAAAAAATAAACGGAGAGTGGACAAAAGCAGATGAAGTTTCTTTTAATAGTGACGACTACTCTACAGGTCACCCAGCATTAAGCAATGACGGCAAGCAACTTTATTTCGTTTCAGATATGCCAGGTAGTATAGGTGAGACAGATATTTTCGTGGTAGATGTTTTAGGAGATGGTTCTTTCTCTTCACCAAGAAACCTAGGTCCTGAAATCAATACAGAACATAAAGAAATGTTTCCTTTTATAAATGAAAACAAACTTTACTTTTCTTCAGACGGTCATGTTGGTTTAGGGGGTTTAGATGTTTTTGAAGTTGCCTTCGATGATGAAGTTGGCTTTCTAGAAGTTAGAAATGTGGGGAAACCTATTAATAGTAAGAAGGATGATTTTTCATTTATAGTAAATGAGGATACACAAGAAGGATACTTTGCGTCTAATCGTGGGGGTGGTAAAGGTGATGATGATATTTATTCCTTTAAAACACTACAAATTGAGGAAATTCCAACAAATACAAACGCTATTTCTGGCATAGTTACAGAATTGGTAAGTGGTGATATAATGCCAAATGCATTAGTACAATTATTAGATGAGAACAACATCAAACTTAAAGAAATGGAGACGGACGAAAATGGAAGTTTCGTTTTTGAAGATTTAGAATCAGATAAAAGGTACGTTCTAAAAACTACAAAGGACTCTTACTTTGATGACACCAGAGACGCAGCAACAAAAAATAACGAAATTGTAAATGTTGATGTTTCAATGCAGAAACTAAATGATATGATAGCAGTTGAAGACGGAATTAGAAAACTAAAGACAGAGATGATTCACTTTAATTTCGACAAATCATTTATTCGTAAAGATGCTTCTTTAGAACTTGATAAACTGGTTGCTGTCATGAATGATTCTCCAAACATGGTAATTAAAATTGAATCACATACCGATTCACGAGGTGATGCCGTATACAACAAATACCTTTCGGACAAACGTGCCAAATCGACAAGAGAGTATATTATAGCTCGAGGGATAGACCCTTCAAGAATAGAAAGTGCAATTGGTTTTGGCGAAGAACAATTACTTAATGGTTGTGATGGTTCTGTCCGCTGCACGGAAGAACAGCACTACCTTAACCGTAGATCAGAATTTATTATCGTAGATATGTAAACTTTAAAAACACCGCCAAAGGCGGTGTTTTTTTTTCAATTGTATTATGCCACCCTAAATGGAACCATGGTGTTATGCATAAACTCTTATTATCTCCTAAAATGATACTTAAATATCTTTTTAATTAGCATTTAGCCTATACTTATACACCTTTTACCGATTATGACACTTTCACTTCCAATGTATTTAATCCGTCATATTTTACCGTTCATAGAAATAGTTTTAATGTAGATACTTTTCGTAGTATTAATTCCCCTTTTAACTAATCTTTTCAATAAAGGAAGAATTAAAAGGCAACTTTATATTTCAGGAACCCCTAAAATATAGGATATGGAAAAAATTACTTTAGTTAAAGAAATATACACAGAAGCGTTTAAAAATTGGAGAAGTTATATTCTTGAAAATTATTTTAAGATCTTCTCATGGTTATGCTTTGTGTTAATTGGATTGGCGATTTATGCTATAGTTTTTAGAATATCTACTGGGTTTACTTTTAGTAACATATAGATTATTTAGAGTAGCATATTTACTTTACTATGCTAAGTTCCTAAAACAACTTTGCAACACTTAAAGATTAAAATATAAAAAGGCCCAGGAGTTTCCTGAGCCTTTATTTTTTCAGTCAATTGAATTAATTATTTCTTCTCTTCAACGTTAAATTGAACAGACTTAAGTATCGCTTCCAATTCGAACATATAGTCTCTCTTCTTAGTCGCTGGTGCAAATACAAAGCCCTCTAATATTAGTTTACGATTGTTTTCTTTATCGTTTATAATATACGTTAAAAATGGGCCTGCCATTGGGTATGCAGACATTTCCCATATTCCCCTTACTTCTGCTGCTTTTTTGCCCGAAACCTCGGCAGGAAAGACATATGGTGTAAATGCCTTTTCTGTAATCATGTGATTATTTTTACCCGCAACATCACTTCCTTTAATATAAAGATTACCTATAGAATCGCGCATTCTAATGATGTCTCGCGCAAAAGTAGAATCGTTATGAAAACCATTCTCTGGCATTGTATAGGCAATAATATTCATGTTTCCTTTTTGAATTTCACGCGAAATCCAAACAAAATTATCTTCTTCTCGACCTACTCTATAAATAGAAGGAATCTTCATCGAAATTTTAAACTTATCTACTAACGCTTTTTCTTTATTTAATGATTTTTCAAATCGTTTTTGCGCCTTTGAAATTTCAAGTGTTTTGAAATCCTTAATAAATTCGGCTGAAGTCTTATTGATGTTATCAATAAGCTCTTGTTTGTTCCGCCCTTTTATAACTCCGATATTTTGTGGTTTAGAATACATATTAGATTTCATGTGGGCCACATTTAACGAATCTTCCATAACATATAGAACGGAGCTCGTGTTTCTAATAGATCCTGAAAAAATTTGTTGCGGAACTTGGGTAACACTAAATAGTGCTTCGTCCCAAGTTAGACCTTGTGCCGCAGCAGTATAATTTTCGCGTATTGCGTCGCCAACACTACTTTTCCATAACTCATTATCAATTACTACCGTTAGCGTATTCATTGCGCCTACTGATTCTGGTAAATAATCAGCTTTGCCCTCTTCCTTACAGGCAATTGACAACCCTAGAATTGCCATAAAACAAAGTAAAATTCTTTTTTTCATTGGTGTTTTAATTTACGAAGAACAGTCGCACAATTTAAGTTTTGTGCCTAGTTTTAAATTATTACCGCTAATACCGTTCCACTTTCGTAAATTTTCTATACTAACTCCAGGATATTTTCTAGAAATGGTCCATAGTGAGTCTCCACTTCTAACTTCATGCGTTTTTGAACTACTGGCTACACTAGACCTGGCTGGTGTTTCCCGAGGCTTAACAGCAATAGCGCCATTTTTTCTTGGGTAAATCGTTAATCGTTGTCCAATACGTAAATTATTACTTCGTAAACCATTCCATTGTTTAAGTTGGCTTACCCCAACTCCGTAACGTTCAGCTATCTTTCCAAGAAAATCACCGTCTCTTACTCTATATCGAATACTATTTTGTTCAGCTTGTTTTGTGATTTCTGAAAGCGGACTTTCCTTGCTTTTTAATTCTTCTTCTACATGTGCATAAATTGCCTCTTCATTTGCCACAAATTTTCCCATTTTATGCACAGGCAACCTCAACGCGTGAGTTTTACCTTTAACGAAAGGAATTACATCTAACTTATAGGAAGGGTTTAAGATTTTTAATTCCTCTTTATCTATACCGGTTAATTCTGAAATTTGGTCAAATGTAATTAGGCTTTTTACATGTATTGTATCTGTTTCGAAAAAAGCACGTTCTGCTCTTTTCGTTTTTAATCCGTGTTCCTCGGCATATTCAAAAATGTACATGGTAGCTTGAAAAGCTGGAACGTATCCTGCCGTTTCTCTTGGTAGGTTTCGTCTAATATTCCAATAGTTTCTCTGACCTCCGCTTCTACGTATTGCTTTGTTTACATTTCCTGGACCAGAGTTATACGCAGCAAGTGCCAAATCCCAATCATTATAAATTCTATATAATCTATTCAAATAATTACAAGCTGCCTCAGTTGATTTTATTGGGTCACTACGCTCATCAACATAACTGTTGATGTTCAATTTCATTTCTCTACCAGTACCATACATAAATTGCCAAAGTCCTGTTGCACCTACGCGAGATCTAGCTTTAGGATTCAAAGCCGATTCTACTATAGATAAATATTTCATTTCTAAAGGAATGTCATGATTATCCAATTGCTGTTCGAATAAAGGAAAATAAAATTGGCTAATGGTAAGCATACGCTCCATTAAATCTCTTTTTCTTGTAAGAAATGATTTGATTACGCTCTCTAAAGATGCATTATATTCTATATTAAAAGGTGTCTTTTCATTTAACCTTGCCAAACGCATTTTTAAGGTGTCGGTAGGTAAATCTAAAACGAAATCAGAGATTGTATCTAACTCCATCACTTCTTGATACATTTCATGAAAAAGAGGTGCTGCTTCTACAAGTTCTTTCATCCATAGGCTATCAAACTTGGCGGCCAATTCATTGTCCTCAAGATTGTAGGATGAAGATTCAGTAGGCTTAAACAGCACTAACTTTTCTTTTGGTGTATTCGCTAAATTCCCTATTCTATTAATAGGTGCTGCAGTAGATATTTGATTGTCTAAAGAATCATTGACAATGATTAAATTATCACTTATCGAATCTTTTACCGTAGTGTTCGAGTCTTTATTTTGGGCAGATCCCAAAATTGGAACTAAGGTTAATCCCAAGAAATAAAAACATTTGCAGGCTAATTTGTTCATAAGAGACGAGATTTGTTAACGGAACTAACGAAAATCGTACATTTTTTAATGAGAATAAAATAAATTCTCTTAAAATGCACAATTTTTCGTTATACCCCGTTTATCGATAACGCCTTTGCTACGCTAATATTGCAGCGATACCAGGTAAGGTTTTGCCTTCTAAACTTTCTAACATTGCACCTCCGCCTGTTGATACATAACTTACTTTGTCTTCAAAACCAAATTGTTTCACTGCAGCAACAGAATCGCCACCACCTACTAATGAAAAAGCTCCCTTTTTCGTTGCTTCATCAATATAGTTGCCAACTTCTATAGTTCCCTTTGCAAATTTTTCCATTTCAAAAACACCAATAGGACCATTCCATAGAATAGTTTTAGAAGCTAAAATCACCTTCTTAAAATTTTGCAATGTATCAGGACCAGCATCCAATCCTTGCCATCCATCAGGAATTTTATCTACATCTACCACTTGGGTATTTGCATTAGCATCAAAATCATCTGCTGCAATTACGTCTACAGGTATATGAATATTTACTCCTTTCTGTTTAGCCTTTTCAAGAATTTCTAAAGCCAAGTCCATCTTATCATCTTCACAAATAGAATCACCTACTTTACCTCCTTGTGCTTTAATAAAGGTATAAGTCATTCCACCACCAATAATCAAGTCATCAACCTTATCAAGAATATTTTCTATAATAGTGATTTTTGAAGAAACCTTTGCTCCACCAAGAATAGCTAAAACGGGTTTTTCACCGGTCGCCATTACTTTTTCTATGGCCTCTATTTCTTTAGCCATTAACAATCCAAAACATTTAGCTTCTGGAAAAAACTTAGCTACTATAGTAGTTGATGCGTGCGCACGGTGTGCTGTCCCAAAGGCATCATTAACGTATATATCGCCTAATTTTGAAAGTTTTTCTGCAAAACCCTCATCTCCATTTTCCTCTTCGTCATAATATCTTAGGTTTTCTAATAAAAGCACCTCACCATTTTTCAGTTCCGCTACAGCTTGTTCTGCTTTTTCACCAACACAATCATCTACAAATTTTACAGAAACGCCAATGATATCAGAAACAGCAGCACAAATATGCTTTAATGATAAATCTGGATTACGTTCTCCTTTCGGTCTTCCTAAATGACTCAATAAAACAGCACTACCACCATCTTCTAAAATCTTGATGATTGTAGGCTTTGCAGCTTCAATCCTATTTGTATCCGTTACTTCAAATTTATCATTTAAGGGAACATTAAAGTCCACTCTTATTAACGCTTTCTTATTTTCAAAATTAAAGTCATTCAATACTTTCATGTGATTATCCTTTTATTAATCAACAAATGTAAAGATTAATAATCTTGGGTTAAAGTGCTTACCGACTTAATTTATGCTCATTTCCTTTAATTTTGTTATGCTTTAAAACAACTATATTTGAAACCATGTTATTCAAAGATATTTTAGGACTTTCCCATATTAAGAATCACTTAGCTTCTAGTGCTGATGCAGGTCGTATACCACATGCGCAACTTTTTGTTGGACCAGAAGGTTGTGGCCTTTTGCCTATAGCATTGGCGTATGCACAATATATCATCTGCCAAAATAGTAATGGAGAAAATGTTGGAAAAAACGAAGCCTGTAACCTTAAGTTTAATTCTTTTGCCCACCCAGACGTTCATTTTGCTTTTCCTGTTGCTAATTCTGATAAAGTAAAATCTCATGCAGTTAGTAACCATTACATGAAAGAATGGCGAGAGTTTATTATAGAACAGCCTTATGGAAATCTATTTGACTGGTATCGACATATTGAAATTGAAAAAAAGCAAGGACAAATTGGTGTTGATGAAGCACAAGAAATTGTAAAAAAACTCTATTTAAAATCTTACGAAGGTGGCTATAAGGTGATGTTGATTTGGATGGCTGAAAAAATGAATACAGCCGCTTCGAACAAACTATTGAAGCTAATTGAAGAACCGCCCGATAAAACTATTTTTCTTCTTTTATGTGAAGATGAAGAACAAATAATACAAACCATAAAATCGAGATGCCAAGTGGTTCATTTTCCACCATTGGCTGAAGAAGCTATTGCAAATGCTTTAATAGAAAAAGGAGCCGCGAAGCCAGAAGCTATGAAATTAGCACATGAAGCGAACGGTAATTTCAACAAAGCTTTAGACTTGTTGAACAATGACTCTGAAGATTTAGTCTTTGAGAATTGGTTTGTACAATGGGTTCGTAGTGCCTTTAAGGTAAAAGGTAATAAAGCCGCAATTCATGAATTATTACTTTGGAGCGAAGAAGTTGCCAAGACAGGTAGAGAAACGCAGAAGAATTTTCTACTTTATTGCATTACCGTAATGCGCCAAGCTTTAATGATAAATTACGGTGCAGAGGAACTCGCTTATTTAAAAATACATGCAGAAGGATTTCAGTTGAAAAAATTTGCGCCATTTGTACATGAAAATAATATACTAGACATAACTAAGGAGCTTGAAGATGCTATATATCATATAGAGCGAAATGGAAATTCAAAGATTATTTTCACCGACCTCTCTATCAAGCTAACACGATTATTGCACAGAAAAAAAGCCGAACTTAAATAAACTATCATGAAAAACATTTTAGATCACGCAACCGAGATTTTACTTTTATTGTTTTTAATCATTACTTTTCTTCAAAGTGGTTTTGACAAAATTTCTGATTGGAATGGAAATGTCTCATGGCTAAAAGAACATTTTTCTAAAACACCATTTAGAAACATAGTGCCCTTAATGGTCGGTATAATTTTAGTTGCAGAAGTTGTTGCTGGGATACTTTGTTTAGCGGGTATGTATCAACTTATCTGTAACGGTGATACTTCGTTCGCTTTTTATGGTGCAATACTATCTTGTATAACGTTACTCATGTTACTCTTTGGGCAACGTGTAGCAAAAGATTACGAAGGCGCAAAAACCATTGCGGTGTATTTTATACCCTCTATTATATTGGTATTTCTATTGCAGTCATAGTAATTAGGGCTATTAGAATTTAATGGTCGCTAAGCGTGTTGAAGACTGACGATACAAATTGATTCTAAATAAAAAACCCTCCTAATTAGGAGGGTTTTTTTTAGAGGCATCGAGCGGATTCGAACCGCTGTACAAGCTTTTGCAGAGCTGCGCCTAGCCACTCGGCCACGATGCCCTTTTTTAAGCGATAGCAAAAATAAACAATTATCCTTTTCCAATGGTCATAGAAACCCAATAAAATAAAGGAATATTGTTAATTTGAAATTTAGAAAATATTTACTCTCTGTTCAAATTTAATGATACCGTTACTTTTTCAACATCACCGTTTATAGGCGGATTTATTTTTGAAACGGAAACCATTGATTTTTCTACAGATGGAAGTTCTAAAAATATTCGATCAATAATTCTTTTGGCAACGTGTTCTAAAAGTTTAGAAGGTATTGCCATTTCTTGTTTGACAATTTTGTTAATGTGAACATAATCGACCGTGTCTTTTAACTGATCCGATATCGAAGCTTTCAATAAACTCGTTTCAACAGACACATTCACCAAATAATCACTACCAATATTGGTTTCTTGCGGCAAACAACCATGATGCGCGTATGCCTTTATATTTTCTAATTGTACTTTACCCATAATTCATGTTCTGGAGAACAAACTTAATCAATCTCAAGAAAGGTTTAATAAGTACAACGACAATTACTAATGCCTTGAAATAAATCTACCCCTAAAGTAACTACATGAGTTCCTGAACTATAGCCTAAAAGTTCGTTTAGAATAACTTGATAAGAATATCCGAAGTAAAAATTACTCTTCTTTAAACCTGCTATAGGAGCAATATAAAGTGGGTTACCAATTTGGTCATTTAAAAAACGATAATTAATCCCCGCATAATAATAATCTTCAAATTCGTAAAACCTAAATTTCAAATTCAAATCGGTTACGGAACGACCATCACTTTCAAATAACTGAAAGAAAATAGAAGGTTCTACTTCTACCTTACTCGTTCTTTTCTTCATGTACCTATACCCTGTATAAACATAGTAGTTTCTAAGTCTATTCGGCTCATAAATAGGGTTAAAATTACTTAAATCCTTATCTAATATATTCGACGCATTTACACTAAAGTAAAACTTGTCGAACCGATAAAGCATACCAACATCAAAGTTATGATTCGTGGTTGCCCTATCATCTGTTACCGATGGATCTAAGGCATCAAAATTCTGAATATCAATTCGAAACTGATTAAAATTATAGGAAAGTCCGAAAGATAAAAACTCGTCATCATAACGATCTAAGGTAAGGTGGTGCGCAAAAGATAGTCTTGCACCCCGTTGCTTTGTTTCACCGTTACTATCGTTATATAATAAAGTTCCTATACCCGATTTTTCACCAATTCGCATATCTGCAGCAAGTGACTGGGTATCTGGCGCATCTTTAATACCTACCCATTGTGTAAGGCCATTAAGACGTATTTTCACATGGTCACCAATACCAGCATATGTCGGCGACATCACAAACGGATTATCTGCAAGGTATTGCGATAACTGGGGTATGGTTAGCTCCTGCCCTTTTACGGCAAAGGCACTAATAAAAAATGCCAAGGTCAATAGACTGTTTCGCATCATCTTTTTAGGTAAATTATTAACGATATAAGGTAAAGTGACCAACAAATTCTCTTTCATCTCTTTCTCCATTCAATTTGATTACATACCAGTAGTCTCCTGTAGGTAATTCTTTGCCAGAGTATAAACCATCCCAACCTTCTGAATCTGTCGATTGTTCTGAAACTACTCTACCATAACGATCAAATATTTTTATTAGTATTTCTGGAAATTGTTCCATGTTTCTTGGTATCCAAAAATCGTTCTGTCCATCGCCGTCAGGGGTAAAGAAATTAGGCAATTCAATGTCAATGAATTCCATAAAAATATTTGCAATTGACTCACAACCATTTTGATCTACAACACGAACTTCATATGTATCTGTTCTAGTAATGTAAAAGGTATTCTTATCACCATTATCGATATCGTCGAAGTAGTAGGTATATTCTTCTCTTCCGCCTTCTGCGATAGCCGTTATCTCATTCATGTTACGTTGTTCTAAACTTAGCGTTAACGGGTCAAATGCCTCTATTACAAAGTCAATAGTCTGTATACAACCATTTTCATGAGCGATTGTAATATAGTGGCTACCAGGCGCTGTATTTCTGAAATCAGGATTCAATTGTAAGTCGGACGGATCAACAGAATCTATAGCATATAATATGTCACCTATAACACTATCATCTTCTAGCGTGATATTCACATAATTACTTGGAGTATCACCTGAACATTCATAAATCGGTTCAATAGTCGCATTAAGGTTTACACCTCTTTCTATTTCAACAACTACGTTGGTGTCGCAACCATTTGCGTCTTTAATAATGATAATATATTCACCAGAAGCCATGTCAAGGAACTCAGTTCTATTTAATACAAAATCTGCATCATCACTAGAATTCAACGCTGTACTATAAGGAGCTGTTCCGCCACTAATTTCAAGAACTATCGTGCCATCTTGACTATCTACACAAATTTCTGGTGTAGTTTCTGCAGACACCACTAAACTTGCCGGTTCTGAAATAGTGTATGTTAGATATTCGAAACAACCATTTTGGTCTTGTGCGATTATCGTATACTCACCAGGTTCTAGATCTGTGAATGTATTATTATCAAAGAACTGGTTCAAGTTAGGAGAAATCGCATACTGGAAACCTCCAGCTCCACCAGATAATGTTACTGTAATCTCACCATCATTTTCACCTGCACATGTTACATCTATTACACTTTCAGTATAAGAAAGAGGTGTAGGCTCGACAATAACTACTTCTTCAGATGCTGTTGTACAATCTTGACTTATTACAGTTACGTAATATGTTCCTGCTCCCAAGTCTCTAAATACGCCTTGTGACTGAGGACCTGCAATACGTGATCCCACAGCTAAAGAACTATTTGTAAACAATTCATATTGATAGTTTCCTAAACCACCCTGAGCCGTTGCAAAGATAATTGCTGTGTTTTCACCGGTACAGTTCACTGAAGCGGCAGTTTTATCAACAGTTAAAATCAATGGGGCTATTTCTGTTTCAGTAATAGCATTTGAAATTACTGACTCACAACCATTAATTGCATCACGAACATAATATTGATATGTGCCTTCTTGGAATATTCCTGTTTCAGGCAATCCTAATGGATTACTTGTCATTGGCAAGAAGTTTATATTATCAACACTATATTCATATGTGCCGCTTCCGCCAGTTGCCGTAAGTTCAAATTCAGCACCTGTTGAACAGGTTAAAGGATCCGTTCTTAACAAGCTAGCCTGTACTTCTGTAGGTTGTGTAATTTCAACAGTATTTGTAACCGTATCACAATCCCAACCATCAACAACTGTAATGCTGTAAATACCAACTCCTAAATCATTAAAATTAGGGTTGTTTTGTGCTCCTGTAGTTGATGTTATCGTTGACCCAGTTGCGTCGTAATAATTTAACTGATATCTATAAGTGCCACTACCACCACCTGTTACAATTGCAGATACTGTAGCACCTGTATCACCGAAACAAACTAAGTCAGTAACCAATGGTGTAGCATTAGCTACAATTGGCGTTGCTGGAGTCATTGTTTCTGTATAATTAACGATACAACCTGAGTTGTCGGTAATGCTAATTGAATAATCACCCGCTGAAAGATTGGTAAATAACCCTTCTTGAACATCATCCATAGAATAACTATCTCCAGTTGTGGTATTAGTTAACACAATATCATATGGCTTGTAACCCCCTTGCGGAGCTACTCGAATTTCACCTTTATCATCTGAACAAGTTGCTTCCGCTACTATTGTAACCGCTCCACTTAAAGGTCTGTCTGGAGATGAAATAGTAACAATATTTGTGTCTTCTGAACATAAGGAAACTGCAGTCTCTGTAATACGAACAAAGTAATTGCCTCCAGAAAGACCATTTATCGGTCTTGGGTTTACACTAGTATTTGATGCAGTTGACGCTACAACTATGTTTCCTGCTGTATCAAAAACTTCGTAATTATAATCACCACTATACCCATCTATATTAATAGTTAGACTTCCGTTTACTTCACCGAAACAAGTAACCGCTGAGGTTGCAGTAGCTGATGCCGTTATAAAATCAAACGGTGCAATGGTATAACTAGCTGTATTTACATAACAACCTGTATCTAAATCGGTAACTCTAAATACATAAGAACCAACAGCACTAAGTTCGAATGTAGCAGATGTAGCCGTGGTACTAACTAGCGTACCAGTACCATTTCCTAATGGTAACAGTTCATACCCATAATTATGCACTAAGCCATTATCTACCACTGAAATAATTACAGTTTCATCATTAACACATGTTATTTCAACATCCTGTGCTACAGTTGCTGTGAATGTATTTAAAGGCTGAACTATTACGGTATCAAACGTTGTACATCCTTTAGCGTCTTTCACATATACATCAATAGTTTGCGCACTACCGTTATCTGTAATGTTGAATGTATTAGATGCTTGGAAAATTACATTATCAATACTATATAAATATGGTGCTGTTCCAGTACCTACACCAGCAGTTGCCGTAACTCTTGCGGTGTTAACACTGTTACTTGGTGAACAACTGAATTCTGTTGCAACCGCACTAACCGTTAATTCGATTGGTTGAGTAATGGTTTCATTCTTAATGCCCTCACAACCTCTACTTGAAATTATTTTTACTTGATAATCTCCAATACTTAAACCTGTGAACAAAGCATTGTTCTGTGGCCCAGCAATCGGAGTAACCAAATCAGCAATTTCATATAATTCATATTGGTATGCAGGATTCACATTCGTAGCTGGGTCAATATTCGCCCTAATACTACCATCGTTACCCCCAAAACAACTCACGTTTACAATTGTGGCATCTAATAAAACTGGGTCTACAGGAGCGTCTAGCACTTGTGTTACCGTTCTTTCGCAAACAGGATTTGTCGTATCATTATCTCTAACAAGAATAGAATATGTACCTACCTCTGTTAAATTTGTAAATACACCCGTTATTTGTGTAATAACACTTCCTAAAGGAGTAGTCATTATAAACTCTAGGTTCGTTGAACCTCCATTTACATTTACGGTAATCTCACCACCTGGTGTAACTGTACAATCAATAGATTTTACGACTGTAGTAGATACATCCATCTGTTGGTATAATACTTCTGTAAGCGTTGTGAAATTACAACCCCATTGATCTGTAATAAGTACTTCATAACTACCAGCTCCTAGTCCAGAGAATACTCTTGTGTTCTGAGGTGCGCGGAAATTGGTTCCGTCCATAATCAATTGGTAGGTATAGTTGCTTCCCTGTCCGCCAGTTGGTAAAGACACTTCTATTTCACCCTGTAGGTTGGTACAGTTTTCTTGGTTCACTTGTATCGTTGCCGCTATTGCAGTTGGTACATCAAGTACAATGTTGTCCTGAATTAATCTTTCACAACCCTGTGCATCACGTGCCCATGCTTGGTACGTACCTGCTACAAGCCCCGTGAACGAAGCGCCCGCTACATAATCCGTTGGTAAGGTAGGTGCTACGGTATCAACAAAATACGTGTATCCGCCCCATCCACCAACAACATCGATGATTGTTATGCTTCCATCATTGCCTGGTACACAAGTAATATCAGTAACCGCAGTTGCTCCACTAATGTCAGCATCAGGTCCTGCAATATTGAAATATTCAACATTTGTACAGAAAGGATTATTTGCTTGTGATATAGAAACATAGTATTCACCTACGCCCAAGTTAACAATTGGCGTAGGACCGTTGGCAGCTTCTGAACCACTAGTAACCGAAGTACCATCTGTTAAGAAAACTTCCCAATCGAAACCGGTAGTATACGTTGCGTCTACAAGTTCGAAGGTCACTTCGCCCGTAGCCGTTCCGAAACATACCACATCGCTCGTCTTAACAACATCGATGGTAAAGGTGTTCGGCTCTTCTATTCTCGCCGAAGTCGTAACGATACAACCTGTATCGGTATGTCTTACCAAGAAATTATAATTTCCAGCAGACAAGCCACTAAACACATTGGTTGGTACATACGTTGTACCATTATCGATACTGTACTCATATTTAGTATTGTCGCTAGCCGTAGATGTCGCCGTAACCGTAATTACACCATCACTTCCTGGTGTACAGGTAACCGTAGTGGTCACTGCTGCCGTAGCACCTGTCATCTCATCAAAAGGAAGTACCGTTGCCGTGGTGCTACCTGAACAGCCTTTATCATCATATACGTTAATTGTATACGTATCGCCAGTTCTGTCGGAAACAGTAAGTACGTTCGACGCACCTGACTGAACAACCGTAGCACCGCCATCTACAAACTCATAGATTACATAATTACCACTACCGCCAGTGATGGCAGAACCGTCAATAGTTATCGTCGCATTATTAGGATTGTTGCCTACACTACAACCAAACTCCACAACTGAAGCAGTAAGGTTCAATATCTCCAATGGCTCAACGATGATTATACCTGTAATGGTTGTTGGACAACCATTCGTTCCCGTTGCAGTAATACTATATGTGTTAGGTGGCAAATTCTCAAACGTATTGCTACTAGCATTGAACGTTCCTGCTGCAGGAGATATCGTAAACGTTAATGGATTAACACCATTTTCAGTCTGTGTCAATGTAATAGAACCATCGTTAGATCCAAAACATGTAATATCTATATGCGTTTCATCAAAATCTGGTACTAT
>NZ_FUYL01000003.1 GCF_900167935.1 Maribacter arcticus | reverse complement strand
ACCCTGGCACAGTACTATAAGTAGAACCCGTCAACTATTTCCAGAATCTGTTTTTGAAGAGGTTTTTACTACGGTATTAGAGAAGTGTATAGACAAAGGCATGGTGAGTGGTCACACTCAAGCTATAGATTCAGCACCTGTAAAAGCGAATGCGAGTATGGATACTTTGGAGCTCAAAGTACCGGAGGAAGAACTTGAAGAGCATCTAAAAAAGATACGTGCGATAAGTTCGATGGATAAACAAGCTCCGCACCGTAAATCTAAGAACGACAAGTCAGATAAAGGCGGTCGTAGCATTACCGCAAGCAATAAAGAGTTAGCTGCCATAGCGAGTCGTAACAAGAAATGGGCAAAAGACCAAGACCAGAGACCTGGCGCAGGTAACAAGGGCTCAAAGTATACGAGTAACAAAACACATTATAGCCCTACAGACCCAGATGCTCGAATAAGTGTAAAGCCTGGTAAGGCCAGAAAACTGAACTACCTGAGCCAGCTTAGTGTGGACACCGCGCATCATGTGATAACGGATATTAGAGCGTATCACGCAGATGGTAAGGATAACCAACAGCTACAGGATATCGTAAAGCGATTACAAGGTCGTTTATGGAAACAGGGCTTGTATTGGGAGAACTGTGTTGCAGACACCGGGTATAGTAGTGGAGAGAACTATGCATTTCTTGAGGCAACAGGACTTAAAAGTTTCATTCCACCACATGGCACCTATAAAGGAGGCCCCTCGGACATGTTTTATTGTAAAAGAACATGACCATTACTTATGCGCTCAAGGGAAGGTAATTCCATTCAAGAAGATCTTTTTAGATAGTAGAACCAAAACCAAGAAGAAGTCTTATCGTGCATCGAGTAAAATTTGCAAAGGCTGCCCGCTACGCGAGACATGTTTGGGCAAAGTAAACGAGAAACAGTTCTCGGTGACCTACTATCGAGATGAATATGAAAGGAACATCGCACGGGTTCAAAGCCCACAGGGAAGGTATATGAAGGGCAAGCGGCAAAGTACGGTAGAACCGGTTTTTGGAACACTCACCCAGTTCATGGGCCTGCGTAAAATAAATACGATTGGAATCAAGCAGGCCAACAAAGTGATGCACCTCTCTGCAATTGCCTACAATCTTAAAAAGTATCTCAAATTCGAACAAAAACGTTCCAATAGTGAAGCAGGACAGTTCGCTTTTAAGTTCTTGGTAAAAAGTGTGGTTCAAGGTGCATTTTCAGTATTGCTAAAGCATCCAAAATTGACGTTACAGTACTAAGTTGACATTTAAAAAGCCTCTTAAAGAGGCTTATATTGAACCGTTCTGTTCAGAATTTAAGCTTGCGCAACGGTTACTATTGTTGTGGTGTCGTTATTTTTTTAAGCAGACATTGGATTCACCTGAATTTGTCCTCCAATCGCTTTCAAAACTTTCATAATCGTAGCAAATTGAGGTTTAGAACCATCAGATAAGGCTTTATACAAACTCGGTCTACTTAATCCAGTTTCTTCAGATATCTTGGTCATTCCAATCGCTTTTGCAATGTGTCCAATTGCATTAATGACATCTGCATTATCTCCTTCTTCTAAAACAGTATTGAGATACTCTGCAATCATTTCTTTGCTGTCCAAATAATCTGCTATGTCAAATTTTGAAGTTCTCATTTTTCTATTTATTTAAATTGTTCCAGATTTCTTTCGCTTTTTTTATGTCTTTCTGTTGAGTCGACTTATCTCCACCAATGAGTAAAACAATTATTTTACCATCTTTTTCTTTGAAGTAAACTCTGTAACCTTTTGCGAAATTCACTCGTAATTCCCTAATTCCGTCACCGACAGGTTTACAATCCCCAAAGTGTTCGTCGCTTTCTAGTTTCTGTATTCTAAACAGAATCTTGGCCTTTCCTTTCAAGTCTTTTAACTTTCTCAGCCACTTATCAAATTCGATTGTTTTCTCAATAAAGAACATAAAACTGTATCTACTTGGATACAAATTTAAGATATTTATTTTTATTTTGGAGTGAATTTTTGAAATTTTCCTTTTGAGTGAGATAATGCACCACAACGGTTTGTGTATGAAACGTAGCGTATAAAACTATTTATTTGTTTACGAATATGGTTTCTTAACAAAGAACGAAAATGGAAAGGACAAATATGTATTGGTCATATGGCAAGACTATATGGATAAGAATTTTAAGCTGAACATGTAATATTATTACAAACAATATAACCTACAAAAAACACTTTCTATTTTATTTCACCCTTTACAATCTTTCCTTTTAATTCAATTTACATACATTTGATATGACGGAAAAAAAATCACCAAAAAAGTTCACAAATCGTCAACATTGTAATCAGTAAATTTTTATAACCCTTTAAAAATAAGGGCTTAGCGAATGAAGTTCGATTCTTGCCGAGGTCACTTTTTATTAAAATATACTAATACTAAACTTGGTATTATTAAACCCGAGAATTTTTTATAAAAAGATTGGAATGCCTTTTTGCTGTCTAGATGAAACTATAGACTTAATAGTTAAGAAATGTTTCCCCTTTTTGAACTTTTTCCGCAAATGCTGAAATGGAATTGTTGCTAAGCTCATATAAAAATTTTTTTCTAAGAGGTTGAACAAGGGTGTGCATAGGACAAGGTTTTTCGCTGTTGCAACTTGAAAGCCCTAGTACACATTCTTTTAATTTAGATAGGCCATCAATATGATCTATTACCACCAAAAGTTTCTGTAATCTATTTTCTTCTGTTAAATAAAAACCACCATTAGGTCCTTTGGTTGAAGATACTACCCCTTTACGAGATAAATTTTGAAGCAATTTTGCAAGAAAAGCCACGGGTACATCAATACCTGCAGCAATCTCTTTAACCCCTATTTTACGGTCTTTATGAGCGTCGAGAGCCAAAAACAAAACGGCATTTATTGCATACTTGCTGGCGTTTGATAACATTTCCATACGAAGGTAAGTTATTGTCGCATATTATTAATAAATCTTTTATGATGGAAAGATATAAAATAAAATAAGACCTTTATATCTTTTATTATTATATTTGCTGAAGCAACCTTAAATATAACCATATGAAAATTCGAATACATCACCCTATTTTAATCGCCTCAATCTTACTATTAATTAGTTGTGGAGGTAAAGAAGAAAAGAAAGAAGGCTTTGGTATAGATCGTTCAAAGTCTACCGAGAAATCTGCAGAAGCTGCTCCAGCGATAGATCAAGTTCCAGCATCACAACGTATTACACTTGATGATAAAGGAGTAGGTCAAATTAAGGATATTACCCTTGATGCAGAAATTAATAAAGAAATGGCTGCTGCTGGTGGAGCACTTTACAAAACTAACTGTACGGCCTGTCATAAGTTAGACAAGAGATTTATTGGTCCATCACCAATAGGTATCCTAGAAAGAAGAAGTCCTGAATGGATTATGAATATGATTCTTGATCCTAAGTTAATGACAGAACAAGATAGATGTGCTAAAGATTTATTAATTGAATTTAATGGTGCAGCTATGTCTAACCAAAATTTAACGGTAGAAGAAACCCGTTCAATATTAGAATATTTTAGAACCTTATAATCAACATATTATGAAATCAACCACTTTAAAATTATTATTCGGTTCATTTTTAATGCTGTCATTAATATACAGCTGTAAGAATGAAGCCAAGACTGACAACACGAGTACTTCTGCTGCAACAAATGAAGCGGCTGATACTCAGAAAAAAGGACAAGCCTTTATTGAAGATGATGGCTCAACACCAAACGTATTGCAAATAGCTATAGGTTCACCAGACCACACCACCTTGGTGGCCGCGGTACAAGCTGCAAGTTTGGAAAATGCTTTAGTGAACGCAGGTCCTTTAATGGTATTTGCACCCACTAATGCTGCCTTTGATGCGCTACCAGAAGGTACTGTAGAAAACTTATTGAAACCTGAAAACAAAGAAACTTTAGCGAAGATTCTAAAACATCATGTTACGGCCGGAAACTACGACAAAGAGTTTCTAAAAAAGTTTAAGAAATTAGGGCAGGCAGATGATACAAATGCCATTGTGGAAGTAAAAGGTGACGATGTATATGTTGGCGGCGCTAAAATTATTGCGAGCATACCTGCTGGTAATGGAATTGTACACGTAGTAGATAAAGTCATTTTGCCTCCTTCTAATTAAATCATAACAACTTTAATACAGATAAAATAAATACACAATGAAAAAATATACATATCAATTATTTGCGTTACTAGGGTCGGCTTTGATGCTATCTAGTTGCGGTAATCAAAACGGGAACTCATCTAGTGGAGCACTTAATTCGAGTAATGCTGAAAAAGTCTATGTAGCACCTGGTGAACACGATGAGTTTTACGCCTTTATGTCTGGCGGTTATAGTGGTAACCTTACGGTGTACGGTTTACCGTCTGGTCGTATGTTTAAAGAAATACCTGTTTTCTCACAATTCCCTACCTCCGGCTATGGTTATTCTGAAGAAACCAAACCTATGCTAGAAACTTCTCATGGATTTGTACCTTGGGATGATTCTCATCATCCAGATATTTCACAAACTAATGGAGAGTTAGATGGTAGATGGATATTTATTAATGGTAATAATACACCAAGAATTGCACGTATAAGCCTTACTACATTCGAGACGGAAGAAATTATTGAAGTTCCTAATAGTGCAGGTAATCATAGTTCGTCTTTCGTAACTGAAAATACAGAATATGTGGTTGCTGGAACACGTTTTTCTGTGCCTATTCCACAACGTGATATGCCTATTAATGAATATAAAGGAAATTTTCAAGGAGCATTATCTTTTATAAGCGTTGATCCAGAACATGGCCATATGGATATTAAATTTCAAATAATAATGCCTGGATTTAACTACGATTTATCTCATCCAGGTCGGGGAAAATCTCACGGTTGGTTCTTCTTTACAACTTATAATACTGAGGAAGCTAATTCATTACAAGAAGTTAATTCTTCTCAAAATGATAAGGATTTTATTGCTGCAATAAATTGGAAGATGGTGGAAGAGTATGTAAATAATGGTGGTGGTAAAAAAGTGCCGGCAAATTATGCACACAACCTTTATGATGAGTCTACGCATACTGCAACAAGTACAATGAAAAAAGAGGTGCTTACGGTAAATCCACTTGATGTGCCTGGGGCTGTATTTTTTCTACCTACACCAAAATCTCCTCACGGTTGTGATGTAGATCCATCAGGAGAATACATCATTGGAAATGGTAAACTTTCTGCAGATCTAACTGTGCACTCATTTGACAATATGATAGCTGCTATTGAAGGTAAAAAGTTCGATGGTGAAGCATATGGTATTCCTATCTTGAAGTTCGAGGATGTTTTGGCTGGTGTTGTTAAAAGTGGTGGTTTAGGTCCATTACATACCGAGTTTGATGGAAAAGGAAATGCCTATACTACGTTCTTTATTTCTTCTGAAGTTGTAAAATGGAAACTGGGTACTTGGGAAGTAATTGACAGAAAACCGACGTATTATTCTGTAGGACACTTAATGATACCTGGCGGAAACTCAAGAAAACCATTTGGTAAGTATGTAGTTGCGTTGAATAAAATTACTAAGGATAGATACCTACCTGTAGGCCCAGAGATGGAACATTCAGCACAGATATATGATATTTCTGGTGAAAAAATGGAGCTTCTTTATGATTTTCCAACCCATGGTGAGCCGCATTATGCAGCGGGTATTCCGGCAGAATTATTGGCTCCGAAATCTAAAAAAATCTATCGTTTAGATGAGAATAAGCATCCTTATGCAGTACTAACTCCCGATCAAGCTAGAGTTGAGCGTAAGGGCAATGAAGTGCACATCTATATGTCTACTATACGTAGTCACTTTACTCCAGATAATATCGAAGGTGTAAAAGTAGGGGATAAAGTGTATTTCCATATTACAAACCACGAGCAAGACTTTGATGTACCGCACGGTTTCGCAATGATAGGTCAGAATACTTCTGAGTTATTAATTATGCCAGGCCAAACAAAAAGTTCGGTTTGGGAACCCAAAAAACCAGGTGTTTGGCCATTTTATTGTACAGATTTCTGTTCTGCTTTGCACCAAGAAATGCAAGGTTACGTAAGGGTGTCTCCAGCAGATTCAAATATTGAGCTTTCTTGGTCTTTGGGCGAGGATTAGTCAAACTTCTTTAAGAATATTTTTCAAACGAAAAGCGGGTACGTTATTTAATTTGCCCGCTTTTTTTACAACTAAATACAACCTTCCACAACAAAATTAATGTTGAATTTTAAAGTGTGATACAATGAAAAAAGCTAGTATAATAATGATGGTAGGTCCTTTATTTCTATTAGGATTGTATATTTTTCCTTTATGGAATATTATGTTAGGTGCTCCACAATATCCAGAACCTCTAGGGATGAATATTTTTATAGATGGCATTAAAGGTTTTAATGAATTCGATATAGTCAATATCGATGGCCTAAATCATTATATCGGCATGAAAACCATACCAAAGCCAGAAGAAATGTGGGAGTTTAGTGCTTTTCCTAAAGTAATTGGTGCTATGGTGTTTTTAGGTGTATTAATTGGCTTTTTAGGGTTTATTGGTAAGGTAAGTTATAAATGGTTTATAGGATGGTTTCTTTTAATGTCAGTTTTGGGTGTTTTAGGAATGTATGATTTTAATGCTTGGATGATAGATTATGGCACTAATTTAGACCCTCACGCTATTATGAAAATGGCAAATCCTGATGGCACACCTATGACATATAAGCCGCCATTATTTGGTCATGCCAATATGTTGAATTTTCAAGTTACCTCTTTGCCAAAAACTGGTGCATGGATGATGTTTGTTGGGATGATGCTTACTGTGGTTGCTTTTCTTGTAGGTAAGAAAAATACTTCCAAAACTTAGGGTTAGCATATAATATAATTAGCAAAATCATGAAAAATTATTTCATCCTAATAAGTGCCTTTTGTCTGATGCTAACGAGCTGTAACAGTACTCCGAAAGAAATAGCGTATGGTTCAGACGGCTGTCATTTTTGTAGCATGACCATTGTTGATAAGCAGCATGCAGCACAGTTTATGACACAAAAAGGTAGAAGTTATGTTTTTGATGCTTCCGAATGTATGTTGAACCATTTAAAGGAAATTGACCCTTCAACAGTAGCTGTGTTTTTGGTAAATGATTATAATGCTCCCGGAAAGATGCTTGACGCTACTCAAGCAATCTATTTAATTAGCAAAAATATACCAAGCCCTATGGGCGAATATTTGACTGCGTTTGCTTCAAAAGAGGCTGCTCAGAAAGCACAATTAACCAATGACGGTGAACTTTTTAACTGGGCAGAACTAAAAGCAAGATTTGATTAACAATACAGAAGATATACTAAAAATCTCGGTTAAGTTTCAATACTTTTAAGCAAGTAATAATTATGCTATCCTTTAATTCTAAATTCTTGATCATTAAATTATGAGGTATTTCCTTATATTTTTTATTTCATTTTTTATTACCTCCATGGGTTGGTCTAGAACACTACCAATTTGTTCAGATTGTACTATACAATCTATTACAGAAGGGGTAAGCATGGCATCTGATTTTGATACATTGTTGATTAAAAAAGGGACCTATAAAGAGTTTAATATTCTGATAGATAAACCATTGACGTTAATAGGTTTAAATTACCCAATAGTTGATGGTGAAGACCAAGGTGAAATAATTCGAATTGTATCTGACAATGTAACTATAGATGGACTTTTTATCATCAATGTAGGTACAAGTTATACTACAGATTATGCCGCAATTAGGGTAGTAAAAAGTGAACATTTCATGATTAAAAATGTGGTATTGGAAAAGTTGTTTTTTGGTATCTATCTGGAAAAATCAAATAACGGTAAAGTATATCATAATAAAATAATAGGTGATGCGGTAGACGAGTATAACTCTGGTAATGGTATACAGCTTTGGTATTGTAAGAATGTTGAAGTCGAAAAAAATATTGTACAGCATGTTCGTGATGGCATTTATTTGGAATTTTCTGATAACATCGTTATAAAGGACAATTTAAGCACAGATAATTTGCGTTACGGACTCCATTTTATGTTTTCTAACGATGACATTTACACAAATAATACATTTGAAAATAATGGGGCAGGGGTGGCGGTAATGTTTTCGAAACGGATAAAAATGATTGGCAATACCTTTCGCAAAAATTGGGGAACTGCTGCTTTTGGAATGCTTTTAAAAGAGATTAATGATGCTGAAATATCTGGTAATATCTTTGAAGAAAACACCATCGGTATTAATATTGAAGGCTCTAACAGAATAAGGTATGAGAATAATAGTTTCCTAAAAAACGGATGGGCCGTTAAAGTGCTTGGGGCATGTTACGAAAACACATTTACCAAAAATAATTTTCTATATAATTCATTTGATATTTCCTATAACAGTAAGTTGAACGATAATGTATTCGACCAAAATTACTGGAGCGAATACACGGGTTATGATTTGGATAAGAATGGTATCGGTGATATTCCCTATAGACCAGTAAAACTCTTTTCTTATATCGTTAATAAGACTCCCGAGACTATTGTTTTATTACGAAGTCTCTTTATGGATATAATTGATTTTTCAGAAAAAGTTTCACCAGTATTTACGCCCGATAACCTTTTAGATAAAAATCCTTTAATGATGAAAACACTATGATTCAGGTCGAAAATCTATATAAAAAATTTGGAAAGAACGAGGTCCTTTCTGGTCTGAATCTCACTATTGATAAAGGTGGCATTTTTGCAGTACTAGGTCCTAATGGTTCTGGAAAAACTACTTTGATTAAAAGTATTTTGGGTATGGTGGTGCCGAATAAAGGAGATGTCAGTGTATCGGGAATAGCAATTAAGAAGAATTGGAAATATCGGCAAGAGATAGATTACTTACCTCAAATTGCTAACTTTCCAGGTAACCTAAAAGTAAAAGAACTGATTCGAATGATCAAAGACATTCGACAAAGACCTAGTGATGAGCAAACTTTAATTGAGCTTTTTAAGCTAGATTCTTTTCTAGATAAAAAATTGTCAACCCTATCAGGTGGCACCAGACAAAAAGTAAATATTGTTCTGGCTTTTATGTTCGATTGCCCTTTGCTTATTTTAGATGAACCTACTACAGGGTTGGATCCTGCTTCTTTAATTCGATTAAAAGAATTGATAAAAAAAGAAAAGGCGAATGGAAAAACCATTCTTATTACCTCACATATAATGCAGTTTGTGGCTGAAGTGGCAGATGAAATAATTTACCTTTTAGAAGGCAAAATTTATTTTAAGGGTAGTATTGAGCAATTGAAGAAAAAGACCGATCAAACCGATTTAGAACACGCCATTGCGGCCATAGCAACTACACCAGCCAATGCTTAAAATATTAAAGTATAGTTTTTACGACTTAATTCGTAGCCGATGGAGCTACGTATATTTTCTTTTCTATTTGCTTTTAGGGTTCGTACTCCTCTTTTTAAACAACGATGTTTCAAAAGCGGTTATTACACTCATGAATATTATCATAGTTCTAGTACCCCTGATAGGAACCATTTTTGGGGTTATGTATTATTATAATTCTAAAGAATTCATTGAGCTATTATTGGCGCAGCCAATTAAACGTTCCTCAATTTTTTTAGGACAATATTTAGGCGTAGCAGGTTCGTTGACGTTGAGTTTAGTCTTAGGACTTGGGATACCTTTTGTGCTTTATGGACTATTTAAAAGTGATGCCATTTTCGACTTTTCATTGCTTTTGGTTACGGGTGCATTTTTAACTTTAATATTTACAGCACTTTCATTTAACATAGCACTATCTAACGAAAATAAAATAAAAGGATTTGGTTATGCGGTATTGTTGTGGTTATTTATGGCAGTTATATATGATGGCCTTTTTCTAATGTCACTTATCATTTTTAAAGAATATCCTTTAGATACTTTTTCATTGGTTGCAACAATGTTCAACCCTATAGATTTATCAAGAACACTGATTCTTTTAAAGTTGGATATTTCTGCTCTTTTAGGATATACAGGTGCGGTTTTTAAACAATTTTTCGGAACCGATAAGGGTCTTTTTATTTCTATATTCATGTTAGTACTCTGGACGGTGATACCTATTTGGAGATTGTCTTATAAAGCAAAGCGACAAGATTTTTAAAGAGCTTAATTATTTAGAATGTTAGTATTAAAAAAGCACAGTAGAGTTGCATTAATCTATTTTTTATTGGCAGCTCTCTTAGGTGTTGTTTTAAGAGCATTTTATACAATTGAAATCCCAATCAATTACCGCTTTGTAGTACATGGCCATTCGCACATAGCATTATTGGGTTGGGTATATGTGGCATTGACTACATTGATTTATAAAACATATATAGATCAAGCCTCCTATTATTCTAAGTACCGCTACATTTTTTGGTTTACTCAAATTACTATTGTTGGTATGTTGGTGACCTTTCCTTTTATAGGGTATAAGGCTCTTTCTATTGTTTTTTCAACCTTATTTCTATTTGCATCATATAGTTTTACTTGGTTTATATTAAAACATGGTAAGAAAGAATTAAAAGACTCAAATTCGTTTAAATGTGTTAAGATAGCTTTAGGTTATATGGTGCTTTCTAGTATAGGGCCTTGGGCCTTAGGGGCAATAATGAGCACAATTGGTGCTGAGTCTATTTGGTACAGAATGGCCATCTATTTCTATTTGCATTTTCAATATAATGGGTGGATGGTTTTAGCCTTAATAGGGCTGTTACTTTATCTGCTGGAGCAAAACAATATTCAATTACCAAAAAATGTGTTCAGACGCTTTTTCTGGAGCTTTAATTTAGGAATCATATTGACATTTTCTTTATCTGCTTTATGGACTAAACCTTCTTTTTTATTCAATATTTTAGGAGGATTGGGGAGTGTTATTCAGATTATAGCAGTCTTAGGTTTAGCTAAATATATTTCCACAAAAAAGTCGACATTAAAACAATTATATTCGAATTTTCAATTTAAATTATTGACTACTGTTTCGGTATTGTTGCTAATCAAAATGATACTTCAGTTAATAACGTCAATTCCGTTCTTTGCAAACTTGGCAGCAACTTATGTTGATTTTACAATCGGTTATCTCCATTGGACATTTTTGGGTGTTGTAACCTTAAGCTTATTCTTACTCATGGATTTTTATAAGTTGTTACATATATCAAGACTAGGTTATGTAGTTTACTTAACAGGATTTATAATGACCGAATTTTTAATTTTCTATAAAGGTTTAGCGGGGTTGTTAAGCCTACAAATAGGAGATGGTTACTTTTTGACTCTAATCTTAGGTAGTTTGCTTATTCCGGTAAGCATCCTATTAATTTTAATTGCGAACATAAAAACAAAGCATTCTTTGTGAGTTATGTTTTTGAGTTTCATTTTTTATAAAAGCAATCGCTTACGCTTAAAGCGCGACAAAAGATTCTTTTAAATTTAAATCAACCATTTATTCACGTTTTGCCCATATCTCATACATAGGCTCTCCTTTACTATTATTGCCTGTATGGTGCCAGTCATTTTCATTAAGCTCATAGTTAAACTCAAGTGTAGCGCCTACCCTTGAATTGTCTTTAGAGAAAAATTCAATCTGTTCGGTATATACACCATCCTTCGAACTATAACTACCTCCGCCAGTACCTGAAAATCGAAAAGATTCTGTATCGTAAGCAATCCACTGAAACGTACCATCTTTTAGAAATTTTAAGGTTTTTCTTGAGCTTTCTTCCCCTCGCCTTTCTTGACCTGTATCAGGGCCTCTAGTTGCAAAAAGCCATTCGCCATCTAAATCTTGAGTTTTAGTTTCAATAGGTTCTAAAGTCAGTTCTTCAAACCAGTTCAATTGTAATTTTTCTCCAATCATTTTTACCGGTATACTTAGCTGCCTAATAGAATCTTGTTCGTAATTAGAGTTAAATTCTAGTAAAACGACCAATAGAGTCTTAGCATCAGTCTTCTCTATGGTAAAAAAACCACCAAATGTTTTTATGAAATTAGCGGGTTCATTTTCATAAGCGGTATAGATAAAATAATCATCAAGTATTTTAACCTGGTGTATTCGTTTTGAGCTGGTATTTTCTAAAGTGTCAACATAAATCCCCTCAGATATCTGACCATTTGCGATAAAATTGGCCGTCAAAAACAGTAAAGTGAGTAAGGAGCAACTCAATACGGTATATTTTCTCTTTTCTTTCATCGCTTTAAGTGTTTTTAATGTGTTAAAAATAAACTAGTTACATGATATTTGAAAGTATTATTACGAATTTAATACTTCAATAAAGTAGCTCATCGTAAAAAAAATGAAAACGCTTGTTTTTTCATTTTTTTTGATTTCATTTGTTCTATCCTAATACGCTATTATGAGTGTTAGAGATTTCAAGCTTTTAGCTGAACATTATGTGTGATTTTTTTATGTTTGGATTTAGGGGAAGTTGGAAATATTTTCAACAGATAGCTTATAACATTGGTTTTAGACTAGTAAAGCTAACATCCCATCCTTTTTCAACAATCGTGCAAAGTCAGCATGATTATTTCTTCATTCCTACCACACAAAAGCAAATTCTAGTTTGATTTTCCATTAGATGGTTACGTTTTCTTAACTTTCAAACTGTAGGCGAGTTGCTATATTTATAAAAAATCATTATAATTCAATTTCATGAATACCAAATACATTGATCTTATTGATCAAACTTATTATTTTCCTCAAGAAGAGTTTAATTTAGATGGTGAACACTTACAATTTCACGGTATTCCTTTACACGATTTAGTACAGGAATATGGTAGTCCTTTAAAATTCACCTACCTCCCTAAAATTTCTGAGAATATTGTAAGAGCCAAAAACTGGTTTGCGAATGCCATAGAAAAGAATGATTACAAGGGTAGGTACCACTACTGCTATTGTACAAAAAGTTCTCATTTTCAGCATGTAATGCACGAGGCTTTAAAAAACGATATTCATATGGAAACTTCATCAGCCTTTGATATCAATATTATTGAAAAACTTAAGGCAGATGGTAAATTAACGGATAAAACTTATGTAATCTGCAATGGGTTTAAGCGTGAAAAATATATAGATAATATTGCTAGGTTAATTAATAACGGCCATCAGAATTGTATACCGATTATTGATAACTATGAAGAAATAGATTTATTGGCCGACGCTATAAATGACACCTTTAAAGTGGGTATTCGAATTGCGTCTGAAGAAGAGCCTAAATTTGAGTTCTATACATCTCGATTGGGTATAGGCTATAAAAACATAGTTCCGTTTTATGAAAATCAAATAAAAGACAATGATAAGGTAGAGCTTAAAATGCTTCACTTTTTTATCAATACCGGTATTCGTGATAATGCTTACTATTGGAACGAATTAGTAAAGTGCCTTAAGGTATATGTTCGTTTAAAGAAAATTTGCCCTTCTTTAGATAGTTTAAATATTGGTGGAGGCTTTCCTATTAAAAATTCTCTGCAATTTGATTATGACTATCAATATATGATAGATGAAATATTAAATCAGATAAGTATTACATGTTCTGAGGCAGATGTGCCGGTGCCACATATTTTTACCGAATTCGGTAGTTTTACCGTAGGTGAAAGTGGTGGTGCTATTTATGAAATCTTGTATCAAAAGCAACAGAACGACCGTGAAAAATGGAACATGATTGATTCTTCTTTTATTACTACATTACCAGACACTTGGGCGATAAACAAAAGATTTATCATGTTGCCTATTAATCGTTGGAATGATGAATATGAACGTGTACTTTTAGGAGGCCTTACTTGCGATAGTGATGATTATTATAACAGTGAGCAGAACATGAACGCTATTTATTTACCAAAATATAGAAAAGATAAACCTTTATATATAGGCTTTTTTAATACGGGTGCTTACCAAGAATCAATAGGAGGTTATGGGGGTTTACAACACTGCCTTATTCCTCAGCCAAAACATATTTTGATAGATAAAGATGAAAATGGTAATTTCACTTATAAGCTCTTTAGAGGGCAGCAAAAAGCAGAAGACCTTTTAGGTATATTAGGTTATGATGTTGATGCTTCTAATGAATAAAAATAAGTAGATTTAAAAGACCGTTAAATATAGAATTACGTATATAAAATTGAAAATTTTTCTTAAAAACCACTTAACAATAGCTGAAATATCATGAGTACATCTAAGAATTATGCCGGTATTGCCGATGAATTCGCCCAACTAGAAAAATCCAAAATTATCTTGATTCCTGTTCCTTATGATGGAACCAGTACTTGGGGTAAAGGAGCGGACAAAGGTCCAGAAGCTTTTTTAGAAGCATCTGAAAACATGGAATTGTATGATATTGAAACCGATTCTGAAGTTTACAAACAAGGAATTCATTTAACTGACCCCATAACCGAAAACAGCTCGCCTGAGGCTATGGTCAATGAGGTGCATGCAATCACGAAAGACTTTATTAAACGTAATAAATTTGTTACGTTATTTGGTGGCGAGCATTCTATGTCCATTGGTTCAATTCGTGCTTTTAATGAATGTTTTGATAATCTAACTGTGTTGCAGATTGATGCACATGCAGATTTAAGAGAATCATATGAAGGCACAAAGTATAATCATGCATGTGCTGTATATGAAGCCAACCAGACTACAAATTTGGTGCAGGTAGGTATTCGCTCTATGGATGCTATCGAAAAAACATTAATGGATGAAGAAAAAACATTTTTTGCCCATGATATGGTGAATGATGAATATTGGACGGATAAGGTGATAGAAGCCATGACTGAAAATGTTTTTATAACATTAGATTTAGATGCTTTTGACCCTTCTATTATGCCTTCTACAGGTACACCAGAGCCAGGCGGGTTACTTTGGTATGAGACTTTAGAGTTTTTAAAGCAAGTTTTCGAAGATAAGAATGTGGTTGGTTTTGATATTGTAGAACTTTGCCCGAATAAAAATGATAAATCATCAGATTTCTTAGCAGCTAAATTATATTACAAAATGCTTAGCTATAAATTTGCTGGTCAAGATATTGATCAAGAGTATGATAATACCTTCGATATAGATTATAAATCAAATACGAATTCAAAATTTGAAGATGACGAAGACTAAAGGTGCAATCACCAATTTTATAGAAAAATACTATTTACATTTCAATGCTGCGGCTTTGGTAGATGCTGCCAAAGGTTATGAAGAGCAACTAAATAATGGAGCTAAAATGCTAGTTTCATTAGCGGGCGCAATGTCAACAGCTGAGCTAGGTAAAATTTTCGCAGAGGTTATTCGTCAAGATAAGGTTCAAATTATATCTTGTACTGGCGCTAATCTTGAAGAAGATATTATGAACTTGGTAGCACATTCTCATTACAAACGCGTACCAAATTACAGAGATTTAACGCCTCAAGATGAATGGGATTTGTTAGAGAAAGGTTTAAATCGAGTTACCGATACCTGTATTCCAGAAGAAGAGGCTTTTAGAAGATTACAAGAGCATATCTTTAAAATATGGAAAGATGCAGATGATAAAGGTGAGCGCTTTTTGCCTCATGAATTTATGTACAAAATGTTACTTTCTGGAGTATTAGAGGAATATTACGAAATAGACCTTAAAGATTCTTGGATGTATGCTGCTGCAGAGAAAAACCTGCCTATTATTTGCCCAGGTTGGGAAGATAGTACTATGGGTAATATTTTTGCTTCCTATGTTATGAAAGGAGAATTAAAGGCAAGTACTATGAAATCGGGTATTGAGTACATGACTTTCTTGGCCGATTGGTATACCGAAAATTCTAAAAACGGAATCGGATTCTTTCAAATTGGTGGTGGCATTGCAGGCGATTTCCCAATATGTGTAGTACCAATGTTATATCAAGATATGGAACGTACAGATACACCTTTCTGGAGTTATTTCTGTCAAATTAGTGATAGCACAACCAGTTATGGCTCATATTCTGGTGCTGTACCAAACGAAAAGATTACTTGGGGTAAATTAGATATTAATACTCCCAAATATATTATCGAGAGTGATGCGACTATTGTTGCACCCTTGATTTTTGCTTACCTTTTAGATATGTAATTATGGACAAGAACGCACATTTAAACAGAGTCATTGTAGACTTTAAAAAATTGACTCCAGAAGTTCTTAAACTTTTGGTAGATAAATATCCTGACGGTTACGATGATCGTAATATTATCTCTTTCAGAAATGGACAAGGAGAGCGTATTGAAGCTGTTGAGGTGTTAACTGCTGATACCAAGTATTTAGTGAAGATAAGCGCTAAGCTTGAGTATACTATGGAGAATTATGACGAAGATGATTATGAAGATTTCGATGATGATGATCCAGCAGCAGTAGTAGAGCCAGATCCAGAAGATATGGCCGATGGTCAAGATGAAGACTAGCTTTAATACCTAGTTAGAACTACAAAGACATTTAAATAAGATTAAAATATTCCTTTTCCGGTTTGCTATTTGTATTCCGGAAAAGGATTATATTATATACAGACATTTTAAACTTAACATCGTTGTATTTACAACACCTATATGAAAATTGATGAAATTGAAAATATTGAATTAAAGTTTTTAGATCTTGATGATTATCAAGAGCTTAAAGCAGCAATGATTTCTGCTTATGCTAGTATGCCTGGGTCATACTGGAAAGAGGAGCATATAAAATCTTTAATCAATAAATTTCCAGAAGGCCAAGTAGTCATAAAAATCAATGGACAAATTGCTGGTGTAGCGTTGTCTATAATTGTAGATTATGATGCGTTCGACGATAATCATACATACGAACAAATTACTGGTAAATATACTTTCGATACCCATAATAATGAAGGTGATGTACTTTATGGTATAGAAGTTTTTATAAAACCTAGTTTTAGGGGCTTACGTTTAGGTCGACGTTTGTATGATTATAGAAAAGAACTATGTGAGAAGTTGAACCTAAAAAGTATTGTATTTGGTGGTCGTATGCCTAACTACCATTCACATGCTTCAGAACTTTCGCCAAAAGAATATATTGCTAAGGTTCGTCGTAAAGAAATTCATGATCCAGTACTGAGTTTTCAAATCAGTAACGACTTTCATCCCGCTAAAGTAATGAAAGGGTATTTAGATGGTGATAAAGCTTCTCAAGACTTTGCTATTCTTATGGAATGGGATAATATCTATTATCAAAAACCGAATAAAAAGGCGGCTACCAAAAAATCAATTGTTCGTTTAGGATTGATTCAATGGCAAATGCGCCCTTACAAAGACTTGGAGGAACTTTTACAGCAAGCGGAATTTTTTATAGATTCTGTTTCTGGTTACAGGTCGGATTTTGCTCTGTTTCCAGAATTTTTTAATGCTCCCTTAATGGCAGGTAACAATCATATGTCTACATCCAATGCTATTAGAGAGCTCGCTAAACATACCCAAGCCATAGTTCAGAAATTTTCTGAATTCTCTATATCCTATAATATCAACATTATTTCAGGTAGTATGCCTGAAATGATAGATGGCCGCCTTTATAATGTAGGTTATTTATGTAGACGCGATGGTAGTATGGAACGTTATGAAAAGCTGCACGTTACCCCAGACGAGGCAAAGGTTTGGGGAATGCAAGGAGGTACGCAGTTCAAGACTTTCGATACGGATTGTGGTAGAATAGGAGTTTTGATTTGTTATGATTCTGAATTTCCTGAACTAAGTAGGTTATTGGCAGATGAAGGCATGGACATTTTATTTATTCCGTTCCTGACCGATACCCAAAACGGTTATTCACGTGTGCGCCATTGCGCACAAGCACGTGCGATTGAAAATGAATGCTATGTAGCCATTGCTGGTAGTGTTGGCAATTTGCCAAATGTTCAGAATATGGATATACAGTTCGCTCAATCTATGGTGTTTACACCGTGCGATTTCTCTTTTCCAACCAATGGTATTAAGGCGGAAGCTACCCCAAATACAGAAATGATTTTAATCGCAGATGTGGATATTGACCTATTGCGAGAGCTTAATCAATTTGGCGCGGTACGCAATTTAAAGGATAGAAGAACAGATTTATTTGAGTTAAAAAAGAAATAAGAAAAACTCCATACTTAAAGGAGTCAAAAAATAACAATTTGGATAATTTACAGATTATAGGTAGTGAAGAGTGGTGTGTTTTTAATGAGTTGGGTATACCAGCTATAAAAGCAAGGGTCGATTCTGGCGCAAAAACATCTTCTTTACAGGCTGCGAATATAAAAATAGTTAATAGAGGGGCTAACGAATGGGTGAAGTTTGAAGTGAGCCCATTACAAGAAAATCGGAGTATTGCAATCGAATGTCAGGCAAGATTGGTTGATCGTCGGATGGTAAAAAGTTCTTCAGGTATATCTGAAGTACGCTTGGTTATAAAAACACCGGTTACCATTGGGGATTCCACTTTTGATATTGAGCTAACATTGGCGAATAGAGATACGATGGAGTTTAGAATGTTATTGGGTAGAGAGGCACTTAATGAGCGTTTTATAGTGAACCCAGCGGTTAATTATCAATTGCAAGATTTTGATGATACCGAAGTCAATAAAATGTACGCACCTTACTTTAAGGAAAAATCTGGATTAAAGATTGCGCTTTTGGCGAGTAATCCGTTATTGTACAGCAATAAAAGATTAATGGAAGCTGCTGAGGCTAGAGGACACGAAATTGTGTTTTTAAATGTAGAGCAGGTCTATATGAAACTTGATGCCCATTCTCCTGAAATAAGATATCGTGGTGGTACTATTCTTAAAGATTTTGATGCTGTTATACCACGTATTAAACCTGCGGTTACGTTTTATGGTTGTGCATTGATTCGTCAATTTAAAAACCTAGGGGTGTATTGTCAAAATTCTGCTGAAGCAATTACCCAATCCCGTGATAAGCTTTTTGCTTCTCAGTTATTCTCCAATAACGATATTCATATTCCTATTACAGGTTTTGCAAAATCACCTATGGATACCAAAGACCTTATTAAGATGGTTAACGGTGCGCCATTAATTATAAAACTTTTAGAAAGTACCCAAGGTAAGGGTGTGGTTCTGGCAGAAACAAATAAAGCTGCAGAAAGTGTTATCAATGCTTTCAAAAGTGTGAATACTAATATTTTGGTGCAAGAGTTCATTAAAGAAGCAAATGGTCAGGATATTCGTTGTTTTGTAGTGAACGGTAAGGTTGTCGCTAGCATGCAACGACAAGCTCAAAAAGGTGAATTTAGGGCGAATATTCATCAAGGTGGTGTAGCTTCAATTATTAAGATTACTCCAGAAGAAAAGAAATTAGCCTTAAAAGCAGCTAAAGTATTGAACTTGGCGGTTGCCGGCGTTGATATTATTAGATCTAATAAAGGGCCTTTATTGTTAGAGGTGAATTCATCTCCAGGACTTGAAGGTATTGAAAACGCTACAGGTAAGGATATTGCCAATGCTATGATTGTGGCAATTGAAAAACGTTTGAAGTATAGTAATTAAGAATTTGAAAAACAGGCTAAACCCTGTTTTTCAAATTTTCTAACATCGTTTCCGTAGTCTTTTGAAGGTCAAATTCGGCCTTCCATTTCCAATCTTTTTGTGCCTTAGAGTCATCTATACTACTTGGCCATGAATCGGCAATGGCTTGTCTGAAATCAGGCTTGTAGCCAATTTTAAACTCAGGAATAACTGCTTTAATGTTTTCAGCCATTTCTTTTGGGGTAAAACTCATTGCTGCTAAATTATAAGAAGAACGTTCCTTAATATTCTTGGCAGGAGCTTCCATTATCTGTAAAGTTGCACGTATCGCATCATCCATAAACATCATGGGCAATTTAGTGTCTTCTTTTAAAAAGCACGTGTATGAGCTTTCTGATAAGGCTTTATGGTATATTTCAACAGCATAATCGGTTGTACCACCTCCAGGCATTGTTTTCCAGCTAATAAGTCCAGGGTAACGAATACTACGCACATCCACATTAAACTTGTTGAAATAATACTCGCACCAGCGTTCGCCAGATTGTTTACTGATCCCATATACGGTACTAGGCTCCATTATGGTGTTTTGTGGGGTATCGTCTTTAGGGGTATTTGGACCGAAAACGGCTATGCTTGACGGCCAAAAAACTTTATCGATTTTTTTCTCTTTTGCTAAATTCAGTACGTTAAACAACGTATTCATGTTCAAGTTCCACGCACGCATCGGAAATTTCTCTGCCGTAGCACTTAACATGGCTGCCATTAAATAAATTTCACATATATCATAATAGGCAATAACTTCCTCTAAGTTATCATAGTTGGTGGCATCGAGTATCTCAAAGGGTCCAGACTGCATTAATTCGTCGTTACCTTCTCTTATGTCACTTGCTATGACATGTTGGTTTCCGTATTTTTCACGGAGGGCTAATGTTAGTTCAGTTCCTATTTGACCACAAGCTCCAATTATTAATATGTATTTTGGCATTTAAAATAGCGTTAAATGAATATTGGATAAAGATACCTTTTCTTAAAATTTGTACATTCGCTTATGCCCAAAATTATCTTTTTTTTAATAGTAATAATTCTGGCTTCTTCATGTAAAGAAGCTGTGTCAGGAACAGAAAATGTTCAGGATTCTCAATGGCAGGTTACTGATGGTCTTCCCAATAAAGTACGTCTAGATTCAAAAGCTCAGACTATACTTAATAATTGGAAAGATTTTATGGTCTTGGAAAGCAGTTTTGATAAGATTTATTCAACTGAAAATAGAGAAGATTTCGTTTTAATAATAGATGAATTAGTTGAAAATCAAAAAAAAATGGAGGCTGGTATTTATCCAAATTCTTTTGATATCCCTCAGATAAAAGGAAGACAAAAGGTTTTTAAAACCTATGTTTTAAAAACTAAAGGTGATTTAGAATATCGCCAAAACCCAAAAGAATCTTTGGTAGAAATGATAACCGCTTTCAATGACCTTAGAAATCAGTTTAATGTGGTGGTAAATAATACGCTACCAGATGAATTACGTGCGAATGAAGAAAATTAGTGTATTAATTCTATTTATGGGTACTGTGCTTTTTGGACAGAGTGATGAAAAAATTCTAATTGCTAAAGCTTTAGACGATTGGCATGCTGCTGCCAGTTCGGCTGATTTTGATACGTACTTTGGTCTAATGACTAAAGATGCTGTATTTATAGGAACAGATGCAACTGAAAATTGGCAGCGAGATGAGTTCATAAATTATGCTAAACCTCATTTTGATAAGGGTAGGGCTTGGAATTTTATGGCTTTCGAGCGGAATATTTATTTAAATAGTGAAACGAATTTTTCTTGGTTCGATGAACTTTTAGATACGCAAATGAAAATTTGTAGAGGTTCTGGTGTTTTGAAAAAAGTAAACGGTGAATGGAAAATTGCCCATTACGTTCTTTCTATAGCTGTGCCTAATGAGAATGTTGATGCATTAGTGAAAATCAAAAGTGAAAAGGACAGTCTTTTGATGAAACAAATAAGAAATAAATAAAAAAAGCGGATTCATTGGATCCGCTTTTTTTATTTAGTAAAACTTGATGTTATTTTTTTTCTTGAGGAGCATCTTTTCTAGATGTCAAAGCTTGCTTGCTTAAACTTGCCAAATTAAAATTTGGGTCTATTTGTAAAGCTTGGTCAATTGTAGCAATTGCTTGATCAATATTATTTTTGTCTATATTGTACTGTATAAGACCTTTAATGTGCATAAAAGCTGCTTTTAAAGGAACCTCGTAAGGTTGTTGACGCTCATAAAAAGCATATTTCATGTCGTCGGTAGCATTAGCAATACCATATTCTACATTGGTCATGGCGCCTGCATTGTCACCTAATTGAACTTTTAAATCTGCCAATTCATAAGCAAGATATGCATTAGGCTCTCTGATATTTAAAATTTCAAATTGCTCTAAAGATCTTTTTGGCTGATTTAAGGCCTTTAAAGAAATAGCTTTTACCTGTACTGCTAAGTCAGAATCAGAATCTACTTTTTCAATTCCAATGGTATTTAAAGCCTGTAAATGCTGATTATCATTTGCATAGATGTATGCAAGGGTATCATTTCTTTCCTTAGAAGGCGATAATACGTTCAAATGGGTCAATGCATTGATAACACCATCTACATCTCCTTGTAGACGCATTTGGTCATAAAATGCTTGATAATGCTTTTCTAATTCTGTCTTCGTTTGTGAATATCCAAAACTGCCAGAAAATAATGTGGCAATTAATACTATCAAAACTGTCTTTTTCATCTTTTTAGTTCTATTTAAGGTGCGCTAAACTATTAAAATATTCTGTATGATCCTGTTAAGGAAAGCCTTAAATGCTAAAAAAGGAAAAGGCGCCTAATAGACGCCTTCTCAGATTAATGATTTTATAAGAGTTTAAACCAATTCAATGATATTATTAGACTTTCTAAAAGAGTTTAAAAGATGGGAGTAAAACCCAATACTTTTATTGTCTTTTTCAACACAAGAATTTAAAAATTTACTTAGACTATTAAAAAGTAAATTAGTGTAAATTATTGGTAAATAGGTATTTATCGTTTTTGGGTCATATAAACTATCATCTTGTATTACCTCCATCTTTATTCTATGTCGGTGATAATCTATGGTTACATTGGTAGCATTGTAGTACTTTTTTAATAATGCGACATGTAATTGTTCGTACTTTCTAGAACCGTTAGGATTCTTACAACTTAGGGAGATGAGCTTCTCTAATTCAACTAAAACCCTCTCCCTCAATTTTGCTTTTTTCATGACATTTTGGTTTTATATTGCTATATAAAGGTATGCCATATATTGCTAAGTACTTGAAAATCAATAATATATTAACTATTTTGCATTCGATATGTTGTGAAAATGAATATAAGTGTTGTAAAGGGTTAGTTTATCGATGTAAGAAATTCATAATTATTAATAAGAAAAGGACTACAAGTGGTTATTAATTTATAGGTTTTGTTGCTTTCCGACTCATAGTATGGTGGAGTTAACCCTCTTTTCAATGCTTCCTTAGTGTAATATTCTTCTTTGGTTGGGTGTTGTGGATATACTGCATTGAGAATCGCATTCCAATGATTATGTTCAATAAGAGATTTTATTATTCCTATACAATCATCTAAATGAATTAGGTTGATGGGTGCATTACCTCCTTTAAGATTTTCCCTCCCAGATAGCATGGTAATCGGATGCCTTTTTGGACCAATTAATCCTCCAAATCGAATAATGGTAGTTTGTATTTGTTCATCATTTAGAAATAGATTTTCACACTCCAATAATTGAACCCCAGATGCTGTATTTGGGGAAGGCTTAGTTTTTTCTGTAACCCTACCTTCAGCTTCCCCATAAACAGCAGTGCTACTAGCAAAAATTACATGCTTTACACTCGATTTCTTAATGGCACCATACAATAGCTTTATTTTTTCGATATAGCTTTCCTTTGGCCCCTTACCTCTTAAGCCAGGAGGAATATTAATGATAAGTATGGATAACGTATTTAGAAACTCCGTGATTGGTCCTTTAATACCCTCCTCAGAAATTAATATTTTAAAGGGTTGAATCCCTTTTGTTTTCAATACTTTTATTTTTTCTTCTGAAGTGGTTGTACCGCTAATTCGATATCCTGTTTTATGCAACTCTTCCGCTAAGGGAAGTCCTAGCCATCCGCAACCTATAATTCCTATGTTTTTAGTCAAATTTTACTTTTTGAATGGTTAAAATGGCATCGTTAAGTATAAAAGGCATAGGTATTTCATTCTCTTTCCTTTGAGGTATAGTGAACAAAGCATTGCTCAATAAATCATTCGATGCCTCATAAACTGTTAATTCTAATTTTGCACCTAAAGGAATTTCTAAGTTTAGTTCTGTATAAACAATATCACTGATGTAATGGGTTATTAGTTTTCCATTCCCTCTATTTTTTAAATAATATTCAGATAGTTCTATGCCGTTTACATCAGCTTTTAAAATAGCTACCTCATTAGTAAAAACTTCTAGACGATTAATAGCCCTATTAGGTGTAATGCAAATTCTTAGCTGTCTAATCGAACCAATAACCGTGTCAAATTGTATATCGATATTTGGCGTTGGCACTTCCTTTAGAGGAGCCTTATTGGTATAGGTGAAATTAGAGCCATATTTACTGCTAATCGTATTCTTGGTTAATGTACTGTCTACGTAATTTTTATTGGTAATATATTGAGATGTCCAATCAGATAGAACATTTTCATACGTTGCCCACATCGCTTTTTCTTCATCAACATTTAAGACATAAAGTAAGCTCGTAGGTTTCGGACTTTCTTTAGTGAAATTAGATTGCATATGAGCAGATGCCATAAAACCTGCAAATAGCAAAAAACTAAGGAATGCCAATGCCGCTTTTTGTCGATATTTTGTAATCAGGGGTAATAATAAAAAGAAAATCAAAGTAGTAAGTAGGGTTGTGGCAACCATCATCTTTAGACCTAGACCAACAGGAAACATTTTAACAAATGGCGATAGAATAAATAAGGCAGGGATACCCAAAAATACCAACAAAAATGGATTCGGATTCTTTTGATTGATATGAACGTAAAGAGCAACTAAAAAACTAAATAACGGCACAATAAAAAATGCTGCTCCCTTAAGATAGACTGCTAATAAACCGCAAATTATTAGCCATAAAAAAAGAGGCGCCACCAATAAATTGGCTGTTTTCACCACTTTAAATCTATGGTATGCGTAGAAACATGTGCCTAGTGAGAAAAGAGTGAATGCAATAATATAGGCATGACCATTATAGGTGAACCCATGTAAAATATCTTTATAGCTCGGATAAAGCCATTTAAGTATCGACCAACTATAAAAACCAACAATACCGTTAATGCCAAGTGAGAATAATACCGGTATAAAACCCTTTAATATGTCCTTACCATTTAACACCTTCTTTTTAAAACCAGCTATTAAAAGAATAATAAATAATAGAACTGCTAGAATTAGCATGGGCATAATCCATGTAAAAGGGTAGGAGACCATTTTGAAAAATGGCACGTTAAAATAGACATTATCATTCAAGCTTTTCAAATCTCCTAAATCAATATTGCTAAAATGATTCAGTAAAGGCATTAGATAACTGCCTTGGTGGGCCAAGGTATTTCTATCTAATCGTTCATAATTATCATTTGCAGTATGATAATCGAAGTGATCATCGATAAAAGCAAAGTTAAAACCCTCTATATCGGCATCTTCCCTAAATACGGTTAAATCGGTATCATTAGGCAACATTTTATATATGCTATAGGCCAAGGAATTTGCTACCGGAAATTCAGGATTCGCAGTAATAAATTCTGAAATTAATCGGCTATTACCACGGTTAGTTTCCATTAGCATGTAACTAGGACCACCACTGCCACGTGCTTCAAAGTTTAAAACTAGACCTACATCTTTTAGCCATTCATGTTCGTCGACAAACAAGTCTGCACCATTTAAACCTAATTCTTCAGCATCAGAAATAAGGATGATAATATCGTTTTTAGAATTTGGATTCGTTTTTAGAAAAGCTCTTACACCTTCAAGTATAGTGGCAACTCCGCTGCCTGCATCACTTGCACCGAGTGATGAATGCGGATTGCTGTCATAATGACTTAATAATAACAAAGCCTTACCAGATTCTTTCCCTTTAATACGTGCAAGAATATTTTCCGCTTTGCTAAGATTACCCCAATCACCTGCAGTGTACCCTTCTTGTATAGATGTTTCGAGACCTAATTTTTGAAGCTCAGCGATGATATATGAACGTACTTTAGCGTGAGCAGGAAAACCAACTGCATGCGGTTCTTTTGATATTTCTTTTACATGTACTAATGCTCTGTCTGTAGAGAATTCAGTTTCTACAATCGTATTATCTGCATTGTATTGAGGCAAGAGTGCACGAAAGCTCCAATAGACAGCAAGAACAACTACTAGTAAAGTTAGAATGGTTGGTGTTTTTTTCATCATTATGATATTCTTTTATAAAGTCATAAATTATTAAAAAATAAGTTGCATACGTCGACTTTTATTAGTAAAAGTGATATTTTTTAGTATCTTTAGTAATCAACCTCTAAATAAACTGTTATGGGAATCAAAAGCTTTCAAGGCGTTCGAAAGATATTTAAAAAGGAATTTGAGGCCCCAATTTTGGTAGCCGATTACATGACGACTAAGTTAATCACTTTTTCGCCAGATGAGTCTATTTTGACTGTAATGGAAAAATTTGCCAAACACCACATTTCAGGTGGGCCAGTTTTAGACAATAATGGGTTTTTGGTTGGTATTATTTCGGAAGCAGATTGTATGAAGCAAATTTCTGAAAGTCGTTATTTTAACCAACCCATTTTAGATAAAAATGTTGAAAATTTTATGACTAAATCTGTAGAGACGATACCTCATGATATTTCAATTTTTGATGCTGCAGGTATTTTTGCACAACATAACAGAAGAAGATTACCTGTTATGAAAAGAGGTATTCTAGTAGGTCAAATTAGTAGAAAAGATATTGTTATCGCAGCTCTTAAGTTAAGCGGACATAACTGGAAGTAGTTTATTTTTTTATATTTTTAATAGCTAAAGGCACTCATTAGAGTGCCATTTTTTTACTCGTTACTCTCGCTTCACAATCATATAAAAATCATTGTCTAAAGGAAGGTACCCAAGGTCATATAAAAAGTAATACGTAGTTCCTTTTTTTGTGGTGTATAGATTGGTGACATAATCAAAATCGAAACCTTTATCTATTAAACGGGTTCTTGTTGTTTTGGTTTTACCATCGGTGAGTTTGTAACTATCTAAAACCCTATAATTTTTTCGAAGTCGATTGTTGATATTTCGAATGAGATTCTTACTATCAGGGTTCACCTTATTATTATAGGCATTACGACAATAATCATTACAGAATTTTTTATCTATTCTACCAATGACTTCTTTTCCACATTCCAAACATTTTTTCTTTTCCATATTTTATTGTCTGTGGTAATTAAATTTTACCTCGTTAGAGGTGCCATCTTCTTCGCCTACCTCAACATACATGTTTATCTCTTTATCTGATATTCGTTCTATAGTGAAGTCATCGAAATAAAAGCGGTCGCCTTCTTCCTTTACTAACTTAAAATCTATAGTTTCTTCTTTTTCTTCCCAACCACTTAAGTCAGCATTAAAGTGTTTTAGTTGTAGTATTAATGTGCCGTCTGTTTCTAGAATATGCCCAAATTCATAAAAACTTATCGCGCCATCTGCCACTAATCGAAATGAAAACATCATGACGCCGCCTAATGGTGGACTCCATATTTCTTCGGCAATACCACCAAAGGCTTCTCCTTTCCAATGACCTGTTAGCCACTCAATATTTTTAAGATTAGATTCTGGACTTGTCATTCCTGGTTTGAAAGACAATGTATTTTGAGCGTGTAATAAGCACGTGGCGCTAAAGAAGAATAGCAGTATTAGTTTCATATTGAGGTATTTCTACCAATATACAAATTAAACGGTTACAAACGCCTTTGTCTACTTTTCGTAAAATTCAATAGGTAAATCATCTGGGTCTGCAATAAATGTAAATCGCTTTTGAGTGAATTCATCAATCCGTATGGGCTCAGCAATTACATTATATGATTTACAATGTGCTATGATTTTATCTAAATCATCTACTTCAAAGGCTAAATGTCTGAGTCCGCACGATTCTGGTCTCGATGGTCGTTTTGGTGGATTAGGGAAAGAAAACAGTTCAATGATGTACTCACCATGTAAAGCCAAATCAAGTTTATATGATTTACGTTCTTCTCGGTATACTTCTCTTATTACTTCCAAGCTTAATACATCAATGTAGAATTGCTTAGAAACCTCATAATCTGAACTTATGATGGCAATATGGTGTACTTTATTCATTGATTGTTTAAGCTTTTGAAGTTTCCTTTCAATAATAGTATATTGAAAAAAGTTTATGATTGGTATTCTTTTGTTCTACGGTAAACTTTTCTTTTAAATTTTCGTTCGCTATTTATGGTTTATTTTTAGGTTGTTTAAATGACGCATTACGGTTGTATATTGTAACAAGTTACAATATTTCTTTTTTTATGATGGTTTTGATTTTTAAGGTATTATATACGTTAGAAAGCGCTTATTTGTCTTTATGAAGACAAAAGTACTCATCTGTTTGGCACATTGATATTTAGTGATTTCGTAAAATTCTATAGACTTGTAGTTGTTGCTTTATTTTTTAATTAGATATGCAGTAATACTTGTTTTAAAGCAAATTAACCAAATAAAAAACCACTGCCTTAGCCGTGGTTTTTTATAAGAATACCAATCTTGAACCGGAGAAACATCTTCCCTTAATTGTGGATGATATTTTATACTAGATTCCCATCTAAAGTAATTAGCTCTATTTCAGAACGATATTTATTTTCATCAAATCGCTTTTCCTTTGTTGGAATCCATTCCATGCCGTTTTCATACCTCATTACCACATTTTGTTTCAAGGGTTCCATGACCAGTAAATATATCCACTCATTATCTAAAAGTGTTTTTAGATGTTCATTTTGTAAAAGAATTTTTTGAACCCGATCTAATGGCGCTTGTACAAGTACTGTTAGTCGAAGAGGTTGATGATACATCTTATTATCTGTTTGGCGAATAGATTGTAAGGGAAGGCCCATTTTAAGATCGCCTCCATTTCCTTGTACTACACCAAATTTACCTGTTATGTTATGGGTAATCTTTGTGCCTCCACCAAAATTCTCATTATCTACAGTAGAAAAATAATAATGATTGTTAATCCATTGAGTGACTACCATGGGTCCTTGCAGTATGCTTTCTAATGCGGTACCTTCTGTATCCATTTCCCAGTCGTAAGAGTGAAGAAAGCAGCGGCTATAAAGATTAACGTTTTTAGTAAGTTCTCTAGGGCCTATTATAAAACCTGCGTTTTTGGCTAACCCCCATTCTGGTCTAGTTTCTCCCCAGTTATTAGCTTTTTTCTGGGCTTTAGAAATACTATTTTTTTCAACACCAAGCCTATCTTGAGTTGCTGTTTTTTGTGCTTTGAATAAATCCGAATTTATTTGAAATAGTAGTTTTTGATGTGAATTAGGTACTTCAGTATCAAATATTTCAATCTTATCTGTTGTGGTATTGTGTTCTGCTCCTACAAATACTGTAGTATATGGAATGATAATTTTATATTGATTTAGGAGTGCCTTTCTAACTTCAGAAAGATTTGCCAGCTTAGCCAGCATTCGGGCATTATGTCTACCTGGACTCGCTGCACATGCACCACAATCTAGACTGGAACCGAACGGATTGTTCGCAGAATGACTACCATGGCCTATAAAAAGTACCAAGGGCGAAAAATATTTCCATCCAGTGAGTTCAAATGCGGATTTTACGATAGCAACCTTTTCATCTAAAGGAATTCCATAATTAGAGTCATCAACAGTTAATCTATTGATTTTTGGTTCACATATACGCTCAAATGAAGGTGTGTTTTTTATTTTGAATTTATAAAAATACCCAGGTACTAGAGTGCGGGCCAATATTGAAAGGCCATAAAAAAATCCAGACCCTTCTACATACCCGAAAGCTGAGGGTAGCATATTCTTCATTCGAGATAGAAAAAATTCTCCGAATTTGAAGATTTTATTTTTCTTTTTGTAAGCTAATACCTTTTCTATTTTCTTTTCTTGTGGTATTTCAGAAACTTGATACGATGAAGACACAATTGGTGGACATGATTTACGAGACAGGCCGTTGTTTAAGTCTTTATAATCCATTGCAATTCCAAAAAATCCTGCATATCCAAATGTTTCATAATTACCTTTAGTTTCCACATGTCTCCTAATAAGTTCAGATCTTGTATCTATACAAAAGACCATTTGAGCATCTGGTGATTTTACTATAGGCTGAATATTTTTTATCTCATTCGATTCCTTTTCTAAATTATGGATTAATTGGTCTTGCCAACTTTTTTCCCAGGCTTTTAACCAGAGATATTGAAGTAGTTCTATGCTGCCATTTTTTTTTAGCTCATCATTTTGTGGAAGAATCTGTATTTTTAGTTGTTGGGCTACATATAACCGTACTGCTAAATAATCCTTTATGTTTATAGGATATTTTTGTTGCCAAAGTGAATTAGATTCAGACCTGTGTTTAATATACCCTGTCCATCCAGGTAAAGCTGCTAAATGACAAACTAAAATTTCAATATAGTCATCTTTTATATAGTCTTTTAAAACATGTGCTAAGGCTTCAGAGCTTGTTTTTGGAATATCGGTATTTTTTAGTATTACCAGCTCATCATCATACAGTGCCAAGGAGCGCCACGCATCATAAAACCCTTTTTCCTTACCGGGCATATCCCATTCTGCAAGACCCTCATCCATAAAAGCGGATAGCCACTTCACCATAATTCTATCCAAACTGTGAAAGCTATTTTTTTTCTCTGTCGGTACTTGCGATTCCAATTGACGAAGGTAGAATTCTGGAGTATTGGTGAGCCCGTTCTGTTTCAGAAGGTGCAATATATTTTCCTTTGCAATTTCTCCTTTTTCCCATGCTTGTCGGTAGAGAGTAGCTTCTGGAAAAACTCTCGCATTCAAAAGTTTTTTGGCGTGTCTTAAAGCGACTTTAAAAGGCGATTTTTCATACCCCGAAAGTGGGTTGGAGGTCACAAAGGAGTACAATGGCCAAGTCTTTCCAAAAATTTTAGAGGCTTCTTCGATACTTTTTAGAATATTTTGCTGGTTCATTAGAAGTTTGATTTATAAAATAATATGGATTTTTTATAGGGCTGAGACAGGTTAAGAAGTTTTACATATAACCAGGGAATCTTGCGGTAAAACCCAAGTTTCATAATGAAAAACCCTGCTAAGAAAATAATGCCAAAAACTATCTGTAGAGAGGAAAGAGGCAAGGGAACCGCGATCATTGGCATGTCTGCTAACATAAGGGTTACTGCATTATATAGCATTGCATACGTGCCTATGCCTAAGAAAAAAAGTAAGGGGGGCAAAATGATTTTTTGAGAAATTGACAGACTTCGCTCCTTTACGATATTATAGGTTACCTGACCTACGGTAATCGCTACTATTAAGGTTAGGAAAATACTACTGTCTATTTGGGTTCCCTTTCCTGTAAGCAAAACGAAAAGTGCGGCTCCTAGAGCTCCAAATAAAATTACAATTACTGCTTGTAGCGGTCTTATCTTAATTTCTAGTGGGGTTCGCGGTTTTGAATGTGCGATTTCTTCCCCAGAAGATAGAAATAGATAGGCCTTATAAAACCCGTGTAAGATTAAGTGTACTATTGCCGCATTGAAATAACCCAACCCGCATTGCATAATCATAAAGCCCATTTGAGCTATGGTAGAGCATGCCAGTTTTTGTTTTACATTAACTTGTAAAAGCTTGGTGAACTGAGCAATGATTGCAGTAAGTCCCCCAACAATCAACAGAATATTTAATGTGTTAGATGTAAAGATTAAGGTAGAAAATAAAGCTAATAATATTCCCGAACCATTTACGAAACCAGCGTGCATTAGTGCTGATGCAGGCGTGGGCGAGGTCATGGATGAAAGTAACCAACGATGGAATGGGTATATGGCAGATTGGATAAATGCCGCAATAATGATGCAAAGAGCTGATATGAAAACGATGTGCTGTGGTAGATTCTCTAGTATAAGAATTATTTTACTTATGGTAAAGGTTCCACTTTCATAAGCCAATAGTAGTAATCCAGAGCTTAGGAATAAACTACCAGTAAGAAAATAGCGAAAAGTAAATTTTAAAGCTTCCCGCGCCTCTCCCCATTCAGAATCTACACCGATTAAGTAAGACATGAAACCGCCCATCATCAGCCAGCTAAATAGTAATAGTAATACATGATTAGACGTGACTAAAAGCATTACAGAAAGCGTAAACCCTATGCAAAGCAACATGAATTTGGTATGGTATTTAAAGCCTTGTAGATAGGTTTTTGCATAACTACTTACAATGGCACTGAAGAAGGTGACGGTTGTCCAGATTAAAATAGTGAAACCATTAATTTTCAATATAGTTCCTTTAGACCATTCAGGTATCGTAGGAAAAAAATATAAGGCGTACATAATATTTCCAATAAATAATACCCACAGAAAAAGTGGAATAATATTTATAAGTGATATAGAAAGGGGGGTATTGTTTTTTTTGTTTGTATTTAAGGTCGTTTCTTCTTGTGACTTGTTTTCAAGAATCATGTGCAGATTTTATAAGAATTTTTAATTTTTGGATGTAGCATCTATTGTTTCCTATTTTCGCCCAGCTTGGCAATAAATACGAAACTTAAAATGACGCTACATATTAAAATACGGTCTAAAAAAATGGCTCCATTTACATAGGACATTATAATTAATAATGCAAGTAAGATTATGCCCATTACCGGTAAAATAGTAGATTTTGAAAATTGCATGTTCGATTTTTTTAGTGAAAGATGTTGTTAAAAGGTTCAATAAATAGGATTTTGATTGTTTAATTCGATGTAAAATTTTTATTCAGAAACCTTGATTTCCAAAATCCCATTGATTTCATATTTTTTACCAATTTCTTTGGTATTTACTAAGAACTCTTTGGTATTTAATTTTTCTTTTAGAAGTTCTTTAATGCGACCGTCCAAAAGGTCTGTTTTACAAATGTGATTTCCTTCCCAAAGCTGTAGCCTTTGTAGTTTGTGAAAGTTGATTTTTTCATCGATGAGTGACATAATAATATCGTTCGCTTCTGAGGAAGTGAATTCACCTTTGATCAATTGAATTTTTTTTGTTGAGGATACTTTTTTTGTTTCCATTTTAAGACTTTTAAGATTAATTACTATTTGTTAAAGCAAAGATTATGTATTTTAATTATAAATTTTTATTTATATTAGTTATACTATACATAAACAAATTTTATGCATTATACGTTGCACCAACTTCAAATATTTTTAAAAATAACCCAAATACAGAGTATTACTAAAGCTGCTGAGGAGCTCCATTTGACCCAGCCTGCAGTTTCTATTCAGTTAAAAAATTTTCAAGACCAGTTTCCTATTCCCTTGACCGAGGTGGTAGGTAGAAAGCTTTATATCACAGATTTCGGAAAGGAAATAGCCTTGGCAGCGGAAAAAATACTAAATGAGGTTTATGCTATTAATTACAAAACCTTGGCATACCAAGGTTCCCTTTCAGGGAGGCTCAAAATATCAATAGTATCAACTGGTAAATATGTAATGCCTTATTTTTTATCTGACTTCATGAAGATTAATTCTGGGATAGACCTTTTTATGGATGTAACCAATAAAGCGAGAGTGATTGAAAATCTAGAATTGAACGAAGTAGATTTTGCACTAGTTTCCGTTTTGCCTAATAAATTGAAAGTAAACAGGGTGGAACTGATGTCTAATAGATTGTTTTATGTAGGTAGTTCAGATCTTAAGTTTAAGGGAACTCCAAACAAAAAGAAATTGTTTGAGGACCTGCCCTTAATTTATAGAGAACAGGGATCGGCGACTAGAAATGCAATGGAAACTTTTATTGAAACGAATAAGCTTTCTGTCCGAAAAAAGATTGAACTGACCTCAAATGAGGCAGTTAAACAAGCAGTAGTTTCTGGCTTAGGATGTTCTATAATGCCTTTAATCGGTATTAAAAATGAACTTAAATATGGGGATTTGCAAATTATACCGGTAAAAGGACTTCCCCTCGTAACTACTTGGAATTTAATTTGGCTGCAATCAAAGAAATTGTCTCCTGCTGCAAGTGCCTTACTTGAATTTTTGGAAAAACAAAAGGAAGATATTATAAAAGAGAAATTTGCCTGGATCAATAATTTTTAATCTCGCAACAAAAGTATTCTTGACTAAATTTTATTGGAATCCTTTGTATGTTGTTAAAAAGCCTTAATCTAAGGAATATTGAGTTTCTCGAATTCTTTAATCATCTATTTGAACTTTTCGAATTGCAACACCCTGGCCCTGGCGCATCCTTTTTTTTAAAATTTAGTTGATGTTAATTAGATTAATGAAATTGTGATAAATACTAACCCTATTTTGATTTTTTTAACCTCTTTTCTTCTTTTTTTTCTTTAGCTGTTTTTACCGGTGCCTTTTTTACATTTTTCTTTGCGTCTTGACCTTTTCCCATGATTTTTTATTTAATAATTATTAATATATGTTTTTATTCCTCTTTGTAATCAATTCTTCTAATGAACTTTATTTTTTGTCTCTTGCCTTGTAATTAACTTCAATTTAAGCTTTTTATAAATTACTTATCATTTAGCTATCTTAAGTTTATACTTCTGCAATAAACCGACAAGGCCATCATTTGAAAAAATGGCACCTGTCATTCTATTGTTTTCAGGGTTTATGCTATAATTTAAAGCACTGCTAAAATCTGTTTTTTCAAGATTTGCTCTCGAGAAAATAGTACGATTTAAATCGCACGAATCAAAGTTTGCTTTACTAAGGTCGCAATCTGAAAATTCTGCTTCATTCAATTTACACGATACAAATAACTGCCCTACAAGTTTTAATTCATTAAAAATCGCATAACTGAGATTACAGTCAAAGAACGATATGTCCATTAAAAACGTATTGCACGTATTAAAGGCCACTCCCATAAGTTTACAATGTGAAAACTTCACCTCTTTAAAGGTGGTATTTACAATATTCGAATTACTTAAGTTACATTCTATAAATTCACATTCCATGAATAACTGGTTGTCTAAATATCCTTCAGAAAAGGTACATCCTTCAAAAACGCAATTTTCATATTCTGCTCTTGGTAAACGAGTTTTTGTAAAATCTTCTCCTTTATAAGTTATGTCAATAATTAGAGTGTTCAATACGTCGTATCTTTATTTTATTTATTAGATATTATTAGTGCCGGAATTTCTAAACTTCTAAACGCCTCATTGTATGCTGCCATTTCAGTAGTAATGATTGCATTATGTTCTGTTTTAAACGTTTTCCATTGCGTTAAAAGGTCTTGTAATCTAACCTTGGCACCTGCTGTAACTTTTGGTTCAACTACATCTATGTAACCTCTTAAATTTAAAAGTTGAGCATTCAACTTATTTTCAAAATTGATTACATCTTGAAATGTTTTTTGATTGGGTTGTATTAAATTTTCTTCCCAAGCCGTTATACGTTTAATCAATGTATCTCCTTGTTTTAAGAGAGATTTAGCCTTCTCATTATCTTTTAGGAGTTTAGCATAATCTTTTAATTGGGTCTTTGCCGAACGCATCGAATTCACTGAATTATGTATATCAACCACAGTTGCTTCTATAGTCTTTAAAAGTTCTTGTTGCCCTGCATAATCTGTTGGACTACTTTTCACTTTCGGATTCGGTAAAATTTTCACTATAGTTTCTGTGATAGTCGTTCCTAAACTTAGTTTTAAAGTATAGTCTCCTGGGCCTACTGTAGAACCATCATGACCACCAAGTACAAACACATTATCAACAGCGGGTAAACGCTCTCTTTTAAAATCCCAAGTAAATCGATTGTAACCTTTTTTAGAAGGTAATACATCTGGTTTAGACGGGCCTCCTGGCCAAGATTTGAAGTCTTTTGGTTTTTGGTTGGTAATGGAACGAATGACTTCACCGTCTTTTAAGACCTCTAACTTTAGTTCTGTGCTATCTTGTTTTTCACTTAAATAGTAGTCAAACGTTACTCCGCTTTTAGGATTGCTCCCTAACCCAGGAATAGGTTTGTCACTTGACCCACCCATAAATAAATAAGTGTCTTTAGGTTGAAAAATAGTAACTTCTTGTTTAGGTGTTTTTATATTTTGTAACGTAGCCAAATCATCTAAAATCCAAAATGCACGACCGGCAGTGGCCACAACTAAATCATTATCTTGAATAGTTAAATCATTAATTGGAGTTACCGGTAGGTTTAATTGTAAAGGTTGCCAATTTAAGCCATCGTCCAAAGAGATGAAAAGACCTGTTTCGGTACCTGCATAAAGTAATCCCTTTATCTTTCTGTCTTCATGAACAACACGGGTAAAGGTATTGTCACCAGTTATTCCATTCGTAATCTTCGTCCAAGTGGTGCCATAGTCTGTGGTTTTAAAAATATAATTATCAAAATCCATCGACTTATACCGCATAAGCACAATATAAGCCGTTGCTGGGTCATGTGGAGATACTTCAATGCTATTAATAATTCCTTCTTTAATACCCGTTGGTGTAACATTTTTCCAAGTATTACCACCGTCTTTTGTGACATGTACCAAACCATCATCGCTACCTGACCAAATAACACCTTCTTCATGTGATGATTCGGTAAGGTAGGTAAGGGTATTATATATTTCACCACCTGCAGCTTCGTTGGTAAATGGCCCACCACCTAGACCGTGTCTGTCTTTTTCGTTTCGAGTTAAATCGGGACTAATGACAGACCAGCTTTGTCCTTCGTCTGTAGATTTGAAAACTACATTACCACCGTGATAAATCGTTTTTCTATTATGAGGTGATGTAATAATGGGTGCATTCCAGTTATACCTGTATTTTGCATTTTCGGGCGAGATACTCAAACCGAGTTCTGGATATTCTTTAATAGGTTTTGATTCTTTTGTATTGGCATCCCACTTATCAATATTTCCTTGGTAAGTACCACCATAAATCAATTGCGGATTATCTGGGTCAAAAGCTAAAAAAGCGCTTTCTCCACCGGCAACTGAATACCAATCTTTCCAATCGATACCTCCATCGTTAGTTCTTGAAGCTATGGCAACTGTAGAATTATCTTGTTGGCCACCATATACATTGTAAGGCACTAAATTATCTGTAATAACCCTGTAAAATTGTGCTGTGTTTTGATTTTCTTGGGTGCTCCAACTTTTGCCGCCATTGTTTGACACATTAGACCCACCATCATTAGAATTAATCATGCGTTGATTGTTCAAAGGGTCAATCCATAAATCGTGATTATCACCATGTGGAGTAGATAGTGGGGAAAAAGATTTTCCCCCATCAATGGATTTAGTCACTGGGGCGTTCAAAACATATACAATATTCTCATTTTGTGTATCAGCGAAAATCTCCATATAATACCACGAACGGGTAATATTGATTCTGTCCTTATTAATTAATGTCCACTTCTTACCCGCGTTATCAGATCTATAAACACCTCCTTTTTCACCTTCAGCCTCTATTACAGCAAATACCCGCTCAGGATTTGCTCGTGACACCGAAACACCGATTTTTCCCATTTCTTTTGGAAGACCTTCGGTTAATTGTTTCCAAGTATCACCGCCATCAGTTGATTTATAGATACCCGAATTTTTTCCGCCAGATTCCATCGTCCAAGGAAAACGTCTATGTTGCCACATTGCAGCATACAGTATCGTTGGGTTGGTCATATCCATAGATAAGGCAGAGGCACCTGTGATATTGTCTATAAAAAGAACATTCTCCCAAGTTTCACCACCATCTATAGATTTATAAATACCACGTTGCGATGAAGGACCATATTGTGCTCCTTGGGCAGAAATAAGAATAATATCAGGATTGGTTGGGTCTATGATAACATCAGAAATATGTCTGGTTTCACCTAACCCTATATGTTTCCAGGTTTTGCCTGCATCGGTAGATTTGTAAACACCATCACCCATAGAGGTCATTACTCCTCTAGCGGCATGCTCGCCCATACCGGCAATAACAATATTGGGATTGCTTTCAGATACTGAAATGGCACCTACGGTCGCAGTTTTCAAGAATCCGTCAGAAATATTGTTCCATGTAATTCCGTCATCCGTAGTTTTCCAAATTCCACCACCAACAGTTCCCATGTAGTAGGTCATGGGTTGACCGACTACACCGGTTGAAGCAACACTTCTTCCACCTCTAAACGGACCAATATTTCGCCATTTTAATCCTTGAAAAAGTGAATCTTCTAGTTTGATCGTTGGCTCGGTGACCTTATTTTTTCTACGTTGCGATTGTAGTGCTAGAGGAGAAATAAAGAGCAGTAGTAGTAAAAGTTTGATGGTTTTCATAATGTGGTTGATTTTTGGTCTTTTTATTTGGTTTTTTTATTCTTGACCGCCATTGCGTTCTGGAGTTCTTGGTGTTGGCCATTCTCCTTTTTCGCCAGATCTAGGGTTAATGCCTAAAACAGCTTTTTCACGTGATGTTTTTTCAGGATCTTCACAAGCCATATAGGTAAGGATTGCGGTTAGGATGGCATTGTTGCGAACATCATCGAAAACGATTTTATCATATGTATCCAAGTTAGTATGCCATGTATAGTTCCAATAATCCCAACTTAGGGAACTTAACGAAAAGGCCGGAGCACCAGCTGCAACAAAAGAAGCGTAATCAGAACCGCCACGGCCTGGTGAACCTGGGAATGTAGTTTCTATTTCATTTTTATACCCTTCAGGAACAGCTTCTAACCAACGCCCTAAATAATCATAGGCATGAAGAAAACCTTGACCTGAAAGATTAACTACACGACCAGTACCATTATCTTGATTGAAAACAGCTTGTACACCTGCAACAATTTCCGGATGGTCTTGTACAAAAGAGCTAGAACCGTTCAATCCTTGTTCTTCACTTCCCCAATGCCCAATTAAGATGGTTCGTTTAGGGTTAGGATATACTTTTTTAAGAATACGGGCAGCTTCTAACATGGTGATAGTTCCTGTTCCATTATCGGTAGCACCTGTCGCTCCATCCCAAGAATCGAAATGTGCTGATAGAATTACATACTCATCTGGGAATTCTGTTCCTGGTATAGTAGCAATGGTATTGAAAGTCGGTACTTTACCTAAGTCTTTTGATTCAGCTACTATTTTTATCTGCGGATTAGCTCCATGCTCAACCATTCGGTATAACATGCCGTAATCTTCTAGCGATATATCTACTGCAGGGATTTTCTCAGTACCTGCACTGAATATTTTATTTGCCCCAAAACCTTCAGACCATCTTGACTGGGCAATACCTACAGCACCTGCTTTTTCAAAAGCAGCATTGATATTTCTACTCGTATAGCCCGTATTATTAATATTCTGTCTCCAAATTTTTTCTAATGAATCTCGTTCAGATTTCATTTTTTCAAAAGATTCTTTGGTTGCATATTCTTCCCAGTTTTCATCTGGTCGCCCAGTAGGCTGTAACATGCTTACCATTACAATTTTACCTTTTACTGAAGGCAGCCATTTTACAAAGGCCAAAGAATCAGAGAAGCTTGGTAATGTAATTAAAGATGCAGTAACGCCTTTTTTATCTGTACTAGGGTTCCAAGCTAATTGTGTGGCATGAAGGGATGCTATGCGAGGCGATACCATATCTACATGGGTGATGCCACGTTGCCAACCTTTCCAAGTTCCCCATTGTTGATTTTCTGCAGAAATGCCCCATTTTTTATAGGTGTTAATGGCCCAATCATGAGCAGTTTTCATTTCGGGGGTTCCTACTAATCTTGGTCCGTTAAGGTCCATTAATTCGTAAGCTAGCTGTTCAAGCTGTGAATTTCCATTGCCTTCTTTTTCAATGGCCTCAATAATATCTTTTTGGGTTTGTGCAGAAACAATAGTACTGCATAGTAATAGTGTTAAAGCTAAAATAGATAGTAGTTTTTTCATTAGAATATGTTTTTTGCTTTGATTTAACTAAAATAGTGATAATAACAGGAAAGTTGGTGCTTAGAAATCCTTAGATTTTTGTAAAAATTCCACCAAATTCTTATTGATTAGATAATCCCATCCGGCTTCGCCACTTTCTCTTTTAAATTCAGGAATATCTTTAGGGTAAGGTGTAAGAACTTGACTTTCTAGTTTTAACTGTGTGGTGTTATTTTCAGTGGTTGTTAACTCAAAGATTGACAGGCCTTCGCCAGGATATTCTTCAAACTTCCATGTGTAAGAGATTTTTTTAAAAGGAATTACTTCGGTGATTTTCCAAATGTGGGTAAAAATTCGCTCCCCATTTTTTACTTCGAATTTTGTTTCAAAACCTTCTTCAGGTTTAAAATCGGGTATATTTTCAAAGTACCATTCTCGCATTTGGGTAACATTAGTCAATGCTTCCCATACTTTATTTACAGGGACATTTAAACTGATTTCAATGCGTATAGGTTCTTGATTATCCATTTAGTCAAGCTTCTTGTCCAACGCTAAAATAGTTTTCAATAATACATTGGCACCATTTGCCATATCTGAAGCGGAAGTGAATTCTTTAGGCGAATGACTAATGCCACCTTTGCTTGGAACGAATATCATTCCTGTTGGTGCAATAAGTGCCATGTCTTGAGCATCATGACCTGCACCACTTGGCATAGATTTATAACTTAGCCCAAGCGAATTGATGCTTTTTTCTATCTCGTTCTGAATAGAAGCATCCATTATTGCAGGATTAGCCGTTGTATCTAAAGCAGTAATTTTAATTTCAACACCCGATGCTTTACTAATCTCTAAAGCTCGTTTTTCAATTTCTTGATATACCTTTTCAATAACTTCAGATGAAAGGTCTCGTATTTCTAAACTGGTAACAACTTTTCCTGGAATTACATTTGGGGCACCTGGCTCCGCAGAAATTCTACCTACGGTGGCAACTTGTGCGCCCTCAAAACTTGTGGCAACTTCATTCACCGTAACTATAAATTTTGCTGCGACCAATAAGGCATCTTGTCTTGCATTCATGGGTGTAGTACCCGCATGATTTGCAAAACCATTGAATTCTACGTCCCACCATTTTAAACCTACAATACCTTCTACAATACCAATGTCAAGACTCTCTTTTTCTAGAATACCGCCTTGCTCAATATGTAATTCTAAAAATGCAGCTATATCACCTTCTTTACGAGCGACTTCTGCAAGTCTGGTGGTGTCACCACCTAATCGCATCATACCTTCGCCAATGGTATACCCTGTGGAATTTTTAACTGAAAAGGCAGTTTTTTTCAAATGGCCTGCAATTGCCCTACTACCTACAACACCACCTTCTTCATTAGAAAATATAATAATTTCTAATGGATGCTTCGTTTTGACATTGTTTTCATCGAGCACCTTAAGAACTTCTATGGCTGCCATGCTTCCAACACAGCCATCATAATTTCCACCATGTGGAACACGGTCTATATGTGACCCAAATGAAATTGGTTTTTTAGAAGCGCTTGTTCCTTTTCTAGTACCAATTATATTTCCTGCGAAATCTATATGGGTTTCTATGCCCATTTCTTTTAATTGAGATATTACCCATTGTTGTGCAGCAACATCTGCATCACTAAAAGCTACTCGTTCCGTTTCCCCATTCTCTTGTATTCCAAATTGGGCTAGTTTGGTTATTCTTTTTTCTAAACGGTCTTGGTTAACCGTGAGTTGAGCATATAGACTAATCATTGGACTAATGAGTAAAACTATAAGAAGTAGGCTTTTGTGATTTTTCATAGTATTCTAGTTGGTGCTCAATTCTTTTCTATTGTAAATACAATTGGCCATAGGTTGCTTATTTGCTAAAATTGCTAATGTATTTTCAACAGTCATGGTGCACATTTTTGTGTAGGTAGTCCCTGTATTTCTATATGTGTAGTCTAATTTATTAATTCTATTGAGTGTGTGTTCTAGAGATTCAGCACGCATCCAATGGTGCATGGCTAATTCCATTCGTGAGTTTTACTTTTATAGTTTTATCCGACAAAGTCAATTTTTCTGTGCGAACCATCGCAGAATGGTTTGTTTTCAGAAACGCCGCAACGGCAAAAACCCGTAGTACCCTCTTTAGTGACTATTTCTCCTGATGCTAATTGTATTTCTAAATCCCCTTTGATTTTTAAAGGTCCGTTGTTGGCTACAATAATTTGAGTAGCGTTAGTTTCATTTACTTTTTGTTCTTCCATTATTTCGTTTTTCATGTAATAGGTTAATGCCCCAGACGGGCATTCATTAATTTGTGATTTTAAAGCTGACGTAGTTGTAGTTTCAGGAGTAATCCAAGGTTTTTCTCTTGGTTTGTATACTTCCGGAAGCATATGAATACATACTGCAGAATGGATACATTTTTTTGGTTTCCAAACAACAATAAGTTCCCCGTTCGAATATTCTTTGGTTATTTCTTTCTCCATGATTTATTACCCGAGGTTAATTCCTTCAATTGCTTTCGGTACTTTGGTGTGGGTTAAATATATTTTGTTCTGAGCCTTAATTTATTTAATATAAACAATTGAGCCATCGAAAATTGCTTCATATATTTTTCTGATGGGTTATCAATCAAAATCAAATTCATTGAGCTTAAAAATTAAGAAGTTTTAAGGTAGGAAAAAAATGCTTCTTTTGATAGTTAAGTGGACATCTAATTGTTCAATATTGTTATTTTAATATTCAAGACCTTAATAACCTGCCCACAGCTTCAATTGATGTATTAATTGACTTGTTAGATGAATTTTATGAGAATACTAGTGAAACTGAAACAGCTACTAGGGAAATTCTAACGTTGGATTTTGAATTCATTTCTAAGGTATATGGATTTGCTGCGGATATATAAAGAATTGATTACGAATAAAGATTGTTTGAAATTAAAGTTTTAATTAACGATTAATTCTCTTTCAATCTTTTTTATATTTATTCTAATGATAGCATTAGAAGAACAACTCAAAAACCCGGTGTGGTATTCCTTAAACGAAACTCATAAAAAGTTTGTTGAAGAATATGACGGAGTTCAATTTTATAAACCAGAGGTGTGCACCTTTGGTTCTTTTTTCGATGAAACTAAAACAGCCAAAGCTTCAAATCAATATCTAAAAACTACAGATCATTTCTTTTTTGTTTCAGAGAATCAAACACCTATAATAGATGATGATAAAGTATTCTTAGAGAAGAAAATTGATGGATGTCAGATGGTATTAAATAAGCTAACAGACGTTGAAATATCCGAAGACATTGTGCTTTTAGGTCATGAATTTATAGATGAGATTTATGATTTAATTTGGTTGGTTATGCCTGGTTATTATAGAAAGGGAACTTATGAAATGGGCAAATATTTTGGGATATTTAAGTATGGTAAATTAGTGTCAATAACCGGTCAGCGAATGCAAACGAATCAGTTTATAGAAGTAAGCGCTGTTGTAACGCATCCTGAATATACCAGAAAAGGGTTAGCAAAACAGTTAATTGCGCATACTACAAAAGAAATTTTAAAAGAAAATAAGACACCTATTTTACATACGAACAAAGGTAACCTTGCAATTCCGCTTTATGAGAAATTAGGTTTTGAATTAACAAGAGATATGAATTGGTGGTTGTATCGTATAAAATAAGAACACCAATACATAGAATTGGTATTCTTGTTAATTAATCCTTTTATTTCTTTAATGAGAATTGGTTTAAATAATGTTTAATTTATTGATGATAATAGTAATCATTATTTAAACAAATTTTCTTATGATGCCTCATGTAATTATCCCGAGGTATTTTACTCTGATTTCTTTATAGGAGCTGCTTCCAAAAATTTGTTGACTTCAAGCCAGTACATAAAAGAATCGAACCAACGGTTACTTGTTCTATTGGGGTTGCCAAGGCCAAAACCGTGACCGCCATTTTGGTAAAGATGAAATTCAACGGGAATTCCTGCTTTATTCCAAGATTCGATAATGCCAAATTTCCCATTAAAAAGAAAATCATCGGTGGCAATAACATTGAACATCGGGGGGGCATTTTGTGGTACATCAACAGCTCCCATACCACCATATATAGGACCAATAAAAGCCAATTTCATGGTCTTAGAATTTAGGGTGGAATGCATGGTGAGGCCAGCACCGGCAGAGAAACCAATCATGCCTATTCTATTTATATCTACTCCCCACTCATCCGCTCGGTCTACTATCATTGCATAGGCTGCTTCTGCATCTTCCAATTGATTGGAAAGGTCACGTTCCTGCGGACTAGTTGGTCTAGTGGGCTTCACGGTACTTGAAGTTTCAGATGGTGGTGTTCGTGGGCGATTCATCCAAGAGGTAAAGTCCTCAAGCGATTCTGCAGTGGGCTGAAGACGGTATTTTAAAACAAAGGCTGTAACTCCTTGTTTTGCCAATGCTTCAGCAACTTCCCAGCCCTCGTTAGCCATAGATAGCCACATAAAACCTCCTCCGGGTGTTACAATGACCGCTGTGCCATTTGCTTTTTCTGGATCGGGTAAAAAGGGCGTGAGTGTGGCCTCTGTAATATTTCTAGCCATTGGATCTCCCCATTGGCGAAACCAAGTCTCTTAATACAGGTTGGTCATCAACCCCACCTGTATTAAGAGGAATGGCGGTTGGCTCTTCTGGTGTCTCTAGAGGTGTTATAGTTCCATCCTGAGCAGTTGCTACTGAAATTAAAAGAAGTGCCGTCATACAAATGAGGCTTTTAGGTAGGGGGTAAGGCATAATTGATATATTTAAGTGTTTTAATAACACTTAAATATATATAATGTCTATGATATTTTGAAATTTAATACTTGATTATTTTGTTAATAATATAGAATTTTTATAAAAAAGATAATTTACGTCGAAAAACAAACTTTATTATCTAGTGTAAAAAGGTATATAATTTACTGATTATTAAGTTAATAAAAGTTTTCAATTGACTGTAAACGATTACAAACGATAGTAAGTGTTTAGTGACCGAATAGTATTTGGAAGCTGTTCTAGGTTTGCAGTGTCGAGTCAAGGAGGCTTGATAGAAAGAACTGTTTAACGATAAAATTTAGTAAGATGAACGCATTAAAAAACAAAGTACAGTTAATTGGAAACTTAGGGCAAGACCCAGAAATAGTAAATCTTGAAGGGGGCACTAAATTGGCTAAATTTTCTATAGCTACCACAGATAGCTATAAGAACGCAAAAGGCGAGAAAGTAGATGACACCCAATGGCATAATATTGTAGCCTGGGGAAAAACGGCAGAGATTGTTGAGAATTATTTAACCAAAGGAAAACAAGTTGCCGTTGAGGGTAAACTAACGCATCGCTCTTATGAAACTAAAGAAGGTGAGAAAAGATATATCACCGAGATTAGGTGTAATGAGTTGTTGATGTTGGGGAAATAATCACTTTTTCATAAGCCTTCGACTGCGCTTAGGATGACATTCTGAAAAGTAATTTGTTTAGTAATGAATCCCTCCATTAAGGATGGTGAATATCTATTAACTTATTTAAAAAAAACTGAAATCGAATTATTAATGTCAGTCTGAGCGTAGTCGAAGACCTTATTGGTATATAAACTTCCTATTTTTGCACCTATGACATCAACAGTACAAGAACTACTTCCTTTATTAAAAACTCATTTTGGCTATGATTCTTTTAAGCCGAATCAATTATCCATAATTGAGGATGCTTTGAACAAAAAAGATGTGTTGGCAATTATGCCAACAGGAGGGGGAAAATCGCTCTGTTATCAATTAACGGCCTTAGCTTTAGAAGGTACGGCTATTGTAATTTCACCGTTGATTGCCTTAATGAAGGACCAGGTTGATGTATTGCAAGCCAATGGCATTGCTGCTGCATATTACAATAGTTCCCAATCAGAAGAAACTCGGCAGGCAATTTTGCAACAATTAGAAAACAGCGAATTGAAACTGTTTTATGTTGCTCCAGAAAGCTTAGGCTTCTTTGATTCAATCTTAGAAAATTTGAAGATTAGCTTATTTGCAGTAGATGAAGCACATTGTATTTCTTCATGGGGACATGACTTTAGACCTGCATATACCCAGTTGGGTAGTTTAAAGAAACGCTTTCCGAATATTCCAGTTATGGCACTTACGGCAACAGCTGATAGAACCACGCAAGATGATATTGCCGATCAATTGAAGATTCCGAATGCAGAGCGACATTTAGCTTCTTTCAATAGGCCAAATCTATACTTAGATATAAAGCCTGCACAAGACCGAATTAAGCACATTCTCGATTTTTTAGATGATCGATCCAACGAAAGCGGAATTATCTATTGTTTGAGCAGAAAAAGTACTGAAGCTATTGCTCAAAAATTACAAAAGGCTGGTTTTAAGGCTAAGGCATATCACGCAGGTATGTCATCTGAAGAACGGTCTAAGGTACAAGAAGAATTTATTACAGATAGAGTTCCCATAATCGCTGCAACAATTGCTTTTGGTATGGGAATAGATAAGAGTAATGTGCGTTGGGTAATTCATTATAACCTTCCGAAGAATATAGAAGGTTACTATCAAGAAATTGGTAGAGGTGGTCGTGACGGACTCCCAGCTCATGCTTTGCTGTTTTATAGTTTTGCCGATGTGGCACAGCTGCGTCGATTTATCACACAAAGTGAAAATGCAGACGTAGAATTTGCCAAATTGGAACGGATGCAGCAATTTGCGGAGGCGTTGAGTTGCCGCCGAATTGCATTGTTAAACTACTTTGGTGAGCAAGTAACCAAAGGATGTGGAAATTGTGATATTTGTATGAGTCCACCAGCATATTTTGATGCTACATTATTAGCTCAAAAAGTATGCTCTGGGGTTGCTCGACTACGAGAGCGTGAACCTATGGGTATGGTTATCGATGTCTTACGAGGAGCACAGAATGCCCAAGTATTAGAACGAGGATATCAAAATATTAAAACATATGGCGCCATAAAAGATGTTTCGTGGCTAGACTTACAACAGTATGTGATTCAGTTATTGAACCAAGGCGTGTTGGATATTAATTTTAGGGAAGGAGCCAGATTAGGCTTGACGCCATTGGCTAAAGAAGTGCTTTTTTCCAATAAAACAATTCAATTAGCAATCTTGCAAACCGAAAAGGAAAAGAAGAAAAGTACAGCAAAAGCAAAAACTCCAAAAACAGGACTTTTCGAAAAGCTTCGCCTTTTAAGACAACGAATTGCCGAGGATCAAGGCGTGCCGGCATATGTTGTTTTTGGTGATGCCAGTTTAAAGGATATGGAACTCAAGATGCCTAAAAATGAAAAAGAATTCATGGAGGTGTCTGGTGTAGGGCAGGCAAAATTAGAAAAGTACGCTGATATTTTTATTAAGGAAATTACTACTTATGCGCCTGCTAAAAAATCAAAGAAAGCAACGCATGAGCAAACGTTCGATTTATTCTCTGACGGATTAACAGTTTCTGAAATTGCAACTGCAAGAAACCTTTCTGAGAATACCATTTACGGTCACTTAATGAAAAAACATGCAGAAGGTGAGGAGCTTGATTTGAATCAATTCGTAAGTGCTGATGAAGTATCAAAAATAGCGAATGCAAAATCAGAATTAACTGAAGCTACAGGTTTAAAAGACTATTTTGAGTTTTTTAAAGAGCAAATGCCGTATTGGAAAATTAAGTTTGGGCTGTATTTGTTAGATTCTTAAGGCCTTTAATCATCAATACTAGAAAAAAGCATTTGCTTAAATTTCCAACTGGTCGTATCATTTACAGGGCCTTGGGTCTGTTTCATTAAAATACCGATTACTTTTTCTTTTGGGTCTGCAAAATATTGGGTATTGAAATAACCTCCCCATTCAAATGTTCCGTCACTTCCAAGGCCACCAGAAATTTCTCCTTTTTCATTTACTATTGAAAAGGCAAGGCCATGGTTTTTTGGTCCATCCCATATATCTCCAATTTGATTCCCCAAAATACTTTTTACCGTGGTTCTACTCAATAATCGCACTCCGTTTAATTCACCTTCGTTCAAATACATCTGTAAAAAAGTAGCGTAGTCTTTTGCTGTGCTTGAAAGACCTGCACCACCAGAAAAGAAAGTTTTTGCTCCTTTTATAGGATAATCAGTGTCATAAAAGGTAATAGGATATTTTATCCATTTGTCATTTTCCTTTTTTTGAACTGCTACTAATCTATTATAGTTTTCTTTCGGTTGGTAGAACCAAGTATCTTTCATGTTAAGTGGTTCGAAGATTCTCGTTTTAAAAAATTCATCAAAGGGTACACCAGAAATAACTTCGATAAAATAGCCTAACACATCAAGGCCTTCACTATAGGTAAATGCCTCTCCTGGCTCATGATGTAGTGGTAACTTTGCCAGTTTTTTTACGCTTTCGGCAATCGTAATTTTTTCTGTTGTAAATAAATCGGTGATTCCTGCTTTTGCATAAATCTTCTTGAAACGTTCATCCCCATCAATCACTCCATAACCAATACCTGATGTATGAGTCAACAAATCTCTAATGGTGATTTGGTTTTCTGCTCGTTTAGTAGTGTACGTACCGTCGGCTTCATTATAGGTATCTAATATTTGCGCCTCACCGAATTCTGGAATGTATTTTGAAATATTATCATCTAATTGAAACTTACCTTCTTCCCAAAGCATCATTACAGCGGTTGAGGTTATGGCCTTTGTTTGAGAGGCAATACGGAAAATGGCATCTTTTTCCATCGAAATGTTCGCTTCATTATCAGACATGCCGAACGCCTTGTGAAAAACTATTTTGCCATTACGTGCAATTAGTGCAACAGCCCCAGGTATATTACCATTAGTAACTTCTTCTGAAATCATGGCGTCTATTTTTGAAAGACGCTCTGTTGACATGCCTGCATCTTTTGCATTTCCTGTTTCTAATGCAGATGATTTTTGAATGGATATTGTTTGGGAGAAGGAAACTAGTGTAAATAGAGCAAAATAAATGTGAATCAGCGTTTTCATTAGTTTGGTTTTCAGGTGTTGTACTAATGTACTAAAAATATAGAGATTGCGCCAACCGAAACGTATTCGCATGTGCTTCTACAATAATTCTAATGTCTTCGGAATACCCACCACCCATACTACATTGCACAGGAATTTTATGCTTTTTGCAAGTGTCTAGAACATATTGGTCGCGAAGTTTGCAACCATGCACAGTTAGGCCTAATGTGCCAAGTTTATCACTTTTAAGAACATCTACCCCGCTGAGATAAAAGATAAAGTCTGGCTGAACAATGTCTAATAATTTAGGTAAGTTTTGTTTGAGTATAGACAGGTATAAATCATCTGTTGTCCCTTTTTCAAGTTCAATGTCTAAATCTGATTTTTCCTTTTTTAAGGGATAGTTAGACTTACCATGCATAGAAAATGTAAAGACATTGGTATCATTTTGAAAGATTTCTGCTGTACCATTACCTTGGTGAACATCTAAATCTACAATGAGTATTTTTTTTGCTAGCCCTTTATTCAATAGATATTTTGCGCCAATGGCTTGGTCGTTTAGCATACAAAATGCTTCGCCATGATCACTGAATGCATGGTGAGTACCGCCAGCAATATTCATTGAAATTCCGTAGTGAAGCGCGAAATCACAGTTTTTTAGGGTGCCATCAGCTATAATACGTTCTCGCTCTACCAAATCTTCAGATATTGGAAAACCGATTTTACGAGACATTTTTGCTGAAATCATCATATTCAACAAATCGTAAAAATATTCAGGATCGTGAACGGCTACAATATGTTTATCATTCGGAATTTCAGGCTCGAAAAAATTAGATTGGGTACAGGTACCTTCATATATTAATTGCTGTGGTAGAAGCTCATATTTCATCATAGGAAAACGATGACCTTCTGGTAATGGATGTTTATAAATAGTATGGTAGGCTATTTTAAGCATTAGCTGAACTATTTGTGCAGCTTTAGTTGAATACGCTTTCTAGGTACATCGACTTCTAAAACCTTCACAATTATTTGTTGATGTAAATGAACATGTTCATTTACATCTTTAACAAACGAATCGGAGAGATTAGAAACGTGAATCAGTCCGCTTTCTTTGATGCCGATATCTACAAAACACCCAAAATTAGTAATGTTGTTTACGATACCAGGAAGTAATTGACCACTGTGTAAATCGGTAATCGATTTAATATTTTGGTCAAAAGTGAATACTCTAGCTTTTTCCCTTCGGTCTAATCCTGGTTTTTCTAATTCTGAAAGTATGTCTTTTAAAGTGGGTAGGCCAACATTTTCAGTGCAATATTTTTTTAATTCTATTTCTTTAAGTAATGCCTTGTTGCCAATTAAAGAAAGAATTTCGGTTCCTTTATCTTTGGCCATTTGCTTTACTATAGCATAGCTTTCTGGATGTACGGCAGAATCATCTAACGGATTTTTGGCATCTTTAATACGTAAAAATGCAGCTCCTTGTTCAAAGGCTTTACCCCCTAAGCGAGGAACATCCATAATCTCTTTTCTGCTTTTGAACGCGCCTTTTTCCTTTCTTTGGATGACAATATTTTCGGCCAATTTTGGTCCAATACCTGAAACATAACTTAATAAGGGAACACTTGCGGTATTTATATTTACCCCAATGGAGTTTACACAACTTTCTACTACGACGTCAAGCGAATTTTTTAGTTTAGTCTGGTCTACGTCATGCTGATATTGCCCTACACCAATAGACTTAGGGTCTATTTTAACCAGTTCTGCAAGTGGGTCGGCCAAACGTCTACCTATAGAAACTGCGCCACGAACGGTAACATCGTAGTTCGGGAATTCATCACGAGCAATCTTAGATGCTGAGTAAATAGATGCCCCAGCTTCACTTACTACAAAAACTTCAACCGGATTATTGAATATCACTTTTTTGACAAGATGTTCAGTTTCTCTTGAAGCTGTGCCATTACCTATGGCGATAGCTTCAATCTTATAGGCATTAACTAACGAACTCAATTTTTTAATAGCACCGCTTACATCATTTTGTGGCGCATGCGGATAGATATTTTCATTATGCACTAAATTACCTTGGGCATCTAAACACACCAATTTACAGCCCGATTTAAAACCTGGGTCAATGGCGAGAATACGTTTTTCGCCTAAAGGCGCACCCAACAACAATTGTCTAAGATTATTGGAGAATACACTGATAGCTTCATCATCTGCCTTTTCCTTTGCAGCTTTTAATAGTTCGTTGGATAAAGATGGGAATAGTAATCTTTTATAAGCATCTGCAATGGCAAGTTCTATTTGCTTTGCACACGCATTATTAGATTTGATAATTCTATTTTCTATACGGTCTAGTAATCGTTCATCATCCAACTCAATTTTAACCCGGATAAATTTCTCTGATTCTGCTCTTAAAATCGCCAATAAACGGTGCGACGGACATTTATTTAATGGTTCACTCCATTCAAAATAATCGCGATACTTCTGTGCTTTTTCGTCTTCTTTTTTAGCAGTAATTACTTTTGTAGATATAATTGCAAAGCGAGCTAATTGTGACCGTATTTGATTTCTAATATCAGTTCGTTCATTAATCCATTCAGAAATAATATGGCGAGCTCCTTCTAAAGCATCGTCTTCGTTTTCAACTTCTTTGTTTACGTATTTTGATGCCGTAAATTCAATATCATCATTACGCTGCGCCATAATGATTTTAGCCAAAGGTTCTAAACCGTTTTTACGGGCTATTTCGGCTTTTGTTTTTTTGCTCTTTTTAAATGGTAGATATAAATCTTCTAACTGCGTTAAGTCTTCTGCGTTCTCAAAGCTTTGTTTGAGTTCTGCGGTCAAGGCATTCTGTTCCTCGACAGCTTTAATGATAGCTTTTTTACGTTTTTCTAGTACTTCAAACTGGTCTTTAAACTGTACAATGGCACCTACTTGAACTTCATCTAAATTGCCTGTTTTCTCTTTTCGATACCTCGAAATAAAAGGAATCGTACAATCTTGGTTTAGAAGTTCAATCGTATTTTGAATCCCTTTTTCTGGGAGTTGGGTATACTTTAAGATATAGCCAACTATTTGGGCCGAGTCCAATTTTGCCATTTATATTGTAATATTTTTAGGAGAGGTAATTAGTTTATTCCTTCTCCATTACCAACGCCATCTTCATCAGGATTAACGAATACCAATTTTCCATCGGCATTTTCGGTCATCAAAATCATTCCTTCACTATCTACACCGCGAAGGGCACGAGGTGCCAAATTGATTAAAACAGTTACTTTTTTTCCAACAATCTCTTCTGGGGTAAAACTTTCTGCAATACCAGAAACTATAGTACGTATATCTAAGCCAGTATCTACTTTTAAAACTAAAAGCTTTTTGGCTTTTGCCATTTTTTCGGCTTCGATTATAGTTCCGACACGCATGTCTAGCTTAGAAAAATCATCAAAGGTAATGGTGTCTTTTTGGGGCATTAGTTTTTTATTTTCGTTCGCATTCGCTTTTTTGGTGGCTTCCAACTTGTCTAATTGTGATTGAATCTCACTATCTTCTATTTTTCTAAAGAGCAACTCTGCTTGGTTGATTTGGTGGTCTGCAGATAGTAACACCTTGGTGGCTGAAACTGATTCCCAATTTAGGCCTTCGACTGCGCTCAGGTTGATATTGAGTATGTTTTTAAGTTTAGCAGAGGTAAATGGTAAAAATGGTTCACTTAATACAGCTAAACCAGCAGCGATTTGCAAGGCTACGTTCATGATAGTTTTAACACGCTCTTCGTCGACCTTAATAACTTTCCAAGGTTCGGCATCTGCTAAATATTTGTTTCCTAAACGGGCTAGGTTCATTAATTCTTGTCCGGCTTCTCTAAAGCGATAGCGCTCTATCGAGCTAGATATCGTATCTGGAAACTTACGAAGTTGGTCAAGGGTTTCTGTATCAACATCAGAAAAATTACCAGCGGCTGGGACTTTTCCGTCATAATATTTATTGGTCAATACAACTACTCTGTTTATGAAATTCCCTAGGATAGCAACCAATTCGTTATTGTTACGAGCTTGAAAATCTTTCCAGGTAAAATCATTATCCTTAGATTCTGGAGCATTCGCTGTTAACGTATAACGTAACGAATCTTGTAACTCAGGAAAATCAATTAGGTACTCGTGCAACCAAACCGCCCAATTCTTAGAGGTAGATAATTTGTTGCCTTCTAAATTTAAAAATTCGTTGGCAGGTACATTATCCGGTAAAATATAACTTCCTTCTGCTTTCAGCATAGAAGGGAAAATGATACAGTGAAAAACGATATTATCCTTCCCAATGAAATGAACCAATTTGGTGTCTTTGTCTTTCCAATAGGGTTCCCAATCTTTACCTTCACGGGCTGCCCATTCTTTGGTAGATGAAATGTATCCGATAGGTGCATCAAACCATACATAAAGTACTTTGCCTTCCCCACCTTCAACAGGTACGGGTATACCCCAATCTAAATCTCTAGTTACTGCTCTTGGTTCTAGACCACCATCAATCCATGATTTACATTGACCGTATACATTAGGTTTCCAGTCATCTTTATGTCCTTTTAAAATCCAATCGGTAAGAAATTCTTCATACCTGTCTAAAGGCAAAAACCAGTGTTTGGTTTCTTTAGTAGTCGGTATTGTACCTGTTATGGTTGATTTCGGATTTATTAAATCGGTGGCATTTAAACTTGACCCGCAATTTTCACACTGATCGCCATACGCTTCTTCATTACCACATTTAGGGCAAGTACCAATTACAAAACGATCTGCTAAAAATTGTTGTGCTTCTTCATCGTATAACTGGGCCGTAGTTTCTTCAATAAAATCTCCTTTTTCATAAAGATTTATAAAAAATTCTGATGCGGTTTCATGATGTATAGGTGCAGAGGTTCTAGAATAGTTGTCGAATGTAATTCCGAAATCCAAGAAAGACTGCTTAATTATCGCATGATACTTATCGATAATATCTTTAGGAGTAACGCCTTCTTTTTTAGCTTTCATTGAAATTGCAACACCATGTTCATCGCTGCCACAAACAAAGGCTACATCTTTTCCTGTTAAACGAAGATAGCGGGCGTATATATCTGCTGGCACGTAAACACCTGCTAAATGGCCAATATGTATTGGGCCATTCGTATAAGGTAAAGCTGCAGTAATCGTATATCTAGAAGGTGATTTAATATCGGACATCAAAATAAATTAAGCTACAAAAATACTGAATTTGATGGGAGAATCACGAAATACTTGCCAATTGTAATCAGCACCTAAATAGATTAAAAGGTGAAGTTTTAATTAAAACTGATGTCAAACAGTGTGACTTGTCGATTATTTATACGAAAGATTTATAAAAACTGTTTTATTGTAAGAAAAGACTTAATTAATAGTTAAAATTTTAATAATATGAGTGTTGGTAAACCAATAAAATTGCGATTCTCTGAAGGTTTAGAAAAAATAGATGTAGTCACAAAAAGTACAGAAGCTAATGTAGAAGATATAGCATTAGTTCATAAGGATAAGAACCATAGAGTAAAAAGGGAATTGTCCTTTAAAACTAAAAATAACAAATCGAAATTAGCGTAAATAAAAAGTCCCTATTCAATTTATTGAATAGGGACTTTTTATAATAGGGGGAAACAGTTTAAGCTACCATCACGGATTTACTCATCTTTTGATTCTGTACACTGATACGATAAATGTACTTTCCGGTTGATAGTTGTTCGGGCATGCGCTCTCGTATATTTATTTCGGTTGAACCTTCGAACATCATTTCGTTAAAAACAGTGCCTACTCGTTGACCGAGAATATTAAAAAGTTGGATATCTACGTGTGCCGAAAAAGGCATTTCTAAATAGATATGTGGAGTACTATCTGTTGGGTAATAAGGTTTGTGAACAACGGCATTCAATAAATCTGGATTGAAAGGTGTTTCTGCTTCTTCCCCAGGTGGTACTGGTGGTGTAACCTCACCATCACTATACGCTATTTCTGGGAATGCTTCACCACTACAACTAAAGCCTAAATTTACAGGCACATATGGTTTGTAATTTAATAAATGTGCTTCGACTAGAGGAACATCTACACATAACCATTCAGCAAGTACTGTAGCATAAAGATCTCTAAAATCCATCGTGTACTCTAAATTTCCACGTCCGTCCGGGTCATCTAATGTTGGATGGTCGCCAACAAATGCACTACCATTTAAACCTGATCCAAAGAACAGCGTTGGTGATGCCTTACCATGATCGGTACCGTTAGATCCGTTTTCAAAAATACGTCGTCCGAATTCAGAAAAAGTCATACTCAATACCTTATCGTCTTGTTGTGTAAAGGCTAAATCTTCATAAAAATTGTTGACTGCAACAGAAAGATTTGTCATTAAACGTGCGTGTGCTTGTGGCTGATTGCCATGGGTATCAAAACCACCCATTGAAATCATAAATACTTTTGTGCCCAAGTTTCCTTTTATCAATCGTGCTATAAGCGCCAATTGGCGTGCAAATCCGTTTTCTTGATATTCTACTTGATTTTGGCCTCTTTCATAGGCTTCGTGAATGAGTCCTGAGTATTCATAGGTTGTATTTGCTACTCCTCTCAAAAACTTTAGTTGATCGCCGTACATACAATTATTGAAAAGAGTATCGTCTAAGCCATAAACTACGCCTGATTCTGCGATTTCTTCTAACTGGTCGATGTTCGATGTCACGAAAGCATAATTGGTTTCGTCACCTTGAAATACTAAACTGCCGAATTGACCTATCTGAATTGCCGCCGGTGCTGCCGGTGGGTTTATTAAGTAATCTGGATAAATATTTTCAAAATGTCTACCCATCCATCCGGTGTTTAAACCGCTAAACCCTGTTGTTTCTATATCTGTGTTGGCAAAAATATCAGAACCTGTAAAATGCGAAAGACTTTGCCCTTCGTATCCAACTCCGTGTACAGCCTTAAATTGGCCTTCTTGCCACATGGGTGCCAATGCATTCATGTAAGATGGTACACCGAATTCATCGGTAAGTTTTAATACTTTACTTTCAGGAACATAAATATTTGGTCGTGCATTCGCATAACTGTCATACTGCTCTAAAGGTATAACGGTGCTTAGACCATCATTACCACCTGATAGACGTATTAATATCAAAATATTGTCAGTTTCCGCTGCAGCAATACCTGCTGATAGGGGTGAAGGGGCAGAGGCTGTAAGCATATTAGAACCTAGCATCATTGAGCCAGATCCTGCGATACCCATTGCCTGTAGAAATGAACGTCTGCTCCAAGTTTTGTGTTCGTCATCGTGGCCTTCATGTTGTAGACCTTTATATGGGGAGTGTTGTGAATTGCACATAGTTGTAGGTATTATTTTAATTGAAACTCAGGTTGTCTAGCTAAATATTGTAAAAGAAGATATACTTGAAATGGAGCTTGTGGCCAAGTAGCCAAAGTCCAAGATTCTTGGTTGCCACCTTCATAATAAACTTCTTCTATATCACTTCTAAATATGGCAAACGCTTTACTATATTCAGGCTCGTCTAGAAGTCCTTTAGGGAGAATAAAATCAATAATTAGTCTTGCAACTACATCAGGATTTGTGCTTGTCAATCCTGCATTGCCGGATATATCTAGACCTAATGTTCTAAATTGTTCATTGTCGGCCATATAAAAGTTTTCCAAAATACTTTCAATAGTTAGCCAACGCCCAATCATAAAATTGGTATTGATCCAAGATCTATCACGTTGCCATCCGGCCACATCAACTGGTTCAAAGATTTCTTGACTCAGAAGTGCACTATAGTTGACCATTTCAGCAACATTTGTATCTGTATAGCTGAAACCGGTTTCTTTTAGTGTATTGAAATAAAAATCTATCGGACTTTTAATGATTACACCAATTGCTTCGTCATCAAAGAAATGTTGACTTTTAAATAGCTGTCGTAAGACAGGTGCGATTTCAAAGTCATTAGAAACAAATGTTGCGGCCATACCATTTATTATGGTTTGTGCATTATTTGCTTCATCCTTAGAATCTGGATGCACGAAAAATTCATATAATTTGCGACAGATAAATTCTGCAATTTCTGGAGCCCTCTGGTCAAAAAGAATATTAATAACATCATCATAACCCCAATTACCGGTCTGTCCTAGAATGGTTTTGGATCCTGCATCGTGTTTGGTGGCATCAAAAGCTACTGGTGAACAGCCTATTTCAGTGCGTTCAACATAACCACTTAAAGCTTTGGCGGTTTCTATGATATCCTCTTCTGTATAGCCATTGCCTTCACCTAGTGTGAAAAGCTCATATAACTCACGACCATAATTTTCGTTAGGATTGTTACCATTATTGAATACTCCATCTAAGTAGTATAACATAGCATTGGTCAACCCTATTTCACTTACAAAAGTTTTAAAATTACGTAATGAATTTCGCTGTAGACAATCGATGTATTCATATAAATATGAATTACAATTATAGACCTCTAGTTCTGTTACAAAATGGTTGCTCCAGAAAAAGCTTAACCGATCTCTTAGATTATTATTCAATAATCCGTTCGCGTAATTTAATTGAAATTCAGATTTCTGCTGATTCTTCAATTGATTGCGTGCATCATCGTCTTCAGGATAATTGGCATTTGTCCAATTCGCCCATGTTGGTGCGGGTATTGGTGCCATGTTTAGAGCTTGGTCTACCAAACTATCAACTAAAGCTGCCGCGGATTGGCCCGTGGCTTGATTAATAGTAGCGACCGAGGCACTGAATCCTAATCTTCTGTATAAATGTGATGCTCGTAATTGGTCTAAATTGGCAGTGTACGGAGTAAGAGTAGAAGTATTACAATTAATGAAATATTCCATATTCTTAAATAGGCATTTATATTACGTTCGTAGAGTTGGGGCTTCTATTCTAAACGTTTCGAAATTTGGTATAGTATTTTAAACTATCTATTTTCGATACTTAAAATCCAAATAACGATATTTATTAACAAAAAAGCGTCGAAAGACTGGTATTTTCGATGAATTGCACAATCTTTAGTGGTTATTATGGGAAAACATAATGAATTTGGTAAGGAAGGCGAACAAATAGCGGTTGACTATCTAATAAAAAAAGGATACACTATTAATTATAAGAATTACAGATACTTGCAAGCAGAAATAGATATCATTGCTCAAAAGAATGATATATTGGCCATTGTTGAAGTAAGGTCAAGAAGATCTGATTATATCGAGAATATAGCGGAAACGGTAACACCGAAAAAAATTAAACTATTGGTTATGGCTGCAGATCATTATGTTACCGATAATGAAATTGATGTGGATGTCCGTTTTGATATCATTACAATTCTAAAAAATAAAAATCGGTTTAAGCTGGAACATTTGGAATCTGCTTTCTATCATTTTTGAATAATCTACTTGCGGAGTAGATTTTATATACAAACATTTTGTTTTATTTGTAACAAGTTGTTATATTTGCACAACAACCAAGCAGTAAAATGAAAACAATATCATCAGTCGTAGAAGAGTACATTAAGAAAAAACCATTTCTACAAAGCGCCTTAGCACAAGGTATCATCAACCTTACATCATTATCAAGAATAGTAAAACCAGAGATTGAGCACGAATTAGGAAAAGACATTCGTAATGGTGCCATAGTAATGGCTTTAAAAAGATTATCGGATGATTTGGAATTTAGGGCAACCCATAAAATTTTAAAGGTTTTAAAGAATATCGGTGAAATAACAGTTCGTTCTTCATTGACAGATTATACCTTTTTAGCATCGGATAAAATTTTAGTGCATCAAGCGAAATTATTGGAAGAAATCAATAATAATCAAGATGTCTTTTATACTTCTAGCCGTGGTGTAAATGAAATTAATATCGTGATTAGCAATGTTATGGACAAAACCGTTGAGTTGTTGTTTAAGGATGAAAAATGCACGCAGAAGGCAGAAGATCTTTCTTCAATTACCGTTAAATTACCAGCGGAGAACGTATCTGTACCTGGTATTTATTATTTCATTTTTCAGCGTTTGGCTTGGGAAGGAATTGTTCTTTACGAAGTAATTTCTACTACAAATGAATTTACTATTCTAGTGAATGACGAACAAGTAGATATAGCCTTTAAAACTATAAAGGATTTAAAAGCTCTTTAATTTTCTAGAAATTCAACCACTTCTTTATCCGATTCAGGCTTGGCTATAAAGCGTTTTTCACTATCTAAAATAAAGTAGGTGGGTGTGCTTTGAATTTTGAAGGTGTGGGCATATTCACTTTCCCATTTTCCAAGCGCAATGGCATGACTGAAATCGGGTAGGGTAGCAGATACCTTTTTCCAATTTATTTCATCATCTTCTAATCCTATGGCTAATACCTTTAAAGAATCATAACCTTTTAATTCTTTGTGTAATTCGGGTAGTTCTTTTAGACAATGTGAACAGGTACTGCTCCAAAATACCAGTAAGTAGTTTTCTGCTTTTTCCATAGTAGAAAGAGCATGTTTTTTTCCATTGGCTTCCCAAGTAATTTCGGGTGATTTTGCACCTACCCTTAGTCTTGTAGAAGATTCAATATCATCAACCATTTTCTGATTTCCATTTGCAATAGCTAATTTTTTTAAATGATTTGTGAACGTATAATCTTGCACAGGGCCCATAGAATTTGCTTCTGCTATTTCCCAAATATGATGTAAGGCCTTAGTTTGAAAGTTTATAGGTGTATTTTTAATAAAGTCAGCAGCAGTCTTTACATTTTTAATTATTTCTATATCTAACGCATTGTTGGTTGCAATATCTGATGGTAAGGCAGAGAAAACATAACTGGCAATTTTATCAGTTAGAAAATTTGAGCCTTGTAAAATAGGGTCGTTTAAATTTAAATTATCAAAATGATGTTTCTTCTTATGTTTTAGAAATGTTTCTAAATCTTCATAATCTTCAGAAAGATAAGACCTATTTGCCTTTATGAATTTATGGGCTATAGTATTGGTATGGTTTTCCTCGTAAGACTTTTGAATAGTTTTTAATTCTTTTATTATATCTGTAAACTCCTTCTTCGATTCATTTCCTTTTTCATAATACTCCATTAGCCTATCTTGGGCCTTTGTAATCTTAGAAAAATATTCATTGAACCACTTATTCTCTTCTGAATTAGTGATTGTTAATCCGTCTTGAATGTTAAAATTGAATTTTACCTGCTCCTTTTTATCATAGATAACATCAATATAAAATTCATTTTGTGGTACAGCATACACTAATCTATACATGCCGGGTTGTGCATTAATAGGCATTTCTAATGTAAATGAACCCTCTTTTACAGCTGTGTCTGCAGTGTATTTTTCGCCACCTGGGGTTAATTCATAGGCTATTAACCATTTAAAATCTTTTGCAGGAGAGAAATTACCAGAGATAGAACCTTGAGCGTTTAACCCAATTGAAATTAATAAGATGCAGTATGTATATAAAACTTTCATAGAAAAGGAAAAACAATTATTGGACCAGAATTGCTTTAAAAGAATGATATTTTAACGTCTTTTAGTGTGCTAAAGTCCTTATTAATTAACTTTTTGTTGAGATGGACGATAATGGCTAAGTTATTCGAATGGTACTTAAACGCTATTAAAACAACTCTCTACCGATTTCCATATGGCCAAGAGCTTCTGTTATTTTGATGATTTCTTTTTCATGAATGAAGCCATCAGATATGGCAACTTCGTCTAAAAGTTGAGCTAAGGTTTTCTTCTTGCTCAAAGACATTAATCTTAAGGTTTTAAAAGCTTTATCCTTATTTAAATTTCTGGCTTGCCCAATAAAAAAGCTATCAAAACTAAATCGTTCCATTAATTGAGTAAGTAAATTCATTTCGGCAGGATCTACTTTGCTGTCGGCTAATATTACATAATCTACCATTTTAACTACAGCTAATTTTTCCTCTCTTGTAAATTCCATACTGCTATTCTGTCTCTTCACCTAAACCAATATTAATAAATGTATCTATGATTAAAGCCATTTCTTTTTTGTGAACTGACCCATCAGATATGGCTACCTCATCTAAAATATTCACCAAAGCTTTCTTTTGCTCATGAGGTATATTGTAAAGAGTAACAAGCGCATTATCGTAATCTAGCTTTTTAGTTCGTTCTAAAAATGCATCATCAAAACCTAGGGTTTTTTTAAGATCATTTAGTATTTCTAATTCTCCGGGGTGAACTTTACCGTCTGCCTGTATAACCTCGTAAATCATCTTTACAAAGGCTGCTTTTACAAACTCTTCAAACTTCATGTGTTTTTTTTAAGAGTTTAAAGATAAGAAAAACCCAAGAAATTTTGAATGTACTTTATTAATGAGTTTTCCAAGGTTGTTAAAAGTTATTAAGGGATAGGTCTTATGTTATTTGTCAAACGAATATGGACCATAAACAGCATCTCTAAACTGCTTATGTAGACCTATTTGGTCATAAGGGAATAGTTGTACAAAAAGAACTGCAGTTAAGTTGTTAACTGGATCTATCCAAAATAAGGTTGAAGCGGCTCCATCCCAGTAAAACTCACCAACTACACCATTATTTTCTTCAGGTGTTTTTGGTGGTGCTACCCGCACGGCAAAGTCGATACCGAAACCAACTTGGCCTTTAGAAGGTAACCAAGAACGTTCAGTAACACTATCTGCCAATTGATTGGTCGCCATTAATTGAATAGTTTCTGGTTTTAAAATTTTAACGGAATCTAAACTACCTTGATGAACTAGCATCTGTGCGAAACGCATATAGTTGTCTAACGTTGAGGTGAGTCCAGAGCCACCTCTGGTAAGTGGCCAATGTTCGGTATAATTACTATATGTTATAGAATCTTGAACTAATTCACCTTCACCTTTTCTTATGTACAATTTGGCGAATCGATCTCTATCTTCATTAGGAATAAAATATCTGGTTTCGCTCATTTCAAGTGGGTCTAAAATGTGTTTTTTAACATATTCACCATAAGGCACACCTGCTATACGCTCTACCAATAATGCTTGTACATCAACACATGGTCCATATTCCCATTGTGTGCCTGGCTGAAACCATAATGGGACTTCTCCCATTTTCTCTCCCATTTGGGCTAAGGTATTTTCGCGATTCATAGCATCGGCTTTTATCATAAGTTCACTAAGTCCGATAATGTCTGCTCTGTTCGGAAAACCTGCGGTATGCCTTGTAATATCTCTAATGCTAACCTCTCTTTTAAGTGGTTCAGTCATTACATTTCCCTTTGAATCTACACCTGTGTAAACAGTCATGTTTGAAAATTCTGGAAGATATTTCGAGATTGGATCATCTAGTTTAAACTTACCTTCTTCGTAAAGGGTCATTAACGCTGTACCTGTTATGGGTTTGGTCATGGAATAAATTTGAACAATCGTATTCCGGTCCATTGGTTTTTTTGCATTTAGGTCTGCATAGCCAAAAGCATTGTAATATACTTCCTCGCCTTGTTCAAAAATTAGAGCCGAAACACCAGCAATGTTTTTGGTATCAACAAAATTCTTTAGTACGGAATCTATTCGAGCTTTGGCTAATGAGTTTATTATTACGGGTTCTACAATCGATTCTTTTTTTGGTGATTCTTTACAGGAAGAAACAAAAAGTAGAAATACTAATAAGAAATACAAATTTTTCATGAGTGGTTGATTGAAAGTGTAGTTACTAAAAGTACTAAATATTTATTTTGAAAGTAGTAGTATTTGTTCCCAGATTTTTGAGCTTACAGGTATACCTTCTTTTTGGTTTTTTAATCTTGTAGCTAACGTTCGTTCCCCAGGATAATAGGTCCGATCTTCTTTGCTCATTGGTGAAACGTCATGGCTATATTGAATAATTTCACTCAACAATTTTTCTTGTAATTGGCGATCAGAAAATACATTCGGATTAATGCAAAGAAACACTTGAGAAATAGCTGTTTCATCTCCTTTCTGACCAATTTTATAGGTGGAATTACCAGCAGAAAGTATGGTAGCCAACATGTCTAAAACCATAGACAATGCAGAACCTTTCCAATACCCAACAGGTAATGCACGACCAGAAGCCATTATGTCTTTAGGGTTTTTACTTAGTTGATTATTAGTATCCCAACCACCATGAAATGGTAATTGCTCCCCTTTTAAATGTAGGTTTTCCATCTTGCCAAATGAAAATTGCGAGAGTGCCATATCTAAAACTACATGACCTTCTTTTCTGGGAATGGAAACGACTAAAGGATTATTTCCTATTCTATTTTCTTTACCTCCCCAAGCTGGCATATTGGGTGCGGTATTGGTAAACATAATTGAAATGCAGCCCTGTTCGGCTGCTTGCCATCCATAAGTGCCGCCACGCATCCAATGATTTGTATTTCGTAAGGCGATTAAACCTATTCCGGAGGTTTTTGCAAGCTGAACAGCCTTATTGGTGCAAGTGATAGCGTTTAAAACCCCCGAGCCAAGGTTGCCGTCCCATCTTTCAATACTTCCCAGTGATGCTACTAGTGTTGGGGTGGAATCAATTTTTACAAGGCCTTTGGTGATATAATTTAAAAAGATGGGCACTCTATTAATGCCATGAGAGTTAATGCCGTCTAAGGTGCTTTCAGCATGTATTTTGGCTAGTATTTTGGCTTGTTCATTAGAAAAAGAATACTTGAGAAACAAGGATTCTAAAACCTTTTTCATTTCATTAAATGAAATTTTTATTTCGTTCAAAGCCAAAAAATTAATGATTAATATCTTTTGTCAATATACAAAAGTTGATTTTCCTATTTTAACATTAATGTTGCTTACCTATGAAAAACTTAAATGTAGTTTAGGGCATTAGCTACGCTATTTTATAATCCTAATTTCTGAAAAGATATGATGCATAAAATCAATTTCCTTTTCATGAATAAAACCATCAGAAATAGCAACATCTTTTAAGATTTGGGCTAGGTTATTTTTTTTATCTTGAGACATACCTTTTAAGATTTTTACGCTTTGGTCTGTGTCGATAGTACGTGCCTGAACCAAAAAATTACTGTCAAAATCAATTATTTTCATTAATAGACTTAATGCGTTTATTTCTCCTTTATGTACTTTGCCATCAGCTACGATTACAGAATCAATTACATTGACCATGGCCAATTTTTCAGATATATCAAATTTCATTTTAAACAAATTGTTTTTCCTTTATTTCGAATGGCTTCAGCGCCAAATACGCCCTATCTACAGATCGTATGTTTTCAAAAACCAATAATAAACGCAATCCGTTTCGGGTTTGTTTCTCTTTTATTTTACATTGCTGTGCGTGCGATTGTACATATTGTAAAACACGTGTAAAGGTAGGTGTCTGATAAAAGGCTGACTGTTGGTCACTAATGAAATAACCAATCATTTTGCCTTGTTTCATTACAATTTTCTCCAAGCCAATGCTATTTGAAATCCACTTTATTCGAACAGAATTCAATAAATCTGCAGCTTGGTCAGGTAATTCGCCAAAGCGGTCTACTAGTTGTTCTTCGAATTTTTGAAGCGCTTGTTCATCCTTAACTTGATTTAAATCAGTGTATAAGGTAAGCCTTTCTGTTATATTGTTAATATAATCGTCTGGGAAGAGCAATTCAAAATCTGAATCGATTTGTGTTTCCTTGACAAAAATTTTCTCATGCGGACCTTCAACTTCGTCATACAAGTCTTTAAACTCATTTTCTTTCAGTTCGTCAATAGCTTCTGCTAATATTTTCTGATAAGTTTCAAAACCTATTTCGTTGATGAAACCACTTTGTTCGCCTCCTAATAAATCTCCTGCACCTCTAATCTCCAAGTCTTTCATCGCAATATTAAAGCCACTACCTAATTCGGTAAATTGCTCAAGAGCTTCGATTCGTTTACGGGCATCGTTTGTCATTACTTCGTAAGGCGGAGTTATGAAATAACAAAAGGCTTTTTTATTGCCTCGACCAACACGACCTCTCATTTGATGTAAATCGCTTAAACCAAAATTATTGGCATTGTTGATAAAAATGGTGTTGGCGTTGGTAACGTCTAAACCACTTTCTACAATGGTGGTAGAAACTAGAACATCAAATTCGCTGTTCATGAAAGCTAGCATTAGGGCTTCTAATTTTTTCCCTTCCATTTGGCCGTGACCAACAGCCACTTTCGCATCAGGTACCAGACGCTGAATCAATCCTGCTACTTCTTTAATATTTTCAATTCGATTGTGAATAAAGAAAACCTGACCGCCTCGTTCAATTTCATAACTAACGGCATCTCTAATTATTTCTTCATTGAACCGCACAACTTGACTTTCAATAGGATATCTATTCGGTGGGGCAGTCGTAATGGTAGAAAGGTCACGAGCAGCCATTAAGCTAAATTGAAGTGTACGAGGAATTGGTGTTGCCGTCAACGTTAGTACATCAACATTCTCTTTAATAGATTTTAATTTATCCTTTACGGCAACACCAAATTTTTGTTCTTCATCTACAATTAAAAGACCAAGGTCTTTAAACTGCACATTTTTGTTGACCAACTGATGTGTGCCAATAATGATATCGACCTTACCAGCGGCTAGTCTTTCTATAGTATCTTTTTTCTCCTTTGCCGTACGAAACCTGTTCAAGTAATCTACCGTTACCGGCATGTCTTTTAAACGTTCTGTAAAAGTGCGGTGATGTTGAAATGCCAAAATTGTGGTCGGCACCAAAATGGCTACTTGTTTACCATTATCAACCGCTTTAAAGGCGGCGCGAATGGCAATTTCTGTTTTTCCAAACCCTACATCTCCACATATTAAACGATCCATGGGACGCTCACTTTCCATGTCCCGTTTTACATCTTCGGTAGCCGTACTTTGGTCGGGCGTGTCTTCATAAATAAAAGATGCTTCTAGTTCGTTCTGTAGGTAACTATCAGGGTTGTATTGAAATCCTTTTTCGAGTCTTCGTTTTGCATATACCTTTATTAGGTTAAAAGCAATTTTCTTGACTCGGCTCTTTGTTTTATCCTTTATTTTTTTCCATGCGCCAGAGCCTAATTTGTAAATCTTTGGTGGCGTACCGTCCTTACCATTAAACTTAGAAATTTTATGTAATGAATGTATGCTCACATATAAAATATCGCGCTCGCCATACATCAGTTTTATAGCTTCTTGTTTTTTGCCTTCTACATCTATTTTTTGAAGTCCACCGAACTTACCTATACCATGGTCAATGTGAGTAACATAATCACCTATTTCAAGTTTGTTTAGTTCTTTTAATGTAATGGCTTGCTTTTTTGCATAACCGTTTTTTACATGAAACTTATGATATCGTTCAAAAATTTGATGGTCGGTATAGCAAACTAATTTTTGGTCGTCATCGACAAAACCTTGAAACAATGGAAAAACAATAATTTGATAGTGAACCTGCTCGTTTACCTCTTCAAAAATGTCATGAAATCGTTTTGCCTGCTGTTCGCTGGCGCAAAAAATATAATTGGTATACCCTTGCTCACGGTAACCGTTAAGATTTTCGATAAGCAAGTCGAACTTCTTATTGAATGAAGGCTGAGGTTTAGTGTGAAACTCTACCAGAGATTCAGAGTTGCGTTTAGAATCTTGGGTTAAAAGAGTGAAATCTGAAAGGTGCTTTCTAAATTCTGTACCACCCATAAACAATTCTTCTGGCTCGGCATGTTTAATATCTTTCGAGAGTTTGGTGAAAGCTTCTTTTGCCTTTTCAAAGAAATCGTCTAAACGATCATAAAGGAAATCTGTGTTTTTTGCAAAAACTAAAGTTTTTGATGCGACATAGGTTAAAAAGCTCTGCCTTTTTTCAGTTAAGAACTTGTTGGCCATATTCGGCACAATAGTTATCGACTTTACCTTTTCTTTAGAAAGTTGTGTTTCTACATCGAAAGTTCGAATGCTATCTATCTCATCACCAAAAAATTCAATACGATACGGTTCATCATGTGAAAAGGAATACACGTCAACAATACCACCACGTACCGAAAATTCACCTGGCTCGGTTACAAAATCTACGCGTTTAAATTTATACTCAAACAAGATTTCATTTAAAAAATCTAAGGAGAGTGTGTCTCCTAATTTCATTTTTAGAGTATTCTTATCTAGTTCTTTACGCGTAACAACTTTCTCAAAAAGGGCATCTGGGTAAGTAACAATTATCGCCGGTTTTTTTCTAGAATTTATTCTATTTAATACTTCGGCACGTAAAAGCACATTGGCATTATCGGTTTCTTCAATTTGATAGGGTCTTCTATAACTACCTGGGTAAAAAAGAACATCATCTTCTCCAATTAGGCGCTCTAAATCATTAAGATAATAGGCAGCTTCTTCCTTATCATTGAATATGGCTAGAAAAGGACGGTCTACAGTCTTAAAAATATTTGCCAAAACAAACGAAAGCGATGAGCCGATTAGCCCTTTTAATTGGATATTTTTAGTTCCCGAATTTTCAGAATCGGCAATAGTATTTAGCAGTTTCCCTATTTGGGGAGACTGACCGTACTGTTGTTGGATAGAAGAATGACTCAACAATTTAAAATTTGTGCAAATATAAGAATACCTAAGAAACGGATACGATTCATTTTTATTGAAAATGCGTCACATATTGCTCCAAAAAAAGGATGCTCAACTATTAAGATCAGATTCAGGTGAGATCGTTAGAGATTTTGCTGTGATTATGAATACCTAAAGGATATACAAAGACATTTAATCATCTATTTTAATATACCTGTTATGGGTAAATGATATTAAAAGTATGGTTTAAGATTTTTGTTTTAATCGTTCTTGAAGTTTAATAACCGGATTCGTTTCCTTGTTTTTAAAGGCATGTGCTGAAATAGCTAGAAAAAGAATAATACACCCAATTAAAGCAGTGTATGCTATAGAATTATAGGAGCCTTCATGTCTAATATATATGGCAAACAAAGCCCAAATACCAACCAGTGCAAATTCACGCATATTCCTTTTCCAAATCATCAATAAATTGAGAATTATTGCCACTACAATCATACCAATTGTCCAAGCTTGTTCAGAAAGTATACCACCATTCCAATTAAGTTTACTTAAGTATGCTGAAATATTTGCAATGGAAGCGACAGAAATCCATCCGCTATAGATACAAATGGGCCACCAAACGAATGCTATCGTAGAAATGGGAGCGTCCCAACGTTCCATATTAGTGTTTAAAATAATCTTAATAAGTGAAATTAGAATACCGAACATGATAAGTACCGAAAGCCCAGTATAGTTATAAACAAAGGCAAATACCCAACAACAATTTAAAATATTGGCCAAAACGAACCAGTAGCCTGTCTGTTCTATGAATAGGCTTTCTTTTTCACTAAAAAAGGCTCTGCGAGCCTGAAATATACCATAAGCCAATAATGCTAAAAATATGATTCCCCAAATAGCAAAGGCATAGCTAGCGGGCGTAAACAGGTTTACATACCTTGAGCTAATTTCACCAATAGTGGTGCCATTAAACTCCATTATCTGAGAAATATAATTTACGGCGATTACTAAAATAACCGACATTAGGTTTAAAATGGATAGCTTTTTCTTCATAATGCTTAAAGCTAGTATGATAAATTAAAGAAAAGAATTTTTTGCAAAATTAAATGGACTTTTTTCGAAAAGAGCGCTTCTTTTTCACTTCTTTGATTGGAACAGGAAGTACTGAATCGCCTAAAAGAGCAAAAACTTCACATCCATCACAAGGTTCTAGGGTATAGGTGCCGGTAAATTCTCCAAAAGCAGGAAGAATCATTTGAGATTCCGTTTTATAAAAACAGGGTAATCTTACCGATTGTCGTCCTAATCCGCTTAATTTTATTGCGGGATGAATATGACCAGAAAAATTAAAAAATCCGTCTCGTTCTTCTGGGTGATGGGTCAATAAAAAGGAATCTAAAACTAACTCAGAAATTACCGTTATATGTATATCCTCATATTTCAATGGTGAAATAATATCATGGTTGCCACTAACTAGTATCATTTCTGAGGTTATTGTATTTACCCAATTTTCAAAAAGTTCCCATTCTTTATTTAAGGATGAATGGAATAAATCTCCCAGAAAAACCACTTTTGTTGGCTTAAAAAATTCTATTGCCATGGTCATTGCTTCAAAATTTTGCTGAACCGCATTTTGTGGTACTGCAGCCCCATATTTTCTAAAATGTGAAATCTTACCCAAATGAACATCACTAATTAACAGCATCGATTTCTCTACCCAAAAAAGTGCACCCGAGAAATGCATTTGAAAAGATTGGCCTTGAAGCTGAATGGGGTGGGTCATAAAACAAAATTACCTATTTCTTCATCAAAAGAGCAGCCATTTTTTTAATACGGTCTGCTAATTTTTCGCTCGATAATTTTTCTCGACTCATCCGGTCTGTAATCAATGGAAAAGAAAAAGGAGTAGCCTTTTCACATTGTTTCCATACCATATCTTGGGTAGCAATACGTTCTAATGAAAGACGTAAACGGTCTTCTTCTAATTGATGTTCGAAGGTTTCAGTAAACGCTTGTTGAAAAAGTAAGTTGTCGGGTTCATAATCTCGAAATACATCGAATAGTAATTGAGAGCTGCTTTGTAAATGCTTCATCTTAATACCTTTTTTAGGGTAGCCGGTAAAAACCATTCCGCTGATAATGGCAACATCTCTAAACCTACGTCGTGCCATTTCTGTAGCATTGAGACTTTTCTGTAAATCATCTAACATGAAATCTATAGTAAACAGATCATTGTCCAGAACTTGCTGAATATCTATCAGTTGGTCTGATAATAATTCAAAACCGTAATCATTGAACGCCAATGAAAAAGTGATTGGCGAAAGCAAACTTATGCGATACCCTAAAAGGCTACCCATTGCTTCATGAACAAATCGACCTTCAAAAGGATAGAATAGGTGGTGATACCCATCTCGTGTTTTAAATGTTTCAATTAAAAATTCAGAAGGTTTAGGCACAATACTTTCTCTTCGCTGACGAACAAAAAGTGGCGCTAAAGCACGAATTTCAGCGGACTGATTTTCTAATGGTTCGCTAGAACTGTACAATTCGTTTCTTAGTAATTCTGACATTTGTGCTGATAGGGTTAGACGACTCCCCATCCAGCTAGAGATTTTATTGGTTTTTTTAGTGGAGTTTTTAACCTGTACGGTCATTTCCTTAATTCTTATAAACTCCAGATTTCTGCCTGCAAAGGTGAAAACATCGCCCTTGTTTAATTTAGAGATAAAGAACTCTTCAATAGAACCTATGTACCCTCCTTTTTGGTATTTTACGGCTAAATTGACATCGCCCACAATGGTACCGATTTGGAATCGATGTCGCATCGCTACACCACGGTTGGTTACCGTGAACTTACCATCGCTTTCTACCTCTACTTTTTTGTATTCGTCATACGATTGTAAACTCTGGCTTCCCATAACCAAAAAGTTCAATAACCATCGCCATTGGTCATCAGATATGGCTTGGTAACAAAATGTTTGTTTTATTTCCTTATAAATTTCATCAGGGTAAAACCCGTTTGAAATTGCCAATGTGGTCAAATACTGCAAAAGCACATCATAGCTGTTAAGGTGCGGCATGCGGTCTTCTACTGTATTTTGTTTAACAGCTTTTTGCAGCGCGGAAGCTTCAATAAGCTCAATGGAATGGGTGGGTAAAAAATGAATTATACTTTCTTTACCAGGTTGATGACCACTACGCCCAGCACGTTGTAAAAAACGCGCAACACCCTTTGGCCCACCAATTTGTATAACGGTTTCTACTGGGGCAAAATCAACACCCAAGTCTAAACTTGAGGTGCATACCACGGCTTTTAAACCTTCATTTCTAATGGCATTTTCTACCCAAACCCTAGTTTCTTTATTGATGCTACCATGATGCATTGCCATTTCACCGGCATATTCAGGGTGTTTTTCTAATATTTTCTGAAACCAAATTTCACATTGGCTACGGGTGTTGGTAAACAGTAATGTGGTTTTGCTATTATTGATGATAGGGATAACATCTTCCAATAAGTGAAGTCCTAAATGACCTCGCCAGGGAAAAGTTTCCATTTTCTTTGGAATAATACTTTTAACCGTGATTTTTTTATTGATGTTCGCTTTAATCAATACCGAATTTTTCAGGGCTTTTGACTCGGGACCTAATAGAACATCTCGTGCTTGTTCCAAATTACCAATGGTTGCAGATATGCCCCAGATGCGTAATTCGCTTGAAATGGTTTTTATTCGAGATAATGCCAATTCCATTTGTACTCCTCGTTTGGTACCTAAAATTTCATGCCACTCATCTACTACGATAGCTGAGCAGTCTTTGAAAATTTTATCATATCCCTTAGTGGCTATTAACAATTGTAGGCTTTCTGGAGTAGTAATTAGAAGGTCGGGCATTTGTTTTTTCTGTTGGACTCGTTCCTTTGTAGTTGTATCTCCCGAGCGTATGCCGACGGTCATTTGAGTTCCTAAATCTGAAGTTACACGTTCTGCAGACTGTTTTATTTCTTGCGATAGTGCTCTTAAAGGAGTTATCCAAATAGCTTTTAAACCTTTTTTATGTTTAGTCTTATAATCTGGATTTTTCTTAATGTAGTTTAACACAATAGGAAACCAAAGCGCGTATGTTTTACCACTACCAGTAGGTGCATTTAGAAGTCCATTTTTACTCTGTAAAAAAGCCTTCCAAGTATCTTTTTGGAATTTAAACGGTTTCCATTGCTGTTCTTGAAACCAATTTTCTGCGATATTGAAAAGCTCCTCTCTATTCATTAGGGAATTAAGGCTTTTAAATCATCTAGTGAATTCGCTTCATGAATATTTTTGTCTTTTCGCCAGTGTAACATTCTTGGAAATCGCGTAGCAATCCCACTTTTATGACGTTTTGATAACGCAATACCTTCAAAAGCTATTTCAAAAACATGGTGCGGAGTAACACTTCGTACTGGTCCGAATCGTTCTAAAGTATTTTTTTTTATCCATGCATCTAATTTTCTAAATTCAGTATCGGTAAGACCAGAATAGGCTTTTGCAAACGTGACCAATTCTTTTTCCCCATTATCCTCTTCTTTCCAAAGGGCAAATGTGTAATCGGTAAAAAGATTACTTCGCCTACCATGACCACGCATGGCATAGGTGAGTACAGCATCAACAGTTAGTGGATCTACTTTCCATTTCCACCAGTCCCCTTTTTTACGGCCTACTAAATACGGAGAGTCTTTGCGTTTTAGCATTAGACCTTCACTATGTTTTTCTCTTGATTTTTCCCGTTCTTGAGCTACTTCTTCCCAAGTTGAAAAATACATATTTTCTGAAAGATACAGGGGTATTTCAATTCGGTTCTCCTTAGTGACCATAGAAAAAAGCTGCTCTAATAATTTTCTACGCTCTATGAACGGTAGCTTTCTAATATCTTTTCCTTCCCATTCTAAAAGGTCATATGCTTTTAAGATTACAGGGACTTTTTTCACTAATGCTGCTGAAACAGTTTTACGCCCTATTCTAGTTTGTAAATCATTAAAGGTGCCAATACTGCCTTTTGGAAATGATAAAATTTCGCCATCGATTACAGTGCCGGATGGTATAGTGCCAATGAATTTTTCGAATTCGGGATATTTATCGGTTACTAATTCTTCACCACGACTCCACACGAACAATTCATCATTTCTTAGAATCACTTGAGAGCGTATACCGTCCCATTTGTGTTCTGCAGACCAATCTGATACATTTCCTAAATTTTGAGGCGCGCCCTCTATGGCGTAGGCTAAGTAGAACGGATACGGCTTTGAGAGATAATCACTTTTATTTTCTTCAAGCACCAATTGTTGAAAAGTGATACTATTTGGGTCCCAATTTCCCATTAATTTGTAGGCTAAAATATCTTCATCTATTTCAGTGGCTTTCGCTAAAGCTCTTGTCATTAGTTTTTGACTTACTCCAATTCTAAAACCACCCGTTATCAATTTGGTAAAAACGAAACGTTCGTAGTAATTAAGAATTTTCCAGTTTTCATATAAATAAGATTTTTTGTCCTCTTCAGATTTTTTCTTGAGTGCAATCATTTCCTCAAGAAACCTTGTTAAGCTTTTCTCTGATGATTGTTGTGCCGTAGGTATTACTAAAGCTATAGTTTCCGCTAGGTCACCAACTATGTGATAGCTTTCTTCAAAAAGCCAAAGAGGAATATTCGCAAGGTCAGATGCCCATTCTCTCAATAAGGTTGTATTGACAGGTCTCGGTGGCCTACGGTGAGACAGAATAGCAATGGTCCACACCTTATCGACATCGCTTGCATTTAAAAAATAATCTGTCAATGCTTGAACCTTTACAATTGTTTTGTTAGTGCTATCTAGAGCTTTTATGAGGAGGGCAAAACTTTTCATGCTGTTACGGTAGATTTTGAAGCTAATGCTGCTTCTGTTTCTTCCTCTCCGTATTGAGTTGCTTCGGTACGTGCATCGTACCCTTGTTCTCTTAAATAACGAGAAAATATGTCTGTATAACCATGGGTGCATATCACTTTTTCTGCCCCAGTTTCTTTAATGCTCGAAAGTAATCCTGTCCAATCACAATGGTCACTTAGCACAAAACCTTTATCAATGGCTCTTCTACGTCTAGCTCCTCTAAAAGTCATCCACCCACTGGCAGATGCAGTAACGTAAGGTGCCATTTTACGTATCCAAGTGCTGCCATGTGCGCTCGGTGGCGCTAATACAATATTGCCTAATAGCTGTTCTTTTTTTGTGTCTTTTGTGATGAGTGTTGTTTTAGGAAAATCTACTAAAGGCCGTAATACTTCAGTCATATTTTCTATAGCGCCATGGGTATAAATTTGGCCTATATCTGTATTTAAGTATTTGAGAAGACGTTGTGCCTTACCTAAACTATATCCGAATAAAATAGAAGTTTTTCCTTCAGCTCTATTTTCAGCCCACCAATTATTTATATTCTCGAAAACTTCAACCTGTGACGTCCATTTAAAAGCGGGTAACCCGAAGGTACATTCGGTTATGAACGTATCACATTTAATAGGTTCATAAGGAGTTGAAATACCATCATTTTCTGTTTTGTAATCACCAGAAAATACCCATACCTCACCCTTATGTTCAACTCTAATCTGTGAAGAACCAATGATATGCCCAGCAGGGTGCAGACTAAATTTTACGTTGTTTATGACAAAAGTTTCTCCCCATTCTTTGCCAATAACATTAATATCTCCTAATCGATGAGAAATGATGGGAACATTTCTGTGATGGGTAATATAATTTTTATGCCCATATCGGCTATGGTCTGCATGACCATGAGATATAATGGCTTTGTCAACAGGCTTCCAAGGGTCAAGGTAAACCCTGGCCTTTTCGCAATAAATGCCGTTAGAAGTAAATTGTAAAAGTGGTGATTTCATAGCAAGGGAAAGTTACAATTTTTTGAAAACAACAAAGTTGTGTCAGATGTAAACTATGACCTCTAAAAAATTTATATTTGCTCAATAATTAAAAATTAAGATATGTCTTTTGCAGATTTATATACAAGTGGTGAGCATAGAAGAAATCTAGCCCATTTTGCAGCTCTAGCTACTTTGGCCGCCATAGATGGAGAACTAAGTATTGAAGAAAAAAATATGTTAGATCGTTTCGCAACTAAATTGGACATTACCAAATCAGAATTTGAGGAGGTAATGAAAAAGGAAAATAAATACCCAATAGATGCTTCCCACGATGCAGAAAAGCGTTTAGAAAGACTTTTTGACTTCTTTCGTATTATTTATACAGATCATGGAATAGATTATGAGGAAATGATTTTGGTAAAAAAATATGCCATTGGAATGGGCTTTACAGGTGAAAAAGCTGATAAAGTTATTGAGCGTTCAGTTGCTATTTTTGGAGGCAAAATAGATTTTGACGATTATCTGTACCTTGTTAAGCACTAACGAGCAAAAAAGAAAGTAAAAAGGGAGCATTTTGCTCCCTTTTTTTTATTGATATTGATTTAAAAATTCTTGAAGTTTTTCAACCATATTACGACTTCCGCAGAAGAACGGCACACGTTGGTGCAATTCAGTGGGTTCAATATCCATAATACGATTTACACCACCAATTGCAAGTCCATTGGCTTGTTCTGCGATAAAGGCCATAGGATTGCATTCATAAAGTAGTCTAAGTTTACCATTCTGTGTTACGCTGCTTTTTGGGTACATGTAAATACCACCTTTAATCATGTTTCTATGAAAATCTGAAACTAACGAACCTATATATCTAGAAGTATAAGGTCTATCGCCTTCTTCCATCTGACAGTATTTGATATAGTCTTTTACCCCTTGATGAAAATGGACATAATTACCTTCATTTACAGAATATATAGTACCATCTTCTGGAAATTTCATGTTGGGGTGAGATAGGTAAAAAGTACCTAGGGCAGGGTTCAAAGTAAAACCATTTACTCCGTCACCAGTCGTATAGACCAACATGGTTGAGGTTCCATAAACAACATAACCTGCAGCGACTTGTTTATTACCTGGTTGTAAAAAGTCTTCTATTGTAACAGGTGTGCCAACAGGCGTAACCCTTCTATATATAGAGAAAATAGTTCCAACAGATACGTTTACATCAATATTCGATGACCCATCTAAAGGGTCGATAAGCACAACATATTTGTTCTGATGATTATCATCATTACTGTTAATGCTTATAAAACTATCTTCTTCCTCTGAGGCAATGCCGCAAACTATTTCACGGTTTTTTAAGGTTTGAATAAATTTGTCATTTGCGAATAAATCTAATTTTTGCTGATCTTCACCTTGAATATTGGTCTCGCCGACCCCACCCAAAATATCAATTAAGCCAGCTTTATTAACTTCATGATTAACAACTTTGGCCGCTAATCGAATAGCATTGATGAGTTTTGATAGTTCTCCTGAGGAGTATTGAAATGAGTCTTGATTTTCAATAATAAACTCCCCAAGGGTTTGATTTTTTTTAGGTGACATTTTTTAGTTTATAGTTATATACAAATATCCGATATTTTGTTAAACGTTCAATTTTGGTTTTAATTTCATTTTTTAAATTTATAACTTTGTGTTTTATTTGTAACAATTATGAAATATACAATCAGAGCTGCCCAAAAAGAAGATATGAGGCAAGTGCTTCATTTAATTCAAGAATTAGCCACTTTTGAAAAGGAAGAAAATGCCGTAGAAGTGAGTGAGCAAAATCTTGTGGAAGATGGTTTTGGTAAACATAAGTTGTTTCATTGCTTTGTTGCTGAAAAGGAAGAAAAAGTTGTAGGTATGGCATTGGTCTATCCAAGATATTCTACATGGAAAGGACCTGTTATTCATTTAGAAGATTTAATAGTAACTAAAGAAATGCGCGGTACCGGTTTAGGCACTGCACTTTTAGACGAAGTTGTAAAATATGGAAACGACTTAGGTGTTAAAAGAATTAGCTGGGAAGTAATTGACTGGAATGAACCTGCAATCGGATTTTACGAAAGTAAAGGAGCGAACGTAATGCGTGATTGGGATGTTGTACAGTTAGATGAAGCGGGTATGAAAAATTATTTGAACGCAATAGCGTAAAAAAAGACAGATAGAATTAAGATTTAAGATAAAAGAAGACTATGAGGGTTTTTAAATTTGGGGGAGCATCTGTTAAAGATGCAGATGCAGTTAGAAATGTGGTAAAGGTTTTAAAAGAAGTAGGGTATGAAAATACTTTGCTAGTTGTTTCTGCCATGGGTAAGACTACAAATGCCATGGAAGATATAATAAACGCGTACTTTAATGATAAAAAAGAAATACCATCGAAGGTAGCCGAAATGGTAGATTACCACCTTGGTATTGTCTCTGAATTATTTCCAAATGCTCAACATTCCATCTACAAGGAAATTAAAATTCTAGTGGATGAAATAAATGGTTTTCTAGTTTGGAACAAATCACCTAATTACAACTTTGTGTATGATCAAGTTGTAGGATATGGTGAATTGATTTCAACCACAATTATTAGCGCATATTTCAAAGAAATTGGTATCTCAAATAATTGGTTGGATGTAAGAAACTTTATAAAAACAGATAGTAGTTATAGAGATACTGCCGTGAATTGGGAGCGTACACAAGAGAATGTTACCAAAATAGACAAGAAAGTTTTGAATATTACTCAAGGATTTTTGGGTAGTGATGATAATAATTTCACGACTACCTTGGGCCGAGAAGGTTCAGATTATACGGCAGCAATTTTGGCATTTTGTTTAAATGCAGACTCTGTGACGATTTGGAAAGATGTACCTGGTGTTTTAAATGCAGATCCACGGTATTTTAAAGAAACGCAGTTATTGAACAATATCTCGTACAGAGAAGCAATAGAATTAGCTTTTTACGGGGCAACGGTAATTCACCCAAAAACATTGCAACCATTACAAAGAAAAGAAATTCCATTACACGTTAAATCCTTTATAAATCCTACGAATAAAGGAACAACGGTTGGCAAGGGTGTTGGTATCGAGCCAAAAGTCCCGTGTTTTATTGTTAAGAAGAATCAAGTTTTAATAAAATTATCTTCGCTCGATTTTTCATTTATTGTAGAAGACAGTATCAGCGAACTTTTTAAGTTATTTCATCAGCATAAAATTAAAGTGGATCTTATTCAGAACTCTGCAATTAGTTTTTCGGTTTGTATAGATAATAAGTTTGGAGGTTTAGACGCGATGCTTCTACAATTGAAAAGCAAGTTTAAGGTGGCGTATCATGAGAATGTATCTTTATATACTATTCGTCATTTTGATACGCAATCATTAGAAACATTGCAGAATGGTAATGAGTTACTTTTAGAACAGCGAGGAACAGAAACCGTACAGCTCGTTGTAAAGTAATTTCACCTAATTTAAAAGCGAAGCTACTACTGCTATTTTCCTATATTTACAGTCTAATTGAGGATGAAATATGGGTTTAGTTACCGCTAAAGAAGTTGCCAAGGCCATTAATCTAGCCAAATATGGAGCATTAGGTACTTTTATTGGTTGGGTTTTATTAAAAGTTACCCGATTATCGGGCATCAATAGGTATTATGATTCTATTGCCCATTTAGAAGGCGAAGCCTATGCTGATGCTATTTTGGAGCATTTTGAAATCGACTACGAAATTCCTGAAGAAGATTATAGAAGATTGCCAAAAGAAGGGCCATATGTTACCATTAGTAATCATCCGTTAGGTGCTATTGATGGTATTTTGCTTTTTAAGTTAATGGTAAAGCAACGGCCTGACTATAAGATAATGGCTAATTTTCTATTACAGAGAATGGTGCCTCTAGTGCCTTTTATTTTGCCAGTAAATCCTTTTAGCGAACATAAAGATGCAAGAAGTAGTATTGCAGGTTTTAAAAATACACTTCAACATTTAAAGGACGGCCATGTGTTGGGTGTTTTTCCAGCTGGTGAGGTCTCTACGCTTAAAGAGGGTAAAATGATGGTGGATAAACCTTGGGAAGAGGCTGCCATAAAATTAATTAGAAAAGCAGATGTACCTGTAGTCCCTATATATTTTCATGCAAAGAATAGTGGGCTGTTTTATCGTATGTCCAAATTGGGCGATTCGTTACGAACTGCCATGATACCTTCACAAGTTTTTACGCAAAGAAATAGGCCTATTAAAGTTAGAATAGGACAGCCAATTTCTGTCGCTACCCAAAAGGATCAAGAAAGTTTAGAGGAATATACAGATTTGCTACGTCGCAAAACCTACATCTTGTCGAATGCATATGAAAAAGAACGTTTAATAGACCAAATACCTACATCTCTTAAACTTCCTAAGCAACCTAAGAAAATTGCAACTGCAGTACGTAAAGAGGTAATGGAAGGTGAGATTGAGAAGCTTAGGGAGAAAGATTGTCGTTTGTTGCAAAGCAAGAATTACGAAGTGTTTTTAGCTAAGGAAAAGGATATGCCTTTTATCTTAAAGGAAATAGGAAGACAGCGAGAGGTGACATTTAGAGCTATTGGTGAAGGCACCAATAAAGCGATAGATTTAGATAACTTCGATTCGTATTACCACCACTTATTTCTTTGGGATGACGAGGCCAAATGTATTGTCGGAGCTTACAGAATGGGAATGGGTTCTGAAATTTTTCCGAAACATGGTATTGACGGATTCTACGTTCAAGATTTATTTAGAGTAGAACCAGAATTATATGATATGATGCAACACTCTATTGAAATGGGTAGAGCATACATTACTAAAGAATATCAGCAAAAACCAATGCCCTTATTTTTACTATGGAAAGGTATTGTACATACTACCTTAAGATTTCCTGAACATAAATACCTAATTGGTGGTGTAAGTATTAGTAATCAGTTTTCAAATTTCTCGAAATCATTGATGATAGAGTTTATGAAATCTAATTATTGGGATCCGTATGTGGCGCAATATATAAGACCAAAAAAAGAATTTAAGGTGAAACTTAATGATTCCGATAAAGAGTTTGTATTTGATGAAACTCAGGCAGATTTAAATAAGTTTGATAGATTAATTGATGAGGTCGAGCCAGGTAATTTGAGGCTGCCGGTATTAATTAAAAAATACATTAAACAAAACGCAAGGGTTGTTGCTTTTAATGTAGATCCTCTATTCAATAATTCAGTTGATGGTTTAATGTATATAAAGATTGCAGATTTACCTGAAAGCACTGTTAAACCGGTTATGGAAGAATTTCAAGCTGAATTGGAACGAAGACTTCAAGAAGCTCAAAGCCCTGAGAAGGAGTAATTTAGTCTACACCTACCAAGCGACTTCTTCGTTCAAAAAGAACATTATCAATCCATAGTCCATTTAATTTTCCAACACGTTCGCGGCTACCTATCATTCTAAAGCCTACTGCCTCATGTATTTTAATACTGGCATGGTTGGTTGGGAAAACTCCAGATTGTAATGTCCAAATGCCTTCCTGCTCACTGGCATCTATTAAATGTTTCAATAATAATTTGCCAATACCTTTACCTCTACTAGCTTTTGATATATATACGCTGACTTCTGCTACTCCGCCATAGACGCATCTACTAGAAACAGGTGAAAGTGCCACCCATCCTAAGATAATATTGGAGCTTTCCGCTACAAACCTGCAATAGGTCATATGTGCTTTGTCCCAAGATTCAAAAGCGGGTACAGTAGTTTCAAAAGTTGCGACACCGGTAGCGATACCTTCTTTGTAAATGTCAGCAACAGAGTTCCAATCTGTTGCCGACATTTTTCTTATACTTACCTTATTCATAGGTGTAATAATTAGCAGCAGCCACTGCCTGGTGCGCATGAAGATTCCATAACTTCTTCATTTTCAGATACACCACAAGTTTCTTTTGCCTTGCAATCTGTTTTTTCAACTCCTAAATGAAGTAGTAGATTATTATCTTTTATTTGATAGGATAAGACAAATAACTGAGCAGTATGAAAAAGGGCATTGCTGTATTCGAATTTTACTTCAACATCTTTTTCCATCGGCTTTATTTTATCTACCCTATTTAAAATAGATAATGCCTTTTCGACTACCATGTAGTCTCTTTTGCCTAGTTCTTCGGGACTTTCCCATAGTTGAATAATAGTTTCTTTCCAGAAATCGGTGCCTGCTCCACAATCAACAGAATCTATGGTAATGTTTTTTACCTCTGTAATATGATAATTTGCACCAACCAGTAGACCGGGAGCATATTCAAACATTAAACTTTTTTCTAAGTTTTCGTTTAATAAGGCAAGAAATTCATTTGTTTTCATGTTTTGAAATTTTAATTAACAACAATTGTTTTTAGTGGTGTTGAAGAAGATATTAAGGAGGGTCTGTATTTCTGTCCATTTCGGTAGATTTATGCAATAACAAACCTTCTTGCCTTCAACTTCTCCTTTTATGAGGTCAATACTCTTTAGTTCTTTTAAATGTTGTGAAATGGTTGGTTGCGCCAGTCCGATTTCATCAACGATATCATTACAAATACACGAGTCTTGTTGACTTATATATTGTAAGATGGCAATACGAGCAGGATTAGATAATACCTTAAAGATAACTGCCAATTCGTTTTGCTCTAAATTGAATATTTGTGTTTTAGTAACGCCCATTTCATATTTATATATTGCAATATTACGATAATAAATTAAATAAAAAAAGTCAGATAGAATTTTACCCGACTTAATTTTTTTATAGACTTTTAAACCAATCCTGAAAATACTCCCCAACTATAGGAGTTGGAACTTTTTTTTCATTTACGGCATTAATTACACTCATAACTATTAGTACAACACATATCAAAAATGCAAAACACCCTACAATAGGGATCCAACTAAGTACGAGGGCAAGAAGCCAAATACCTAAAGTTTGCCGTATATAATAACTACCAAGATCTGTTTTATTGTTACTGTTCATAATTATAGCCACTATCCAACCGATCAAAGTTATATGAGCAATAATTGCTACAGTTTTACCGCTATCAGGATTATTGGAGTCAAAGGTTTTTTTTACATCTTCTGAAAATTCCTTTGCAGATTCTTTCGCGTTATCGTATGCTTTTTCGGTTTTGTCTTTGGCATTGTCAAAGGCATCTTCTGCCTTGTCGCCTAAGTTTTTTGCAGATTCTTTAGCTTTATCGAAAGCATCTTCTGCCTTATCTCCTAAATCTTTATTTTCATCTGACATTTTAGTGGTTATTAGGTGGTTATTAGTAGTGATAAATGTAGCAAATATTTGAACATCATAGAAATGCTTTATCAATAGGTTCCCAAAGTTCTATTTTATTGCCATCAGGATCTAGTATCCAACCAAATTTTCCGTATTCAAATTCTTGAATTTCACCGACTACAGTAACACCTTCCTCTTTTAAAACCTGTATTAGTTCTACTAAATTCTCGACCCTAAAATTCATCATAAAATTCGATGTGCTAGGCTCAAAATAGGTTGTGTCATCTTTCATTGGGCTCCATTGTGTTGAGCAGTCATTCCCCTCTTTATCTTTCCACCAAAAGGTGCTACCATATTGGTCAGTATTTAGACCTAAATGCTTATTGTACCAATCCTTTACCTTGCTAGGATCTTTTGTTTTAAAAAAAAAACCTCCTAATCCTGTAACTCTTTTTTTCATGATTACGCTGTTTTATATGTTTCGAAGTATGTTATTTCTTTACATTTTTTTCATACAAGGTAATCCACTCCTTAGTTGTCATCTTTGTGCATAATTCTGCAATTAAGGTATAAGGAATATCATTTAGGTTTTTAAACCGGATACAACTTTTACCCATGTTTAGTTTGAGTTTACAATGCTTTGGATATTCTACTACAAACCAAGCTAATAAATTAGTGTCAGCATAAATGCCAGAATGGTATAACGCTATAAAATTCTTTTGTGATGCTAAGTTGATGAATGGTAATGGTAATTCTGGATTCACATAATAACCAGCCGGATATAATGTGTGTGGTACAACATAACCCAGCATACCATAGCTCAGTTGTTCTTCAAAACCTTGAGGCAAATTTTGTAAAATAACAGCGCGTATTTTTTCAATTACTTCGCGACGTTCTTGAGGTAGTTGGTCAATATAGTCGTTAGGTGAATTTGCTGCATATTTCATTTAGGTTATAAATTTTGCTTTAATTTTATCCACTATGGTTTGGGCTAATTTTATTTTGCTTTCAACCGTCCAACCTGCTACGTGAGGTGATAGTACTACCTGGTCAGAGTTAATTAAATATTGAAAAGCATCAGGTAAATTATTGTCTGAAAACATATTCTCGAAAGAAGCTTTTTCATACTCTAATACATCTAAACCTGCACCTAAAACTTTACCAGATTTCATTGCTTCCACTAAATCTGAGGTTATGATACATTTTCCTCTAGCGGTATTTATTATCCAAATGGGTTTTTGAAATTTATTTAGGAATTCGGAGTGAACCATACCTACCGTCTCTGCTGTTTGAGGTACATGTAGACTCACTACATCAGCACGATTTTGAAATTCCATAATACCAACTTGACGCGCGTTTTCATCTTCTACACCACCTTGAATATCATAGCAGATTACCTCTTCAACATCAAAACCTATTAGTTTTTTCGCAAAGGCTTTACCCATATTGCCGTAGCCAATTATACCAACCACTTTACCTTCTAATTCTAAACCTCTATTACCTTCGCGATCCCATTTGCCACTTCTAACTTCACGGTCTGCAGTATTTAACTTATTAAATAGAGACAACAGCATACCCATGGCATGCTCACCTACTGCATTTCGATTACCTTCTGGCGCCGCCGCAAGAAATATACCGAGCGATTTGGCGTGTTTGATGTCAATATTTTCAAGTCCGGCACCTAATCGACCAATAAATTTAAGGTTCTTTGCCTTGTCTAAGAATTGAGAATCTATGGTAAAACGACTACGAATAATTAAACCATCGTACTGGTCAATTTTGCTTTCAATTTCTTTTTTAGTTGAGGTATAGTCTTCAACGTTCTGAAAACCTAATTCAGAAAATTGTTCAATAATTAGTGGGTGATTAATATCTACGTGTAATACTTTCATTTACTGGGAATTATATTTTTGGATAATCGGTTTGGGTTAATTCAGATTCAACCTTTCCCGTATGGTTTGTTGTTAATTTTTCAAATAATAATACCTGAACTTCTTCTTTGTTTTTTGTGGTTGGGCAATGCTCAATTCCTTTGGGAACAATAATTATTTCACCTTCGTTCACGACTTCGGTACGGTCTCTAAATTGCATATGCAATGTACCCTTTATAACATGAAATAGCTCATCTTCATTTTCATGTGCATGCCAAACAAATTCGCCTTTTAGCTTGGCCAACAAGACCTGCATGTTATCGACAATACCAATTTGATGTGGATGCCAATGGGCATCAACTAACTCATATTTTTCTTTAAGGTTTATGCTTTTCATTTTTTAGATTAAAAACTAGGAATAATATAAATTCTTGATACGACAAAAAAATACTTCATCACTGCTGTAAATCAATAGCGTGTATTGTACAAAGTAAGATACGTAAAGTAGCGGTTTTCTAAAAATAAGAATCCTGGTTTATTAAATACCTAAAATGAGTTTCGCAATAGAAAAGTAAATTAGAATCCCAAAAATATCATTACTGGTGGTTATAAAAGGCCCTGTTGCGATTGCTGGGTCAATACCTCTTTTGTGAAGAAATAAAGGAACGAATGTGCCGATAAAGCCTGCAACGACGATTACAGCAATAAGTGAAATAGAGATTGCCAAAGAGGTTAAGAAGTCCCCTTTCCAGACCCAAGTAAATACTAATAATAGACATGATAGAATAAACCCGTTTAATAAGGCCAGTAGCATTTCTTTAATCAAACGGTTACCGATACTTCCCTTTATATCATCGTTTGCCAAACCTTGTACGATAATTGCGCTAGATTGAACACCCACGTTACCAGCCATTGCAGCTATCAAAGGTGTGAATAAGAACAATACGGTATATGCGCGAAACATTTCTTCAAAACCACCCATGATAACGGCTGCTGCCGCACCTCCAAAAAGGCCTAAAATCAACCATGGTAAACGTGCACGGGTAAGTTCCCAAATGCTTGCATCTGCTTCAACACCTTGCGATATACCAGCAGCCATTTGATAATCACGCTCTGCTTCTTCTTTAATAACATCAATAATGTCGTCAATCGTAATACGCCCAACAAGCCTACCAATTTCATCAACTACAGGTATAGCCTCTAAGTCATACTTACTCATAATACGAGCTACCTCTTCGGGGTCTTCATTTACGTTGACCGAATCTACGTTCTTAATAAAAACGTCCTTAATATGTGTTTTGGTAGAAGTAGTCAATAGATCCTTTAAGGATAACCGTCCCTTAAGCTTGTCTTCATCATCAACTACATAAATGGAGTGAACACGGGTTACATTTTCAGCTTGTGCTCGCATTTCTTTAACACAGGTCAATACATTCCAATTCTCGTTCACTTTTACGAGTTCTTTCGCCATAAGTCCACCAGCAGAATTCTCTGCATAGCGCAATAAGTCTACGATATCTTTGGCGTGTTCCCTATCTTCAATTTTAGAAATAACGTCTTGTACTTGCTCTTTAGGGAGTTCACCAATAATATCAGCTGCATCATCAGTATCTAGTTCTTCTAGTTCGCTTGCAATTTCTTGCGAGGAAAGGTTGCCTAGTATCGCTTCACGAATATCTTCATCTAACTCAGTAAGAATATCAGAGGTTTTATCGCTATCTAATAATTTAATTAAGTAGGTAGCCTCATCATCATCAAGTTCATTAATGATTTCTGCAATATCTGCATAATGGACATCTTGAAACAATGTGGTTAGTTCAGCATCATTTTTATTTTCAATGTGCTGTTCTATGTCTTTTACAAGTTCTTCGGTAAGTTTAAAGGGTATCATCTGCTATCTTCTTCGTCAATGCTATAAAATCTGCTACGGACAGTTGTTCTGGTCTCTGGTCAAATATAGCATCTTCTTTGAGAATATCTGAAAGGGCGAAGGTTTTTAAACTGTTCCGTAAGGTCTTTCTACGTTGATTAAAGGCGGTTTTTACTACTCTTCTGAATAATTGTTCGTCGCAGGGAAGTTGAAAATTTGTTTTACGGGTTAATCGTAATACGCCCGATTGTACTTTTGGTGGCGGGTCGAATACTTCTGGCTGTACCGTAAAAAGATATTCAGTATCATAGAAAGCCTGTGCTAAAACAGATAGAATTCCATAGGTCTTACTACCTTCTTGTGCACAAATTCGTTGCGCGACCTCTTTCTGGAACATTCCTGAAAATTCAGGAATCTGATTTCTTAATTCCAGTACTTTGAATACAATCTGTGTAGAAATATTATAGGGGAAGTTACCTGTAATTCCAAATTGTTCATCACCGAACAATGTTTGTAGGTCATAATTTAAAAAATCGGCCTCGATCACCTTAAAAGAACCTTCTCCTTCCAACAACTTATGATGTTCTAACGGAAATGTTTCATTAAGGTAAATAATGGATTCAGAATCTAGGTCCATCGCCACCAGGTTAATGTCTCGTGTTAGTAGGTATTTTGTCAACACCCCGGTACCCGGACCGATTTCTACAATATTCTTGTAATCTTTTTGTAAAAGTGTATCTGCAATTTGTTTTGCGATATCTTCATCTTTTAAAAAATGCTGACCTAGATATTTCTTTGCCTTTACCGGTCCTTTTTCGTGATGCTTATTATGAGCATATTTATCACCTTTATTTTTTTGCCTTTTCGTTCCCATACTATGTTCTTAAGCCAAGCTTATTTTGCAATATATGCCCATGCATTTTTACCAGAAGCCAATTGAATTTGAATTCGTTCGTAGGCCTCCCCTTCGTAAATATCTGCTTTTTGTAATTCTTGATGAGATAGCGTATAGACTTGCCCTTTAATACGATCTTCTTTTTGTCCGGTGTGATGCACGGTTGGATATAAGCCTGCTACTTTTGTATCCGAAAGAATATAAAGTGGTAATTCATCTTCAAAACCAGTTAAGGGTCTTGAAAAAACGCCTAATTGTACTTCTCTTTCTTGTAATGTACCATAGGTGAACATATAGTGTGTGGCAGTAGCACGCTGCACAAAATATTCATCTACAACCTCTAATTCAGTTTTAAAGGAAACCAATTTACCTGCAAAATTACGTTGAATACTTTCTATTAATTTAGGAGCGTCTTCCTCGTAATATCGTTCTAAAGTAGCTTTATCCTTTACAGTGTATTGAACCGAATAGGTGAAACCTCCCATGTCTTCTTCAATCAATACTTTTGTAAATTTTGCACTTAGAAACTTACCAGTAGATAGTACTTCTGGTATATGAATTTCTTTCATCCATTTTACCCAAGCATCATGGCTGGTTTCTTCAATATTGGTGGTTACGTTATAAATGTACATATGTTAAATTCAGATTCTTCCTTAAAATTACATGTTAGATACAAAGTTAATTGAACAGTGTCTTAAATATAATTGTGAGGATGTTTTTAATTAATTGAGTCGCCTCTTAATATTCTAAAGTTCTTTCGTGCTTGTGGAAAATAATAGCTGTCTTGATAATTGTAAATTATTTTTTCATACTGTTCTTTAGCTTTTGCGGTGTCTTTGTAAACTTTTCTGTAAAGCTCGCCCAATGCATAATACGCATCATCGGCCAAAATGCCATTACCATAAAAGGTGATTATTTTTTGATAATTCAACAGGGCTTCGTCGTATTTTTTTTGTGATTCATACAGTTCAGCCTGCTTAAGTAAGGCTTCGTCTTCAATTTTTTCGCCTTTATGGTTTTCAAGAATATCATTTAAGGCAGTTATGGCATCATCGGTTTTGTTTTGATAGGACAGAAAATCTGCTCGTGCATACTTCTTTAAAGCTGTTTGTGTAGAATCTTCTAAGGAATTATCTGAAATCAACAAGCTTAATTGCATAGCATCATTTGCAATCAATTGTGAAGTTGAACTTCTTAAAACCTTTAACTGTGTCAACGCCCAATCAAAATCACCCTTGTAAAAACTTGTTTGAGCAACCTTATACCGGGCATCTTGCCCTAGAACGTCATTTTTTAATTTTTGCTGTATCTGTGAGAAATAAATAAGAGCTTCATTGAATTTTTTATCATAGACCAATATATCACCCAAAGCTAATTTTAGATACGCAGTTCCACGGTCACTTAAAGGCAGTTCAAGACTATTTTTTAAAAGCTTTTCCGCTGGTTGTGGCTCATTTTTTTTAAACGTGAGAAAATTTGCGTAGGCTACTTGAAGTTGAAGTGTTTGTGACTTGTACCCGTAAATATCTATAAGTTGGTCATATTTTTTTTGAATTGATTCTAACTGACCTTTAGAGGCGTCTATTAACTCAATATCGAGTAGGTTTAATTCTGCATCTAATTTGGTAATCTCATTGTTGGTGTTATCGATGATATAGCTAAAAATCTCTTTAGCTGTTTCGTTATCTTCAGCTTCTAAAGTATTATCACCCAAATTTTCTAAACGCACTGTAGAACTACCGTTTATACGCTTGAATATGGCTTTTTCTTGCCTAAAGGCACTGCTGTATTGATTTTGTTGCACAAAAAGCCAACTAAGTAATTCGTTCCAAACAATATCCGGATTTTTCTGAGCTCGTTCAAGTAATACTTTCTTTAATAGAATATTATTGGTATCCTCAGGATTTTCTGAAACGAAATCATCGATACTCCTTAAAATGTTCGATTTTGAAGTTTTTCCGTCCATAACCAAATTCAGATACGAATTGTACATAGCTTCAATATTACCTTGTTCGCCATAAATACGTGCTAATTGAAAGTTGAAATCTAATGCTGGGTTAAGCTGCATTGATTTTTCAAAAGCGTTAATCGCCATATCTAATAAACTATATTTTTGAAACTGAAGACCGATGGCATATCCGTAATTCGGATTTTTAGGAATAATATCTAAGGCTTGATTATAATAGGTTTGTGCCATTTCTGGCTGCTCTTGAAGGGCGTGATTGTATCCTAAATCTATCAATAAAGTAGGGTAGGGGTTTCGGTCTTTTAAACGTTCCTTGAGAAATTCACCTGCATCTTCATAACGCTCTAATTGTTGGTAGCAGGCAACTAAATCTTGTGCATATTCTGTTCGACGCGGATTTTTCTCTACTAATTTTTCGTAGAAAACCACTGCCTTTTCAAAATCGCCGTCAGCAAAATATTGCTTTGCCAAAAAATTTTCTTGAGCCCAAGCAAAAGTGGCTAGTGACAAATACGAAATAAGGAAAATTAGAAAACGCATATTCAAAGATACGTAGAATGCTATAAGATGGTGTATAGGTGACGGTAACAACGCGTGCGTAAAAAAAATTATTTAGAAGAGAGTTGATTGTGAGAGCCATCGCAATTCGGCATTCGCTTAGAAAGTCCGCAAATACAATCGTTTAATCCTTTGCCTTCAAAAATTCGCTTCGTATTTTTTTCTATTCTTGATAGTCGCGTTGAAGACTGTTTTGCTTGAGAAAAATTCAGTAAATAACCTTTCTGTCGCCCAGGTGTTAGATTGTTGAAGGCAGTTTCAAGTTCAGGGTTTTCTTTAAATTTATCTCCTAGTTCTGACGGAAAATCAAAATCAGATACCTTTTTCATTGGTATTTTTTGACCAGATTTTTCATGCTCTATAGCTTCAAGTAAATAACTTTTAATTACAGCCTCTAATTGATTTATCTCTTCTAAATTTATAAATCTAATTTGTCGACCGGCCTGTACATTTTTCGTTTGTTGAATCAGTATTTTCTTTGGGTCTTTTAAAAGTGCTCCTTTATAAAATAGAAGGGCACTATATTCCTTAAAATCATGCATCAGTGCAATGTTTTTACCCTTATAAGTATAACAAGGATGCTTCCATTTAAAGTCTTCTACCAAGTCACAGTCAAGAATTATCTCTCGAAGCCTTATAAGCTCATCTTTCCATTGGGTAAGTCCATTAAGATAATCTGTAACTTTTTTATTCATGATAATCAGATATTCTATTTATAATCTTAAAAAAGTAGACTGTAAATCTACTTAATAGTTACTGAATTTCTAATTGCTTTAATTTAATGAGATACCACCTTTAACCCAATAATAGAGCCAATGAGGGTAGTGATAAAAAGTAGTCTAAGAAAAGTAGCAGGTTCTTTGAATACCACAATACCCAGTAACACTGTTCCAACAGCACCAATACCTGTCCACACGGCGTAAGCTGTTCCTATAGGTAGAGTTTGCGTTGCCTTTACTAAAAGGGCCATGCTAATACATAGTGCAACGAAAAAACCTACATACCATAAATACATTTCGTTTCCTGTAGTTTCTTTGGCCTTTCCCAAACAGAATGCAAAGACAACTTCGAATACCCCTGCAATAATTAAAACAATCCAATTCATGTTTTGGTTTTTATTTATTGTAGTGAATATTCATTTTCAAGTTGGTTTGTTTACAGGAAAATTGAGATTTTATTCGTTGCAAAAATAGGCGGATTAAAATTTTCGTTTTTGCTATTCTGAAATTTTTTCAATAGTGCCATTTATCGCACAAGATAACTTAACAGTATTATATATTGTACCGAACTTTTCAATGTTCTTTTTAAGTAATTCTATGTTTAAATTATTGTCTTTGCTATGCACTTTTAGCACATAGTTTATCTCGTCCATTCTGGCAGGTTTTTCTAAACGTGTTGCCTTTACCGAAATTTCAGCAGATATATAATCAAAATGCATTAGAATAGAGAAACGCTCAACATTTTTAAGAATACAAGACGAGAATGAACCTAAGAATAATTCTGCTGGGTTTGGAAGGCTATTATCTGTTTCTGGGGTAATTCCAAAATCAATTTTTGACTGCTTTATGGCTATTGTAGCATTTGTTTTTGAGGCTGAGTATGCTGTTGTAAAGTATTCCATATGCGAATTATGTTTTAAACTAACCTTTAAATTTAGGTAAATTCTTATAATAAACATGCTGTGTAAACCAGTTTACAGAGCGTGTTTATTGATTGTTCTTACAACTACCATTTCAAATTGGCAGTGCTAAAAGTTAAATTAGATCAAGATTAATCAATCATTTCAAAACCACAATATGGCACCAATACATCTGGTATTTTAATGCCTTCTGGAGTTTGATAATTTTCTAAAATACCTGCCAAAACACGAGGTAAAGCTAAAGAGCTACCGTTTAAGGTATGTGCTAATTGATTTTTACCATTCTCATCTTTATACCTCAATTTTAATCTATTGGCTTGGTAGGTTTCGAAATTCGAAACAGAACTAATTTCTAGCCAACGGTCTTGCGCTGTAGAAAACACTTCAAAATCAAAAGTAAGAGCGGCGGTAAACCCTAAATCACCACCACAAAGGCGAAGAATACGATACGGTAATTTTAATTCCCTTAAAATATTTTTGACATGTTCTACCATGCCATCTAATGCTTCATATGATTTTGTAGGATGCTCTACACGTACAATTTCAACCTTGTCAAACTGATGTAAACGGTTCAGACCACGCACATGCGCGCCATAACTACCTGCTTCTCTTCTAAAACAAGGTGTGTAGCCAGTATATGTAATTGGGAAATCGCTTTCATTAACGATTACATCCCTAAAAATATTGGTAATAGGAACTTCTGCTGTAGGTATTAAATACAGGTCGTCTGCAGTAACATGATACATTTGACCTTCTTTATCGGGTAATTGCCCTGTACCGTAGCCAGATAGTTCGTTTACTAAATGGGGCACTTGAATTTCAGTATATCCTGCTTCAGTATTTTTATCTAAAAAGTAAGCTATTAAGGCACGTTGTAAACGGGCTCCTTTTCCTTTATATACAGGAAAACCTGCTCCTGCAATTTTAACTCCTAATTCAAAATCTATGATGTCATACTTTTTTGCCAACTCCCAATGAGGTAGTGCTGTAGTATCTAAAGTTGGAATATCTCCTTCTTTAAATACCTCTTCATTATCTTCTTCACTACTACCTTTACGTACAGATGTATGCGGAGCATTCGGTATTTGATACAACAAGTTTTGAAGCTCTTCTGCAGCTGCATTCAAATCTTCACCCAATTGTTTTGATTCCTCTTTTAAATGGACTGTTTTCTCTTTTAATACATTGGCCTCTTGAGCCTTTCCTGTTTTGTACAATGCACCAATTTCTTTGGAAAGGGAATTAGATTCAGCCAAGACATTATCCAATTGAGTTTGGGTTGTACGTCTTTTTTCATCCAATTGAAGAACATTATCTAAGAGGGTTTGAGCGTCAATATTTCTTTTTCCAAGGGCAAGGATAATTTCTTTCTTATTTTCCCGGATGGTCTGTAATTGTAACATTTTTGGCTGTATTTGACTACAAATTTACGTTAATCTTAGTTTTAAATTAGATACTTTTAAGGTCTAATCATCGAATAAAATGACTTTTGAACATTTTGCATTAAATGTGGTTGATATTAACGGGGTCGTTAATTGGTATTGTACCCATTTAGGGCTAACTATAGCAAACCAGCAGAAGGTATCTCCATTCATGACTTTTTTGGCCGATAGTACGGATCGCGTCGTTATTGAATTTTATAAACGAGAAGATGAATTAGCCGAAGATTTTAGTAATAGGCATCCTTTAACGTTTCATGTAGCTTTTATTTCTGAAAATGCACAAGAAGATAAGCAACGATTACTAAAGGCTGGAGCTAGTTTTTTTGAAGAAATTTTTAAGGAAGATGGTAGTCATCTGGTAATGTTACGAGATCCTTGGGGGATGCCGCTTCAACTTTGCCAGCGAACTGTTAAGTTCTAAAAAGCTACTTGAGTTCCTTAAAGTTCGAAGGCAGTATCCAATTATGGTGTTTTAATGGTTTCCAAGGTTCTGCCGCCAAGTCGGTGGTTGAATCTAAAAAGGGCATATAAGGTTTTCCGTTGATGCTGATTTGAGAATCTTCTAGATACACGGCAACGTCCATATTCTTATTTTCAAAATCCATTTTTAAATATTGGGCGAATTGCCATGCAAAATCTGGGTATGCAAACACTTTTCGTTCTTGGCTTGTCGTAAGGTAGTTTTTGGGGATTATCTTAATTAGTTGCCCGGTATTTTTGTCAACTATCTTAAAATTGCCTTTGCCAACTCTGCTGCGCAACATCATTCGCCAGCTCATACGATGACCTTCTTCTGTCCATAGAATATTATCTTCAATAACATAATGCCTAACGGGTAATAATAACTGAACAATAAAGTATATCCACATTAGTAATAGTAGGTTGTTTTTGTAATTTGGAACTACAATTTTATTAAAGCTGGTAAACGGTTCTTTTGATTTGAAGAATATACTGCGAATGGTTTCTGGTCCAAAAAAGAACACACTGAATGCTAGTGCCAAATAAGGAAATATGCCTATCTGAAATATGAAGGAATTGAATAAATGAAAAAATATGGATATTAGAAAGGCAGCTTTGCGAGTGGGTTTCCAAAGCAGAGCTGGAATAATTAGTAGGTCGAAAAGAATACCTGCCGTTCCAATAATGGTATGTACCCAAGGTTGTTGCAAAACTTCGCCGATTAACCAGTAATTTCTTCTTGGGTGCATTAATACTTCAATCATACTGAAATCTAACCAGTCTATGTATATTTTGGCAAAAGATGCGTATACGTAAACTATAAAGAGTTGAAGCACGATGGTCCATTTCACATAGCTATACATGTAGTTGGTCTCTAGCTTTGGGTTCAGTTTTACATCAATTGATTTTGCTTTTTCCGCTGGAAAAAAGCACATCAATAAAGAAATTAAAATAAGTAGATAATAGTGATTGTTATAGGCGGTCTTTTGCATTAAATAAGTTGCTGTCCATAGTAGGGTAAACGTAATTATGCTCACCCTATATTTAAAACCAAAAGCTATACATAGACCCAAAAGGCCCATAAGACTAAAATAGAAATACATGCTCGGACCAGGTAATGGGTGTAGCCAGTCAAAATCTATAAAAGGAAAATTATATTTAGGGTCTATTAGATTTCGTCTTACCCATCCTGTAGCGATTGCTCCAAAACATTCAAGAGATATTAAAATACCGAAGAATATGCGAAAAATGATTAGTGAGCTATTATCTACCTTTTGAAATAATAACTTGTTAAACATTTTATCGCAGAATATATTGAAGAGATTTTTCTTTGTCTTTCGCTAATTGGTCTTTTAAACCATCTATCGATTCAAATTTGTGTTCGTCACGTAAACGCGCTAAAATATCTACCTGTATCTTTTTATTATAAAGGTCGGCATCAAAGTCGAAAAAATTGATTTCTATAGATTTTTCTGTACCATTTACTGTTGGGTTGAAGCCTATATTCATCATGCCATAAACCGTGGCTCCATCTAGCTCACTTTTTACTATATATGCACCGTTTTTAGGTATTAGCTTATAACTCTCAGCTATAGATAGGTTTGCAGTTGGGTAGCCCAATTGCTTACCAATTCCTTTTCCTCTGACTATAGTGCCTGTAAGCATATATTCATAGCCTAAGTAACTGTTTGCTGTAACTATATCTCCATCCTCTAAGGCTTTTCTGATTTTTGTTGAGCTTACCGATACATCATCAATTTCTTGCGCAGGTATTTCATCTACGGTGAAATCTAACGCATTTCCGAAAGCTATTAGGTCTGTAATATTGGCATTTCTATTACGACCAAACCTATGATCGTAGCCGATAATGACTTTTTTAATGTTCAATGTATTTACTAGAATGTCGCGAACGAATTCTGTAGCGGTAAGTCTAGAAAACTCTATGGTAAACGGATGAATAATTAAAATATCTAATCCAAGTCGTTCTAAGATACTGACCTTTTCGTCTATTGTATTCAATAGTTTAATATCGGTATCTTTCTGTAAAACCATTCTCGGATGAGGAAAAAAGGTAAGTACTGATGATTTCAATTCCGTGCTCTTGGCATGGTTTATGATTTTGTTCAGTATTTTTAGGTGACCTATATGCACCCCATCAAAAGTGCCAATAGTAATGACTGTGGGATATTCTTCTTTGTATTTGGAAATGTTGCGGACTGTAATCACCTATGATAGAAAATAAAAAGACTTATATTTGATTTGAGATAAAAGCCCCTTAATGATTGTAAAATTACGCCTAGTTTTTTCAATTACCATACTATTTCTTTCCTTTTACGGGGTAGCTCAATCTACATATTGGAAAAATACGGAATTAACTGCACTCGCTAAACAATTTTCTAAACAACGTATAAAAGTTGATAGAGGAATCGCTTTTAGCTTGAATCAGAATCAATTTTTATATGCTCTATCTGCAAAAGAGAGTTTTAGAATTATTTATTTTCCTGATGAAAAGGGCAATCTTGTTCCTTTTAAAGTAGAAGAGGCAAAATTATTCTCGACTAAGCTTGCAGAAAAATATCCTAGTATAAAATCATATAAAGGTACTGCGTTGCATGATGCAACATTGCAGGTTCGCTTTAGTGTTTCTCCGAAAGGTATACAAAGTATGATAAGTACTCCTGGGGAAAATGGAGCGCTATTCATGCAAAAATCAGTTGACGATACGTATGTTTTATATCGAAGGACAGATCAAGAAGAGCGAGATATCGATTTTATATGTCGTACGATGCCTAAAATGATGGACTATTCTCAGACTATAACGGCAAAATTAGTAGATGATCAAACTCTCAGAACTTTTAGGGTCGCAATTTCTGCTTCTGGCGAATATACCCAATTTCATGGCGGTACAAAGGCAGATGCACTTTCGGCAATCAATGCAACCTTGACAAGAATAAATGCAATTTTTGAACGTGATTTGGCAATTACCCTTGAATTAATCGATAATACTGATTTAGTAATATATACTGATCCTGAGACTGATCCCTATACCGGAAGTTTAAGTGCTCAAGTTCAAAGTACCCTTACCAATATTATAGGTGAGGCTAATTATGATATAGGACATCTTTTTAATCAACAGGATAATACTTTAGATGGTAATTCTGGCTTTATAGGTGCGGTTTGTACAGATAATAGAAAGGGTAGTGGCTATACTACGTTGTCATCACCCACAGGTGATGCTTTTGATATTGATTTGGTAGCACATGAAATGGGGCATCAATTTGGGGCAAACCATTCTTTTTCACATATTTCTGAAGGTACCACAGTACAGGTTGAACCAGCTAGTGGTACTACAATTATGGGTTACGCTGGTATTACAGGCAGCAATAACGTAGCAACGAATAGTAATGATTATTTTCATTATGTGAGTGTCGTACAAATAAGAGATTATCTGCAAACGGTTTCTTGTGGACAAACTCAGGTATTGACCAATTCACCACCAACGTTACTTCCTTTGTCTAACTATAGCATACCTAAAGGAACACCCTTCGTATTAACAGGTGTGGCAAATGATGTTGATGCTTCAAATATACTAAGTTATACTTGGGAGCAGATAGATAATGGGGTCGTTACCCAAGCAACTTTCGGACCCAATAATCCGGCAGGGGCCAATTTTAGGTCATTACCTCCTAGTACTTTACCGGATCGTTATTTTCCGAATTTGAATCTAATTTTGAGTGGGCAATTGACACAAACAACGCCTACAGTGGGAGAAGCTTGGGAAACACTTTCGAATATTGGTCGTGAATTTAATTTTTCGTTGATGGTGCGCGACAATGCTTTAAACGGTGGCCAATCAATTTCAGATGAGTTACGGGTGTCCGTAATAAATGAAGCAGGGCCATTTTTAGTAACCTCACAAATTACAGAACTTTCCTTTGAAGCAGGTTCGGTACAAACGATTTCTTGGGATGTAGCCAATACCAATATTGCACCCATTAGTGCTGAAACGGTATCAGTATTTTTGTCTACAGACGGCGGTTTTACCTATCCTATAACATTACTTGAAAACACTATAAATGATGGAAATCAAAGTGTTATTATCCCAAATATTTCGGCCAGTGCAGGTCGTATTATGGTAAAAGCTGATAATAATATCTTCTTTGCTGTTAACGCTGCTGATTTTTCTATAACACCGTCAGAAATCGTATTGAATTTTGAGCAGGTGGTATATGATGTGTGCAAGCCAAACGATATTAGTGTTCCTTTTACATATGAGATGGGCTTAGGCTTTAATGAGGAGAGTACGTTCAGTGCTATTGGAACGCCCGCAGGCTTAACGGCGCAGTTTACTCCTGTATCTGCTGATGCTACTAATACACCTGTTATTATTGATTTTGTAGGTATTTCGAATTTAGCTGTTGGTACATACCCTATACGAGTTTTGGCAACTTCTGCGACGGTTACTAAAGAGGTTATTCTACAGTTAAGAGTATACGATGATAATTTTGAAGCGGTGCAATTATTGGCTCCTGAAGACGGTTTTGTAGATGCTTCAAAGGATATTATTTTACAATGGAATGCGGAAATGGGCAACACATTGTATGATGTGGAAATTTCGACTGATGCTGGTTTTTCAAATATTATAGAATTTGCTACTGTGAGTACAGCTACCTATTCCCCGGTACAAATAGATAATAATAGTCAGTATTTCTGGAGGGTAAAACCGAAAAATGATTGCGGAGAGGGAGTTTTCAGTACAGTATTTAGCTTTTCTACCATACAGTTTAATTGCACGACAAAAGATGATATAGCATTGCCTATTTCTATTTCAAGCAGTGGTACACCGGTAATCAGTTCTAAAATTGTATTCTATGAAGACTTGCCTGTGGCCGATATGAATGTTGTAATAGACCTTGATCATACTTTTTTGGCAGATTTGGTCATTAGTCTAACATCACCAGCGGGTACTGTAGTTACTTTGGTTTCTAGTTCTTGTGGTGAAGCACGAAATATAAATGCCACTTTTGATGATGATAGTCCATCGTTCAATTGCTCGATTGACCCAGGTATTAGTGGTATGGTAAAACCGTTAGGCAGTCTAAGTGCTTTTAATGGAGAATCTATACTTGGAGAATGGGTTTTAGAAGTTCGAGATAACGCACCTTCAGATGGTGGTAGCTTAAAAGTCTTTGCTCTTGAAGTTTGTGTAGAAGGTGATTTTAGGCCAGATGATGATAACGATGGAGTTTTTGATGACGGAGATGACCTTTGTCTTGGTACGCCAGATGGTTTAGAGGTAAATGCCTCAGGATGCTCAGTTTACCGCTTTCCGGCTGAAAATTTCACCGTAAGTTTGGTAAGTGAAACATGTAGTGAGAATAATGATGGTTCATTATCTGTAATTCCTAAACTTGCCCTTGATTATCAGATAAGAGTATTAGGGAATGGACTTGATTTAACTCAGAATTTTTCGAATTCCTTTAATTTGGCAAATTTAAGTTCTGGAACGTATTCGCTTTGTATTACTGCAACAGACGGAAGCATTTCTTACAATGAATACTGCTTAGAGATTCAAATAACAGAACCTGAGCCGCTAAGCGTCACATCTAAAATGGCTTTAGATGGCACGCAGATTACCCTTGAGTTGGAAGGCTCTTCTTTCTATACCATAGAGTTAAACGGAATTTCTATACAGACCGAGGCTTCAAGTGTGGTTTTAGATTTAGGAAAAGGATGGAATACATTAAAGGTGTTTACCGATATTCCTTGCCAAGGAATTTATGAAGAGCAAGTAAGCTTTTTTGAGAAACCAATAATTTTCCCAAACCCTGTAATAGATTTTGTTCAAGTTTATTTGGGCAATACCGAAGAAGATATAAATGTGAGTATTTTTAGTGCTGATGGAAGATTGATTTCCAGTTCTAGTGAATATGTACAACAAGGTGTAATAGAGTTGAATTTAAGTTCATTGTCTACCGGTATCTATTACCTGAAATATGAAGGTAAGACGATAAAAGGAACCTCTAAAGTAATTAAAGAATGATGCGGTTTTTGTTTTTAGGTATATGTATGATGATGGCTTTTACGGGTTGTAAAAAGAAGCGTACGCCTTCCCCGCCAGAAGCTGTGCAATTGGTATTTCCAGAACAAAATTCTGAATGCACTACTGGTCTTAGCTTAGGACAAGAAACGAGTCAGGTAGAATTTAGGTGGTCTACAGCAGATAATACTGAAACATATGAATTAAGAGTAACCAATACTTCTACAGGTACTGTGCAGACTATTGCATCATCTAGTAATTCAGCAAAATTACCATTAGCAAAAGGCGAGCAATTTTCTTGGATAGTGCGCTCAAAAAATAATCAGGTAGACCAAACGGTATCAAGTGAGGTGTGGAATTTCTATAACTCTGGTTCAAGAACTACGTTTGCACCTTTTCCTGCAACGAATGTGAGTCCAGCGTCTTCAGAAAATGTATTTAAAGATATTAACAACGAAGTTACCTTGTCTTGGACAGCATCAGATTTAGATAATGATATTGTTAGTTACGAAGTTTATTTTTCGGTAGAGGCAATTCCGGTCGACTTAATTCGAACACTTCAGCCTACAGTTAATAGTATAAAGGTTTCAGTCACGGCAGATACTGTTTATTATTGGAGTATAATTGTAATCGATGCTGAAGGCAATAAATCTAATTCAGGAATTTATAATTTTAGAGTACTATAGTTTACGTGTTATTATATTGATTCATAGTGCGAGCAATACCCGCTAGTACAAATGAATTGATTATTTCGGTTGATTTTTTTAATCGCTCTGGTAACAATGCTTTTTCTTCGTCGTCCCATTGTCCTAATACGTATTCTACTTGTCTGCCTTTGCCAAAATCTGCACCTACACCAAAACGATATCGGTTGTAGAGAATAGTTTGTAGAAATAACTCTATATCCTTTAAGCCGTTATGGCCGCCATTACTTCCTTTTGTTTTAATACGTATAGTACCAAAAGGTAAATTGATGTCATCTGTAATAACAAGAACATTGCTTTGTGGAATATTTTCTTTATCCATCCAATACTTCAATGCTTTGCCGCTACGGTTCATATATGTTGACGGTTTTAAGCAAATTATGGTTCTGCCCTTGATTTTATATGATCCTATATCACCAAGTTTTGCTGTTTCAAAAGTAAAGTCGTTTGCTTGTGCCACTTCATCCAATACCTTAAAACCAATATTGTGACGGGTCTCCGCATATTCATCGCCTATATTACCAAGGCCAACAATTAAATATTTCTTCATGGGGTCTTTCTCGTCTTGAATTATGCCGTGTTTTGTAAATAATGATTTGAAAAAACCGAACATAGCTTGTTAGAATTATGGGGTAAAAATACAAAAGCATCCCGATACACGTATCGAGATGCTTATTAGTAAATCTTAAAAAAAGAGGTCTATTCTTGAGCAGTTTCTTCTGCTGCACCTTCAGCACCTTCTTCTCCTTCTTCATCTTCATCATCAAGAACAACCGCGGTACGAGCAGTTTTAACTTGTACAACAACAGTAGTATCAGGATGTAGAATGCTGAAATCATCATTTAACAATGAACCAACAGATATGTTTTGACCGATTTTCAATTTAGAAATATCGATATCAAAGAAATCTGGTAATTTGTCTGGTAATGCTTTAATAGCCAGTTTACGTTTTCTAAATAATAAACGTCCACCATTACGAACACCTGGAGAATTTCCTTCTAAACGAACAGGAATGTCCATAGTAACCATTTTATCATCGAACAATTGATAAAAATCAATGTGTATGATGGCATCAGTTACAGGGTGAAACTGAATATCTTGCATAACCGCTCTAACAGAAGCTCCACCATCCAATTCAATTGCAACTGTATGTGCATTTGGAGTGTAAACCAAGTCTCTGAACGCTAGTTCATCTGCTGAAAAGTGTAATGGTTTATCCCCTCCGTATACTACGCAAGGAACCTTTCCAGCATTACGTAGGGCTTTCGTTGCCTTTTTGCCCACGCTTTCTCTTTCTGATCCTTTAATTGTAATTGACTTCATTATATGTATTAAAAATTAATATTCTACTTTAAATTTTTCTTCTGATCTACATTAAGAACTTAGAAGAAATAGAGTTATTGTTGTGAACCTTGTCCATAACATCTGCAAATAGATTCGCACAACTTAATACTCTTACTTTATCACTTTTTATTTCTACTGGAATAGAATCGGTGATAATTAATTCTGTTAGTTTCGATTTCTCGATTTTCTCATAGGCATCACCTGACAGTAAGCCATGTGTTGTAATAGCTCTTACGCTAATAGCACCACGCTCCATCATTAAATCTGCTGCTTTCGTCAAAGTACCTGCTGTATCGACCATATCATCAACGAGAACAACATTTTTCCCCTGTACGTCACCAATCAATTCCATGTGAGAAATAACATTTGCTTTTGCTCTTTGTTTGTAACAAACAACTACATCAGAATCTAATGCTTTAGAATAGGCGTATGCTCTTTTAGAACCTCCCATATCTGGTGAGGCTATAGTAAGGTCTTTTAATCCAAGATTTTTCAAATATGGTAAAAACAGGGTAGATGCGAAAAGATGGTCTACAGGCTTTTCGAAAAAGCCTTGTATTTGATCAGCATGCAAATCCATGGTAATAATTCTAGTAGCTCCTGCTGTTTCTAGCATTTTCGCAACAAGTTTCGCTGCTATTGGCACTCTAGGTTTGTCTTTTCTATCTTGTCTTGCCCAGCCGAAATAAGGCATTACTGCAGTAATGTGACGTGCAGATGCTCTTTTTGCAGCATCAATCATTAGCAACATCTCCATTAAATTTTCTGAGCCTGGGTGTGTAGAACCTATAATAAAGATTCGTGTACCTCGGATAGATTCTTCAAATGAAGGCTGAAATTCCCCATCGCTATAACGGGAAAAAATCACATTGCCCAGCTCCATTCCATATGCCTTAGCGATTTTTTCGCCTAAGATTTTACTTTGGGTGCAAGCAAATATTTTCGGTTGTGGAACTTGGTATGGCATGTCTTTAATTGTTGTTTCCCAAATAGTTGCTTCGATAAATTGTTGAAGTTCTAATTTTAAGGAGGTGCAAATTTAAAAATTAAATTTGGTTGCTAACGCATAAATCTTGATATTTTTGGTGATAGAAAGAAAATAATTATTTAGTTTTGCAGTCCTATTTTTATGGGATGTCGTTTCTTAACGGCAATTATGCTCGAGTGGCGGAACTGGTAGACGCGCTGGATTCAAAATCCAGTTCTTCGGAGTGCGGGTTCGATTCCCGCCTCGAGTACAGAGTAGAACCCTAACAATCTAAATTTTAGAATGTTAGGGTTTTTTTTGTTTTTTAATTATTTTGTTGAAAACATTTAAGACAAGATGTATATGCGCCTATGGCATTGATACTAGGCCAATTTAATAGAGGAATATCTTCTTCAACCAGAAAATTAGAGATTCTTGCGATGATTACGCCTGTATTTGCTGAAGCAAATAAATATTCGTCACCTTTTATCACAATTATCAGTTTTTAGATTAAAACCTTATTTTAATTATGGTTTTTGAGAAGTAATAAACTTATTGAAATTTTTTAATTACAATAAGTTTAATTTAGAGCAAACATGCTTTCGGGTAGTCAATTAAAAAGATAATATTATCGTATGTTTTTTTTTCAACTATTTTTAAGGAACTTTTTTCATACCAAGCGTAAAAAGAAATTAATATCAATGCAATAAAAGTACGATCTCTATGACCGAAAATGAAGTAGCATCACCTAGTTCTATTTTGAAAGAAGCAGTTCATGATTTAATGAACGATTTAACCCATTATAATGGTATTTTGCTTGAAAATAGGTCTCAAAGGGAACTAATAGAGGTTATTAATAAAAAATTCATTGAAATTTGTAAGCACTACCAGTCTATTGGACAGAATGAACTTGAACTGCTTGAAAGAGAAGCATATGAAATAGGTGAGGTGGCGTATTTAATGCATTATCGATTACCTAATTTTTTTAAAGATATCATGTTTATTCATCGAGATGTGCTTTTACAATTACAAATAGCTAAGCATAAACACTTAGAGGGCGTTGTTTCTAAAAAGGCCCTTGAAAACCATAGTGTCTCATCACAAAATATACTTTTTGAAGCCGTAGAGTTTTTTATTAAAAAATTTAAGGAAGAAGAAATTTTAACAGAAAGGTTAAGCCAGAGAAAAAAGGGAATCGATTCAAAAGTGAGGCATCACCAAAATCCATGGAACACCTACACAAAACAGTTTGAGATAATATTGGGTCAATTGGATAATATAAATAATAATGATTCAATTGTCGACCAGTCAATACGTGTTTTCCAAGAGCTATCAAATAATACAAATGAGATAACAGCCATGTCTGTTACTGAGTCTGAAGCTATTATAAAAGAACTTAAGTTAAGTATTTCTAATATTGAAAAAATAGTAGGTAAGGAAGATATTAGCCATATTATACATGCTCTTGAAAAAATAGAAACTAGTATCGACACGCCAAAAAACTATCAAGAAAGTTTTACGCAGTCTATTGCCTTTACATCTAATAACTTGTCAAGAACCAATATTCCTGTAGCTACAGAAGGTGGTTTACTTCTAGAAAAAAGAGTGGATTTTGGAAAATCGGCTAAAAAATGGTTGGATTTTAATATTCTGCCAGAAGTAATAGCCCTTTGGGATTATAAATCTGATTTAATCGCGTTTGCGAAACACAGTATACTTAACTTAAAAGGGAGCCTGGTTGTTGCTAAAAATCAAGAAAGTATCTCTGGTTCAACTATAGATTCACAGTCATTTAAAAGTATCGAAGAGACTTTTGATGCGAATTTAAAAGCGCAGAGAAAACTATCTAATACTATTTCGAATAAGTTGAAAACGGAGTTTTTAGCAACATCTATTTATCATCAAGAGGAGTTTTTAGAGGTTTCACTACAGAGTTCCCTTACTCAGTATACCTCTGAGACCAACGATCGTTTCACTAATTGGATGGGACGCTTAAAAGGATTTTTCGGCAATGTTAATACCGCTTATGATAAAGTTGTATCTGTAAAAACTAGCGATGTGCTTGATACCGCTACAGAATGTATCGCACATAGAATGTTCAAAGAGGAGAATGCACAATATGATATGCTTTTTTTGAACAAAAGTTTTTTGGGTGACCATTTTTTGACGGATAGAACGAATGAGGAAATAATATTTGATAAGTGTCTTGCTCATTGGGATCAAGGTTTTCATAAATCTATTTTAATTGTAGGGGATGACCATAGCGGTAAATCAACTTTCATAAATAAGGCGGTTAAAAATAGATTAAGAAAAGAGGTGGTAGTGCTAGCTCCTGACAGTACTATTTCCTTTCAGGGAAGAAAATTTAAAACCACAAAAAACCTCAATGAAGCTTTACAAGAAATTAAAAAATCAAGATTCAATTCAAAACCTATTGTAATAATTGATGACTTGGAATTTTGGCAAGATAAAGCACATAGTTTTTTAGATAATGTAAGGGCAACCCTAAAGTTTATTGAATCTGAATCTGATGATATTTTGTTGATAATTTCGGTCTCTAAACTAATGCAGCTGCATTTAGACCATCGTATATCTTTTTCCAATTCCTTTTCTACATATATAGATGTATCAATAAGTTCAACTACTGAGGTATTTAATGCAGTAAGACTAAGGCATGGTGCTTCACATAGAAAGTTAGTAGATGATAATGATGAGCTTCTTTCACCTCGTCAATTCGAAAGGCTGGTTCATAGACTCTGTAAGAAATTCGATAATAACTTAGGTGAAGTTTTACAAGCATGGACTTACGGTACCAATCTAACCACAGATAATAAAGTAGTTTACGTAGAAAGTACGCATTACTTGCCAGATTTTTTCACTAACGAAGAAGCCATACTACTTAAGTATGTTTTATTATATTTCATAATAGATGAGCTTACTATAAAGGCATTTCTTGGCAAACGATATGACGATGGTTATGAATCAGGATTAAAGCGTTTGGCTAATACGAAGGTTTTAGTGCGTAATGAAAAAGGGTATTTATCCCTTAATACTGTAGTCTCACACGAAGTCCGAAAAAGTTTAATATATAGAGGAATTTTAAAATAAATGGAAACAATAGAATCTTTCAATACGTGGAAAGGCTTGTTTTACTTAACAACAGGGCTATTTATACTCTATTGGTTAATAAAAACGCTTCAAGTAGTGATACAGCAATTTTCGCGAAAAAATCTGTTCACAAAAAGAGGCTTAAACCTTTTGCAAAATATTCTTTCAGTATATAAACCAGTGGCATTTCTGCTAATTATATTAGACTTTATTGCCATAAATTATGTGGTTCATGGTCTTTTTTTAGTCATTATAGGGGCTTTGGCTTATATGCCAATACGTAATTATATCAGCGGACTTTTATTAAACATGAATCCTTTGGTTACACAGGGGTCAATGATAACTATTGATAATTTCAAAGGAGAGATTAAACAACTGCTGCCCCAAGGTATGGTAATAAGTACCGAGTCTGGCCAAAGCTTTTTAGAATATGTGGCGATAGACAAATATGGTTTCTCTATAACTTCTAAAGATACAGGTATATATAGACATACGCTTTATCTCAATACAGAATTAACCAAAGAACAACTACTAGATTTTCTTTTTGCAAATCCGATATTGAATTTTCAAGAACCGCCATCGGTACGGGAAAGTGAGATACAAAATGTTCTAAAATTACAGTACACCTTAGAAGAAGGTGCGAATGATGAGGACTTTATGGCATTCTTGGCCGAAAATAAAATAAGCACAACCTTAACTCAAAACAACAAAGCATAATGGACATATTATCTTCTTATAATCTCATTATCGAGGTATCTATCATTATTATATTATCATTTTTATTCAATAGAATCTCTAGTAAGACCAATATACCAGCGGTATTAATGCTGATAATTCTAGGTGTTGCTATTCAATATGGTTTAAAATATGCAAATGTCGGTGATATAGACTTTTTTCCCATTCTAGAAGTATTGGGTATTGTAGGTCTAATTATGATTGTGCTTGAAGCAGCATTAGAGTTAGAACTGAAGAAAGAAAAACTGATGCCCATCTTAAAATCGTTGGTTATAGGTCTATTTGGCTTAGTAGCATCCGCATGGATCGCAGCATTAATTTTATATCAATTTATACCAGAAATGAGCATGCAGTCTGCATGGTTATACGCAACGCCGCTGTCTATTCTATCAAGTGCCATTATAATACCGAGTGTTACCGGGTTAAAAGAGCATAAAAAAGAGTTTCATGTGTATGAAAGTACATTTTCAGATATTTTGGGGATTATGATGTTCTATTTTTTAACTGGTGGCTTAAACCCAGAAGAAGATGCAGGCGTAGTTGGGTTCTTTGGTAATTTAATACTTACGGTTGTAATTGCCCTTGTAGCTAGTTATGCCATTATCCTTATTTTTCAAAATATCAAAAGCCATATTAAGCTATTCTTGCTGATTGCCGTGTTATTGTTGTTATATGGTCTTGGAAAAAAAATGCACCTATCCTCATTAATAATCATATTGATATTTGGCTTGGTCATTGCAAACATGAAGTTGTTCTTCAAAGGCAAATTGTCAAAGTATCTCAAGTTTAAACAAGCGCATCATATTTATCATGAGCTTCATACGATAACGGGTGAAACAGCTTTCGTTGTGCGTACTTTTTTCTTTGTAATATTCGGACTGAGCATTGCCATTACGTCTATATTTAATTTGAATGTGGCACTTATAAGCTCGCTTATCATTCTCTCTATATACGCTATTCGATTTGTGCTATTGTTCATTTTTGTTGGTAAGGATATATTACCTCAATTGTTTATAGCACCAAGGGGATTGATTACGGTGTTGTTATTTTACGCGATACCGGTAGAAGCACAAGTGGCTACTTTTGACCAGGGTATTCTTCTTTTTGTAATTATAGGCACTAGTTTGATAATGACCTTCGCCATGATTTATGACAAGCGTAGGGCAGGCACGGCAATCAACGCCGCAAATAGTAAAAAGGTAGGAACCGCAAAATGGAAAGCACCCACAATTAGCGAGTAAAAGTAAATAGCGGACTATAGTAACCGTAACAACAGTAGGTTATGGGATACTCGATATACCTACAGGTAAAGGAACTTCTGAGATGACTAAAATTTAAGTGCAAGAAAATACCTTTAAGCCTTATGTTTGCCATAAATGTGGTGCTGACAATCACCCAGTTAGTGCAAAATACTGTCATGGTTATCGAGAAGAACGGCTTAATTAAAATCTAAAAATAATAGCATCATTCCATTTTCTTAAAGAGATGTACATATTTATAACCGCTAAAAATTTAGTTTTAAAAGTGGCTTTTGAATATATGAGTATATAAATATAAACACTCATAATAAAGATTATCTTGGCGATTACTAGTCCTAAAAGTTAAGGGATAATAAAGTTAACTTGATTTTCGACCTTTAGGCTTGTTCTGAAGTATTTTGATTAAATTATTTTTTCAAATTTCAAGTGTCGAAATTCTAACTTTTAATTCAAATTAATAACCTAAATAAAGCAAAAAAGTAATATGAAGATTGTAGTTCTATCACAAAATCCAAACTTATATTCTACCAAGAGATTAGTTGAAGCCGGAGAGAAAAAGGGTCACGAAATGGTAGTTGTAGATCATACCAAATGTAATTTGGTTATTGAAAAGAAAAAACCAAGTATTATTTATAAAGGGCAAGAAATTACTGATGTAGACGGTGTTATACCTAGAATTGGGGCTTCTGTGACTTTTTTCGGTACAGCTGTTGTAAGGCAGTTCGAAATGATGAAGGTTTTTACCGCAACTGAATCTCAAGCATTGGTTAGATCTAGAGATAAACTAAGAAGTCTACAGATTTTGTCTAGAGCGGGCTTAGGGCTACCAAAAACTGTTTTTAGTAATTACTCAAAAGATGTAAGTCAAATTGTTGAACGTGTAGGCGGGGCTCCCTTAGTTATTAAACTTTTGGAAGGAACTCAAGGTTTAGGAGTGGTGTTGGCAGATAATCAAAATTCAGCAGAGTCTATTTTAGAAGCATTTAATGGGCTACAAGCTCGTGTAATCGTACAAGAATTTATAAAGGAAGCCAAAGGTGCAGATATAAGAGTATTTATAGTTGACGGTGTAGTAGTAGGTGCTATGAAGAGACAAGGAAAAGAAGGTGAGTTTAGGTCAAATCTTCATAGAGGTGGTAGTGCGAATATCATAGAATTAACTGATGAAGAAGAAAATGCGGCACTTAAGGCAGCTCGGGCTATGGGCTTAGGAATCGCAGGGGTAGATTTGCTACAGTCAGCCCGTGGTCCTCTAATATTAGAGGTGAATTCTTCACCAGGCTTAGAAGGCATTGAAAATGCAACTGGCAAAAACATTGCAAATCATATTATTAGATATGTTGAAAGAAATGCCGAATAACAATATTGGAATAAGTGGTAATTAAAAGAAAAGGGATACTGTTAAATTTAGATTATTCAAAATTGCATACTAGAACTATAATATAGGCGTAATTTGATGGTAGAATTATATGTCCAATATATTGAAAACATGTGTGTTAAAACATTTTTAAATTTTAATTTCCGTGTTAAAATTTAATATACTTTCGCACACTTTTTACCAGCAAAGAAAACTATGTAAAAGTGGTAAATTGAATATAATATGGATCAGTATATTATCTACTTAGGTTTTTTTATAGCAGCCTATGCTGTTATTGCGAATGATGTAATTCAGACATTGGGCACATTTATCGCTTCGAACTCGGGTGTAAAATGGTGGTTACTTTGGGCATTTGCGGGGTCAATATTGACATTGACTTTAGTATACGGCTGGTATGTAAATGTAGGTGATGTATCGTATGGGAGGTTGTCAGGTATTCCATTACCTGACTCTATGCCATGGTGGTACCTACTTGCACCTATTTCATTATTGGTAATTACACGTTTTGGAATTCCTGCAAGTACCACATTTATGATTTTGAGTGTTTTTTCTTCTAGTCAGTTGATAGAAAAAATGATTTTAAAGTCTGTCTTGGGTTATTCCTTGGCCTTCGTTTCTGCCTTCGTTCTATATTTATTAATAACCAAAAAATTTGAATCTCCAGCCTCTATACGATTGATGGATAAAAAGAAGCAAAAGCCATATTGGTTGGTTGCTCAATGGTTTTCTACAGGGTTTTTATGGTCACAATGGCTTATACAAGATTTCGCCAATATTTATGTTTTTTTACCTAGAAGCCTTTCGGTGTACGAGCTTATTGTTTCTTTAGGTTTGATTTTGTTGATTATGGCCTATATTTTTAACGTAAAAGGAGGCAAAATACAAAGCATCGTAAATCAAAAGTCGAACACTCAACATATACGCTCAGCTACTATAATTGACGCGTGTTATGGTCTATTGTTGTTATTTTTTACGACAATCAATACAATACCAATGAGCACAACTTGGGCATTTATAGGTATTTTGGCAGGAAGGGAAATAGCAATTAGCTATCGTCTTAAAAAAGACGAGCTTAATAAAACATACCGTATCATCGTCAAAGACTTTGCTAAAGTAAATATCGGGCTATTTGTAAGTATTTTAATAGCCTATTTTATTCAGTTTCTAAAAGGGTAGGCTACAATTGTAAATATATCAGATTTGTTCTTTAACAATTGGGTATGCTTATGAGTTATGAGATTGTATTACTTAACACTAATCAATACAGCTTCACAACTTTGAAGGTCTGAGTTAAGAACAATATTCTCAGATTTTTTACCATCTGATATTTCAATTGACACGGTGTTAGGTGGGGAGTCTCCTAAATTGTGTGCATAAAGAAATAGGTCGTTAGATTTTTTAGGGTCCAATTTTACGTTAAATTCTTTTTTCCAATACGTTAAATAATATTTGGAAACAACTGACACGCCATTAAGGTATATAGAAACAATATCACCATCTTGTCTCCCATGATCCCAAATCTTTATAGTTATATTTTCTGAATCGAATTGTAATTCCTTGGTGTATGAAATTTTTCTACCCTCAAAAATTTCTCTTAAGACCGGTTTCTTTTCAGTTTGGGTTACTTCGGTATTTTTAGTAGCAATTGCTTTTTTAGGTTTTGATTTTTTCTGACTTGGAACTGAACTGATGTTTGCTAATTGTTGTTTTTTCTTTCGCTCATCAGATGCCGCATTGGTTATGGTAAAGAAGGGAGTCACTCTTTTGGCTATCTTAAATTTATTGTCTGGAAATAATTCTATGGCAACAACTTGATATCGACTGCCTGAGCCAATATTCTTAGCAAGCTCAATGCCTTCTTCAAAACCATCATTTTTAAAAGTCCCTAATTCTTGAACTACCATTTCATTTCGTACCAGAAAAAAACGGATAGTTTTACTTGTGTCAATATTTATGGTGTTCCATTCTAAAGTAATTTTATCAGGAATGTTCCAATTTGTACCTGTATCGGGTTTGGTAAGGTTAATTACAGAATTTTCACTATCCAGATTACCTTGTCCAAATGAAGTTGCTGTAAACAGGCTTAAAAGACATAAAATTAAAAAAGGGCTTTGACGCATATATAAAGTCTTGTTTCAAAGATAGTATTTAACCTTAATATGTTACCGTGCTTTAGTAGATTGCAATTTACTTGGTATTTATTAATAGAAACTATAATCAGATTATATTATTTACTTAGCTTTATTCTGTATGAAATTGTTCACTATGATATTATATTTAAATAGATTTTCAAGAAAAATTAGCTTTTACTTTTTAGGATTATTAATAGTAATTTCTGCAATTTCCTGTAAGGATAAAATGGGTTCTACAGGAAAAATGTCACACGATATAGTACAAGATTCTTTGTTGGATTATAAAACCTATCAACCAAAAAGCATTGATATTACAATCTCGAGATCAGCATACAAGAATAAATTATATGGTTTTTGGTTGGGCCAATGTATTGCCAATTGGACAGGTTTGATTACCGAAATGGATAAAATTGGAATTCCCAATAGTGAGGGTAAAGGAGAAGGTTTTTATACTCGTGATAACTGGGGTAAACCCGATGAACCTAATTTATGGGGCTCAAATAACTATTCTAAGACAATTGATTTTTTATTCGCTGATCAAGACAGTATTTGGGGGGCAGATGATGATACTGATATTGAATATATGTACCAGCAGTTGCTCTATGAAAATAAGACATCAATCTTAACGGGTGAAATGATTAGGACCGGATGGTTAAAGCATATTAAAAAAGAAGAAGAAAATTATTTATGGGTTTCAAATCAGCAAGCGCTTGATTTAATGGAGGAAGGTATGCTACCGCCAGAAACAGGATTACCTGAGAATAACCAGTATTATGAAATGATTGATGCTCAACTGACTACCGAAATATTTGGTTTTTTCGCTCCTACGCGCTCAGATGTAGCACTGAAAATGGCGCATTTGCCCATACAAACCGTTGCTAGAGAAAACGCAGAGTGGATTTCTAATTTTAATGTAGTTATGTATGCTTTGGCTCCTTTGGCAGATGATGATAAATCTATTAAAGCGAATTTAAATTGGATGGCTGCAGAAGCCCGTAAGCAATTACCCAATGATTCATACTCAGCTAAAATGTTCGATTTTGTAAGAGGGGAATATGAATCTGGAGTTACATGGGAAGAAGCTAGAGATGCTTTACATGAGAAATATCAAATTCGTCAAGAAGATGGGTATTTATGGGCTACTAAAGATGAGACTTGTAATGGTTGTTTTGCGGCAGGTATTAATTTTGGGGCAAGTATTGTTAGCTTATTATATGGTGAGGGCGATATAAAGGAAACTATTAAAATTGGAACTTTATGTGGATGGGATTCTGATAACCCTACCGCAACATGGGGTGGATTATTGGGTTTTATGTTAGGTAAAGAAGGGGTTGAAAAGGCTTTTAATAGAAAATTTGCTGATAAGTTTAATATTCATCGCACAAGAATCGGGTTTCCAAACGACGGTATTGATGATTTTGACCATATGGCTACAAAAGGAATTTATATCATTGACAGGGTAGTGCAAGAAGAACTTGATGGTGGGGTGGATTTAAATAATGATGTTTGGTACATACCTCAAAAAAACTGACTTCGCTATTAAAATATAATAATGTTAATATTAGGAATAAATCCTAATTATTGGAAATAATCCATAATTTAGCTATCCCGATTTTTTTGGAGGGATAGTTATGAGCAAGACCATACTTCACATAGATTTAGATACATTTTATGTATCCGTAGAGCGACTCAATAATCGTGAGTTGCAAAATAAACCCTTGCTAGTGGGTGGTACGGGAGACCGTGGTGTGGTAGCGGCATGTAGTTATGAAACCCGCGGGTTTGGAGTGCATTCTGGTATGCCCATGAAAATGGCCCGCGAACTATGTCCCGAAGCTTTTGTGATTCGTGGTAATGCAGGGGAGTACAGCAAGCACTCAGATTTGGTGACGGAAATCATCAAAGAGTATGTTCCCGTATTTGAAAAATCGAGTATCGATGAGTTTTATGCAGACCTTTCTGGTATGGACCGTTTTTTTGGTTGCTACCAGTATGCCTCTGAAATGCGGAAGAAAATCATCAGAGAAACCGGACTCCCCATTTCCTTTGGCCTATCGGCAAACAAGGTTGTTTCTAAAGTAGCAACAAATGAGGCCAAGCCTAATAATCAATTGAAAATTGATGAAGGATTGGAGAAACCTTTTTTAGCGCCACTTTCTATAAAGAAAATCCCTATGGTGGGTGATAAAACCTACCAGACCTTGCGAAATTTGGGTTTACGACAAGTACGAACCGTACAAGAAATGCCTATGGAGGTCATGCAGCGGGTATTGGGAGCCAATGGAGGTGTTATTTGGAAAAGAGCCAACGGTATAGATAATACGCCCGTAATCCCATTCTGTGAACGAAAATCGATTTCAACCGAACGTACATTTGATAAGGATACTATTGATGTAAATAGACTGCGAGGTATTCTCATTGCCATGACCGAGAATCTAGCGTATCAATTACGACGAGGTGAAAAGTTGACAGCGTGTATTTCAGTAAAAATTCGATATTCTGATTTTAACACCTATTCAAAACAACTACGCATTCCCTATACGAGTGCCGACCATATTTTGATTCCCAAGATTTTAGATTTATTCAAGAATTTATATAACCGTAGGCTATTGGTACGGTTGATAGGCATACGTTTTAGTCATTTGGTTACTGGTAATTATCAAATTAATCTGTTCGATGATACCGAAGAAATTCTAAGTCTTTATAATGCGATGGATGAAATTCGTAAACGCTATGGAGATAAGAGTGTACTACGAGCATCGGGCATGGGAGCCAAAACTATTGGGCGAATGCATAATCCTTTTAACGGCCTGCCACCTGTTGTGCTAGCACACCGGAAGCTTTAGTTTTTGAAGCGCATTGCGCAAAACGCCTAGCGCCCAACGCAAAAAGACCAACCACCAAAAACCAGCGTTTAGCGAATAGCGAACAGCGCCAAGCGAATAGCACAAAAAACAAAAAACGAACAACAAAAAACGTGTACCTAAACTGCCATACATATTACAGCCTTCGCTACGGTACCTTTTCAGAACTGGAGCTCTTGCAATTGGCAAAAGAGCATCACGTGACGCAATTGGCATTGACAGATATCAACAATACATCTGCCTGCTTAAACTTTGTTCGTAAGGCATCGGAATATGATATACGGCCTATTTTGGGTATTGATTTTAGAAACGGAGTAGAGCCTTGTTTTGTAGGTATTGCAATGAATAATGAAGGATTTTTAGAGCTCAATAATTTTCTATCAGACCATATTCATCAAGGAAAGAACATCCCAGAAATAGCTCCGAAGTTTGAACATGCATATGTTATTTATCCGTTTGAAAAAGTGCTTCAGAATGAAAAGAAAAGCTTTGCAGAAAATGAGTTTATAGGAGTTTCTGTTAGCGAATTAAAGCGACTCCGTTTTTCGAAATTATTGGAGCAACGAGACAAAATAGTATTGTTGCAGCCCGTAACGTTTAGAAATAAACGCGATTTTAATGCGCACCGATTGTTACGTGCCGTTGATAATAACACCTTGCTCAGTATGTTGTCGGTTACAGAACAGGCGAGTGAAGATGAAAAAATGTATTCTATCCCTAATCTGGCGGCACATTTTTCTGAACATAGTTTTATTCTAGAAAATACACAGCGGTTGATGGATTCTTGCTCCATTCATTTTGATTTTTCTGAAGGCCGAAAACCACAGAACCTTCAAACTTATTTAAAAACAAAGGAAGAGGATGAGGTTTTTTTGGAAAAACTCTGTCAAGAGGGCTTGCCCTATAGATATCCAGAAATTGATCAACCAATTTTAGACCGTTTAGCAAAAGAACTCTACCTCATTAAAAAGATGGGTTTTGTCTCTTATTTTCTCATTAATTGGGATATTATTTCGCACGCACGAAAGCAGAACTTTTTTTATGTGGGGCGGGGTAGTGGTGCCAATAGTATTGTAGCTTATTTGCTTTTTATTACCGATGTAGATCCAATGGAGCTCGACCTGTATTTTGAGCGGTTTATTAATCTGTATCGCGTTAATCCACCAGATTTTGATATCGATTTTTCGCACAGGGATAGACCTTTAATGACCGAGTATATTTTTAACCGATTTGAGAATGTAGCGCTGTTAGGTACCTATGTTACTTTTCAGTCGCGCGGTGTTATACGTGAACTGGGCAAGGTATTTGGCCTTCCTAAAGATGAAATCGATTTGCTCTGCGATGGTACTATTCAAGCGGGTCGTCTAGATACTATTTCGGCTTTAGTGCTAAAATACACGCAGTTGCTACACGGCATGCCCAATTACCTGAGTATACATGCGGGCGGAATTTTAATTACCGAGAAACCCATTCATTGGTTCTCGGCGACCAATATGCCTCCAAAAGGATTTCCTACCACACAGTTCGATATGGTGATTGCGGAGGATGTCGGACTCTATAAATTCGATATTCTCGCACAACGCGGATTATCTAAAATAAAGGAGACATTGGATATTTTGGAGCGTGACCGCCCAGAGGAATTCTCCAAGTTTGATATTCATGATATTAAGGCGTTTAAAAAAGACCCTAAAATCAATAACATGGTGAAAATGGCGCAATGTATGGGTTGTTTTTATGTGGAATCGCCCGCTATGCGCATGTTGTTGAAGAAGCTAGAAGTGGATACCTACTTGGGGCTGGTGGCTGCGAGTTCTATCATTCGCCCAGGAGTTTCTAAAAGTGGAATGATGCGAGAGTATATTCTACGCCATCGTAATAAAGGTAGGGCAGAGGAGTTGGCGCACCCAGTGATGTTAGAAATTATGCCAGAAACTTATGGGGTTATGGTATACCAAGAAGATGTTATTAAAGTAGCACACCATTTTGCAGGTTTAGATTTGGGTGAAGCTGATGTGTTGAGACGTGGAATGAGCGGTAAATTTCGTTCTCGGGAAGAGTTTCAAAAAGTTCAGGACAAGTTTATGGATAACTGTAGAAAGAAGGGGTATGAAGAAAAGCTCATTAAAGAAATTTGGGACCAAGTGGCTAGTTTTGCTGGTTATGCCTTTGCAAAGGGCCACTCAGCTTCGTACGCGGTAGAGAGCTATCAGAGTTTGTTTTTGCGCGCCTATTATCCGTTAGAATATATGGTGGCAGTACTTAACAATGGAGGGGGATTTTATAGGCCTGAGTTTTATGTACATGAAGCTCGTATATTGGGTGCTACCATACATCCGCCTTGCGTAAACAAAAGTAATGCTGGTAATCGAATATATAATACCGATTTATATTTAGGCTTAGGTTATTTACGTGAATTGGAAGAACGTGTTATGGAGCGTATTTTGAAAGAGCGCTATGCTAATGGAATTTTTATTTCGTTGGAAGATTTTCTAGACCGCTTGATTATTTCCATAGAGCAAGTAAGTATTTTGATACGAATTGACGCCTTTAGGTTTACGGATGCTAATAAACACGAGTTGTTATGGAAAGCACATCTTTTTTTGAACAAGACAAAAAAAATAGACCATCCCAAACTTTTTGCACCACGGCAGCAACATTTTGAAATTCCCTCATTATACAGTACCAATTTAGAGGTTGCTTTTACGCAACTAGAGTTGTTGGGCTTTAGTTTGTGTAGCCCGTTCGAGCTCTTGTCAGAACCGCTATTGAATAGCACGGGCAGTAAAGATTTTGAAAGATTCCTGAATAAAAATATCGATATCTATGGCTATTTGGTGACTGTTAAACGCACTAAAACACATACAAATAAGGCGATGTATTTTGCAACACTAATAGATCAACAAGGGCAGGTTTTTGACACCGTATTGTTTCCGCCGGTAGCTGCTAAATTTATGTTTAGAGGTAGAGGTATTTACCGATTCTATGGTAAGGTGGTAAGCGAATTCGGCTTTTTAAGCATAGAAGTTATCAAACTACAAAAACAAGATTTTGTTCAAGATCCAAGGTATGCCGATATGAAAACCAGCGTCAAAGTTTTTGACCAAAAGAAAATGAATGACCAAGAAGAAAATAGATTAGGGAATCAGCTTGCTTAAAAAGCGTCAAGTACGTATCCTAAAATCCAGAATAATATAAGAAATACAAAAAAGGTTCCTATACATCCACATTTACCACCTCCAATTTTCTTTGCGCCATACCAGGCACCAATAATTTGAATGATTTTTTTCATGGGGGCAATTTACGGGTTTTGGTGGTTACATTTAAAACAAAATGTAACTCAAAAAACATAATTGGTATTTCTTTTTAAGAAACCCAATACCAATTATAAAACTATCCTTTTAATTGTTTTTATAGGCTTTATCTAAAAACTCGTAACGTGCATCATTCTCGGCTTCTATTAATTTGCTTTCTGTATCGATTACCATAACAGAAGGTCTACTGTCTTTTGGTTCTGCGGCTTCCCAATTTGGTAAACCTTCTCCATTCGGGTTGCCAGTTTTAATAAAATTAGCGAAATAGGTCATCATGTCTTTAGAAACCTTAAAGTCATCTGCAGTCCAAGCATAGTCTTTTACCAAGTGTAAATTTCCCATACAGTATTCAATTTCGCAAGCATGTGGCGCACCAACTGCTTTTGGCATTGGTGGTGCTTCAGATCCTTTTTCTACTGTTCCTCCAGCTAAACCTGAAGCAAGGTTGTTATCAACAAGAGATGGTCTTAATTTGCTGTATAAATAACGGTATACAGGTTGGTTGCTATTTTTTCTATGAAGATCAAACCATTTCCAGGTACTGTAAGATATGAATCGGTCAGAAGCTAATGCCGTGGCCGATAATTCAATTTCTTTTTCTGACCCATGTGGGTACAATTCTAATACCTTGGCATATTCCTTAGGGTAAGCTTCTTTTACCTTGTTCACATAATTTTCTTCGGAATAAGGACCTTGGGTAAATGCCATACCGGGGATTTCGGCAGAATTCCAACCAAGTAATAAGGGTACCATGGCTTGTTCTTTACTTTCGAATATTTCAGGAAGGGTCTTAGGTAAAAAATAGCCATCTAATACAGCAGAGAACCCAAATCTTTTTGAACTATTGTATAATTCATATACTTCTCTTGTGCTCAATTTACGTAATTCCGCAAGTGTAGGATATCCAATACTTTTAGCAAATTCTAATCCTGTTTTTTCAGCTTCTTTTAAAGTCACCGGAGACATTGTAGGGTTTATTGAAGCACCGCTTTCCCCTATTGCACCAGCAATTAGATTTTTTGATAATGGCGAAGCCATTTGTTGACTTGCGCCAATTGATCCAGCCGATTCGCCAGCAATGGTTACTTTATTCGGGTCGCCACCAAAAGCAGAAATATTTTTATTCACCCACTTTAACGCTGCGTTTTGGTCTAATAAGCCATAATTTCCTGATGCTTTATATGAGGCCTCTGCACTTAATTCTGGATGCGCTAAAAAACCAAATATATTTAAACGATAATTAGTAGTTACCACAACGATACCTTCTTTAGCCATGCTCTCACCATCATATCGTGGCTCAGATGCATCACCGGCAACATTACCACCTCCGAAGAAGTAAACAAGTACTGGTAAATCTTTAGTATCCATGTTCGCCGGTGTCCAAACATTTAAATAAAGACAATCTTCACTAACTCCATTTGACCTAGAATTCATATCACCAAAAACCATAGTTTGCATCGGTCTTGGTCCAAAGGCTTTGGTTTCCTTTATACCATCCCAATTATCTAGCGGTTGTGGAGCTTTCCAACGAAGTTCACCTACTGGTGGTTTAGCAAATGGAATTCCGAAATAACGCTGAATACCATTATGGGTGTCATAATTACCTTCTATAGTTCCGTTTTCAATTTTTACTTGAACAGGAAATGAGTTGGTCTCTTGCGCTGGGGAATAGTTGCTAGATAGAATTAGAATGAATATTAGAATTTGTATGTTTTTCATTTGGATAAGTTTTCTATTGTCTCAATATGTAACAATAATACATTTATTATTTTAAATATTTGACCATCTGTTAATTAAAAACATTCTTATGAACGCGTGTTAGAAAAACAAAAACCGAAAGATATTTCTGAAATTATTTTTTGATTGTATAGGTTCTTCTTTTGTTTGATATCGCTAACCTGCTATTTAGTAGAATGTATTATCTATAAAAAACCTAAATTTAGATGCTAATCTGAATCTTATGAAATCGATATTATTTTGCTTTTTCTTGACTTTTTCAATCTTTAGTTTTTCACAACAGGATGATTTGTCAGAATTAAACGATTTGGTAAAACCACGTATGCGGGTGATTATCGATAATGATTTAGGGGGTGATCCAGACGGACTTTTTCAATTAGCACACCATTTGATGTCACCATCGGTAGAGATACGTGGAGTAATTGCTTCTCATTTATATGAACGAGGTTTTGGGGGTCCAGGAACTTCTGAGTATGCGAAAGAGAAAGCGTTAGAGATTCTAAAGATTTTAAAATTGGAAAACTCGATACAGGTCTACACTGATAAAAGTGAAAGCATGACTGATGTTAAGAAACCAATAGACAGTGATGCCGTACAGGCAATTATTAAAGAAGCAATGCGAACAGATACAGATTTGCCTCTTTATGTAGTTTGTGGTGGTGGTTTAACCAATATCGCAAGTGCATATTTGTTAGAGCCTAAAATTGCAGATAAAATAACCTTAGTATGGATTGGTGGGCCAGAATATACAGACATTGCCATACCACCACCAGGATATACCACTTTAGAATACAATTTGGGTATTGATATTAAAGCTGCTCAGGTCATTTTCAACACCTCTAACATAATGTTATGGCAAGTGCCTAGAAATGTATACAGGCAACCGATAATGTCTGACGCTGAACTTTTAACAAGAGTTAAAGGAAAGGGTGAATTGGGTAACCATTTATATGGGGTAATGAAAGAAGCTTTAGGTAAAATGAATACATGGAATATACCTATTGGTGAAGTTTATATTTATGGAGATAACCCCCTAGTGCTATTGACCGCTATTCAATCTTCTTTTGAGCCAGATCCATCTTCAAGTACTTATGTGGTTAAGCAAGCGCCAAGAATTAATGATGTTGGAGTTTATGAAACTAACCTAAACGGTAGAATTATTCGAGTTTATCAACAATTAGATAACAGACTTCTATTCGAAGATTTTTATGCTAAATTAGAGTTACTATCAAAACAGAAAAATTAAGTAGTTCGTCCACTCAAATTCTCTAATAGTTCCATAAACAATAATACATCTTCAGCGGGGCAGGGGTTTTCGCCTTTGCTAAGAAAATAGTCTACGGTCACTTTTATCATTAGCTATTGACCATGTTTTGGGTTGTTGACCTGTTATAAAGGTGCACAGCTTTTTAATTCTGCAACATCGCCACAGCCAATTATACCCCAATGTATTTGCTTTATACAAGCTAATTATAGATCAAACCAAATATAATAACCATTAAGTTTTAGCGATCACTTACTTACTCTTCTTTGAGAAACACCACAAAGGGTAATTAATATAGTTATTAGGTCTGTAGAAGCTTAAAAAAGAGATATAGGCTTTGTCTGAGCAGCTAAGCTAGCACACTTACCGATAATTCATCCATCAATCTGAACAATTGACTTTTTGATGATGCACTGAGCGTTAAATTATTGTCTTTAAATAATGTCAATGTTTTAATTATAGTAGTTTCAACGACACTATTACTGAACATTACTTCTACGATACTTTTCATACCCCAATCTGGAAATCTTCTTTCCTCTAAGTTATTTTCTTCAATGGCCATTATTAACCGATGTCTTGGGTCTAACTTAATTGTTTTGATTAATTCATCAATATGCTGCTCATCTCCTTCAACATATTGTAGAAAATGTTTGTCTTTATAGTATAAATATCCACTTATTCCATTACTATTATTATTCTGCACAGAAGATAAAGAGAGTTCTTTTAGTTCTTGAGCCGTAAATGAATTTAGTGCTTCACTAATGTATAAGACTGATTTCATGGTAAGAATTTACTAATAATTAAACTATTTTATCTTAAATTTATTTCAACACCACATGACTTAAATAGAGCTATAACAGAAAATAGTTAATCTTTACTTATTCTCATTGCGTTTTTTAATAATCTCACCTAGCTTCCCTTTATTGACTCCGAAAATGCCATTTTTCTCTACATCGTCCATAAAGGTATTTATGTATTCTTGGTTCAATTCATCACTGTCACCATACTTTTTTCTTACTTCTTCTAACTCGTTATGCAGTTTCTCTTTAACAGAAGAATAAGCAGGGTTATCATATTCATTCGTTAATTCTTTAGGGTCTTTTAATCGGTCTATTAATTCCCAATGATCTAAGTCAAAATAGTAATGAATTAATTTGTATTCTTTGGTGATAATAGCATAATGTCTATTAACCATATGCTCTGCTGGATATTCGTAATAATGATAGTAAACAGCTTCGCGATTCCAGTCTTCCATTTTACCAGTAAGAATAGGCATTAGGCTTTCCCCTTGCATATCTGTTGGTTGTTCTACACCGGCTGCATCTAAAAATGTTTGTGCGAAATCTAAGTTCTGAACCATTTCATCTGATGTTGTGCCCGGCTTTACTTTGTTGGGCCATGCAACAAGAAGTGGGGTTTTAAACGATTCATCGTACACAAAACGCTTGTCGAACCAACCATGTTCCCCTAAATAGAAACCTTGGTCAGAGGTGTAGACGATGATGGTATTTTCCATTAAATCATTTTCTTCTAAATAATCTAACACCCTACCTACATTTTCATCAACAGATTTAATAGTGCCTAGATAATCTTGCATATAGCGTTGGTATCTCCATTTCATTTTGTCTTCATCGCTGAGTGAAGGGTAGTTGTTTTTAAAATCTTCATTTATTTTATCGTAATGAGCTCTAAATTTGACCATTTGCTCAGCATTCATTCTACCTACCGAATTTTCAAATCTTCTTTTATCGATGCCTATTTCTGGTTCGTTCATTTCATCGATGGTTTCAGGGTAAATTTTATTATCCCCTGTCCAGCTTAAATGTTTTAGTATACTCATTTCAGCCTCTGCCGCAGCAGGGCGACCCTCATAGGTATCGAAAAGTGTTGCCGGTACTGGAAAGGTTCTATTGGTAAATTCTTCCATATGGCGTTCGGCCATTAACCAAGAACGGTGTGGTGCTTTGTGTAAATACATTAATAAAAAAGGATCTTCTGGTTTGCGTTCGGTCTTTAGCCAGTTTAAAGTCATATCGGTTATAATATCAGTCACGTACCCTTTTACATTGATTTCACCTTCATTTTTTGTAATGAAATCAGGATTGTAATAGGCGCCTTGACCTGGCAGGATTTTGAATTGGTCAAATCCCTTAGGGTTATTTCCAAAGTGGAGTTTTCCGAACATTGCCGTTTGGTAGCCTGCCTTTTGAAGAATCTGTGGAAAGGTGACATTAGTAGTGTCAAAAGGAAAATGATTGTCAATTTTACCATTGATGTGAGAATGCTTTCCTGTAAGAATTACGGCTCTAGAAGGTGCACATATAGAATTGGTTACACTTGCATTGGTAAACAGCATTCCCATTTTTGCAATACGATCTATATTCGGTGTTTCAATCAAACTATTGTCGTATGCAGAAATTGCCTGATACGCGTGATCGTCAGACATTATGAAAACAATATTAGGTCTAGTTTGTAGAATTTCTTCTTTCTTAGAGTTACAACCTATGCATAAAAGAGAAGTAATTCCTAATAGGTATATGAAATTTTTCATGAAAGGTCTTGGTTGTTTAATTAGAAAATTAAGGTACATAAAATAGAGCAATCTTTATTAATAGGTATGCTTTGATATGTTTCGTTCTTTAGTTGGATATTAGATATACCTATAATAAAAATAGGCTGATAGCTCTTAAAAATGGGTCTCAAGTTACCATTTATACGGATAGAATTCTAAAATATGATTTGGATAAATTTTTTTTGACCAAAATACAAAACAATGGCTTCAGGATTTTTTGCGATTTTAGATGATGTAGCAGCACTGTTAGATGATGTTGCGGCAATGAGTAAAATTGCAACTAAAAAAACTGCAGGTATACTTGGCGATGATTTAGCGGTAAATGCAGAAAAAGCTTCTGGTTTTGTTTCTAAACGTGAGCTGCCTGTGTTGTGGGCCATTACAAAAGGGTCTCTTCTCAATAAAATTATAATTCTACCAATAGCCTTTTTATTAAGTGCCTTTTTACCTTGGGCAGTAACGGTGGTATTGGTGTTGGGCGGAGTCTACCTTGCTTTTGAAGGTGCCGAAAAAATTTACGAATTTTTTGTACCCCATGAGCATGCCCATGCTGTTGCAGAAATGGAAGAAATAAGCGAGGAAGAAATTTTGGAAATGGAAAAGACAAAGGTAAAATCGGCTATAGTAACCGATTTTATTTTAAGTATAGAAATTGTAATCATTGCTTTAGGCGCAGTGATTAAAGAACCTTTAGTAACTCAAATTGCTGTAGTTTCTGTGGTAGCATTATTAGCAACGGTAGGTGTTTATGGTATTGTGGCACTAATTGTTCGAATGGATGAATTCGGATTTAGATTAATTAACCTCAACAAAGAAGATGATAGTATCTCAGATAAAATAGGGCACTTTTTTGTTAATGCATTACCTAAGGTGATTAAAGCGCTTTCGGTAATCGGAACAATTGCCTTGCTACTAGTTTCTGGTGGTATTTTTGTTCACAACATTGATTTTTTTCATCATCTTTTGCCTAATGTGCCAAGTATACTTGTGGAGTTTGGTGTCGGCTTGGCTGTCGGCTTTGTTGCACTACTGTTATTTATGGCCTTTAAGAAAGTATTTTTTAAAACCACCTAGAGTTACGTTGTTTTTTACAAAGTGATTTAATAAAAAACCTTTAGTGTTATATAGCTACTTAACTAGTCGCTTTAGTTAGTGTTATTCCTAAGAAATTTTTATAAACGAAAAAAGCTCTCAATTTCTTGAGAGCTTCTTGCGGTCTGGACGGGACTCGAACCCGCGACCCCCTGCGTGACAGGCAGGTATTCTAACCAACTGAACTACCAGACCGTAGCGTTTAGCGAGTGCAAATATATGTTGTTTATTGAATTGCACAAACATTTTCTTTAAATTTTTTTAGTCTAAAGAAATTTATTTCGTTCAACTAAGAACGTGTTAAGTACTGTATAGAAATCACTTTTAATATCAATATCCACATATTTAATTTTATATTGAGCGCATTTCATCTTAATATCAGCAATATAGCTGCTTATTTGCTCATGGTAGGCATCTTTGATATTGTCTGCATAAAGGTCTAAATGCTCACCTGTTTCAACATCAATAAATCGTTTTGGAGTATTTTCAAAATTGAAAAATAATTCATGTTGCTTGTCCATCGGGTGAAAAAGGACCACATCATGCTTATTATATTTCAAATGGCGTAGTGCTTTGAACAGTTCTTCGTCATCTTTTTCGGTTTGAAACATGTCGGTAAACAAGAATATTAGGCTACGACGTTTTATATTTTCTGCAATCTGATGTAGGTAGGTATACGTCTTCGTTTCTTTTGGTGGGTTCTTTGTTTTACCAATCTCACTTAATTGCGCCAATAACATTTGAAAATGACGCTCGCTTCCCTTTTCTGGAGCATAGTAATTATAACTGTCTGAATAGATACTTAAGCCAACGGCGTCTCGTTGTCTTTTAAGAACGTTCATCAAAGCTGCTATAGCTAGAACACTAAATCCGATTTTATTTAATGAATCGATGCTTAGATTTTCAACCTCGGGATAATACATAGATGCCGAATTATCTAAAATCATGTGGCACCTGAGGTTGGTTTCTTCCTCGTAGCGTTTCGTATAGAGCTTATCCGTCTTTGCAAATAGTTTCCAATCGATATACTTTGTGCTTTCCCCGTTATTGTAGATTTTGTGCTCTGCGAATTCTGCAGAAAAGCCATGAAACGGACTTCTGTGTATACCACTAATAAACCCTTCTACTACTTGATTGGCAAGTAGTTCAAGATTAGAGAATAAAGATGATTTATTTAATTCTGATTGTAAGTTCACGAGATTAAAGATAGTAATTGCCCCCTACCTTCCAAAGGTTGAACTGCTAAGATTTAGGTAAAAAAAAGAGGATGACTTGTTAGACATCCTCTTTTTAAGAAAATTATATTGTATATAAACAGCTTATAAAACAGCATCAATAGCATCTGTGTAAACTTTCTTAGGTGAAACACCTACTTGTCTGCTTACAATTTCGCCATTTTTAAACACCAATACTGTTGGTATGTTACGTACACCGTACTTTGCAGCGAATTCTTGATTTGCATCAACATCAACCTTACCTACGACAGCTTTACCTTCATATTCGGTACTAACTTCGTCAATAATAGGACCAACCATTCTACAAGGACCACACCATGCTGCCCAAAAATCTACTACTACTGGTTTATCGCTTTTTAAAACTACCTCGTCAAAAGTAGCATCTGTTATTTCTAATGCCATCTTATTTACTTTTATTGATTATGCAAATTTAGTCAATTATTCTTCCGATTCCTTACGGGGTCACGATTCGTTTTACCTATAAAGGTATCAAGCTAATTTATCAATATATATATAGCTAGTTTTCACGTATCCTTATCTAAATTTAAGTTATACGGTTGCTATTAGGCTTGTACATGATAGAGCTGTGTTGTTAACGAGATAAAGACTCAATTTAGTATTGTTGTTTTAATTCAGTTCGTCTAATTCAATTTATAATGTACATTTTGTTCTTCAAGCCGATGTAATAATTCAGTCGAGATTTGTACTTTTTGTCTTCTGCTCGATAAATTGACCTTTATTTTTTCCTCCATCTCATACACTATAAAATTAATAGGATGCTCTCCTTTATGATTTACAAGTGTGTCTTTTAACTGCAGTACTTTGTTTTCTTCTAATTCGGTGATGTTTAATTTTATGGTCAATTTTCGTGCATAGGTTTCCATAACCTCTTGCAGCATCATAAAACTGTTGAATTGCATTCTTGGGTCACCTTTCTTGCCCGTGTCTTTATTTGTCCAACCCTCGCGAACAAAGAGCTTCACATAAGCGAAAGAATTGATCATTAGAAAATGACGGAATTTTAAATATTCTTCCCCAAAAATTCGAAATTCAAAGGAGTCTGTATAATCTTCCATGGTAAATGCGGCCCAACCTTTTCCATTTTTAGAAACTCTATGCTGAACATCGGTGATAACGCCTGCAAAGGTGAGTTCTCTGTTCACATAACTCGGCAAATCTGTAGCACAGGCAACATTGGCATTACAGAAAGACTTTATTTCTGTTTTAAAATCATCTAGCGGATGACCAGAAATATAGATGCCTACTACTTCTTTTTCCCTACGCAACTTTTCCATGGTTCCCCATTCCTCGCAAGGGGGCACCATAGGTTCAGGAATTTGTACTTCACTGGCATCGCCAAATAAACTTACTTGTGCTGAGTTTTCGTTTTCTTGAAATTTTGCTCCGTATTTGATAACCTTTTCCAAAAAGGTAATTCCATCACCCTCATCATGAAAATATTGGGCTCTATGTGAGGTGCCAAAAGAATCAAAACCACCTGCTACCGCTAAATTTTCAAATGCTTTCTTATTCGCTGCCCGAAGATCTATACGTTTTGTTAAATCAAATACCGATTTAAAAGAACCATCTTCCTGACGGTTCTTTACAATGGTCTCTACAGCTCCACGGCCAACACCTTTTACGGCGCCCATGCCAAAACGAACTGCCCCTTGTTTGTTTACTGCAAATTTGTAATACGATTCATTCACATCTGGTCCAAGTACATCTAAGCCCATGCGTTTACATTCTTCCATGAAGAATGTTACTTGCTTAATATCGTTCATATTATTGCTTAATACGGCTGCCATATATTCGGCAGGGTAGTGAGCCTTTAAATAGGCGGTCTGATAAGCGATATATGCGTAGCAGGTAGAGTGACTTTTGTTGAATGCATAAGCAGCAAAGGCTTCCCAATCTTTCCAGATTTTCTCTAAAACTTCTGTAGGGTGCCCATTTGCAGCGCCACCTTCTAAAAATTGGGGTTTCATTTTTTGCAGTACCGCAAAGATTTTTTTACCCATCGCTTTTCGTAAAACATCGGCATCACCTTTAGAGAAGCCTGCCAGTTTTTGCGACAAAAGCATCACTTGCTCTTGGTATACGGTAATACCATAAGTTTCTTTAAGATATTCTTCCATGTCTGGAAGGTCATAAGCGATTTCTTCATTACCGTTTTTACGGGCAATGAAACTAGGTATATATTCCATCGGACCAGGGCGATACAAGGCATTCATGGCAATAAGGTCATCAAAAACGGAAGGCTTCAAATCCTTCATGTGTTTTTGCATCCCGGGAGATTCATATTGAAAAACCCCTACCGTTTCTCCACGTTGGAAAAGTGCATAGGTCTTTTCATCATCCAACGGAAAATCATCAGGAACTAAATCAATACCATGTTTTGCCTTTACAATTTTTACGGTATCCTTGATTAAGGTCAAGGTTTTTAATCCCAAGAAATCCATTTTTAGTAAGCCAGCACTTTCAACAACGGAGTTATCGAATTGGGTTACATATAAATCGGAATCTTTGGCCGTGGCAACGGGGACGAAGTCGGTAATGTCACTCGGTGTAATAATCACCCCACAGGCATGAATACCGGTGTTACGCACAGAACCTTCTAATATTCTGGCCATTTTAAGGGTCTGCCCTTCTAAGTCATCACCGTCATGTATGTTTAAAAGCTGATGTATTTTTTCTAAATCATCGGCCCTAAATTTTTTCTTTAAATCTGCTTCACTTTGTCCAAAAATTTTGCTCAATTTGGACATGGTAGGAATCAATTTCGCTATTCTATCGGAATCACTCAAGGGTAAATCAAGTACACGAGCCGTATCTCTAATTGAAGATTTGGCGGCCATGGTACCATACGTGATAATCTGCGCTACTTGATTAGAGCCATATTTTTTGATTACATAGTCCATTACCCTACTACGGCCTTCGTCATCAAAATCAATATCAATATCGGGCATGGACACACGATCCGGATTCAAGAAACGTTCAAAAAGTAAATCGTATTTAAGGGGGTTAATATTGGTAATTTTTAAGCAATAGGCTACTACAGAACCGGCTGCCGAGCCACGACCCGGGCCTACCGATACATCCATATTTCGGGCTTCACGGATAAAATCTTCCGTAATTAAAAAGTATCCGGGGTATCCTGAGTTTCGAATCGTATCCAATTCAAAATCGATACGTTCCCTTATTTCTGGTGTAATTTCTGGATATCGTTTCTTAGCGCCTTCATAAGTGATATGTCTTAAATAGGCATTTTCACCACGATTTCCTCCATCTTTAGCATCTTCAGGGTCTTTAAATTCTTCTGGGATATCAAAAACAGGTAAGAGTACATCACGTGCTAATTCATACGGTTCAATCTTATCAAGAATTTCCGATATGTTTAAAATAGCATCGGGTAAATCCTTAAAGAGTTCTTTCATCTCATTTTGAGACTTAAAATAGTACTCTTGATTCGGTAGTCCGTATCTGTACCCTCTTCCTCGACCAATTGGCGTAGCTTGTTTTTCTCCGTCTTTTACGCAGAGCAGAACATCATGTGCATTGGCATCTTCTTTAGCGCAATAATAGGTGTTGTTTGTAGCGACGAGTTTTACCTCATGTTTTTTGGCAAATTCTAGTAACACCTTGTTTACTCTTTCTTCATCTTCCTGGCCATGGCGCATGAGTTCCATATACAAGTCGTCACCAAATTCTTGTTTCCACCATAGTAAGGCTTCTTCAGCTTGGTGTTCACCGACGTTCAATACTTTTCCGGGTACTTCACCATACAAGTTACCGGTCAATACAATGATATCCTCCTTGTATTTTTGGATTACTTTTTTGTCGATACGCGGCACGTAGTAAAACCCGTCCGTATAAGCGATAGAAGACATTTTGGCCAAATTGTGATATCCTTTTTTGTTTTTGGCCAATAAAACAATCTGATATCCGTAATCCTTAACACTTTTATTGGTATGGTCTTCACAGACAAAGAATTCACAGCCGATAATTGGTTTTACTTCTTTTGCCGTAGGTTCCTCACCTTTTTCAATTGCTTCAGCATTCTTAGCTTGAACAGATTTGTTATACGCACCTATTTCTTTTACGAAATGGAACGCGCCCATCATATTGGCATGATCAGTTATTGCAACTGCCGGCATTTCTGCATCACCAGCGGCATTTACCAAATCTTTTACGGAAATAGTAGATTGTAATACCGAAAATTGGGAATGGTTATGAAGATGGGCAAAGGTCGCATCTTCTAAGGTCTTTATATTTTCTTTTATCTCTTCTTGAGAAACGCCACCGGTATCTTTCGCCCACAGCGCATCTGAAATTTTCTTAGATGCTTTTTTGAGATTGATATGCTTAAGACCGATGAGTTCGATTTCTTTCGGATTAGCTTCCGAGAAATTTTTGAAATAATCAGGCTGAACATCTAATTGTTCGGTAGTGTATTGTTGTTTTCTGACCAACTCTAAAAAACACCGAGTTGTAGCCTCAACATCTGCCGTTGCATTGTGCGCTTCCCCAAAAGGTTCGCCGAATAAATACTGATGTAGCTCTGTAAGAGTGGGTAATTTGAATTTACCGCCACGGCCACCAGGAATCTGACACAATTTAGCAGTGTGTTCAGTACAAGTATCTAAAACAGGAAGTTCTTGCAACGGATTTTCAACACTTAAACGGTGAAATTCTGCACCCATAATATTAAGGTCGAACTTTACATTCTGCCCAACAATAAATTTGGTTTTGGACATTGCAATATTGAACTTCTCTAAAACTTCTGCTAACGGAATACCTTTTTGTTCTGCCAACTCGGTCGAGATACCGTGAATCTGTTCTGCATCGAACGGAATCGTAAAACCGTCTGGTTTTACCAAATAATCTTGATGCTCAATCAACATCCCCATGTCATCATGCAATTGCCAAGCAATTTGTATGCAACGTGGCCAGTTGTCCGTGTCAGTAAAAGGAGCATTCCAATTTTTAGGAAGACCGGTGGTTTCGGTATCAAAGATGAGGTACATAGCGAATTTTATGAGTGTTCAAAAGAGGCCTGTTCATTGGCCTAAAAAGTGCTTATAAAATTACTAAAAAGTAAGGTGTTGAAAAAGTGGAGTTGCTAGGAGTTATTAACGACCTTGATCTAATTGTTTATAGTAAGAAACCTTTTCAGACTTTAATTGCTTAAAACCAGTTCAAGGGCTAAGTGATTGTATTTGTTTCTATATTTTTCTAATTCTGTTAATTTCCAAATTCTATTCCATCTTCCATACCGGTAATACCAGCTGTCTTTTTGAGTTTCTAGTTGCATAAAACCAATTTCTGGTTGAATGGCACCCCACATTCTTCTATACTTTTGAAAAGGTATCCACTCAACTGCAATAAAAAAACCTTCCTTAGGGAAAGCTATTTTTAATGCTTGTAAATTTATTTTAGTAACTTTTTTGCCTTTGCGTGCGGTTACGATGATGTTGTCTTTGAAAAGATAACCTTCTGGTTCTCCTTTACTATTAACAGTGTACAATTTTAAAATAAATTTTGCATCTTCCATATCACTATGGGTTGCAATGCGTACTTCATTTAAATAGGGTGTCTTTTTATAATATGGTTGATATCTAAAATATTTTGCAAATATCCATTGTTCTTTAAATCCCGGCAAGTAGAAGCCTAATTTAGAGTGTTGAATTTTTCCAACTTTTTGGGTTAGTTTTTTTCTTTTTGATGTCGCTAAGACTACAACTTCCTCCAAGTATGTTATTTGCGGTATAAGTTGAATGGTATTGGTTATTTGATTACTAGCTATTTTTTTGGTTATGTAACCAACTGCAGAAAACACTATTGTTTTAGTACCGTTAAAGCTGCCAAGTTTAAAGCTTCCGTCTGTATTGCTCATTGTACCAAGATTCCAGTCTTGTACCCAAATATTTACATAAGGGATTGGGTCTTTGGTTATCGAGTCTAATACAATAGCCTTTATTTGAGAAAATAGCGTGTTGGTATAAAGGAAAATAATTAATATTCTGACAGGTAAAGATGGACTCAAAAACATAGGGAATAATTTAATTGCTTAAAACTAGCTCCATGGCTAAATGGTTATACTTCTCTTTATAATGTTTATGTTCACCTCTATTCTTCCAAATTTTCACCCATCTACCGTAGCGGTAATGCCAACTTCCTGTATGGGTTTCTAATTGCATAAAACCCATTTCGGGTTGGTATGAGTCCCAATAGTAGCCGTCTTCCTTAAGATAAAGCCATTCTATAGCGATAAAAAAACCTTCTTTAGGTATTTTTAGGTTTAACGAAGACAGGTCAATCTTTGTTTTATGTTTTCCTTTTTTTGCGGTTACAATTATATTTTTTGGGTAGATATAGCCTTCTGGTTCTCCGTTTTTATTGACGGTAAATAATCTAACATTGAATTTGGCATCTTTAATTTCACTATTTGTGGCAATTTTTATCTCATTTAAAAACGGTGTTTTTTGGTAATCTTCATCGTACTGATAGTATTTAGCGAACATGGTTCTAGCGCTTTTAGATCCTGGTAAGTAGGCCCCCAATTTTGACCTATCTATTATACTCGCAAGTTTAAAAAGTTTCTTTTTTTTAGATGGCGCAAATACAGTAGCTTCTTCCAAGTACTCCACTTGTGGTGCCATAGTTATGCTATCGCCAATTTTATCTACGTATACTCTTTTAGTTACATAGCCAACCGCAGAAAGCACCAATGTTTTATTTCCATAAGTTTTAGGTAAGCTAAATATTCCTTGAAGATTAGTCATTGTACTTACATCTTGGTCTATTACCCAAATATTTACATGCGGTATGGGGTCTTGAGATATAGAATCTATGACAGTGCTGTTAATTTGTGAATATAAAAAGTTTGTGAAAAGAATAATAAAAAGAATAATGAAGTTTTTGCTTGTCATTTGTTGTTAGCTTATTAATATTCAAAAGTAAATAATTATGATACGTAAATTCACTATAAATCATAAGGTAAATCTTATTAATGATAATATAATATGGCAGACAAATACCTCCTTGTTTTACCAAAAAGAGGATAGTGAGTGGGGTTTTGAAGTAGAGGTGAGCAATATTTTTGACACTAAATTTAAACAACAAAGCTCCTTTTCTGATTTTTTAATTACCGATCAACGCACATTTATTTTGCCAAGAATGGTAATGTTGAAGGTTTCGTATAAACTGTAAAAATTATGTTGTGTATTTGTCAAAATCAGCTATATTTGCACCCGCTTAAGAGTAAGCGAAATAAAAAGAATTAATAACCAAGGGTCGGGCACCCTACAAATTAATGTGATATGCCAGTAAAAATTAGATTACAAAGACACGGTAAAAAAGGAAAACCATTCTATTGGGTAGTTGCTGCAGATGCAAGAGCTAAAAGAGATGGTAAATTCTTAGAGAAATTAGGGATCTACAATCCTAATACAAACCCTGCAACAATTGAACTTGATATTGATAGTACAGTAAAATGGTTGCAAAACGGTGCGCAACCTACAGATACTGCAAAAGCTATTCTTTCTTATAGAGGTGTACTTTTAAAGCATCACTTATTAGGTGGTGTTCGTAAAGGAGCTTTAACAGAAGAGCAAGCTGAAGAAAAATTTAACACTTGGGTTTCTGAAAAAGAACAAGCTATCGCTGATAAAGTAGGTGGTTTAGATAAAGTAAAAGCTGACGCTAGAGTTGCTGCATTAAAAGCAGAGAAAGAAGTAAATGATAAGCGTGCTGCTGAAGCTGCTGCTGCATTACTTCCTGAAGTTCCAGAAGGCGAAAGTGCTGAAGCTGAAGTAGAAGCTGTTGAAGCTGCTGGTGAGCCAGAACAAGTTGTTGAAGCTGCAGATGCAACTCCAGAAGCTCCTGCTACTGAAGAAGATAAAGCATAATTTACAAGAAACGATGCAAAAGGAAGATTGTTTCTACCTAGGTAATATCGTTTCGAAATATAGTTTCAAAGGTGAGGTGCTAGTAAAACTAGATACTGATGACCCCGAGATATACGAAAACATGGAATCAGTATTCGTTTCTTTAGGAAACAATCTGGTTCCATTTTTTATTAAAAGATGTCGGCTTCATAAATCTAATCTACTTCGTATAGATTTTGAAGAAGTAAAATCTGAATCAGATGCAGACCGTATTATGAAATGTGGTCTTTACTTACCACTAAATCAATTGCCAAAACTTACAGGTGATAAATTCTACTTTCACGAGGTTATTGGTTTTACCATGTTAGACGATGTTCATGGTGATATTGGTATTATTCAAAGTATTAACGATAGTACTGCACAAGCCTTGTTCGAGGTTCAAAAAGATGACAAACAATTGCTTATTCCTCTAAACGATGAAATTATTACCAAAGTAGATCGTGAGAATAAGACCATACATGTAAGTACACCAGAAGGTTTGGTCGACCTATACCTGTCTTAAAAATCAAGACCTAATTCCTTTTATTTATAGTTTTAACGATATATCTGTTATTAATTGTGATAATCATAAAATTTTCACATTTAATTTGCATGATTAATAGTATTATTTAGAGGTCTTGTATCGTTATTGGTCGAATTTTAACTATTACTATATGGTAAAGTTCGTAAGTTCAGTATTGTATTGTAACATGCATGCTATGATAAGTAATTTTAAGAAGTCTTCCGTTATATTTATTGTAGCAATTTTCTGTTGTGTTGCTTTAGTGAGTTGTACCTCTAAATCTGAAAAAACAATTGCTTTAGCAGAAGGGGATAACAATAATCAAGTTCCTGAAAAAATAGATTTCACGTTTCATGTAAAACCAATTTTGTCGGATCGTTGCTTTAAGTGTCATGGTCCTGATAAGAATGCTGTTGAGGGAGGTTTTTCGCTTCATTCTCCTGAAGAAGCGTATAAAGTGTTGGGGGAACTCAAAGATCACTTTGCCATAGTACCAGGTGATGTTTCTAAAAGTGAATTGGTAAATAGAATTTATGCAGAAGATTCAAACCAATTAATGCCTCCGCCAGAATCTAATTTGGTTCTTGAAGATTACGAAAAGGCGATATTACAAAAATGGATAGCACAAGGTGCGGAGTATAAAACGCATTGGGCATTTATTCCACCAGTTCAGCCAGAAATTCCTGTGCATGAAGGTGATAGTATTTGGGGGAATAATGAGATTGATGCCTTTGTTTTAGATAAATTTAAAGAAAAAAACCTGAGCCCTAGTGATGCTGTAAGTAGTGAAAAGTTGCTGAGAAGAATTACGTTTGATCTTACTGGTTTACCTCCAACTTTAGAACAGGTAGAAAAATTTGCTGCTAATCCATCAAAAGAGAAGTATGAAGAAATCATAGATTCATTGCTCGTATCGGTCGACTATGCTGAAAATATGACTGCAGAATGGATGGACATTGCTAGATATGCAGATACGCACGGTTATCAAGATGATTTTGAGCGTACGATGTGGCCATGGAGAGACTGGGTTATACATGCTTTTAAGGAGAATATGCCTTATGATCAATTTGTGACGTATCAGTTGGCAGGTGATTTATTGCCAAATGCCAATTTAGAACAGATTTTAGCCACAGGTTTTAATAGAAACCATAAAATTACAGCAGAAGGTGGAGTAATTCCTGAAGAGTATCGGGTGGAGTATGTGGAAGATAGAACCACAACATTAGGTACTGCATTTTTAGGTCTTACCTTAGAGTGCGCCCGTTGTCATGATCACAAATATGATCCTATAAGTCAGAAAGAACATTTTCAATTTTATAGTTTTTTTAATACTATTCCTGAGCAAGGTTTGTTGGCCAATGCAGCAGAATTACCTACCCCATACATAACGGTTACTTCAAAAGAAGTTAAAGACGTTTTAGGTTTTATCAATTTGCAAAAAAGTGAGCTGAAAGAAGTACCGGTAATGGTTATGAAAGAAATGGTAAAGCCAAGGTCTTCCTATATTTTAGATAGAGGAATTTATGACCAATATGGCGCGGAGGTATTTCCTGATACACCAAAATCTATACTACCTTTTGAGGGATACTCTAAGGATAGATTAGGGCTGGCAAAATGGCTTTTTGAAGATGAGCATCCGCTAACCGCAAGAGTAGCTGTAAATAGGTTATGGCAGCGGATGTTCGGTAATGGAATTGTAGCAACATCATTTGATTTTGGAAATCAAGGTTCATTGCCCACACATCCTGAGTTATTAGACTTCTTAGCTATTAAATACCGTATTGAAGGTTGGGATACCAGAAAAATGTTGAAATATATTGCGATGTCTGCAACCTATCAACAAGATACCAAAACTACCAAAGAGAAATTGGAGCAGGATCCAGAGAATAAATATTTAGCACGTGTCTCTCGTTTGCGTTTATCTTCTGAAGCTATACGTGATCAAGCTTTGGCCTTTAGCGGATTGTTGAATAGAGAGGTGGGTGGGCCAAGTGTTAAACCATACCAACCTGATGGGATTTGGGAAGAAACCACTGGTGGCGGAGGTGGAAGTACAGCTTCATATACACTAAGTGAAGGTAATGATGTGTATAGAAAGAGCTTGTATACGTTTTGGAAACGTACCGTACCACCGCCAAGTATGATGACCTTTGATAGTAGTTCTAGAGACTATTGCTCAGTAAAACGACAAGAGACAAATACACCATTACAAGCCCTAGTTCTTCTTAATGACCCACAAATGGTTGAAGCAGCACGGGTAGCTGCAGTAGGTGAGATGGTTGCGAATCCGAATTCGGAGAATGAACAGATAAAGAAACTATTCTATAAGGCTACTTCTAGATTGCCTAATGAAGTTGAGATTAAATCATTGGTTGCCTATTATACCGAAATGTTAGAAAAAGTTGAAAAAGGAGATATCTCAACCGATGAGTACTTAAGTATTGGAAGAAGTAGTGTGCCTTCAGACATAAATAAAAAGAAGTTGGTTGCAATGACGTTAACGGCGCACACGATTTTGAATTTAGATGAAACTATAAATAGAGGCTGATTATGAGCGAAAAGAAAATAGTTGAAGAGCGATCGCTAATATTGAACAGAAGGTCTTTTTTGGGAAAAGCGGCAATGGGCGTTGGCGGTATAGGATTAGCGTCTTTAATCGGGAATAATTTATTCAGAAAAGGGTCTAATGGTTTATATACAGCCGATAGTGGAGCTGGTGGAGTAAAGGGTGTTTTAGATTCTTTGCATCATCCGTCTAAGATAAAAAGGGTTATCTATCTTTTTCAAAGTGGAGGTCCTTCTCAACTTGAATTGTTCGATTATAAACCATTATTGAATCAACGCAGGGGAGAAGATTTACCAGAATCTATACGTAACGGACAACGATTAACTGGTATGACATCGGGACAAGATAGGTTCCCGCTTGTGGGGTCTAATTTTGGCTTTCAACGGCATGGTAAAAATGGTACATATGTAAGTGATCTGTTACCCTATACCGCTAAGATGGTTGATGATATTTGTATCATAAAATCTATGTATACCGAAGCAATAAATCATGATCCAGCAGTGACCTTTTTTCAAACAGGATCACAACAGCCAGGTAGGCCAAGCATTGGCTCTTGGTTGAGTTATGGTTTGGGTAGTGAGAATGAGAATTTGCCAGCTTTTACGGTTTTACTTTCTAGAGGTTCGGGTAGGCCAAACGGGCAACCACTATATACGCGACTATGGGGAAATGGGTTTTTGCATTCTCTTCATCAAGGTGTTCAGTTTAGAGCTGCCAAAGATCCGGTGCTGTATTTGAATGACCCTAAAGGGACTACTGCAGATGTGAAAAGGTCTATGCTAGACAAATTGGCCGAACTTAATGATCAACATTATCAAGAATCGGGTGATCCTGAAATACAAAGTAGAATTGCACAGTATGAAATGGCATACAGAATGCAAACCTCGGTTCCTGATGTAATGAATACTGATGGTGAGCCAGATTACATCTATAAAATGTATGGTTCAGATGCTAAAATTCCAGGTACTTTTGCAGCAAACTGTTTGTTGGCTAGAAGATTAGCCGAAAAAGATGTTCGTTTTATACAATTGTACCATATGGGATGGGATCAGCATGATAACCTTCCTGGTGCTATTCAAAAACAAGCGAAAGACGTAGATCAAGCTTCTGCAGCGTTGGTAGCAGATCTAAAACAACGTGGGTTATTAGAAGATACCTTGGTGATATGGGGAGGCGAATTTGGCAGAACTAATTATTCTCAAGGTTTGCTTACAGATACTACTTATGGTAGAGATCATCACCCAAGATGTTTTACCATGTGGATGGCCGGTGGTGGTATAAAACCGGGTATGGTTTATGGCGAAACAGATGAATTTGGCTATAATATTGTTAAGAACCCTGTGCATGTACATGATTTTCAAGCAACAATGTTACACCAACTTGGTATCAACCATGAAAAATTTACCTATAAATATCAAGGTAGACGATTTAGGCTAACCGATGTAGAAGGTAAAGTAATCAATGATATTTTAGCATAATGGAGAGAAGAAAATTTATTATAAATACTGCTGCTGCCTCGGCTGGGATATTGACGTATTCTTCGGTAAGTGCAAACCTGTTACGTTATAAAGATGCTATTATTGGGCATGGTAGTCACCAGTATAAAATTGATTTAAATTGGGGCGCGTTGAATCCGAATTACTACCCAGTGAATGATTGTCATGAGATGGTACAAGACTCTAAAGGTCGGATTTTGCTCTTAACGAATCATATTAAAAACAATGTGATTGTTTATGACCGGTCTGGTAAATTGTTAGAAACCTGGGGGACAGATTATCCTGGCGCTCACGGTTTAACCTTGAACGTTGAAAATGGGGAGGACTTTCTCTATATATCAGATAACACCCGTCATGAGGTTATAAAGACGACTATTGACGGTAAGGTAGTTCAAGTTTTTACCTATCCGAAAGAATCCGGAAAGTATAGTTCAAAAGAACAATATATACCGACAGAGACAGCTATTGCCGAAAATGGGGATGTCTATATTGCTGATGGTTATGGTGCACAATATATAATGCGGTACAATGCCCAAGGAGAATTATTACAAACTTTTGGGGGTAAAGGCGACGAAAATCATCTATTTCAGAATGCTCATGGTATTTGTATTGATACAAGAAATGGTAAAAATCCTGAGCTTTTAATCACGGCTAGGAAACAGAATAAACTAAAGCGTTTTACCATGGAAGGTGAATTTATAGAAAGTATAGATTTACCTGGGGCATTCATATGTAGGCCCGTAATTAAAGGGGATAACGTTTACTTGGCAACGATATGGTCTGGTGATGGGTCAGATGGCACTGGCTTTATTTCAATTTTGGATAAACACAATAAATTAATTTCAGCACCAGGTGGTTGTGCTCCCTTATATGAAAAAGCCGGACTGAGACCAATGTATCAAGCTATCAAAATTTTTACCCACCCTCATGATGTTTGTGTTGATGATGATGAGAATTTGTACGTTGCACAATGGAATTCAGGAAAGACCTATCCAATAAAGCTAAATAGAATCTAGCCATGCGCACTATCTATTCACTTTTGGCATTAGTCATGTTATGTCAAGCATGTATTTCTCAGAATTCTATTAATGCGTCTACGGAAATTTTTCCATTATCAGCTCCGCAATTAAATGTGTCTTCTGTATTTTTTGACTCCATAACGACTGTGCGAATTAGTTTTGACTTTCCGAATGCTGTTATAAAATATTCATTTAATGGCGGTGCAGTTAATCAAAGTTCTAAAATATATACTGCGCCATTAGAATTAACCGAAAGTGCAGTAATAAAAGCGAAAGTTTATCATCCTGATTATTTAGAGAGTGAAGAGGTCCAAGTAGAGGTGGTGAAAACTTCTACCGAGAAAACGATTGAAGAGATAATACTTACGCCAAGCGCAAGTGAGAATTATCCTGGTTTAGGTGCTGCAGGTTTGGGAGATTTTATTAATGGTGCAGAGCAATTTGGTGGAGATAAACAGTGGATGGGTTTTCAAACTGATACCATTTCAGCTGCGATAAAATTGAACTCAAATATTGAGGTGTCAAACCTTGTTCTTAGCGTACTTACGAATCAGTCTAATTGGATTTTTGCTCCCGCCAAAATCGAAGTATTTAATGAAGGCGAAAAAGTTGGTGTACTATCGAACCCAAATAGTGCGATTGAAACTTCAAGTGGTGCTACATTTTTAAGTGTTCCTATTACAAAAGGTACCTATAGTGAATTTACTGTTGTAGTCTATCCTCTTGCTGAAATACCAGAATGGCATCAAGGAAAAGGTAGTACACCATGGTTATTTATAGACGAAATTATAATTCAATAGAATGATTCAATTAGGAATACAAATAGGTCATCTTCACCCACTTTTCGTGCATTTACCCATCGGTATTATTTTGTTGACGTTTTTGCTCGAAGTGTATAGTAGATTTATAGCTAAGAAATCATTTGATGAAGTTATTGAGTTTACACTATTGGTTGCTGGCGTTACAGCTATACTGTCTTTAGGTACGGGCTGGTTGTTGAGCGAAGAAAGTGGCTATGATGAAGATGCTATTTTTCTACATAGATGGATGGCTGTTGCGTTTACCATTACCACCATACTTCTGTATTTGGTAAAAAGAAGTAAGCGAAATGGGGTGAACAAAACATATATTCCTTTGTTCCTAGTTGTTCTTGGTTTAATTAGCCTTACAGGTCACTTCGGCGGAAACATGACCCACGGCGAAGATTATCTGTTCGTAGAAGAAAAGGAAGAGATTGTCATCACCAATGTGCAAGAGGCTCAAGTATATGCTCAAATCATTCAACCTATTTTAGATGATAAATGTATGAGTTGTCATAATGCAAGCAAGGCGAAAGGTGGCTTGGTAATGAGTTCTCCCAATGAAATGATTAAAGGTGGGGACAATGGCAGACTATTAGACACTCTAAGTGGAAGTACTGGTTCGCTATTTCTTGAGCGTGTGCATTTACCTATAGAAAATGAGGACCATATGCCACCGAAAGGAAAAGTTCAATTGACAGATAATGAAAAAGCCTTATTAGAATGGTGGATGGAAAATAACCATTGTTTTGATTGTAGGGTGATGGAATTATCTACAGAAGAAAGAATGGCTGCAGTGCTAACTTCGTTAGAGCAAGATACATCTACAATAGCAGTCTTGTCAAAAGAAGCAAAAGAGGTTCCTAAAGATTGGCTACAAGGTATGAGAAATGCTGGTATACCTATACAGACACTTTCTGGAAAAAACCAATTGTTGGCAGTGAATTTGGCGGGTATAGATTCCATCACAAAAGACCAATTGAAAGCATTGGAGGAATATGCTCCAAATATTGTCGAGATAGACCTTGGTTTTAGCAATTTCAATGATGAGTTAATGTCATACATTAGGCCATTTAGAAATCTTTTGAAACTAAAACTACAGAATACTAAAGTGACAGATGCTATTGGTAAATACCTTGTTGATTTTGAACTGTTAGAGTCATTAAATCTTTATGGAACTTCGGTTACCGATAAATTAATACAAGAATTAAAAAGGAATAAAAAGTTGCAAAATATTTACCTCTGGAAAACAGATGTTACTGATGACGGTTTAGTTCAATTGCAACGGAACCTACCTAATCTTACAATTCAGCAATTAGAGGCAGATTTATTTGAAGCGACAGTACTAGATCCGCCAACTATTTTAAGTGATGCCAGTTTTTTTAGTGACAGCCTAGTACTTACAATTGAAAATCTTTTTGAAGGAACTGATATTTATTACACGCTTGATGGCTCTGTGCCAAATTCATCTTCTACAAAATATGAGGCTAATATTATTTTAAATAATACTGCTAGTGTGAAAGCCATTGCAGTTAAGAAAGATTGGGAGCCTAGTTTTGTGACTGAACGAACCTTTATTAAAAATAATATAGCATATACCGATGTAAACTTACTTACTACTCCAAACGAAAAATATAAAGGTCAAAAAGGTAAAACCTTAATAGATCAAAAACGAGGTTCTATCAATTTTGTTGATGGTAATTGGTTAGGTTTCGAGGGTAAGCACTTAAATGCTATAATAGAACTCAAAGAAAAGAATACTATTTCGAAAGTTTCGATAGGGGCATTATCGGCACCTGCTAGTTGGATTTTTTACCCAACTGCCTTTGTTATTTCATCTTCTAATGATGGTGTTAATTTTAAAGAAATTGGAAGAAAGGACATGGGTATTGAAAGCCCTAATGCAGAAGTAAAGCTAGCTTTTTTCGATATGGAGTTTACACCTACCGATGCTAAGTATGTGAAATTACAAATACAAAGTCCACTAAAAAACCCAGATTGGCATACCAATCCGGGTGGTAAAAGCTGGATTTTTATTGATGAGGTTGTACTTAATTAACTTTCTAAAGCTTTTTTAGCATAGGCTAGACATTTCTTAACTTCTTGAACCGCATCAGACCCTTCTGGAATATCATATTCTAATTCAATAGTTGCCGGGAATGTATATTTATTGTCTCGCATTAATTGTAGTACTTCAACAATAGGTGTGTCACCGGTTCCCCATAATACATTGCCTTTATCATGTTCAGGAGTTTGTCTATCTTTTAAGTGCATACTCTTGATATGGCTGTGTTTTTCCTTTACAATTTCTAGAGGGGCTTCGTTTCCTGCAGCTACAAAATGGCCTAGGTCTAGGTTTAAAGCATTATGGCTAGATTGTTCTAAGGCTGTATCCCAAAAGGTAGGAGTTTGTTGTTCATGACCATGGTAAGCTACAAAAACATCATGTTTTTCTGCCATTTGACCCAATTTTAACGTGTGTGCGTCATCGCTAGGGTGTTCTAAAGTTACATGACTAGCACCTAGAGCTTTAGCTGCTTTCATGCCCCAATTGATTTCTTCGTCAGTATTGTCTTTTCCAAAGGCATTTGGCTTAAAAGCATAAATGTTTACACCAGCATCATTATACATTTTACGAAGCGCTACAAACTTGTCCATCGAGACCGTTGCACGCCAGGCCGCAACGGTTTTACTATATGCCTCTAATTTCGATTGCATTTCTATAAATTCCTTTTCCTCTTCATCATTCAGTTCATTGTTCCTTTTCCGTCTCATTAGACCATAAAAAGCCATTCTGTTTACGGGACTCTCTGGTTTTCCTGCATATTGTTCTGCAGGGTCTCCCATAAGTTCTACTGCATTTATTCCAGTATCTAAAATATATTGCAATGTAGCTTCAGCGCTTTGGTCTGGCATAGTTCTAAACGAGTAGGTGATAAGACCCAATTGAACGCCCTTAATTTTAGAATTTGGTTGTGTCGTAAAATTTAGAAAACTAGGTGCTCCAAAAACGGAAGGTCCTAATAGGGTTGCACCAGCAATTAGCGCTGTTGAGTTTTTAAGAAAAGACCTTCGTTGTTGAATTGAATTTTTTGGTTTCATTATGATAGGTTTTGGTGCTGTGAAAAATTGAAATACGTTTATTTAGATAGTTCCTTTTGTGTATTTAGAGCATATAGTTTTAACTGTCTTATACGCCATGGAATTTCATTCTCATCTTTTACGGTAGAGGTCAATTTAAATTTTAAAAATTTTGTCGTAACCGGATTGAAATCTAATTTAAAATCTTGGTCTGTTCCTTCACCTTTATCCAACACAACCCAATTTTTTCCATCCTTTGAAGTCAATATTTCATAAGAATTTGCAAATGTTTGTAATGGCGGTGGTGATCCTTCTCTCCAACCTCTTGATATTGGAGGGGAATTGAATTGTAAACCAGTAAGTTCTAAAGCATTTGGAAATTCAATTTGAAACCACATTCCTTCCTTTTGATTTTCACCGGTAGTCCATCCCTCAAAATTAAATGCACTTTTTGGCGAAGCTGTTCCTCCAATTCGATTAGGCGCTGTGTGACTTGCTGTAACCTTCCAATCAGGTTGTAATGGTAATGAAGTCGGTACAGATTGAATTAACTCATTATATCTATAGGTTCCTTTTTGGTTAAGGGTTTTCGATCTTACTTCGGCTACATATTCACTGGTCACGGTTGAAGCTTCGTTAGATAGGTTGTTTCTAATATAGGAGGCTATCGCAGCAACCCAATCATCAGATTGTTCTTTATTACCTACCATAATACCAGCAGCATACGTTTTACCATCTAAAGGACCTTCTAGACCATGAAGAATGGTTTTAATAATATATTCTGGATGTTCTTGTACCCTTATGGATCCAGATAAAGGTGGGGCCATTACGGTTCCATTTCCTAATGGAGTTCCTGTGCCATCGTTGCCGTGGCATTGTACACAAAGTTCATTGAATATCACTTTGCCTTTTTCCAAACTTTCTTGCTGTACCTCACTCAAAAGAACTTCATTTCGATTCCAACGATTTTCTTGTTTTAAAGGGGTTAATATTTGAGTGCCCACTGTTTGTATTCCTTTAGCTTGATTGGTTTTTACAATCTTGGAAAGAGCTTTTTGATAATTGGGTACCTCAAGAAACTTAACGGTTAACATGGCTTGTAGGGCTACATCTACATTGACATCCTCCAATAATTTTAAATAGGATGTTGCTAGACTTTTATTCCCAGATTTATACAATGTTTCGCTAGCGCGGATTGCTTGTCTTCTTATTTTAGGATCAGGGTCTTGAAAAAGTGTTGTCAATAGGTCTGTTTGTAGCGCTCCAAGACCTTCTAGACACCAAATGGCATGGGTTCTAGCAAATTGATTTTTATTCGATAATGCCACCTTTCGTAGTTCTGGCACGGTACTCTGGTCACGTGAAAGAACAATTAATTGTTGGGCCTTGTCTCGCCACCAACCGTTAGGGTGTTCCAAATACGTTATTAATTCACCCGGAGTTTTATCGAACATTTTAGGTTGGGTCTTGTCACGTTCTTTACTATCATGGGTAATACGCCATATTCTACCTAGTCCGATCACTTTATCCAATTGGTATTGTTCTATTTTGGTTCTCAGATAGGTTCCTTTTTGTGCCCATTGCCCTTCTTGAATAATACCATGATACATATCAGTAATATATAAAGTGCCATCGGGAGCGGTGGTCATGTCTACAGGTCTAAATAATGGGTCTGTAGAACGAAGAAATTCAGATTGTTCTTCTTGATAGGCATTGTGTAAGGTGGTTAAACCTTCAGAAACTACCGGATTAATTTGCCTTACGATTCTCGCAACGGGTTCGCCATAAAAATACTGACCATATAATTCAGATGGTAAACGATCACCACGGTAAATATCATTACCTGCTGAACCGGTGACACTGTTCAATGATCCATCTGCCGCTCTTATCTGATCCATACCTCCTTGCATGTCTGCAATTTTAACAGCAGCGCCATAGGGTACTTTAAACCCTTCTGCCAATTCGTTTTCAATAGTGTAATTTCCATAATGAATGGGAAATTGAAAATGAGATGGTACTCCGCTAGCACCTCCTTGAAACCATAATTTTCCATCATCATCATGCGTAACACCCCATTGTGCTCTATTGTAGCCAGTTTTTTCCCTTATTACGCCATTTGGTGTTTCTTTAACTCTAAATGCATTTACCGTGCTGTATAGCCAATTGTCCATTCCATAATACATAAATGCTTGTTGATGCTCTACATTGCCAGACCTGCCATATTTATTGGTAAAAAACTCTTTTTTATCGGCTTTACCATCGCCAGTAGTATCTGTATATTTATACACATTGTCGGTATCCGATTCCATAGTTAAAATACAATCCTTACCGTATGGCAATACAAACCGCGGAAAAATTAAACTATCAACAAATACGGTTCCTGTTTCGTAGATGCCATCATTGTCTTTATCCTCCCATCTAGAGATTCTGCTTTTTGGGTCTAAAGTACCATCAGAATCTGCAGTTAGCATATAGGTTCTTAATTCTAATACATACATTCTACCGTTTCCATCAAAAGAAATAGCTCCTGGCTGTTCAATTTGGGGTTCTGTTAGAATGGGTTCAATATGATATCCTTCAGGAAGTAAGAACTTTGCTGCTTCTTGTTCTGGGAAAAGGGGAAGTACAGGAGATTTTGGTTCAAGGTCTATCCCTGCCCAATCTTCATTTTCTGGGTCTGCATCTTCTGGAAGAGTTAAAACTGGAAGTGAATCTGACATCGAGTTAATAACAACATCTACGGGTTTTGGGCTTGTTTTTTCTCTGTTACAACTAAACAATAGGCCAGAAATAATAATTGTACTAAAAAGTAGTGATGTTTTCATTTAAGATAGTAATGATTTAAATACAACAAAGGCGATTTTCTAATCTTTGAAATTATTAAAATTTACTTTGTTAGCTTCATTTAATTTTTAGTATTTACTTTTATTATTGTTAAAAAAAATGTAATGATTGGAAAAATTCACTTTTTGCTGGTATTATCATTATTTATTTGGCAAAAAACATCTGGACAGAAACCTGAAGGTCAACAAGATTTATTGCCCAATATCATTTTAATTTTCACAGATGACCAAGGGTATAATGATGTAGGTGTATTTGGGGCCGAGGATATTGCTACGCCCAATCTTGATCAAATGGCTAAAGATGGGGCGAAGCTCACGAATTTTTATGCCGCTCAGGCGGTTTGTTCAGCTTCACGAGCTGCTATTCTAACAGGTAGTTATCCCAATCGCATAGGTATACATAATGCTCTTATGCCAAATAGTAAGAAAGGACTTAACCCTAAAGAGACTACTCTTGCAGAAATGCTAAAAAATAAAGGCTATGCAACAGCGATATTTGGGAAGTGGCACTTAGGTGATGCGGCTGAGTTTATGCCGACTAAGCAGGGATTTGACGAGTATTTCGGAATTCCGTATTCTAACGATATGTGGCCATTACATCCTCAGCAAGGCCCAATATTTGATTTTGGTCCTTTACCATTATATGAGAACGAGAAAGTAATCGATACCCTGACAGATCAGACAAACTTAACAACATTGATTACCCAGCACAGTGTTGATTTTATTGAACGGAATAAGGATAATCCATTTTTCTTATATGTTCCGCATCCTCAACCTCATGTTCCTCTTTTTGTTTCCGATAAGTTTAGAGGCAAGTCGAATAGAGGTCTTTATGGTGATGTGATTATGGAGCTAGATTGGTCGGTTGGTGAAATTATAAAGTCCGTAGAGAAAAATGGCTTAACCGAGAACACAATTATAATTTTTACATCAGATAATGGACCATGGCTGGCATACGGTAATCATTCAGGTAGTGCATATCCTTTTAGAGAAGGTAAAGGTACTGGCTGGGAAGGTGGCCAACGAGAACCTTTTATAATTAAGTATCCGAAAGAAATTGAAGCAGGGGTTACAATAGATGCTCCATTAATGGCTATCGATATTTTCCCATCCCTCGCAGAGGTAACAAACTCTGAACTTCCTGATGAGGTAATAGATGGTAAAAGCGCATGGAGTTTATTGACGGGTAAAACAAATGAAAGTCCGCAGGAAGCTTATTTCTTTTATTACCGAGTTAATGAGTTATTCGGAGTGCGTTATGGAAAATGGAAGTTATATTTTCCACACACGTATAGAACAATGAATGGTCAAACACCTGGAAAGGACGGCTTGCCAGGTGAATATAAAATGGTTGATTTAAAGCAAATTGAATTGTATGATTTAGAATCAGATGCTAGTGAAACAAATAATGTGGCTGCAAGCAATGCTAAAGTAATTGCCACAATCAAGAAACTAGCAGATGATATGCGTACAAGGCTAGGGGACTCTTTAATGGGTATGGAAGGTCTAGAAAATAGAGCACCCGGAATTAAAGAGTGATTTATCAATTATGGATATAATAAATTAGTACTTCTGTATTTCGAAAAACTGAAGTTCATCATCATTATTCACTACCATTACATAATCTTTTTGACATCTTTGGCGGCATAAAACCCTATTTTAGAACCTCGTTTTGCTGTAAAGTAACGCTTACCATCAACTAAGAGAAGAACACCTGTTCCTGCGTCGTTTCTAGGTGTTTCTATTTCTGAAACATATAGATTTCCAATTGCCAAAACATCAAGCGCACCATCGTCGTTAAAATCCCTTATAAGCATATCGTTAAGTTTCGATAGTTGTGCTATATTGGGTAAATCTTTTACTTTAAAAGTACCGTCACCCATATTTTCCATATAAACAGAAGCAAATGTATCTGTGCGGTAATGAAGCGAATGGTTTAGCTTTTCTTCTCCGTAGACATCTTCTATTTCCATGAAGGCGAAAGCATCATATTTTTCAATTTTTTTCTTTAAATCTGGTATTTGCTAAGATGAGCATGAGAAGCCCCGCTATGGGTAATGCTTCTCTTTATTATATAAACCCAATACGATATCGCTATTTCCGTTTGCGTCAAAATCATTATTGTAAAAAATAATAGTATCCTTTTGTTTTAATGTAGCCCAGACATGTGGTTCTTTCAATTCAGCAAAAAAGTATAGGTAGCTTTCATCCCAAATCATTTTTATTTTAGTGGTATAGATAGGCTTTTTACTACCTTCAATATCTATAAAATTATTCGTCCACTTAGCTTTATTCCAAGAAGATTCATCCATTTTTCCGTCAATAATTAAAGTTTCGTTAGTCTTTTGAGCAACAAAGGTTTGAGGTGTATTTTGGGCCAATAGAGAGATGCTCCCTATATACAAAAGAAACAATACAATTGCCACGGTCTTTTTTGTCTTTATCGAGTTGTATTCAAAAATTGCCATGCCTCAATTGGTTGGTTATGTTGATTTTTTTTAGATACTAAATAAAACTTTCGAGATATGCGTGAAAATAAATTTCACTTTTGGTTCGATACAATTTTAATTTATTTGGCTGAATTCGTGGAAAATTATTGTAATCCTAAATTCATTAAAGTTAAAATTGTAGACTTGCAATTTGTTCCATTTTTAAATTGAATTTAAGCCTATTGTGGTTTTTAATTACTTTTAGCAACAAATAGCAATTTATTACATTTCATAATTTCCCTTGAATATTTTTAAAGTTAGCGAGTGTGGGAATAAATTTAGCTTAACAACATCAGATTGATGTCCAACGTCAATTATGGATATAAAAAGGAATGACTTTTATCTATGCATCATAAGATATTAAATTTTTTACGGAGGCCTAAATTTTTTGGTGACAATGATATTAAACCATTGCACCATGTTTTATTTTGGTCGATTTATTTTGTGTTCAACACTTTTCGGTGGAGTTTTATTCACGATGATTTTTTACTTTCCTTCAGAACTAATTTAATAGGTTTTCCTATTCATATGTTTTTGGCTTATTTAAATGCGTATTATTTAATGCCAAAATTTATTTACACAAAAAAGTATGTTCAATATACCGCCTATATTCTTTTGGCATTGTTCATTATGCTTTTGTTTAAATACAATTTAACGTATTACTTGGTTAGCACAGATGTAATGCCCGAGGCGCCCGAGGCTGTAAATACGCTTACCATCGGTTATGCTATTCAGACCATGATTGGCGAGGTATATGTTATTTCCTTTTTTACGGCTATAAAGCTAACTATAGATTGGTTACGTGAAAGTAGTAAGCTTCACGATTTAGAAAAGCGGCAATTGAAAACTGAGTTACGTTTTTTAAGGTCTCAAGTATCTCCACATTTTTTCTTTAATACACTCAATAATATATACTCTTTAACCCTAGAGAAGTCGGATCAAGCACCTGAGGTTATTCTTAAATTATCTGAACTAATGCGGTATTTGTTGTACGCAACAAAGAAACAAAGACAAGATTTAACCAGTGAGATTAATTGTATTAAGAATTACATAGATTTGGAGCGTATTAGATTTGACGATAGTCTTAAGATAGAAATGAATATTTCAGGAGATCTTGACAATTGTAAAATTGCTCCTATGTTATTAATTCCTTTGGTGGAGAACTGTTTTAAACATGGTGCAAGTAAGAATATCGGTGAAATGAAAATTGATATCGATTTGCAAGTCATTGAAGGTTTTATGATTTTTAAGGTGTCAAATACAATACCTAATCCCCATAAGAAATTTCAGTATCCGGTAAAGTCAGGTGGTATTGGTCTTTCTAATGTAAAAAAGCGTTTAGAACTTGGGTATGCTAAAAGCGATTATGAGCTATCTATTTTCGATGAGAATAAAATGTTTAATGTTATTTTAAAGCTTAAGGTAATATGATTTTGAAAGTGATTGTTGTAGATGATGAACCATTGGCGGTTAATGTAATTAAAAACTATATTCTTAAGGTAAAAGAGTTGCAATTAGAAGGAACATTTTCTAATGCCATGGATGCCTCTACTTTTTTAAGGGACAACCCTGTTGATATTATGTTTTTAGATATTAATATGCCTTACCTAAATGGGTTAGAATTTTTGAGCACACTTCATCAAAAACCTTTTGTGATTATGACAACGGCACATGAAGAACATGCCTTAAAAAGTTTTGAGCTCGAAGCAATAGATTATCTAGTAAAGCCAATATCCTTACCAAGATTTTTTAAATCTGTAGATAGAGTTATAGGTCTTAAACAAGGGGTGAATAAGATTGTTAATGGTAAAGACGAAAAGCCTTCAATTTTTGTTAAGGTCGATAAGAAGAAATTACAGAAAATATTTCTAGATGAAATAATGGTGATAGAAAGTCTTAAAGATTATATCAGAATTATAACTCCCACGGCAAAGTACATTATTCATAAAACCTTAAGCAGTTTTACTGATGAATTGCCTGGCGATAATTTTATACGTATTCATAGGTCTTACACGATTGCTGTCGATAAGGTTAGTGTAGTTGAGGGTAATAGCGTTGAAATAGGCGGAATACGATATACTATTGGTAGAAGTTATTTAAACGATGCAAAGAGTAGAATTTTGAAAGATTTGAATGAGTAGTGATAGGATATTATCGGCCATTTTTAAAGGGATTCTCTAATGAGCGAGCTATTTCGATTTAAACAATTTGAAATCAACCAAGATCGTTGTGCTATGAAAATTGGTACGGATGGTGTTTTACTTGGCGCTTGGGCTGATATCAAAAATGCTGAATCTATATTGGATATTGGCGTAGGCACTGGCGTTATTGCTTTAATGCTCGCACAAAGAAGCAACGCTGAAGTCATAGATGCTATTGAAATAGATTCGAATGCGTATGAGCAATGTGTAGAGAATTTTGAAAATTCTTTATGGGGTGATAGACTTTATTGTTATCATGCTGGTTTAGATGAGTTTATTGAAGAAATTGAAGATTTATATGATGTAATTGTGTGTAACCCTCCTTTTTATACTGAAAGCGTTACTTCAGGTGATTTACAAAGAGATCAGGCTAGACAAAATGAATTTCTCCCTTTCAATGAACTACTAGAAGCGGTTTCAGTACTAATTTCTGAAAATGGAATCTTTAGTACTATAATACCTTTTAAGGAAAAAGATGATTTTATACGAATGGCTGCAACCTTTGATTTATTTCCCAGTCGTTGTTTGCATGTAAAAGGTAACCCTGCTGCAGAAGTAAAAAGGGTGTTGTTAGAGTTTACTAAGCTAGAAAAAGCATACGAGGTATTAGATTTAACCATTGAAAAAGAGAGACATGTGTATACAATGGATTACATTAAACTAACAAAAGATTTTTATTTAAAAATGTAACTATAGGGTTGCATAATGTTATATTTCTTTAATTATCTTTGATAAAAGCAATGTTATGAGACCTGATTTATTTGAAGCACCAGACTATTATAATTTAGATGATTTATTTTCAGAAGAACATTTATTGGTACGTGATGCAGCGCGCCAATGGGTAAAAAGAGATGTGTCACCTATAATTGAGGAATATGCACAAAAAGCAGAATTTCCAAAACAGATTATTGGTGGTCTTGCAGAAATTGGTGCCTTCGGACCATATATTCCTGAAGAGTACGGTGGTGCTGGTTTAGATCAAATTAGTTACGGCCTCATCATGCAAGAAATTGAGAGGGGAGATAGTGGAGTACGGTCAACAGCATCGGTGCAATCTTCTTTGGTGATGTATCCTATATTTACTTACGGCACTGAAGAACAACGTAAAAAGTATTTACCAAAATTAGCAACAGGGGAATGGATGGGGTCTTTCGGATTAACGGAGCCAAACCATGGTTCTAACCCAAGCGGCATGGAAACCAAATATAAAGATATGGGTGATCATTATCTTTTGAATGGAGCCAAATTGTGGATTTCAAATTCACCATTCTGTGATATAGCAGTGGTATGGGCAAAGAATGAAGAAGGTCGTATACACGGTCTAATTGTAGAGCGTGGGATGGAAGGTTTTACAACACCAGAAACACATAATAAATGGTCATTAAGAGCTTCGGCAACAGGTGAATTGATTTTCGATAATGTAAAAGTTCCTAAAGAGAATTTATTACCTAATAAATCAGGCTTAGGAGCACCTTTAGGATGCTTGGATTCTGCTAGATTTGGAATTGCATGGGGTGCTATTGGGGCGGCAATGGATTGTTATGATACTGCATTGAGATATGCAAAAGAGAGAATTCAATTTGGGAAGCCAATTGCTGCAACACAATTACAACAAAAGAAATTAGCCGAAATGATTACTGAAATTACCAAGGCTCAATTATTAGCTTTTCGTTTGGGGCAACTAAAGAACGAGGGGAAAGCAACAACTGCACAGATTTCAATGGCAAAAAGGAACAATGTTGAAATGGCCATAAATATAGCGCGTGAAGCAAGACAGGTTTTAGGCGGTATGGGTATTACTGGTGAGTATAGTATTATGAGACACATGATGAATCTAGAAAGTGTGATTACTTATGAGGGTACTCATGATATACATTTGTTGATTACCGGTGCTGATATTACAGGTATGCCAGCTTTTCAATAAAATAACATTTTACTTTAATAGCCATAACATGCATTGATAAATCTCAATCTATCTTTGAGTAGCACGAAATAAGATGTGTGCATGTTTATGATATAACTTAGCCGATGGAAACATTGGCTTTTTTATGCTTTATGGTTTAAAATAAGTATGTACGTAACAACCGAAAATAAAGTATTATAGACTACTATTTCTTTACCAATCTCACCTTTATTGATTTACTTATTGGAGTTTTACTGCGATCTGCAAAGTGATTATAGGGTACCAAAACGTTTGTTTCAGGAAAGTAAGAAGCCAAATTGCCCGATGGTATATTATAAGGTACTACTTTGAAATTATGGGCAACTCTTACGGTGGTATCATACGTACTGGTAATATCAACGATGTCTAATTTTTTGAGACCTACGGCTTTCATATCATTACTATTCATGAAAATAACTCTTCGTGCATTGTACACGCCACGATAGCGATCATCTAAACCATATATAGTAGTGTTGAATTGATCATGCGAACGTATGGTCATTAACATGTATTCATCTTTTGCCAATTCGTGAAGTGGTAACTTGTTGATAGATATCTGAGCTTTTCCATTAGGTAGCATGCTAAAATCTAAATCACGTACATTATTGGGTAAGTAGTACCCTGCACCTTCTGAGCGTTCTTTGGTTTTATTAAACCCTTTAGCTACTTGGTCTATTTGTGTTCTAATTAGTTCGTAGTCATCACCTAAAGATTTCCAATTCATAGCGTGGTTCTCGCCAAAGAAAGCATGACCTATATTGGCGATAATTTCTGGTTCACTCATGATAGTGTCTGAAGCAGGCTTTAAAATACCTTTAGATTTTTTCACCCTTCCCATGCTATTTTCAACAGTGAAGTGACGGGGCATACCGTTTTTCATATCTTTTTCTGACCTGCCTATCGTTGGCAGAATCAATGCAGTTTTACCGGTAATTAAATGTGTTCGGTTCAACTTGGTACTAATTTGTACGGTAAGGTCACATTTTTGTATACCCTTGGCGGTGTATTCCGTATCTGACGCAGCCATTACAAAATTACCGCCAAGGCACATGAAAATTTTGGCCTTTCCTTCATACATAGCTTTCATTGACCCTACAACATCTACTCCTTCGTGATCTGGTGGGGTAAAGCCTAAATATTTTTTAATACGTTCGTTCATTTCTTTGTCAACGAAATGCTGAATGCCTACACTTCGGTCGCCTTGTACGTTACTGTGCCCACGAACAGGACAAGTGCCGGCATTTGGTTTGCCGATAGCACCTTTTAATAGCAGTAGATTTACGAATTCACGAATGTTTTCGACTCCATTTTTATGTTGGGTAAGCCCCATGGCCCAACAGACAATGATTTTAGATTTGTTGGCTAAAAGAGCAACGGTTTCATCTATTTTATCTTCAGGTACTCCGGTTAGCTTTAATAGTTCTTCCGATGAATAGGTGTCTAAATCAGAAATAAGCGCATCGTAACCATTGGTATATTTTTGAATAAAATCATGATCAAATACATTTTTATGTTCTTTATCTAAGACTGCTAGTTTCTTTAATATTAATTTTATTAATGGAATATCTTGATTGATGTTTACAGGTAGATGTATATCTGCCATGTCTTCCCCACCGCCAATCCAACCTTTTATATTTTGAGGATTTTTAAAATTCACTAATCCTGATTCCTCAAGTGGATTTATGCTTATAACCCTACCGCCATTCTGTTTGCATTTTTCTAAAGCAGAAAGCATTCTAGGGTGGTTTGTGCCCGGGTTTTGACCTGCAATAAGTATTACTTCGGCTTCATAAAGATCTTCCAACGTAGTTGAACCTTTGCCGATACCTAATGTTTCACCAAGCGCTACACCACTACTTTCATGGCACATATTTGAGCAATCGGGTAAATTATTGGTTCCTAATGCACGGGCGAACATTCCATATAAAAACGCAGCCTCATTACTTGATCTGCCAGAGGTATAGAAAATCGCCTCATCAGGATTGTTTAATTTCTTTAATTCCGATGCAATTAATTCAAAAGATTCATCCCACGAAATAGGTTCATAATGAACGCTGCCAGGTTTAAGAACCATTGGTTCTACCAAACGCCCAAATTTGTTCAGTTGAAAATCTGTTAACTGAGATAATTCTTCAACGGAATTTTTTTGAAAAAAATCAGCACCAATATGACTTGTAGTTGCTTCATCACCCAATGCTTTTGCGCCATTTTCACAGTATTCTGACACAGGAGAAGGATGTTCTGGATCTGGCCATGCACAACTAGGGCAGTCGAAGCCATCTTTTTGGTTCATGCTCAGTAATGTTCGCATTGAACGAAGCACACCCATTTCCTTAAAAGTATGTTTTAAGGCTTCGCGTACCCCTAAATAACCTGCTGCATGTGTAACAGGTTCTTTTAATTCAATTTCAAGAAAATCTTCAGACCCTCTAAAAGATACTTTTCGTTGCGTTTTTGACTCCATAAACTAAACTTAAGAATTGTAACAGTAAACTTTAGACTCGTTTCTGTTAAAAAGTGTTCGTAACAAAACAACACTTTATTGGCTAAGCAGAAAATCTAAGCTAATTTGGGGTTTGGGTAATTATCCGATTGGTCTTCTATAGTGTTATCTAGACAAGTGAAATCTTTTTCTAAAAGTAAGTATAAATCGTTTTCTTGAGATGTTTTCAAGACATTGTCAAAAGTGATGATGTCGTTCGCATACCAAGATTTTCCTGTTGCATCTGGCATTTCTAAAATGATACCATTGTTTTCAAAACGTACACTTAGGTTGTTAATATTTTTATTTAGAGTAACGCCGTAACTGAATTTTAAATTTCCAAAATTGGTGCTATCATAAATCTTCCCGTTTTCTGAAAGCTCTTTGACTTCTGTTTGGGTTAATCTAAACCGAATGGAATCACCCTTTATTCGAATTTTCATAGCTATGATTTTGGTTTACAACAAAAATAGCCCATCTCACAACAAAATATAAGAGGTTGACATCAATTAGTTTCTAATAGTCAACCTTCCTCGTAAGTTTACTATGTAATAAAAAACGAATTAAAATTTTTTCATTTTCATATAGTGTTCTCGTAAAAGAGTCCAATCTCAAAAGATTGGACTCTTTTTAGTTTACCCCATTTTAGAGCAAAATAAAACCCCATTAGAACTGCCGCTTTAATGGGGTTTTCATTATTATTCAATAGAATCTACCAAATAGGGGCAGGGTATTTACCTGAGTCAGATTTCTCTTTAAGGCTGTTCATTGCTTTTTCTTTATCACTTGCATAAGTAACACCGAACCAATCGCCGCCAGAAGGTATACATTTTACTTCTATCTCATTTGCCTGCAGCATCTCTTGTATCATTAATGGGATATACAGCTCACTGTTCGCAATACGGTTATCGTCATTTAAAAACAATCTGAATTCAGATTCAATCTTATCGAAAATGGAAGGTCTACAAACCCAAAAGTTCATACTTGCCTGTTCATCTCCTGTGAAAGATAAATTTGTGTCCTCATCAACAATTTTATCTTCTTTCTTTATTAATTTAAGTCGTTCTTGAACGGAAACTAAATTTTCACCTTTAACTTCACAAACACCTCTAGAAACAGAGCCGTGTTCAGATAATGTATCTTTTAAAGTATACCCTAAAAGTGCATATGCATTATCATCCGATTTTATGAAATCAGCAGCTCTCTTATAGGCAGATTGACCATAAAAATCATCAGCATTTATAACTACAAACGGACCATCGATAACATTTCTTGCAGTCCAAACTGCATGAGCGGTGCCCCATGGTTTTTTACGCTCACCAGTGAACGTAACTCCATCAGGTAAATCTGTAATCTCTTGAGCAAGAACATTTAATTTTATGGTTTTAGGTAGTCTTTTTGAAAGGTGTTCTTCCAAAAAAGACACATTTTCTTTTTTGGTGATGACTACAATCTGTTCGAAATTATTTTGGATGGCGTCATAAATAGCGAATTCCATTAAAAATTCACCGTTTGGACCTAAATCATCGAATTGTTTAAGTTTTCCATATCTACTGCCACTACCAGCAGCCATTAAAAGTAATGTCATGATTTTTGTATTTAAAAGGTCAAAAGTATGAAATGCTATGATAAATCATCCTCCAATTTAGATGTATCACCATTAAAATTGACGATTAGTTAATATTAGTCAAGTAGTTTTTATAAATTCAAGGATTATAATTTTTTGAATATGAGCTCGAGAAGAAATTTTATTAGAAATGCATCAATTGCAAGTATGGGATTAGTGGCAGTACCAGGTTTTGCCCGAAATAGTTTTAATGCTGCGGATAAATTGAATGTTGGATTGATTGGAGTCGGATTAAGAGGTACCAATCATCTTCAAAACCTTTTATTAAGGAAAGATGTGAACATCACTGCGATTTGCGACGTTGACCCAGAACGTATAGCTATTGCTAAAAAACATATCGCAGAGGCAAAAGGGAAAGTTCCAAAAGTATTTGGCTCAAATGATATGGATTATAAAAATCTTTTGGCCTTGGCAGATGTTGATGCAGTAGTAATTGCGACACCATGGCTTTGGCATACTCGTATGACGGTAGATGCTATGGAGGCAGGAAAATATGCTGGGGTAGAAGTGTCAGCTTCAAATACCTTAGAAGAGTGTTGGGATTTGGTCAATACTCATGAGCGTACTGGCACCCACATGATGATATTAGAAAATGTAAACTATCGTAGAGATATTTTAGCCGTGCTTAACATGGTGAAACAAAATGTTTTTGGTGAGCTGGTTCATTTTAGGTGTGGCTATCAACATGATTTAAGACATGTTAAATTTAATGATGGAAAAACGGCCTACGGTAAAGGAGTAGAATTTGGAGAGAAAGGTATTTCTGAGTCTAAATGGCGAACTGAACATTCAGTGAAACGAAATGCAGATGTCTACCCAACTCATGGTCTGGGTCCTATCGCTGTAATGGCGGATGTTAATAGGGGAAATCGTTTTGTATCGATGACCTCTCATGCCACAAAAGGTATAGGATTACATAATTATATTGTAAAGGAAGGTGGTGAAACTCACCCGAATGCAAAAGTAAAATTCAAGCAGGGCGATGTAATCACCTCTACCATAAATACAGCCAATGGCGAAACTATAATTATCACTCACGATTGTAATTTGCCCAGACCTTACTCATTAGGGTTTAGGGTTCAAGGCGCTAATGGACTTTGGGAAGTAGACGGAAGTCGAATTTATGTTGAAGGAGAATCTGAACCTCATACTTGGAGCGAAGCTCAACCATGGATAGAAAAATATGATCATCCACTGTGGAAAAAGTATGGCGAATATGCTCTAGATGCCGGTCATGGGGGTATGGACTTCTTTGTAATGAATTCATTTATTGAATCTGCGAAACAAAACATTGCACCTCCTTTAGATGCCTATGATGCTGCTGCATGGAGTGCTGTTACACCACTTTCTGAGGTATCTATAGCAAATAATGGTGAACCTCAGGATTTTCCTGATTTTACAAGAGGACTTTGGATGAATAGAAAACCTTATGATTGGATGAAAGAAAATTACTAAAATTTATTTTTCATGACTGATAAATTATCACAATCTTAGTTTAAGATTAAAATATTAATAATTTAATATTTTATTATATCTATTATTAAGATAAATTTAAATATAATTTAATATATATGTAATGAAAATAATATTATATTTTACAGTAATTTTTACTTTTTTAAGTGTGTCATGTGCTTTAGCCAATGATACTGAGCCGAAAAATACCAAGGCATTAACCAGTCAGATTTACAATCTATTTGATGAAGAGAATGTTCCAGACCAGATTAGGGGGCAAAAAGCAGAAGTTCGTTTAGCTGTTGACGATAAAGGTTTGGTTAGGATATTATCTATATCTACCAATTCGAGTATGCTTTCTAAGTATATTAAGGAGAATATAGATTTTCAAGAACTTCGAAAAGGTAGTTATGATGAAGATATTGTGTATCTCGTACCTATTGAAGTAGCTAAATGAAACAATTCTTATGTAAATGAGTCAAATTATCTAACATTTAAAAGGAGTAGTTTGAATTAAAAAAGTTGGCTTGGCGAGTATATTTATACAAGTTGAGCTATTTTTTTGTTTTATAGTTGCCAGAGTTATGAGCCTTAATTTTTTTTAGTAATTTTTACAATCGCTCTAGAACGTTTCATGGCATGTGTTCTTATTGTTTTTGAAAGATATTTCTGATTTTATATGTGGCCTTTGGATGAAAGAAACCTAGTTAAAGTTCGATTTAGCTAGCCTTGGCATCGCTAATTGATTTTTTTTCATTAGTAGGCATAAAATCATCTTTTGCAATGGTCATATGTGATTTTTTTTTCAAAGTTTTACGGGTTATTTTTCTCTCTCTATCTAACATGAAGCTTGTAGTCTTGAAAATATCTGGAGTAAAAGAAATAGCTAGAATCGATGCTCCTAAACCAAGCAATATTAGCGGATTGATGAAGAACTCGCTAAAAGAGAAAATACCGATAATCAATAATGTAGAAAAAGGTAAAGAACATGCTAATATGTTTAGCCCGAAGTTAACATCGAAGGTCGGATTCGGCTGCGCGTCTTTCTCATCCATAGATTGAATGGCACTCATATGTGCGAATGGCCAAAAACTACATGCGCTTTGAGGAAAAACAACTAACAGTAGAATCATTGCCGGAGTTAAAGTTGGTATAGCGAATGCAAATAGACCGCTTATTAAAAAAGCAAGACCCGCTCTACGGAATAGCATAGATATGATTAACTTAAATTCACCAGAATTGATTCTAACGGCCATGCCTATAAATAATAAGACTAATGGCGTCATCAAATCTTTTATGCTTAATGCAGTGTTTTGAAAAAAGGTTGGTAATGAAGAAAGGTTTAATCCGAAACCTAACATAATCAAACCTACTACAATGACCATATTAATAGGTTCGTTAATTAATGAAATAAAAAGACCTTTTAGTTTACTTTTAGATGACTCTTGTTTTTCATTGACCGAGTTCTTACGGTACCAATGCATGGCTAGCATGTATAGCAGTATAAGGACAAAAATTTTGTTCCCTATATCTGCTAATGCAGCTAAAGCCAAAGTGTCGTCTCCTAAATAAGCTACGATAAATGGAAAACAGGATAAGCCTGGTGCCGTCGAGGGCAATAACATCATTAACGTTCTCTTTTTACTTTTCTCTTCTTTATGTAACGATGCTGCAAGAAAATATTTTGTAGCTAATAACATTAACAAATTAAAGGTTAAAGCGGCTAAGGGAAATACTAATAATGTACCATTTAGTTCTATTTTCAGCAGAGCTACGAAAATAGTCGCAGGTAATGCCACACTCAATATTAAGACCTTAACTCCTTTTAAATCTTGCTTGGCTACTTTTTTTTGTAAAAGCAACCCAAGGCCAATGATTAATATTAATTCCAGTGTTTTTTGTAAAGCAAAATTCATCTTCTGAGGGATTTAGTTTGAGCAGGGTTCTCTAAAAATGAATAGTCCGAAGGAGTTGAACTAGAGACTGTTGTATAAAGGCAATTATCCTTTCACCCAACTCCTAGACTAATTCAAACTTAAACTAGCACTTTTTCAAGGGCAGCGGTAAACAACTTCATTTCATCCATAGTACCCATGCTCACACGGCACCAGTTTTTTCCGTAGATTTCAAAAGCTCGCACACCAACACCTTCGGCGGTCATTTTTTCTAAGAAAGGTTTACCGTCCATTTCTATTGGGAAAATTATAAAGCTTGTAGAAGAAGGTACATATTCAAAGCCTAAACGATCAAGGTTTTCGTACACGTATTCTCTACATTCTTTATTCAGTTTTCTAGATTTGTCTTTAAAGGCAACATCTTCCATACTGGCCATTGCAGCATAAACGGAAGGAAGTGAAATACCCATACCACCACGTGTTATTTTTTGAATGATATCTAAGGTTTCTGGTTGTGCTACTACATAACCTACGCGTAAACCTGCCATACCTTGAATTTTAGAAAACGTACGGGCAATGATTACATTTTTACCTTCATTGATTAACGACACCATACTCTTTTTGGCACTATCTTCTAAGAAACCTAAATAAGCTTCATCAACGAAAATTGGAGTCTTTTCAGATACACGTGAACAGAAATCAATTAGTTCTACATGGTCGGTCATACTCCCAGTCGGGTTGTTGGGGTTGCAGATGTACACTAATTTTGTATCGTCATCAACTGCCGCTTCCATGGCTGCTAAATCGTGAGACCAGTCTTTTTTAAGTGGAATGGGTTTCCAAGTGGCACCAGTTGCTTCAGCAACTTTAATTAGTGACATATAAGCGGGATCTGCAGAAACAATATTACCTCCATGTTGAAAGAAAACCATTGCTGTTTTCTCCAATAAATCAGATGAGCCTGGCCCCATCATAATATTTTCTTGCTTTACACCCTCTTCAATAGCAATCTTATCCATTAATTGGTATAGCTCTTTCCATGCGTAACGGTTACCTTTTGGTGCATATTCTTGCATAGCTGCAACGGCCATCGGCGATGGGCCATACGGATTTTCGTTTGCATTTAATTTTGCCGCAAGCTCTAGAGGTTGGGTTGGTGCATATGGTAAATACTCTTTAAAAAAAGGGGTATACGGTATATTCCCTTTTGTATCTACTACCGTTGGTTGTGAGGGGAAAGCCCCATAGGTCAAATAAGGTGCTGCCATGACTCCTGCTGCTGTGAGAACGCCTTTTTTAAGCCAATCTCTTCTGTTTACATTTGTTTTCATTTTGTGCTATATTTAAGTTTATACTATTCAATTAGATTCTACAGGATCAGCATTACTACCAAGGTCACCTGTTGCAACCAGTGTATCGTCGGTAGTACTCAGATAGATATCAATATGACTATCCATTGATGAAATGGAATCATAGAAAGAAGTATCTGTTATAACATAGAATTTACTAGTGTCTAGCTCACCTGTTTCGCCAGAAACATTATCTAATGTTATCATGGTCGTTCCTCCTGAACCAACTGCACCATCTATAATCAATGCAGGGTGCAATAGACCAGGAACTGTGTTGTAAAGTGAAATTTGTACTAGGGTTTGGTCTAAGGTGCTTTTCCAAAACACGATTCTGCCATAAACATTTGACCCATCGGGATCAGTTGAATCAATGGTATATGCTGTATAGGTAGTTAACTTGCCACCACCATCGGCAGTGGTTAATATTGCTTCTAATCGTTCTTGTTCGCAAGAGAAAAAGCCAATTGTTACTACTAAGATTACTATATGTTTAATGTATGTTTTCATAATTATCTTTTCTTAAAGGGTTACCTTGCTTTATAGTGTGAACGTTAATCTTCCAAAATAGTAAGAGCCTGAAGACCCTTGCTGATAATTAGAATACAAGTTGAATGTTCTAAGTTCATATCTAATGATTTCTGGATATTCATTGAACACATTATTACCACCAACGGTTAGGCTTAGATTGTCTGATACCTTGTAGGTGACACCTAGATCTACCGTAAATTCTGGAGTAAAATATTGATCAGCGTACCCTGTAGAACCATCTAATAATGTTCTCGATCTACTATCTCTTGTTTGAACAGAACCATAACGGGTTCCCCTTAACATGGTAGAAAATTTACCTATTGAATAATTTACGGTACCAATTAGTTTGCTGCTAGGCGTTCCTGTTTCAAATTGACCTATAAGACCCCTATTCACATAATTATCAGCCAATTCTTCATCAGTTAAATTGGTGTTCAAATCTGGTAGATTAATGTTTTCAAATTTATTCTCTCTAAAAGTTCCTGAAAGAACTACGCCTAATTGACCTGCGCCTAAATTAGTGTTGTAATTGGCTACTGCCTCAATACCTTTGGTGCTAATGTCACCTCCGTTAATTCTGAAGCTTGCAAGTCCGCTTCCAATGATTGGTGCTAAAGCAGGAGTGGTGCCTGCATTAAATTCACCAGTTTCAAAAATTCTATCGAAAATATCAATTTTGTAGGCGTCTAAGGTGAAGTCTAATTTTCCAATTTTAGTAGTAAAACCTAGGCTAAAGTTTCTAGAACGCTCTTCTTGTAATTGACCTATACCCAATGCACTTGCCGCAGAACTGCTATTTTGGTAAAGTGTTCCATCAAAAGGAACCAGGTTTACGAAGAAAGTATAGCTATGCGAATAGTTTAGTTCCTGTAATGAGGGAGCTCTAAAACCACTACTGTAAGAACCTCTTATTGCAAAATTATCGCTGATAGAATATCTACCAGCAACTTTACTGGTAATTACATTTCCAAAATCAGAATAGTTTTCTAAACGTAAGGCACCAGAGATAAGAAATTTATCGGATACATCTAATTCTAAATCAACATAAGCTGCCATAACAGATCTGAAACTATTACTCTCGTTTTCAGGGGCAAAACCTCTAAAGCACTGACAGTTCAATGCATAGTTTTTCACTAACTCTTGACTTACACCTGCATATGGTAAAACAACTGCAGCACCAGAGTCATCTACAATGGGTGAACCGTTCAAGTCTTCAAGTGGGAAACCATCAGGACCAATTAATGCTTGGTTGTCTTCTGTAGCGGTTATAACGCCAGCAGTACCTGCTGTCCAACTTTCTTCTTGTCCGGCTTCGATGGAATAGTTTTCAACCCTTAATTCACCTCCAAAGGCAACATTCAATCCTGAAAGAATGTCTTCATAGTAGTTGGTGAAATCTAGATTAAGTGAGTTTTGTAAGAAGCTATGTGTTCCTAGGTTCATTTCAGTAGGAGAACTTTCTCCAATACTTGCATTCCAAGTATTGAACATACCGTATTTCGCTGAATTGGTTCCGAAGGTGTTGCTTAAATCAAATTCGTAATCTCCTAACTCGCCGGTAATACCTGTAGCCAATGACAAGTTGTATTGGTCTGTATAAATTTGAGGCCTAAATCCATTTGGATAAAGGGCGTAACTTGTTCGGTCTGCTTGTGCAGCCCTTCTATAAAAACAGCTATAGGCATCTGAATACTGATATCCAAAATCACCAAAGGCGTAGAAGTCCGTGGTATCTGTTAATGGAATTTCCATATTGAAACTAAAACCCATTAATGTTTTTGCTGGTTGTCCTGAATAGGTAGAAACATCTACTTGTTCAATACCCCTAGCATCCATTAGTCCTTCAACGGTGGTCAATGAGCTAATTAAACCAATATCACCACTGCCTTGGGCTGCAATAAGTTCAGGATTTGTTATAATTGGGTTGCCGTTTACACCCGCAGTACCGTTATTTAAATATAAATCGTTATAAAGTGGCGCTCTATCAATTTCTAAAACTGTTGGTCTTATTGTTCTTTCTGATTGACTTACAAGAACTGAGGCATTGAAGTAACCTCCATTTTCAAATCCGACTCCATAATTCCCATCGAATTGAAAATTGTAGCCATCCCAATCTCCAGAAGATCTGTTAAGCGCTTTTTCTGCGTCTGTTAAATCAGAATCGCCAAAATCAGGTGAGGCATTTGGGTAAGCACCGCCAGTTAGTGTTCCGGTAAATTCGCCAGTTCCTTTTTTAAGAACCACGTTTACAACACCGGCAATCGCATCGGAACCATATTGGGCGGAAGCGCCATCACGTAATATTTCTATTCTGTCAATACCGATAGAAGGTATAAACTTCATATCTACAGCATTTGAAGGTGTACCCGTTTGTGATGCGGCAAGAATAGCTGAGGTATGTCTTCTTTTACCATTTACCAAAACCAACATTTGGTTAGGAGCCAAACCTCTTAAAGAAGGCGGACTAACAAATGATGATAAGTCACCACCACCACTTGTATATGCGGTAAATGATGGAGCGGAAGCTGCTAGCATTTGTGAAAGATCTTGCTGCGGCATATTTATCGCATCTTTCTTAATATTGATTACGTCTACAGGTACGGGAGTGTTCAATTTTGTTCTTGCAGCACCTCTTGTGCCAAGTACAATGGTTTCTGTCAACTGTTGTGCTGACTCTTCAAGGGTTACATTCAATGTAGTTTTACCGTTCGCAGGAACCTGTAATTTGGCATAGCCTATAAATGAGTAAATCAAAACAGCATCAGAGGTGGCAGAAATGGAGTACAAACCATCAAAATCTGTAATGACTCCTTTAGTAGTTCCTTTAACTATCACATTTACGCCTGGTAATGGGCCTTGCGAATCTGATACTTTTCCGGTTATTGTTATTTCCTGTGCATGGACTACAAATAGTGTGTGTAGCATTAAAAAGGAAAGCGTTAGAATTTTCTTCATAATCGAGTGAGTTTAGTTATTGCTTAATGGTTTACATACCGTATAAACGCTCATATTTACATATGAAAACTATGGGGGTACGTTATTCGTAAAAGAAAAGTTCCGGAAACTTTACAATCAAAATATCATGTTATTTGAGGATAATTTGACTTAGACAATATTATAGATTGTTGAAGAATAATAAAAATAGCATCGTTTTGTAACTAATTGTAAACAAGCTTATTGTGTTCTTTTTTATTGAATAAAAATCATTTTTTTTGATTAAAAATGATAATATTTCGATTTTTTGAAATCCTAATAATACGATTGTGAAGATTTGATATTATTTGCTGCGAAGATGCTTTTTATGCAATCATCAGTAGGATTATGAAATTTTAAACAAAAGCTCAATTATTGGTATTTTTATTGCAATATTAATACGTAAAATGACATAACTATAAATTAAATTTGTTAAAAAAGGCTAAAGACCTATAATAGTTTAATGAATGGTCAATTTTAATTGTTGTGAGAATTTAATCGAACGTATCAGATGAGAAATAAATTAGACCATGTAGATTTTAATATTTTGAATATTCTGGCGGAAAATGCACAAACCCCTTATACCGATGTAGCCAAAAAATTGATTATTTCTCCAGGAACGGTGCATATGCGAATGCGAAAAATGAGGGAGATGGGTTTAATAACCGGAGCAACCCTTAGTTTAGATTACGCTAAGATGGGTTGGAAAATGACTATTTTCTTAGGAATTTTTTTAAGTGAGATTAACCTTTTTAAGAAGGTCATGAAAAAGTTAAATGAAATTGAAGAGGTGGTTAAAATACACCACGTAACCGGTAAATACGATATTTTTATAAAGATGCATGCTAGAGATAGTTTTCACTATAAACAAGTCTATCAAGATGAAATTCTTAGCATTACGGGTATACGTGGTATAGAATCATTCATTTCAATTGAAGAGAATGTGGAACGCCACATTCAATTCAATGAAGTAATAGAAGATTAATTTACATTAATTTCATTTCTGTAGGGTTCCAATTAACGGGTTGTTTTCTAGAATAACTTTCGTTAGCCAAAAGTGCTGCTCCTGCGGCTCTAAGTCCAAATTTCGGGTCCTGTATTACTTTACCATTACTTCTTATGCTCGTAAAGAAATTATTGAAATGGTCATAATGACCTCCTTTATAATCACTCGGTGCTTCCCAAGTGGTTGTACCTGTAGACAAACTAGATCTTCTAGGTTCTAAGTTTTTAGCAGCATATTCGTTTTTGATCTTTTGTTGCATTTCCTCGGTAAACGAAATCAATGAATATCCACTAGGGGTCATACTTAATTTTGAACGATTTACGGTGACGGAGTTCTGCCCTATTTCCATTTCACCTTCGGTGCCTATAAGTTTAAAGCCACCACCTCCACCACTACCTGCAATAAAGTTTATACGGAAAGCTGCATTAAAAGGCGCATGAGTTTCAGTTTTAGGATAATCATATAGGGTTATGGAAACATCGGGTACATCTCTACCATCTTTCCAATAACGTAGTCCACCAGTTGCTAAAGCTCTATTTGGCCCATGTGAACTTATGACATAATTTAAAGTAGAAAATGCGTGAACGAATAAATCTCCCGCAACTCCGGTACCATAATCTTGATAGTTTCTCCATCTAAAAAATCTTTTTGGTTCGAAAGGTACTTTCGGGGCGTTGCCTAAAAAGGTGTCAAAATCAACGGTATTCGTGTTTGCATCTGGTGGTATAGGGTATTGCCATGCACCCTCAGCAGAATATCTGTCGTTATACATATCTAACATCACAATATCTCCAATAGCCCCATCTTCATAAAGTTGCTTTGCTTTCTCATTACCGAGCGATGACATTCCTTGGCTACCAACTTGGCATATTTTACCTGAGTTTATTTGTGCCTTTATAATTTCTTGACCTTCATTAAAATTTTGCACCATTGGTTTTTCACAATACACATGCTTGCCAGCATTAAGTGCTGCAACTGCTATAGTTTGATGCCAATGATCAGGTGTTGCAATAATTACGGCATCTATATCTTTACGATTTAATACCTCTCTATAATCACGGGTCACAAAAATATCTTGCCCCCAAAGTTCTTTTGCTCTTTCAAGTCTTCCGGTATATAAATCGCATGCTGCGACCAACTTTACCCCATCAACTTTCAGGGCAGCTTGCGTGTCGAATATTCCCTGAATTCCTGTACCGATCAAAGCAATATTTATTTGATCGTTCGCACTAAACTCTTGATGGGTGTAGCTTCTACTTAAAATTAAACGGTTGTTACTAGAGGCTGCCAATAAAAAAGGACTTGTACTTAAGGCAGCTGAGGTTAGCGAAGCGCGTTTTATAAACGATCTTCTTGAATTTTTTTTGCTCATGTTTTGGTTCGGTATTGGTAGTTGTTGTCAACTTTTAAAAATAGCAATTTTAAAATTGAATATGGGTATGCCTACTTCATTTATAAGACCAACTAATAATAGCTATGTGTTGTTGCTTATAAAATATGGAAGCTGTTGGTCTTGATAATTCGAATATCATCATTATTTATGATTTAAATGGCAAAGAATTTTTATAGAAGGGCGTAATTTTGCAGTCGCTAAAAATAGACTTTTGTTGAAAGATTTGATTATAGCAGCACTTTGGAGCATCTCACCATTAGGGGAAGCTAAAGTTGGTATACCCTATGGTTTGCTAAATGGGGTTAATATTTATTTGGTGTTAGTGGTGTGCTTTTTAGCAAATGTCATGGTGTTTCCTATCATGATGTTTTTTTTGAATACAATCAATAAATACTTACTTCGCTGGCATTTATATAAGAAAGCAGCACTATTCATTGCACGTAGGGCAAAAATGGGTTCTGGTGATCAAATAAGAAAATATGGTTTTTACGGACTCATATTTTTCGTAATGCTACCTGTTCCTGGTACAGGAGTTTATGCAGGTAGTATCGCCAGTTACCTTTTTAAAATTGAGCGTAAAAAAGCCTTTGTTGCTAATACGATTGGTATCTTTTTGTCTTCTGTAATCATTTGGGTCACTACTTTGCTGACCATGAAAGGAATGGCATAGTATGATAATTGTGTTTCTTGAGCTACTATCATTTTGTGAATAACTAAACATCTTAAAAATTTCATTACCAACATAAGCCCTTTAAATTTGCAGCTTTTTTATGCTATGAATGACCTTAAAATTGGTGATAAACTTTATAATGTTGAGCAGAATGGATTCAACGATTTTGCTAGATATTCATTTTCTGAAGTGGCACGTTTAACTGAAACTTTGGCTGTATTAAAAAATGGAGTAAGGCTTATAAATAGACCAAAACAATCTTATATTATGGAAGATGTTGGTTATTCGGTTTCACGTAATAAAGGTTCGCATTGGCATATCGTTTCTTTAAATGCAATTCGTAATGCGCAAATTGAAAATGAGAAGATTAAGATTCATGATTGGTTTGCTTCTAAGCAATTTTCATTGAAAGAAAAACAACAGGTATATAAACTTTTTAATACTAAAGAAGTTTAATAATAGGCTACTAAAAATAGTTGTTGTAAGAAATTAACATGCTATACATTTATTTAAAAACCTTTATTATCTTTGTGGCGTTGTGTTGTGTCTCGAAGAATATTTGAGACAATTGTGTTTATCGGTTTATGCCGATAGTACCCAATGAAAGGCTTTCCATAATGGGAGGCTTTTTTTGTTTTCCGCTATACTTTATGAATAACATAATGAACTAGAGAGGCTGCTAATTTAGCGGTCTGGTCATCTACATCATAATTCGGATTAAGTTCTACCACATCTAACCCCAATAATTTACCTGATTCAAGAATTAGTTTTAGACTTTTAAGTACTATGTCTGGGGAAAATCCCATTGGTGATGAGGCGCTAACGCCCGGTGCGTAAGCTGAAGAAAAACCATCTAAATCAATTGTAGTGTATAGATAATCAACATCTTCTATAAATTGCATGAGTCGTAATTCTACATGTTCTAAATAGGTCATGCAGAAATACTTTTGCTCTAAATAATTTGCGTGATGGGTCTCTGCAAATTCAAATAGGTCTTTTGTATTCGCATCTTTTCGAATACCTAAGGCCATATACTTTATAGACTCATTCTTTGCTTCATGTTCCGTGGCTATTTGGTAAAAAGGTGTTCCTGAGGTATTACCATTGATATTTGGTCTTAAATCGAAATGGGCGTCAAAATTAATGATTCCTATCGTTTTGCCTTCTGGTAAGTATTGAGACAAGCCGTTGTAATGCCCATAAGCAAGATCGTGACTACCACCAAGAATAATAGGAATTGCATTGTTATCTAAAAAGAATTTAACGGCAACTGATAAATCACTTTGTAGTGATTCTAAATCTTCATCGTTACATTCTAGATTTCCGAAATCGATGAGCTGCGTGTTATTGTCAAGATGATTTGGCATTTTTCCCAATTGCTTCCGAATAGCATCAGGTCCCAATGATGAGCCAACCCTGCCGTGGTTTCTTCGTACACCTTCATCACTACTATAACCTAATAGAGCTATAGTCTTGTTTTGGTTAGACTGAAACGGTGATTTGATACTCGAAAGAATAATTTTTTCATTCAAGTAAAGTTGTTGGTCAGACGACCTTCCAATCCAATTATCCTTTCTAGGAAGCTTATAATTTGACATGTTATATCAACAAATTAGGGGTGAAATGTAATGAATTATAGCATGAAATTTACACTAGAATTCGATTAAAACAAGTTCTCTAAATATTTGTCTTCTACTAAATTAGGAAAAGTAACTTTGAGAGTCGGGGTTCTTTCCATTTCTCGTTGAATAGCGAACATTGCTTCTTTATTTCGGGCCCAGCTTCGGCGAGATATCCCATTGTTTACATCATAGAAAAGCATGTTTTTTAGTTTACGCTCTGCATCGTTTGAACCATCTAACACCATACCGAAACCACCATTGGTGACTTCACCCCAACCAACACCACCACCATTATGTATAGATACCCAAGTAGCACCTCTAAAACTATCGCCAATAACATTGTGTATGGCCATGTCGGCAGTGAATTTACTGCCGTCTGTAATGTTACTAGTTTCTCGGTAAGGAGAATCTGTACCACTTACGTCATGGTGGTCTCTACCCAAAATGATAGGGGCAGATAGCTCTCCATTAGCAATTGCCTCATTAAAGGCCAAAGCTATTTTTGCTCTACCTTCCGCATCAGCATATAATATTCTGGCTTGAGAACCTACAACCAACTTATTTTGTTCGGCTTCAGATATCCATTTAATATTATCTTTCAACTGTTGTTGAATTTCTACTGGAGCTTCTTCTTTTATTGCTTTTAATACCCGTAGGGCAATTGCATCTGTTTTTCGTAAATCTTCAGAATTTCCAGAGGAACAAACCCATCTAAAAGGACCGAAACCATAATCAAAACACATTGGTCCTAGAATATCTTGTACATAAGATGGATATTTAAAATCAATACTATTTTCTGCCATTACATCGGCACCAGCTCTCGAAGCTTCTAAAAGAAAGGCATTTCCATAGTCAAAGAAATAAGTTCCTTTTTTAGTGTGGAGGTTAATGGCATCTGCATGTCTACGTAATGATTCTTGAACTTTAGCTTTAAAAGCTTTCGGGTCTTGATTCATCATTACATTAGCATCCTCGAATGAAAGTCCGACAGGGTAATATCCGCCGGCCCATGGATTATGTAAAGATGTCTGGTCAGAACCTAAATGAATATAAATATCTTCTTTATAAAATCGATCCCACACATCAACAACATTACCAATAAATGCCAAAGAGATTACTTCATTATTCTCTTTCGCTTCTTTGGTTCTTTTGACCAGCGTATCTAAATTTTGAATTAATTCATCTACCCAACCTTGTTCAAATCTTTTTTTGGCGGCATGTGGATTAACCTCAGCACAAATGGTAATACAACCTGCAATATTACCCGCCTTTGGTTGAGCTCCACTCATGCCACCTAAACCTGCAGTTAAAAATAACTTACCTGCTGAAGATTCGGTCGTTTTTAATACTTTTCTAAATGCGTTCATTACTGTTATAGCGGTGCCATGAACAATGCCCTGCGGACCAATATACATAAAGGAACCAGCCGTCATTTGACCGTACTGAGTTACCCCAAGTGCATTGTATTTCTCCCAATCATCGGGTTTAGAATAGTTCGGAATCATCATTCCGTTTGTGACTACCACGCGAGGAGCTTCTTTTGATGAAGGAAAAAGACCCATTGGATGACCAGAATACATATGCAAAGTCTGTTCTTCGGTCATTTCCGATAGATACTGCATGGTAAGCAGGTACTGAGCCCAATTTTGAAAAACGGCCCCATTACCACCATATGTAATTAGTTCTTGAGGATGTTGTGCAACTGCAGGATCTAAGTTATTCTGAATCATAAGCATGATTGCAGCTGCTTGAGAAGTATGAGCCGGATAGTCAGATATTGGCCTAGCATACATTTCGTAGGTAGGTTGAAAACGATACATATAAATACGCCCAAAAACCTGTAGTTCTTCAGCAAATTCAGGTGCTAGTGTCGCATGCCATTCAGTAGGAAAATAGCGTAGTGCATTTCTAATTGCTAATTGTTTTTCAGCTATAGATAGTATTTGCTTTCGATTCGGAGCATGACTTACATTTGAAGAACGTTCCTTTTTTAGAGGAAGTTCAGCGGGTATTCCGGTTTGTATCTCTTGTTTAAAGTTCATCATACTGTTTTTTATTTTTCCTAACTCCTAACTCCTAACTCCTAACTCCTAATTATGCTTATCATAGACTAGGTTGCCATCCTTCCAAACCATGCAAGGTTTTAAGTTGCCTTGGTTGTAGAGAATATCTTGGTAATTATCACTGTGGAAAACGGCGAAATCTGCTAAAAGCCCTTCTTCTAGTTTTCCGCGATCAGAAAGGTTTAAAGCTGCGGCTGCTCTAAAGGTGATTCCTGATAAAACCTCTGCATTGGTCAATTTTTGAAATGTACCCAAAATACTGGCTTGGGTGAGTAAATCGCCCATGGGTGCAGAACCAGGGTTGTGGTCGCTCGCTATTGCTAAAGCGGCACCAGCATCTAATAATTTACGTGCAGGAGTGAAATCACATCCTAATCCGATAGAAGCTCCTGGTAAGGCAACGGCAATGGTATCGCTATTGGCAAGTATCGCAATTTCATTTTCAGTGCTTGCCTCCAAATGGTCAGCACTAAGTGCTTTATAATCGACAGCTACTTTACTGCCAGCAGGCGTAAATTGGTCGGCATGAACGGTAATATCGAATTGCATAGCACTTGCTGTATTAAAATAATCTTTAATGTCTTCGGCTGAAAATGCACTTTCTTCAATGAATGCATCAATACGGTTAGCCAACTTTTCTGACTTAAGAATCGGAAATAAACGCTCTGCTATTTCTGATAGATATGCGGTTTCTGTTCCTTGAAAATCTTTGGGTAGCATATGCGCAGCTAAACATGTGGGTATTAAATCTGGCATCGCGGTAATATTTGCCTCTTTAATGGCCCTTAGCATTTTTAGTTCTTCATCTACAGAAAGACCATATCCACTTTTTACCTCTATAGTGGTGGTGCCGTTTTTTAAATGGCGATTAGCAAGTTTTATGGTGCTTTTGGTCAATTCTTCTTGTGTGGCTTTTCTAGTTTGCGTAACCGTATCCCAAATACCACCACCCGCATGTGCGATTTCTAAATAAGATTTACCTGCATTTCGCATAGCATAATCCTTTGCGCGTGACCCTCCAAAACAAATATGTGTATGAGCGTCGATGAAGCCCGGTACACAAACATGATTTCCTTTTAGGGTTATTGTTTCTCCAATTTTATCGCTTTCTTTTAAAAGTTTAAAATCTCCTATTTTAGTAATAGTCGAACCGGTAATAATGATACCGCCATCTGAAACTATGTGCAATTCACTATCCTTAACGGCACCTTTTAAAGGTATGCCGGTCATGGTAATAATTTGTTTGAAGGGGCCTATTAATGTTGCTTTTTCCATATTTTCAATATACTTCGAATTCTGTTGAAAATTTAGTTTTTAAAGAAATGTTGTGTTCCTTTTGAACCCGATCTACAACTTTTATGATGGTTTTATTCTGAATCATTTCAATTCCTTTTTCAATATCGTCGGCGAAAATGCGGTCTTTTACAGCAAAGGCGACTTGTTCTCTAACTGCATTATGAACTTCATCTAAGAAAACTCCAGATTTTAATGGTTTTCGAAACTCAAAAGCTTGTGCTGCAGTAAGTAATTCAATAGCTAGTATTTTCTCGACATTTCCAATAACCTGTAATGCTTTTCTACCTCCAATGGATCCCATACTAACATGATCTTCTTGGCCTAGAGATGTTGGAATACTATCTGCGCTTGATGGAAAACAGAGTCCTTTGTTTTCACTTGCCAAAGCTGCCGTAGTATACTGTAAAATCATATAGCCAGAATTGATGCCAGTATCGTTCATGAGTAATTTAGGCACACCAGGGCTATTTCCTTCTAAGGCTAAATAAATGCGTCTATCAGAAATATTACCTAATTCAGATGCTGCTAAACACGCGTAATCTAAGGCCATGGCTAAAGGTTGTCCATGAAAGTTACCACCACTAATGGTCAGTTCTTCATCTATAATAACCGGATTGTCTGTTACAGAATTCAATTCAACTTCTACCAATTCTTTTAGGTGTAGCCAAGCGGTGCGAGAAGCACCATGTACTTGCGGTATGCAGCGAATGGAGTAGGGGTCTTGTACCTTTTCGCAATCAACATGGTCGTCCATGATTTCAGACCCTTTCAATAATTTCTTCACTCTTTTTGCAACATGAACATTGCCTTTAAATGGTCGTAAGGCATGAAGTTCATTGTAAAATGGTTTTACCGAACCCTGTAACCCTTCAATCATCATGGCGCCAATAATATCGGCTTGTGCTAATAATGAATGTAATTGCGAAACTACCTTTACGGCATGAGCCGCAATAAATTGTGTGCCGTTTATTAATGCTAAACCTTCTTTTGGACCTAAGGCTATAGGTTCGAGTCCGGTTTTTTCAAACAAGGTTGCTGTTGTAATAATTTCATTTTTATATTCCACCTTACCCATTCCAATTAAAGGAAGAAATAGATGAGATAAAGGCGCCAAATCACCCGATGCACCTACTGAACCTTGAGACGGAACTATAGGAATAGCATCATTCTCAATATGCCAAATAATTCTTTTTAAGGTTTTCAGGGCAATACCTGAAAAGCCTTTTGCTAAGGACTGTGCTTTAAGAATTAGCATCAATTTTGCTATATCTTTCTTTATTGGGTCACCAACACCAACACTATGACTTTGAAGAATATTGGTCTGAAGAATATTCGTTTCTGATTTTGAAATCTTGGTAGTGCATAAGGGTCCGAAACCAGTGTTTATACCGTAAACAGGGTGTCCTTTGTCTACTATTTTCTGAACGATGCTCCAGCTTTTTTCTATTTTTATCTCGGTTTCATTAGAAAGAATCACAGAAATTTTGTTCTCAGTAATTTCTAATGCTTTCCCTGCGGTAAGCCAATCTTCTCCTAGTTTAAATGTCTGTTTACTCATAACATTGATGTCTCAAGATTTAGGTTAAAATTAATACCTATTTTTAATACTTGGTAATATCAATTTTGTCATTAATTCATAACCATGAGTAATCAAATAGAATTGCGGCACTTAACTTATTTTCTTGCGGTCGCCGAAGAACTACACTTTAGAAAAGCGGCTGAAAAATTATTTATTTCTCAACCGGGATTAAGTAGGCAGATTAAGCAAATGGAGGATATTTTGGAAACTCAATTATTTGAACGTAATAAGAAGAAAGTTTCTCTGACACCCGCTGGTCATTTTTTAAAAAAAGAAGTAGAATTCATTTTCAATCATTTAGAAAAAGTTGAACGGCAATTAAAATTAGTCGGTGACGGTAATAGCGGCGAATTGCGAATTGGGTTTTTAGGTTCGGCAATGCAAAAGGTGATTCCTCAACTACTTTTGAATATTAAAGAGACATATCCAAAAGTAAGAACCTCTTTAGAAGAGCTTTCAAATTTCGCACAGGTAGATGCGGTATTGAATGATCAATTAGATATGGGTTTTGTACGTGTTGCTAGAGTACCAAATACGTTACATATGAAAACGGTTTTCAAGGATACATTTTCATTAGTTCTACCAGAACGATACCCTTTACTTACTAGAGAGTTTAAGGGAATGCATCAATTTGCAAATGATGATTTTATACTTTTTAATCAGACATATAGTCCGTTGTATTATGAAACAATAATGAGCATTTGCCAAGATGCAGGTTTTGCTCCTAAAGTTTCGCATAAGTCGGTTCATGCCCATACTATTTTTAAGTTAGTAGAAAATCATATGGGTATCGCTATTGTGCCTACAGCTTTGCAGAACGGATTTCAAATGCGTGTAAAGTTTATTGAACTTAAGAATATTCCTCAGCGGGCAGAACTATCGGTTATATGGAAAAAAGAGCATACGAATCCGGTATTGAAAAATTGTATGGAATTGCTATTGGTAAGTAAGTACTATTAAGATAAAAAGCTATCTTTTTTTTTTATTTATCTAACAAATAGTTTACTGCCTATGTCTTAATTTTACAAGATAAAATGATAGTATGGTATTTGATATAATAAAGAAGAGAAGGTCAATATTTCCAGTACAGTATAATGAAACTCCTATTGCGAAGGCTGACATAGAAAAAGTACTAGAGGCGGCCAACTGGGCACCCAACCATAAGTGTACAGAACCTTGGCGGTTTAAAGTACTACAAGGAGATGCAAAAAGTCGATTAGGAACATTCTTGTCTAAGAAATATGAGGAGGTTGACCCTAGGCCAAAATCGATAAAAATTAAAAAGCTACAGGAGAATCCACAAAGGGCAAGTGCGGTTATTGCTATTTGTATGCAGAGAGACCCTAAAGAATCTTTACCAGAATGGGAAGAAGTGGCTGCAGTAGCTATGGCTGTTCAAAATATGTGGTTGTTATGTACAGAAATGGGTATTGGTAGCTATTGGTCTTCACCCGGACTCATAAAATACATGGATGAGTTTTTAACCTTAGAGGAAGGTGAAAAATGTTTAGGATTCTTTTACATGGGGAATTTTGATGGAGACCTCCCAGAAGGAAAGCGAAATCCGATTGCTTCAAATACAGATTGGATTACTGAATAAGGTTAACTAAAGAAAGGAAACAGTGCAGCTTTGTGTTGCCAGGCTTCAGATATGAACATGCCTAAGTATACAATGGCGACTAAGAATTTCATAAAAGTGCCCGTTAAAAATCCAAGGAATGAACCAAAAGCCGCTTTCGTAGCGGTTTTTTTGTCTGCCTTATTTAAAAGTTCACCCACTAAAGCACCAATAAAAGGCCAAATGATAATGCCAAAAGGGCCTAGTATAGGAAAGAAAAGTGCAACCACCAACCCAGCAGTAGTGCCAATTACGCCAGCTTTTGTGCCACCAAATTTTTTAGTTCCTATGGCTGGTATCACATAGTCTAAGGCAAAAACTAGTAGGGCAATGGCTAAAGTAATTCCTAAAAAAGCCCAAGTCATATCGATTACGCTTGTAGAATGAAGTAGAAGTAATCCCACCCAACTAATTGGCGGCCCAGGTAAAATGGGTAAAAAACTACCTATTATGCCCACGAGCATTAGTATAAAGCCAAGTATCAATAAGAAAATATCCATTGTTTAAAGTACGTGTTTCGTATTAGACTAAGATAGGTCTCTAAAGTTACAAGAGAATAACCGAATATTATTTTTTATAACTAAAAAAATAGTTTAAACTAAATATTTAGTTATATTTGAATATCAAACTAAAAGATTAGTTGAATGAAACAGTTGACAAAAGCCGAAGAAGAGATTATGCAAGTTGTATGGCAATTGCAAAAATGTAATGTTGCGGCAGTTATAGAAAAATTACCTGAACCAAAACCGGCGTACAATACGGTTTCTACCATAGTACGTATTCTTGAAAGCAAAGGCTTTGTGGATCACGAGCAAGAGGGGAAAGGGTATTTGTATTTTCCTTTGGTGCAAAAAGCCGATTACAGCAATCAGTCTATTAATAAACTGGTAGACGGTTATTTTCAAGGTTCTTTTAAAAGTATGGTGTCTTTTTTTATGAAGAAGAATGATATGAGCTTGTCTGAATTGGAATCAGTATTAAATGAAATTAAAAAGGAAAAGCCATGATACAATACATTCTTGAGTGCATTGCCTTTCAATTACTATTCTTAGTCATCTATGACTTTTTTTTAAAGCGAGAAACTTTTTTTCAATGGAATAGAGTGTATTTACTAGGTACATTTTTACTATCCCTGATTTTGCCATGGGTAAAAATTGAAGCATTTAAGCAGCAAGTTCCGCAGACCTTTGCTGGGTATCCTGATTTTTTATGGAATTTAAATGCTGTACAAGTAGTAACTATTGAAGATTCTTTGGGTTGGCAATTAACTTGGCAAGAGGGTATTTTTTATTCAGGAATGTTTTTAGCGCTTTTGTTTTTTGTATTTAAACTAAGACAAGTATATCTATTAAAAAAGCACGGCGAACAAGTTCAATTTCCAAATTTCACGCAAGTAATCATCACCAATAGTAGCATCGCCTTTTCATTTTTCAAATCTATTTTTATTGGTGACAAGGTGCTAAAAATGAAACATGATACCATTATTGAGCATGAGTTGGTGCATATAAGGCAAGGTCATACTTGGGATTTATTATTCTTTGAGCTCATGCGAATTATTGGGTGGTTCAATCCCTTGGTATACGTGTATCAAAATCGAGTTTCAGAATTGCACGAATTTATCGCAGATGCTCATGTGGCTAAAGAAGACAAATCAGAGCAATATCAGCAGTTGTTATCTCAAGTTTTTCAAACCGAACATATATCATTCATCAATCAATTTTTTACAAAATCATTAATCAAAAAACGAATCGTCATGTTACAAAAATCGAAATCAAAAAAAGTGTTTCAATTAAAGTATTTATTGCTACTGCCATTAGTGTTTGGGATGTTGGTTTATAGTTCTTGTGAAATAGAAAAGAAACAATTGGAAGAATTGTCAGAAAGTGCCGATGAAGTGATACATAAAGAAGACTCACTTATAACAATGTACAATGATTTAGCCACAGAAAGATGGCGCTTGTTAAAATCGGCGGATGAGAATAACCCTATAATAGTCAATTTGGATAATGAATTGAAGAAACTAAAAGCACGTATAGATAACGAAGATAAAAAAAACGCAACCACCGTTAAATTTGAAGTAAAAGAATATAGTGATGACACTGAAGTTCCTTTTGCCGTTGTTGATGAAGTTCCAATTTTTCCAGGTTGTGAAGATGCGGCAGATAAACGTGCTTGTTTTAATGACAAGATACAGTTGCATATTGGCAAGAACTTTAGTTATCCGAAAGAAGCTCAGGATAAAGGAATAGAAGGAAGAGTAAGTGTTATGTTTATGATTACATCGGAAGGAGTAATTGATAATATAGAAATGCGTGGGCCAGATAAATTGTTGGAAGATGAGGTAGAACGAATTATTAAGAAGCTACCAAAAATGACTCCAGGAAAACATAAGGGTAAATTGGTGAGTGTACCTTTCTCTATCCCCGTAAATTTTAAATTGCAATAATTTAAATAAAGGTCTTTACCAATACAGTGAAGTAATCTGTTTGTTTGAAACACGTAACAAACAGGTTGCTTTGTCGCTAAAAAACTTCTTGTAAAGACGTATATCTGGTGTTTTGATGTTTGTTTTTACTTTTTACGACGGGTTATCATATTATGTCTCCTCAAAAAAATCGTAATTTCACCCGTAGAACAGGTGTGATGAAACGATATGTATACTTTCTTCTTTTTATACTTATAAGTTCTTGTTCGTTCTTTGAATCAAAACAAAAACGAACTCAAGAGCTTATAAACGAAGAATTACGTCATATAGATTGGAATAGTGTTGACTCTTATCCTTTTTTCTACACCTGTGATGAAACGGCTACCAAAGCTCAACAGAAGATATGCTTTGAGGAAACTTTAATCTCTCATTTTCAAGAAACCTTAAATGATTTTGAATTTACACTTACCGATAAGGAAAGTGAAACGGCAGCGGTTATTTTTGTAATTGATACCTTGGGTAGAATTAATGTCACCGATATAGAAAAAGATGCTTCGGTATTAACCCAAATGCCAGAATTTGATGGTGTCATTACCCAAAGCTTAAAGAATCTTCCTAAACTTGCACCCGCTTTAAAAAGGGGAATTCCGGTGAATACTAAATACCGAATACCTGTTCAATTAAATACAAACTAAGCACTTTGGCGAACGAGAAAATTATATTGGGTATTGACCCTGGTACAACTATTATGGGTTTCGGACTCATTAAAGTAGTGGGTAAAAAAATGGAGTTTATTCAAATGAACGAACTGCTACTTCAAAAATATAATGACCCATACACAAAATTAAAGCTCATTTTTGAGCGTACGATTGAGTTAATTGACACCTATCACCCCGACGAAATTGCCATTGAGGCTCCTTTCTTTGGTAAAAATGTTCAATCAATGCTTAAATTGGGTAGAGCTCAGGGTGTAGCCATGGCTGCGGGACTTTCACGACAAATACCAATTACCGAATACCTTCCAAAAAAAATTAAAATGGCGATTACCGGTAACGGAAACGCCAGTAAAGAACAGGTGGCAAAAATGCTACAAAGTGTATTAGGATTAAAAACACTACCAAAAAATCTAGACAGTACCGACGGACTAGCAGCTGCCGTTTGTCATTTTTATAATGAGGGTAGAGTTGAGGTTGGTAAAAGTTATACTGGCTGGGATGCTTTTGTGAAGCAGAATGAGAAAAGGGTGAAAAAATAAGATAATAATCAATGAACAATTATCAATGAACAATGAAAATCCATTATTGAAAAAATCTTATGATTTTGCTTTGCAAATTGTTAAACTCTATCAGCTTATTACCAAAAATAAAAACGAATACGTTTTATCAAAACAACTCTTAAGGTCTGGAACTTCTATTGGTGCTAATATAGCCGAAGCTAATGGTGCCATTTCTAAAGCAGATTTTTCTGCTAAAATCTCAATTGCTTACAAAGAAAGTTTGGAAACAAAATACTGGTTGAACCTACTTATGGATTCAGAATATATTGAAGTAACTACGGCGAAGAAATTGATTAATAATGCAGACGAGCTTTCTAAAATCATGTTTTCGATTTTAAAATCCACAAGAATAAAAAAAGGAGCATAATTGCTCATTGATAACTGTTAACTGTTTATTGTATCATGAGCGGAATTTATATTCACATTCCTTTTTGTAAGCAAGCTTGTCACTATTGTGACTTTCATTTTTCTACCTCGATGGGGAAGAAGGATGCAATGGTGAATGCGATATGTAAGGAACTGGAATTGCGAAAGTCGGAGTTTGAAGATGAAACTGTAGCTACAATTTATTTTGGTGGTGGTACACCATCTGTTTTGCAATCGGATGAAATAGAGCTAATACTGAACTCGGTTCGCACGAATTATACTATTATCGATAATCCTGAAATCACCTTAGAGGCGAATCCTGATGATTTATCTGAAGAGAAAATAGTGCATTTGGCAGCGAGTTCTATAAACCGATTAAGTATCGGTATTCAATCATTTTTTGAAGAGGATTTAAAGCTGATGAATAGAGCGCATAATGCTGCAGAGGCTGAAAAAAGTTTGCAGTTGGCAAGGCAACATTTCGATAATATTTCTATTGATTTAATTTATGGAATGCCTAACATGAGTCTAGCGCGTTGGAAAGAAAATATTGATAAAGCTCTTGGATACGGAATTCCGCATATATCTAGTTATGCATTAACCGTAGAGCCCAAAACGGCCCTTGCCAAATTTGTGGAAAAAGGATTGGTTTCACCTGCCAGTGATGAAGAAGCACAAGAGCATTTTAACCTCTTAAACGAAACCCTATTAGATGCAGGATTTGATTGCTATGAAATTTCCAACTTTGGAAAACCTGGTTATTACTCAAAAAATAATTCCGCGTATTGGCAGCAGAAAAAATATATAGGTATAGGTCCGTCTGCACATTCATTTGACGGTGTACGTAGAGGGTGGAACATAAATAACAATCCGAAGTATATTAAATCGATTGAGAAAGATATTCTTCCTATGGAAGTTGAGGTTCTTTCTGCGACAGATAAATACAACGAATATATAATGACAGGCCTTAGAACTATTTGGGGAGTATCTTTAAGTAGAATTGCAACCGAATTTGGCCCAAAGTTTAAGGAATATGCCTTGTTACAAGCCGATAAATTTATTGAAGAACATCTTTTATATTTAGATGATGAAACCCTTAAAACAACAAAAAAAGGCATGTTTTTAGCAGACGGTATTGCTGCAGATTTGTTTATGGTCAATCTTCGATAAACTTTTGGACATGAAAGTTTCTCGATTCGAATAACTTTACTTGAACCGTTTAAAAAGTTGTAATTTTCTTAATTCAAAATACAACGTTTAATCAACCATTCAACTGCACACGTATTGACAGTAGTAAAATGAAGACCACCATATCCTATAAAACCAAAGAATACCACATTGACCTTTCGAAGCCGTTAGATATTTCGATTGCAGTTAGGGGTACTAAAGAGAATGTAAATTCTTGGTATATTGATAATCCGAAAATTGAACCACATTGCGACAGTGATTTTGTAGGTAGTATTTCGGCAGGATCAAGTACTAATTTTTATGATATTTGGTTTAATCCGCATTCTCATGGTACACATACGGAATGTGTAGGGCATATATCTAAAGAACATCAATCTATAAACCAGAATTTACATCAGTTTTTCTTTTTAGCTGAGGTTATTACTATAGCTCCTTCAGAAGAGAACGGTGATTTGGTCATTACAAAAAATCAGCTAAAAAAGCTGTTAGAAGATAAAGCCCCTAAAGCTCTTGTAATTCGTACGATGCCGAATTCTGAGACCAAATTAAAGAGGCAATATTCTAATACTAATCCTCCATACATTATAGAGGATGCGATGGAGTATATTCGAGATTTGGGTGTAGAACATCTGTTAATTGATTTGCCATCTGTAGATAAAGAAAAAGATGATGGGCAGTTATTAGCACACAAAGCATTTTGGAATTTTTACGGAGAGGTACGATTAGGCGCAACAATAACGGAATTTATCTATGTAAAGGATGCTATCGCTGATGGAAGCTATTTTTTAAACCTACAAGTAGCCCCATTTGAAAACGATGCTAGCCCTAGTAGACCAGTACTTTATAAAATAGAATAATCATGAAAAACGTATTGAAATTAGAAGAAGTTGCCTTAATGGGTCTGGGTATATTTATGTTCGGCTTATTAGGTTATCAATGGTGGTGGTTACCTGTATTGATTTTAACTCCCGATGTATCGATGTTGGGCTATCTCTTAGGGGCTAAGATTGGTGCGCTGTGTTATAATATATCTCATCATAGGGCTGTAGCTATACTATTGTATTTCGTAGGAGCCTATTTTATGTTGCCCATAGTAGAATTAATAGGTACAATTCTTTTTATACATATAGCCATGGACCGTATCTTTGGCTACGGACTTAAATATGATAAAGGGTTTAAGTTTACTCATTTAGGTGAAATAGGAAAGAAAAATGGATAATGTTTTTGATACGTTTCTTGGCTTAGTTTTAGGTGCTATTGGTACATATTGGGTTTTTACATTTTTTAGAGGAAAGAAAACCAAAGAAATTACTACACACCAGTCTACAGTGCTTTTAGAGAAAATGAAGAGTGTTTGCAAACTCATATCTGTTGAAGGGGAATTTGCTGAAATCTACAAGTATGAGAATGTAAAGGATTTTATGAGTTTGGTAAGCAGTAAGAAAAAAGCATTGATTGTTATTAAGGCAAAGGCCCATATAGGGTATGATCTTAGTAAGTTGATGATGCATGCCGATGAAGATAGAAAACTGATAGTGTTAGATAATTTTCCTCAACCAGAGGTGTTGAGCATAGAACCAGAATTGGAGTTCTATGATATAAAGAGTGGATTTTTCAATTTTTTCGTACCTGAAGATTTAACCAAGTTAAACGCAGAGGCGAAAAAACATATTCGTGAAAAAATACCTGAAAGTGGTTTAATGGATACCGCTCGAAAAGAAGCTTTAGAAACCGTATTGATAATGGAGACAATTGTCGAAACTATAGGGTGGAAGCTAGATTATTCTGCATTAAAAATACCACAACAACAAATAGAAAAATTAGAGAACCAACGTTAAACAATTAAAATTTAAAAATGAAAAACATAATTTGTATTCTTGCAATAACACTAATGACCAGCAGTGTTTTTGGTCAAAATAAAAATGAAATGAAAGAATTCGATTCCAATTTTTCCCATACCGTATTTTTCTGGTTGAAAAATCCTGATAATACAGCAGACCGCGCCGCATTTGAAACCTCTTTAAAGAAGTTCTTAGACAATTCAGGCTATGCGAAGACTAAGTTTATAGGCACGCCACCAAGATCTAGTAGAGATGTTGTTGATGGTTCATTTACCTATTCTCTGATTCTTACTTTTGATTCGGCTGAATCTCAGAAAGAATATCAAGATGAAGCACCTCACAAGCTATTTATTGCGGAATCTGAAAAATTGTGGACTAAAGTAATCGTTTACGATTCTACTAGTATCTAAACGATATGTTCATTTTTCGAGAGGCTGAACCCAAAGATGCCGACCGTATTGCAAATTTGCATGCTCAGAATTGGCAACAGAATTACCGAGGTTCATTTAGTGATGAATTTTTGGATAATGAGGTTTTAGATAATCGATTATCCGTTTGGCAGGAACGTTTCCATAATCCAAAAGAGAATCAGCATATTGTTATTGCTGAAGAAGACGGCGAATTACTAGGTTTTATTTGTGCCTATTTTGGTCATGATACTCAATTTGGAACATTACTTGACAATTTACATGTAAGCTTAAACATCCAAGGTAAAGGGTTAGGTACTCAATTAATGGTTTCGCTTGCAAAAGAAATTCTAAAACGGAACAAGGAAAAGGGTTTTTATTTGTGGGTGTTAGATAGCAATGCAGCTGCAATTTCTTTTTACGATAAATTGGGTGGTGTGGCAGTAGAAATAGTTGAGTCGAGTGAAATAGGTGATAAGCCTTTTTTCAAAATTCGTTATGTATGGAATGATGCCGATGTGTTTTTAACGAGGGTAGTAGCTGGTAAATAAGATTTAAATGAACGTCGAAGAATACCGAGAATATTGCATTTCAAAAAAAGGTGTAACGGAATCTTTTCCTTTCGATGAGGTTACGCTAGTATTTAAAGTCATGGGTAAAATGTTTGCGCTTTGTGGGTTGGATCATGTGCCGTTACGTATCAATTTAAAATGTGATCCTGACAGGGCTATTGAACTTCGTGAAGAACATGATGGTATCATCGAGGGTTGGCATATGAGTAAAAAACATTGGAACACTGTCTACCTAGATAGAGTATCCAATAAACTTGTCATTGAATTAATCGACCACTCTTATGATTTGGTCGTCTCTAAATTCACCAAAAAATTAAAGGCAGAACTCGATGCGTTGCAATAGAGGCGTAGTAAGCTAGGTTTAATTCTTAAAAGGAGTCTGTTTACTCACCCAAAAGTACCATACACTCATTTTCACTTTTTCCTCTTTGTAGATTTTTGGTACTTAATAGTGTATTAAATGCACTGCTTATGAAAAATCACAGAGTACCTCAAGAAGTCAATGCCGGTTCTATGGCAGACATCGCTTTTTTATTATTGATTTTTTTCTTGGTCACCACATCTATAGAAAATGATGCAGGTCTTAATCGTCTCATGCCTCCCGATAATAATGAAGCCATTGCTGATATTAAAGAGCGAAATCTTTTTGAAATCAGTATAAATGACACTGACCAAATAATGGCAAATGGAGATATTATTGAACTTTCAAGTCTAAGGAAAAATGTAATAGCATTTATAGATAACGGTGGGCTACTAGTACAAAGTGAGGAATATTGCGACTATTGCAAAGGAGAAAGACTGGCAGATTTGTCTGAACACCCATCAAAAGCTATTGTATCTATAAAATCGCAAAATAATACAAGCTATCCTGTTTATGTGGCTGTTCAAAACGAGGTTATTGGTGCTTATAACGCCTTACGAAATAGGGAAAGTCTTAGGTTGTTCAATACAACTTATGAAGCCATAAATTATGATTATTACAATGACGGAATCACTAATACTCAAAAAGAAAAATTAAAAGAACGTCTTGAAATTATTAGAGTACTTTATCCGCAAAAAATTCTAGAACCACAAACCGTAAATAACTAAGACCATGATAAAATTCAACAAAAAAAGATCTAGTAGAAGCTTACCTCCTGTATCAACGGCATCCTTACCCGATATCGTTTTTATACTTCTCTTTTTCTTTATGACGATTACTGTTATGAAGAATCAAAACTTATTGGTAGAGAACACCTTGCCAACGGCAACTGAGACCGAGAAGTTGGACAAGAAAGACCGAATCATAGAAATTTATGTGGGTAAGCCTACTAATGATGGGAATGCAAATTTGGGAGAGGAACCTAGAATTCAAATGGATAATAAATTTATTACTGTAGATGAAGTCGGTGATTATGCACTGCAAGCCTTGACATTAATGCCAGAGCATTTAAGAAGAGTTGCAACAGTATCTATAAAGGCAGATGTTGGGGTGAAAATGGGAATCATTGAGGATCTTAAAAATAAACTACGTAAGGTGAATTTGTTGAAAATAAACTATACAACTAATGAAGGTGCTGTTCTCGATAATCTATAGATTTAAATGAAACCTCTTAAAACTATTTTATTTCTAAATTCTTAGAAATTGTAGCGGTGATAATAGATACACTTTAAAACTATTTTCCATTTATAGAAACCATTTTCTAAGGTTATCTTTACAATTCCTAAAATAGTTTGATTTTCATGAAGAATTTAGAGGAGTTTTATACCCAGAAAGTTAAAGGGTTTGATAAGGATATAGATGAATTAAACCAGAAGTTATTTTCATTTAGTGCACTACGCTTAATCATATTTTTAGGAACTGTAGTCGCGGTTTATTTTGCATCGGTCAATGCGAAATATGTAATCGGTGTTTTATGTGTTGGCATTCCCCTTTTTCTATTTTTGGTTACCAAATATTCAAACCTTAAGTATCTAAAATCTAAGAAAGAAGAATTAAAAAAAATCAATTCACTTGAGCTTAAAGTTCTAAAAAGGGATTATTCATTATTACATAATGGTAAAGAATTTGCCGAGGACACCCACTTTTTCAGCCAAGATATAGACCTGTTCGGTGAAGGTTCTTTTTATCAATTTTCTAATCGTACCAAACTAGTTGAGGGCAACCGGTTATTGGCTGATATCTATAAAGAGAATTCGATTTCAGATATAAATTCAAAACAAGATGCAATCTCAGAAATGGGTGAGAAGGTCGATTGGCGTCAAGAATTTTCAGCTATGGCTGCATTGACGAAAACAGAAACTTCTACCCATACTATTGCTACATGGTTAAAAAACTACCAACCTTTTGTGCCAAAAGCCATGAGCTATATTCCTATGGTTTTCTCGGTGATTTCAATTGGTATTTTCATTGCCTATTTCTTAGATCAAATACCTGAATCGTTTTTAATTACTTGGTTGGTTTTAGGTATAATTATAGTTGGGGTATTTACCAAAAAAGTAACTAGTTTAGGGCATAGCGCTACCAAAATGAAATCTACTTTTGACCAGTACAATCAATTATTAGACATGATTGAGGCAACAGATTTCACTTCTGTTTTATTAAAGAAGCAACAGGCAAATATCTTGAGTAAGGGAGAAAAAAACTCAAATGTTCTTAAAAAATTCGCATCGCTACTTAGTAATCTTGATCGCAATAATAACTTGTTGTATCTGATTTTTGCCAATGGTTTCTTTCTACGTTCATTAACTGATTGTTTAGCGATTGAAAAATGGATTAGTAATCATGGTAACGCAGTTGAAAGTTGGTTTGATACCATTGCTTTTTTTGATGCCTATAGCAGCTTAGGAAATTTCGCATTTAACCATCCTTTGTTTTCTTATCCTGAGATTACCAATGATGATGTAGTGTTGAAAGCAAAAAATGCAGGACACCCATTATTAGACCCTGCAAAAAGTGTTTTAAATGATATTACTATTGAAGGTGGGCAGTTTTTTATTATTACTGGAGCTAACATGGCTGGCAAGAGTACTTTTTTAAGAACAGTCTCCTTACAAATTATGATGGCAAATGTTGGGTTGCCTGTCTGTGCTGAAACGGTTAGTTATTCCCCAATAAAATTGATTACAAGTATGCGTACTACTGATTCATTAACCGATGATGAATCATACTTTTTCTCAGAGCTAAAAAGACTTCGATATATCGTAGATGAAATACAGACCGACCGCTATTTTATTGTGTTGGATGAAATTTTAAAAGGAACGAACAGTACGGATAAAGCTCTGGGTTCAAGAAAATTTGTTGAGCGATTGGTGAAAAGTAAATCTACCGGTATAATCGCTACGCATGATTTAAGTTTATGTGAAGTTGCCAATGAATATTCGGCAGTAAAGAACCATTATTTCGATGCGGAAATCATTGATGACGAACTGCATTTCGATTATACTTTTAAAGACGGAATTTGCCAAAATATGAATGCTTCTTTTCTCTTAAAAAAGATGGGTATTATAGAGTAATAGTTAGTAGAAATGAAGATTTTGATAATATTTGAAGTATAAAATTTATAGATGGATTCATTAACCCAAATAGTACTTGGCGCAGCAGTGGGGGAGGTTGTACTTGGTAGAAAAGTCGGGAATAGGGCAATGCTGTATGGTGCCATTGCGGGCACCATTCCTGATTTGGATGTGCTTACACGCTTTTTTATGGATACCGTAACTGCGACTGAATGGCATAGAGGATTCAGTCATTCAATTTTCTTTTCGATACTATTTGCACCAGTTTTTGGTTGGCTAGTTTGGAGGTTGAATAGCAAAGAAGACGCTTCTTGGAAAGATTGGTCTTGGCTTATGTTTTGGGGGCTTTTCACTCATCCTATTTTAGATGCTTTTACTACATGGGGAACACAACTTTTTTGGCCTTTAAAAACCCGTCTTGCCTTTCAAAGCGTATTTGTCATTGACCCCTTATATACTGTGCCTTTTATCATCTTCTTGATTTTGGCACTATTTCAAAATAGAACAGCGCTAGAGCGAAAAAGGTATGTGAAACTTGGGCTAATAATAAGTAGTTCATACTTATTGTTGACATTAGTATTAAAAGGAATCGCTTTCGGAAAATTTGAAAAGGCACTTGAAGTTCAGGGTATAGCTTATAATCAAATGAATACAAGGCCTGCACCTTTTAATACTATTCTTTGGATGGCCAATATCGAAACAGAAGATGCCTACTTAATGGGTAACTACTCTTTTTTTGACTCTAAACCCATTGTGTTTACAGCATACCCAAAAAATCACGAACTATTGGGAAGTTTAAAATCAAAAGATAAGATAAAAAGACTCATACAAATAACCGAAGGTTGGTATACCATTTCAGAAAAAAAGGGCCAGCTCTATTTTAATGACCTAAGATTCGGATTAATTAGTATGGATGAAACTGTTACTCAATTTGCATTCAGTTACAAGCTTGAACCCATTGGTGAAGATATCATCGTTGAAGAAATGCCGAAATTTAAACGGGATGCTAAACATCTTATGGCATCTTTATGGTTACGTATTTGGGGGAATTAAATTATTAAAATGGATATCCAATGGCAAAATTCAATGTCATGTTATTATCAATATTTCCAAAGAAGGGTACATTCCATCTATTGTTTTCAGGTAAGTAAGGTACTCGTAGCGGTGAAGCTAAGTCAAGCCGAATAACAAAATTCTGAATATCTAATCGAAGTCCAAAACCTACCCCAGCCGCAACTTCTTTCAGCCAATCTTTTTCAAACTTGCCATCTGTAAAAAGGTTTTGTGAAAAGCTGCTCGTTAGTTGGTCATCTTCAATATCTGAATAATTACCGGTGAGCCAAACGTTACCAGCGTCAATAAAAAAGGCGCCTTTTAAATATGAGAATAAGGGAAACCGATATTCTACATTGGCTTCTAATTTTAAATTACCAGATTGGTCAAAATAATCAGTTGTTGCATTTTCAGTTTGTGCATTAAAATTACCTGGTCCTAAAGAGCGTATGTTAAACGCTCTTACGCTATAAGGTCCGCCAGAGTAAAACTGTTTTACAAAGGGTAAGGTTTGGCTGTTACCATAAGGTAAGCCCCAACCCGCATAAATACGAGAAACCAAAGTACGCTCTTTTTGCCAGCGCATATAAAAACGAAAATCGGCATCAACCTTGGCATATTGTGCATATTCTGAGCCGAAAATTGTTTTTGAACTACCACTTACAAGATTTAGCATGTTGCCAGCCAAATCAAAATTTGTTGCAAAATAAACAGGATATTCTTTATTAATGTTCGAGACTTCGTCGTAGGTGAAATTATATAAAAGACCAGCAATAAACTGTTGCTCAAAGCTTAAACTTAAGAAGGGGTTATCATCAAGTATAGTTTGAAACTCATCGGTTACATTGGTTAGTCGAGAATAATTTATACTAATGGGGTCTAACTGATGATATACATATTGGTTTTCTTTCCATGTATATCCAAAGGAGCCATTTACTGAATTTAGCGTGAACAATTGGCTTCGTTGAAGAAAGTCTAGCCCTAAAGAAATTTTAGTTTTAGGTACAGCATATTTAAATCTACTTGGTGAAAATGGAATGGACCTAGGTATAATAAGGTCTGCGCTTATACCACCTGCAATACTGCTTAAACTCGAATTATTTCCGCTAGACAACTGAGATTCGTAAGAAAAATTAGCTGAAACACTAAAAGTTTCACCTCCGTTAAAAACATTTCTATTGCTATGGGTCAATAGAATTCCGGGGCCTGTAAATCCGTTAGATTTAGTTATAGCTTGTAATTCGGCTCGTATAGAGCGCTTTGTTAATGGCGCTAAATAGATATTGGCCGCTAAAGAACCACTATCACCATCTGTGGCAGTGGTGTCAAGCTCGGTATATTGAATATTTACATACTTGTAACTCCCTAATGCCGATAACCGGTTGCTAGTTTGTTTTGATATGCTAGCATCATACAAATCGCCTTCATTGAATAGCAAATAAGATTTTAGTAATTCTGGTTTGAAATACAATTCATTTTGAACAAAATCAATACTGTCAACTTGTGTGACATTATTTTTTATCAAAGGCAATGTATCTCCTTCAATGGAGTAATTTGGGTAAACCGTGATAGAATCAATTGTATAGGGGATAGAAGCACGAGCGGGTACATCTTTCTTAAGCCTTAGAAAAAGGTCAAACTTTTTGTTTTTATATTGATTGGTATCTGCTTCAAATATCAAGAGGTCTTCTTGGCTATTGTAATAACCACGTTGTTTAAGTCCGTTGTTTAATCGAACTCTTTCCGCTTTTAATAAATCGAGGTCGAAACGGTCTCCTTTAACTAGTGCCGTTTCGGGTAGCATTTTTTCTATTTCCTTATAAATAGGTAATGAATCTGATTCTAGATTATAATTCTCCAATACATAAGCTTCGGGTAAACTTGCCGAATAATTCACGGAAGCAAATTTGCCGTCAATAGTCGTTTCAGAATCTGAACGACTATAGAAGAAACCATTATTATCTAGTCTATTTAATATCAATTCTTCTACCCGTTCAGTATTTACATCTGAAAAATAAACAGGCTCTTCACCAAATGATTTATTTAAGAATTTGTAGAAGAAGCCAGGTTTTTCACGTTGCGCCTTGTAATGAAAAAATAGGGCGGGTTTCATCCCTAAAAAAGTAGCGTTTGGGCTTGGTTCTATGAGATTGAATAATTCTGTTTTAACCTCTTTAATGTCTTTTAAATCACTTACTGTTTCTAGTTCAAGTTCAGCGCCAGTGTATAATTGTTCTCCTTCGGGTATGTACTTCTCTATACCACATGAATAGATAAGCAAGAAAACCAAACTGAATACTGTTTTATATGTATAGTTGTTATTTTTCAATAGTGTGAAATCAATTATTCTTTACTTTTTCTTTTTCTGCTCTTCTTCTTTTGAAGTTTTTTTTACGATATTTTCTTTTTTCAACGGATTAAATAATTGACTGAATTTATTGAACTCACGGTCAAAAATAAAGGCCACCCCAGTAACGATTAATTGACCATCAATAACGTTCTGATATTCCTGTCTTCTAAACCCTTTTAATCTATAGGTGCCTTCTTCGGTTAACAAATACTCTAAAGTTACATTACCGATTAAAGGTGTTGCAGTATCGCTCGACGAAGCACTACCCTCTACATCTACGGCACTACCTGCGGTAACTATCAATCTATCGTCAAAAAGCTTTTTGCTCGCGTTTATATTCAGCTGTGTACGGCTTTGGGCTGTACCACTTTGATAATCATCAAAGCTATCTAAATCAAAGCCTAGTTCAAAACCGGTTTTACCTAATAGTTTGTTCGAAATGGAAGTTAGTTCACTAGAAAGAACTTTGTTTACATTATTTCGTGCAATAGATATTGCACCCCCAGAACTACCATCACTACCTGTAGTAGGGTAAAATCGATTGAGAGCCAATAATGAAAATACCTGCTTATTCAATTCAGATTCTTGTTGGTTCAGTTGTTGAATGCGGCCATAGACAGCACCACCAAAATTACCTCTAGCATTTTCGGGCATATCCAATGCAAAAGACAGTTCGGGCTGCATAAGTTGACCATCTATATTTAAATAGACCAAAAAGGGTGTAGATTGTTGGTAAGAGCCCGATACGTTACTGTCTTGACCATAACTAATAGAAGACATTAAAGAGGCGGCCGAAGTTTCTATTTCATATATAGCCGTCACATCCATTTTAGCATCATAGGGGTCACCACTCCAAACAATACTACTTCCTTTTTGTAATTTGAATTCTCGACTCACCAAATTATATAAACTGGTTCTGTAAAAACCTGAATTAAGTTCTAACCTGCCCGATAAACGAATATCTTGGTTTGGGTCGATATTTAGGTTGAGGGTTGCATCACCAGAAGCCTGTAATTTATCTTGTGTCTTTTCATCTAATACAATAGTAAATTTAGCTTCATTGCCAATTTCTAAGGTGGTGTTGATATCCATACCAGCGAAGAATGAATTTGACGTCTCACCTTCATTACGTGTCAATATAGCGTCAGTGTTTTCTTTATTTACAAAAATGACAACCCCATCACGTTCTTGTATATCTAATTGGTCTTGTGGCACTAAATAAGTTAGGTCGGTAATATCTCTAACTCTGAGTTTACCATTTATTATGGGTAGTTCTAAATTGCCGCCAACCTTTAAATTAGCACTAATACTTGCGATGCCATATACTAGTTCATCATCACCCTTTTTAGAATCTAACACTCTAAATTTATCGGCCTTTACGGTTAGGTCAAAACCAGGATTGAGCATGTTTTTCGTTATAATTCGGCCATCTAAGGTTAGAGAGCCTTGGTTGACATCATCTATTTTGAAGCTATCTAACGTTATCTCATCTTGATTTATATCTATTGCTTGATTATTAATTACTAAAGCAGTCTTGTAAGAAGATAAGCTTAGTCCAAAATCATTAAAGTTCAGCCTTCCAGAATATTTCGGTTCTGAAAGTGTTCCTCTTAGTAGTAGGCTTCCATCAATATATCCTTTGGCATCTGTAAGTTGTTCCTTGGCAAACCCCTGTATTATACTAGCTTCCAATTTTTGAATATAAAGCTCCATGTTTAGTTCAGCGGAAGTTTCTTTTGCAGTATAATCACCAGTTAAGGTTAAATTTGCCGCGCCATCTTTTAATGCTAAATCAAAGCCATATTCAGACAGTGATTTAGAAGAAGCGTCTAGCGTTAACATGCCTAACGGATTAGATAATACTTGAAAATCTTTGATGTCTATATTGGCCGCCAAACCAGTTGCTGCATACGGATTAAGAATTACAAAATCGCCTTCTACCTTACCTTTGGCCAATGCTTCATCTGGATTGAAAAAACTAAGAAAGGTCTGTAATTGAAAATTTTCGAAAAGTATGCCAATATGGTCCACTTTCATTTTAGGAATCTTGGTAGAAATTTCCAGTTTTTGAGAATTTCTGCTAAGTAAAACATTCTGAAAATCGGCGTAGGATTCTGCAATTACTATATTATTATCTTCAGGTATTTCCCATTGTTTATTGTTGAGTGTCAAATTCTCAGGATAAATATGCAGCTTCAGTGTATCTTTTTGAAATACTAATGAGGATGAAATATGCAATACTTGAACCGTGTCGTTTTTAGAGTTAAAATCTAAAACAAGTTGTTTGTTTTTAAGACTTCCCTCTAAGTAAGTCTGTTTTAAGTGTATCGGGTCATAAATTAATTCCGCTATACCTGCTGAGAATTTAAGGTCAACGGAATCTGCTTTTACAAAAGCATTTAAACTATCGACAGAGCTGCCAGCGTATGCTATATGAGGTACTTTTACTTCGGCTGAGATTAGTTGCGTTCTTGAATTGAAGCTGGCGTCTATATTCAAAGAATCTAAGTCTTTTATTCCATTGAAAAACACTTTCGATAAAACAGGGGTTGGCACTATCGCGAGTGCCAGTTTTGCCTCGATGCTATCTTCTGGCTCAAAGGCTAAAGTGTCATTTGTGAAGTAGTGTTCTATTTGTTTTTTAAGGGCATCTGTAATACGATTGGGTGATGCATTCGATGAAAGTTCCCCATTTAGAAAGTCGCTGCGAATAGAAACATCTGTGATTGAATCTTCAATATGTGCTCTTAACGATACTGTTGAAATTTGATATTGCTCGTTATCGGCAATGGCAATACCATCGTTAATATTAGCCTTAATAGTAAAGTTTGAAGGTGTTCCCGTATAAGCTCCGTCTATGTTGGCTGCAACTTTAATGTTATTCTTTGTAAATCCCAACTTTTGCAAATCTGCTCCAATAATATTCGAACTAAAGGTTATGTCATTACTTTCTGATTCTAAAACAAGAGTAGATATGGCATTCATGTTTAAATTAGGATCATTGATATTGGCTGTAACTTTTCCGTTACCATCTTTCATATTACCAGAAACATCAATGGTTTTATAGTTATAACCAGCGTATTGAAATTGTGAAATGACTCCTTCAATATCTGCGTTGATAGTACCTAAAGTTGTTCCCGAACCTGAGCCTTTTAGGCTAAGGGATAATTTGCCCAATTGTTCGTTTTGAAGAAGTTTATTTAACTGCAAACTATCGACCGAAACTGCACCATTAAAACGTATCATTTTACCAAAATTAATCTTGGCATTAATCTGAGCAAATCCTTCAGGAATATTGATGTCCAAATCGGACTTTACCCAAGTTGTTCCTCCAGATAGGCTGCCTGTGGCAACTATGGTTTCTGGAACTGAAATTCCGATTTCTTTTGACGATATTAATTTATAAATATCATTTTTGGTGCTCGAAAAGTTAAGATTGTTCAAGTTGTATTGAAGTGAATCTACATTGGTCAGATTGCTAATTGATCCTTTTGCGGCTAATTTAGTGTTAGGTCCCCATTGTAATTGGGTGTTTAGATTATCAACTTTCTTTAAGTTTCCTTCAGCTTTAAAAAAGCCTGTTATGTTATGTTTTGATAAAGAATCTAAGTATTTATTTTGGGCAAGTTCGGGTGCAAATTTTAGTACATCCCCAAGGTCTAAAATTAGATTTGAAATTGAGGCGGATAAGGTACCGTTCTTCGGATTTTTTATTACCTCCTTCAATGATTTAAACTGAACCATCAATTTTGCATTAGCTGAACTCTGATTCAGATTGAAAGATAAATCTGATAAAGTGGCATTGGTGTCTGTTAAGCCTGCTTTAAAAACCAATTGATTTAATTGAATACCGCTAGGCTCAGAAAATGAAAACCTTGAAACTTGTAGATTTAACTTTTCTGGTTGATATTCAAAATTGTTTGCTAGTAGATGTAATTGTAGAATTTTAAATGCATTTGAATCAAATAGATTTTCTTTTTGTTGGGTGTCGTTTAGCGTATAGGTAAACGAGTTTTTCTGAATTTCTATATTTTTGGCCGCTAAAATGAATTTTGGCCATTCAAAGCTCGTATCTGCGTTGGTGTTCTGTAATGTAGTTTCCTCAGTTGTCAGATTTAGTTTAATGTGCGACTCATTAAATATTAGGTCTTCTGTTTCGTATTGATTTTCGGGAACATTAGCCAAAATATTAGTCAGATTAATTGTTCCTAATTTTAAATCGGTATTGAGGCCATCTGGTTTACTATTGTAATTGACCAAAAGATTAGTTACGCTAAATTCATCGACTTCAATATAGGGCAACAACGTTCTAGTAGTGTCTTCACTCACAGGAAATGGATGTGACTGTAAATAGCTGAATTGTGTGTCATTTAAAGAGAATTCGTCTATCGAGAATTTCATCTTTTCCAAATCAAATTCATTAACATCAACAGCTAGTTTCCCTAAAATAAGTTTTATGTCTGTTCCTAAGTAAGCATCATTATAATTCAACTTCCAATCAGATAAATTCAGATTTCCCAATGAAATTTTCATGGGTTCGGCAGTTGCAGCGCTACTGTCATTGGTAGTCGTAAATGCCTCAATTAGAAAAGAGAAGTTGAAGTCGTCTATCTTATTCGTTCTACTGATGTTTGCAACTACACCATTTGAAATTAGCCCATCTGCCGATAATTGATTCTTAAATAGTACTGGATAAATAGGAATGTCTGCTTGAAGTGATTCAGAATAAAAAAGAGTATCACCTTTTACATCTTCTAGGTATATCTTTTCGGCTTTTAAATCTCCAGAGAAAGTTAAAAATAGATTACCAACCACAACCTTTGTATTCGTCTTATCTGAAATATACTTGGTTACTTTAGAAACAATGAGGTTTTGAGCCCAAGGGGTTCTAATTACCAAAACCAAAATAAAAAATAGGATTAAAACACTGAGAATAATCTTCCCGAAGAGTTTTAGATATTTTTTAATTTTTAAATTTTTCATGGTCATATGGTTAACATTTTAAGCTTGAATAATAACATTCAACTCTGAGCTTTGATAAACTAAGATTTAAGCTGTGCCATAAAACCTGTTGCAATTATAATTAGTAGTATTATTATGATAACCAGGTTGTAAAACCTTCTCTTCTTTTTCTTGGTTTCTTTAAGTGATGCCATAATGTTGCAAAGTTAAGACTACTGTGCTATAATTTTAACTTATTTAGAATTTAGATTATCTACATAGCAATTGAGTTTTTTGATAAAATCACCTCTATTATTAACCATAATATTTTATTCATCGATACTTGTCTTCATTCTAACTACATTAAAGTGGGTTTCAACTATAAGGCATAATTAAACACTAATGAAGAAGATACCTTTGGAGCGTAGAAAATGTTTAACTAATAATTTCACCAAAGTATAATACATATCAAATCCATTAAAAATATGAAAAGATGTTTAGGTTATTTTGAAACAGCAAGTCAAAATGAAATTTATGAGATCAGTAATTTTAATATTACTAGTACAGAGCTTATTTTAGAGGCTATAGATATATAATAATTGTTTAGGTAGTTCCCCCAAATCTTTAAAGGACCAATAGCGATATTGGTCCTTTTTATTTTAGCCCTTTCACCTGTATAACGTGAAAACTATCTGTTTGTAAGCGTAACAATTCTTCTGCTTTTTTCTTTTTGTAGCCATACAATTCTTCTTCCCCTTTTAAATCTTCATAAATTTTTTGGTTAATATCACCATCTGTTGAAACAATTAACTTGCGCTGTGCAACTTTTTGTGCAACCCAAGAAGACAAAATACTTTCTTCTTCTTCTAATTTTATATCATACTCACCTTTTGGGGCTAATAGTTTAGCAATAATCGGAGAAGTCTCAATTGCCAAAAATAATAGGAAAATAAAGAATGATGGCAACCAAGGCAGTTCGTCTAAAGCAGTAATTCTTGCCATTAATCCGTCAAAACCATCAATAATCGGTTGGGAGTTTTTTACGACTTCTGCATACTCGGTATCTAAAGCAGAAATTTCAGTTTCAATACCTATAATTTTTTCAGCATTTGCTGTTTTTAATTCGTTTAATTCGGCCAATGCAGCATCGTGCTTTTCGCGTTTTTCTGCATAAACAGGACCTTTTCCTAATAATTTGGTGCCTGCAGTGCCTTCTGCCTCATTGATGTACACATCGTACAAGGTATTTGTTTCAGACTCTTTGGTTACTATTTCTGATTTTAAGGCATTTATTTCTTGATTTAGTTGCTCAACTTTCGGGGTATATTGTAACGCTAATTGGTCTTTGTTGGCTAAGGTCAATTCATTTTTTTGCTCTAATAAAACCTGATTGATTTCCTTTTCAAATATTTTCATTTCCAGTGGTTTGGAAATCACTATTGCAATTATTATCGCTAATAATATACGTGGAGTAGCTTGAAAGAATTCTTGACTAAAACTATTTCGTTTTTTTATGGTACTAACAATGAATCTATCTAAGTTGAAAATCAGTAGACCCCAAATGAGACCGAAGAATACGGCAGTATAAACATTGTCGAATACCGTAAAAAGTGCATAACTACTGGCAATAAATGCCATAACTGCTGTGAAAAAGACGGTAGCCCCTATACCAGCGTATTTGTTTTGTTCCCCTTTAGAACAGGTGTTTAAAAGTTCGGCATCTGCCCCAGAGCAAAGAATAAAAAATTTTTGTAGCATTTTGATTTGTTTTTGATTGATGATGTTGTGTAATGTGTGAACGTAACTATTTCATTTTTGGTACGCAAAAAGCCCTCGAAAAGAGGGCTTTAACATATGTTTGACGTTATTTTTATTCGATTGTTACAGGGTCTTTTGTAATTCGAACAATTTGCTTGCCGTTTTTGTTGCGCGATTCAATATTCAGCTCTTTGTTATTCTTCAATAAATCAATAGCCTTATCTGAAGAGACAATTTTACCCTCATACATAAAAGTGGCTCCTTTTTTAGCTGCGTTAATAACATAGTCTAAAGGCGAAGGCGGTGTTGGTGGCGCAGGTGGTGGCGGAATTGAAACATCATTTTTATTGGTATAAATTTTAACTTTAGGTTTCTTGTTTGAATAGGGAAGAGTTTCTACATATATATTCTTTTTGTTTTTGACGATTTGAAGCCCTTCCTTGGTGGAAACTTCTTTTCCATTAAAATAAAACTGCGCATCTCTTTTAGCAAGCGATTGCAAGTCTTCCATAAGATTGGGGCTATTCGCAGATTTTTCATCTACGTTGTGCCTATAAACCCTTACATTTTCTACGGCAATAATATCTTGATTTTCTATTACCTCGTCTACGGCAGTTTGAATTATTTCAATTTTCTCTGTTAAAGGTGGTGGTGGAATATCATTTTTCTCACCTTTTTTAACTCTAGGCGCCATTGGTGCTTTTGGAGAGTTTACTACAGAAGGTTCAATTCTTGTTAAGGTGTTGGTGTCATATGGGTCTTGTTCTTCGATTATTCTTTTTATTGTTTTTGCAGCTTCTTCCCTTTTATTTTGTGCTTCTGGAACTTGTGGTGCAGGTGGAGGTTCAGGAAAATCAGGAAAAGGTTGTGCGCTCGCTTTTTGTTCTTCAGACATTAATACATAGATATGTTTTAATTGATCGACATCAGATTTTACTATGCGAATGTTTCCATCTTTGGCCATCATGGTATTATACTTTTTGGCTAAATCGTTATAGGCTGTAATTTGTTTTTTCGTTGCACCTTCCTGATTTGCCTTTGGCAAACATTCAGGAAAAGGTTGCGCTGCCTCTTTTTGAGCCGGACTCATATTACGGTAGATGGTTTCTAATAGGTATAAATCTTTTAAAGGGATGATTCTTTTTTCAATTGGGATGGCATTGTATTTTTTTGCGAGGTTATTGTATTCACTGATTTTATTTGACCGTAAGATTATTTTATTTGTATTCAGAATAACAGTTTCAGGAGTAATTTCTATTTCGTCTTTATAATCTGCAGCATTCATAATATATTCTGAAGTGCAAAATTTTATTTGCTTAATATTTGCTTTTCTAATTTCGGTTGTAATAGAAAACATAAATTCAGATTCTAAGGTATCTTCTGTTAAACCTTCAACACGTACATTTTCAAGTTTAATATTAGGTTGAATTTCTTTTTCTATTGCTACCGCTAAATCTTTTAAAAGAACGGGGGTATTGTGTATTAAAATTTCAGAATTCTTTTTAATATATAATTCAATAATTTGTTCTTTTTCTTTGGTATAATTAAGTTTTAAGGCATTCACATTTTCTAGCTCTTTTTTGATGCCACTTAATAGAGTTTGTTGTTCTTGAGCAGAACCTTCTTTTTGAATCTCAAGTATTTCTTTCTCACTAAAGCCTAGAAGTAAAATGGCGGCTATTGGAATAATAAGAAAGCTTTTAACTAGGGACACTTTTCTTGATGTTTCTTTTTTCATGACAGTAAATCGTTTTTTGATTGATGAATAATTGATGGCATTTGCTAATTGTGGTTCTGCGGCATTTGATGAGAATGCCAATAATATTTTTTGATAGTCGCTTTTTTCTAGTCCGTTGTTTAATACGGCACTATCCGCTAAAAATTCGTGATTTAATTTTATTGATTTTTTAAATAAATAGATAAGTGGGTTAAACCAGAATACTATTTGAAGTATTTCCAGTACTAAAATATCTATGCTGTGCTTTTGTTTTGCGTGAGTTTCTTCATGTAATAAAACAGCAGGCGGTATTTCATTTGCTTCAAATTTCTGTTTGTTTAAAAAGATATAATTGAAAAAGGTGTGTGGTACAATTTGTAGCGATAATAATACCTTTATAATGCTATTTGTCTGCTGCTTAGGATTGTTTTGTATAGTATTTTTAATCTGATAAAGATTCTTAAAGAACTGAAGGCTAAAGAATAACACTCCGAGACCGTATATACTTAGTAGAGACCAATAGGTATAGTCGATAGATTCTATACTAGGTGCGTGGTAAGTTTCTAAACTATAATCTTCTGTTGGCGTAAAGGAAGTCGAAATTGGTTCTATGTAGATTACCTCAGTAAAAACTACGGCTGGTATTACTAAACTAATAACTATTGCAGCCAATAGAAAATAGCGTTTAAAGAAATGCATGCTTTCCTTTTCCAAAAACAATTTGTAAAAGATCAGAAAGATGGCCATACAGGCAGCAGATTTTATAAGGAATAGGATCATGGCTATTTCTTTAGAATTTCACTATCAATTAATTTCTTCAAATCTTCCAATTCGGTTTTGCTCAAATTGGTTTCTTGAGTAAAAAACGAAGCGAACTGACTAGCGCTATCGTTGAAAAAGTTTTTAATGAGTCCGTTTACGTGTTTTGAGAAGTAGTCTTTCTTTTTCACTAGTGGAAAGTATTCTCTACTTCGTCCAAAATTTTTGTAATCAATAAAGCCTTTATCGGTCATACGTTTAAGAAGTGTTGCTACCGTTGTGGTGGCAGGTTTAGGTTCTGGATAAACGTCTAGCAAATCTTTCATAAAAGCTTTTTTCTGTTTCCAGAGAATATTCATTAATTCTTCTTCCGATTTTGACAACTGCATTTTCTACAAGTTTAGAATTTGTTCTACAAACATAGAATAAATATTTTAATTCTACAAACGTAGAGTTTAAATACTTGTTTTTGCCTTAGGGATAGAAGTGAAAAGCCCGCATTCGCCTTTTACGAAGCGTACTTGTAACGAATAGCCCGACCCCAATTCTTTGGGGAAAGGCCCGACCACCCCATGAAAAAGATGTAAGTTTGTTTTTAAAACAACCAATAATGAGTGTATTATCTGATTTGGAAGCACGTAGCGGTTCAACTTGCGAACTTTGTACGGGTACCAATAATTTAGAAGTTTTTGAAGTGGAGCCAGTTACTATAAGTGGAGTTGACTCTAGTATTTTGGCGTGTGAAACGTGCCGCACACAAATTCTAGACCCTGAGCAAATGGATGCTAACCACTGGCGCTGTCTTAATGATAGTATGTGGAGTGAATACGATTCTGTAAAGGTCGTTGCATGGCGTATGTTATCGCGTTTAAAGTCTGAAGGATGGCCTAAAGACCTTTTGGATATGATATATTTGGAGCCAGAGGCTTTAGATTGGGCGAAAGCTACAGGTGAAGGAATGGCAGAAGCCGATAAAATTATTCATATAGATGTGAACGGTGTTATTCTAGAGAACGGAGATAGTGTTGTTCTTATTAAAGATCTTAAAATAAAAGGTTCTAGCCAAGTTGCCAAACAAGGTACTGCGGTTCGTAGAATTTCATTAGACCGTGAAAATGCAGAATTTATTGAAGGTAAAGTAGGACCTACGCTTACTGTTATCATTACCAAGTACGTGAAGAAAATATAAAACGTCTTTGCGAGTAAAACGAAGCAATCTGTTAGTTTGGTAAATGAAACTGACAGATTGCTTCTTCGCTTAAAAGCTCGCAAAGACGTTTATTTTATTTATTCATTTCAGTAAAATACTGATAGAAATATGGAATTGTCTCAATGCCTTTAAAATAGTTCCAAACTCCGAAATGCTCGTTAGGTGAGTGGATAGCATCACTATCCAAACCAAAGCCCATTAGAATTGTTTTACTACCCAATTCTTTCTCAAACAAAGAAACAATAGGAATGCTACCACCACTACGTTGTGGAATAGGTTTTTTGCCAAAGGTAGTTTCATAGGCTTTTGATGCCGCCTGGTACGCAATGGTGTCAATTGGAGTAACATACCCTTGACCGCCATGGTGCGGTTTTACCTTTACGGTTACCCCTTTTGGTGCAATAGATTCAAAATGTGTTTTGAACAATTCCGTAATCTTCTTCCAATCTTGATTGGGTACCAAACGCATTGATATTTTTGCAAATGCCTTGCTTGCAATGACAGTTTTGGCACCTTCACCAATGTATCCGCCCCAAATCCCGTTCACATCTAACGTAGGTCTAATGGAGTTACGTTCATTGGTAGAATAGCCTTTTTCACCGTAAACAGATGCTATATCAAGGGCATTTTGATATTTATCTAAACTAAAGGGAGCTTTTGCCATTTCGGATCTTTCCTCATCGGATAAATCCTCTACGTTATCGTAGAACCCTGGAATCGTGATATGATTGTTCTCGTCATGGAGGCTAGCAATCATCTTCGTCAGAATATTGATAGGGTTTGCCACGGCACCACCATAGAGCCCAGAATGCAGGTCTCGGTTTGGCCCAGTGACTTCAACCTCCACATAACTAAGTCCGCGTAGGCCCGTTGTGATGGAAGGTACATCATTGGCGATCATTCCCGTATCTGAAATCAATATGACATCATTGGCCAATTTCTCTTTGTTTTCGGCCACATAGATACTCAAGTTGTTGCTGCCCACTTCCTCTTCGCCTTCGATCATGAATTTTACATTACAAGGTAACTGGTTGGTCTTCACCATCAATTCCAAAGCCTTTACGTGCATATACATTTGCCCCTTATCGTCGCAGGCACCTCTGGCGTAAATAGCACCTTCTGGATGAAGGCTGGTTTTTTTGATAACGGGCTCAAAGGGCGGTGAGTGCCATAGATCGACGGGATCTGCAGGTTGCACATCATAATGGCCGTATACCAGTACCGTAGGTAAGTTGGTGTCTATTATTTTTTCACCGTAAACAATAGGATACCCTGCAGTTTCATGAATTTCTACAACATCGCAACCGGCTTCTTCAAGTCGTTTTTTTACAGCTTCGGACGTATCCAGCACATCTTGTGTGAACGCAGTATCTGCACTTATGGAAGGTATTTTTAGTAGTTCAATGAGTTCATTTAAAAATCTTTCTTTGTTTTGAGCAATGTAATCAGTAATATGTTTCATAGATTTTTTTGGAAAGTTTTAAATGTACGAAAAAGAAGCTTTTTAAATAATTATGTTCCATAAGGGATAAGAAAAAAATAGTAGTTTACTAACCATGGCCTTTTTTACAGTAAACAAACAAAGCGTGTGCATATTTATTTTGTATATTTAGGATTAGCAGGTTACCCCCCTTCACTTGCATTAACTATACCAACGAACATGCAAATAAACCACAACCGTATCGTTTTAGGCAAAAGCCTTTGTCTAGGCTTTTTTTTCATTTTTTCATTTTTTGCTCAAATTCTTGCCCAGGAGAAAGTGGGTAGACCCTTGATAACTACTTATAAATATCAAGAATATGGTGCCGATCCAATTAGTTGGTGGGGATTGGAGGATGATAATGGGTTCATGTATTTTGCAAATGGGAATGGGGTTTTGCAATTTGATGGGGTGAACTGGGAATTAATTGAAGTGCCCGGTTTCGGTACAAGAAGTTTTGCAAAAGATGATAATGGAAGAATCCATGTTGGTGGTGCGGGTGAATTTGGTTATTTAGCTACTTCGGAATCTGGAACCATGAAGTATGTTTCTTTGATTGACAAAATTCCAGAGGAACACAAGAATTTTGCTGATGTTTGGGAGATTGATTACTATAAGGGAAGAGTTATTTTTAGAACTGAATTCAAACTCTATTGTTGGGACGGTAAATCGATGAAAGTAATTTCATCAGAGAATGGGTATCACGTAGGCAACATAGTAAATGACACCTATTATCTAAGAATATGGGATAGGGGCCTTTGTATTCTCAAAGATGATGATACATTTGAGTTAGTTCCTAATGGGGAACAATTTGCCAGCGAACGTATTTATACCATGCTACCGTATGATGACAAGATGCTCGTTGGTACTAGAACCCAAGGTTTTTTTCTATATGATGGTAAGGAGTTTGTTCCATTCAAAACTGAAATAGACGAACAGGTTAAAGGAGAACTATATCTACCAGGTGCTACCCTGAAAGATGGGCGATATGTATTGAATACCAGAAATGATGGGGCTTATATTATAGACCGTGACGGAAAGTTACTTCAAAAGTTTACTACAGCCAATGGCTTACCCGACGGCACTGTCAACTATGTTTATGTAGATTCTAGGGGGGTATTATGGATGATGCATTTTAATGGAATCTCCAGTGTGAACTTAAATTCAAATTTTACCATTTTGGATTCTAGTATGGGTCTCAAAACCGCTGTATTTACAGCCAATCGCCATAAGAACATCCTTTATTTAAGCAATAATATTGGAGTGGCATATTTCGATGAGGAAACAAATAGCATTATCCAAATTCCCGGGACTTTTGGTCAAGGAGGTAATTTTTTTGAGTTTCGAAATCGGCTATATGTTGGAACCAATGGTATGGGGTATATTGAACTTAAGAATAAGACTTTTAGTTATGTTAGAGAAAGTGTAAATTATGATTTTAGGGCACGAATAACCACACAATCAAAAAAGGATAGCAACCGAATTTTTGTGGAGCACCAGCAGGGTTTAGTAAGTTTGTATTTCAATGAGGAAACCCAGCAGTTTGAGGAAGAATCAAGTACGAATAAGGTAGTATTGGGAGGGGGAACGATTATAGAAAAAGAAGATGGTTCGCTATGGATGGATACAAACCTAGATGCCCAAGTAGTAAAGATTATTCCTAAATATTTTGAGGACAAGTTAGATTTAAATAATTCAGAATTCATTTTATACGGTGAAAAGGAAGGTTTGCCAGATTCTGACATTGGAATTTTTGATAATGAGGGTGAAATAGGTGTATTTGCTAGCAAAGCTAAGGAAACCTATGTACTTAATGAAGCTGCCGATCGGTTTGAAAAAAAGAAGTTTTTTTTTGATAAGTTCATTAACTGGAAGAATCCAGGTTCAGCAACCAAGAGAACTAAAGATGGAAAAATTTGGTTTAACGTTGGATCAGGTGTAATGTTTGCGGAAAAGAATAGTCTTGGGGAATTTAAAATAAATTCAGATGTTTTTAAAGAACTTAAGAACACAAGGATTTACACCATATATCCCGAAGATTCAGAACCAGATGGCTCAAGAGTAGTATGGTTTTCAGGGCCTGATGGGGTTATACGGTATGAAGGTAATCTGGAAAAACCGATTATTCCGGAGTTTCAGGTGGCTATTAGAAAAATGACGATTGCTGGAGATTCATTGGTTTATGGAGGGAATATTGATTTTCCAGAAAAACTGAATATTCCTTTTGATAGGAATTCGGTAACCGTAAACTATGCGGCGCCCTTATTTATAGGTCAAAAAGAAATAAAGTATAGCACTCAATTAAGTGGTCTAGATGACACTTGGTCAGATTGGTCTAAGCAAACTTCACGGGAATACATTAACCTGCCCGCTGGAGATTATACGTTTAAAACAAAAGCCCAGAATATCTACGGGGATATCACCGATGAAACCTCCGTATCTTTTTCAATAATCCCTCCTTGGTACGCTACCTGGTGGGCCTATCTCCTCTACGGCTTGTCTTTTTTAGCGGTAGTATACCTTGTCGTTAAAGCACGAACAAGTATTCTTTTGAACCAACGAAAAATATTGGAAGATACGGTTGCTGAAAGGACCAAGGAGGCAAATCAACGCTTGAAAGAATTGGCAACTGTTAATCAAGTAAGTCAGGCCCTTACTGAAAAATTACAATTAAATGATCTGATCCAATTGGTTGGGGATGAAATGAAAAAATTGTTCAAATCGGATATTACGTATTTGGCCATTCTCGACCCCGAGACCAACATTATTAGCTTTCCATACGAAGATGGAGATGATATGCAACCCATGAGTTACGGGGAAGGATTGACCTCTCAAATTATTAAGACAGGAGAGCCATTATTAATCAATAAGGATGCGGATATTTCTGCGGAATATGATAAAATCGGAGTTAAGCATTCTGGCAAGCTTGCCGTTTCCTATTTGGGCGTCCCTATACCAGTTGAGGATTCGGTTATTGGTGTACTTAGTGTCCAAAGTACCCAGCAAGAAAGTAGGTTTACTGAGGAAGATAAAAAGCTGCTCAAAACAATTGCGATTAACGTTGGTATTGCATTGCATAATGCAGAGCTGTTTGAAGAGGCGAAAGAGGCCAAAGCAAAGGCTGAAGATGCCAATGAAGCAAAAAGCGCCTTTCTTTCAACGGTAAGTCATGAACTGAGAACACCGCTTACCTCTGTATTAGGTTTTGCCAAAATTATCCGTAAACGTTTGGAGGATAAAATATTCCCGGCCGTAGACGTTAGTGATCAAAAGATTAAACGTACCATGAAGCAAGTGAGCGAAAATTTAGATGTGGTGGTCTCAGAAGGGGAACGATTGACCAATCTAATTAATGACGTATTAGATCTTGCTAAAATAGAATCTGGAAAGATGGAGTGGAACATGAGGCCCATTTTTCTTCAAGATGTCATCAATAGGGGAATAGCGGCTACTTCATCCTTATTCGAGCAAAAGGGTTTAAAGCTTAAAAAGAAAATACCGGAAGACCTGCCTATTATAAAAGCAGATGAAGACAAGTTAATTCAAGTGGTCATCAATCTGCTTTCGAATGCCGTGAAATTTACTAAAAAGGGAACGGTAAGCATTGAAGCTTACCAAGAAAAGGGACAGCTAATTTTTGAGGTTCAGGATACCGGGATTGGTATAGCCGATGAAGACAGGCATAAGATTTTTGAGCGCTTTAGACAAGCGGGCGATACGCTAACGGATAAACCCCAAGGAACAGGGTTAGGCCTTCCTATTTGTCGGGAAATTATAGAACATCATGGCGGAATCATTTGGATGAAGAGTGAATTCAATGTGGGGAGTACTTTCTTCTTTTCCTTACCCGTTTTAGGGGAAGCTGCTATACAAGAACCTATACAATTGGATCGGATTCTTAGAAGTCTAAAGAAGCAAATTAGTCACAGTTCAAAGAAAAAGGCAGATGGTAAGCCTACCATATTAGTAGTGGATGACGACACTCCCATACGCTCGTTATTACGCCAAGAACTTACCGATACTGGATATCGAGTGCGTGAAGCGGCCAATGGGAAAGCTGCTTTGGATATGGTACGGTTAGAGAAACCAGACCTTATTATTTTAGATGTCATGATGCCTGAAATTAATGGGTTCGATGTTGCAGCAGTTTTGAAAAATGACCCGGCTACCATGGATATTCCCATTATAATTTTATCCATTGTACAGGATAAGGAGCGTGGTTTTAGAATAGGGGTAGATCGATATTTGACCAAACCTATAGATACGGAAAAATTGTTTCATGCAGTCGATGAATTATTGGAACAAGGGGTTTCAAAAAAGAAAGTATTGGTAGTAGACGAAGATGCGTCAGCGGTAAAAACATTGACGGATGTCTTAAGTGCTAGAGGGTATAAGGTGATGGAAACTACTTCTGAAAATTTATTGGCAACAGCAAGTGAATCAATGCCCGATATAATCATGTTAAATTCTGTTTACAATGGGAATAAAAACTTCATCAAGGATTTAAAAGTTCAAAAGGGTATGGAGAATGTAATGTTCTTTGTTTATGAATAAAAGGGATGTCCCAGCCAATTAAGTTAAAAAACAGCTATGAGTAAAAAAATATTGATTGTTGACGACGAACCCCATATAAGAATGCTAATTGAGCAAACTTTGGAAGATTTGGAAGATGATGGTGTAGTACTCTTATTTGCTGAAAATGGAGAACAAGCGCTGAGTATCATTGAAAAAGAAAAGCCTAGTCTTGTCTTTTTAGATGTGATGATGCCAAAGTTGAATGGAATGGAGGTTTGTTATAAAGTAAAAAAGGAACTTAAGCTTACAGATATATACATTATACTGTTAACTGCTAAAGGTCAAGAGGTTGACCGTCAAAAGGGATTGGATATGGGTGCAGACCGCTATATGACAAAACCCTTTGATCCCGACGAAATGTTGTCCATAGCAGAGGAAATAATTAAACTTTAAATTTAGCATGAGTGAAAACGGCATCTCTTTATGGATTAGGGCCTTAAAATATGTGCTCCAAAGGGACAAAGATTCCATATCCTTGTTAAAGCAAACCGCTTCCTTTTTAAATATAGAATTGCTGGTTTTGGATCATGATAGCAAGGTACTTTGGGGTGATGCCGAGAAGGAGTATTCTTATTCCGTTGACTTGGTTTGTGATAGATTAAGATTGGGCGTAGTCAAATGTAGTAATGCAAGTGGTTCCTTTTTGGTTGACCTGATTAAAACGTTGTTGACCAAAGAGTTTGAAAAGAAAAGGATTGGAAAGGAAGTTTTAAGCCTATATCGTGAAATTAATATGATATACGGTTTAAGTGAAATGATTTCCGAAAAAATTGATACGGCATCTATTGCCGAGATAGCATTACAGGAATCCTCCCAAATTATCGGTTCAACACACGGTCTCTTTTTAATGTATGACCCCGATGAAGACGAGGTCACTAAACTAGCTTCTTTTGGGGATAACCCCAATAGTGAGAGAAACATTAAAGACCAGAATGAAGTACTTAAAAGCTTAATTTTAAAGGGTAATGCCGCCATTGTCCCTGAGAATAGAATTAAGGATAATTTGTCTATCCAACATTTAAAGGCGGTGATGTATGCCCCTTTAAAAGTGAAGCATAGAACCTTAGGAATGGTCATTTTAGGACATAAGGAAAAAAAGGAATTTACCGCTGCAGAATTAAAATTGCTGACCACGATAGCCTTACAAACGGCAGCGGCCATAGAAAGTGCGCATTTATATCAGAAAGGGCTGAAAGAAGCCAGGGATAGGGAAGAGGCCATAAGGGTGATACATGAGGTGACCCAAAAATTTGTTCCCTCGGAGTTTATAAAATCCTTGGGCAAAGCTAAAATAACGGAGATTTCCTTAGGGGATCTTACCGAAAGGGAAGTTACCGTGGTATTTGCAGATATCAGGGAGTTCACCACTATTTCTGAAGGACTTTCTCCAAAAGATAATTTCTTGTTCGTTAATGGTTTCAATAATCGTATGGGACCTATTGTGAGAAAAAATGAGGGGTTCATCATGCAGTATTTAGGAGATGGTTTCATGGCTTTATTTCCTAAAGGTCCTCAAAGTGCGCTAAACGCATCGGTAGAAATGCATAAAGTATTGCATGAATACAATAAGGAACGGGTATTGAAAAAGAGGTTGCCAGTTAAAATTGGTGTAGGTATGCAAAATGGTAATCTAATAATGGGTATTACAGGAGATAGTAATCGTTTGGATGCAGCCATTATTTCGGATACTGTTAATACGGCTGCAAGAATTGAGGGCCTTTCCAAACATTATGGCACCTCCATTTTGTTAACAAAAGAGTGTAAGGATAAACTAACCAACCAACAAGCATTTAATTTTAGGTTCCTAGGGCCTGTGCAGGTAAAAGGAAAACAAAAATCGATAGATCTTTATGAATGTATCAATGGCGATGATGATTCGTTGTTTGATCATAAGCTTCAAACAATGTCGACTTTTAATGATGCGATGAGCTATTATTTCAATAAGGAGTTTGCAATGGCTGCTGTTGCTTTTCAAGAAATTTTTAAGTTGAACACAATGGATCAAACGTCAAAATTATTCTTAAACAAATCAGCGCACCTTATCACCCAAGAAATAGAAGATAATTGGAAAGGAATAGAGCTGATGAATACCAAATAAAGGTTAAAACGATTAGATATTTTTAGTATTTCGATTCGTAGTAAAAGTTTTCGGCAAGTCCGTTTTTAAATTCAAAAATTGCTTTATATTTGCACAGCCAAATAAAATTGGCAAAGGCAGGCGTGGTGGAATTGGTAGACACGCTAGACTTAGGATCTAGTGCCGCAAGGTGTGAGAGTTCGAGTCTCTCCGCCTGTACAACGAAAGCCTCTTGAGAAATCAAGAGGCTTTTTTGTCTTCTCTGATGAATATAATTGATAGCTTTTAGTAATTTTTAAATTACTGTTCAACTGAAAAAAATTATTAAAAGGTATATTCTCGAATTCTTTATATTTTCTTACTTCTTATATAAACTTTGCTTTCTTGTTAATATGGCGTTTTAGGTAACCTTTTTTGAAGATTAAAACTAGCTAATTATTTATTAACTCTTTTTTATTCGGTAGGTAATATTACGATTGGTAATGACGGTAGAATTAGTATTTACAGTTGCCAAAACAACTATTCTGTCAGAAATACAACCATTATCTGATGCTTCAACATAAAAGCTAGTAGATGTGGAAATGGTAGGTGTAGTAAAAGACGGTCCGGTTCCTAAAGAAGAACCTCCAGAAGGGTTTACATACCAATTTAATGTTCCTGAAGATGCAGATGCTTCTAAAACAACGGTTCCAGGTCCATTTCTGAAGCCGGGCGTTGTACTTGTAACTATTGGTGTAGGCAACACTATAATACTCAAAGTTTTAGTATTTGTATTTCCAGCCGAATCTCTAATTGTCACGGTATAGTCATAATCACCTGCAATAAGACCAGAAATTACTGGATTTTGGATAGTTGAGGTATATCCGTTTGGCCCTGTCCATAAATAAGATGCGTTTGAGGAACCTGTACCAGATGGATTCGAATATAAATTCAATAAGTCTCCCTCACATATTGGGCTATTTGAAGTAGGTGTAACCGACAATGTTCCGCCCTCTTCATTTAAATCTGTAAAACTAAATTGCGCCCCAGCAGCACCGTTACATGTGGAATAGATAGTGGTGCCTATAATTAATCTTTTTGCAGCATTACATGGTTTGTCTGTAACAAGTTCACCCCCAGTATCAATCTTGAAATTGGCCCCTGCTGGAAGTGATAAACTTACGTTGGAAATCCATTCGGCTATGCCGCCATTTGCAATGGTGATTACTTGAGTATTTAGGGATGAGGTACCACTTACAAAAAAATTATCTAGTGCTCCTGTTCCATCCCCTACGGTTACCGAGTTTATGGTATTTGGAATGTTTGATGAAATAGAGACAGAATTGCCTCCTATAATAAGTACGTCATTAGTGCCGGTAATTTGCCCTGGGTAATATGTTGCTGGAATCCATGCAGTGCCATTATAAGTATTCCAAACACCAATACTTGTCCAATTTCCAGAGCCGACAGATTTATAGTCTCCAATTTGTTGTGCATTTAAATTCGATAAACCTAAAATGACAGTTATAATTGAGAGTATGAATAATTTCATTTGCTGGTATTCCATTTTCAAATAGCAAAATATTACTATTTGAATTCGTATAAAAGTAAATGTTGTATAATTGAAATAAGATGTGGTCATAATTCATTAAATCAATTTTGTAAATAATCACATAATGTAAACTGTGCTTTAATGAATTGTTCACTGGCTCTAAGAATCAGAAAAACCGACTAAAAGTTGGCTTTTCTAATTTTAGGCTTTACTTCGCAAAGAGTTTGTTTTAGAGTTTGGGCTAATCGCTGGTATTATATAATTTGATTAACTTTACACTAATCCCAAAGGCATGACACCCCAAAACATCGACTACCAAAGATATTTACAGGAACTTCAACAATCTCCTTTTTTAAAGGATTCTAGCACTAAGTCACTTAATCGCCTCTTAAGTCAAATGACGGTGGAACATTGGAGTGCAAAAAGTTTTAAAAACAGTCTTGAAGTGGCTTCCACTTTTCACTTTATCGTTTCTGGTAGGTTAAAAGTATTTAAATCTAATCCTGATTCTGGAAGAGAACATACCGTATTTGTTTTATCTGATGGGGATGTTTTTGATGTACTATCTCTTTTAGATTCAGAACCACATGATGTTTATTGGGAGGCTTTGGATGTATTAGAGGTATTAAAAATTCCCATGGCTCAAATGCGATTGTGGATCAATGAATACCCTGCAATGCACAAAGCAATATTGTATTATTTAGGAGATCGTATGCGACAATTAATGGATGTTGCCACTGATGTCACCCTCCATAGCACCTTAGTACGACTAGCCGCATTGCTCCTTAAAAATATTAACGGCGAAACCAATAAACTGCAATTGATCAATAACTTACCCAATGATGAAATTGCAGGTTTAATCGGTACTACCAGATCTGTTGTTAGCAGGCATATACAAGAATTGAAACGTTGCGGTGCTATTTCGGTAAGTCGCAAAAAAATAAACGTAAAAAATTTAGAAGTGCTTCTTTCGATTGCGGAGGAAAACTATATTCCATAATTTTTTTTTTGAACATCCACTTTCTATTGCTCCTTAAGTATTTCTAAATATTTTCAAAAAATATTTAGAAGTGGTACCTAGGGGGCTGTTCTGGCTTCAATTACAACCTACCTTTAAAACGTAAGCTGGATAATTATTCTCCAAACTCCCTATTTTCCTTATATCCCATTACTTTTCCACTCTTAGGATGTTATGAAAATTGCGTTGTCTCAGTCATTCAGATTTAAAAAATTTACCAGCGACAAGACCTAATATACACGTTCACAAGAAAGTTAAAAAAAGTATGCCATTTTCATTACCGAATTTATTAAGAAGAAAAAGACGCGACACAAACCCGGTTGTCATAAAATCTTTTAACCGAAAATTTCCAAAGGCAAAGAATATTCTATGGCAACAAATCGATGTTTTTAAATGGCATGTAAATTTCACCTTAAAAGATGACAAATATTCTGCATTGTTTAATAGTGAAGGAGATTGGATGGAAACAATTACTCTAATTCCAATCAATAAAGTTCCTGAGGCTTTGCAACTAACATTTGAGGAAAAATATAATAGAGATGATCTACAAAAAGTCTTTTATGTTGAGACTCCTGCTCAGAATATATATGAGATGAATTTAGACAATGGCCTGTACGCGTTTAAAGTTCTTTATGATATTACAGGTAAAATTGTTGGGACCCTAATAGCATAAAACGAAAGTAATTTTAAGATTCGTTTAATTATGTATAGACCATATAAATAAATTATTAAGCCTAAATTTTAGGAAAACAGAACATTTTGAAATGATAAAAGAAGTAACTAAATCACAAGATCTCTTCAATAGAAGAAAGAAGGTCGTGGCAAATGGAGTAGGTGTATTTAATACCGCTACGGTTATGGAAGCCAAAGGAGCCATAATAATAGATGTTGATGGAAGAGAACTTATCGATTTTGCAGGAGGAATAGGTGTTGTAAATGCAGGGCATTGTCCAGAACCTGTTGTAGAGGCGATTCGTGAACAAGCAGGTAAGTATTTGCATACTAGTTTTAATGTTGTAACCTATGAACCCTACATACAGCTATGTGAAGAATTGGCAGAGATTTTACCACATGGGGATAATACAAAAGTAATGTTGGTAAGTACAGGGGCAGAAGCTGTTGAGAATGCTATAAAGATTGCACGTCAAGCTACCAAAAAGTCTGCAATACTTTGTTTTACTGGAGCCTATCATGGACGAACTATGATGGCTATGACGTTGACCAGTAAAGTAAGTTATAAGTATGATTGTGGCCCTTTTTCTCCAGAAGTATATAGACTTCCTTTCCCTAATTTCTATAGGTATCGAGGGACCCGTGATATGGATAAATTTGTAGAGGACGAACTCAAAAGGCTTTATGAAAGTGCCCTAAATTTGGTAGACCCTAAAAGCGTTGCAGCCGTCATTATAGAACCAATTCAAGGTGAAGGTGGGTTTAATCCAGTACCTCAAAAATACTTAGAAGGTTTAAGAGGTTTTTGTGATGAGCATGGAATTTTACTAATCATGGATGAAATCCAGAGCGGATTTTGCCGTACTGGGCACTGGGCAAGTTGGCAACATTACGGTGTACAACCTGATATTAGCACGTATGCGAAGTCCATGGGGTCTGGTCTACCTATTGCTGCAGTAGTTGGCCGGGCTGATATTATGGATGCTGCGGCTATTGGTTCTATTGGCGGTACATACATCGGTAGTCCCATCTGTTGTGTTGCAGCATCCGCGACAATTAAATACATGAAGGATATTAATTTGAACGAAAAAGCCATCAAAATAGGTAATGTAATCATGGATAGATTACAACATTTAATGAAACAACATTCTGAGATTGGAGATGTAAGAGGTGTAGGCGCTATGGTAGCGATTGAATTTGTTAAAAATGGAGATCCTAGACAGCCTAATTCTGAAATATGTCCTCAAATAGTGAAAGGCTGTGCCGAAGATGGGTTGGTCATTTTAAGTGCAGGAACTTATAAAAATGCATTACGAATTTTATCACCCTTAGTAATTACAGAAGAACAATTAGAAAAAGGGTTATCTATCCTAGAAGTCCAAATTAAAAAAGCTATAAAAAATATATGAAACCATTCGCAATTGCAGGAATACAAATGAAGGTATCGGCTGTCGCTTCCAATGTGGAAATGATGAAGCTCAAAATTGATATAACCATGAATCTATACCCGTGGATAGAGATGATTATGTTTAGCGAACTATGTGCATACGGTCCTTTGACGCATACCGCACAACCAATCCCGAATAATTTTGAAGCAGAAATGCAGGCCAAAGCCAAAGAATATGGAATTTGGTTACTTCCAGGTTCTATATTTGAAAAAAGTGATGATAAAATTTATAACACAGCAACAGTTATAAATCCTAAGGGGGAAATTGTAACTCGTTACCGTAAAATGTTTCCTTTTTATCCATATGAAACAGGTGTGACGCCGGGTGAGCATTATTGTGTTTTTGATGTGCCTAATGTAGCACGATTTGGGGTGTCTATTTGTTATGACATGTGGTTTCCAGAAACCATTCGTACGTTGGCAACCATGGGTGCCGAGGTTATTATGCATCCAACAATGTCAGGAACTATAGATCGAGAAATCGAATTATCTATTGTAAGAGCTATGGCTTCAATCAACCAATGTTATTTATTTGATGTAAATGGGTTAGATACTGGCGGATGCGGTCGGTCAATCGTCTGTGGACCAGATGGTAGAGTATTACATCAATCTGAAGGCACCGAAGAGATTATCCCATTAGAATTGAACATTGAAAGAGCCAGAAGAAGTCGTGAATTAGGGATATTACGTTTGGGGCAACCTTTAAAAAGTTTTAGAGATCACCTGAAATCAAGTCATTTTGGTATCTATCAACCCAATTTGGCAACGCCATATCTTGATTCTTTAGGGCCACTTATTAAACCGTCCAGATTGGATAAAATCACAGCACTAAAAATCAAAGAAAACGAATTAGAGCAAAAAGTCTCGACTATCAAGTAAAAAGCATGATGGTGTAATTTAAATCAGAAAAATATGGGTGGAGTTCCACTAGGTAAGAAGAAAAAAGCAATAGCAATTAAAGATTATGTGAGTTGGTTCGAAATACCAGCGGTCGATTTTCAACAAGCCGTTTATTTCTATAACCAGATTTTCGAAATTGAAATGGTACAAAACATAACAGATGTAAATGCAATGGCCTTTTTTCCGGTAACAACCGGTATTGGTGGGGCGGTCATCTCAGGAACAGGTTCTATACCGAGTGATAAGGGACCTCTGATTTATTTGAATGGTGGCGACGATTTAAACAATGTATTAAACAAAGTGGAACAAGCAGGCGGACGTATAGTGATGCCAAAAACCTTCATAGGAGAAGACGAAGGATATTTTGCCATTTTCATCGATTGTCAAGGAAACAAACTTGCTTTACACTCAAAAAACTAGAACGTGACTCAAAATAAAACAAAAAGTGCACCCTATTATAACATCGGTCAACTACGGGTAGATTATTGGAATCAATTAAAAATTGAAACTTCTGAGCTTACCCGATGCCATAAAGGGTCGGTAAATGAAAAAACGCACAAACTAAAAATCAAAGAGTTACTAAAAGACTTAAAAGGGGTAGAATGTTTTTTTGCTTCTCCGGGAAAAGAGCGTTTACACAAATTAGATAAAGCATTTGCCGCACATGAATATGCATCCCTTTCCCATTTGGTGGCCGAAACTACAAAGCAATTAGTTGGGGATAGTTATAAAGGAAATTCTGACTTTGTTGATTTTGATGAACATAGTATGGAGTCTGCCGAAGAGCACGACCAACAAAATAGCGTTAGAAAAAATCATTTTGAGGTTCTTTTTGTAGATAATATTTCTGAACAAGAAGAACATACACTGAAGCATAGTTTAAGAAATTTACGCTCACACAGTGATAAATTTACTTATGGGGTAGTAGTTCAACGATCTTTTCAAGATGCGATGATCAGCTTGCTTTTTAATCATAATATACAAGCCGTTGTTATACGTTATGCGCCTCCATATCACTCAAGCAAGATTACACCTCTCATCAAACCCTACATAGAGGAAGTTACAAAACTAGACTTTTCAACAAAACCAGAAACCGAATTAGGACCGATCATGGGGCAATTGATCAAACAGTTCCGCCCCGAATTGGATTCTTACTATGTTACCGACACTTCTTTAGGTTATCTTAAAGACAGCACTATAAAAGGCTTTAGACGTATTTTTTATCAGACCGAAGATATACAGGAGCTGCATCTTACTATTATGAGAGGAATCGCGGAGCGTTACGAGACGCCCTTTTTCTCTGCCTTGGTAGAATATAGCCAAAAACCGACAGGTGTATTTCATGCTATGCCAATATCCCGAGGAAATTCAGTTTTTAAATCGAGATGGATTAATGATTTTGGTGATTTTTATGGTCGTAATATGTTTTTGGCAGAAACTTCGGCAACAACAGGAGGACTAGATTCACTATTACAACCAACAGGCCCTCTAAAAAAAGCACAGGAAATGGCAAGAGATGCCTACGGTTCACAACATACTTTTTTTGTGACTAATGGAACATCTACAGCCAATAAAATAGTAATGCAGGCTATTGTTCAGCCAGAGGATGTGGTGCTTATTGACAGGGATTGTCATAAGTCGCACCATTATGGTTTGGTGCTTGCAGGGGCTTATCCCGTTTATCTAGATTCGTACCCAATAGAAGAATATTCCATGTACGGGGCTGTTCCTTTAGAACAAATCAAATCTAGATTACTGCAGTTAAAAGAGGCAGGAAGACTTGACAAAGCAAAAATGTTGCTATTGACGAATTGCACTTTTGATGGCCTAGTTTATAATGTGGAGCGGGTCATGCAAGAAGTACTCGCAATAAAACCAGATATGGTCTTTTTATGGGATGAAGCATGGTTTGCCTTTGCTGGTTTCGCGAATAACTATAAGCAACGTACCGGTATGGTTACTGCTAAAAAACTGTATGAAAAGTATAATAGTGCCAAGTACCGAAAACAATACAATGACCATATTAAGGGATTGAACAATGGGGACCAATCATTATTACCCGACCCCGATAAGGTTAAGATAAGGGTATATGCCACCCAAAGTACGCACAAAACCTTGAGTAGCTTTAGACAAGGTTCTATGATTCATATTTGGGATGAAGATTTTCGCAGAAAAAGTGAGAATACTTTCTTAGAAGCTTATATGACCCATACCTCTACTTCACCAAATTATCAAATGTTGGCCTCATTGGATGTAGGTAGGCGACAAGTGCAGCTAGAAGGGTTCGAATTGGTTGAAAAAAGTATTGAAATGGCTATGGTTTTAAGGGCTAAGGTTACTGACAACCCTCAATTGAGCAAATACTTTGATGTACTAACCGTACATGATTTTATTCCGAATAAATATCGAGAAACCGGCCTTAAAGAATACTATTCAAAGAATGAAGGTTGGAGCCGAATGAACGAGGCGTGGGAAAAAGATGAATTTGTTTTAGACCCTACCAAAATCACCTTGTATATCGGAAAGACAGGGGTTGATGGCGACACCTTTAAGAACAAATACTTAATGGATAAATTCAATATCCAAATCAATAAGACCTCTCGCAACACGGTGTTATTCATGACAAATATTGGAACCACCAGAGGCAGTATCACCTATCTTACTAATGCCCTTTTAAAAATTGCGGATGAACTAGATGAAGAAATTAAATCATTGAGCGATAAGGAACGAGAGATACGTGATAAAAGGATACATTCATTAACCAAAGAAGTGCCACCTCTACCCGATTTTAGTTATTTCCATCATTCATTTCAAGCTGTGCCAGGAGTTCCAGGAGGTAATTTACGGGAGGCTTATTTCTTAGCATACGACGAAGAAAATTATGAATATGTTCCCTTGAACGAATGTTTATCAGTAATGGGTACAGGAAGAAAATTGGTTGCTTCCACCTTTGTAATTCCATATCCTCCAGGTTTTCCCGTGTTGGTTCCAGGTCAAGTAGTCAGCAATGAAATTATTAATTTTCTGACTGTACTCGATGTGAGCGAAATACACGGTTACCGTTCTGACTTAGGCCTAAGGGTATTTAAGGAAAGAATATTGGATCGTCATAAAATCACCACTTCAATGGGCGGTATGTCTATTGGGAAAAAGAAAAAGCAATTAATCTAATCATTGAAAATAAAAAACATGAGCGCTAAAAAAGCAGTAACAACTACCAAAGCCGCCAAAAAATTGACTAAAAAAATAGTCCCAGCTAAAAAAGTAGCAACTAAAGAGGTGCTTAACGGCGTATCCGATATAAGAAGATTCTTTTACAAAAACGAGATACCACTTTATTTCATCAGTGCCACCAATTTCAATATGCTAGGCGCAGATGAATGGATCAAAGGCTTTAAATTTATCTGTCATATCGAATGTTTTGATGGGCAACATCCAAATGTTTTTTCTCCTAAAGAGGAAATTCCACATGATGAATTCACAAGCATTGAAGACATTAATAACTATTTGTTGCAACATCCTGAAGTTCAAGATTATTTGACCACTAGAAAAAAAGGGAAGAGTGCAGGAAAGGCCATGTTTTTAATGTTCGATGAAAAGACCGAGAAGCTTGCAAAAAAATTAGGTCTTCAAGTGATGTTCCCTACTGCCAAGATGCGAACCTTTATGGACAACAAGGTGAATACCAACCGTATTGCCGAAAAGGCAGGTGTACCTTGTGTACCTTATGTGCTCACCCCCGTCACAGATTATGCACATTTACAAAAAGTTTCTAAAGTACTTGGTACTGATTTGGTAATTCAAACACCATTTGGTGATTCGGGGCATACCACTTTTTTTATCTCTAATGAGGAGGAATTCAAGAAATATGAGGAGGAGATTGTAAAGGAAAAAGAAGTTAAAGTAATGAAACGTATCAATTGTAAAGGTTCTGCAATTGAAGCCTGTGTTACTAGACATGGTACAATTGTCGCTCCTTTGATGACCGAACTTGTTGGTTTTAAAGAAATGACACCTTACAAAGGCGGTTGGTGCGGTAATGAAATCTACCCCAATGCTTTTAGCCCTGAAATTCGGAATAAGGCGACAAAATATACCCAACTTTTCGGTGATCAGTTAAGAAAAGAAGGATACAAAGGCTATTTTGAACTTGATTTCCTAATAGATCAAGATAATGGTGAAATTTATCTTGGAGAATTGAACCCTAGAGTAACGGGTGCAAGTTCGATTACTAATCACGCTGTATTTGCACTAGCGGATGCTCCTCTTTTCATATTCCATATTTTGGAATGGATGGATGTAGAATATGATCTGAACGTGAAAGAACTAAATGCTAGATGGGCAAAACAAGAGAATATTGACGATTGGAGCCAATTGATCATTAAACATACGGAGGATACGATTGAATATGTATCTGAAGCCCCAAAATCGGGAATTTATAAAATGTATGATAATGGCCATATACAATATGATAGAATGGACACCCATAGACGAGCGGTAGAGACTGAGAAAGAAGCATTTTTTCTTCATATCGCAAAAGAAGGAGATTATTTATATGAGGGAGCCGATTTAGGTATATTGGTATCAAGAGGGCGTATGATGAACGATGACTTTCAACTTAATGCACGGGCAAAAGATTGGATAAAGGCCATTCGAGGAAAATACACTTCGCAAATAGTGGAAGATAAACGTGAAAAAATAGTGCTTACCGGTAGCTTAACAAAATAAGCTGTACTATTTAATACAGATAATATTTGCAGCGAAATAGCATTCGCATTGATTATTTAAATTGCCCATAAATTTTTATGGGCTTAATTTTTAAAAACACACTATGCAATTGAACTTTAGTACGGTCTCTGAACCTACTTTGGCAGGTCCAAAATGGAAAGGACTATTTGATACGTTCTGGCCAGGGTACCGAACTTGGTTTTTGTCAAAAAACGCAGTAAACCAACCTGACCTAAAGACTTCACAAGATGCTTTAAAAAAATATATGCCTAAAATGTGGCCAACGTATGAGCATCTATGCATATTATCAAACGCCGATTCGGTTATAGCTCGTTTTCTAACAGGATTTCAGCCGCCAGCATATATTAGTGCTTGTGCGCAAGCAGTTATTAAAGCAGATGAATTTCAACTAGTACGCAACTATGATTACCATCCAGATTTGCTCGAAGGAACAATATTACTTAGTAAATGGAACGATAATAGAGTAATGGGTACTTCTGATTGTTTAATTGGAATAGTTGATGGAATGAACGATGCAGGGCTTTGTGTTTCCCTTACATTCGGTGGCCGTAAAGAAGTTGGTTATGGATTTGGAATCCCTTTTATCTTAAGATATGTTTTAGAGTTTTGTACGAATACAGCTGAGGCGGTAAAAGAGTTAAAAAGAATTCCATCGCACATGTCATATAATGTGACTGTAGTTGACAAAACAGGAGCTTCAAAAACAATAATGTTGGCCCCTGACAAAGCACCATTAGTAACCAATGATGCATTTGCCACAAATCATCAAGGTGAAATAGATTGGCCGGAAAATGCTCAATTTAACCAAACAAAAAAACGTTACAATTTTATTAAAAATTACCTTAAATCAAAAAATATCAGTGCTAATGAATTAGCAAAAGCCTTCTTATATTCTCCGCTGTACAATACCAAATTTGAAGAAGGATTTGGAACGTTATACACATCAGTTTATCAACCAGCAAATCTAATTATGAAAGTGCTCTGGCCAACTATAAAGATTGAAAGAAGCTTCGATAATTTTGCGGAAGAACATATCCTAATACATTACAATTCTTCTGGGCAGCCAGTTATTCCAGTTAACATTTTGGAAACAGTTGCTGTTGAAGGTGATGGTTACCATTGGCAAGACGCCGTTGTGGATTCACTGGTTAAGGGAATGGCAGGTAGAAAAACTAAACAAAAACAACAGGAGCTTCGTGATCGTTTAATGCCAGGCGGTGAAATAGCTTGGGAAGTAATTGTAGATTATTGGAACGAGCCTGTTGAAAATTAATAAAGTCTATATGAAAATGGAATTCAAAAGTAGTAATCCTTACAATGGAGAGGAAGTTGGCGTATATACAGCGCTTACTAAAGAGGCTTTAGTCGAAAAACTGAACAAAAGTCAAATAGCATTTAACGCTTGGCGAAAAGTACCCCTTTCCGAACGTTGTAGTTTACTGAAAAAAGCAGGTCAAGTATTACGGGATAACATAGAAGAATATGCCCAAATGATTACTTTAGAAATGGGAAAACCTATTAAAGAGTCTAGATCTGAAGTAAATAAATGTGCATGGGTCTGTGATTATTATGCTGAAAACGCGGAAACCTTTTTAGCAAATGAAATAATAAAAACCGATGCTGCTCAAAGTTTCGTAAGTCATGACCCTATCGGGAGTGTCTTGGCGATTATGCCATGGAACTTTCCATTCTGGCAAGTCTTTAGATACGCAGCACCTACTTTAACAGCAGGTAATACTGGATTATTGAAACATGCTCCAAATGTTTTTGGTTGCGCCAAACAGATTGAAGAAGTCTTCATTAGAGCTGGTTACCCGCGTTATGTGTTCCAAAACTTGATCGTGCATCACGATCAAACCGAAACAATTATTTCACACGATACTGTAAAAGCACTAACACTTACAGGAAGTGAAAGGGCAGGTTCTGCCGTTGCTGAGATTTCAGGAAGACATATCAAAAAATCAGTACTGGAACTCGGTGGAAATAATGCTTTTATTGTTTGGGAAGATGCAGATATAGACGCCTCTGTAAAAATTGCCTTGACCGCTCGCATGCTCAATTGCGGACAAAGTTGTATTGCTGCTAAACGATTTATTTTAGTAGAAGGTATTTATGAAGAATTCGTCACAAAATTCACCAATGCTGTAAAAGAATTAAAATCAGGTGACCCAATGGATGAAAATACTACCATTGGTCCACTTGCTCGTTTAGATCTTGCAAATCAATTAAACGCACAAGTGAAAGAATCAGTGGCGCAAGGTGCTAAACTTTTATTGGGTGGAACTCAAAATGGTTGTTATCACGAACCTACTGTTTTAGGTGATGTAGTACCTGGTATGGCAGCTTTTGACCAAGAAACTTTTGGACCTTTGGCAGCTATGATTAAAGCAAAAGATATTGACCACGCATTTGAACTTTCTGAAAAATCTAAATATGGACTTGGTGTAACAGTATGTACAAAAAATACCGAAAAAGCTTTAAAATATGCCCATAAGGTAAGTGATGCGGCCTATTTCATAAATGAGTTAGTGAAGTCAGACCCTAGGTTGCCTTTTGGGGGTACCAAGAAATCAGGTTATGGACGTGAACTAGCAAAAGACGGTATGATGGAGTTTGTGAATCGAAAAACTATTTATGTTAAAGGTTGATTAGCGGTGCTTGTAAGTTTTACCCTTTATTTACCTCTAATACTAGTATTAAGTTAACAGTATAGAAAGAAAAGGTATGAGCTTCGAAAAAGTTACGTTCACAAATTCTCAAGGAAAACAGCTTGATGCACGATTAGAATTCCCAACGAATCAAGTAGCACATACATATGCTGTTTTTGCGCACTGTTTTACCTGTAATAAGAACTTTTCTGCTGTTAGGAATATTTCTAGGGCATTGGTCAACAAAGGTATCGCCGTACTCCGTTTCGATTTTACGGGGCTGGGGCAAAGTGAAGGTGATTTTGAAGAAACCAATTTTTCATCCAATGTTTCAGATTTAGTACATGCCGCAAATTTCTTAGAAGACAATTATAAGGCTCCCTCTTTATTGGTGGGGCACTCTTTAGGTGGGGCAGCCGTCATTTTTGCCGCTGTTGAATTAGATTCTGTTGCGGCTGTTGCAACCGTTGGGGCACCATCATCCCCAGCTCATGTGCAGCATTTATTTAAATCTAGTGTTGATGAAATAAAAGAGACAGGGAAAGCAAAGGTTAATATTGGCGGACGAGACTTCACCATTAAAAAAGACTTTTTAGATGATATAGAATCTAAACCTATGAAAGGGATTCTGAAGAATATGCGAAAACCATTTTTGGTTATGCATTCACCACAAGATACCATTGTAGGAATTGAAAACGCAAAAGAACTTTATCAATTTGCCCATCATCCAAAAAGTTTTGTTTCCATAGATAAAGCAGACCATCTGTTGATGAATAGTGAAGATTCCACTTATGTAGGGAATGTAATAGCAGGTTGGGCAGAACGCTATTTAGAAATACCAAAAAGGCAAAAGTTGAAAACGGCTCACCAAGTCGCCGTAAGTATAGGTAACGAAGGTTTTACAACGGAAATAGTATCAGGAAACCATTTGTTGATAGCCGATGAACCTACAGGTTTTGGAGGAAATGATTTTGGTCCATCCCCTTATGATTATGTGTCTTCCGGGTTAGGGGCTTGTACCGCCATGACATTGAGAATGTATGCAACAAGAAAGAATTGGGATTTACAGAAGGTAGTTGTGCATGTTGACCATGGTAAAGAGCATGCTCCCGATTCTGAAAATACTTCAACGGTTAAAAAAATTGATACCTTCAAAAGAAAAATAGAAGTGTTCGGTAATTTAGATGAAAAACAACGAAATAGATTATTGGAAATTGCCGATAAATGCCCAGTACACAAAACACTTTCTTCGGAAGCTCAAATTATAACTGAATTTATATAGAAAGATTGAAAAAGGAGAAGTATGATAAAAGCAATTTGGAATAATACGGTAATAGCAGAAAGTGATGACACTGTTGTAATAGAAGGGAATCATTATTTTCCGCCGAAAGATATAAAACAGGAGTTTTTTAAAGCTAATGAGACCCATACAACGTGTCCTTGGAAAGGAGTTGCTTCTTATTATGATATTGAAGTCAATGATTCTGTTAATAAAGATGCAGCCTGGTATTATCCTGAAGTGTCACCGTTAGCCAAGAGCATTAAGGGATATGTTGCATTTTGGAAAGGTGTAGCGGTAAAATAAGGTTGGTTCTAATTAGCGTTCAGGCGAACATCGATTATGGTATGTATAATAGTATGCTTTACTTTTGTGACTTAAAAATGTTTTTGTCCCGAGAATTCCATAGCCTCGCCTCTTCCAAAACCAAAACTTACACCAAAGGTTACAAAGCGGCCTTGTTGGCTAAAATCTCTTAAATAGAAAGTTGGTTGGTTAGTGATACTCTCTTGTATACGAGAAGCAAATACATCACGAACGCTAAGACTTAAAATAGCCTTTCCCTTTAATATTTTCTTTCGTGCTCCAAAATCCATAAACAAGTTGTCTGAAATTTCTTGTTGTAGCGTTCTGTAGTCCGATTGATAATGACCTATAAATTCTAAATCAAAATCTGCAGGTAATTTTAATTTATTGGTAAGTCGCGTCGACCATTGGTCGCCTTTGAAGTCAAAAGAATTTCCGTCAAAATCTCCTTCTCGTGTAAAATGGCTATAATTAAAATCGTTAGTAAAAGATAACCAATTGGTAGGGATATATTTGGCGTTAAACTCGACCCCCATAGTATTGTTGATACCAATGTTCTCTGGTCTCGAAATGCTTACATTATTTTCAAATTCTACAACGCGCTCTACCACATCTTCAGTATGTCTATAGAAAACTCCTAAGTTCATTGAAACCTTACCAATTTTATAAATACTGGTAAGCTCGTAACTATCAGTAAATTCTGGTTGTAGGTTTGCATTACCTGTGCGGATGCTAAAATTATTACGGATGTTGTAGAATGGATTCAAATCCCACATTCTTGGGCGGAAAATTCGTTTGGAGTATCCGGCTTGCAGTGAAAGATTATCACTGAATTTATATGAGGTATGACCACTAGGAAAAAAGTTGTTATACTTCTGATCATTACTGACATTAGTATTCTGTAATAAGGTGCTTAAATCGGTATCCTCAAATCGCACTCCTAATTTTAATCCCCATAAATCACTTTCATAGGCTGTTGTGGCATAAACCCCTAATACCTTCTGTGTCCATTCAAAAACATTGGTTAAATCTGGATTTTCGACAAAACGTGAACCATCAAAATCACTGATAGCAAAATCGTTTTCTACATCATTGATTTGATATTGAGTACCTGTTTCAATGGTGTATTTTTCGGCCCAAGGATGGGTGTAGTCTGCCTTAAATGTGTAATCAGCCTGACTAAAATCTGTTCGAGACTGTTGTTGCATATCGTCACCATTACCGAACGTAGTTGTATTTGTAAAGTCTGATGATTGGTCTTTTGCGAATAAATTACCTGTGGCGCTAAGCAGTAAAGATTGTTCTTCATTACCTTCAAAGTCCTTTTTGTATTGTAGTTCGTATGAATATTTAGGGTTGGTTGCTGTGGTAAGTTCACGGCGTTGGAAAGCATCTGTTTGCGTGTTCCCAGAATCGAATGTGCTGAACAAGGCATCAGAATGCTCTTTTTCCCATTCATAAGCGAAATTTCCTGAGAGGGTAATAACGTTTAAGTCATTGATGTGATAGTCTGTACCAAGAATAAGATTAAAAAATGTTTCGTTCTTATCACTTTGTCCAAAACTACTAATATAAGTATCATCAACCAAGTTGCGGTTTTCAGTCTCGTTGTCACTAGGGAAAGTTCTTCTACCAAAACCCATTTGGCTAAATAGGTTGAATTTTTCGGTACGTCTATTTAGACTTAAGCCGATGCTATGGTTGTTAGGTATACCAGTATTTAAGGTAACAGCCCCATTCAATCCTTTTTTCTCTTCTTTTTTCAGAACAATATTAATGATACCAGAAGTACCTTCGGCATCATATTTTGCAGACGGATTGGTAATAACTTCGATGCGTTCAATCATGTCTGCAGTCAACGTCCCTAATGCATTGCCTTGTTCATTGGCGATGACCGAAGGTTTTCCATTGATTAGCATTTGAACCCCTTGGCTACCACGTAAACTTATTTGGCCTTCTATATTCACGTTTACCGATGGCACATTATTTAATATCTCTAAAGCACTCGCACCTGTACTACTTAAATCGGCACCTACATTAAATATTCGTTTATCTAGTTTAAAAGTTGTTTGTGAAATTTCACCTTCTACGACTACTTCATCTAATTGCTGAGAATCTTCGGATATGGTCACAGTGCCTAAGTTGATTTTACCATCAATAATGTTCGGATTGTCAAATCTCTTTGTGGTAAACCCTATAAAACTAACCTCGATATAGAATTTTGGCGCACTGGTTTCCAAAATAAAACTACCGTCCTCGATTGTAGTTGTTCCCACGATTGGCTTTTGGTCTGCAGAATTTCCAACCAATACGGTTGCGAATTCTATTGGGCCACCATTATTGTTTTCGACTATTTTACCGGTAATTGTAGTGATACCAGCTTGAGCAGTTACTAGATTGATTCCGAAAACCGAAATTACCAGTAATAAAAAGAAATAAGAGTTGCGCATTCTAAAGAAGTATTGAAATTTAATTCTCAAAGATGGTATAAACAATACATTTAAGAAACCTATTTTCTGCAAACGACTGTGGTTGTAGTGCGAACGACATAATTATTTTGTGTGATGTTTACCTTGTCAAATCTGTCGATGGCAGTTTTATTAAAAAGTAAGTTGTTGTAAAATGCTACTTTTAACATATGGCACAAAAATTTTCATTTTTAAATAGCACTTACAAAGAAGTGGTTTTTCAAATAGTGCTGCATATTGTATTGTTTCTTTTTTTTTCTTTTGATAAAAATCAACCCGAAATTCAGGCATTTAAGATAATTGCATTTTTAAATTATGCCTTGGGCGCTTTGGTTATAAATTATATTTTACTGCCTTATTTTTTCTACCGTAAAAAATATTTTTTGTTTTTTCTATATGTTGTTTTAGTAGTCAGCGTAATTATCATGTTAGAGGAGTTAGTGCTGGAGCGAGTTTTTTATCCCACGACACGTGGCCGATATTTCCCAGGTGTCATATATAGCCTATTAGATGTAATGCCTGTGATTATGATTTTGGCCGGATTCAAATTTGCTTGGGACGCTTCTAAAAAACAACTTGAGGTACCTCGGTTAAAGAAAGTGAACTATTATTTCTGAAATCTCAAATCAACCCACATTTTTTGTTTAATAATTTGAACAATCTCTATTCTTATGCCATTGAGCAATCACCAAAAACACCTTCTATTATTTTAGAGCTTTCATCGGTACTTAGATATATGTTGTATGACTGTAGGGAGAAGTATGTTGCGCTTCAAAAGGAAATTGCGCACCTCAAAAACTTTACCCAATTAAATGAAATGCAGATAGAGGAAAGGGGTAAAGTCACTTTTAAGACCGAGAATATTAATATTAACTACCGAATCGCTCCTTTAATCCTTTCAGTATTTATAGAAAATGCTTTTAAGCATAGTACAGCGAGTCAATCAGAAGATATTTTTATAGATGTAAAGGTCAAGATGGACGATAAGGGTGGGCTAGATTTCGAATGTAGAAATTCTTTTCTACCCGTAACCAATACCGATAATCTTTCTAATGGTATTGGTATGCAGAATGTAAAAAAGCGTTTGCAACTATTATACCCAAAGGCTCATGAATTGTACATACAAAATGAGCAGGATGTTTATTATGTACATTTGAAATTACAACTAACCCAAGGTGAAACATGATAAATTGCATCATCATTGAAGACCAACCGCCAGCCCAACGGGTATTGAAAAAATACATAACTGATATTGGATATTTAGAATTAAAGGCAACTTTTGCCGATGCTTTATTGGCGATAAATTTCTTAAAGAAGGAACCTATAGATTTGATTTTTTTGGACATTCATTTACCTAAAATTTCAGGTATCGAATTTCTGAAAGTGCTGAATAATAAGCCCAATGTAATTTTAACCACGGCTTTTTCTGACTATGCTCTTGAAAGTTATGAATATGATGTTGTAGATTACCTCTTAAAACCTTTTTCATTTGAACGATTTGTACAAGCAGTTTCTAAAGTGCCTTCAAAAATAAAGAAGGGTATTAGCCCCCAAATTTCTATAGAAGAAAATAAATTTCCTGATATGATTTTTATTAAATCGGGGTACGAACATATTAAGATAGAAGTGGCAGATATTCGTTTTATTCAATCGGATGCTGACTATACTGAGATAATCACTTCAGCACGTAAATATGTGTCACAAGAACCATTAAGATATTGGGAAGAATATTTGGATTCAAAAAAGTTTGTGAGAATTCATAAATCTTACATTTTGAATATTTCGAAAATTCAAAAAATTATTGGTAATCAAGTTCAATTTGAGGGTAATATAAACCTTCCTATTGGTCGCGCTTATAAGGAAGGTTTTATGAAGCTTGTTTTAAAATAATTCCTAATTCTCGTTATTATAGTTTTTTTGCGAACAGATGAAGGTCATGATTCGAGAAAATCTACATCAAATAGTTTCAAACATCACTGGTTTTAAAATGTTATATTTAAAACAATAAATTTAGATAACCATTAGATGGTATTGAGACCGTTTTATATTCTTTGTATCTTTTTCATACTTGGCATAACTGCACAAGAACTCCCCCCAATTCAAAATTACACACCTATTGAATATGCTGCTGAAAACCAAAATTGGTCAATTACACAATCTATAGACAAGAATATCTATGTAGCGAACAATGGAGGTTTGCTAGAATTTAATGGGGCGGTTTGGAAATTATACCAATCTCCTAATGGAACACCATTAAAATCTGTAAAGATTATAAATGACCGGGTGTATACAGGCAGTTATATGGAATTTGGTTATTGGATAAAAGATGATTTTGGGGTTTTAATATATAACTCGATTTCTTCTAAATTAGAACAGCCACTTATAGAAGATGAGCATTTTTGGAATATATCAGAATTTAAAGATTGGGTACTGTTCCAATCATTAGACCGTATCTATATTTACAATACTATTAATGGTTCTTTTGACATATTGGATGCTAAAACTACCAGAGCGGCAGTTCTTGAAGTTGGGAATAAAATTTATTTTCAGAAAATTGGCGAGGGAATTTTCACCATTGAAAATCAGTTTTAGTTTCAGATAACGATATCTTTAAAACTGATATTATTATTGGGGCATTTTCAATAGAAAATAGGATTCTATTTGTTACCGAACAAAGTAAATTTTATTTTCTTGACGATGCTGTTCTTACTAGGTGGAATATTTCAGCAGATATAGCTTTAGCAAACGTAGAAGCATATAGTGCTTTACGATTAAATGATGGCTCATTTGTTTTAGGTTCTATCTCAAATGGAGTTTATCATGTAGATGATGAGGGTAGTATTCTAAGTCATATCAATCAAGAAAAAGGCTTAAACAATAATACCGTTCTTTCTTTATTTCAAGATGTTGACCAAAATTTATGGTTAGGATTGGATAATGGATTAAGTGTTGTAAACTTAGATTCTCCCTTTGGGGAATATATAGATCATAATGGAGTCTTAGGTGTAGTTTATACTGCTGTATTATTTGATGATATTTTATATTTAGGAACAAATCAAGGCTTGTTTTATAAGAGAAAGGATGAGGATGTCGGTTTTCAGCTTATTGATGGTACTCAAGGGCAAGTATGGTTATTAAAAACAATAAATGGTACACTGTTTTGTGGTCATCACAAAGGTACTTATGTTGTTGAGAAAGGGAAGGCTAAACAAATATCGGACTTACCGGGTACTTGGGATATTCACACAATAGAGTCAAACTCGAATCTATTGTTACAAGGAAATTACAAAGGGTTGAGTATTCTTGAAAAGACAAATGGTCAATGGCGCTTTCGTAATAAAGTTGAAGGATTTAATAGCTCCAGTAGATTTTTTGAATTTATAGATGCAGAACATATTCTTGTGAATCATGATTACAAAGGTATTTTCGATTTAAAAATTGATACGGGATATAATAAGATTATAGAGGTAATCCAAAAAGAGTCTAAAGGAACAGGGTCAAGTCTTCTTAAGTATGATGATGAAGTAATTTATACTACAATAAATGGAGTATTTACATTTATAACTGATCAACAAGATTTTAGTAAGGATTCTATTTTAACGAGTAAGTTTTTTGATATAGATGAAAGTATTATTGGCATACTTAAGCCAACAAATAATTCAGAAAAAATTTGGGGTTTTACCAATGATAATATTATTTGCGTTTCGCCAGGCATATTAAGTGATGTTCCACAACGTTTAAAAATTCCAATTCCAAATTTCTTCAGAAGAAGCATGGGCATTTTGGGTTTTGAATCGATTGTGCATTTAAATGATGAGGTTTATTTAATAGGTATAGCTAACGGTTATGTTACCCTCGATTTAAATAAGGTAAAACAAAAGGAATATCAAATCTCAATAAATTCAATTTCTAAAGAATTTTATGATGCACCTAATATCAATATTAAGCTCGAAGAATTTAAAGAATTTAAATCGTCTGAAAATAACTTGAAATTTCTTTTCAATGTACCTGAGTTCGATAAATATACCGAGGTGGAATATCAATATCGATTAGAAGATGTTTATAAAGAATGGAGTATTTGGTCAACGAATTCTGAGGTTTCGTTCAAAAACTTGCCTTATGGAACTCATACTTTTGAAGTTAGAGCTAAAGTGGGTAATAATCTCTCAAAGAATACTACTTCTTATGAATTTATGATTCCTAAACCGTGGTATTTATCTTATTTGGCTGTTTTTTGCTATTTAGTATTAAGCATGTTTCTTTTAATTTTTATTCATAAGCTATATAAAGGATATTACAAAAAGCAACAAAATCAGCTTTTGAATGAGAGTAAAAAGAGGTTGAAACGTAAAAAGTTGAAAAACCAAAAGAGGATTGTTCAAATTAAAAATACTCAGCTACAAGAACTTATAGAGAGTAAGAATCGTGAATTGGCAATATCTACTATGAGTATTATAAAAAAGAATGAATTCTTAAATTCTATTAAAGAACAATTAAAGGGAAGTAGTGTTGATTCTCAAGTAAAATCTGTTATTAGAACAATTGATAGAAATATTAACAATGTTGACGATTGGAAATTTTTTGAGAATGCATTCAATAATGCCGATAAAGATTTTTTGAAAAAAGTAAAAAATGTTCACCCAGAACTCTCTGCAAATGATTTACGTTTATGTGCTTACTTGCGATTAAACTTGTCGTCTAAAGAGATTGCCCCTCTCTTGAATATATCTGTACGAAGTGTAGAGGTAAAGAGGTACCGATTACGTAAAAAAATGAACTTATTACGTGAAGATGGCTTAACAGAATATATCATGGATTTATAACCCCCTCTACATAGTCTCTTTTTACCACAACATTACTACAACATGACTTAATTATATAGTTAAAAGTTATTATAATGTTAAGATGGTGAAATAGGCTTCATTGACTATCTATTATTGAGAATATCACTTTATTTTGGCTTTTTTATTGACCTGTATGTTTTTTGTATGGGCTATTATTTCGGAATTGATAATCAGCTAAATTAAATTGCATCAATCTTGTACCTAAAAAGAAACACAACTATGTTACTGTATTTAGATACTTGTAAATGATTAACTCAAATAAAATTAATTATGAAAAACTTGAAGTACATTTTTTTTGCATTTCTAATGGTATTGGTCGGTTGTGAAGACGATGATGCATTTGGATCTGTAGCATTATCTAATCTTACCGTAAACACAGAGGTTAGTGATGACGGATCAGGCACAGTTATATTTAAGCCTTCTGCTTCTGGAGCAAAGTCTTATAATTATAATTTTGGAGATGGAACTACTGCAGAATCTCTTACAGGTTTTATTTCTAAAACATATAGGACAGTTGGAGAAAATATCTTTACCGTAACCATAACTGCAAATGGTTTTGATGGGACAACTATGACGGAAACTGTTGAAGTTTCAATAAATATCCCTGTAACGAATTCAGACCTGGTAAATTTACTTACAGATGGCACTTCTAAAACATGGTTCTTGGCGGCAGCACAACCTGGTCATTTAGGATTAGGTCCTGCACGAGAAGGAATAGATGGTGATTGGTGGTATCCTAAATGGTATTCTGCTAAGGCTTTTGAAAAGTGCGGCAGTGATATTTCTGATTGTTTTTGTGATGACGAGCTTACTTTTTCTGTAGATTCTAATGGAGATGTAACGTATGTTTTAGATAATATGGGTCAAACATTTTTCAATGTTGGGCATACGGCTGTAGTTGGTGGAACTTCTGACGAAGATTTTTGTTATGATTATGATACCTCTGGAGAAAAGGCAGTTACTATTTCCTCTGTAGAGGGTAATGTTCCAGAAGCTGAAACTACGGGAATGCAAATGGAATTTGCTGATGGTGGTTTTATGAGCTACTATGTAGGGTCATCAACTTATGAAATCTTATCATTAAGCGAAAACTTATTATATGTTAGAACATATGATACGATGAATCCTGATTTGGCTTGGTATATTAGATTTACTTCAGCTCCTTCGACAGGTGGTGGTGATGAGAGTTTACAGACTATTTATACAAATCTTGTGTGGTCTGATGAGTTTGATGTTAATGGAGCACCAAATCCTGCTAACTGGACCTACGACATTGGTGCAGGTGGTTGGGGTAATGGTGAAGCTCAGGAGTATACCGATAGTGCCGATAATGTTATCGTTGAAGACGGTTTGCTTAAAATAACAGCTCGTGGCTCTGGAGTTGCGGGTGGTGCAGTACATTATTATGATGATGTTACTTTGGTAGCAAGTGGTGGTGGCGTATCAGTAGTCGAGGATTTTGAAGGAACGGCACCAGCTTTTACTGATTTTGGAGGTGCTTCAACTGCAGTAATTAGTAATCCTGATGCATCTGGTGAAAATACATCGACAAATGTGGGAGAATCAACAAAAAATAGTGGAGCAGAAGTTTGGGCAGGTTCTTTTTTCGATGTTGCCGCACCATTAGATTTAACTACATACTCAAGTATGGAAATTAAAACTTGGTCACCTGCGGTGGGTGCAGTTGTTAGATTAAAGCTTGAGAATCAAGCAAATCCAGATGAATTTTTTGAAGTCGATGCAACTACATCTGTTAATGAAGAATGGGAAGCCTTAACATTTGACTTAAGTTCAGCACCTGCATTTACTTATGATAGAGTTGTTTTATTCTTTGATTTTGGGGTTAGTCCGACAGGAAGTGCTGCATATACTTCTGCAAGAATTAAATCTGAAAATTTATTTGAATTTACATATGGTAGAGTTGAAATTAGAGCTAAACTACCTTCTGCAGGTGGTACTTGGCCTGCACTTTGGGCTTTAGGAGCTAACTTTGATGAAGTGGGTTGGCCTGCAACTGGAGAAATAGACATTATGGAACACGTGGGTAACAATAGCAATACAGTTAGCAGTGCTTTGCACTTCCCTGGTAATTCTGGAGGTTCAGCGGTTGTTGGTGCTACTCCTGTGTCAAGTGCTACATCAGAATTTCATAATTATACGGTAGAATGGACGCCTGAAAGTATCAAGTTTGTAGTAGATGATGAACTTATTCATAATAGTTTTGTTAACTCAGCGAGTACGCCGTTTAATAGTGATTTCTTTTTAATAATGAATATAGCTATGGGTGGCACACTTGGTGGCGCTATTGATGGTGAATTTATTCAAGATTCAATGGAAGTTGATTATGTAAGGGTATACCAATAATAATTATTATAAACTATATAAAGGCTATTGTATTCATTTACAATGGCCTTTTTTTATTCTGGTTTTATTAGTGATTAAGGTTTGAAGATGATATTATTCAAATAGTATTATGTGAATAATAATTGTAAAGGTAATCTAGCATAGATAGTAGATAATATGCTTGTTTTATTGATGCTTTAGAATGTAAACCTTTGCATCATATAATTGCTAAGAATTAAAATCATGAAGAATATAAAAATTTACCCAACAATATGGCAGACTATTCCTTTCTCTTTAGATATGGTTGATATCTGGAAAAGAAAGACAAAGAAGAAATTAAAACAAGTAAAATAAAATGATTTGGTCTTTAACAAGACGTTAAAGACTATAGAATTATTACAAAATAAAAAGCCCCTTTTGTAAGGGGCTTTTTTAAAGTATTTTTTTTAACAATATGGGCTGGGTTAAAAAAAGTTAAACAATCCCTATTAGGGACAAAAGAATTCCAACTGCAACGACTGCTAAAAAGGCGTTCATCGCAATAATTAATACAGATAGATAAGAATCTACCCCCGTTTTAAATGATAAATTATTCATAACATTACCTGCTTTAAAGTTATACTACTAAAGCTAGTCGATGTTTGCAACATTTAAATAGACAATGTTGTAAAGCCTTAAAAATTTGTTGTGAAGTCTTACTTTGTTGATGTTTGGTAATTCTTATAATGTATTTAATCTATCAAAATGGTATTTTATCGACATTTGTTTAAAATGTACGTGATAAATAAAAGCATTTTAGATGTTGTCAATTTAAATTATTCGATTAAACCAATCCAATCTGCTATGGCGGCTAGAGGTACAGAAAGGAGTATCAGTATTAAGCAACCAATCATTAATTTTAAAAAACCATTGAGCATTTTAACTCCTGAAGTTAGTTGTTGTTCCATAATCATAGTTCTATTGTTCTGTACTCAATATAAGGATATTGACGCTAAGGTGCTGTAAAATAGGAGTGTAAAATCGACAAAAGTATCAAATCACCTTTGTAAAGTAAGATTTTGCATTCTTTTAAATTAATTTTTGGAGAATAATCTAGATAATATCTTGGCAGGCAAAGGATTTAATGCTTACTAACACTATTCCTTAAAACTGAGGTTATAACATTCATAACCTTCTCAGTTGCACCAACTTTCTCTTTAATATACTGGTAGTTTATAAGTCCAGTAGATTTCTTAAACTTCTCGTTTTCAAAACAAGAATTTAATTGCTTATTAAATTCGATAGTGTTGTTAATAGCTAACACACCTTTTAATTGTACCAAATCCTCTGCTTCTATAAAGCCTTCTAACTTGGGGCCTATAATAACCGGTATACCAAATATAGCAGGCTCTAATGTGTTGTGTAAACCAGTAGCAAAGCCACCACCTACATAGGCTACATCTGCATAACTATATATTTTTGTCAAAATACCTATAGTATCTATGATAATAACTTCATATTTTTCAAGTTCTGAATTTTCAAGTTCTGAATAACATAGTACTGGTTTGGTAATAGCCTGTTTAATTGTTTCAATGTGTTTTGCTTTAATAGTGTGTGGCGCAATTACAAATTGAATTGAATGAGTATTTTGATTTATATAATCTATAATGATTTTTTCATCTTCTGGCCAAGTACTGCCAGCTACAAAACAAAATTTATTCTGTTTGAAACGATTCATGAAATCTAGCGAATTATCTCGTTCAAGAATTTCGTTTACCCTATCAAAACGAGTATCACCTGTAATGGTGATATTATTAAATCCAATAGATTTCAGTAAATCATTTGAGTTTTCATTTTGAACAAAAAAGTGCGAAAACTTTGTTAACGCTTTTCGCATGAACTCGCCATACCATTTAAAGTAAATTTGATTTTCTTTAAATAATGCTGATACAAGAAAGGTAGGTATGTTCTTTTTCTTTAGAGCTAATAAGTAGTTGGGCCAAATTTCATATTTAATAAAAATCACCACAGTTGGATGTGTAGCCTCTATAAATAAGTCAACATTCTTGTTAGTGTCGAGGGGCAGATAACAAATAACATCTGCCACTTTACTGTTTTTTTTCACCTCATAGCCCGATGGTGAAAAAAAGGTGAGTATTATTTTATGAGAAGGATACCTACGCTTTAATTCTTCTAATATCGGAAGGCCTTGTTCGTATTCGCCTAAAGATGCAGCATGAATCCAAATAACTTTATCCTCTTTAGATATATATTTTTTTAATATTGAAAATGTATCCTTTCTACCATTTACAAAAAGAGATAGTTTGGTGTTTACCAAGGCTAGTACTCTAAGAATAGCAGAAGCAATTAAGACAAGAAGATTATAAAGAAAGTACAAACCTATGCTTTTGGGCTAAATTACGTTTCTTTCCATAAAATTAGTGTCGTCTGTTTCGTATTTTTGTATCACTTCATGTAATTTCAACAGATGAAAAAGATACAAATGGTAGACCTAAGTGGTCAATACCAAGAAATTAAAGATCAAGTCAATACCTCCATAACTCAAATACTAGAAACATCGGCCTTTATTAATGGCCCAGAAGTTCATGCATTTCAAAAGGAGTTAGAAACCTACCTTGGTGTAAAACATGTAATTCCTTGTGCAAATGGTACAGATGCATTACAAATTGCAATGATGGGTTTGGGTTTAAAGCCAGGTGATGAGGTTATTACAGCAGATTTTACTTTTGCCGCAACAGTAGAGGTTATCGCTTTATTGCAATTAACACCGGTTTTGGTTGATGTATATCCTGACACTTTTAATATTAATATAGAGGCTTTAGAAAAGGCAATAACTCCTAAGACAAAAGCAATTGTTCCTGTTCACCTTTTTGGGCAATGTGCTAATATGGATGCCATTCTTGCATTAGCTGAAAAGCATAACTTATTTGTGATAGAGGATAATGCACAAGCAATAGGTGCTAAATATTTATCTAAAAACGGTAAAAAATCTATGGCGGGTAGCATGGGTCATGTAGGTGCAACTTCCTTTTTTCCTTCAAAAAATTTAGGATGTTATGGTGATGGTGGCGCTATTTTTACCAATGATGATGATTTGGCGCACATTATTAGAGGAATTGTAAACCATGGTATGTATGAAAGATATCATCATGATGTAGTGGGGGTTAATTCTAGATTAGATTCTATACAAGCTGCTGTTTTGAGAGCTAAACTTCCAAAACTAGATGGGTATTGTGAGGCTAGAAGAAATGCTGCGCGTGCATATTCAAGAGCGTTTAAAAACCAACAACATATCGTTACTCCAGTTACCGTAAATAATTGTGAGGGTATTTGTGATGTGTGTGATTGTCATGTTTTTCATCAATACACCTTAAAAATAACCAATGGAAAAAGAGACGCGTTGGCGAAGTATTTGAACGAGAACGATATTCCTTGTGGTGTATATTATCCGATTCCGCTTCATAATCAAAAAGCTTATGTAGATGAGCGATATAGGGAAGAAGATTTTCCGGTTACTAATCAATTAGTGAAAGAAGTAATCTCATTACCAATGCATACAGAATTGGACGAGGAACAGATTAACCATATTACAAAGATGGTTATCGGTTTTGTTAATGGATAAAGTACGAAGTTTTTATATTTGGTTTAAGTTGAAACAACATATTAAATGAAAGTATTAGTAACAGGAGGTTTAGGGTTCATTGGGTCACATACAGTTGTAGAACTTCAGACTAAAGGTTTTGAGGTTATCATTATAGATGATTGCTCGAATTCTGATGAAAAAGTTCTTATAGGTATTGAAGCCATTACCGGTAAAAAGCCTCTTTTTGAAAAGCTAGATTTAAAGGAAAAGCATAGCGTTGAAGATTTTTTTCAAAGACATCAAGATATTACTGGGGTTATTCATTTTGCTGCGTCAAAGGCAGTTGGGGAGAGTGTTGAAAAACCATTGCTGTATTATGAAAATAATATAGGTACACTTATTTATATTTTAAAGGAGCTTTGTAAAAAAAATAAAGCAAGTTTTATTTTTAGTTCTTCATGTACTGTTTATGGTCAGGCAGATAAAATGCCTATTACTGAGGATGCTCCTGTTAAGGTAGCCGAATCTCCTTATGGGAATACAAAGCAAATGGGTGAGGAAATTATTGCGGATACCTGTAAGGTTACCCCTAGCTTAAATGCTATTGCATTACGTTATTTTAACCCAATGGGAGCCCACCCAAGTGGAGAGATTGGTGAATTACCTAAAGGAGTTCCGCAAAACTTAGTACCATTTATTACCCAAACAGGAATCGGCTTAAGAAAAGAATTATCTGTATTTGGCGATGACTATCCAACCCCAGATGGTACTTGTATTCGTGACTATATTTATGTGGTCGATTTGGCTAAGGCGCATGTTGTTGCTTTAGAGCGTTTGTTTCAAGGAAAGAATGAGAAAAACTATGAAGTTTTTAATGTTGGCACCGGTACAGGAAGTTCTGTATTGGAAGCTATTCATAGCTTTGAAAAAGTTTCAGGTAGAAAGTTGAATTATAAAATTGTTGATAGAAGACCAGGTGATATTACTTCGGCATATGCTGATACAACCAAGGCGAATACTGTTTTAGGGTGGAAAGCTGAATATACTTTAGATGAGGCCATGAACTACGCATGGATCTGGGAACAGAAAATTCGTGATTGAAATTCTTAATCTCAAGGACTTGAATAAGGGGAAATATGGTTATATTTCCCCTTATTACTTTAAACATTATCTCATGAAAAACTTGAACCTAATAATTTGTTTGTTCGTTACTACCATAATTTCTGCACAAGATATTTATATTCAATGCGGGACGATTTATGATACTAACTCTGGAAATCTTATTAAGGATAAAACCATAGTGGTTTTTAAGAACAAAATTAAATCTATTGAGAATGGTTTTATTTTTGGAACAGATGCAGATAGGATAATCAATTTAAAGGATAAAATTGTGTTACCTGGTCTTATCGATATGCATGTTCATATAGAAGGAGAGTATAATGCAAAATCCTATATAAAAGAATTTACGGCAAATGAAGCTGATATAGCTTTAGAGTCAACGGTTTATGCTAAACGTACATTGATGGCAGGTTTTACTACGGTGCGTGATTTAGGAGGTACGGGTGTAAATATTGCGCTTAGAAATGCTATTAATGGAGGCCTGGTAGATGGACCGCGAATTTTTACTGCAGGCAAGGCGCTTGCTACTACAGGCGGGCATGCAGACCCTACTAATGGTAGGCGAAATGACCTAATGGGAGATCCGGGTCCAAAAGAAGGAGTCGTGAATTCTGTGCCAGACGCAAAAAAAGCGGTGAGACAACGATATAAAAATGGAGCTGACGTCATTAAAATTACTGCAACAGGTGGAGTTTTAAGTGTTGCTAAAAGTGGTCAAAACCCGCAGTTTACACTAGAAGAGATAAAAGCGATTACAGAAACTGCAAAGAATTATGGTTTTACTGTTGCTGCGCATGCCCATGGAGATGAAGGTATGAAAATAGCGGTTATGGGTGGTGTCAATACCATAGAGCATGGTACATTAATGAGTGAGGAAACTATGGATCTGATGATTAAAAGCCAGTGCTATCTGATTCCAACTATAAGTGCAGGAAAGCAAGTTGCTGAAAAAGCCCTTATTCCTGGTTTTTTTCCAGAAATTGTTGCTAAGAAAGCTTTAGAAATAGGGCCTAAACATATTGCTACTATGGCAAAAGCTTATAAAAAAGGTGTTCCGATGGGTTTTGGTACTGATGCAGGTGTATTTCCTCATGGTAAAAATGCGATTGAATTTGGGTATTTGCTAGAAGCAGGTATTCCGGCAAAAGAATCATTAAAGCAAGCAACAATTATAAATGCACGTTTATTGGGTATGCAAGAAAAATTAGGAGAGATTAAACAAGGGTATATAGCAGATATTATTGCGGTTGAAGAAAATCCTGATCAAAATGTGAAAACATTGGAGAATGTAATTTTTGTAATGAAAGATGGTGTTGTTTATAAGCAATAGAATTTTAAAATCGCTTAATATTTTTTTATAAAATGAAAGAATGAAGTTGAACGCAATCAATAGTAATGAAGTGTTGACTTTGGCTAATGAATCTAAGCTACTTTCAGATTTAAAACATCAAATAGAGAAAGATTTTGGTCTTGCTAATATTTCATTGAAATTACCACTGAAGTTTGATGCCCAAACTTTCGTATCTACTATTCGAGAGAAAGTATATTATCTGATGATAGAACATTTTTCTGAATACCTTAATCTTCTATATGTAGTTGATATACCTGAAAGTCAATTTAAGCAAATTGCAATTACTGATGCCGTAGAGGTTGCAGATCAAATGACTTTTCTCATCTTAAAACGCGAATACCAAAAAGTATGGTATAGAAATAAGTATAGGTAAGCAGAATTTGTAATTCAAATTCTGCTTGCTCAATCTAGACTTTTATATAGATACCTTTCTTGTCCATAAGGTAGCCAACGAACCAGCAAGTCAGCATAATCCATAAGGCAAAAAATAGTGACCCAAAGTAGTCACCACCTATCGCAATGAAAATATTATCTGCAATCCAGTTGTAGGCGCTTGTTCCTTTCATTGAAATTACGGCTAACGTAATAATAAACAATTCTGACAATAAGTATATGAATAAGGTGTTTCTGCCAAAAATCTCAAAAAAATAGGTCCACTTACCAGGTTTTCTCATGTCTAGTAAATATATTAAAATAGCTATGATAAATAAATCGATTCCACTAGTCAATAATACGAACGAACTAGACCAAAGTTTTTTGTTGAATGGCATAATTAAATCCCAAGCAAAACCAGCTAGAACCAATATGGCCGCAAACATTAGTAATTTTGCGATAGTTTCAAAGTTTTGGCCATTCTTCTGAATAAATTTCCCCGTTAGGTATCCAGCAATTACATTAACGATAGCGGGTAGCGTACTCAATAATCCTTCAGGGTCAAAAGCGACACCACCGTTACCGTGGTACATATGGTTTGCCCCAATTAAAAATTTATCAAGTTTTATTACCGCATTACCCATTAAAGTTAGGTCGCCAAAGACAACAAGTAAAATGTTGTAGCCAATTAAGGCTAATATGCTGAAAATGATAACAGTTTTTGTTTTAAAGTAATGAAGTAGAAGAGATGCGAATAAATAGCACAGTGCAATACGCTGCAGTACACCAAAAATTCTAGTTTCTGCAATAGGTTTTATTGCTCCATTTTCAAAAAAAGGAAACCAATACATTAAAAAACCTAAAAGAAAAATAATTGAAAAACGCTTAAAGACCTTTTTAAAGAAAGCGCCATCTCCAATTGCTTCATATTTTTTCATGCTGAAGCTCATGGCGTTCCCCACTACAAACAAAAAAGTAGGAAAAACTAAATCGGTTAAGGTGAATCCGTTCCACTCTGCATGTTTTAAGATTCCGAAACTTGTATTGCCGTTGCCAGGAGAGTTAACAATAATCATAAGGGCAACATCCATTCCCCTAAAAACATCTAAGGAGAGATATCTGTTTTTCAATGTATTCATAATGGTTAGGTTGGTCGGTGTTGAAGGTAACTAAAAATTAAAAATATACGCGTACAAATGGCATCAATGCATTGCCATAAATGCTTTTTTTATGATTATAAAGTAAGTCATATCGTAAGCCAAAGGTTACATTGGGCGTGCTATAGCCTATTCCGACAAAGAAAGCAGGTAGCCAATAATTATCCTCAATAGTTACTGTTTGGGTATATAATGTTCTGTTGATGCGTAATTGTTCGAATTCGGTTGAAAGCTGAAGTTTGGGTATGGGGTTAAAAAGGGATAATACGCTTCCGCCGTAGGCTAAAAATTTATCATCGCTGAACTTTGCGTAATTAAAATTTAAACTTGTACCTACCGCTAATTGGTCATTAAATTGGTATATCACGCTTGGTGAAATTGAACCATTAAAGCCATTGTTTGTGAATCCCAAACCAATGCCTCCACCAAATCGAACGTTGTTCCAAAAATCAGAATTGTTAGTTGAATTTTGGGCAAAAGAGTAGATAATATTTAAGGTGATGAAAAGTGTAAAAAGTATTTTTTTTAAGCCCATATGCGGATTTTGTTTTAAAGTTTCATTTTTTTCAATAATACACTACATTCTTCCGTTAGATATGGTAAATGTTGTAAATTTGTACAAATTTATTCTAAAGATACAGAAAGTAATTCATGGATAAATATTCCTTTTTGAATACCGCTCATACCTCTTTTTTTTCAGAGCTATATGATAAGTATTTAGTGAATCCGGACAGTGTAGAGCCTAGTTGGAGAGCCTTTTTTCAAGGTTTTGACTTTGGTCTAGAGAGTTCGCTAGATGAACTAGATATTGATGAAAATCGAACTACAGCTATAGTAAATGGCAACAAAAGTGAAATGCCAGAATCTCTTCAAAAGGAGTTTCAGGTAATTCGTTTAATTGACGGTTATAGAAGTAGAGGTCATTTGTTCACAGAGACTAACCCGGTTAGAGAGCGAAGACATTACGAGCCAACTTTAGATATTCAAAACTTTGGTTTAGAAGAATCTGATTTATCAACAGTTTTTAATGCGGGTGATATTATCGGCATTGGGCCAAGTTCGTTAAATGATATAATTACACACCTACAGAGTATTTATTGTGATGCTATTGGTGTTGAATATATGTTTATTCGTAAACCTGAAAAGGTGAAATGGATACAAGATTGGATTAATGTTAATGACAATCATCCAAATTTTGACCCAGATCGAAAAAAGCATATTCTTAAAAAATTAAATCATGCTATTTCTTTTGAAACTTTTCTTCATACGAAGTACGTAGGACAGAAAAGATTTTCTTTAGAGGGGAACGAATCTTTAATACCTGCATTAGATGTAATTGTTGAACGCGCGGCAGAAATGGGCGTGAAACAGTTCGTTATGGGTATGGCGCACCGTGGCAGATTAAATGTACTAACTAATATTTTTGGTAAATCGGCGAAAGATATTTTTAGTGAGTTTGATGGTAAAGATTACGAGCAAGAGATTTTTGATGGCGATGTTAAGTATCATTTAGGGTGGACGTCGGATAGAAAATCAGACAACGGCAATAAAATTAAGATGAACATTGCGCCCAATCCGTCACACTTAGAAACAGTAGGTGCCGTAGTTGAAGGTATAGCGAGAGCAAAACAAGATACTCATTATCAAGATGATTTTTCTAAAGTATTACCAATTGTTGTTCATGGTGATGCTGCAATTGCTGGCCAAGGCCTGGTATATGAATTGGTTCAAATGGCCAATCTTGATGGGTATAAAACAGGCGGCACGATACATATAGTAGTTAATAATCAAATAGGGTTTACTACTAATTATTTAGATGCTAGAACATCTACGTATTGTACTGATGTTGCAAAAGTTACTTTAAGTCCAGTACTTCATGTAAATGCAGATGATGCAGAAGCAGTTGTACACGCCTCTCTTTTTGCATTGGAATATAGAATGCGATTTGCTGGTGATGTATTTATCGATTTGTTAGGATACAGAAAATATGGTCATAACGAAGGTGATGAACCTAGGTTTACACAGCCTAAATTATATAAAGCGATAGCAAAGCATAAAAATCCAAGAGATATTTATGCAGAAAGATTAATGAAAGAGGGCGTTATTGATGAAAGCTATGTCGCTGAACTTGAGAAACAATATAAAGACTCTCTTGAAGAAAAATTAGAAGATTCAAGAAAAGAGGATAAAACAGTAATCACGCCTTTTATGGCTGATGAATGGAAAGGCTTTGAAAATGTGCGTGAATGGGAGATGATGGAAGCCATTGACACCACTTTTGATAAAGATAAATTAACTAAAATCGCTAAAGTTCTCACAGAACTACCTAAGGGTAAAAAGTTCTTGCGAAAAGTTGAGAAATTGGTTAATGATCGTCATAATATGTATTTCGAATCTGATAATCTAGATTGGGCAATGGGCGAGTTATTAGCCTATGGCTCTCTTTTAGAAGAAGGTTTTGCTGTGCGTATCTCTGGTCAAGATGTTGAGCGTGGTACTTTTTCGCATCGTCATGCCGTAATGAAGGTTGAAGAAAGCGAAGAAGAGGTTGTCCTTTTGAACATGCTTTCAGAGCAACAAGCTAAATTTCAAATTTACAATTCACTTTTATCAGAATATGGTGTCGTAGGTTTTGATTATGGCTATGCCATGGCCAGTCCTAATACATTAACTATTTGGGAAGCTCAATTTGGAGATTTCAGTAATGGAGCCCAAATCATGATTGACCAATATATTTCTGCTGCTGAAGATAAGTGGAAGCTTCAAAACGGATTGGTAATGTTATTGCCTCACGGTTATGAAGGTCAAGGTGCTGAACATTCTTCAGCTAGAATGGAGCGTTATTTACAATTATGTGCTAAGGATAATATGTATATAGCAGATGTAACTACACCTGCACAGATGTTTCATATCTTAAGAAGGCAAATGAAGGCGAATTTTAGAAAGCCTTTAATCATATTTACACCTAAAAGTTTATTAAGACACGCTAAAGCGGTTTCAAAAATTTCTGAGTTTACTGAAGGTGGTTTTCAAGAAGTTATTGATGATGAAACGGCCGATGCTAAGAAAGTTAAAAGTTTAGTCTTCTGTACTGGTAAGTTTTATTATGACTTATTAGTAGTTAAGGAAGAGCAAAAAAGAGATGATATAGCTTTAGTTAGAGTTGAGCAATTGTTTCCTTTGCCTGCAGAGAAAATGAAGGAGGTAATGGCGAAGTATAAGAATGCAGATGACTTTGTTTGGGCTCAAGAAGAACCAAGAAATATGGGGGCATGGAGTCATTTATTAATGCACTTTAGTGAGGTTCAAAAATTCAGAGTAGCTTCTCGACGTTTTTATGCTGCCCCTGCTGCAGGTAGTGCGGTTAGGTCTAAAATGCGTCATCAACAGGTAATAGATTACGTCTTTGACAAGTCAAAGGATAATATGTTCAAACCCAAAGATTTAAAATAACATATCAAATTATAGAAAGAATGATTCTAGAAATGAAGGTCCCTTCACCGGGAGAATCTATCACGGAGGTAGAAATAGCGGAGTGGTTAGTTCAAGATGGGGATTACGTAGAAAAAGATCAGGCAATTGCTGAGGTAGATTCAGATAAGGCTACTTTAGAGTTGCCAGCTGAAGCAAGTGGTATTATCACCTTGAAAGCTGAAGAAGGAGATGCTGTAGCTGTAGGTGCCGTTGTATGTTTAATTGATACTAGTGCTGCAAAGCCAGAAGGTGATGATAAGGGTGCTGCTTCTGCATCAAAAAATGAGGAAGTTAAAAAAGAAGCCATAGCTGAAAAAGCTCCGCAACCAGTTCAACCTAAAAAAACGTATGCGTCAGGAGTTCCTTCACCTGCTGCAAAGAAAATTTTAGACGAAAAGGGTGTTGATAAAAATACCGTATCAGGTTCGGGTCGTGATGGTAGAATCACCAAAGAAGATGCTGTGAATGCTGTTCCTTCTATGGGAACTCCTACTGGTGGTAATCGTGGTGAGACAAGGTCAAAATTGTCTATGTTACGTAGAAAAGTTGCCGAACGATTGGTTTCTGCTAAGAATGAGACCGCTATGTTAACCACTTTCAATGAAGTGGACATGAGCGCCATCTTTGAACTTAGAAATAAGTACAAGGAAGATTTTAAAAGCAAACACGGGGTAGGGTTAGGTTTCATGTCTTTTTTCACTAAAGCAGTTGTTAGAGCCTTAGAGATGTACCCAGCTGTTAACTCTATGATAGATGGTAAAGAAATGATTTCTTTTGATTTCTGTGATATCAGTATCGCAGTATCAGGGCCAAAGGGATTAATGGTGCCTGTTATTAGAAATGCAGAGAATTTAACTTTTAGAGGTATTGAGGCAGAAGTGAAAAGACTTGCTATTAGAGCACGTGAAGGTGAAATAACTGTAGATGAAATGACAGGTGGTACCTTTACAATTACTAATGGCGGTGTTTTTGGTTCAATGTTATCGACACCGATTATTAATCCACCACAGAGCGCAATTTTAGGTATGCACAATATTGTTGAGCGACCTATCGCACGTGATGGTGCTATTGCAATTGCACCAATAATGTATGTTGCGGTTTCTTATGATCACCGTATCATCGATGGTAAAGAGTCAGTAGGTTTCTTAGTGGCTATTAAAGAGGCGTTAGAAAGCCCTGAAGCTTTATTAATGGATAATAATGTAAAGAAGGCTTTAGAAATGTAAATTTCTAAAATTTAGATAGAATTAAAAAAGCGCTGAGAATTCTCAGCGCTTTTTGTTTTTTAAATAAAGATATTGGTTGTCGTAGTCAATTATTGCTTTCGATTTTTTTAGAATATCTGCCCCTATTATTCCGTCTACGGGTTCGGCATTATGAGCTATTAATGCTTCATTGACATGTTTGAGGTCGAATAAAACAATTTTAAGTTTTTTTAATTGCCAAGAGTGTAAATCTATAACGTTTTTTTTTGAGATAAGGGTCTCCATGTTCGTAGCTCCTGCTCCAGCAGCCTTTATTTTAGATTCTTGAGATACAAGATTGAAATGTTCAATGCGGTTCATGCCAACACATGTATTCGATGCGCCTGTATCTAATATAAATCTACCTTTAATGGAGTTTATTTTTGCATTAATTTCAAAGTGGTCTGTTGCTGTTAAAACTAAGGGGATAGAGACATAATTTTTCTTCTTTAAAAATTTTTTGAGGGTACTCATGGCTCATTTTTTTCAAAGATAAGTCTATTTTTGTGGCATGATGATAACCGACACACATACGCATTTGTACAGCGAAGCTTTCGATGAAGATAGAAGTATTATTATTCAAAATGCGATTGATATAGGGGTTGGGCGTTTTTTTATACCGGCCATTGATTCTACATATACACAACGCATGCTTGATTTAGAAAAAGATTTTCCAAAGCATGTATACTTAATGACGGGTTTACATCCTACTCACGTGAAAGAAAATTTTCGAGAGGAACTTTCTCATGTAGAAGAAATGTTGACTACTCATAAGTTTTATGCAATTGGTGAAATAGGAATAGATTTATATTGGGATAAAAAATATTTAAAAGAACAGCAAATCGCCTTTAAATCTCAGATTCAGCTCGCGAAAAAAAATAAACTACCTATTGTTATTCATTGCAGAGATGCATTTGATGAGGTTTTTGAAATTTTGGAAGATGAGAAAGGAGAAGATTTAAGAGGAATTTTTCATTGTTTTACTGGTACATATGAACAAGCACAAAAGGCTATATCTTATAATTTGAAATTGGGGATCGGTGGCGTTGTAACTTTTAAGAATGGTAAAATCGATACGTTTTTAAAGGAAATCGCTTTAAGGCATATTGTATTGGAAACAGATTCTCCTTATTTGGCTCCTGCTCCATATAGAGGTAAAAGAAATGAAAGTTCATATATTGTTAATGTTCTCGAGAAATTAGCTGATATTCATCAGATTTCTAATGAACAAGTAGCGTTAGTAACAACCAAGAATTCGGTAGATGTTTTCGGAATTTAGTAATTATTTAAAAGAGAAAGTTTGAGCTCAGCTAAAAGCAGTATTTTATTAATTTATACGGGCGGTACCATCGGAATGATGAAAGATTATACTTCTGGCGCGTTGAAGGCTTTTGATTTTTCGCAGTTATTGAAGAATATACCAGAGCTTAATCAGTTAGATTGTACGATATCAAGCTATTCTTTTGAGCGTCCTATAGATTCATCGAACATGAATCCTACCCATTGGGTTGCAATTTCAGATATCGTTGCTGAAAAGTATGATGAATATGATGGTTTTGTGGTGTTGCATGGTAGTGATACAATGAGTTATACCGCCTCTGCACTTAGTTTTTTGCTAGAAAATTTAGGAAAGCCAGTGATATTAACTGGCTCCCAATTACCTATTGGTGATTTGCGAACCGACGCTAAAGAGAACTTAATTACGGCCATTCAAATAGCAGCTTTGAAAAAAAAGGGCAAAGCTGTAATTCAAGAAGTAGGGCTTTATTTTGAATATAAGTTATATAGAGGAAATAGGACAACTAAAATAAATGCAGAACATTTTCAGGCATTTGCCTCTTTAAATTATCCGCAACTAATTGAATCGGGCGTCCATTTGACAGTTTTTAATGAATATTTATTGCCGCAAAAGAAGAAATTAGGCTTAAAATCTCATAGAAATATGGATGATAATGTCGCTATTTTAAAAATTTTTCCAGGAATTAACAAAAATGTTATCGATGCCATGCTGGGAACGAAAAATTTAAAAGCACTTGTTTTGGAAACATATGGTTCAGGAAATGCACCGATGGAAGAGTGGTTTTTGGAGCGGTTAAATAATGCTATAATAAATGGTATTCATATAATTAACGTTACACAATGTTCTGGAGGTGCAGTTATGATGGGTCATTATGAGACCAGTTCAAGGCTTAAGAAAATGCAAGTTATTAATGGTAAGGATATTACGACCGAAGCTGCAATTACTAAGGCAATGTATCTATTGGGTTCTGGTGTATCACAAGACTTATTTAAAACTGTTTTTGAGACTTCTTTGCGTGGTGAAATGATGTGAAATTAACACTGATTTAATTTCTTTAACTAATATTTTTTTTGTTATTTGCCCACCCTTAAAAAGGGTAATTTAGAGAGGTGGCCGAGTGGTCGAAGGCGCACGCCTGGAAAGTGTGTATACCCCAAAAGGGTATCGAGGGTTCGAATCCCTTCCTCTCTGCAAGTAAGTTTTACTTTTTTTATATTGTTTTTTTTTTATCTTTAACCCTATTAACTAACTAATTTAAGTTCGAAAAAATGAAAAAATTATTCCCAAGCCTAGCAATCGCTGGGGCATTTGTAGCAGGTACAAATATGGCAAGCGCTAAAGTAGCTGCAGTAGCTATACTACTTCAAGACGCAACACCAGAAGCAGAGAGAGGTTTTACTCAAATGTTAAAAGAAATGTTTATCACTGGTGGTGCCGGCTTTATGGGTATCGTTCTTTTATGTTTGATTCTTGGTTTAGCAGTTGCTATCGAAAGAATTATCTATTTAAACATGGCAAGTACAAATACTGCTAAGTTGAAACAACAAGTTGAGGACGCATTAGCATCAGGCGGTGTTGAAGCTGCTAAAGAAGTTTGTAGAAATACAAAAGGTCCTGTTGCTTCTATATACTACCAAGGTTTAGATAGAGCTGGTGAAAGTGTAGAGTCTGCTGAAAAAGCGGTTGTTGCTTACGGTGGAGTTCAAATGGGACAATTAGAGAAGAACGTTTCTTGGTTGTCATTGTTTATCGCTATTGCACCGATGCTTGGTTTCATGGGTACGGTAATTGGTATGATTCAGGCCTTCCAAAAGATTGCTGCTGTTGGTAACTTAAGTGCATCTCTTATTGCAGGTGATATTCAAGTTGCATTATTGACGACAGTATTTGGTCTTATTACGGCTATTATACTTCAAATTTTCTATAATTATATCATTGCTAAAATTGATAGTATTGTTAATGATATGGAAGATTCTTCGATTTCTTTAATCGATATGTTGGTAGATCACAAAAAATAAGTAACACTTTTTATACCTAAAATATTATGCAAAAAATTGTAAAAATAGCATTGGTAGTAATAGGATTACTTGGTGCGGTTCTATGGTTCATGCTTCCTGAAAGGGATATGCCTGCTGCTGAAGCAGCTCAAAGCGGAGCTATGAACTTTATGTTTATTATAACTTATTTCCTTTTAGCGGTTGCAGTTATAGTTAGTTTAGTCTTTACCTTAAAAAACTTATTCGCTAACCCACAAGGATTGAAAAAAACCTTGTTTGTTGTAGGTGGTCTTTTATTGGTAGTTGGTATTTCTTATGTTATGTCGAGTGGGACGGACGTTGCTCCTGAATTCTTGGCCATGACAACTGAAAGTACAGTTAAGAAAATTGGTATGGGATTAAATGTTTTCTTTATCCTTACTATTATCGCTGTAGCTTCTTTGGTATTGCCAGCAATTAAAAATATGTTTAGTAAATAATTAAATAAAGAACTATGGCTAGAAGAGCAGGAGCACCAGAGGTTAGTGCTGGTTCGATGGCGGACATAGCTTTCCTTTTACTTATCTTTTTCTTGGTAACAACTACTATTGAAACAGATGCAGGATTGGATCGTATGCTTCCACCAATGGAACCACCTACAGAGGAACCACCAATTATTAAACAAAAGAACATCTTTACGGTGAATATTAACCGTAACGGTCAGTTGTTGGTAGAAGATGAAATTCTTCCAATTGATAAATTGCGCGAAAAAGCGATGGCGTTTTTAGATAACGGTGGAGCACCTCAAGGTAGTCCAGATTATTGTAGCTATTGTAAAGGAAAGCGTAATGCTGAATCTTCAGATAACCCATCAAAAGCAATTATTTCTTTAAAGAACGATCGTGAAACAAAGTATGGCACCTATATAACAGTTCAGAACGAATTGGTAGGGGCGTATAATGACCTTCGAAACAGGGAGTCTAAGAGACTGTTCGGTAAAGAGTATGTTGAAATGGAAGCTGAATATTTAAACCCTGAAACTGAAGATTCTGTTAAAGATGAATTGAAGGAGAAGGTAACTCGTATTCAGGGATTATATCCACAAAAATTATCTGAAGCTGAAACTTCAAAAGAATAATTAACAACTAAAAGTAACACTATGTCAAAATTTGCAAAGAAAAAAGACGGAGAGATTCCAGCGGTTTCCACTGCTTCACTTCCTGACATTGTATTTATGCTTTTGTTTTTCTTTATGACGGTAACAGTTATGAAGGATAGTTCTTTGAAAGTAGAAAACGTACTTCCAAATGCTAGTGAAGTTAAGAAATTGGAAAAGAAAGATCGTGTAATCTATATTTATGTTGGTAAGCCAACTAGAGAATATGAGAAAACTTTTGGTACAGAGCCAAAAATTCAATTAAACGACAAATTCGCTAGTGCATCTGAAGTAGGTGATTATATTTTGATGGAAAGGGCTAAGAAGCCTCAAGAACTTCAAAATGTATTGACCACTTCGCTTAAGGTTGATAAGAACGCTAGTATGGGGTTGATATCCGATATTAAACAAGAGTTAAGAAAGGTAAATGCTTTAAAGGTGAATTATACTACCTATGAAGGAGATGCTTTTAATAATCTACAATAGTTAGTTAGTAGAATTCTAATTTTCAAAACGCTTCAAATTTATTTGAAGCGTTTTTTATTTCATTAACTTTACTAAATGCGATTTGTACTTCTATTTATTCTTTTACCTCTTTCTTTCTTTGGTCAGGATGCTAATGATAGCTTAAGAAGTCAGCGCTATTTTGAAGATCAGTTTTATTTAGGTTTGTCATATAATTTTCTATTGAACCATCCTGAAGGTTCTAATCAACGGAATTTATCTTATGGTCTACAAGCTGGCCTAATTAAAGATATCCCCTTAAATCGTTCAGGAACAAAGTCTATTGGTATTGGTGCTGGGTTGGCCTTAAACAGTTATTACTCCAATCTTGTGGCTAACTTATCTAATGATGAAATCACATATAGTATAAATGATAATATTACAAGAAGTAAATTAGAAACCCACCTTATTGAGTTTCCATTAGAATTTAGATGGCGAAATTCAACAATCGAAGAGTATAAATTCTGGAGAATTTATACTGGTATTAAGGCTGCTTATATAGTAGGGGCGAGGTCTAAATTTGTTTCGGATACCACCAGTGATGGATTTTATAATACAGATTTATCAAGATTTCAATATGGTCTAACTTTGAGCTTTGGATATAATACCTTTAATCTAAATGCGTATTATGCACTAACAGACCTTTTTAATGGTAGTGCAACTGTAAATGGAGAAGTACTTCAATATCGCCCACTTCGTATTGGACTTATATTTTACATTCTATAGCCAGAACCTTACGGTTAACAGCTGAGATATAAGGCCGATAAAAACACCAATAATAAGTTCTATTCTAGTATGTGCTTTTAAATAGAGTCGCGCAGTTAAAACAGCACCTGTAAGTACAATGAAAATACTAATTGCGATTATTAAATTGATTTCGAAATGTATACTTAGGTTGATAAGATACATAAGTAACCCGCTTACCCCAACAGCATGTAAACTTGTTTTAAAGTTGAATAACAACAATAACAAACAGGCTACGGTGGCGCCTAATAGACCGGTGAAGTAAAAGTATAGCTCACTGACATAATTGTTAGGTATCACCTTATATAAGATTAAAAGTAGTATTGACGCATGGATGTAAAGAGGGTATTTACGTTCTGTTGCCGTTTCTAAAAATATTGAATTAACCAATCCTACGTTTTTCAATATAAAGAAGGTCACAATTGGGATTATGACGGTTAAAATGAAAATGGGTAATATGCTTGCGCTTTGTATTTCTAGAGGTGTGTATTTTGGAGTGATTAGGAAATAAGCAATAGTACCTCCAATAGTAATGAAAAGTGGATGAAGTAGGTATGATATTAAATTTGAAAAAACCTTCATTAAATTTCCTTTCTCATTCGGGCAACAGGTATATTAAGCTGTTCCCTATATTTAGCAACAGTTCTTCGGGCAATGGGATAGCCTTTTTCTTTTAAGATAGCTGCAAGCTTATCATCGGTTAGAGGCTTCTTTTTTACTTCGTTTTGAATTACAGTTTCTAGAATTTTTTTTATTTCTTTTGTTGATACGTCTTCACCTTGTTCATTTTTCATTGATTCAGAGAAATATTCCTTTATCAATTTTGTGCCGTAAGGGGTATCTACATATTTACTATTTGCAACTCTCGATACAGTAGAGACATCCATTCCAATTTCATCAGCTATATCTTTTAAAATCATAGGGCGCAAGTTTCGTTCGTCGCCAGTTAAAAAATATTCACTTTGATAATGCATAATAGAATTCATTGTAATAAACAATGTTTGTTGACGTTGTCTTATTGCGTCGATAAACCATTTTGCAGCGTCTAATTTCTGCTTAATGAACATTACTGTGTCTTTTTGAGATTTAGACTTGTCCTTGGCCTCTTTATACCCTTTTAGCATGTTGCTATATTCTCTTGATACATGCAACTCTGGTGCATTACGGCCATTAAGGGTTAATTCTAATTCACCTTCAACAATTCGAATGGCAAAATCAGGTACAACATGTTCTACAATTCTATTGTTGCCTGAATAAGAACCACCTGGTTTCGGATTTAATTTTTCAATTTCGCTTATAGCTTCTTTTAATTCTGTCTCTGAAATATTGTGTTTTTGAATTAATTTCTGATAGTGCTTTTTGGTAAAGTGCTCAAACGATTTTTTCAGAATAGCGGTTGCCAATTCTACACTTGGGGTAAGCTCTTTGCGTTCTAATTGAATAATTAAACATTCTTCTAAAGAACGAGCACCTACACCTGGCGGATCTAGGTCTTGAACGATAGCTAGAATTTTCGTTATGGTTTGTTCATCGGTATAAACGTTTTGAGTAAATGCCAAATCATCCATGATATCAGCAATTGGTCTTCTGATATACCCGCTTTCATCTACGCTACCAACTAGAAATTCAGCAATGGTCCATTCATCATCACTTAAATAAAAGGTATTTAATTGATTTATTAGATATTGATTAAATGATATGCCGGCTGCATAAGGCACACTTTTCTCCTCGTCATCGGAACTATAATTGTTTGCTTTGGTGCGATAATCAGGTATTTCATCATCACTTAAATAGTCATCGATATTGATGTCTTCTGTGTTGATGGTTTCATTATCAGAATCATCTTCATAGATATCATCATACTCATCAGAGGCCGTTTCTAATTCTTCCTTTCCCGTTTCAAGAGCCGGATTTTCCTCTAATTCTTGTTTTAACCGTTGTTCAAAGGCCTGCGTTGGCAATTGAATCAGCTTCATCAATTGAATTTGCTGAGGAGATAATTTTTGGGAAAGTTTAAATTGTAGGTGTTGTTTCAGCATTACTTTTTTCTAGTACTTGTAAAAGTAACTAAATCCGCTTAGAATTCTGCATTCTGCGGTGTTCTAGGAAATGGGATAACATCTCTAATGTTACCCATGCCTGTTGCGAAAAGAACTAATCGTTCAAATCCAAGTCCAAAACCACTATGCTCCGCAGTGCCGAATTTTCTTAAATCTAAATACCACCAAAGTTCTTTTTCATCGATACCTAAGTCTTTGATTTTCTCTTTTAGAACGTCTAAGCGTTCTTCTCTTTGCGAGCCTCCAACTATTTCGCCAATACCAGGGAATAAAATATCCATAGCTCTAACGGTTTTACCGTCTTCATTTAAACGCATATAGAAAGCCTTAATTTTTGCAGGATAATCAAATAAAATCACCGGACAATTAAAATGTTTCTCAACAAGATAACGCTCATGCTCACTTTGTAGGTCGGTACCCCATTCTTCAATAGGATATTTAAATTGTTTCTTTTTGTTCGGCTTGCAGTTTTTAAGAATATCGATTGCCTCTGTGTAACTTACTCTCTTGAAATTATTATCAACAACAAATTTTAATTTTTCTATTAAAGGCATATCACTGCGCTGTGCTTGTGGTTTGCTTTTTTCCTCGTCTAATAATCTTTTTTCTAAAAATTCTAAATCCTCTTGACAATGTGTCAAAGTGTATGAGATAACATTCTTTATGAAATCTTCAGCTAAATCCATGTTTGCATCTAAATCAAAAAAAGCCATTTCTGGCTCAATCATCCAAAACTCTGCTAAATGCCTAGATGTATTTGAATTTTCAGCTCTAAATGTTGGGCCGAAAGTATATACCTTGCCTAAAGCCATAGCGTAAGCTTCAGCTTCCAATTGCCCTGAAACGGTTAAGTTGGTTTCTTTTCCGAAGAAATCTTCTTTATAATCTACGGATCCGTCTTCTGTTAAAGGCGGATTTTTTTCGTCTAATGTTGTTACTCTAAACATTTCACCTGCACCTTCGGCATCTGAACCTGTAATTATGGGAGCGTGAAAATAATTAAAACCGTTTTCTCTAAAATAATTGTGAATAGCGAATGATAGGGTAGACCTAACTCGCATTATTGCTGCAAACGTATTGGTACGAATTCTTAAATGCGCTTTTTCTCTTAAAAATTCTAAAGAGTGTTTTTTAGGTTGAATAGGATATTCCTCTGGGTCAGCGATACCTAATACTTCTAATGCTGAAACTTGAATTTCAACCGATTGTCCTTTACCCTGGCTTTCTACAAGCGTTCCGGTAATTTTTAAAGCTGCTCCTGTATTTACTTTTTTCAGTAATTCTTCGTCAAAATTTTCGAAATCTACCACACATTGAATTGTGTTTAATGTTGAGCCATCATTTAAAGCAATGAACCTATTGCTTCTAAAGGTTCTTACCCAACCTTTGATAGTGATTTCTTGAAGTAAATTTTTACTTAATAAAAGTTCTTTTATAGTAGCTGAACGCATGCTTGTTGAATTGAAAATTAAAACGTCAAAGATAGGATTTTGTTAAAAAATAATTGACTTATGTTATGATATAAAACAATGACCTAAATGAATTTCAATTAATTGTTATTTTCATCTTGTGGCAGTATGTCTATCTGTGGTTTTTTAAGTGTTTGCTTGTTGGCTATACTTTTTTCTAATGATAACAATAATGAAGGTAAAAGAATAAGGTTCGCAAGCATTGCAAGAAGCAGTGTTGCGGAAACCAATGAGCCTAGAGCAACCGTACCTCCGAAGTTAGAAATAACAAAGACCGAAAATCCGAAAAACAAAACTATTGATGTATAGAACATACTTACGCCAGTTTCACGTAAGGCATTGTATACCGATTTTTCAATTCGCCAATTGTTCGCTGTTAATTCTTGCCTATACTTCGCTAAGAAATGTATAGTATCATCCACTGAAATTCCGAATGCAATACTGAATACTAAAATTGTAGATGGTTTTATAGGTACTCCAACAAAGCCCATAATACCTGCGGTAATTACCAAGGGTAATAAATTTGGAATCAGGGAAATGATAATCATTCTAAAAGACCTAAAAAGGTAGGCCATGAAAAGAGCAATTAAGCCAATAGCCAATGCGAGGGACATTATTAGATTTTTAACCAAGTACTTTGTTCCTTTTAAGAATAAGAGTGCGCTACCGGTCATATAGACATTGTAGCGTTCGGCTGGGAATATTTTGGAGATATGCTCCGTCAGGCGCTCTTCAATCTGTTCCATACGGGTAGTATTTACATCTCGCATGAAAGTCGTTATCCTTGCAGTTTGTCCAGTACTGTCTACAAACGTTTTCAATAGGTCGCTGTTGTTAGAAGATTTTCTTGCAACATCCATAATGAAAGTATTCTCTTGACTTGTCGGTAATTGATAATATTTTGGTAGGCCATTATAAAAAGCCTGTTTAGAATACTTCACTAAATTAACCACTGAAACTGGTGAAGAAAGTTCTGGTATATCTTCAATAACTTCCCCTAGTTGATTCATTCGTTTTAGGGTAGCTGGTTTTAAAACCCCTTTAGGTGTTTTTGTGTCCACCACTATTTCAACTGGCATAATCCCTTTAAATTCTTTTTCGAAAAATCTTATGTCATGAAAAAACTCGGCATTTTTAGGCATATCCTCAATCGGACTTCCAGATATTTTAATTTGATAAATACCTATAATACTTATGACCAATAAGGCAATGGAAACAATATAAACAGATATTCTTCTATGCCTTACAATGCGTTCCATCCAACTAACAAAAGCGTCAATCCACTTTTTGTTTAAGTGTTTTAAATGTTTGGTTTTAGGTAAAGGCATAAAACTATATGCTATGGGAATGATTAGTAAAGAAAGAACAAATATGCCTATGATGTTGATAGAAGCAACGATGCCAAATTCTTTTAAAAGCTTACTGTCAGTAATTATAAAAGTAGCAAACCCAGAGGCTGTTGTAATATTTGTCATTAAAGTGGCATTTCCGATTTTGGAAATAACTCGCTGTAATGATAAAGCTTGATTACCATGCTTTTTAACCTCTTGTTGGTACTTATTTATTAAAAAAATACAGTTCGGAATACCAATAACTATAATTAATGGTGGAATAAGGGCGGTAAGTACCGTAATTTCATATTGCAGCAAGCCAAGAAGGCCAAAGGCCCACATTACGCCAATAATTACTACACACATAGATATTACTGTAGCTCGAATACTTCTAAAGAAAAAGAAAAAGATTAATGAAGTAACACCAAGAGCGGCTAGAATAAATTTACCGATTTCATCGATAATATTCTGGGAATTCATGGTTCTAACATACGGCATGCCAGAAATGTGAACATCTAAATTTGTTTCTTTTTCAAAATTTGTGACTAACGTATTTAAATCTTGTAGAATAAAGTCTTTTCTGACTGAAGTGTTTACAATATCCTTATCTAGATTTACAATGGTTCGTATTGTTTTACTTTCCTTATTATATAGAAGATTTTCATAAAAAGGAAGATTGTTGAATAAATGGTTGGTAACGCTGTCAATTTCTTTTTGAGAATTTAGTTCTCCCGTAATTAACGGGCGCATTTTAAATTCTTGCTTCTCATTATCCTTAATCAGTTCTTGTAAATTGTCAGTTGAGAGTACAAAATCTACTTCAGGAAATGCAGCTAATTGCTTACTAAGTTTGTTCCATCTATTGAAATTGACTGGATTAAAAAGAGCACTATCGCGAATAGCAAAAACAACGGCATTGCCTTCTTCCCCGAACTTGCTAAGAAAATCTTGATATTCTTGGTTTACTGGATGGTCATCGGGCAATAGGTTGGTTTGCGAACTTGAAAATCGCATATATTGCCACTGCATGGCCATGAAAATTGTAAATCCAACAATGAGAAAAATGATTAGGATTCTGTTTCGCAGAATAATGTTTGCCGTTTTAGGCCAAAATCCTTTAGTAAGTTTAGCTACCATAACTGTTTTTGCAGGTGTCAAAGGTAACCAATAGGTGCATTTGTTCCTAAATAGAAAAGTTTAAAATTAACTGTAAATAAAAAAAGCTACCGATTTAAGGTAGCTTGGTCTTTTTAACGAATGGGTTAAAACTATACTTTCATGATTTCTGCTTCTTTCTTCGCAAGAAAGTCATCAATCTTTTTTGTGTAAACATCAGTTATATCTTGAACATCTGCAGTGGCATTCTTCTGAAGGTCTTCTGAGATATCAAGATCTTTAATTTCTTTATTTGCATCTTGCCTAGCGCTACGTACGCCTACTTTAGCGTGTTCTGCCTCTGCTTTAGCTTGTTTTGTAAGTTGTATTCTTCTTTCCTCTGTAAGTGGCGGAACATTTATAATAATTAAATCACCATTGTTCATAGGGTTGAAGCCCAGGTTGGCATTCATGATTGCTTTTTCAATCTCTTGAAGCATTCCTTTTTCCCATGGTTGTACAGAAATAGTACGACCATCGGGAGTGTTAACATTGGCTACTTGTGATAAAGGTGTTTGCGAGCCATAATAATCAACTAGTATAGATGATAACATGGCAGGGCTAGCTTTTCCTGCTCTAATTTTTAAAAATTCACGCTCTAAATGGGCCATTGCAGCATCCATTCCTTCTTTTGTTGAGTCTAAAACAAATTGTACTTCTTCGTTCATAAAACAATAATATTACTTTCTCAAAACATAAACTGTACCAAAATTACACGTTGACGGTAGTGCCAATGGTTTGGCCGTCAACAATTTTAAGTAAGTTTCCTTTTTTGTTCATATCAAAAACTACGATTGGTAGTTCATTTTCTTGACTTAATGTAAAAGCGGTCGTATCCATAACTTTCAATCCTTTCTTAAGAACATCATGAAAAGTTATTGAATCAAATTTAGTGGCATTTTTATCCTTTTCAGGATCAGCTGTATATATACCATCAACGCGAGTGCCTTTTAAAATTACATCAGCTTCTATTTCAATAGCTCTTAAAACAGCAGCAGAATCTGTAGTAAAATAAGGGTTTCCAGTTCCACCACCAAATATTACAACTCTACCTTTTTCAAGATGTCTCATTGCTCTTCTACGTATAAAAGGTTCAGCAACTTCATTGATTTTAATCGCTGATTGCAATCTTGTTTGTACACCGTTCATTTCTAAAGCGCTCTGTAAAGCTAGGCCGTTAATAACGGTGGCTAGCATTCCCATGTGATCAGCTTGTACTCTATCCATTCCTGTTGCAGCACCTGCTAATCCTCGAAAAATATTACCCCCACCAATTACAATAGCTATTTCAATGCCTTTTTCTACTACTTCTTTAATCTCTTCTGCATATTCATTAAGTCTGTTAGAATCAATGCCATATTGCTTTTCACCCATTAGGGCTTCGCCACTTAATTTTAGAAGAATTCTTTTGTAGTGCATCTTAATTTTTTATTTGCCATCAAAAATAATGAAAATATTCGATGGGGGTGGTCAATATTTCTTGGAAGCAAAACATAATTCTTTCTGAATGGTATATCGTAGATTATATATCTTTGGAATCCTTAAATTAACAGGTAAATAAGTTATTAATTATGAGAAAAATAATAATTGTCTTTGCTCTAGCTGTGCTGTTTAATGCATGCGGAACAGGCAAATCATTGTTGTCGGATGATAATAGCCCGATTTTAACTACGATAGATTTGGTCAATGTTGTTGATGATCTTGTTAGGGTTGAAATTAATCCTATGGCTTTTACAACTGAAACGGTATTGTTTAGAATACCTAAAACCGTACCTGGTACTTATAGTTCTGATAATTACGGTAAGTATATTCAAGATTTTAAGGCACTAGATTATAAAGGGAATGAACTTGAGGTTGTTAATCTTGATGATAATTCGTGGAGTATTTCGAATGGAGTTCAACTGGATAAGATTGAGTATTTGGTGAATGATACGTATGACACTGAAAACGAAGTTGCTGATGCTGTATTCTCACCAGCTGGCACCAATATTTCTAAAGGCAGCAATTTTATGCTTAATCTACATGGATTTGTTGGTTATTTTGATGGTTTTAAAGAAAGACCTTATAATATCTTAGTACATAAACCTGAAGCACTAATTGCTACTACGTCCTTATCTCTAGAACCGAACAGAAAACCTGATGCACTTTGGGATGGTTTCATGGCTAAACGATATTTTGATGTGATAGATAACCCAATTATGTACGCTAGGCCTAACACTGAGGCTTTTGAAATTAATGGGATAACCGTTAGGCTAAGTCTTTTTTCTCCTAATGGAGTTTATAAAGCAGCAGATTTAAAGGAAAGGATGGTTTCAATGATGGGTGCTCAAAAGAAATATTTGGGTGATGTAGACACTACCAAAGAATATAATATTTTGTTGTATCTATCAGATGTAAATGTGCCTGATGCCCGTGGATTTGGAGCTTTAGAACACCATACATCTACTGTTGTTGTTTTGCCTGAGGCCATGCCAATTGAAAGGTTGGAGGAGGCTATGGTTGATGTCGTATCTCATGAATTTTTTCATATAGTAACACCTTTATCGGTTCATTCTAAAGAGATACAATTCTTTAATTTTAATAACCCTAAAATGTCTCAACATCTATGGATGTATGAGGGTACCACTGAGTACTTCGCGAACTTGTTTCAGGTTCAACAGGGATTAATTTCAGAAGATGAATTTTATGATAAAATGCTAATGAAGATTGACAATTCTAAATTTTATGATGATAATATGTCTTTTACAATTATGAGTAAGAATATTTTAGAGGAACCTTATGAAGCTAATTATGCTAACGTCTATGAAAAAGGTACTTTAATTAATATGTCATTAGATTTATTGTTGCGTGAGAAAAGTAATGGAGAAAAAGGCGTGCTTTGGCTATTGAAGGAGTTGTCTAAGAAATACGGAGTCAATGTTCCTTTCGATGATGATATATTGTTTAAGGAGATAGTAGAAATGACATTCCCTGAGGTAGATGTTTTTTTTAAAAATCATGTAATTGGCGATACTCCTATAGATTATGAGCTTTATTTGAAAAAGGTTGGTTTAAACATCTTGGATGTGGAACAGCAAACAGGATACTTTTTTGATGGTCAAGTGCCGTATATTGATATCGATATAGAGAATGATAGTGTGGTTTTTATAAGAGAGGGAATTAAATTAAACTCTTTTTTCAATGATTTAGAATTAAAGGGTGGTGATGTTTTAAAGGCAATTAATGGTGAAGAGATTACTATTGAAACGCTACGACCTATTATAGGAGAAAGTTTTAGCTGGACTCCTGAAAAGGTTATTGAAGTTATTGTACTAAGAAATGGGGAGGTTGTTACCGTTGAAGGACCTGTTGGTTCTCCTATCAAGGTCGTCAAAAAAATAACCTCTGAAAAAGATGCAACTGAATATGAAATCTCTTTACGAAATGAATGGCTAAAAAATTAGGTTCATCCTAGATGTTAGCGCTTAAACATTTAATAATCTGAGGGTTTAATTGGAGTAAATAAAAAAACCGTCTACTTTTAACAGTAAGACGGTTTTTTATTGAGTTAGTTGTACTGTAATTAACCTAATGCAACTCTCTTAAATCCTGTTACTTCTAATTTAGAATCAACTGATTTTACGTATTGAGAAACACTTTGTTTGCTATCTTTAATGAAATCTTGATTAATCAAGGTGTTGTCTTTAAAGAAACGCTTTAATTTACCTTTTGCGATATTGTCTAGCATTTCTTCTGGCTTACCTTCTTGACGTAATTGATCTTTTGCAATTTCAATTTCTTTATCGATTACCGATTGATCAACACCATCTTCATTCAGTGCAACTGGGTTCATAGCTGCAGCTTGCATAGAAACATCTTTTGCAACTTCTTCTGCACCATCAACCGCAGCTGAAAGTCCTGTTAGAACAGCAATTTTATTTCCTGCATGAATGTATGAACCTACAAAAGGAGCACTTAATGTTTCAAAACCTCCGATTTCAATTTTCTCACCAATAACCCCTGTTTGTTCAATAAGTTTTTCTTGAACAGTCATACCTTTGTAATCGGCGGCTAAGAATGCATCTTTAGAATCATAATTGATTGCTAAATCTGCTAATTCAGTTGCTAACGTTACAAAAGTTTCGTTTTTAGCTACGAAATCAGTCTCGCAATTAAGTGAAATGATAACACCAGTTGTATGAGCATCATTTACTTTAGCGATAGCAGCACCTTCAGAAGAATCTCTATCGGCTCTTTTTGCTGCTACTTTTTGACCTTTTTTACGAAGAACTTCAATTGCAGTTTCAAAATCGCCTTCAGCTTCAACTAAAGCATTTTTGCAATCCATCATTCCTGCACCCGTCGTTTTTCTTAATCTATTAACTTCTGCGGCTGTAATCTTTGCCATTTCTTTTACTTTTAGTGTACCCTTTTTAGGGGGTTATTCTTAATTTATTTATATAAAAAAATGTAGCTGCTTATTCTACACCACCTTTAGTGTTGTCTTGCCATTCTTTAAGCTCGTCCCATTTACCATCAGCGGCCATTTTAGCCTGCTTTGGCCAAGAGGTAGGATCTAAATGAGCCATTCTTGAACTTGCTTCTGTTAAGATTTCTTTGATTTTTTCAGCATCTCCTTTAGAAAGATCAGCAAAAGTAGCAATACCTGCAGCAGCTAAAGCTTCAGCAGCTTTAGGTCCGATACCTTCAACTTTAGTTAAGTCATCTGCCTCAACTTTTGCTTTTTTAGCAACTGCTTCTTCGGTAGCCTCAACCTCAGCTTCAACGTTTGTTGCTTTAGCAACTACTGGAGCTGGTTTAGTATCAACCTTTTCAGGAGATGGTGCCGGTGTATCAGCGGCTTCTTTTTTCTTAGGAGCTTTTTCTTTTTTATCATCAGATTTACCTTCAGCAGCATCACCTTTTTCAGACTTACGTTCTGCAAGACCTTCGGCAACCGCATTGGTAACTTCTGTCATAATGATGTCAATTGACTTAGAAGCATCATCATTAGAAGGTATTAAATAATCTACATCTCTAGGGTCACAGTTGGTATCAACCATTGCGAAAATAGGAATGTTTAATTTTTGAGCTTCTTTAACTGCAATGTGCTCTCTCATTGTATCAACGATGAATAATGCACCTGGTAAACGTGTCATTTCAGAAATGGAACCAAGGTTCTTCTCTAATTTTGCACGTAAACGATCTACTTGAAGTCTTTCTTTTTTAGAAAGAGTTAAGAATGTACCATCCTTTTTCATACGATCGATAGAAGCCATTTTCTTTACAGCTTTACGAATAGTAACGAAATTAGTCAACATACCACCTGGCCATCTTTCAGTGATGTAAGGCATGTTTACTTTTGCTGCTTTTTCAGCAACTATGTCCTTGGCTTGTTTTTTGGTAGCTACGAAAAGTATTTTTCTACCTGATGCTGCAATCTTACTAAGAGCCTCATTGGTCTCGTCTAGTTTCGCAACTGTTTTGTAAAGATTGATAACGTGAATACCGTTACGCTCCATGTAGATGTAAGGAGCCATGTTTGGATTCCACTTTCTTGTTAGGTGGCCAAAATGCACACCTGCTTCTAATAATTGTTTTACTTCGACTCTCGCCATTTTAAATTTAGTTTACGTTCTTATGAATTAGCAATGGTAAAGTGGTATTTGCAATTGTGCAAAAGCCTTCACCATTTAGATGCTAAACTAATTTACCCTTAATTATAAGTAATTAAAGGATTTTTAATTGTCCGTAAAGGACTTTCAATGAACTTGTTAATAATCTGGATTTTCCAGTGTGATAAAATATATAAAACAGGCACCCAAAAAGGGTGCCTGGTAATTTTGTGATTCGAATTAACGTTTCGAGAATTGGAATTTCTTACGAGCTTTCTTCTGTCCGAATTTCTTACGTTCAACCATTCTTGGGTCTCTTGTTAATAAGCCTTCTGGCTTCAAGATAGTTCTGTTCTCTGGATCAATTTCACACATTGCTCTTGAAAGAGCAAGGCGAATAGCTTCTGCTTGACCTGTAATACCACCACCGTAAACATTTACTTTTACGTTATAAGTATCTAAACTCTCAGTTAATGTAAAAGGTTGTTTTACTTTATATTGAAGTGTTGCAGTTGGGAAGTATACACTTAAATCTTTGTTGTTGATAGTGATGTCTCCATTTCCATCAGAAAGATATACTCTAGCTACAGCGGTCTTTCTACGACCAATTTTATGAATTACTTCCATCTTATTTAATGTCTTTTAAATTAACAACGGTTGGTTTCTGTGCTTCCTGACCATGCTCAGTACCTGCGTAAACTTTAAGGTTTCTGAAAAGTTCTGCGCCTAATCTATTTTTAGGTAACATCCCTTTTATTGCTTTTTCAAGAATACCTTCTGGGTTCTTATCCAATAATTGTTTTACGCTAGTAGAACGTTGGCCACCTGGGTAGCCTGTGTATCTTAAATAAGTCTTATCAGACCATTTATTTCCTGAAAGAACAAATTTCTCCGCATTGATAATAACAACATTGTCACCACAATCAACATGAGGGGTGAAACTTGGCTTATGCTTTCCTCTTAACAAATAGGCGACTTTTGAAGCCATGCGTCCTAATGTTTCTCCTTCGGCATCTACCAATAACCACTCTTTGTTTACAGTTGTTCTGTTGGCCGAAACGGTCTTATAACTTAATGTATCCACTACTGCTATTTTTAACTATTATTTTAATCAATCCCGTCAAAGGGGCTGCAAATCTACGATTATTAACTTGAATTGCAAATACTTGTTTCTTTATTTTTTACATTTTTATTATAAATGCAATTTCTGAAGTCTTTAATACAAATACTATACGGTTAAACTCATCTGTTTTAATGCTAAATACGTAACATCAAATATTTTTTTGCGTCACTCTAGTATCATTAGAAATCTATCAAAGAACGCATTATTATGTTTAAAAACCTTTACCTCAACCTATCTTAATTTATTTTGTGCATTACTCATACCTATGCTCAAAAAGACACCTTAAAGATTATTAAGGAAAACAATACAGCGACAATTCCTGTGGGAGAGTCAATAAGCATTAGATGGAATTCTTTCAGATAGCAAATGGGATAATGGTCTTTGGGATGGTGATTTTACAGTTTTTGAACCTAATGATTGTATGTTGCCCAGCCAGGCTACCAAGTTTAAAATTACGTATGACGATAAATATTTATATGTTGGTATTAGATGTTTAGATAGTGTGCTTAGTAATATTAATCAAGGTACGTTCAGCACTTCCATCCGATTTAATTATAGTTAAAATGCGAATTTATCAATTCAATATTACGGACAACCTTTTATTTCTACAAGCACGTACATCGATTTTAATTTTGTAAATAATCCGATAGCGGAAAACCTTAATTGAACGAGTAACAATATTCTCTCATGATTAAATTAGTAGTTCAGATATTGGAACTCCACACTTTAATAGATGAAGATATAGATGGAATAGTTGATTATGAAATTAAAACCCAAATTTTTCATTAGTTCAGTTTAGGTCGAATCTTGTATTAAGGTCAGAGTATATTCCTGGTACAGAAGTCTTTTTGGTATTGTCACAGGGTGTTGTAGGGTCAGTAAATCCTTATGAAACTTTAGGTAATAATTTAGATGCCCAAATACTTGGACAAAAGAAAGAGAATACGTTCCTAATAAAAGCTACCTATTCGTTTTGTGCTATAAGAGAAATTTGGTTTTGAAATAATATGTGAATAATTTCGTTTTTAAAATAGTTGATAAACAAATTTAACGATGACGTATAAACATATTTTATTCTTTTTAGGTATTGCTCTAGTGCTGATTTCTTGTAGTTCAGACAAAAATGATGGCGAAGCAGAAGTGCAAGTTGCTAGTACCGCTATTTTAGGAACCTGGGATGCTACAGAGCTTGTAATTGATAATGCAACAGCGTCGGATAACACAAAATTTGCAAAAGGGATTCTGGATCTTTTAACGGATAAAGATTGTTATGTAGTTACCTTGACATTTAATGAAGATTTGACCGCTAGCGCTTCTAATTCAGCAAACTACGTAGAAGTAAATGCGACTGGTACGGGTTTAGATATTCCTTGTCCAACTGAGGCTGACCTCGAATCAAGTACCTATACTTTTGATGGTACTACAGTGACGACTACTAAAAGTAACGGCGAAGTTTTAAACATTAATGTTTCTATAGATGGAGATGTTATGACAGTTGATGCTGCTGATTTGGAAATCCCGAACTTTTCGGATGACGGACAAATGCTTTTCGTAAAAAGGTAAAATAAAATTTTATTCTAGATTTAAGCCCTCGCAATTATATGTGAGGGTTTTTTTACAAAAGAACTCTATGTGATATTTAATACTATCTTTAAAAACACAATAGTGCTTTTTTCAATATTTCAATGAATAAATTAATTGTCAAGTTCCTTTTTTTAGTATCGCCATTTTTTCTTACAAGTTGTATTGATCCGGTTGAACCTGAGTTTGAGTTTAAAGAAGGGTTGGTTTTTATAGAAGGTATAGCTACTACTGTAAAAGGTGGCTCTTATGTGATAATTAATAAATCGGTAAATGAATTTGGAATAAACAAAACAAAATTTGAAAATGGAGCATCTGTTTCATTTGTAAATTCTTTGACGGGCCAAGTAATTGAATTAGTTGAATTAGAAGGAGCATATGTGCCTTCTATTGAATTTAAAGCTAATGTGGGTGAGCAGTGGGAAATAGATGTCGCCTTAGAAGACGGCAGGCAATACCGTTCCCAACCTGAAACCGTATTGGAACCTGTTCCTATTTCAAATATAAAGGCTACCTATAATCCTGAATTGCAATATAATGACGGAACAGGCTCTTTTGAACCTGGTCATGCTATTTCAATAACTTTTAATGACCCGGTTGATCAAGAGAATTATTATTATTGGACATTCAAGTCATATGAAAATTTACTTGTTTGCCAAGTATGTTTTGATGGTATTTACCGTGATGGAATATGCGGCCCCACTAGTATATCTACACCAGATTATTTCAGTTACACTTGTGACACAGATTGCTGGAAAATTAGATACCCTGAAAGTATATCTTTATTTGATGATAAATTTTCAAACGGAAAAACTACTACTGATTTAATTGTCGCAAATGTACCATTATATACAAAGGAAAATATCGTGGTTGAAATTCAGCAGTTATCGTTGACTCCAGATGCATTTGATTATTATAAAGTCTTAAAGGACTTGGTTGATAACAACAGTGGTTTCAATGCACCGCCACCAGCAGCTTTAATTGGTAATATATATAACCCAAACGATCTAAATGATTTCGTATTTGGTAGGTTCACTGCTGCCGCAACTTCAAGCGTTGATATTTTTATTAAAAGAGGTGATATTCCAGAAAATTCATTGGACCCTCAAAAGCCATTGAGCATTGAGCCAACATTTATGTCTCCTTACCCACCCCCAGCAACCATAGAAGCTCCTTGTAATGAAGGAAGATTTAAAACAGCGATACAGCCAGAAGCATGGATGAATTAAATCAAGATAAATATCCTTTTACTAGAAAAGCCAAAAACCTTATTTTGGGTTTAGTATTTACGGTTTTATGCTCAAGTACAATAGAAGCTCAAGAATTTCTTTTGGTTGTCGAGGTGATAGATGAGTTGACCCAGCAGCCATTGGAAAGTGCGGAAATTATTATAGATCAATGTTCATGTGGTGGTATCACAAATAATAATGGTATTTTCTCTATTAATCTTCCTCAAAATTCCTATTCTGTACATATTAATTATATTGGTTTTAAAAGTGAGACGGCTAATGTCAACTTAATTTCGAGGAAGAAAATTACAATTAACCTTGTTGAAGAACAAGAGCAGCTTTCTGAAGTTGTAGTGAGAGCTAAGCGCATTAACGATAATTTGGAATTACCCCAAATGGGCGCGTTGCAATTAAAAACACAAGAGTTGAAAAAAATACCATCAGGTCTTGGCGAAGCAGATGTACTTAGAAGCATGACCCTATTAGCAGGGGTTAATAATGCAGGTGAAATTAGTAATGGTTTATCAGTAAGGGGTGGTGCCCTAGATCAAAATTTATTGTTGTTAGATAATGCGCCGGTCTTTAATCCAACCCATCTATTTGGTCTTTTTTCAGTATTTACACCAGATGTTATTTCAAGTGTTGACTTGTATAGAGCTAATATTCCTGCACGATATGGAGGTAGAATAACTTCAGTGTTAGATTTAAAAGTGAAAAACCCATATGTAGACAAATTTAAATTGAGTGGAGGTATAGGTATTGTTTCAAGTCGTTTGAATATTGAAACACCTATAATTAAAGATAAGCTAATGATGACCCTTGGCGGGCGAGCCGGTCTCACAGATTTTTTATTGCCTTTGGTTTCAGAAAGATTAAAGGATACCAAGGCTAAATTTTATGATAGTACTTTAAAATTATTATATCTGCCAACAGAAGATGATCAAATAACCTTTACTGGATTTTATAGTAAAGATTTTTATCAATTGGATTTGATTACCCAAATACAGAATATCAATGCGAAAAATAACCAGTATGATTTTAAAACTCTTAATGGTACGCTGAATTGGAGACATTCTTTTAATGATAAAAGCAATCTAAGAACATTCTTGGTAATGAGTGATTATTCGCCCAAAACTATATTTCCTGAAGTTGACAATCCAAATGAAATTGTATTTGAATCGAAAATTAACTATCAGAGTTTTTCTTCAGAATTTTCTAAGGAAATAAAGTCTAATCTAGATTACTATGTAGGTGTTCAGGCTAATAAGTATCAGATTAGGCCAGGTGAATTGCGCCCAGGTAATGGTAATAGTGTGGTAGCGGTATCTTTGGCTGAAGAAAACAGCTATGAATTTTCGGGTTATGGTAATGTTAATTTTAAGCCAGTAACTAATGTTGCTATTTCAGCTGGTTTAAGATTTAGTCATTATGTCCTTGTGGGTCCTTATAGGCAAGCGCAATTAGACCAAACTACGGGTTTGCTGTTGGGTGTTACTGACTTTGAAAAAGGTGCAGGAGTGAAGACTTATAATGGATTAGAACCAAGATTAGGAGCGAATATAAAACTAAACGAGACTACATCGATAAAGGCAAGTTATGCGAGACTAAACCAATATCTTCAAAATGTTTATAATTCAACAACGCCTTTACCTACCTCTAGGTGGAAAACTTCTGATTCAAATATAAAACCTCAAATAAGTGATACTTATGGATTGGGAATCTATAAGAATTTAGGTAATAATGAAGTTGAATTGGGTTTAGAAGGGTATTATCGTGATTCTAAAAATAACTTGACCTTTAAGCCTGGTGCAGATTTCTTTCTTGAAGAATTTTTGGAACGAGATGTTATTCAGGGTGAAGGTAGGGCATATGGAGTTGAGTTTAGTATAAAGAAATCTAGCGGTAAGGTTAACGGATGGTTAAACTATACATGGTCTAGAAGTTTGTTGAAATCCGATAATGAAAATCTTGGGGATCGAATAAATAATAATAATTGGTATGCCTCAGATTTTGATAGACCACACGTAGTAAATTCAACTATAAATTTTGAAGGAGATAAATATAATACATGGAGTTTTAATTTCACAGGCCAAACAGGAAGACCTTATACTGTTGCAAATAGTGTTTTCAAATTAGAAAATATTGATGTTCCAATTTTTATTGAACGTAACAACGCAAGACTTCGGCCATACCATAGATTAGATTTCTCTTGGAATATTAAGTATGGTGAGAAAGTGAATAAAAGATGGATTGGTGATTGGACATTTACAATCTATAATGTTTATAGTCGTCGAAATCCTTTTAATATATATTATTCTCAACGTCAACCTGGTGTTGATGCCGATGTTTTTTTAGGCAGCCCTTTAGGTTCTTATGAACTTTCTATTTTAAATAGCCCACTATTTGCTTTGACTTATAATTTTGTTTTTCAATAGCAGATTTTTATTCCTTAAAAAACTTACGATGTATATTTTGATGTTCCGTTTGAATGGTTATTAAATATATCCCTTTCTCTAACTTATTTATAGGAATATTAAGTGCGTTATGGTTGATGACCCACTGATGAGAAATAACCTGCGTGCCATATATATCTGTAATAATAATCGATGCGTTGGGTGAATTATTAAGACCTAAAACATTTATAACATTGGTTGCAGGGTTGGGAAATACTTTAATTTTTATAGTGTTTTTAATGTCAACACTTATTTCATGTTTGTTTGATTGAGAAAAACCTACATGAATAGTGGTTATGAAAATGAAATATAATAATACGTTTTTCATGGTACTTTACTATAGTAAGTACCAAACGTTTTTTTAAATGTGTTTCTTGTAATTTTAAGAAGGTTTAACATCTAAAAGAAAATAGTGTCAATGTGCCACCAACCAATTTTCTCCTACACCTACTTCCACATCTAGAGGAACGTCTAATTTGTAGGCGTTCTCCATTTCAGACCTAATCAATTTTTTTAATTCTTCTAATTCTGGATTGTAAATATCAAATACCAATTCATCATGTACCTGTAAAAGCATTTTAGATTTGTAATTACCTTTCTCAAGCTTTTTGTGAATGTTTATCATGGCAATTTTGATGATGTCTGCAGCACTACCTTGAATGGGTGCGTTAACAGCGTTTCGTTCTGCAGCACCACGAACAATAGCATTACTACCGTTAATATCCTTAAGATATCTTCTTCTGCCTAAAACTGTTTGTACATAGCCATTGTCACGAGCAAAATCTACTTGTTCGCTCATGTAGTTCCTCAGTTTTGGATAGGTCTTGTAATACGTGTCGATAAGCTCTTTTGCTTCGCTTCTTGATAAGTCTGTTTGGTTACTTAAACCAAAAGCTGAAACCCCATATATAATACCGAAGTTTACGGTTTTAGCATTACTACGTTGTTCGCGGGTTACTTGATCTAAAGGAACATCGAATACCTTTGATGCGGTAGAAGCATGGATGTCCTCACCATTTTTGAAAGCCTCTATCATAGTAGTTTCATCACTCAAGGCAGCAATGATTCGCAGTTCTATTTGAGAATAATCTGCAGCTAATAAGGTGTAATTTTTATCCCTTGGAATAAATGCTTTACGTACTTGGCGACCACGTTCGGTACGAATTGGTATGTTCTGTAGGTTTGGATTATTACTACTTAAACGACCCGTCGCAGCAACCGTTTGCATATAGTCTGTGTGTACACGACCTGTTACGGGTTCTACTTGTTCTGGCAAAGCATCTACATACGTGCTTTTTAATTTAGCTAAACCTCTATAATCCAAAACATTTTGAATAATCTCATGGTCTTTTGCTAAATATGACAACACATCTTCTGCAGTTGAATATTGACCTGTTTTTGTCTTTTTAGGTTTTTCTACTAGCTTGAGTTTGTCGAATAAAATTTCTCCTAGTTGTTTTGGTGAACCAATATTAAATTCGGCCCCAGCGTTTTCATAAATTTTCTTTTCGAGTGTGGCAATATCATTGTTTAAATCAGAAGAAAGTGAATGTAAAAATTCTTCATCTAGATTGATACCTTCCAATTCCATATCGGCTAATACACGTAATAAGGGGATTTCAATATCTTGAAATAATTTTTCGGTGTTTGCTTCTTTTAATTCTGGTCTAAAATGTTGTGCCAATTGAAAAGTGATATCGGCATCTTCTACGGCATACTCGGTTTGTTTTTCTAAAGGAACGTCTCGCATACTCAACTGGTTCTTACCTTTTTTACCGATCAGTTCTGTAATAGATATAGGAGTGTAGTTAAGGTAGGTTTCAGCCAATACATCCATATTATGGCGCATATCAGGATTGATAAGATAATGCGCTAACATAGTATCGAAAAGTGGTCCTTTAACATCAACGTTATATTTGTCTAAAACCTTGATATCATATTTAAGATTCTGACCTATTTTTTCAATTTTGTCAGCTTCAAAGAAAGGGCGTAGTTCTTCAATAAGTGCTTGCGCTTCTTCCTTTTCTTCAGGGAAAGGAATATAATACCCTTTAGTAGCTTCCCAAGAAAAAGCAATTCCTACTAATTCTGCTGTTAAAGGATTTAGTCCTGTGGTTTCGGTATCAAAACAAACCGAAGTTTGCTTCATTAAATTTTGAATAAACAATTTCATAGCCATACCTGGCGCAACGCTTTGGTATGCATGAGCTACATCTGAAATTGTTTGCCTGCTAGAAAAATCTTTAACTGTTGCTGGCGCGTCTCCACTACCTCCAAATAATGAAAATTGACCTGTTCCTGCATCCTGCGATTCTTTTTTCAGAGCACTAGATACTTGTGTTACCGTTTCTGCAGTTTCATTAGAAAACAGTTTTAAAAACTGGTCTTTTAATCTTCTAAATTCTAGTTCTTCAAATATTTCTTGAACCTTTTCAAAGTCAGGCTCAGAAAGTTCGTAATCTGATGCATTAAAGGTTACGTCACAATCTATACAGATAGTTGCCAATTTTTTCGAAAGGATACCCAATTCTTTATTTTCTTCAATCTTTTCTTTCATTTTCCCTTTCAGCTTATCCGTATTTGCTAAAAGATTTTCCATACTACCGAACTCCGCAATAAATTTTTTGGCAGTTTTATCGCCAACACCTGGTAGACCAGGAATGTTGTCACTGGCATCACCCATCATGCCTAGGTAATCTATAACTTGTTCTGGGCGCTCTACTCCAAAACGTTTCTGAATTTCTGGAATTCCCCATATTTCAATACCATTTCCCATACGTGCTGGGCGGTACATGAAAATATTCTCAGAGACTAATTGTCCGAAATCCTTATCAGGTGTAACCATAAATACTTTGTAATCTTCCTTTTCCGCTTGTTTAGATAGGGTTCCTATAATATCATCTGCTTCCCAACCTTCTAACACAACACTAGGTATGTGCATGGCTTTTAGAATATTCTGGATATAAGGTACTGCCAAACGAATAGCATCTGGCGTAGCGTCACGGTTTGCTTTATAAGCTTCATACATTTCAGTACGTTCTACACTTCCGCCTTTATCAAAACAAACAGCCAAATGATCTGGCTTCTCTCTTCTGATTACATCGAGCAAAGAATTCATGAATCCCATTATCGCAGACGTATCCATGCCTTTAGAGTTGATTCTAGGATTTTTTATCAAGGCATAATAGCCACGAAATATCAATGCATATGCGTCTAGCAAGAAGAGTCTTTTTTGATCTGCCATTTTTGAATATTAAATATGAGGGTTTAAAAGTACAAATTGAAAGGGAAACTAACCCAAGGATTAGTCGTGTGGTTAGACATTAGAATTTATTTAAGTCAACCTACCCTAACTTTTTAAATAACTATCTGATGGGTTATTTATATGACCATCTTTGGTATATGTTCTATAGGTGAACCCTGGGTGAATACAATAACCACCTGTTTCTCCTTTTTTATTAATGGCAATAAAGCCAATTTGAAAATCTTGTTTGTCTTTATTTTTTGCAATAATTCGTTTAACACCTTCTTCGCAAGCTTCTTGTGGTGACTTTCCTTGTCTCATTAATTCAACGATAAGAAAACTACCAACCGTTCTCACTACTTCTTCACCTACACCTGTAGCGGTTGCTCCACCAACTTCATTGTCTACAAATAATCCGGAACCTATGATTGGAGAGTCTCCAACTCTACCAGCCATTTTGTAGGCCATGCCACTAGTGGTACAAGCTCCTGAAATATCTCCCTTTTCATCAATAGCTAACATGCCTATGGTGTCATGATTTTCTATATTTATTATAGGCTTGTATTGTGAGGTTTCTTTCCATTTTATCCATGCTTCTTTTGACTCTTCAGTCAATAAATCGGTTTTTTTAAAACCTTGCTCGTAAGCGAATTGTTCTGCTCCTTTACCAGCAAGCATAACATGGGGCGTTTCTTCCATTACCTTTCTAGCTACAGATATAGGATTCGCAATATTCTGCATTGCTAAAACAGCTCCGCAATTACCATCCTTATCCATAATGCACGCATCTAAGGTGACATTGCCATCACGGTCAGGTCTACCACCATTACCAACGGTACTATTTTTTAAATCGTTTTCTTCGACCATAACGCCTTGGTGAACGGCATCTAGAGAGCTACCGCCATTTTTTAATACTTCCCATGCTTTGGCGGTCGCGTTACCGAAATCCCATGTGCAAATAGCGATAGGTATAACTCCGATAGAATTTGTTTCTTTAGAAGTTGTATGTTCAGTATAAGATGCTAACAAAGGAGCTGACATTATTCCTGCGGCTACTGTGCTTGAATTTCTAAGGAACTTTCTTCTTTTCATGGGTTGGGTTCTTTACTTTTAACAAGCCTAAATATAAGAATATGCTAGTAGAAGTTTGTGCTAATTCGTTAGAATCTGCCTTGGTCGCTGAACATGCTGGTGCAGACCGTATTGAGTTGTGTTCTGAGTTGGCAGTAGGGGGCTTAACCCCATCTTACGGATTGTTGAAAGCGGTAAAAGAACAAGTGAGTATTCCTGTTCATGTGTTGATTCGCCCTAGAAGTGGTGATTTTACGTATTCGGATGCAGAGTTTGACATTATGTTGACTGATATAGCGCTATGCAAGGAACTAGGTTTTGAAGGAATCGTTTCTGGTGTGCTCAATAAAAATTTTACTTTGGATGTAGAACGGACTCGAAAGTTAAAATCTTCAGCCGGTCATTTAAAGTTTACATTTCATAGAGCATTTGATTGGGTCAAAGACCCATTGAAAGCACTTAAACTATTAGATGATTTACAGATAGATTATATTTTGTCTTCTGGTCAGCAAAAGTCTGCGCCCTTAGGTATTGATTTATTGTCTGAATTAGAGCAGCAAAATTCTCGTGTTCAAATAATGCCTGGTTCAGGAATCAATTCAAGTAATGTTGATGTTTTTATTAGTAGAGGGTTTAACGCATTACACCTATCTGGTACAGCAATGATTCAAACTTTAACAAAGTCACCACCAATTTCAATGAATTCGAGTGGCTTCTTAAGCGATGATTATGTAGCCATAACGCAACTGCAAAATATTAAGGCGGTAGTTGCGAAGGTTAAATAAATAGCAATTGAGTGCGTATACCAGTGACATACAGATATCTTTGTGTAAAAAAGAATCTATGACACGTTGGATTATTTTCATCTTGGTTTATATAGCACTGGGTTTTTATGTAATACAGGCCTTAAAAACAATTGCTAAGCAGCCATGGTGGTCTTATTTATATATTATTGTGTCGTTTGCGGTAATGGTCAATTTTATATATCAATTTACGGTAGGTGATGATACTAGTAGAGTTTTAAATGCGCCTAAAAGCTATGCATTTGGGTTTTTATTGACAATACTTACCTTCAATATCATAACCATTATCTTTTTATTTTCTGAAGATTTGTACAGAATCACTTCCGGAATTTATCATAAAATTTATGGGGTAGACAAAGAATTTGGTCTGCCGGCTCGTAGGCGATTTTTGAGTTTAATCGCGCTTGGTGTAGCTTCAATACCTTTTGGTGCGCTTCTTTATGGCATGTATAAAGGTAAATACAACTTTAAGGTTTTAAAATATACTTTAGAGTTTGATGATCTTCCTGATGGTTTTGATGGTTATCAAATCACTCAAATTTCAGATATTCATAGCGGCAGTTTTGATGATAGAAAAATGATTGAGTATGGTGTTAACTTGATTAATAAGCAAAAAAGTGATGTGCTTTTATTTACGGGAGATATGGTTAATAATATGACCTCTGAAATGCTTCCATGGGCAGATTTATTTAGTACGCTACATGCAAAGGATGGTTTGTATTCGGTATTGGGCAACCATGACTATGGTGATTATATACCTTGGGAAACAGAAGAGCTTAAAAAACAAAACCTTGAAGATTTAAAGGCATTGCAAAAGAAAATGGGTTTTGATTTGTTGTTGAATGAACATAGATATTTGCAAAAAGGCGAGGATAAAATAGCGTTGGTAGGAGTTGAAAATTGGGGTAAAGGCGGATTTAAAAAAGCCGGAGATTTAAAAAAAGCCGCTTCTCAAATCAATGAGAATGATTTTAAGATACTAATGAGTCATGATCCATCGCATTGGGAGATGGAAGTGATTAAAGATTCTTATCATTACCATTTGACTTTAAGTGGACATACCCATGGGATGCAATTTGGTATTGAAATTCCAGGATGGATTAAATGGAGTCCTGTTAAATGGAGATATCCTTATTGGGCAGGTATTTATAAAGAAATGGGGCAATTTATTAATGTAAATAGAGGTTTTGGCTTTTTGGGATATCCAGGAAGAGTAGGAATATGGCCTGAAATTACCGTCATTACATTGCGAAAAAAGGCATTAACATGATTTTAACCCTTTTAGAGGTCTACAAATGCGTTGCCTAGGGTAGTATTTTAACAATTTTTATTACATTTGGCTAACATAGTAAAGCATTTTATATGTCCAAATTTGGTGAGCTTATAGATTTACACGTACCAGTTCTTCTCGATTTTTATGCAGAGTGGAATGAACAGTCTACCGCAATGCATCCTGTATTGCGAGATGTTGCTGCTGCTTTAGGTGATAGGGGTAAGGTTATTAAAATTGATGTGGATAAAAATAAGGAGCTTTCTCAAGCTTTGCGTGTTAAAGGTCTGCCTACCTTAATGATCTACAAAAAAGGTGAAATGGTGTGGCGCCAAAGTGGCGAGCAAGATGCCAATACCCTTATTGGTATTCTTAAAGAGTACGTTTAAATTACTTGAATATATTTGATTAGCTAAATATAGCCTTGGGCTTTCGCCCAAAGCTTATTATTGTGCTGTAATACCAACAGTGTCATGTAATCTGTCGGTATTTGTGTTGTCTGCTTGTATCGTATCTAAAACAGGTAATGTGTCTATTAGGTCTGGGTCAGATTCTAATCCGCCCTCTGGTAGTGGCATATCATCCTCATCTTTATAGAAATGTTGAAATTTATCAATATACTCGTTAAATATTAACGTCTCTTTCTCAGCCATTTCTTCAGTGTCGTTGGCGATGATTGTATCTATATTACGTCTATACGCTTCCATATCGGCAATAATGTCATCAATGCTACCGTATTGCTCATCTAAACTCACTGAGGCGTAATATTCTAATCGTTCTTGATATTTCTTCTTCAATGTTTCGAAAAGTTCACGGGCTTTCTGGCTTTCACCAACTTTATAGTATCCATCGATAAATGGTTCTATAAGCGTATAGTATCCGAATTTTTCAACCGGCATATTTATGATGGATATTTCGATAATATCTTTTGCCTTGTCCATTTTATTCTCTTTGATTAATGCTTCCATCAATCGAGCTAAATTGCCTCTAAAGGATACACTTTGTATACGTGTTTGTGTGTCGTGATAAATATCACCACCTGCATTACCCCAATCCCATTTCTTAACAATATCATACATTAAATCGGTATCGATACGACCTAATTCAAACGCATTAGGGCGCTCAGTACGAATAGGAACCAATTTGTATGCTAAACCATCTAATTGCAAATAGTCTTTCATCCATAGGTATTCTGCATCATCAAAACTTCCTCCAGAAAAATACAGCGGTCTTTTCCAATCATTGTTAGCTAAGATATCTAACATCATCATACTCTTTTTGGTAATAGCGCCAGGTAAATCAATGTCTATGAAATCAACGATTAAATGTGCATCCTTTTCTTTTACAAGACCACTACTTAATACATTTTGTTTGTTAACAGGAACCCTTATTTTTTTAGTAGGGTAGTACACCATATTTTGAGTGTCTTCAGAGTACTGACTTAAATCTGCACCATTTTGTTCAAAAAGATACTTCAGTTTTGTTCTAGGCTTATCACTGTCGATCCAGTTAATGAAATCTTTAATAGGCCATCTATTTTCAGTAATACCTTGGTGGTAAAGTACGTCACGTGAACCCAATCTATATTTTTCATGAGAAATTTGAGAAGGTATTGGAGCGCTTTCATAGGCAGCAACCTTCATTTGGTCAACATACCAGTCTGTTTCAAAAAGGCTTGTGCAGACGATACGTACATCGGTTCTATAGTGCTCTATTTCTTGAGCATACCAAATAGGGAATGTGTCATTATCACCAATAGTAAAAAGAATGGCTCCAGCATCTTCTTGACAAGAATCTAAATATGCTTTTGCAGAGGAATTCGCTGTAAAACGATTAGATCTATCATGGTCATCCCAGTTTTGTACTGCCATTACTGTTGGTACTGCAAGTAGGGTGACAACAACAACAACAGGAGCTAGTATTTTCGGTGTTATCCAATCTTTAAAACTGTCGTAAAGGCCATATACGCCCAAACCTATCCATAGTGCAAAAATATAGAAAGAACCAACCAAAGAATAATCACGTTCACGCGGCTGAAAAATACCAGGGTTCGTGTAGAATTGAATGGCTAAACCGGTAAAAAGGAAGAAAATTAATAATACCCAGAATTGTTTTTTGTCTTTTGAGACTTGAAAAACAATACCAATTATGCCTAAAAGTAGTGGTAGAAAGAAGTAGGTATTTCTGCCAGGATTATTCTGAATATCGCTCGGTAAATTATCTTGACTACCTAATCTCCAGCTATCTAAAAAATTGATACCGCTTAACCAATTTCCATTATCGTTGTAGCGACCTTGTACATCATTTTGTTTACCTACAAAGTTCCACATGAAATAACGTAAATACATGTAATTGAATTGAAATTCAACCATATATTTAACATTGTCCCAAACAGTTGGAGGCTGAACTTCTATATACTCATCAAAACGTTTTAAGAAACTAATGTATTGATCTGCACCGATTTCACCATTTGCAAAACCTATTTTAATCTGCTCTGCTGCTTGTCTTAATTCTTGATTGGGTTGTGTGATTCTAAAATCAAGTGCCCCAAAATAACGCATGTAATTTTCTGCATTTTGTGAACTCCACATTCTAGGTAAAAGCCCTTGATGTTCAGGATTAGGCCCTTGAACAGCATTTTTATACTTATTGACAATGATGTATTTACCTAGTGTGTAATCCTTTTCATATTTTGGTTTACCATCTTGATCTTCACCAGCTGCAGCAAACATATCTGAATAGTAAGTGCCATATACAGGGCTATCTACACCTGGGTATTGCTCTCGGTTGTAATATGCTAAAAGTGCTCTTGCGTCTTCTGGGTTATTCTCATTTATAACCACTTTGGCATTTGCTCTTATTGGTAACATTAGCCATGATGAAAATCCTAAGAATAAAAACATCATACATAAAACGATAGTATTCCCTGTTCTAAAATTATTCTTACGAGTGTAATTCAAGCAAAAATAGAAAGTAGCAATGAATAATAAGCCAATAATAATTGACCCCGAATTGAAGGGTAGTCCAATGCTATTGATAAAAAATACTTCTCCCCACCCAAAAAACTGAAGTATATAGGTTAGTGAGAATTTATAAACCAACATTAAAATTGCTATTACAATGATATTGGCTAATAAGAAATTTTTAACTGTTGTCTTTTTATAGGTTTTAAAATAATACAATAGACCTATTGAGGGTATAGCCAAGAAGCCCATGAACTGAATACCGAAAGTAAGACCTACAACAAAGGAGATTAAAATAATCCATCGATTACCACGTGGGTCCTCTAAATTATCAGTCCATTTTAAGCCTAGCCATAATAATAAAGCCATAATGAAACTTGCCGTTGCATAAACCTCTGTTTCCACTGCGTTGAACCAAAAACTATCAGAATAGGTAAAGGCAAGAGAGCCAACTAAGGCACTTCCAAAAACAGCAATCGCTTTACTGTTGGTAAACGGACCATCTTTATCGATAAGTTTTCTGGTGATGTTGGTAATTGTCCAGAACATGAATAAAATGGTAAATGCACTTGAAACACCTGAAACTAAATTCACCATCATGGCAACTTTATTAGGTTCAAAGGCGAACATAGAGAAAAATGCTCCTATCATTTGCAGTAAAGGAGCTCCTGGTGGGTGCCCCACCTGTAGCTTTGCAGCTGTAGCTATATACTCGCCAGCATCCCAAAAACTATTTGTGGGTTCTACGGTAATATAGTATGTAATAAGGGCTATGAAAAATACGGACCATCCTAATATGGTGTCCCACTTGTGGTAGTTCTTTGAAAACATGAAGCTTGGGTTAAACCTAAGTGGCGAATTTACTAATTTATATAGATAAGTTTGCACTATTTTTATAAACCTTTAACAGGGTAAAAGCACTATTTTTTCATTATTACATTAAAAAATGTTTGGTGAAACCAAACTTTGTTTTAAATTTGCAGCCTCTTAGAAGGTATTGGCCCATGGTGTAATGGTAACACTTCGGTTTTTGGTACCGTCATTCAAGGTTCGAGTCCTTGTGGGCCAACTAATGAGAACAAAGAAAATCCCGATGTCATTATGATATTGGGATTTTTGCTTTTACCAACCTATGTATTTGCAAAGACTACGGTGTTTTTGGTTTTTAAATGAATTTAGTTATGAGAGTTAATGTGAAGAAATGGCTTTCCATATGTCAGTATTTTTGTACATTTAATCTAATAACGTTACTAATTCATCGGAAAAGAAACCATTTCGATGTCGATATGTCATAATTTAGTGCCCTAAATAACTTGACCTATGAATCTTTCTCCAAAAATTTTAAAAATTTTATTGATTATTGTGTTGCTTGGATTTGGTATTGGATTTTACTTGCAAGATTTGAAGCACGAAGAAAGTACTGCCCATGCTTGGAAAGCGAACCGTTATAATTTAGATAGGTTCAATAAAATAATGGAGTACAATAATAAAATGAATTCCACTAACTGGAGGGTTTTACGAGATAGTATCGATCAGCAGTTGGATACACTTATGATTCTTCGCTTTAGAAAAGAAGTAGATAGTATGAACAATGATCAGCTTGAAGCTCATAGCAATCAGGTAGAGGTGCATGCTTCATATGGTCCTCAGTAGTTATAGGTAGTCTTAAAACTTAAAATGAGCTAATCTTTTTAAGTTATTTCATATTCTATTTTTTATCAAATAGGATCTTCTCTTGAAGTTTGCTGGGCTTTTTCAATACGTTGGTCGTTAGATAATTCCATTTCAGAATCGCGTAATGCATCTTCAGCTAAATTGCGCTCTAATATTTCCTGGTCTATTTCATCTAGCATTGTTCCCATTTTTCGTTTATCACGAATCATAGCCCATGTCATAACTAAGCTCGTAGCTATAATTACAAATAATAATATTCCCGATTCAAATCCTTCTACTTGGGCTTCCATGGGTATCGCGTAAAAAAGTAATACAGTTATTAAACCTCTTGGGGCAATAAATAGTTGTGGTAGTATATCTTTTCCAACGAAAAGTATAAGAACAATAAAGCGTATGGCGTAAATAGAGGCAATAATGAGTAAACTCACTATTGCTACATTAACACTTAATAAGGTTGCAAGCACAATGGTGATTCCGAATATCACGAAAAAGAAGGTTCGAACAACAAATGCGGTTTCTAAAGTTATTATATGTAGTTCATGATATATTTGTTGCATCCGTTCAGATTCCAAGAAAATTTTTGTCTTCCCTGGAAAAAATAAGTTCACATTCTTAACTATTAAACCGAATACAAGAATAATAATCAATGAAGATAGGTGCATTTTTTTTCCAATTGCATAGAGTAGTAGTAAGACCGATATGAGTAAAAACTGTTTTGCTTGGCTTTTAATGCGTTGAAATATTAATATGATGGCATAGCTGGCAACAATTGCAATCACGATAGTTAGCACTAAATTTCCTGCAAAACCTGCTATACCCGCATCCTCTGCTGGATTTAGTTTACCTGTTAAGAAATAGAACATCATAATACCCATGATGTCAGAAAATGTACTTTCATAAATATGAAATTCTTTTTTAGCTTCTGTAAGTCCGCCAACACTAGGTATAATTATTGCGCTCGAAAGAATAGATAGTGGTGTAGCATACAGCCAGGCAGATTGCATGGTCATGTTGGGTATGAATTGATATAGAATTAGAGCTGCAATATAGGCTGAAGCAATCAAGCCAATTAAAGCAATCGCCATAGATTTTATAATAGGCCATAATTTTTCTTTCTTTAATTCTAGCTCTAAGGCTGCCTCAAGAACAATCATAATTAAACCTACGGTTCCTAATATTTCTAATGAACCTTTAAAATCAGGTATTTCAGGAATGAAAAACCCTAAGCCTATCTTTATAAGTATGCCTAATACGATAAGCATCAAAACTGCTGGTATATTCGTTTTTTTTGAAATGCCATTAAATAAGAATGACAATACAACAATTAGCGATGCGCCAATAATAAGATTATAAGAGGATAGAATTTCCATTTGGTTGTGTTTTGGTTGACATTCAGTTAAAAATAATATAAATACTAGCTGTGCTTATTTTTAAAGCGGTAAATTTTTATTTGATTGTTTTTGTGTTGAATGAATTAGGAAGTGAAACGGTATTGTAGGAAATTAAATTTATTGTATATTTGCAGTGCTGAAAGGATATAAAAGTATTCATGAGGGGACAATTAGTCCCCTCTTTTATTACTTATTATTTATGCTAAAGGAAAAAGTAAAAGAATTATTGGAGCAAGGTCTTGAAGAAGACCCATCCCTATTTTTGATTGATTTTACCATGGGTGCTGACAATAGTATTCACGTGGTAATAGACGGTGATCAAGGGGTTACGGTAAGTGACTGTATGAAAATCAGTAGGGCTATTGAGCATAATTTAGATAGAGACGAACATGATTTTTCTCTAGAAGTTGCTTCGGCAGGTGCTTCAGCTCCATTAGTAATGCCGCGTCAATATTTAAAAAATGTTGGTAGAAAGCTTGAAGTTCAAACAAAGGATCAAAAATTCGAAGGTAATTTAACCTCTGTAAATGAAGGCTGCATTGTTTTAGAGTGGAAGGCAAGAGAGCCTAAGCCTATTGGAAAAGGTAAGGTGACTGTTCAGAAAAAAGAAGAAGTAAATTTTTCAGATATTATTAAAGCAAAAGTTGTATTAAAATTTTAATTGTAATTACCAATGGAAAATATTGCGTTAATTGAATCTTTCTCAGAGTTTAAGGACGATAAGTTCATAGACAGGGTAACATTGATGGCTATTTTGGAAGATGTTTTCAGAAATGCACTTAAGAAGAAGTTTGGTTCAGATGATAACTTTGATATCATTATTAACCCAGATAAAGGGGATTTAGAAATTTGGCGTAACCGTATCGTTGTTAATGATGGTGAAGTTGAAGAGCCAAATGAGGAGATTTCATTATCTGCAGCTCGTAAAATTGAGCCAGATTTTGAAGTTGGTGAAGATGTGTCTGAAGAAGTGAAATTAATCGATTTAGGGAGAAGGGCTATTTTGGCATTACGTCAAAACCTTATTTCAAAAATCCATGAGCATGATAATACAACTATTTATAAGCACTTTAAGGATTTAGAAGGTGAGATTTATACTGCAGAAGTGCATCATATTCGTCATAAGGCTATAATTTTGTTAGATGATGAAGGAAATGAAATCATACTTCCTAAAGACAGACAAATACCATCTGATTTTTTCCGTAAAGGAGATAATGTTAGAGGTATTATAGAAAGTGTGGAATTGAAAGGTGCTAAGCCTACCATAATAATGTCAAGAAGTTCACCTAAATTTTTGGAGCAATTATTCTTCCAAGAAATACCTGAAGTTTTTGATGGTTTAATTACTGTAAAGAAGGCAGTTAGAATCCCTGGAGAGAAAGCAAAGGTAGCTGTTGATTCATATGATGATCGTATTGATCCAGTAGGTGCCTGTGTTGGTATGAAAGGTTCTAGAATACACGGTATTGTTCGTGAATTGGGTAATGAGAATATAGATGTTATTAACTGGACGGCTAACCCACAATTATTTGTTACTAGAGCTTTGAGTCCTGCGAGAGTTTCATCTGTGAAATTGAATGAAGAGAAGAAGACTGCTCAAGTTTACCTGAAGCCAGAGGAGGTTTCCAAGGCTATAGGTAGAGGAGGTCACAATATTAGATTGGCAGGTCAGTTAACTGGTTATGAGATAGATGTGTTCCGTGAAGGGGTGGAGGAAGATGTTGAGTTAACAGAGTTCTCTGATGAAATTGATGCTTGGATTATTGAAGAATTCAAGAAGATTGGAATGGATACAGCTCGAAGCGTCTTAGAGCAAGATGTTGCTGATTTAGTGAAGCGTACAGATTTAGAAGAGGAAACTATTTTAGAAGTTGTGCGAATCCTAAAAGAAGAATTAGAAGATTAGCTATATATTAGCGATTAAATAAAAGAACGGGAATCAGTATTTATGGCAGACAATGCAAAAATAAGGCTTAATAAAGTTCTTCGTGAACTTAATATTTCCTTGGATAGGGCAGTGGACTTTCTTAATGGGAAAGGACATGATGTGGAAGCGAGGCCTACCACAAAAATTTCCGACGATGTTTATCAAGTATTACTTGACGAGTTTCAAACGGATAAGAGTAAAAAGGTTGCATCTAAGGAAGTTGGAGAAGAAAAGCGTAAGGAGAAAGAGGCAATTCGTGTTCAATTGGAAAAAGAGCAAGAGGATCGTCGCTTGGCACGTGAGCGTAGAAATACCGAGGCTGAACAAAGTGTTATGGTTGGTAAGGTAGAGCTTGCTGGGCCTAAAATGGTGGGTAAAATTGACCTTAATCCTAAAAAGAAGAAGGAAGAGCCTGCGAAAGTAGAACTTGCGAAAGTAGAGCCTGAGAAAGTAGAGCCTGCGAAAGAAGAACCAAAAGTAGAGGAGAAGGTTGAGGCAAAAATAGAGGTTAAAGAAACCCCTAAGGTTGTAGAAGAAAAACCTAAAGTAGACCCTGTTGTTCAAAAAATAGAAGTTAAAAAGGTAGAACCTAAGGTTCAGGAGCCTAAAGTAGAGGTTGCTAAAAAGGTAGAGGTTAAAAAAGTGACTCCCCAAAAACCTGAAGTAGAGGTTAAGGCAGAATCTGATGAACCTAAGACTATTGAGACGCAATATCAAAAGCTTACTGGCCCTAAAATTGCTGGTGAGAAAATTGATCTTAGCAAGTTCGAAAAGCCAAAGAAAAAGAAAGAGGAAAGAAAACCTGCTGATAAAGCGGGTATTGATCGTAAAAAGAGAAGAAGGAGAATTGTTACAAAGAATCCTTCTGGACCAGGTCAAACAAGAACAGCTCCTAATACTGGAGATCGAAATAAAGGTAGAGGTCGATTTGTAACTGTTGCAAAAGTAGAGCCTACTGAAGAGGATGTACAAAAACAAGTACGTGAAACCCTAGAAAAACTTCAAGGTAAATCTAAAAAGGGTAAAGGTGCTAAATATAGAAGAAGCAAAAGAGATCAGCACCGTGAGCAAACGGAGAAGAATCTTGAACAACAAGAATTAGAGAACAAAGTGCTTAAAGTTACTGAGTTCGTTACGGCAACTGAGGTTGCTACTATGATGGGTGTTTCTACCACTGAAATTATTTCGGCTTGTATGTCTTTGGGTATAATGGTAACAATGAATCAGCGTTTAGATGCTGAAACCTTGTCTATTGTGGCTGAAGAGTTTGGTTATGAAGTTGATTTCGTAACGGCTGATATTGAGGAAAGTATAGTTGAGATTGCTGATGCTCCTGAAGATTTGAAACCAAGAGCACCGATTGTAACTGTAATGGGTCACGTGGATCACGGTAAAACTTCGTTATTGGATTACATTCGTAAAGAGAATGTTATTGCTGGTGAAAGCGGAGGTATTACTCAGCATATTGGTGCCTATGGGGTTACTTTGGAAAATGGAGAGCGAATAGCTTTCTTAGATACACCAGGTCACGAAGCGTTTACAGCTATGCGTGCTAGAGGTGCTCAAGTTACCGATATCGCTATTATTGTAGTTGCTGCAGACGATGACATTATGCCACAAACAAAAGAAGCTATCAGTCATGCGCAAGCGGCTGGTGTGCCAATTGTTTTTGCTATAAATAAAATTGATAAATCAACAGCTAACCCTGATAAGATTAAGGAAGGTTTAGCACAAATGAATTTGTTGGTAGAAGATTGGGGTGGTAAAATTCAATCTCATGATATCTCTGCAAAAACAGGTTTAGGTGTTAAAGAATTATTAGAAAAAGTATTGCTTGAGGCTGAAATTTTAGAGCTTAAGGCGAATCCTGATAAACGTGCATCTGGTACAGTTGTAGAGGCCTTTTTGGATAAAGGAAAGGGTTATGTGTCTACGGTTTTAGTTCAGTCGGGTACCCTTAAAATAGGTGATTATGTATTGGCCGGTACCACTAGTGGTAAGATTAAGGCAATGCAAGATGAAAGGGGAAATATAGTTAAAGAAGTAGGTCCTTCTCGACCAATATCTATATTAGGTCTTGATGGTGCTTCACAAGCTGGGGATAAGTTCTATGTATTAGATGATGAACGTGAGGCTAAGCAAATCGCTTCTCGAAGATCTCAATTACAACGTGAGCAGTCGGTAAGAACGCAACGTCATATTACACTTGATGAAATTGGAAGAAGAATCGCGTTAGGTGAGTTTAAAGAACTTAACATTATTCTTAAAGGTGATGTTGATGGTTCTGTTGAAGCATTGACTGATTCGTTCCAGAAATTGTCTACAGATGAGATTCAAGTAAATATTATACATAAAGCGGTTGGTCCTATTACAGAGTCAGACGTATTGTTAGCTTCTGCTTCCGATGCAGTGATTATTGGTTTTAATGTAAGACCAATGGGAAATGCTAAGGCAATTGCTGAGAAAGAGGAAATAGACATCCGTATGTATTCTATTATATATGCAGCTATTAACGATCTTAAAGATGCCATGGAAGGTATGTTGTCTCCTGAGATGAAAGAGGAGATTTCTGGTACAGCTGAAATAAGAGAGACATTTAAGATTTCTAAGATTGGAACTATTGCTGGTTGTATGGTGACTAGTGGAAAAATCTTCAGAAATTCTAATATTCGATTAATACGTGACGGCGTTGTAATATACACTGGTACTCTATCTTCTTTAAAACGATTTAAGGATGATGTTAGAGAGGTTGCTAAAGGATACGATTGTGGACTTCAGGTTAAAAACTATAATGACATCATAGAAGGTGATATAGTTGAAGCATTCCAAGAAGTAGCTGTTAAGAAGAAATTGAAATCTAAATAAGAATTTAGAAAATATAGGTTAAGCTAGACTTAACCATTCTCAAAAAAAAATCGACCTAATTGGTCGATTTTTTTGGTTTTAATAACATTGCGTCGGGATATTTAATCCTAACCTCGTTGAACTTTCTTTCAGCATCTAGTTTAGATGTGAATCGACCAACACGTACACGATAGGTAGGAGAGTCAAAATCAATTTTTGATGGTAGATCAGGAAAATCTTCTTCAACATTTGCTTTTATACGCTGTGCTTTTGCATAGTCTCCAAAACCAACTTGTATCCTATAGTATTCGTTATTACTTAATGAAGATTTATATATCTCGAGTAATTGATCAATTTTTTGATCTTGTTGAATGTTCACTTTAGCGCCTTGTGAATAACTGAAATGAGTAAAACATGCAAAAAGCACCATTGTACTTAGTATTTTCATAACCTTTATATAGTTTTATTTTGAATCATTACAAAAGTAAATTATTAAGGATCAAACAAATAAATCAGAGTTTATTTAGAATATTTCTAAATTGTAAATTATAAATACATTAACATTTTCCAAATAAAGTCTATGTCGTATTTTTGTCTCCGATTTAGGCATTTGATGAATATTAATAGGTTTCATCTATGACCAAAATCATGCCAAGATTCCGATAGAAATATTCGATATATGAAAAAGGTTCCATACCGAAATCAGTTTTCTAAAATTTTAGGTTTAGCCCTAATTGTATTTTTGCTTTTCGCAAGTCCATTAACTGCACAAGATGCTGTTGTTGATGTAATAGCAACAGAAGCTGCCGCTGGCGGTGGTGATGCTGCAAAAGGTAAAGCTTTGTTCAATCAGAACTGTGCTGCATGTCATGCGTTGAATCGCAAAATGACTGGGCCTGCATTAGCAAATGTAGAAAGTAGATTGAATGAAGATGAAGGATTGGAAAAAGAATGGTTGTACCGTTGGATAAAAAATAGTCCAGGTTTAATCAAATCTGGTGATGCTTATGCTAATAAGGTGTATGCGGAATACAATCAGGCTGCAATGACTGCTTTTCCAACTTTATCCGATGGTGATATTGATGATATTTTAGCGTATACAGCTGCTCCGGCACCTGTTGCTCCTGCTGCCGCTGCTGGTGAGGTTAAATCTGGGTCTAGCGAGACCTCAAATTCAGCTGGTGTGTCTAATGAGATTATCTTAGGTGCTCTGGTATTGGTTTTTGGGTTGCTTGTTATTATGTTGTTGCTTGTTAATAAAACATTGCAACGTATTGCGCAGGCTAATGGTATTGTTGTTGAAAAGGAAAATGCTGAAAAAAGAACTCCGATTTGGAAGGCCTTTGCTCAAAATCAATTTTTAGTATTGGTAACCTCAATATTCCTTTTGTTGGGTAGTGCTTATTTTGCTTACGGGTGGATGATGCAGGTAGGTATTGATCAAGGTTATGCGCCAATTCAGCCTATTCATTATTCCCACAAGATTCATGCTGGCGATAATAAGATTGAATGTAAGTATTGTCACTCTTCAGCTAGGGTATCAAAACATTCAGGAATTCCTTCTTTAAATGTTTGTATGAATTGTCATAAATCTATTTATGAGTATGTTGGTAATCCAGAAGGTCCGACTAAGGAAGATATAGAGAATGGTTATACTAACGAATTTTATACAGGAGAAATCAAGAAATTGTATAAAGCTGTTGGATGGGATGAAGAGGGTCAAAAATACACTGGCGAAAGTCAGCCTGTGGAATGGGTTCGTATTCATAACCTTCCTGATTTCGCATATTTTAATCATTCACAGCATGTTTCAGTTGCTGGTGTTGAATGTCAAACATGTCACGGTCCTGTTGAGGAAATGGAAATAATGTATCAATATTCTCCATTAACAATGGGTTGGTGTATAGATTGTCACCGAGAAACAAATGTTAAGGTAGAAGGTAATGAGTATTACGAAAAAATACATGCTGAACTTTCTAAGAAGTATGGTGTAGATAACTTGACAGCTGCTCAATTGGGTGGTCTGGAATGTGGAAAGTGTCATTATTAATAATAAATTAAAGAAGCTAATTACAGATAATACGTATGGCATCAAACAAAAAATATTGGAAAAACGAAGCGGAGTTAGATCCTAACGATTCCATTGTTGAGGCGCTAAAACAGAACGAATTTGTAGAGCAGATTCCTGTTGATGATTTCTTGGGTGACAAGGAAACTTTGTCTTCCACAAATACAAATCGTAGGGATTTCTTGAAGTATGTAGGTTTTAGTACAGCTGCGGCTTCTTTGGCTGCATGTGAAGGTCCGGTTATAAAATCGATACCTTATGTTGTGCTTCCAGAAAATATAGTTCCTGGTGTAGCTAATTTTTATGCAACCACAATTGCCAATGGTTTTGACTTCGCGAGTATTTTAATAAAAACACGAGAAGGTCGACCAATCAAAGTAGAAAACAATACTTTGGCTAAAGTTGGCGGTTCTGCTAATGCAAGAGTTCAGGGTTCTGTTCTTTCTTTGTATGATAGTACTAGATTGCAGGGTCCGTTGGCAAATGGCGAGCCTGTTGAATGGGATGTGTTGAAGGCTGCAGTTAAATCTAAAATGAGCGGACTTAAGGGTTCTTCTAAAAAGATTGCTTTTCTTACTCAAACTTACGCTAGTCCATCCACAGATCGTTTGTTGGCTGATTTAATGTTGGCAAATGAAAATGTAGTTCATGTAACTTATGATGCGATTTCTGAGGATGCTGCTTTAACGGCATTTGAGAACAGGTATGGCGAACGTGCTTTAGCGGATTATGATTTCGAAAAAGCAGGTTTAATTGTTTCTTTTGGTGCTGATTTTATTTCAGATTGGCAAGGTGGAGGTTACGATTCTGGTTATTCTAGGGGTCGTGTTCCTAAGAAAGGAAAAATGTCTAGACATGTGCAGTTAGAGGCGAATATGTCTTTAACCGGTGCTAATGCTGATAAGCGTATGGCAATGAAGCCAAGTGCGCAAAAAGTGGTATTGGCTAAGTTGTACGGTAAATTGAATGGTACTTCTGTTGGTGGTAACACTTCAGAATATGATGCAGCTGTTGATATGTTGGCTGCCGAAATTAAGAAAGCTGGCTCAGATGCTGTTGTGGTAACTGGTTTAGATGATGTTAACGCCCAGACTGTTGTTTTGGCGATTAACGAAATGTTATCAAGTAAAGCGTTTGATGTTGCGGCTCCTAAATATATTAGAAAGGGTAATGTTAAGGCTGTAAATTCTTTAGTTGCTGATATGAAGGCAGGAAGAATTGGAGCATTGATGATTGATGGTGTGAACCCGTTGTATTCTTTGCCGAATGCAGCAGATTTTAAAGATGGACTTTCTAAAGTAGATCTTACTGTTGCTTTTTCAACAAATTGGAACGAAACTACTGAAGCTGTACAATATGTTGCTGCAACAAATCACTATTTAGAATCTTGGGGTGATATTCAGATTAAAAAGGGGCATTACAGTTTAATGCAACCGACTATAAAAGAATTATTTGATACGAAGCAGTTTCAAACAGTTATATTAGAATTGTTAGGAAGTGATCAATCGTATTATGAGTATATAAAAGAAACTTGGACTGCAAATGTGTTGAACGGTGCAAACTGGAATCAAGCATTGCAAGACGGTGTTTTTAGTGCTGAAACCATGGTGGTTGATACTGATGGTGCCACTCAAAATGCTATTTCCTCAGAAGATATGTCTGAAGTTGTAGGTGTAGCGCCAATAGCCTCCGCAATTCGTAGTTTGGTAAATACAACTAGTGATGGAATGGAGCTTACTTTGTATTCAAAAGTAGGTATGGGTGATGGTCAGCAGGCTAGTAACCCTTGGCTTCAAGAATTTCCTGATCCTATAACTAGAGTTTCTTGGGATAACTATGTTACTATTTCAAAAGCTGATGCTGCTGAGTTAGGTGTTGAGAATGTGAATGTCGCTAATGGCGGTATGGATGGTAATTATGTTAAACTTACAGTAAATGGTGTAAGACTAGAGCAGGTTCCAGTAGTTGTTCAGCCTGGTCAAGCGAAAGGTTCAGTTGGTCTATCATTTGGTTATGGAAAGAAAGTGGGACTGAAAGAGGATATGCAGACAGGTGTAAATGCCTTTATGTTGTATGATGGTTTTAGTGCTAATCAATCTGTAAGTGTAGAGAAAGTTTCAGGTAATCATGAGTTTGCTTGTATTCAATTGCATAAAACCCTAATGGGTAGAGGTGATATTATAAAGGAAACAACTTTAGAAATATTCAATACAAAAGATCACTCAGAATGGAACGAAGTTCCTATGGTTTCTTTAGACCATCAAGAAGTTCCGGCTACATCAGTTGATTTATGGGATAGTTTTGATCGTTCTATTGGTCATCATTTTAACATGTCAATTGATTTAAATGCATGTACGGGATGTGGATCTTGTGTTATAGCATGTCATGCTGAAAATAATGTTCCTGTTGTTGGTAAGGCAGAGGTAAGAAAGTCAAGAGATATGCACTGGTTGCGTATTGATAGGTATTATTCTTCTGAAGAGACTTTTGAACAAGATGATACTAAAAAAGATGAATTTGATGGCTTAACTGGCGAAAAAGGTTCATTGAGTGGTTTTGGTGAATTAGAAGATCCATCAGAAAATCCACAAGTTGCTTTTCAACCTGTAATGTGTCAGCATTGTAATCATGCACCTTGTGAAACTGTTTGTCCTGTGGCGGCAACTTCGCATGGTAGACAAGGTCAGAATCAAATGGCTTATAACAGATGTGTTGGTACAAGATATTGTGCAAACAACTGTCCTTATAAAGTACGTAGATTCAACTGGTTCTTGTATAATAACAATGACGAGTTCGATTTTCATATGAATAATGATTTGGGTAAAATGGTATTGAACCCAGATGTGAATGTTCGTTCAAGAGGAGTTATTGAGAAATGTTCTATGTGTATTCAGAAAACACAAAAGACCATTTTAGATGCCAAACGAGATGGACGAGTAATTGAAGATGGAGAGTTTCAAACCGCATGTTCTTCTGCTTGTAGTAATGGAGCCATTGTATTTGGTGATGTTAATGATGAGAAGAGTAAAGTGGCAGAATTAAAGGAGAGTGACCGTATGTATCATTTATTGGAGCATGTAGGTACTCAGCCAAATGTTTTTTACCATGTTAAGGTTAGAAACACCAACGAAGCTTAAATAATAGTAGAAAGTAATTATAACAAAAGTCTATGGCGTCGCATTACGAAGCTCCTATACGAAAACCCCTAGTTATTGGAAACAAAGGCTACCACGATGTTACTGTGGATATTGCTGCTCCTGTTGAAGGAAGAGCAAATAAGCATTGGTGGATAGTTTTTTCCATTGCCTTAGTGGCATTTCTTTGGGGAATAGGTTGTATAATTTATACGGTCTCAACCGGTATCGGTACATGGGGTCTTAACAAAACCGTTAACTGGGCTTGGGATATTACCAACTTTGTTTGGTGGGTAGGTATTGGTCATGCTGGTACATTAATTTCAGCGGTTCTTTTATTATTCCGCCAAAAATGGAGAATGGCAATTAACCGTTCTGCTGAAGCAATGACCATTTTCTCTGTTATTCAAGCAGGTCTTTTCCCAATTATACACATGGGTCGTCCTTGGTTAGCATATTGGGTATTACCTATACCAAATCAATTTGGTTCATTGTGGGTAAATTTTAATTCACCATTACTTTGGGATGTATTCGCCATTTCAACGTATCTATCTGTTTCTTTGGTATTCTGGTGGACAGGTTTACTTCCAGATTTCGCAATGATTAGAGATAGGGCTGTTTTGCCTTTTCAGAAAAAAATATATAGTTTATTAAGTTTTGGATGGACAGGTCGTGCGAAAGATTGGCAACGATTTGAAGAGGTTTCATTGGTACTTGCGGGTTTAGCAACGCCATTGGTATTATCTGTACACACTATTGTATCTTTTGACTTTGCTACCTCGGTTATACCAGGATGGCATACAACAATCTTTCCACCTTATTTCGTTGCTGGTGCTATTTTCTCAGGATTCGCAATGGTGAACACATTATTGATAATAATGAGAAAGGTTTGTCATTTAGAAAATTATATAACTATTCAGCATATTGAGTTAATGAACATCGTAATCATGCTTACAGGTTCTATTGTAGGTTGTGCCTACATTACCGAATTGTTCATGGCGTGGTATTCTGGTGTTGAATATGAACAATATGCATTCTTGAATAGAGCTACCGGACCTTATTGGTGGGCTTATTGGTCAATGATGACTTGTAATGTATTCTCTCCACAGTTCATGTGGTTTAAGAAGCTTAGAACTAGTATTATGTTCTCTTTCTTTATTTCTATTGTTGTAAACATTGGAATGTGGTTCGAAAGATTTGTGATTATCGTAACCTCTTTGCATAGAGATTACTTACCATCATCTTGGACAATGTTCTCTCCAACATTTGTAGATATCGGTATATTCATTGGTACTATTGGGTTCTTCTTTGTATTGTTTCTTTTATATGCTAGAACATTCCCTGTTATTGCTCAGGCAGAAGTAAAGTCTATTTTGAAGGCTTCTGGTGAAAAATATAAAAAACTAAGAGATGCTGGTAAGCCTTTATATCAAATTTCTACCTTAAAGACTGTAGCGAAAGAACCGATTACTGATGATGTTATCATGGGTGAGGTTAAGCTACCTGTTGATGATAAAGTGGGGGTATCTGATTTGTTAAGTGCAGTTGGTACATTTGATGCGACAACAGAACAAGCAGATAACTTGAAAAAGGTGAAAGGTATTGGTCCGCAAATGGAAGCAACCTTGAATAAATTAGGAATTTACACATTTGCCCAAGTAGCTAGAATGACAGAGCGTGAATATAACTTGTTAGATTCAATTACAGGTTCGTTCCCAGGTAGAGCTCAGAGAGATGATTGGGCAGGTCAGGCAACTATATTATTAAATAACAAAAGATAAATATGGCATCTAAAGTTATACATGCTTTTTACGACGATGATGATGTACTTATGCTTGCCGTTAAAAAGGTAAAAGCAGCGAAACATCATATTGACGAAGTATATTGTCCTTTTCCTGTGCATGGATTGGATAAGGCAATGGGATTGGCCCCAACTAGAATTGCGATTACATCCTTTATGTACGGTTGTGTTGGTCTTGCGGTGTCAATTCTTATGATGAATTATATCATGATTGAAGATTGGCCTCAAGATATTGGTGGTAAGCCAAGCTTTAGCTATATCGAGAACATGCCGGCATTTGTACCGATTATGTTTGAATTAACGGTATTTTTCGCAGCTCACCTAATGGTTATTACTTTTTATCTTAGAAGTAGATTATGGCCTTTTAAAGAAGCGGAAAATCCAGATGTAAGAACAACGGATGACCATTTTTTAATGGAAATTGAGATCCATGATAATGAGCAGGAATTAAAGGATTTATTAATGGAAACAGGAGCTGTTGAAATTAATGTATCAGAAAAAAACAGTCATTAAATATGAACAGTTTTAAAAACATAGCAATACTATTTGCTTTAGTCGTATTGGTTACATCTTGTCATAATGATAAGTCACGTAATTATCAATATATGCCTAATATGTACGAGTCAGTTGGTTATGAGACTTATGGTGAGGCAGCGTTTTTGCCGAATCAATCTGAAGCCTTGTTGCCTCCTGCGAATACTATAAACAGAGGGTGGTTGCCTTACGAAATAGAAAATTCACCTGAAGGAAAAGAGTTGGCTAGATTGCAAGGAAGTCCATTAGATTCTATTAATGTTGATGAAAACTTAACAAAAGGTGGCCAATTGTATTCAATTTATTGTGCAATATGTCACGGTGATAAAGGTGATGGTAAAGGTACCTTGGTAAAGAGAGAAAAGATATTGGGTGTTCCAAGTTATGCTGATCCAGTTAGGAATCTAACAGTAGGTACTACATATTATACAATCCATTATGGATTAAATTCTATGGGTTCTTACGCTTCTCAAATGAATACAGAAGAGATGTGGCAAGTATCGGAGTATGTAATGCAATTGAAACAAGATTTAACCAAATAATAGGTAAACAATACTATGTATACGTTTTCAAATAGACTTAAAATAGCTTCCATTGTTCTAATGATTGTAGGTGCATTAGGAATCATTGGCGGATTTGTTATGGCTCCTGGAACTATAGCAGAGGCAAAGGCCATGGTAGCAAGTCATGACGAAGGTCATGGTGATGCACATGAAACAGAAGCTGCACATGCACCAAAAGAAAATGATCATGCCGTTGCTGATACTCATGGTGAAGAACATGATTCTTCTCATGATCAACATCTATTAGATCAATTAAAAAATAGGCCTTGGGCTGCACTATATGTAGCGGCATTCTTTTTTATGATGATATCGTTGGGTGTTTTAGCCTTTTATGCTATACAACGTGCTGCGCAAGCAGGTTGGTCACCATTACTCTTTAGAGTGATGGAAGGAATAACATCTTATTTGGTTCCTGGAGGAATTATTGTTTTTGTTATACTTCTACTTTCGGTATTACATATGAATCACTTATTCATCTGGATGGATGCTGATGTAGTTGCACATGATGCTTTATTGCAAGGTAAATCAGGATACTTAAATCCTACTTTTTTCTTGATTAGAGCTGCGATATTTTTGGCTGGGTGGATAGGTTATAGAGAGTATTCAAGAAAATTGTCATTAGCACAAGATGAGTCTGATGATAACTCAAATTTTAAATTAAACTTTAGAATTTCTGCTGGTTTCCTTGTATTCTACTTGATATCTGAATCTATAATGTCTTGGGATTGGATAATGAGTGTTGAACCACATTGGTTTAGTACGTTATTTGGTTGGTACATTTTTGCAAGTATGTTCGTATCTGGTATCACTGTTATAGCAATGGTAACTATCTACTTGAAATCGAAGGGTTATTTGCCAGACGTTAATAATAGTCACATTCATGATTTAGCAAAATTTATGTTCGGTATTAGTATTTTCTGGACATATCTATGGTTCTCACAGTTCATGCTTATATGGTATTCTAATATACCTGAAGAAGTGACGTATTATATAACTAGAATTGCAGATTATAGGTTGCCTTTCTTTGGTATGGTAGCTATGAACTTTTTGTTCCCTGTTCTTTTATTGATGAATAGTGATTATAAGAGAATTAATTGGTTCGTTATTTTAACAGGAATAGTAATCCTTGCTGGACATTATATGGATATATTCAATGCTATTATGCCATCAACAGTTGGTAAGAACTGGTATATTGGAATTCCTGAAATTGGTTCAGTATTATTTTTTGCAGGATTATTCATATTCTGGATTTTTAGAGCGCTTTCAACTGCTCCCTTGCAACCTAAGAGAAACCCGTTTATTGAGGAAAGTAGACACTTTCATTATTAATAGATAAGTAAAGTATAACATTTATATATACGATGACGACATTATTGACTTTAGCTGTTCTTGTTCTTGTAGCGATTGCCATTTGGCAGTTGACTAAAATATTCGAATTATCACAGCTTAAAACTACCCAGCACCAAATAGCTACAGATAGCGACAATAAGAATAACGGTTATATGTTATTCGCATTTTTAGTTTTCATATATGGAATAACCATTTTCAGTTTTTGGAAATATGGAAAATTCTTATTACCAGAAGCGGGTTCTGCCCACGGTGAGGAATATGATTATTTGATGTTGGTTTCTATGGTAATTATCTTTATTGTTCAAACTTTAACTCAAGCTTTATTGCATTATTTTGGTTATAAGTATAGTGGTAAAAAGGGTCAGAAAGCATTATTTTATGCTGATAATGATCGTTTAGAATTTATCTGGACCATTATACCAGTTATCGTTTTAGCGGGTCTAATTTTATGGGGACTTTATACATGGACAACTATAATGGATGTCAATGATGATGATGACCCTTTAATTGTTGAGCTCTATGCCCAACAATTTAACTGGACAGCTCGATATGGCGGTGGTGATAATGTTTTAGGTGGTGCTAACGTAAGAATGATTGATATAGATAAGGCAAATGTTCTTGGTTTAGATGAAGCAGATTCTTATGCTCATGATGACGTTATAGTTAAGGAACTTCACCTACCAGTTGGTAGGAAAGTAAACTTTAAAATGCGTTCGCAAGATGTTTTGCATTCTGCTTACATGCCTCATTTTAGAGCGCAAATGAACTGCGTTCCTGGTATGATAACCGAATTTTCTTTTACACCAATATTCACAACGGAAGAGATGAGATTAAATCCAGATGTTGTAGATAAAGTAAAAAGAACAAATAAAATTCGTGCTGAAAAATCTGCTAGTACTGGAGAAGTTATTGATCCATGGGAGTTTGACTATATTTTACTTTGTAATAAGATTTGTGGAAAATCTCATTATAACATGCAAATGAAAATTATAGTAGAATCTGAGGAGGATTATAATGAGTGGATGAAAGGTCAAGCAACCTTTGCTGAAACAGTAATGAAAGATGATTCACAATCCGCTTTTAATACGGTAGAATCTGTACCAGTAGAGGAGTAATTTTATATTACTCGAATAGAAAAGGCTATAATAAGAAAATTAATAAAAATAAAGATTACGATTATGTCAGCAACAGCACATGCACATGTAGATGATCACGCACATGACGATCATGGACATCATCATCATAAAGAAACTTTTGTAACAAAGTATATCTTTAGTCAAGACCATAAAATGATTGCTAAACAATACCTTATAACGGGTGTATTGGTAATGGGTTTTATAGGTATAGCGATGTCATTATTGTTTAGAATGCAATTAGCTTGGCCAGGAGAGTCTTTCGCTATTTTTGAATCTATTCTTGGTAAATGGGCTCCAGGTGGTGTTATGGACGCAGATATTTATTTGGGTTTAGTTACGATGCATGGAACCATAATGGTCTTTTTTGTTTTAACTGCGGGTTTAAGTGGTACTTTTAGTAATCTGTTGATTCCATTGCAAATTGGGGCACGAGATATGGCATCTGGTTTCCTTAACATGGTTTCATTTTGGTTGTTTTTTGTTTCCGCTGTTATAATGGTTATTTCATTATTTGTCGAAGCTGGTCCTGCAGCTGCGGGTTGGACCATATATCCACCTTTAAGCGCTTTGCCTATGGCTCAATCAGGTTCTGGTATGGGTATGACTCTGTGGTTAACATCTATGGCTATTTTCATTGCTTCTTCTTTATTAGGTTCTTTGAACTATATAGTTACTGTTATTAACCTTAGAACTAAAGGGATGTCTATGACTAGACTGCCATTAACAATTTGGGCTTTCTTTGTAACAGCGATTATTGGTGTAGTTTCCTTCCCTGTTTTATTATCTGCAGCGTTATTGTTGATTATGGATAGAGGTTTTGGTACTTCTTTCTTCCTTTCTGATATATTTATTCAAGGTGAAGTCTTACATTATCAAGGTGGTTCACCAGTATTATTTGAGCATTTGTTTTGGTTCTTAGGGCACCCAGAAGTATATATTGTGATTTTACCAGCTATGGGATTAGTGTCTGAGATTATGGCAACTAGTTCACGTAAACCAATATTTGGTTACCGAGCAATGATTGCTTCTATATTGGCAATTGCCTTTCTATCAACCATTGTTTGGGGTCACCACATGTTTATTTCGGGAATGAATCCATTTTTAGGGTCTGTATTTACTTTTACAACCTTATTAATTGCAATACCATCAGCGGTAAAGGCATTTAATTGGATTACCACACTTTGGAAAGGTAATTTGCAATTAAATCCAGCGATGTTATTCTCTATTGGTTTTGTATCCACTTTTATTACAGGTGGTTTAACAGGTATTATTTTAGGGGATAGTACATTAGATATCAATGTTCATGACACCTATTTTGTAATTGCACACTTTCATTTAGTAATGGGTATCTCTGCACTTTATGGTTTGTTTGCCGGTGTGTATCATTGGTTTCCAGTAATGTTTGAAGGAAAAATGCTAAATAAGAATTTGGGTTATGTACACTTTTGGGTTACGGCAATATGTGCTTATGGTGTATTTTTTCCAATGCACTTTGTTGGTATGGCAGGTGTACCAAGAAGATATTATGAAAATACCGCTTTCCCAATGTTTGACGAGCTTACAGATATACAAGTATTAATGACTGTATTCGCTATCATTGCTGGAGCTGCTCAATTAGTTTTCGTTGCTAATTTTATCTATAGTGTTTTCTATGGTAAGGTTGGACCAAAGAATCCTTGGAAATCTAATACATTGGAATGGACAGCAGAACAAAAGCATATTCATGGTAACTGGGATGGTGCGATACCTGAGGTTCACAGATGGTCTTATGATTATAGTAAAGTTGATGAAAATGGTGAATATATAATTCCAGGTCAGGATTTCGTTCCCCAAAACATTCCACTGCAAAAAGATGAAGAGGAAATGAGTCATTAGAAAATAAAAATTAGTAAAAAACTCAACTGATATAAGTTGGGTTTTTTTTTGCTAACCTCTTAAGATATTGCTAAGTTGTTTTTAGATTACATAAAAAGCAATATCTTCATTTTTTTAAATTAAAGTATAGATTATGAAAAAGTTCGCCCTTCTATTAATTGTTTCGGTTATTTCCTTTCAAGCGTTTTCTCAACGTAAACCAAAAATTAAGGGCAATAAAAATGTGATAGAAGTTAGGGAAGATTTAGAACCTTTTACTGCTATAGAACTTACCGATGATTTAGATATCGTACTTCAAAAGTCTTCTCAAGAGGGGTATGCATTAGAATTAGATGATAATCTACTAGATGTTCTTAAATTTAAAGTGGATAATGGTGTTTTGAAAATATCATCATTCTATAATATAACATCTAAACGAAAGCTTGATATCACTATTTTCTTTCAAGAAATTAGATCTGTGAAAATGCTAAATGGAAAGATTAGTATGAAAGATGTCATTTCAACAGATCGTTTAAAGGTTCACACATCTGGTACTTCTAGGTTAGAGTTAAACGCAACAGCTGATATTATTGATATTACGATGGAAGAAATTAGTTCTGGTGATTTTAATTTGGCAAGCGATTCTCTAAATGTAATTTTGAAGGATAGGATTGATGTAAAACTATATACTACCGGTGCCAATAATAGTTTATATATGTATGAAAATGCTTCAGCTAAGGTTGAAGGCACTGCTGACATCTTAATGGCCAAATTATATGGTAATAGCTCATTGAAAGCGTCTGATTTAGAGGCAAGCGATGTTCTTTTGATTACAGAAGACTCGCCTGATGCTGAAATTAGAGCGTTAAGTAATTTTCAATTGAGTTCTAAAGGCGGTTCTAAAACCAAGCTTTATGGCGACCCGAAGATTACAATTTCAGACTTTTTAGATACCTCTAGATTAGAAAAGGAAAAAAACTAGTTCGCTATCGGCGCGGTTAAGCAATGGTCAGGTATTCCGAAACCATCTACTAAGCTATCGAGTTGTGGTCTCATTTCTGTACAAAGTCTTTCAACGCGTTGTCGTATAGCTTTTGATTTAGAGCTTCCAATATAACCTTGCTCTAAATACCAAGAGGCATCTTTTCTTATTTCAGAAAGTGCATAGAGTGTTCCTAATTTTTCAAAAAGAGCTTTATGATGTGGGTCTATAATAGTGCTATTGTGCTCTATAAACGATTTGTATGCAAGTTCAACGCTATATGCTTTGCCAAGTGTCATTAAGTGAGTTTGTACTTTAAGAAAGGCTTGATAAGATGGAATTCCTTTTTTAATATAACCTCTAATTCTCATGGCTATAGTATAAGTCAATCTTCGTGTTCTGTGTTCTAAAGCATGAACATGAAACTTCGGATTGTACAAATGGTCTTTGTCAGTTTTGTTGATGTAAAGTGGGTTTATGTTTGATAGCTTATCGCTTATTTGAGAGCTCAATAATTTCAATACGGTTGAAAACCCAGCGCTATTAAATTCTGCTTTAAAGTCAGATAGCACGCCTTTGGCAGCTAATTGTAATAAAACATTATTATCCCCTTCAAAAGTGGTAAATATGTCTACATCACCTTTTAAATCAGCAATACGGTTCTCTAAAAGATAACCTTTACCTCCACAAGCCTCTCTACATTCTTGTATGGTATCGTTTGCATACCATGTAATAATAGATTTGAGTCCGGCAACTTGGGTTTCTACCTGCCTTTTGTCCGGTTGAGATTCATCACAATATACTTTCATCATTTTGTCTAAGGTGATATGGTAGACATATGCACTTGCTACTAATGGTGTCAAGCGTAATTGATATGATGGATAATCCATCAACAAATCTTCTTGTATTTTGACACTATCATTAAACTGGCGTCTTTTTAAAGCGTGTTTAATAGCCACAGTTAGTGCGTATTTGGCACCACCAAGGCCAGCCCTAGCTACGCAAATTCTACCACCTACTAAAGTGCCTAACATGGTGAAAAATCTTTTATTCGGATTTTTTATTTCTGAATAATAATCTCCGTCACCCAGAATTGTTCCATATTTATTTAGCAAATTTTCTTTAGGCACTGATACCTGATTAAACCATATTTTCCCATTATCAACACCATTTAGGCCTAATTTATAACCATTATCTTCAACTTCTATTCCTGGTAGTAATTCATGGTCTTCATTTCTTAGTGGAACTAAAATCGCATGAACTCCTTCATTTTTTCCGTTAACGATTAGTTGGGCGAAAACAGAAGCCATTTTAGAATGCAAAGCATTACCGATGTATTCTTTATTATCATTTTTACCGGGAGTATGAATAACCAGTGTTTCTGTAATATGGTTGTAAGTTGCTGTAGTTTTTATTCCCCGTACGTTAGATCCATGACCTGTTTCCGTCATTGCAAAACATCCTAAAAGATTAGCAGACCCAGTATCCACAAGGTACTTATCATGATGTTTTTTGGTTCCTAATTTTTGAATACTACCCCCAAAAAGTCCGAATTGAACACCAAATTTTATGGCCAAGCTCCCATCAACAAACATCATGTTTTCAAAAATGGTGGCGTAACCTTCCATGTCGTTTTTTCCTCCATAGGTTTCTGAGTACGCCATAGCGCCATAACCTTTATCTGCTAGAAACTCTACTTGCTTTAAAACATGATTTCTAAACTCTTCTTTATTTCTGCGTATCTCCCAAGAGAATATAGGGTCTTTCAACACGTGTCTAAAATTATCGACCACCTCCGCGTGATTACCCTTTAAAATTCTGTCAATTTCTATTGCCGAGTATTGAGCAGAGTTTTTATCTACATCGATATGTACATCGAATAAATGGTTGTAATGATTTGGTTGAATACCAAGATTGACTTCTATTTTTTTGATATGGTTATTCAGTGCTAAACCGTTATGATAATGCGAAGCTACTTTCTGGCTAAATGCTGCTAATGGATAGGTCTCATTCTCTACTAATTTAACACCGCTGTTAGTAATGAGTTGTTTCCAAGACTTGAATACTTGATTTTTTGGCGGGTTTTTTACATCTAACCATTTGTGTAGTTGTTTTTTATCACTTTGGGTTAAAGTGCTGTCCTCAGCTATAGCATTTTCAACGACATTAATTTCAGATGCCGATAACAGGTCATCAGACCAGATAATATAAAATATGGCGATATATTGAAGAACTTCTGCAGTGTAATTTTCTTTTGTCATACTATGAAATTACAATATTTATGCCTAATTCGAGTAAGTAATTAATGCGCTGATTGTCTATTTGTTAAATTGAATTTAGAAAACCACTTACTAAAGAAGTTATCTAGTGTTTGTATATCTTTGTGAGTATATGAATGAGCATTTAGACCCATCTTCAGAAGGTTTCTCAAATGAGGAATTGGATATTGAAAGAGCATTGCGCCCGGTTAATTTTGACGATTTTACAGGTCAAGAACAGGTGCTTGAGAATCTTAAGGTGTTTGTTGAAGCAGCCAATAGAAGGGGTGAGGCTCTTGACCATACTTTATTTCATGGTCCTCCAGGATTAGGAAAAACAACTTTAGCCAATATTTTAGCTAATGAGTTGGGGGTAGGTATAAAAATTACTTCAGGCCCAGTTTTAGATAAACCCGGTGATTTAGCAGGATTACTGACTAATTTAGATGAACGTGATGTATTGTTCATTGACGAAATACATAGATTAAGCCCTATAGTTGAGGAATATTTGTACTCTGCTATGGAGGATTTTAGAATTGATATAATGATTGAAACTGGGCCTAACGCCCGTTCTGTTCAAATAAATTTAAATCCTTTTACGTTGATAGGAGCAACTACGCGTTCCGGATTATTGACTGCGCCAATGCGAGCTAGGTTTGGTATTCAAAGTAGACTACAATATTATTCTACCGAATTACTTTCTACCATAGTTGAGCGAAGTGCCGAAATATTGCGTGTTCCTATTACCCAAGATGCTGCAATTGAAATTGCGGGAAGAAGTAGAGGTACACCTCGAATTTGTAACGCGTTATTGAGAAGAGTACGAGATTTCGCTGAAATTAAAGGTAATGGATCTATCGATATGGAAATTTCAAAGTTCAGTCTTAAAGCTTTAAATGTTGATGCTCACGGTTTAGATGAGATGGATAATAAAATTTTAACTACAATTATCGATAAATTTAAAGGTGGACCGGTGGGTATTTCAACATTGGCGACTGCCGTATCTGAAAGTTCAGAAACCATTGAGGAAGTGTATGAGCCTTTTTTAATACAACAAGGTTTTATTATGAGAACTCCTCGTGGGCGGGAAGTAACTGAGCTTGCTTATAAACATCTCGGTCGTGTAAAGGGCGGCATTCAACCAGGATTATTTTGAGTATTGATATAAAATCTAAATGGACCAATAGTATTAAAGCCGAAGCCAAACGCCTCGGTTTTTTATCATGTGGTATATCCAAATCAGATTTTTTGGAAGAAGAAGCGCCAAGATTAGAAAAATGGCTCAAAAATAATATGCATGGCGAAATGGGGTATATGGCTAACCATTTCGATAAACGCTTAGATCCGCGTTTGTTGGTCGAAGGCTCTAAATCTGTGATTTCACTGCTTCTAAATTATTTTCCAGATGAGACTCAAGTAGCTGATTCCTATAAAATTTCTAAATATGCTTATGGTCAAGATTACCATCATATTATTAAATCGAAACTAAAACAGCTTCAAGAATTTATTACTGAAGAGATAGGCGAAGTTAATGGGCGTGCTTTTGTAGATTCTGCACCTGTTTTAGATAAAGCATGGGCTGCCAAAAGTGGCTTAGGTTGGATTGGTAAGAATAGCAATTTATTAACCCAGCAAGTTGGGTCTTTTTATTTTATTGCGGAACTAATCGTTGATATAGAATTGGAGTATGATCATAAGGTGACTGACCATTGTGGTACATGTACAGCTTGTTTAGACGCTTGCCCTACGCAAGCAATTGTTGAGCCTTATGTAGTGGATGGTAGTAAGTGTATTTCCTATTTCACAATAGAATTGAAAAATGAGTTGCCCATTGATGTTAAAGGTAGTTTTGATGACTGGATGTTTGGTTGTGACGTTTGTCAAGATGTTTGCCCTTGGAATCGATTTTCAAAACCCCATAAAGAACCGTTATTCAACCCTAATCCTGAATTACTCTCAATGACAAAAAAAGATTGGGAAGAAATTACAGAAGATGTTTTTCAAAAAGTCTTTAAAAAGTCTGCTGTAAAGCGAACCAAGTTTTCAGGTCTAACTAGAAATATCGAGTTTTTAAAATAAATTAGTTTACTCAAACGTTTTCGAAAGCTTTTATTTCTTATAAAAGTGGCGCTAACACTTAATTATATTATATTGCTTGTAGGTTAATATTGTGTAATTCTAAAATTATACAAGGTTCTAATAAGAATACTGTAATTCCTTTTCTAGTTAAAGATTAATAAACGTAAATGAAAATAAAAAAACCGAGTCTTAGTTTTTGGCAGATCTTTAATATGAATGTCGGGTTTTTAGGAATTCAATATAGTTTCGGACTTCAGCAAACAGCAATTAATCCAATATTCTTATACTTAGGAGCACCTGAAGATATGCTGCCGATTCTAAATATTGCTGGTCCGGTAACTGGTTTGATTATTCAGCCAATAATCGGAGCAATGTCAGATAAGACATGGTCAGAACGATGGGGTCGACGTAAACCCTATTTTTTAATTGGTGCAATTTTAGGTAGTTTGTGCTTATTCGCATTTCCTACGAGTCCGGTGTTATGGTTTGCAGTAGGCCTTTTATGGATTTTAGATGTAGGTAACAACATGGCTATGGAGCCTTATCGTGCTTTTGTAGGAGATAAATTACCAGAAAAACAATTGAGCTTAGGGTATCAAATGCAAAGCTTATTTGTAGGAGCTGGTATACTTTTAGCAAATGGTTCTATTGTTTTATTTCAATACTTATTTGGTGGGGAGTCTGTAGAGGTGGCAGGTTCAATCCCTACTTGGTTGTATTACTCATTCTATATAGGAGCAATTCTTTCAATTACTACGATTTTGTGGTCTGTTTTAAAAACACCTGAAATTCCACCTACTTCCGATGAACTAGCAGACATTAACCAAGCAAAAGCTAAACCTTTTGCCGAACGATTGGCATTACCTTTTATTGAAATTTCAGAGTCGATTAAGAAAATGCCGAAATTCATGTGGAAGCTTGGTGCGGTGTATCTTTTTCAATGGTATGCTTTGTTTATTTATTGGCAGTATACAACGCCATTATTTAAACTAACTATGGGGTATTCTACCGGCGAGGCGGCATCTCAATCCGCACAAATGAGTTTAACTTATAATATAGTGACTATGCTTGTGGCTTTAGCTTTGGTGCCTTTGACTTTAAAGTACGGTGGTAAAAAAGTATATGCCTTAAGTTTGGTCGGTACCGCGATTGCTTTATTTTCTATTCCTTTTATTCAAGACCCCATAATGGTATTAGTGCCAATGGTTCTTTTTGGTGTTGGCTGGGCAGCAATGATGGGTATACCTTACACCATGGTTTCTAAAGTGGTGCCGCAAGAAAGGCGTGGTGTGTATATGGGAATATTAAATATGATGATTGTAATTCCTATGGGTGTCGAAACACTCACATTCGGCCCTATTTATAAGTATTTATTAGGCGGAAATGCGGTTAATGCTATGTTGTTTGCTGGTGCCTTTTTTGTTCTTGCAGCCTTTTTTGCTATGCGTTTGAATGTAGATAAAAAGGAAGAAGCCTTGGAATTATAATTATATTAATGCTTGCCGGTTTACCTTAGGGTATTGTATTATATTTTTAATATAAAACTAGTTTCTTTTTACGCTTCTATAAAGATTACCTTTAAATTTGTTTTTTTAAAATAGAAGAGCATGAGCAATGAAAAGCTAAGAAGGGAAGCGCTTATTTATCACGCAAAACCACAACCTGGTAAGATAAAAATTGTACCAACAAAACCTTATAGTACGCAACGAGATCTTGCTTTGGCTTATTCACCAGGTGTTGCAGAACCATGCTTGGAAATAGTGAAGGATAAAGAAAACGTTTACAAGTATACTTCTAAAGGTAATTTAGTAGCCATTATATCGAACGGTACTGCTGTTTTAGGTCTAGGTAATATAGGTCCTGAGGCTTCTAAACCTGTGATGGAAGGTAAAAGTCTTTTATTTAAGATTTTTGCCGATATCGATGGTATCGATATTGAAGTGGATACTGAGGACGTAGATAAATTTATAGAAACTGTAAAGATGATTGCCCCAACTTTTGGAGGAATCAATCTTGAGGATATAAAAGCTCCTGAGGCATTTGAAATAGAGCGTCGATTAAAAGAGGAGCTCGACATTCCTGTGATGCATGATGACCAGCATGGAACTGCCATTATTTCTGCAGCGGCTTTGCTTAATGCATTAGAGATCTCCAATAAGAAAATGGAGGATGTCCGTATTGTAATCAGCGGTGCTGGTGCGGCTGCTGTTTCATGTACGAAATTGTACAAGGCCTTTGGTGCGAAGGCAGAGAATATTGTCATGCTAGACAGTAAAGGTGTCATTCGAAAAGACGCTAAAAATCTTTCAGAATCTAAGAAAGAGTTCGCTACAGATAGAAAAATAGATACGCTTGATGAGGCAATGGTGAATGCAGATGTATTTGTTGGGCTATCCATTGCGAATGTGGTATCACCAGCGATGCTAACTTCTATGGCAGAGAATCCGATTGTATTTGCTATGGCAAACCCTGATCCTGAAATCGCCTACGATTTGGCTGTTGCTACCCGTAAGGATATCATAATGGCTACGGGAAGATCTGATCATCCAAACCAAGTGAATAATGTGTTAGGTTTTCCATTTATTTTTAGGGGAGCTTTAGATGTTAGGGCAACCGCAATTAATGAGGATATGAAAATGGCTGCTGTGAAAGCTTTAGCCAATTTAACTAAACAGCCTGTGCCAGAGCAAGTAAATATTGCATATGGTGAAACTAGGTTGACTTTTGGAAAAGAATATATTATTCCGAAACCTTTTGATCAACGTCTAATTTATGAGATACCCCCAGCTGTTGCAAAAGCGGCAATGGAAAGTGGCGTAGCAAAGGCACCTATTCAAGACTGGGACAAGTATCGAGAAGAATTAATGATGCGTTCTGGCAATGATAATAAAGTTGTTCGTTTATTGCACGGTAGAGCTCGTTCTAATGCTAAGAAAATTGTATTTGCAGAGGCAGACCATTTAGATGTTTTAAAGGCAGCTCAGATTGTACACGAAGAAGGTATTGCTATACCTGTACTTTTAGGAAGAAAAGATGTTATTTTAGAATTAAAGAAGGAATTGGAGTTTGATGCCGATTTGGTAATCATTGATCCAATGTCAGAAGAATTTGATGAGCGTCATATACGTTATGCTACTAAATATTGGGAAAGCCGTAAACGAAGTGGAGTTACTTTTTACAGTGCAAAAATAAAAATGCGTGAGCGTAATTATTTTGGTGCTATGATGGTTTTAGAAGGTGATGCCGATGGTATGATATCGGGTTATTCAAGAGCTTATCCAACAGTGGTGAAACCAATTTTGGAGGTAATTGGAAGGGCAACTGGAGTGAAAAAAGTGGCTACTGTAAATATTATGATTACTGAAAGAGGTCCTATGTTTTTAGCAGATACTTCTATAAATATTGATCCAAATGCTGAGGAGCTAGCAGATATTGCACAAATGACTGCAAATGTAGCTTCTAACTTTGGGTTTGATCCAGTTCTGGCGATGTTAAGCTATGCTAACTTCGGGTCTTCTTCACATCCGAATTCAAGAAAAGTTAGGGAAGCAGTTCGAATATTGCATGAAAATAAGCCTAACTTAGTTGTTGACGGTGAAATTCAGATAGATTTTGCACTCAACAAGGAATTGCATCAAAGTAAATTCCCGTTTTCAAAACTTGCAGGAAAAACAGTAAACACATTGATTTTTCCGAATTTAGAATCGGCTAACATTACGTATAAATTGCTTAAAGAATTAAATAAAGCAGATTCAATTGGTCCAATTATGGTAGGTTTGAGAAAATCTGTGCATATCATGCAATTAGGGGCAAGTGTTGATGAAATCGTTAACATGGCTGCAGTTGCCGTGATTGATGTGCAAGAGCGTGAAAAACGCAAAAAGGCAAAAGAGACTAAATAAGTTAAGATTTTAAGTAAAATAGAAATAGGGAGATAAGTGTTTAACTTTATTTCCCTATTTAATTTAAGGGCATATGATACATCACTTAAGAGGTAAACTGGTAGAGAAGAATCCAACACATATTATAATTGAATGTGGTGGCGTTGGTTATTTTGTGAATATATCATTAAATACGTTCTCTAAATTACCAGAACAGGAGAACGTTTCCATATTTACCCATCTTCAAGTGAAGGAAGATTCTCATACTTTATTTGGTTTCATGGAGAAATCTGAGCGTGAAATTTTCAGGTTATTATTATCAGTTTCTGGTATTGGCTCAAGTATTGCCAGAACAATGCTTTCTTCAATGTCACCGTCTCAAATTAGAGATGCAATTGCTAATGGCGATGTCCCCACCATTCAAGCAATTAAAGGAATTGGAGCAAAAACTGCCCAACGTGTAATTTTAGATCTTCGAGATAAGGTATTAAAAGTCTATGATATAGACGAACTTTCACTAAGCGCAAACAATACAAATAAAGATGAAGCGTTATCTGCTTTAGAAGTTCTAGGCTTCGCACGTAAACAGGCAGAACGGGTTGTCGATAAAGTGCTTAGTCAAGATTCTTCCTTAAGCGTAGAGAATATTATTAAACTCGCGCTGAAAAATTTGTAATAAGTTTAAAAAATCGGGGCAATTAAAAATCTTAAAACTTCTTTTAAGTATATCTTTCTATTCTGTATGTTTTTTGGTTCCATGGCGGTTGTTATGGCGCAAGAAACAGAGGAACAGGAAATTGATTCTGTAAAGACAGGATTTAATCTTGGTCGTATACTTCTTGATAATCCAGAAAGTATCGTTTCTAAATATATTTACGACCCTAAACTTGATCGTTATATCTATAATGAAAGCGTTGGCGATTTTAATATAGGATATCCAATAATTCTAACTCCTGATCAATATTTTGATCTTATAGAGAAAGAAGGGATTAAGTCTTATTTTAAAGAAAAGTCCGATGCTTTTTCTGGTAGAAAAGCCGGTAGTGAAGAGGCGCGTAAAAACTTACTCCCTAATTTTTATGTCAACAATGATTTTTTCTCTTCCATTTTTGGAGGTAATACTATAGAAATTATCCCACAAGGTTCTGTAGCTATGGATTTGGGTGTTATTTGGCAGAAAAACGACAATCCGTCACTTTCACCTCGTAATAGAACCAATCTTTCGTTCGACTTTGATCAACGTATTAGTCTTAGTATGTTGGGTAAAATTGGAGAACGATTACAGGTAACAGCGAATTATGATACCGAAGCTACTTTTGATTTTCAGAATATTGTAAAGCTTGATTATACACCAACAGAGGATGATATAATTCAATCTATCGAAGTGGGTAATGTGAATATGCCATTGAATAGCTCTTTAATACAAGGAGCGCAGAGTCTTTTTGGTGTAAAGACCAAATTGCAGTTTGGTAAAACTTCGGTTACCGCCGTGTTTTCGGAACAACGTTCGCAAAATAATACAGTTGTTGCTCAAGGTGGAGGAACTTTAAATGAATTCTCATTGACCGCATTAGACTATGATGAGAATAGACACTTTTTCTTATCACAATATTTTAGAGATAATTATGATCGTGCACTTTCAACATATCCATATATCCAAAGTCAGGTGCAAATTACACGTATAGAGGTTTGGGTTACGAATAGAAGTCAACAAACACTGAACGTTCGTAATGTTGTTGCGATTCAAGATTTAGGTGAGGCTAATAGAGACAAAACTAGAGTTGGAATAAATAATGGTAGTGGTGCAAATTTCTTTAATGGAGTTGGCGATTTAAGACCAAGAAACAATGCGAACGATTATGATCCAGCTTTAATTGGAAATGGCGGTGCATTAAATGATAACATTAGAGAAATAGCAACCGTAGAAGGCGGTTTTAATGCTGCAAGTTTTTCTGGAGGGTATAATCCTAATCAAGGTTTTGATTATGCATTATTAGAGAATGCCAGAAAGTTAGAGCAGGGTAGAGATTTTGAGTATAATACCCAATTGGGCTATATTTCTTTAAACCAAAGATTAAGTAATGACGAAGTACTGGGTGTCGCCTTTCAATATACTTTTCAAGGTGAAGTTTTTCAGGTTGGTGAATTTGCGAATGGCGGGTTAGAAGCTACCACAGTTTCTCAAGGTGCAAACCCTATTATTGAAAACAATACGCTAATACTAAAATTATTAAAAAGTAATATAACGAACATCAACGATCCTATTTGGGATTTAATGATGAAGAATATATATGCTACAGGAGCATTTCGTTTAAGCGAAGACGATTTTAAGATGAATATTTTGTATTCTGATCCTACGCCAAGAAACTATATTACACCTGTTGAAGAAGGACCCGGCTCGGGTTGGCCTGAAGGCTTAGAAGAGCGTATTCTTTTGAATGTCTTTAATTTAGACAGATTAAATGTTTATAATGATATTCAACCAGGGGGTGATGGCTTTTTTGATTTCGTAGCCGGTCAGACTATAGATGTACAAGGTGGTCGTATTATTTTCACGAAAGTAGAGCCGTTTGGTCAATTTCTATATGAACAATTAGAGAACGGTAATAGTGGTCAATATAATAATACATCTGGGTATAATGCTAACCAAGAGCAATATGTCTTTAGAGACATGTATGAACTGACGAAGGCTGCCGCATTACAGGATCCAGAAAAAAATAAGTTCTTATTAAAAGGTAATTATAAATCAGAAGGTAGTAATGGTATTCCTATTGGTGCATTCAATGTTCCTAGAGGTTCTGTACGGGTTACTGCAGGAGGTCGACAACTGCAAGAGGGAATTGATTATACCGTAAATTACCAAGCAGGAACCGTACAGATATTAGATCCTAGTTTAGAGGCTTCTAATGTTCCTATTAATATTTCTGTAGAGAACAATGCAGTGTTTGGCCAACAAACACGTCGATTTACAGGTGTAAATGTTGAGCATCAAATCAATGAAAAATTTGTACTGGGTGGTACCTTGTTAAACTTGAATGAGCGCCCGTTAACACAGAAATCCAATTACGGGGTTGAACCAGTTAACAATACTATTTTCGGACTAAACGGTAATTTTTCTACCGAAGTGCCTTGGTTGACACGCATGGTAAACAAACTTCCGAATATCGATACCGATGTTCCATCGAATGTATCTATAAGAGCTGAGATGGCCATGTTGAAACCTAGCTCACCTAAAAATGCAGATTTCAATGGGGAAACAACAACGTACTTAGATGATTTTGAAGGTGCTCAAGCATTAATAGATATTAGAGCTTCGCTTGGTTGGTCGATATCAAGTATGCCTTTAGAATTTGGTAATGGAGGTCAGCTTTTCGGTAGTTCACCTACTGATGTAGACAACTTATTAAATGGTTATGGCAGAGCTAAATTATCATGGTATACCATTGATCCTATCTTTTATACCAATCAAAGACCTGCAGAAATAAGTGATGATGACGTTTCTACAAACCCTACACGTAGAATATATATCGATGAGGTTTTTCCACAGACCGATGTCGCTCAAGGCCAAACTCAGGTGCAAACTACCTTAGATATGGTGTATTATCCATCAGTTAAGGGACCTTACAATAACAACCCAGACTTTGCAATTGATGCACCTAGTGAAAAATGGGGTGGTATGATGCGCTCGTTGAGCAGTACCGATTTTGAGCAAAGTAATGTGGAGTTCGTTCAGTTTTGGGTAATGGATCCATTTGTAGATGGTATTGCATCAGGGTCAGGTGAACTAGTGCTAAACTTGGGTAATATTTCAGAGGATATTTTGCGTGATGGTAAAAAACAATATGAAAATGGATTACCGGGCGTAGATAGTAACGATTTTATAGCTCCTACTTCATGGGGTGAAGTACCCGCAACACAATCTTTAGTATATGCATTTGATGCCAGTGAGCCTAATAGACGTTTGCAAGATATTGGTTTTGATGGATTGAATGATACTAACGAAAGTTCAGTTTTCACGAATAATGATGGTAGTGATCCAGCCTTGGATAATTACGCTTATTATTTGAATAGAGAAGGTAGTATTTTAGAAAGATATATAGATTTCAATAGTCCTGAAGGTAACTCGCCTGTTGCTGTCACCAATACAAATAGAGGTTCTACTACGTTACCTGATGTTGAAGATATCGACCGTGATTTAACTATGAATACGGTGAATAGTTATTATGAATATCGAATAGCGATTAAACCTAACACATCAATCAATGATAAGTATGTAACCGATATTAGAGAAGGTGTAGCTAGCGGCACCAGAATTCCAAATGGAGATGATGTAAATTATAGATGGATTCAGTATAAAATTCCATTAAGTGATTTTAGTGATGCTGTTGGTGGAATCACAGATTTTAGGTCAATAAGCTTCATGAGAATGTACATGACAGGTTTCAATAACCCTACAGTTTTACGTTTTGCAACGTTAGATTTGGTTCGAGGAGATTGGAGAACGTATACTAGAACATTACAAGATGCTGATATTGATAATAATCCGGCAGATGATGGTACGACTTTAGATGTAAATACCGTAAATATTGAAGAAAATAGTAATAGAACACCTATACCTTACGTGTTACCACCAGGAGTAATAAGGGAACAATTAAACAATAACAATACTATTATTCGTCAAAATGAACAATCTCTTTCTTTATTAGTCGAGAATTTAGAGCCTCGCGATTCACGTGGTGTGTTCAAAAACTTAAATATTGATATTCGTCAATACAAGAATTTAAAAATGTTCTTGCATGCTGAAAAGATTGTAGATAGTGATTACGCCGATACGTCGACACCTTTGGTTGGTTTCTTGCGTATGGGTACCGATTTTACACAAAACTTCTATCAGATAGAACTACCATTAGAATTTACTCCGTTTACGGGTGTTTCAGAAAGTGAGATTTGGCCAGAGGCGAATCAAATGAATATTGCACTTAGTGATTTAAATAAAGTAAAGTCTCTTTGGATATCAGATGGTGATTTAAGTGAGATTCGATTTTTTGAAGTGGAGAATGGGGAAGTTATTCCTGTAAATGAATTTGATGTACGTACACCAGGAAGAATACGTATTGGAATAAAAGGTAACCCTTCATTAGGTAGTATACGTACCATAATGGTTGGTGTGAAGAACCAAGATAATCTACCTGCTAGGGGTGAGGTGTGGTTCAATGAACTTCGTCTTGCCGGATTAGATAATAACGGCGGATGGGCTGCCATTGCTGCCATTGATGCCAATATTGCAGATTTTGCCAATATTAGCGCTACAGGAAGTAAAAGTACTTCTGGTTTTGGCTCTATCGACCAAATGCCAAATGAACGTGCTCGTGAAGATGCAATATCTTATGATGTTGTCACCAATGTTAATGTTGGCCAACTACTTCCTAAAAAATGGGGAATTCAGTTGCCGTTCAACTACGGCATATCAGAGCAGGTAATTACTCCTGAATTTGACCCTGTATATGATGATTTAAAACTAGAGGATAGAATAGCTGCTGAAGATACTCAAGAAGGAAAAGATGATGTTTTAGAGCAAGCGGAAGATTATACAAAGAGAACGAGTATCAATTTAATAGGAGTTCGTAAAGATCGTGGCGATGAGGCTGACGCCAACTTTTACGATATAGAGAACTTTACATTTAACTATAGTTATAACGAAACGGATCATCGCGATTTTGAGATTTCACAATTAAGAGACCAAACGGTAAATACAGGTTTTGTCTACAACCACAGTTTTGAGCCGTTGGAGGTTGCGCCATTTGCTAAAAACGACTCTTTATTTACTGGAAAATATTGGAAATGGTTAAAAGATTTAAACTTGAATTTATTACCATCGACCATTGGTGTAAACTCTAATATAAATCGACAATTTAATGCACAACGATTTAGAGATGTTTATCAGGAGAATGAGGACAGAATTCAATTACCAGAACTGCAACAACGTAATTATCTATTTAATTGGCAGTACGCTGTTAATTATAACTTAACGAAATCGTTACGATTAAACCTAACGGCATCGAACAATAATATAGTTCGTAATTACCTTAATGAAGATGAACCATTAGAATCGGTAGATAGAATTAACAATGCACTAGGGCTATGGGATGGTTTCTTTGATATTGGTGAACCAAACAGGCATTCGCAACAGATGCAGTTAAATTATGAAGTTCCTTTTGCAAAAATACCGGCTTTAGATTTTATAAGTACACAATATACCTACACCAGTAATTTTGATTGGCAAAGAGGTGGAGATGCTATTTTAGCAGTGGTAGGTAGTGATGTTAATACTGTTCAGAATGCAAATACGCATACCATTACATCATCATTGACCTTGCAAAAATTCTATGATATGATAGGGCTTAAAAAGCGCGCAGCACCAACAGAAACTGCTACCGGGCCTATTAGAAGGGATAAAGCCGGAGTGCCAGCAGAGGATCAAGAAAAAATTAAGGGTAAGACAAGTGATATGTTTAATACTGTAGTTGATATAGTTACTATGGTAAAAAGATTAAACTTTAACTATAGCGAGAATAATGGTACAGTGCTTCCAGGCTATACGCAGTCTGTTGGGTTTATTGGTACTGCTAGGCCAACAATTGGGTTTGTTTTCGGTAGTCAGGCAGATGTTCGTTTTGAAGCCGCTAGAAATGGATGGCTAACTGGTTTTGAACAGTTTAATGAACAATTCATCCAAAGAACAAATAAGCAGTTAAATATTACAGCTACGGCACAACCAACAAAAGATATTACTATTGATTTGGTGGCTGACAGACAATTTTCAGACAGTTATCAAGAAAATTTCAATGTTACAGATCAAGAATATAATGTTCAATTAGGTAACAACTATGGTAGTTTTAGCATTTCTACCATGATGATTGGTACCGCATTTGGTAAGAGTGATGAGTTCGATTCAGATAATTTTACTCAGTTTAAAGAAAATAGAATTACAATAGCCAATAGATTAATTACTGATAGAGGCCAAGCGGCTGGTACATTAGATGATGATGGTTTTCCTCAATTATATGGCAAAACACAGCAAGAGGTTTTATTGCCTGCGTTCTTTGCTGCGTATACAGGCCAAGATGCTAGTCGGGTTAATTTAGATACTTTTAGAGATATACCAATACCTAACTGGAGTATAAAGTATACCGGGTTGATGAAGAGCAAATGGTTTAAAAAGAAATTTAAACGTTTTTCACTAAGTCATGGGTATCGTTCTGCATATAGTATTAACTCGTACCAGACGAATCTTGAAAAAGTTCAGTTACGTAATGATGGTTTGCCTCAAGTAGATCCTGAGAATGGCGATTTGTTGTCAGATTTGATTTTGAATAACGTAGTGCTTACCGATCAGTTTAATCCGCTAGTAAGAGTAGATTTTGAGATGAAAAACTCGATTAGTATTTTGGCTGAGGTTAGAACAGATAGAGCTTTATCATTAAGTTTTGATAACAACCTTATGACTGAAATTAATGGTAAGGAATATACGGTAGGTATGGGGTATCGTTTTAAAGATGTCAAATTCGTAACCAATATTGGTGGAAATAAGACGAGATTAAAAGGAGATTTAAATTTGAAGGCCGACGTAACATTGCGTGATAATATTACGATTATTAGAAATCTAGATATAAACAACAATCAAATAACCTCTGGTCAAAATTTAATGTCACTTAAATTTACTGCTGATTATGCACTAAGTAAGAATCTGAATGCGTTGTTCTTTTATGATCATTCCTTTTCGAAATTTGCTGTATCGACCGCATTTCCTCAAACTACGATTAATACAGGTTTTACCATACGCTACAATTTCGGTAATTAATAGGATGTTCCTAAATCTATAAATCTTGTATTTACCAACAATTTGAAGGAAACTATTACAACGGTTAATTTTTTGATAAGCTAATTGGAAAACGATACATTTGCCGAAGTAAAAAAATAATAAACATTTATAATGAATATACCAGCTGAATTAAAGTATACAAAAGACCACGAATGGGTGAAGATTGACGGTGATATTGCAACCGTTGGTATTACAGATTTTGCCCAAGGTGAACTAGGTGATATTGTATATGTCGAAGTAGACACCTTAGATGAAACTTTAGACCGTGAAGCAATTTTTGGAACTGTTGAGGCTGTAAAAACAGTTTCAGATCTATTTTCTCCTTTATCTGGTGAAATAGTTGAATTCAACGAGTCGCTTGAAGATGAACCAGAAAATGTTAATTCTGACCCTTATGGTGCAGGTTGGATGGTTAAAATAAAATTTAGTGATGCCAGTGAATTGGATGATTTATTGAGTGACGCAGCATATAAAGAGATTATAGGTGGGTAAAAACCTTATTTATAAAGTACTATTCATAAGCTGGATGATGTTTGTAACATTTTTCAGCTTATTTTCTTTTTCAGATTTAGATACTTCTAGGTTCGATATTCCGCATATGGATAAGGCGGTTCATTTTACCTTTTATTTTGTAATGGTTTTATTGGCTTTTTTGGCAAGTATCAAGAAGGAGTTGCAAGTAAATGGCATGCTTAAGTTGCTGTGGTACATTGTTTTATTTGCAATAGTTTACGGCATAATTATTGAGGTTATACAACATGTAGCTACTGATAATAGACATGGTGATCCGCTAGACGTATTGGCCAATTCTATCGGAGCTATAGTAGGAATGTTGGTCATACGATTTTTGTTTTTTCGAAAGCCATCGTTAAAATGAAAATATTAATTGCATTTTTATAGATTATTTAGTTAAATTAGCAATCACTAAATTGAATATATATGGAACCTAAAAAGAATCCTAAGGCGGATTTAACGAAGAACAGTAGTCTTTATTTTGTTATCGGATTGTTCGCGGTAATGCTATTTACTTATGTGGCATTTGAGTGGAAGACTTATGATGAAGTCAATGATTATGATATTTCTATGAATGTGGATGACCTTTTAGATGAAGAGGTTCCTATGACCGAACAGATTAAAACTCCACCACCTCCACCGCCACCAGCTGCACCTGAAATTATTGAGGTTGTAGAAGATGAAGAAGAGGTTGAAGAAACGGTAATTGAGTCTACTGAAACTAGTCAAGAAGAAGAAATTGTTGAGGTTGATGATGTAATCGTTGATGAAATTGAAGAGGATGTAGATGTACCTTTCGCTGTAATTGAAGATGTACCAGTTTTTCCAGGTTGTGAAAATGAGAGCGATAAGAGAGCTTGTTTCAATTCAATGATTCAAAAGCATATTGGTAAAAACTTCCGTTACCCAGAAATAGCTCAAGAAATGGGTGTTCAGGGCAGAGTTAGTGTTATGTTCGTTATTCAAAAAGATGGTAGCATCGGTAACATTAGAATGCGTGGTCCAGATAAAAACTTAGAGGCTGAGGCTGCTAGGATTATTGGTAAGCTACCTAAAATGACACCAGGTAAGCAAAGAGGTAGAGCAGTACGTGTACCTTTTAGTATTCCAATTAACTTTAAATTACAATAGTTTATAAAGCTATTTTATAATATAAAAATCCCAAGCTATTAGCTTGGGATTTTTTTGTTTTTAATAGTAATTGCTACTTTTTTAAACTTGTGTAGAATGTACTTCTCAATTTTTCAGGATTGATAAAGCCAGTTCCATAATCAGTGTCATATGTACCAGAAATGGAAGTGTCCGTTTTAATTTGCTCTAATGTTTTTCCTGATTCTATTGCTTTTAAGGTGTTATTTTTAATATCTTCTAACATGGTAATGTAGGTGGTAAGTTCTTTTTTATTTGATGGTCGTCCGTGACCAGGTATTATAACCGTGTTCTCATCGATTAGCATTAAAGCCTTCTTTTGTGCGTTAATATAACCATCAACGCTTCCGCCGTTATCTAAATCAATATAAGGATAGCGTCCTGAAAAGTAAGTGTCACCCATATGTAAGACATTATTTTTCATGAAGTATATCATGGCATCACCATTGGTATGAGCGTTATGTACGTGAAATGCCATAATAGTTTCATCATCTTGATACAGTTTAAGCTCTTCAGAAAAACTTATTTCTGGTAGAATGTCTTTGCTAAGCTCAGGTTTTTCGGTAATTCGCTGCTCTAGGCTCTTTCGAACATTATCTTGGGCGATTAAAGTTGTTGTATTGGTATTGAATTCTGCATTGCCGCCAGTGTGGTCTCCATGCATATGTGTGTTAAATAAATAGGTTACAGGCTGTTTGGTAATGGTTGCTATCGCTTGCTTTATTTTGGGACTTAGCCGTGCAAACTGATCATCAATCATATATGTATTGGTGGTATTTACATAGAGTCCGATATTGCCACCTTGGCCGGTAAGCATATATACTTCATTAGTAAGAGTATCTACAGTAATTGTGACGTTATCTTCTTGGCTCCAAGAAATTGCAGAGATAAGCATAAGTGTCACTAGCGTGAAAATAGATATTAAGTGTTTCATTTTTAAGAGATAAGAAGTTATTTGAGTTACTCTCAAATATACTAGAAATAAAGGTTTAAGGTTGCAGAAATATGACTAGGGGGTTATCTTTGCAGATCTATTTAAATGAAATATGAAAACGGCCGTTAGTTCGACAAAAAGTAATGCACTAGCATTAATTTTTGCTGATTTTAAGGAGATTACCAAAGCTAGATTGGCAATTAGTGTCGTTTTTTCTTCGATTGCTGGGTATTTTTTAGGTGCTTATGAAATTCAATGGTTACAAGTAGTGCTCTTGGCATTTGGCGGTTATTGCATGGTTGGTGCAAGTAACGCGTACAATCAAGTAATAGAAAGAGATTTAGACGCATTAATGAAGCGTACTAAAAATAGGCCTATTCCTACAGGTAGAATTTCGGTTAAGTCAGCTATGACTATGGCAATTGTTTTAACATTGCTCGGTGTATTGGCATTATATCTTTTGAATCCTAAAACGGCAATGTTTGGGGCTATTTCTATATTTCTTTATACCAGTGTGTATACTCCGTTGAAAACTATAACGCCATTAGCGGTATTTGTCGGAGCAATTCCTGGAGCAATTCCATTTATGTTAGGTTGGGTTGCTGCTACTGATGATTTTGGTATTGAGCCAGGAACCTTATTTATGATCCAATTTTTTTGGCAATTCCCTCATTTTTGGGCTTTAGGATGGATGTTAGATGATGATTACCGAAGTGGCGGATTTAAAATGTTGCCAACTGGTAAAAAAGATGCCGCTACTGTACTTCAAATAATCATGTATACGATTTGGATGATGGTAGTATCGGTAATACCTGTTTTTGGTATTACGGGTAGATTGCAATTATCAGTCATAGCGGCAGTAATTGTATTTTTGATGGGAGCTGTGATGTTGGGCTTTGCCTTTAAGTTGTATTCAAAAAGGGACAATGCTTCTGCGAGAAAATTAATGCTAGCAAGCGTCAGTTATATAACTCTGATGCAAATAGTATATGTAATAGATAAATTTTTAGGTTAATATGGATTTGACACAAGGAACAGAGGAAGAGAAAAATGCCAGGGCAAAAAAAATGATGCTGTGGTTTGGTATCGTAAGTTTGTTAATGGGGTTTGCTGGTTGGACCAGTGCGTACATTGTCAGTAGCTCAAGAGAAGATTGGTCTAGTGATGTAGCTTTACCCCAGTTTTTTATATATAGTACTATTGTTATTATCATTAGTAGCTTTTGTTATATGTTGGCGAAAAATGCTATTAAAGAAGGGCAGTCTAGTAAGGGTACTCTTTGGTTATGGATAACTTTCGCGCTTGGTATCGTATTCATAGTACTCCAATTCTCTGGTTTTTCAGAAATGGTAGCGCAAGGATATTATTTTACAGGCCCAACAAGTAGTATAAAAATGTCTTATGTATTTCTTATAGCTATGGTGCATATTGTTCACGTTGTAGCAGGAATGATTTCACTATTGGTCGTATTATATAACCAAAGTAAAGGGAAATATAGTAAAGGAAATTATTTAGGAGTTACCTTAGGGGCAACTTTTTGGCATTTTTTAGATTTGTTATGGGTCTATTTGGTGATATTTATGACCTTTGTTAAATAAAAAGTGTCTGAAAATAAGTTTTGACTCAAATTGCGCTTTTATATAGTTCAAAAAAATGTAAATTTGCTAAAGTTTTATTAAAACGATAATCAGTATATGGATTCTACGGTGACAACGGGAACGGAAACAAGCGTATGGGGTGGAGGCAATCAACCCTTAGGAGCAAGCTACGGCAAGTTAATGATGTGGTTTTTCCTTGTGTCGGATGCGTTAACTTTCTCAGGATTTTTAGCAGCTTACGGCTTTTCAAGATTTAAATTTATAGAAACATGGCCAATTGCCGATGAGGTATTTACCCACGTTCCATTTTTTCATGGTAATTACCCCATGATTTATGTTGCTTTCATGACCTTTATTTTGATTATGTCATCGGTAACGATGGTATTAGCGGTTGATGCTGGTCATAAAATGAAGCAAAATGCAGTTATTTGGTATATGTTCGCTACCATTATTGGAGGTGCAATATTCGTTGGTTCACAAGCATGGGAATGGGGAACTTTTATTAAAGGTGATCATGGCGCTCTAGAAACTAAAGGTGGTAGAATTTTACAATTCGTAAAAGCAGATAGTGGAGAAAGAGCTTCATTGTCAGATTTCGCTGTTTCATTACCAGGTGAAAGAGTCATACACGAAAGAAAGAATGGTCTATGGTTCTTTGATGAACCAACATTAACTAGTTTTTCTTTAGAAGAGGTTGTTGAAGGCTTTAAGGCAGATCCTAATATTTTAATTAGGACAGAATTAATTAATGAAGAAGGGGAGAAAACCCTTTTAGATAGACAAGCTTCATTAGCGAAATTAGCAGATGCATCACAAGTTGTTGAAGGTGCCAACTTAATTCATAATGAGTACGGCAGCAGGTTATTTGCAGATTTTTTCTTCTTTATAACTGGTTTTCACGGTTTTCACGTTTTTTCTGGGGTGATAATTAATATCATCATATTCTTTAATGTTATTCTTGGTACATATGAACGAAGAGGACATTATGAAATGGTTGAGAAAATTGGGTTGTACTGGCACTTTGTAGATTTAGTATGGGTTTTCGTATTTACCTTTTTCTACTTGGTTTAATCTTACTAAAAGATTGAAGAATTGCGATAGATTTATTTAATAGATTATAGTAAAATGGCACACGGACATAAATTAGAAATTTTTAGAGGACTTGTAAAGTTCAAATCTAACACACAGAAAATCTGGGGAGTATTAGTTTTCTTGACTATAATTACAGCTGTAGAAGTTGTTTTAGGTATTATGAAGCCAGAAGCCTTAACAGATACTCATGTATTAGGCATGAAGTTGCTAAACTGGATATTCATTATACTTACCTTGGTTAAAGCGTATTATATTGCTTGGGACTTTATGCACTTACGTGACGAAAAGTCTGCCTTAAGAAGAGCTATTGTTTGGACACCAATATTCTTGGTGTTGTATTTAGTATTTATTCTACTAGTTGAAGCAGATTATATTTACAACGTATATAAAGATGGCTTCGTTAGTTGGAATTTCTAAGCTAGAATTAACAGAATTAAAAGACGGTTTTATAACCGTCTTTTTTATTTTTGTATAGTTTCTATTTTAATAGAAATTCAATCGAGGTTAACTAATTTGACCGATAATTTTTTTTCTTGATTTATGAAAAAGGCCTTTGTTCTTATTGTCTTGTTTGTGCTTCCAATCGTTGCCTATTTATTCTTTGCTTCAGGGGTTAATAACTTTGGTAGATTGCCAGTACTTACTGAAAATGTTGAGGAATTAAATTTTTCCAAAGAAGTAAGGTTCAAAGATAAAATTAGCGTTTTAGGTTTCTTAGGTACAAATGTAGATTCGAGAAAAGGAAACGCATTTAATCTAAACCAAAAGATTTATAAACGATTTCATGAATTTAATGATTTTCAGTTTGTTATGGTCGTACCAATTGGCACTGAGGATAAAGTAGATGAAATTAAAAAGGAGCTTGCAACCTTGTCAGAAATTAATAAGTGGAATTTCGTATTTGCTACTCAAGAAGATATAAAGAACCTTTATTCTAGTCTCAAAACAGATATTCAATTAGATGATAAATTGGGAACTCCCTATGTTTTTATAATTGATAAAGATTTCAAACTTAGGGGTAGGACTAAGGATGAGGATGAAGACACGAAATATGGTTTTAATTCGAATTCTGTTGCTGATTTGAATAATAAAATGATAGATGATGTAAAAATAGTTTTAGCAGAATATCGTCTGGCCTTAAAAAAGAACAAAACTGAAAGAACTGAATAATGAATAAGAAGTATACGTATGTCTGGGTTTCATTAATAGTTCTGATTTTCGGAATAATTGTTATTCCACGAATAGTGGAAAGATTATCATCAAATACAGTCGTAGAAAACGACCGACTTAATGTATCCGTTAAAAATGAGAAATTGGGGTATATTTTATTAGATGGTAAAAAGCGGAAAGTACCTTCTTTTGAATTCATCAATCAAGACAGTGTTTTAGTTAGTGATAAGGACTATTTGGGTAAAGTATATGTGGTAGATTTCTTTTTTACGAGATGCCCTAGTATATGTCCTGTAATGACCACAAACCTTGTCAATGTTCAAAGACAATTTAAAGGAAATAAAAAATTTGGTATTGCTTCATTTAGTATCACTCCAGATTTTGATACACCACAGGTATTAAGAGCCTATGCTGAGAAATATAAAATTCAAAACTCTGGTTGGAATTTATTGACGGGTGATAAGGATGCCGTTTATGAATTAGCAAATGCTGGCTTCAATATATTTGCTGCAGAAATGCCAGATGTTCCAGGTGGTTTTGAACATTCTGGGTTGTTTGCATTAGTAGATAAGGATGGCTTTTTAAGGTCTAGAATAGATGAATTTGGAAATCCTATTGTGTACTATAGAGGTGCTATTTTAGAGAAAGAAGGGGCTAATGATCAGGGCGAGACCGAAGAGATAGGTATTTTAAAAAGTGATATTCAAAAGTTGTTAAAAGAGTAAAGTTTTAAATATGCAAGTGAACGTGTCAGACGAACGAAAATTTAATCGATTGATAACAGTTGTTTCAATTGTTATTCCTGTGGTAGTTGCCATACTTTTTGGGGTTAAAATTCCTAATGTAGAACCATTGTCATTCTTGCCTCCAATCTATGCTACTATAAATGGCGTTACTGCTGTTTTGTTGTTGGTAGCTGTATGGGCAATTAAAAATGGTAATGAGAAACTTCATCAAAATTTAATGACAACGAACATTGTTTTGTCTTTGATGTTTCTGGTAATGTATATTGCATATCATATGACTTCAGATTCCACTTCTTTTGGTGGTGAAGGCGTTATCCGTTATCTATATTTTTTCATCTTAATAACACATATCGTATTATCCATTGCATTAATTCCTCTTGTGTTGCGTACGTATACAATGGCATATTTAAAGAAATTTGAAGATCATAGAGCATTGGCGAAATACACTTTTCCTGTTTGGTTGTATGTTGCTGTTACTGGTGTCGTGGTCTACCTAATGATATCTCCTTATTATGTGTAGTAAACGGACAATAATTATACTTGTAGCGGTGCTAATAGTAGTGCCATTTGATGCTGATGCACAATGTGCTATGTGTAGAGCGGTATTAGAAAGTGAATCGTCGGGTAAAGCTGCCGAGGGTATTAATAACGGTATTGTTTATTTGATGGCTATACCCTATGTTTTGGTCGCTGGCTTATTCTATTTTATCTATAAAAAAATGCGGACATAAACCAATTTTTGTAATTTTCACCTTAATAGTGTAACATTCTTCCGTTTGATTAGTCTTATGATTGTGTAATACTTGTATTGCATTCATCAATCAATCAAATTAATCAATCTCATGTTCGATCTAGAACGTTGGCAGGAAATCTTCGATACTATTCGCAAAAATAAATTGCGCACCTTTCTCACAGGACTTTCCGTGGCTTCAGGAATTTTCATTCTAGTTATTTTATTGGGTTTCGGGCAAGGCATGCAAAATGGTATTGCCAAAGAATTTGAACAGGATGCAGCAACTAGTGTTTGGGTTTGGCCAGGAGTTACCACAATTGAATATAAAGGGATGAACCCTGGTAGGCCTATTCAATTACGAAATGAGAATTATGAGTTTGCAGCAGTTTTATTAGAGGATCAAATAGAGAATAAATCTCCAAGGCTATTCGTGCGAAATTCATTTGTCAATTATGGGAATGAATCTTTAGCATATAATGTACAAGGTGTATCTCATCAATTTCAATTCATAGAAAACGAATTTATTTCGCAAGGTAGATTTTTGAATCAGCAAGATGAGGATACCAAGGCAAAGGTTGCCATTATCAGTAACAAAATAAATCGTGAAGTATTTAAAGAATTAGAGAGCCCCGTTGGAGAGTTTTTAGATATATCTGGGATATCATTTAAAATTGTCGGGGTATACGGTGATATTGGGGGTGAACGTGAAGAAGACCGTATTTATATTCCTATAAGTACCGCCCAACAAGTTTTCAATGGAGCAGATAAATTAAATAACTTGTCTTATACATTACCGCCAGCAGAAGATTTTGAAGCTGCAGTAGCACAATCAATCAAGTTTAAGAATGACCTTAAGTCTTACCTTCAAAAAGCACATACCGTAGCTCCAGATGACACAAGTGCAATTCAGATTTATAATCCTATGGAGGAAGCTAAGCGTTTTTATTCTCTAATGGGTGGAATCAAATTTTTCTTTTGGTTTGTAGGTGTGTGTACTATCATCGCTGGTATTGTTGGAGTAAGTAATATTATGCTAATAGTGGTGAAAGAACGAACTAGAGAAATTGGTATTCGAAAAGCATTGGGAGCTAAACCATGGTCAATTGTTGGAATGATTTTGCACGAGGCTATTTTTATAACTGCAATTGCAGGCTTTAGCGGACTCATATTAAGTATGGGGTTATTGGAGATTGTTGGCCCACATGTTGAAGTAGATTATATTTTAAACCCTTCAGTGAATTTTAATGTTGCGCTCACTACTGTTTTTGTTTTGATTTTCGCAGGTGCTATAGCAGGATTTTTTCCTGCATGGAGAGCCGCGAAAATTCATGTTATTGAGGCTTTAAGAGACGAGTAATTCCTATTTGAAATTGTGTTAGGATTGATTGTTGATTAGTTCAATCCTTAAACTATTAATTAATAAAGTTAAACCATGTTCAGCAAAGACCGTTGGAAGGAAATTTTAGAAGTGTTGTCCAGTAATGTTTTTAGAACACTGGCTACTTCTTTTGGTGTAGGGTGGGGCATCTTCATTCTCATCATACTTCTTGCTGCGGGCAAAGGTTTAGAAAATGGAATACGGGCAGATTTTGGAGATATCGCAACCAATACTATGTTCATGTGGTCAAGAAATACCACAATACCATACAAGGGCCTACCAAAAGGTAGACGCTTTAGTTTTAAGTTAGAAGATGTACAGGCTATAAAAGATAATGTGCCAAATCTCAGGTTTATATCTCCTCGAAATCAATTAGGTGGTTTTGGTGGTGGTAATAATGTCGTGCGCGGCTTAAAAACAGGTGCTTTTAATGTATATGGAGATTACCCACAGATTATTAGGCAAGAACCAATGACCATTACCTCAGGAAGGTTTCTTAATCTAAATGATATTGATGATAATAGAAAAATTGCTGTCATAGGTGATGGAGTTAAAAATGAACTCTACGATAAAGGCGAAGACGTTCTAGGTACCTACATGAAAATTCAAGGGGTAAATTTTATGGTGGTAGGCACTTATAAAAAGAAAAGTAATGATGGCGATGGTGAAGAGGGGCAAAAAGAAATATTTGTACCCTTTACGGCCTTTTCACAAGCATTTAATATGTCTAACGATGTTGGCTGGATGGCAATTACGGCTAAAGACGGTAGTTCAATTTCAAACATGAAGGAAAAAATTGTGGGTGTGGTGAAAGAGAAAAGAAAAATACATCCAGATGATAAGCGTGCGGTAGGCTATTTTGATTTATACGAGCAATTTAATAGGGTAGAAAGTTTGTTCGGTGCATTGCGTTGGGTCGCTTATTTTGTTGGTGTTCTTGTATTATTGTCAGGTATCATAGGGGTAAGTAATATCATGTTGATTGTGATTAAAGAAAGAACTAAAGAAATTGGTATTAGAAGGGCATTGGGAGAAGCGCCTTGGTCTATTAAAAAACAAATTTTAATGGAATCTATATTCTTGACCATTATATCGGGTATGGTCGGAATCATTTTCGGTGCAGCTTTTATTTACGGGGTAAATGCAGTGCTTGATTCTGTGGGTCCAGTAGATATGTTTGTAAACCCCAGTGTAAGTTTGGGTGTGGTGGTAAGCGCATTGGTCATTTTAATATTCTCAGGATTGTTAGCAGGCTTCATACCTGCTCAAAGTGCTATCAAAATAAGACCTATTGAGGCATTAAGAACAGAATAAATTTATCGATTAGAAAAATATATAACCAATCAAAAAAATGAAAAAATCAACAACAATTATCATTTTACTTATTATCGTACTGGCCTTTGGCGGGTCTATGTTTTATTTATATCAAAAGAATGCAGAGGACCCTGTAGTTTATTTAACCGAGGAACCTTCGAAGCAGACAATCATTAAGAAAACAATGGCTACGGGTAGTATACTTCCGTTAGAGGAGGTTTTAATTAAACCAAATATATCTGGGGTAATTGAGGAGGTATTTGTTGAAGGTGGCGATTTTGTGAAATCGGGCGATTTGCTATGTACAATTAAGGTTGTTCCCAATCTTAATGCTTTGAATGATGCAAGAAATACTATTGACGAAACTAAAATTAATTTAGATGATCAACTACGGAATTTGGGCCGCCAAAAAGGACTGTTCGATAAAGGTGTTATATCAAAAGTGGATTTAGAAAGGGCAGAGGTAACTTATAATCAGGCAAAACAATCATATACTGCGGCTAATAAAAGATACGATATTGTTAAAACAGGTACAACTGCAGGGTATGGTAATGCTGCCAATACTCAAATTAGAGCAACGGTTAGCGGTATGGTTCTAGAAGTTCCTGTAGAAGTAGGTAATCAGGTTATTGAAAGTAATAATTTTAATGAAGGAACTACTATTGCAGCGATTGCAGATGTTGATAAAATGATTTTTGAAGGTAAGGTTGATGAGTCTGAAGTTGGTAAAATTAAAGAAGACCTTCCATTAGAAATAACTGTTGGAGCAATTGAAAATAAAGTTTTCGATGCCGTATTGGATTATATAGCTCCTAAAGGAAATGAGGAAAATGGCGCGATACAATTTGAAATTAAAGGAACTCTGAAAAAGCAAGATTCAATATTTATTAGAGCTGGTTTAAGTGCCAATGCATCTATAATACTTGCTCGTGCAGATAGTGTTTTAGCTGTTAAGGAGGCTTTGGTTCAGTTTGATGATAAAACTAAAAAACCGTTCGTAGAAATTGAAATAGGAGAACAACAATTTGAAAGAAGAGAAATAGAACTGGGTATTAGCGATGGTATTCATGTTCAAATAATTTCTGGAATTAAAGAAGGTGAAAAAATAAAAGTTTGGAACGAAGTTAAGCCAGATGAATTGGCTGAAAATTAATTTAAAAAAACACATAAATTCCTGTAACAATTTAAACACTGGTTAGTCTAAAGCATAGACAGTGTAGAAAATTGTCTAAAACAACAACCAACATGATTCAAATTAAAGATCTTCATAAGTCCTATAAAATGGGCAAGAATTCACTTCACGTACTTAAAGGAATAAATTTTAATGTTGAGGAAGGTGAATTAGTAGCTATCATGGGTTCTTCCGGTTCTGGAAAATCTACGTTATTGAATATTTTGGGTATGTTAGATGAATTAGATGAAGGTTCTTACACGTTGGATGGAGTCCCTATAAAAAATTTAAATGAAACCAAGGCTGCACAGTATCGCAATAAATTTTTAGGTTTCGTATTTCAATCATTCAATCTTATTAATTATAAAAGTGCTGCTGAGAATGTTGCTCTGCCATTGTACTATCAAAAAGTGCCTAGAAAGGAACGTCAAGAAAAGGCATTGAAATATTTAGCCCAAGTTGGACTTAAAGAATGGGCTAATCATTTACCTAGCGAACTTTCTGGTGGTCAGAAACAACGTGTTGCAATTGCAAGGGCTATGGCCGCGGAACCTAAAGTGTTATTGGCAGATGAGCCAACGGGTGCTTTAGATAGTACAACTTCTTATGAGGTTATGGATCTAATTCAAAAGATAAATGATCAAGGGAACACGATATTGATTGTTACCCATGAACCTGATATTGCAGACATGTGTAAGCGAATTGTTCATTTAAAGGATGGTGTTATTATAGAGGATAAGAAAATAGAACAAGTTAGAGCTGCAAAATATGTTTAGTAGAGATAATTGGAGAGAAATATTTCAAACCATCCAGAAAAATAAGTTAAGGACTTTTTTATCTGGTTTTACGGTGGCTTTGGGAATTTTAATTTTTGTAGTGTTATTTGGTTTTGGTAATGGCCTTATAAATACCTTCCAATTATTTTTTGAGGATGATGCGCAAAATATAATTACATTTTTTCCAGGGCAAACCACAATGCCGTATAAGGGATATAAATCTGGTCGGCAGATAGAATTTGATAAATCTGATTTATCCGATATTGAAAAAGACTTTCCATTGTTTTTAGAATATGTAACTCCTAGAATTAGTAGGTCTTACTTAACTAAATATAAAAACGAATCTAATAATTATTCTACAAGGGGTGTTGCGCCTTCACATCAATTTGCCGAGAAAACCATTATCATGAAAGGTAGGTATCTAGATCAATTAGATATTCAGAAAAAAACTAAGATTGCGGTAATAGGAAGGTTGGTTGAAAAAGATTTATTCGGTCAAGAAGATGCGATTGGTAATTATATTGACCTAGGTGGTAGTGTTTTTAAAGTAGTAGGTGTGTATCAAGATGATGGTGGTGATGATGAGGAGCGTAGAGTTTATGTGCCCTATACCACATTACAATTGATAGAAAAAAATACAGATAAGGTAGATCAAATTATTGTTGCTTTTCGACCTGAGTTAGGGTACACAGGGGCTATCGCATTAGAAAAAAGTCTTTCCACTTTTTTTAAAGAAAAGAAATTTATTAAACCATCTGATCAAAACGGTATATATATACGAAACGTTGCAGAAGGGTTAAAGCAAACACAACAATTAGCAAGGGTTTTACAGCTAATCGTTTCTTTTGTTGCATTTGGGACTATTATAGCAGGAATTATAGGTATAAGTAATATTATGGTTTTTGTGGTGAAAGAGCGTACTAAGGAATTGGGCATAAGAAAAGCATTAGGGGCAACCCCTAAATCTGTAATAAGTACCATTCTTCTAGAATCTATATTTATAACTACCATATCGGGTGTTGTAGGTATGATAATAGGTATAGCTATTTTAAGTTCTTTAGATAAAACTTTAGAAGACTTCTTTATTACTAACCCTTACATAGATTTGCCAGTTGCAATATTTGCAACTGTCGTACTAATAATTTTTGGCGGCGTTGCAGGGTATATTCCGGCAAAAAGAGCGGCACGTATTAAACCTATTGTAGCACTAAGAGACGAATAATATGGGATTTTTATTTGATAGAAATACATGGCAAGAGATTTTTGGTTCAATTAGTAAGAATAGAACCAGAACAATTATTACCGTTATTGGTGTGCTTTGGGGCATATTCATATACATAGCGCTATCTGGAGCGGCAAAAGGCTTGGACAATGGTTTTGACAAGGTTTTTAAAACTGTGGCTATCAATAGTATGTTCGTATGGGCTCAAAGTACCAGCATGCCGTATGACGGTTTTAAAACCGGTAGGCCTCTTCAATTAAAATTAGAAGATGTTAAAACTATACAAAATAGAATTCCTGAAGTTCAATATATAGCACCAAGAATTACTCAAGGTCAATTTGGATCAGAACCTGTATATACTGTTCGTGGTCAAAAATATGGTAGTTATGTTTTAAATGGAGATTATCCTATTTACACTAAAATATCTACAAAAAAAATATATGATGGAGGTAGATTCATCAATCAAGAAGATATAGATCAAGCTAGAAAAGTAATTGTAATTGGAGAGCGGGTTGAACAAGAACTGTATAATAAAGATGAGAACCCTGTAGGAACTTGGATTAGGGTTGGTAGCGTTTATTTTCAAGTAATAGGAGTGCATAAACTTGCACAAGGGGTGAGTTTTGATTCTGATAGCGCTATGTTTATACCCTTTACTACATATCAAAAACTTTATAATTCTGGCGATAATATTGGTTATATGTGTATTGCTGCCTATGATGATGTTGATGTAGTACAGGTAGAAAAAGATATTAAAACCTTACTGAGAAATATTCATAGAGTAGATCCTAAAGATGAACGTGCGTTTGGTTCTTTCAATTTAGGAGAGGCATTTTCTAAAACAATGGGTTTTGCCGACGGACTAACATTTATGTCTCTTGTAGTGGGTATTGCTACAATTTTAGCTGGGGTAATTGGTATTGGTAACATATTGCTGATTTCTGTAAAAGAGCGTACAAAGGAACTAGGAGTACGAAGGGCTCTAGGGGCAACACCAGCGGAAGTTAGAAATCAGATTGTTATGGAATCAGTTTTTTTAACAGTAATAGCTGGTATTCTAGGAATCATATTAGGAGCAGGTGTACTAGCACTCATTAATTCATTAACTAAGGATATAGATTTTCCATATACAAACCCAACGGTTCCAATTCCTTATGTGATAGGAGCCCTGGTCATTATGGTCGTATTGGGCACTTTGATAGGGTTAATTCCTGCACAGAGAGCAGTTAGTATACGACCTATTGAAGCTTTAAGAGAAGAATAATTTATAACAATAACCAAATATTAAACGATAAACATCTATTAAAATGAACAAATTTGTAAAATATACATTAATTGGCCTAGTAGTTCTTGGGGCTTTGTGGGCGGCAGTATTTTTTATCAAAAGTAACAGTAAATCATCCATTACCTATGAGACTTCCAATCCCTTTATTGCGAATATTGAGAAGAAAACGGTTGCTACAGGAAAGTTGATTCCTGAAGATGAAATTGAGATTAAACCACAAATTTCAGGAATTATTGAAAAAATTTATCTTGAAGAAGGTGTTGAAGTTAAAGCTGGTGATTTAATTGCTCTCATAAAAGTTGTTCCTAACGAGCAATCATTAAATCAAGCAAAAGGTAGAGTGAATAGTGCCAACATATCGCTAAGCAACGTTAAAATAGAATACGATAGAAATAAAACTCTTTTCGACAAAGGAGTTATTTCTAGTCAAAATTTTAACGATTTAAAGTTGCGTTTTGACCAAGCACAGCAAGAATTACAAAATGCACAGGCAGATTATCAGATTATTCGAGTAGGATCATCAGGAGGGTCTTCAAGCGCAAATACGAATATTCGAGCTACTGTTGATGGTACTATTCTAGAAATCCCTGTAGAAGTGGGTGATCAAGTTATTCAAAGTAACACTTTTAATGATGGGACAACGATTGCGACTATCGCAGATTTGAGTAAAATGATATTTGAAGGAAAAGTTGATGAGGGCGAAGTAGGAAAATTAAAAGTTGGCGCACCACTAAAAATAAATTTAGGTGCTGTAGAAGGAAAAGAGTTGAATGCAAAATTACGATTTATAGCACCAAAAGGTATTGAGGAGACTGGTGCGGTTCAATTTAAGATTGAAGGAGATGTAGAAAATTCAGAAGATATTTTTATCCGTGCGGGGTATAGCGCTAATGCATCTTTGGTATTAGAAAGAAAAGATAGTGTTTTGGTGATTTCAGAAGCGTTGCTACAGTTCGATAGACAAACAGATAAACCTTATGTTGAGGTGTTGGTTGGTTCTGCCGAGGAACAAAAATTTGAACGTAAGGATATAGAAATAGGAATATCTGATGGAATTAATGTTGAGATTATTTCTGGGTTAACGAAAGATGATAAGGTTAAACAATGGAACAAAACCGAACCTATTAAAAAAGGTGACGAGAAAGATGCTGAAAACGAATCGGTAGAATAAAGAATCAATCAAAATACAAATCAAAACAATCAAAAAATGAAATTTAAAATAACCGTCTTTATATTTTTGTTTGGCATGATGATTACCATGGCACAACAAAAGAAATGGACTTTGGAAGAATGCGTATTCTATGCTGTCGAGAACAACCTTACGGTTGAACAATTCGAATTGGATTTAGAAAATGCAAATATTGATCAGTCTGATGCGTTGGGTAATATGTTGCCTACGTTAAATGCTTCTTCAAGTGCATCAAAAAATGTTGGTTTTACGATTGTTAGTACCTCTAACCAGCCTGTTGCAGGTAATCAATCTACTGTTAGTGTTGGTGGAAATATTAGTTCTAATATTACGCTATACAACGGGTTAAGAAATTTTAAGCAATTACAACGTGCCAAATTAAATGCAATTAGTAATCAGTATAGATTAGATAATCTGAAAGATGATATAAAGTTGAGTGTTGCTAATAATTATCTTCAAATCTTATCTAATAAAGAAGCCTTGGCAGTTTCAAGAGCACAATATGCTATTACAGAACAAGATTTAAAACGAACAAAAGAATTGGTTGAAGCTGGTGTAGTTCCTAAAGGAGATTTACTTGATTTAGAGGCAACTGCTGCTGGGCAAGAACAACAAATGGTCAATAATGAAAGCTTGGTGTTGATTTCAAGAATAAACCTGGCTCAACTTTTGCAAATAACGGATTACGATAATTTTAATATTGCGGATGAATCTTTCGAAATTCCACCATCGGATATATTGAATAATTCTGCTAAAACAATTTTTGCGAAAGCATTAGAATTTAGAAATGATATTAAATTTTCTAAATCTACTGTAGACTTAGCGGAGAAAGATTTAGAGATTGCAAAAGGCGCTTATGCCCCAACCTTAACTGGATTTTTTCAATATGGAGCAAGATATTCTGATGCTACTCAACCTTTACCGGATGGAGCTGGGGGTGTATTTACACCTGGATTCATAGACCAACTTTGGATTTTTGATGGAATCTCTTATGGGGCACAATTAAATGTACCGATTTTTAATGGTTGGAGTACCCGTAATAGTGTACAACGTTCACGTATAAATTTAGAAAAATCTAAACTTCAGTTTGAACAAGACAAGTTAGATTTGGAAACAACCGTTAACCAAAGGTATGTTGATGTTACAACGTTTGCAAAAGCATACTATGCCGCTGAAAAAACTTTAGAGGCTAGAAGATTGGCTTACGATTATGCAAAAGAACGTTTCGATGTAGGGCTAATGAATTCATTTATTTTCAGTCAAGCGCAGTCGAGGGTTGACAATGCAGAGGCTGATGTAATTCGTACTAAATATGATTATATCTTTAGATTAAAAATATTGGAATTCTATTTCGGTATCCCTATTTCTTTAGATTAGTCGAATCAATTATAATTTAAAGGCCTGTAACATTTTAATGTGTACAGGCTTTTTCATTTTATAGTAAGTAATACCTTTGCATCATGGGCGTAATATTAAATCTTGAAACATCATCTACAAATTGCTCGGTATGCTTGGCGAAAGACGGAGTTATACTGGCGATGAAAGAATTAAATTCTGAAAACTATTCTCATGCTGAAAAACTTCACGTATTTATTGAAGAGGTAATGAATGAAGCTGCTTTGAAAATGCAAGATTTAGAGGCTATAGCAGTGAGTAAAGGACCAGGTTCTTATACGGGATTAAGAATTGGAGTTTCTGCTGCAAAAGGCTTGTGTTATGCTATGGATGTGCCGCTTGTTTCTGTTTCTACATTAAAAAGTATGGCCTCTCAATTAAAGAGTGTTGACGAAGATGCTCTAGTAATTCCAGTTTTAGATGCTAGACGTATGGAAGTGTATTCTGCGGTTTTTGATAACCATCTTAATCAAGTAAGGGAGACGAAGGCAGAAATTATAGATGAACAATCATTTGAAGCGTATATTGGCTCAACTTCTGTTCATTTTCTGGGAAGTGGTGCCGAGAAGATTAAAGGAATTTTTAATTCTGACAATCTTACGTTTCACCTTGATGTTGTACCATCGGCAAAAGAAATGGCATTGATATCATTCGATAAATTTAAAAACAAAGATTTTGAGGATGTTGCTTATTTCGAGCCTTATTATTTAAAGGACTTTGTTCTACAAACAAAGAAGGATAAGTAATAAATAAAAAACTTATAACGTTTTATTATCCATTTCCTGGGTATTGTAAAAGTTTATCAATATGATAATATCACTTTCTGAGCGCATATTCAATTCATTTTTCTTAATAAATTGTTTCAATACTTCAGAACTATCATTTAAAAAACTTAGAATTTTTCTTTTTGACAGTTTAGTTTCAATTGCGGGTTCATCACCTTTTTGCATATAATACATTGAAATATCTTGATACTTTGCAGGTTTAAATGTATCGTACCCGTTTTCTGGATTTTCGGCTTGTGTAAATATTTTCTTAGGTTTTATTAAAAGTCTGACATATCCTTCATTTAGAGGGTTGAAATACCCCAATTTATTTTCACCTGTTTCGCGATACTCCCTAACCATATAAATTGTACCATCTATATCGGCGACAATGTTGCTTCTTCTCAACAAAGTTCTTGCTATATCATTTTCATTTTTTATTTCAATTGCATCACGGTATGCATCATATCTCATTAAAGCATCACTTGTATGTTTACCATTAATTATAGTTTTTCCTTTTTTAAAAATCTCATTTATATATGGCGAACCCTCAATAGGTACTTCAAAAAAAGACATTCCCATTTGCGCAGGAGTCATTAGACCACTTGACCTTCCAATGGTCTGTACCCCCTGGGAAAAACAGATATTGGAAACAAAAAAAATAAAAATTAAAAGCTTGTTCATAACCATTGATTTTACTTTAATATAATAAATAATAAATTGAAAATCAATTAATTACAAAAAAAAATCCTCTAGTGATTAAGGATTTTAGTTTACTGTTATAAGAAATTTTAATTTTTCATTTGGGTAATTACACGTTGTGGGAATGGTATTTCAATACCGGCAGCATCAAAGCGATATTTTGTTTCTTCCAAAACATGAAAATGCGCAGCCCAAAAATCTGGATTATTTACCCAAAAACGAAGGGTCAAATTCACCGAACTATCTGCCAATTCGCCAACATATACTTCAGGAATAGGCTCTTTAAGTATGGTCGCGCTGTCATTACATATCGCCAATAATATATCTTTGGCTTGTTTTATGTTAGAACCATACCCTATACCCACATCAATTTTATCTCTTCTGGTATCTAATGCATTGTAATTAATAATGGTGTTGTTAGAAAGTTGACCATTTGGAATGACAGCAACCTGATTTCCGAAAGTGCTTAATTTTGTAGTGAAAATAGAGATCTCCTTTACGGTACCATCTACACCTTGAGCGGAAATCCAATCCCCTATTTTAAAAGGTTTGAATATTAATATTAATACACCACCCGCAAAATTGGCTAATGATCCTTGTAGCGCTAAACCAATTGCTAGCCCTGCAGAAGCGAGTACTGCAACTAAAGAAGTTGTTTGAACGCCTAATTGGGTGATTACAAGTACAAAAAGTATCATTTTCAACGCTATATTGATAAAGCTTTGCAGAAATGATTCCAAGGCTAAATCATAGTCTTTCTTTAAAAAGAATTTGTGTACCATTTTATTAATGAAACGTATGACGTATGTACCTGCAAATAAAAGAAAGAGCGCAATTACTAAATTGGGCAATACGGCCCACATCCAATCTAATGCCTTGTCTGCATGTTCTTGAAGGTTCAAAATTTTATCCATATTCACTATTATTTTTATTCTTTACTATTTAACTATTGTGGTAACCGCGGCAATGATTAGTGACTGAGCAATTTTTAGAATTTGGTATTGATTAAGTTCAAGGCTTTATTGGTTTCCTCAACAGGCAACTGACAGCTACCGTGTTTACAGACATAAATCAGTGTTTTATTCATAACATACCTATTCATAAATAATGGTAAGTTGCTAGTTTTAGAATTTGAAGCGGCAAATATAACGTTTGGCAAGTAGTTCTTCATTAAGGTTTTGCATATGGGTTCAAAATTTTCACCAATAACGACTATTTCATAATAATCTTGATCCATTAATAGTGAAAGGTGAAGCCAATTGGCGTGATTTTGTGGATTTTCAGTGATTGATTTCCGCATTGTATTCATGATTTGATTCAATCTTATTTCAAAACTTTCTTCTGGAAAATATTTAGAAAGCTTTAAAAGATTATGAGCCATTATAGAATTGGATGAGGGTATCACATTGTCAGCTACTTCTAAGGTTTTTCGAATTAAAGATTCTCCTTTATTAGAAGTGAAGAAAAATAAACCTGTAGAGGTGTCTGAAAAATTATCGATTACGTAGTTGGTTAGTTTTAAACTGTGGTTTAACCATGTTTCATTATAACTTACTTCGTATAAACTTATAAAACCATCAATTATAGCAGCATAATCTTCAAGAAAACCAGAAATAGTGCTTTTGCCGTTTTTGTGATTATGATAAAGACCACCCTCTTTATCAACTAAATTGTTTAGAATAAAATGCGCGTTCTGCTGGGCCATTTCTAAATATTCTTTGTTTCCCAAAAACCTATAGGCATCTGTAAGGCCTTTTAGGGCTAAACCATTCCAAGAGGTTAGAATTTTATCATCAAGCCTTGGTTTCTCTCTTTTATCGCGTTCTTGCTTTAATAATTTTAAACATTTTGTTATTGTGCTGAAAACTGCTTCCTCCGTCAAATCATGTTTATTAGCAATGTCCTTGGCTTCTGCATCTCTAATTAACACGTAGTTATCTTCTTCCCAATAACCATAAGAATTGATACTATAAAAATCAGCAAAAAGTGGGTAGTTATCCGTGAGAATTTCTCGAAGTTGTTTTTCTTTCCAAACATAGAACGCTCCTTCAACCAGTTTTTCTGTTTCCGATAAACTATCAGCATCAAGAGAAGAGTAAAAACCATTACTTACATCTAAAAGTTCTTCTTTAATAAAAGAAATAGACTGCTGTACTACATTTTTATAAAGGATATTCTTAGTTGTAGCATATGCTTTTGCATAGAGACTGATTAATAATCCGTTATCATAAAGCATTTTTTCAAAATGGGGAACATGCCATTTAGTATCTACAGAGTATCTTGAGTAGCCACCGCCTACATGGTCGAATATACCGCCCCAGGCCATTCTGGTTAATGTGGTATGCACATATTCATTAATCGCTTCATCTTTTTGTGAGTGTCCATAATGTAAAAGGAAATTCAAATTAACGGGCATCATAAATTTAGGGGCTCTCTTGTAGCCACCTAAAAATGTGTCGAAATAAGTAGACCAATCTTTTACTATATCATTTATTCTAGAAATGGATATGATGTCACTATTCTCCTCAATTGCTATGGTATTTATTTCTTTTAATCCATGAGCCATGTTTTCAGCATAGCCAATAATTTTTTCAGGATTATTTTCATATAATTCTTGCAACTGGTTTAGCACTTGAATCCATTCTTGTTTTTTTACAAAAGTTGCGCCCCAGAAGGGTCTTCCATCAGGTAATGCCAAAATATTTAGAGGCCAACCGCCACTGCCAGTCATCATTTGTAAAGCATCCATGTAAATGTGGTCAATATCTGGTCTTTCTTCACGGTCAACCTTAATATTAATAAAATGAGAATTCATGGCCTTCGCTACATCTTCGTCTTCAAAACATTCATGTTCCATAACATGACACCAATGACAAGCAGCATAACCTATACTTATTAATAGTAGCTTTTTTTCATCTTTTGCTCTTTTCAGAACTTCAGGGTTCCATGCCTCCCAATTTACAGGGTTGTGGGCATGTTGCAGTAAGTACGGACTACTTTCGTTGATTAGGTTATTAGTAAATTTTGGATGCTTAGCCATTAGATTACTGATTTGATTTTAGGACAAAAAAAAGCGCCAAAAGGCGCTTTTGAAATAGTTTGATTTTTGTTATTTTACTTCGAAAGTGATTTTAACATTGACTCTGTAATTTTTGATTTTGCCATCTTCAACAGTTGCACTTTGCTCGTTGATATAAACCGATTTAATATTTTTCACCGATTTAGAGGCTTCAGAAACTGCTTTTTTTGCTGCATCTTCCCAACCATTATCAGAATTTGCTAATATTTCAATAACTTTTAAAACTGCCATAATGATGTGTTTTTAGATTCACTACAAGTTACACAATTTGAAGGCAAAATATTATTAATTTCAAGCATTTATTAACCGTTTAGGGCTACAACCTCATTTACTTTGTCACCCATCATATTTTTAAGCATAGTTTCTATACCGTTTTTTAAGGTATATGTAGAAGACGGACAACCACTACACGCACCCTGTAATATTACGTTTACAGTTTTGCTCTCCTTATCATAAGATTTGAACATTATATTACCTCCGTCACTTGCAACTGCTGGCTTCACGTATTCCTCCAAAATATCCACAATTTCTTGAGATGTTTCATCAAGTGTTATTGTGCTTTCTACAGAAACCGTTTCAGAAACTTGTGCTTCGGTGCCAATCGATTTTGCATTATCGGCAACAATCTCTTTTCCGTCAGCTATAAAGTTTCTAATTACCTCTCTTACTTCTACTGTAATATCATCCCATTCAGCAACTTCGTATTTAGAAACAGAAACATAATTTTCATCAATAAATACTTGTTTCACGAATGGAAATTGAAATAATGTAGTCGCTAATTTAGAATCTCGAGCTTCATCTAAATTTTTGAATTCAAAGGCAGAGCCAACTATTTTTTTACTGGCAACAAACTTCATTGTAGATGGGTTTGGTGTAACCTCTGCATATACAGTAACAGGTATTGGTTTATCTAAATCCTCTTCCAAAACTATTGGTTCTCCTGCGTTTAAGTACTCGACCAATTGTTGCGCAACCTCATCTTTCACATCTTCCCACTTAACAATGTCATATCGTTCTAGGCCAATGAAATCACCAGAAATATATACCGTTTTTATAAATGGTAAATAGAATAATTGTTGTGCCAAAGGTGAATTTTTGGCTTCGTCAATATTTTTATACTCGTAGTTTTTGCGTTGAACTAATAGATGATTAGTTTCGAACTTTAGTATATTGGGATTATTAGTCTTAACAACTGTAATAGAATACTCTTTCATTTCTCAAATAATTTATGCAAAAATACGAAGGAAATCTTAGTTTAGTCCTACATAATAATGTTGAGGTTAACCCGTTATACACTTTATATTATCAAAACTAAGGTCTAGTTTATAATCCCAAAGATGAGATACCATATTCTACTATTGTTTACCGTGTTAATGATAGGTTCAAAATCTATAGCACAGGAGGGCATTCCTGTTTATTTCGATTATTTGTCAGATAACTACTATTTGGTATTTCCTTCTATGGCAGGTATTGGTGAAGGAGGTAAAATAAGAGCGACTGCCAGAAAGCAATGGTTCGATGTAGATGATGCCCCTAGTTTACAAACAATAAATGCACATTTTAGAATTGGTGATACGCCAAGTGGAATGGGAGCCATTCTTTTTAATGATGCAAATGGTTACCACTCACAAACAGGATTGAAATTAACATATGCTCACCATTTAAGAATGGGGAGTAGTGACATGAGAGTCTTAAATCAACTTTCTTTTGGATTAAGTGCTACAATTTTGCAAAGTAGTTTAGATGAAACTGAGTTTAGATCTGTTACGCCGGATCCTGCTGTTTCTGGAATAAAGTTAAGCGCATCATATACTAACGTTGATATTGGTATTTCATATAATTTTCAAGAATTCTACACTCATTTTGCAGTAACCAATGCAATGACAGGTAGTAAAAGAAATGTATACTACAGAGATAGGCAAGATAATCCTGATCAATTAGTTATTGATAATATTAGAAGATACCTCATTTCTACTGGTTATGTATTTGGTAAAAGTGAATGGCAAGTTGAACCTTCCGTTCTTTTTCAGTTAACCGAATTTACTAAAGAGAAAACCATGGATATCAATGCCAAGGTGTATAAGGATGTTGATTTTGGACGTATTTGGGGCGGACTTTCGTATAGAAGAAGTTTTGATGGTGCACAATTTCAAACGGCAACTGGTTTTGGAGAACAACGTTTACAACTCGTGACACCTATAGTAGGAGCCAATATTAACAACTTTATGGTGTCTTATAACTATTCTTATCAAATGGGAGATATTCGTTTTGATAATGGAGGATTTCATCAGATTACCATTGGTTATGATTTCGGACAGACCGAACGTAAGTACGATTGCTATTGTCCGGCAGCTAACTAAAAAAAAGGCCCGTTTAAGTTAAAACAGGCCGATTAGATTTTCGAAGATTAATCCCAACTAAAGTTTTTCGATGCAGCTTGTTTTTTAATGGCTTGAACCATTGCATTTTCTAGCTCACCTGAGTTATTGCTTTTTTGATTTTCGGCGATATAGGCTAATCGCTTAGAATTGTACTCTTTTATTTTGTTTTGAATTTCTTCTCGCTCATTTTTCTTCGATTCAACGTACAGCTTGATTTCGTTTTCACTTTTTCCTTGTAGTTCCTCAGGCAACTCGTCTTTCTCGACAGAGCTGATTTCAAATTCGGCATCATCATAAGCATCAACCAAATCCCATTTTTTATTATTGTAAAGTCTTGAGCTTTTACTTACGGCTCTTTTTACAGCAACAGCTTCTTGCATTGCTAGTGCATTGCTATCTTGTACCTCCTGTGCGATAATTTTTGATTTGCCCAAAGAACCATAAGAAATGTAAGTCGTGTTAAGTTTTGAATTTAGTTTTATAATGATTTCATCATATGGGGTACTTATATGAGTAACTTTTTTATTGTGGTCAATGGCCATATATTCGCCACCTGTTAATGATGCACCCTCTTTCCAATTCGTATTGATGCCCAGTTCGTAGTTTCCGCAGAAAATGGTATTAACAACAACATCTTTCTCGTTGGCATTTGTTAATGCAGTTCTATAATTATATTGACCTTGGTCAAATGGTTCATTACCCGCAATAAATATCATGCGTAATAAATCTGGGTTTTTATTCCAAGGCAACTGATGTAATGATGTTTGTAAAACCTTTCCGCAATATTCTTCACCCCCATTAGTGGTTAATGAAAATAATTTCTCAGAAATTTCATCAAGGTCACTGCTAAATGCTAAAACCTGCTGAATATACCCTTCTTCTGCAGAAAGATTATCATTACCATATTGATACAGTGCAATTTGTAAATTAGGTCTAGCATCATTGCCACATTTGGCAAGGCTGAATTCATTTACAATATCCCAAAGCTGCGACTTTGCTTGGTTAATTAAACCGTCCATACTATTACTAGTGTCAAGTAATAATGCAATTTGTACAATATTATCTTTTTTTATTTCCAAAGGGGAATGAGCATATGCAATTAGTTCAATTTGTTTTTGTTTAGGCTCGTCTACACAACCAAGTACAGTTGTTATAGCAAACAGAAGTAATCCCGAAGTTGTTATTTTTCTTAATGTTTTCATTATTGTAGTTTTAAATTCTAGCCTAAAACTAATGGCAATGTTTCTTTAAAAATAATGGTAATGAGTATACGCACCTTTTGACTTAGTTAAGTTGTTCGTTGAGTTTGTAAACTAATGAAATTGGGGGTTAAATGCCCTTTTTTGGCGTTTAATCTATTTTTTTGTAACATATAAATCAGCTAAGTTTACAGTAATCATAGCGAATGAAAAATTTAATATTCTACATAGTTATATGCTTTGTATTGGGGACTTTAACAAGTCATTCTCAAATACAAAATGATGCTGTAAGGTTTAATTTGAAGGGTAGGGTCGAAGCTAAGAATACCGGTAGGCCTATTTCTGGTGTGTCTATTTCTAATAAGATTGGGAACTTAGTGGTAACTAACGGACTTGGAGAATTTGAGATAAAAACCAAAATAGGTGATGTACTGATAATTGAGCATGAAGACATAGTGACTTTACGATATAACGTAAAGAAAAATGATGATGTTCTCATATTAGTAGAAGATTTTGAAACTTCATCAACAAGTGCTCGGTTAAAATCATCGCCTGATATTTCTTTAGAACATCAAGCTTTGCTAGATTCCGCCGATAAATATAAAGCGCAGGATATTGAAAGAAGTATTGACTATGTAGCACAATCAATATCCTTACTAGGTAAAAGGGGTAGAAAGAAAGAATTGGCAAGATCACTATCTAAACTTGGTGAAATTTATCAATATCATAAGCAATTAGATTTAGCTATTGATAATTATGAGGATGCTTTAGATGCCAATAAGACAATTTCAACGTCATTATTGTTAGCTAAGGCTTATAATTTAACCTCAAGGTTTAAAGAAACTGCAAATCTATTAAATCCTTTATTGGAAATTAAATCAATTCCTCCATACCAAAGTGTACAACTTTATGAGTTGTTAGGTGATGCGAAAAAGGGCGACGGAAAAATTTCAGAAGCAATTCAGTTATATAATAAAGGGCTCTTAATTGCTAATAAGAATCAGATTACGTCGAAAATGACAGATCTTAATTCTAAAATCGCCGACACGTACTCTTTAAGTAATCAAACGATAGAAGCTGAAGCATACTACGGAAATTCACTTGAATTAGCGACGCAGCAAGCACCTAAAAGAGCTTTACAGGAAAAGGAAAAAGTGGCTGATTTTTACAATGCCAAAAACCGGTATAGTGAAGAAATTACCATGCGAAAAAATAGTCTGCAAGATTTAAAAAAACTTAACTCACCTAATGCAGGCGTTACTAAGTTAGAACTTGGTGATACAATTACATCGCAACGAATTAATTATAAAATAGCTAATGCTTATATCTCTCAAGATAAGTATAACGAAGCAATCCCTTTTTTGGAAAGAAGTATTGTTGAGGCTGGTTCTGAAGATGATCTTGTTGTACAAAAAGATGCCACCAGAAAGCTTTCTGAGGTGTATAAAGAGAAAGGTGATTTTACTAAAGCCTTAGACACCTACCAATCTTATGTCGCTTTGGTCGATTCATTATACGTGCGTAAAGAACAAGAAATATCTAGGGCCAATAGATTTAATAGAGAAATTGCTAGCGCTCAAAATAGACTAACGGGCTTAGAGCAAGAGCGAGAGTTGTCGCAAAGTAAATATAACTTGGCATTAACAGAACAAGAGTTGGTAAAAGAGAGCAATGCGCGGCAACAATGGATTATTTATTCATTAATTTTCGGATTGCTATTAACACTTCTAGCAGCATTCTTCTTTTATAGAAGTAATCGGCAGCAAAAATTGGCCAATAATTTATTGGCGTTAAAATCGTTGAGGTCACAAATGAATCCGCATTTCATATTCAACGCATTGAATTCGGTGAATAATTTTATTTCTAAAAGCGATGAGCGTAGCGCAAATAGGTATTTAAGTGATTTTTCGACTTTAATGCGCTCTGTACTCGAAAATTCTGAAGAAGATTTTATTCCCTTAGAAAAAGAGTTGCAGCAATTAGAACTGTATATGAAATTAGAACATTCACGGTTTGAAGATAAGTTTGACTATAAAATTATTGTTGATGAACAAGTTCAAATTTCTATGTATCAAATACCACCTATGCTTTTACAGCCTTACATTGAAAATGCTATATGGCATGGTCTAAGGTATAGGGAAACTAAAGGTTTGTTATCAGTTTATATAAAGGAAAATGGCAGTAAATCAATTGCGATATGTATTACTGACAATGGTATAGGGCGCAAGAAATCTGCATCTATTAAAACTCAAAATCAAAAGAAACAAAAATCTAAAGGCATGGGTATAATTAAAAAACGTGTTGCGATTTTAAATGATATGTATGCCGATAAGGTTGATATTGAGATATCGGACTTAGAAATAGATGGTTCAGGTACCAAAGTGCTTTTCATACTAAAAAAAGAAAAATGAGCTTAAAAGCAATTTTGGTCGAAGATGAGACCAATAGTAGAGAGATTCTTAGAAATTACATTAATAAGTATTGTCCGAGTATAGATTTGGTCGGTGAGGCAGCATCTATTAAAGAAGCTTTAGTGTTGATTGAGAATAACATTATTGACCTTGTATTTTTAGATGTCGAGATGCCTTTTGGTAATGCTTTCGATTTATTAGATCAGCTACCCGATAGAACTTTTGAAACAGTTTTTGTTACTGCTTATGATCATTATGCAAAAGACGCTTTAAATAATCATGCTGCATATTATTTGACTAAGCCAATTAATATTGATGAATTAATTATTGCCGTTAATTATGTTGAAGGTGTGCGGGAAAAAGAAGCGAGTTTAGAAGGTGAGGTATTAGCAACCAAGTCAAAAGGGGTTGAAGGTAAATTGACGTTGCCTCAGCAAGACGGATTTCAAATATTGAATGTTTCAGAAATTCTATATTGTAAGGCCGATGATAATTACACAGAAATATATTTGCTGAACAAAAAAATATTGGTAAGTAAGACTTTGAAGTATTTTGAAGATGCTTTGGCTGAATTTCCTTTTGCCCGAGTTCATAAATCTTTTTTAGTCAATGTAAACGAGGTTGTGAAATATAGAAGAGGTAAAGGTGGTAGTGTGGTGATGTCTAATGGAAAAGAAGTGATGGTTTCCGCATCTAAAAAGAAAGATTTTCTGTCTTATTTTAATTAAATAACGAATATGATAAAAGGTGTTAGAGGTAAAGAACCTGTAATAGGGGATGATTGCTTTATTGCTGAAAATGCAACTATTGTAGGTGAAGTTATAATGGGTAAGCAATGCAGTGTCTGGTTTAATGCTGTGCTAAGGGGCGATGTACATTTTATTAAAATGGGCGATAAGGTAAATGTACAAGATGGGGCTGTTATTCATTGTACGTATAAAAAATCGCCAACAACTATCGGTAATAATGTATCTATTGGGCATAATGCTATTGTGCACGGGTGTACTGTTCATGATAATGTGTTGATAGGTATGGGTAGCATTATTATGGATGATTGTATCGTAGAGAGCAACAGCATTATAGCTGCCGGAGCTGTTCTTACAAAAGGTACCCATGTGCCATCAGGAAGCATATTTGCGGGTATGCCGGCAAAGAAAATAAAAGATATTAGTCCCGAATTAAGTTCAGGAGAAATAAATAGAATAGCGGAAGCGTATACCATGTACTCAGGTTGGTTCAAAGAGTCAGAATAGAGGCTGTTCGTAATTTCAATATAGCAATCTATCTAAAATACGTACTTTTGATGCACCAAAATTAAAAGTTATGAACGCATACGTTTTTCCTGGGCAAGGTGCTCAATTTGTTGGAATGGGACTTGATTTATATGAGAAATATCCTATTGCAAAAGAGTTATTTTTAAAGGCAAATAATATTTTAGGTTTCGATATTACTGAAGTAATGTTCAATGGTACTGCCGAAGGATTAAAAGAGACTAAAGTTACACAACCAGCCATATTTTTACACTCCGTTATCTTGAGTAAGGTAATGGGTGCTTCATTTAAGCCAGATATGGTTGCGGGTCATTCCTTAGGGGAGTTCTCGGCGCTTGTGGCAAATAATACGTTAAGTTTTGAAGACGGGTTAAAATTAGTGTCGCAACGTGCTTTGGCAATGCAAAAAGCTTGTGAACTAAAACCTTCTACAATGGCTGCCGTTTTAGGATTAGAAGATGGTGTCGTAGAAAAAATATGTAAAGAAACAGCAGGTGTAGTAGTTGCTGCAAATTATAATTGCCCGGGTCAATTAGTGATTTCTGGTGAGATAGCTGCTGTAGAATTAGCATGTGAGAAATTGAAAACAGCTGGTGCTAGAAGAGCGTTAATGTTACCAGTTGGTGGAGCATTCCACTCGCCTTTAATGGAGCCGGCAAGAGAAGAACTTGCGGCGGCAATAGATAATACTAATTTTGCAAGCCCAAGTTGTCCAATCTATCAAAATGTACCTACAACTGCAGTAAATAGTCCGGCAGAAATTAAGAAGAACCTAATGCTGCAATTAACAGCGCCAGTTAAATGGACGCAAAGTGTACAGCAAATGGTAAAAGATGGGGCTACAGTATTTACTGAAATTGGACCTGGGAAAGTATTACAAGGTTTGATTAAAAAAATTGAGCCAACGGCACAAACTCAGTCACCAATACTGGATATCTAAGCTTTTATACTTCTAGTTTACCATTCAACCTAAAAATCCTTTTTTCAACTGTTTGTGAGCGGTTTACATTGATTTTTTCGTAATATTGAGACCCATATTTTTCATTGAAGAATTATAATTATTCTTCAATGAAATTGATGGAAATGAAAAGAACGCTATGAAAATGAAATTACATTCTATTTTCCTAAACATTACTAAAATAATCGACTTTAACCTGTCTATATTAGTTTTTAGTTTATTTTTTCTATCTGTTTCTCTAGGAGGAATTTTTGGGCAAACAGTTTCTATTGCAAATAATGCCGACGCCTTAGAGGGAAGTGCTACTCCTGGAAATTTTAGGGTTTCCGTGGCGTCTCTTTCTGATTTTGGTACAGTTACCGTGAAATATATTGTTTTAGCCAGCAGTACTGCTACGGCAGGTGTTGATTATACAGCTTTAAGCGGAGAAGTAGATGTTACTTATACTGCGTTTATTAGTAATGCGTTAATTAATGTAAATACAGCTTTCCAGGATGTGTTATTGGAGGGGACAGAAACAGTAGTTGTTGAAATAGTACCAGATGGAGCCTATACTTTAGGTGCCAATAAAACTGCAGCTGTTAATATTGTAGATGACGATACCGCAACTTTAAGTGTTACAGATATATCAGCAAACGAAGGCAATGGTTTGGTGTTCAGTATTGTGGCCGATAAAGCTGCATTATTTAGTTATACGGTTAACGTTAATTTTCAAGATGGTACAGCAATTGGTGGAGCACCAGGTTTAGTGGAACCAGAAGATTATAATAATGTTATGCAACCTATAAATTTCCCTATAGGCTCTACAAACCGGCAATTTACGGTTCCAACGTTAAATGATAATGTTGTTGAAAATAATGAAACTTTCAATGTTATTTTGAGTGCAAATAATGCCAATGTTGACGCAAGTGATACTGCAATTGGAACTATTAATGATGATGATGTGGGCAATATAACAATCGAAGATATTACCGAAATCGAAGGGAATAAAATGGGTTTTAGGGTAACAAATAATATTTTGGTGCCAAATGCTTTTACGGTTACGGTTAATTTTGTTGATATCAGCGCAACGGGTGGTGATGTAGATTATAAAAGTGATCCGAAAACTTTAAATTTTAGTGGAGCTGCAGGTCAAGGTAGAGATTTTGATGTTGATACTTATGATGATAATTTGATTGAAGGAACAGAAACATTTACGGTAACGCTTAGCTCGAATGAAGCCCTTGTTGATGATTCGGATACAGCAATAGGAACTATTTTAGACAACGATGTTTTTAGAGCATCGATATTAGCTACAGATAATTCAGCAACCGAGGCCAACACAGTAACCGATACCGGTACGTTTACTGTTAGTTTAGATGAGGTTAACTCTACAGGTTCACCCATTACAATCAATTATGTGGTAGGTGGTTCGGCAGTTTCAGGAACCGATTATACTGCTTTATTAGGAACCGTTCAAATTTTAAATGGGCAACAATCAAATACAATTGTAGTAACCCCAATTAACGATAACTTAGTAGAAAACACGGAGACAGTAATTGTTGAATTGACCGCAGGCTCTTTATATGATTTAGGAAATTCAGGATCTAGAATAGGTACGATTTCTATTTTAGATACGGATACGTTTACGGCTACCATAGAGGCCACTGCTGCAACAGCTAACGAAAGTCCGAGTACCAATGGTACGTTTACTGTAGATTTAGGAGCCGTAAATAATACGGGTGCATCGATAGCAGTAAATTATACAACCGCAGGAACTGCTACACCAAATTCAGATTACACAACTCTGAACGGTACGGTTCAAATTGCGAATGGTCAAAGAGTGAATACAATAACTGTAACACCTATTAATGATACTACGGTCGAAGAAAATGAGACGGTTATTGTATCGCTTAGTACAGGTTCTCGATATACTATAGGTAATCCAGGTAATGCAATAGTTACTATAGTGAGTGATGACGCAAACGTTGCTCGAATTACGGCTATTGATGCTACTGCAGCTGAGAGTAATGGTGCAGCAGCAACGGGCGAATTTACAATTAGTTTAAGTGCCCCAAACAATACGGGCAGTACAATGACAATTAATTATGTAGTAAGTGGTACAGCAGTTAACGGCACCGATTATACAGCTATAAGTGCTAACGCTATTGATATTCTTCCAGGAGAACAGTCTGTCCCAATTATAATAGATCCATTTAACGATTTAATCCAAGAAGGTGTTGAATCAGTGATAATTACTTTGGCTTCAGGATCAGGTTATGTATTGGGGGCAGCATCTACACGCTCTGCTACAGTGCAAATTAATGATAATGACCAAGCTATATTAGAAGTAACGAGTATTCCATTTAATGAAGATGATCCGTCTGGGGTATTAGTTTTTAATGTTGAGTTAAGTATTGCTGTTGTTGGTGGTACACAAGTATCTTATTCCTTTTTTGATGATTCCGCTACAGGAGGCGGTACAGATTATACTGGTACTCCCGGCACCTTGATTTTTACGGGTACAGCAAATGAAACTAAGACGATTACGGTGCCTATTAATAATGATGCAGTTTTAGAAAATACAGAAACCTTTGAAGTTCAATTAGGCTTACCGACCAATAATGTACAGCTAGTAAATGGAGGTACAGCAATAGGTACAATAAATGATGATGATAATTGTGTTGCTGCGCCAGTTTTAGATGCATCTGTTTCTCCAATTTATTGTGTAGTTGATACGGGTAGTGCTTTTTCAGCCAATCTATTTGATTTCACTACGAGTATTGCTCCTAGCGGTACCGTTCTGACATGGAGTAGAGTTTCAAATCCGCTAACTATAACTTCTCACTTAAGCCCTGCAGAAGCTCAAGATATTAGCACACCGGCCTCCTATTATGGCTTTTTCTATGATGCGGCAAATAATTGTGCGAGTGGTAATATTGAAGTTCAAATTGTTCGAAATATCATTCCTCAGTTGGTTACTATTAACGGAAATGAACGTTGTGGTCCAGGAACATTATTGTTAAGTGCTATACCAAGTGATGGGGCTTCAGTTAATTGGTATAATTCATTAGAATCCGATACGCCGATAGCTTTTGGTGAAACATTTACAACTCCACCCTTAACAGTAACAACTACATATTATGTGGAGGCTACCGAAAACGAATGTACTACCGAAAGGCAGCCAGTAATTGCTAGAATAGGATTTCAAGCTACTGCCGGTACTGCTCAAAATGCTTCTATTTGTAATATAGCAACCAACGGCCTTACCAGTTTAGATTTAGATAGCAGGCTTACAGGGGCTGACCCTGGTGTATGGATTTTTGTATCAGGTCCTGAAGATGTGAATATAAACTCTACCAATGTTGTTGATTTTGAAGGGTTGGCTTCAGGAGCATATATTTTCAGATTTACAACTACGAATTCAACGGCGCCATGTGTCAATCCTACAATAGATATTACCATTAATGTTAGTGATTGTGAATCGGATGATGATAATGACGGACTTTTAGGCGGTCAAGAAGTTGCCTTAGGCTTAGATCCTAACAACCCAGATACTGACGGTGATGGTATTGAAGATGGTGAAGAAGTTGGTGCTGATATAGCCAACCCATTAGATGAGGATAATGATGGAATAATAGATGCTTTAGATTCAAATACTGATGACGCCGATAATGATGGTGTAAATGACCAACAAGATCCTGCCAACGATAACCCATGTATTCCCAACCGATTTAATGGTAGCTGTGATACTGATGGGGACGGTTTATCAGACTTGGATGAACAAACCAATGGCTCTGACCCAGATGATCCTTGTGATCCTGTTGCAACGCCAAACTGTGATGATCCTATAGATTTAGAAGTTTTGAAATCTGTTGATAATATAAATGCGCAAATCGGTGATACCGTTGTTTTTGAAATAATGGTCACTAACTTATCTGATAGAACTGTTAGAGCAATTGTTATTGGGGACTTATTAGAACTAGGTTTTGATTTTGTGTCTAAATCCTCTGTTGATTATGATGAAATTTCAGGTATTTGGGACATAGCAGAACTAGAAGCTGGTTTGTCTGTAGTACTTAACATAACAGTTACTGTTTCTGAAGAAGGGCCATATGAAAATACGGCAACCTTATTGGAGTCGATACCATCAGATAACAATCCAGCAAACGATGAATCTACCGTAACTTTAAATACAGAGGTTCCAGAAGGTATTGATCTAGAAGTTATAAAAAATGTTGATAATAAAACTCCATTACTAGGAGAGCAAATAACATTTACCATTCGTGTAGAAAATAAATCTGTAAATGGAGACATAATTAGTAATATACAGATTGATGATATACTTCCAGAAGGGGCAGATGCTGGTTTTATTTACATAAGCGATGTTTCTACCGCAGGAGATTTTAATGAGGCAACAGGAAGGTGGACTATTGAATCACTTGAAGTAGGAGAACAAAATGCAGTAACATTAGAAATTACGGTATCAGTGCCAATTGAGGGGGCTTTTACTAATATAGCCACATTAGTTAGGTCATCGCCAACAGACAGTAATGAGGCAAATAATAGTAGTACTGTAGATGTTGAGGTTAGTATACCTACACCTGCAGACCCTGGGTTCCTTTTTAATCAGTTTTCACCGAATGGGGACGGAACAAATGATGTGCTAAGAATTAACCTTAGGGATTCAGAGGCTCAAGTCGATCAAGGAATAAATTATAAAATTGTTATTTATGACCGTTATGGAAATCTAGTTTTTGAAGGAGCTAATTTAGTTGCATCTGGAACTCAGACTACCGTTGATGTTTGGGATGGAAACTATAAAGGAAAAAAAGTACCTAAAGGAACTTATTTTTATATTATGAATTATAGTATTAATAATGAACCTGTGATTCTTGATAAGGGTTGGATACAGCTTATTAGATAAAATATATGATGGATTATAACTTAAAAAAATCGAGTTATACTGTAGCTTTTCTGCTATTTTCTCTGTTAAGCTTTCAAGCATTTTCACAGAAAGAACCACAGTATACTCAATACATGTACAACATTGGTAGCTTTAACCCCGCCTATGTGGGTACGGTAGAAACGCCAGAATTATCTGGCCTATATAGAGCGCAATGGATAGACATACCGGGTGCTCCAAGAACATTTCGTTTTGGTGCGAACTTGCCTTTTAAAAATGAAAAAGTAGGGATCGGACTTAATATAATAAGTGATCAATTAGGGCCGGTTTCACAAACCTATGCTGATATTTCTTATTCATATCAGGTAATGGTAACCGATGAGACAAAATTGTCTTTTGGTATTGATGCAGGTGGGTCATTTTTAAATGTTGACTTTACAAAAGGTACTTTTGAGAACCCTGGTGAAGACCTTAATGGTGAAATGCTAAGTAAGTTTTACCCAACCGTTGGTGCGGGTGCTTTTCTATATTCAGATAACTGGTATCTAGGGGCTTCAGTGCCGAATTTTTTAACTGAAGGTGTATATAATGAAGAAGTGGCTTCAATAGTTGAAGACAAGCTACAATTCAATTTAATTGGAGGTTATGTATTCGACCTTTCAGATAATCTAAAATTTAAACCAGCTTTCTTGATAAATACGCTTAAAGGCTCTCCGGTTAACGTGAACTTATCTAGTAATTTTTTAATTTCAGACGTATTTACTGCTGGTGTCTCTTACCGTATAGAGAACGCCTTTAGTGGTTTGGCAGGTCTTCAAGTTTCAAACTCATTATTTGTAGGTTATTCATATGATTATAACACCAATTTACTTGGCGAGTTTAATAATGGGTCACATGAGATTATTCTTAAATTCTATTTAGGTAGAGACGGAGCCAAATCTACAAAGGATGGTAATGATAAAAATGTAAAAGGTAAACCTAAACAAATTGATTCACCTCGATTCTTTTAAAGTGCACTAACATGAGATTTAAATTAATCATAGTATTACTAGTTTTCGTTCCATTGATGGTTTCAGCGCAGGATAAAAAATCTAAAGCTGATAATCTGTATTATAGCTATCAATACCAACAAGCAATAACGGAGTATAGAAGTGAAATGGAAAAGAATCCGTTAACGAACCATCAGTTATTAAACCTAGCCGATTCTTATTTTAATACTGGTAGCTTTGATAATGCGTCAGAACTTTATTTGGAAGTGAACAAGAATGATACTATTATGTCGGTCAATCGATTTAATAAGATGCTTCAAAGTCTATCTAAAAACTCAGAGAGAGATAGGGTAAAGACTTTTTTAAGGTCGAAAGCTGATATGTTGTCGCCAGAGCTTTTAGAGAACGCAGAGTTTAATTATAGTCTTTTAGAAATTCCTAAAGAAAGTGATAAGAGTACAATAGTAAATGTGGCTATAAATAGTCCTCAAGGAGATTTTTCACCTACTTTTTATAAAAATGGTTTGTTGTTTAGTAGTAGTAGAATACAAAATGCAAAAAAAATATATGAGCCTTCAGGAGAATCATATTTAGATATCTATTTTGGAAAATTAAATGCTAGTAATGAATTGTTTGATGTTGAGGTTTTTGATAAAATACCTGCCACAAAGTTTCATAAGTCGACTCCTTTCTATTCTGATAAATTATCAACTTTTTTTTATATACTGTCTAACACTGAAGATGATGAGCTTAGATATGATGAAAATGGCAAAAATGCATTGGCTATTGGTACGTTAACCGATACTGGAAGATTTCGATTTATATTAAAAGATCTAAGTACATCTTTTTATTATCCATATTTCGATGACAAGTCTGAACGATTGTATTTTGCTGCCAATTTCGATGACAGTTACGGTGGTACAGATTTGTATTATGTATATACAAACAACGGGCAAATAATGTCTGCGCCTATTAATTTAGGTCCGAGAATTAATTCACCAGGAAACGAAATTGCTCCTTTCATTTTTGATGGAAGTTTATATTTTTCTTCTGATGTTTTTTACGGACTAGGGGGAATGGATGTTTATAAATCAAATATTATTGGAATTGATTCGTATACCATACCTGTTAATCTTGGTGAGGGTGTCAATTCAACATCTGATGATTTTGGTTTTATAATTAAGAATGATGTGAATAATAGCTATTCAGGGTATTTCTCATCTAATCGTAAAGGAGGTAAAGGTGGAGATGATCTTTATCGGTTTACATTAAAGAACTTACCAGGTTTAAAGACATTTTCTTTAGGTGGAAAGGTTGTTGACTTAGTGAAAAAAAATGGGGTAAGTGGTGCGCAAGTGAGGTTGTTAAATCATAAGGGTGAAATGTTAAAGGAGGTAAGTTCTACAGCGACAGGTGATTTTAGAATTGAAATTCCTTGGCAAAAACAGGTGACTATACAGGCTTTAAAGGATGGATATTCTATTTTTTCAACATCCTATTCAGAAGAAGGGATGGAAGAGATTCAAAGGACTTCTTATATGTTAGGCCTTGCTAGGTTAGAGGATTTGGTTTTAGAAAGTGAAGGTAAAACTATTTTAAAACTTGATAAATTTTACTTTGATAAAGGAAAAGCTGTTTTAAATGCACAAGTAGAAGCAGAACTAAATAAGGTAGTTGATGCAGTATCGCGTTTTCCTCAATTAAGATTAAAGATTGAAACATATACAGACAGTAGAGGTAGTGATTCTTATAATAAGAAGCTATCACAAGATAGATCTAATGTTATAAAAGATTATTTGTTGAAGAATGGTTTAACCTCTAATAATATTGTTGATGCAATTGGTTATGGTGAAGAGATGATTAAAAACAACTGTACCAATGGAGCCTATTGTTTAGATTTTCTACATAAGCAAAATGAACGTACCTTAATCGTGGTTGTAGATTAATGCGAATGATTTTTTTTAGAATATTACGATGTAAAAATAATACAGCGAAAAACACGATAAGAATAGAATACCTGCATAGGTCAGTATTTTTAACTTCTTACCAGGCCAGAAACTTGGGTCAAGATCACTACTAGTTACATTCTTCAAATTCATATACCCAACTATTGGGGCTACAATAAATGAAACGAAAGTAGCCAAAGCCACCAGCTTACCCATATTTGCGCTAAATGCTGCAATGACTATAAAGTTGATAATGGTTAAAAGCATTACTCCAATACCAAATGCTAATTTGGTGCTGAATATTTTAGTTTTCGGATTCAATAGAGATACAATGTCTAGACTTACTCTGGTTAATGCATCATGTGCAGTTAAACATGTACTGAACATTGTTGCAAATGCAGAAATTGCGATGAAAATGTATGCCCAAGAACCAATATGATTAGTAAATAATAAAACCACTTGGTCGGCAAAACTTACTGCATTGTTGCTTAGTTGAATGTTGGTTCCGTATAAGGTAAACCAACCTATAATCATAAAAAAAACAGCTAATATGGTCGTTATGCCATATCCGATATTAAACTCTTGAAGTGATTCTTTTAAACTTGGTTTGTCTTGATTTTTCCATTTTTCTATACTCCAAAGACTTATCCAACTTGAGGCTTCAACCGCTGTAGGCATCCAGCCCATTAAACCAATTAAAAAAAGTATACCAAACTCGTTGAAAATAGGTGTTGGTTTGAAATTTGGAACATGAGTAACAGGACCTTGGATTAGGACTAATACCGTTGTGATAAGCAATGCGATGAAGAGAATGCTAACCACGAATTTTAGACTGATTTCTAAGAACTTATATTTTCCAAAAATTAGAATAATACTTATAATTAAAAATAAACCTAGTGCTACAATAGAAATAGACGTATTGGTGATGTTGAATAGATTAATAAACAATCCCGCAGTTACGGTGTAAAGAGCTGCTAGAATGGTAAATGTGGTTAGTAGTGTAATACCTGCATAGAACCATAAATAACCCTTGCCGCGATGTAGATATCCTTCAATTAAGGTTTTATTGGTAACGCTTGTATATCGTACTCCAAATTCAAAGAATGGATATTTGAGGATGTTAGCTAGAATTATAGGTATCACCATAATCCAGCCATATTGTGCACCTGCTTTTGTAGATAGTACTAAATGGGAGGTGCCGATTGCCATACTTGCAAATAACATTCCAGGTCCTAAATTTCTTAATATTATTTTAAGTTTTGACACGCTTTGTAATTTGGTTGCACCAATAAATGTAAACTATTTAGGGTAAGTGGTCTTGATTATTTTATTTCAATAGTAGCTCCATAAAATTTTGGCTGGGTGTTTAATATCATATCAATAAAAACTTTCACTCGTGCCAAATATTCTCTGAGATGAACTTTGAATCCTTGAGAGGTAGATAAGTCTTGGGCGTTGAAACCTATAGCTTTTAGTCCTTTTTGATGGGCAATATATATTGCTCTCTCATTATGGAATTTTTGTGAGATTACAGTAACGTTGTCAAGTCCGAAAATAAATTTTGCCCGAACCATAGAGTCTAATGTTCTAAAACCTGCATAGTCTAAAAAAATCACCTCTTCTGGGATTCCTGCTTTTATTAAATCTTTTTTGATGGTATTTGGTTCATTGTAATAAATGCTACCATTATCACCACTCACTAAAATAAATTTGATTTTGCCAGCTTTATATAACGCTACTGTTGCATCTATGCGATAGGTGTAGTATGGATTTGAAGAACCGTTAGATATTCTATTAGAAGTCCCTAATACAAGTCCTACTCTATTGGGTGGTATAGTATTAATGTCAGAATACGTTTTGTCTTCAGTGGTGCTTGAAATAATAAAATTGCAGGCCAAAATAACTAGTAAGAGCACTAGACATAACGCACCTAAAATTTTAATAATTTTTCTTAGCATGTAAAAAAGTCAAGTTTAAAGGTAAGAAATACCAAATGACTTTAAGTTCTATTAAATTAAAAAGTAACGGGGTTAATCTTGAGAAATAGATTAAAATAAAAAACCCTTGAAAATCAGAAGATTAACAAGGGTTTTGGTACTCGAGGCGGGACTTGAACCCGCACGCCCCAAAGAGCACAGGATTTTAAGTCCGGCGTGTCTACCAATTCCACCACTCGAGCATATTTGGCATTTGAATAAAAAATGCTGGCTAGCAACATTTTCTGAGCGAAAAACGGGATTCGAACCCGCGACCTCCACCTTGGCAAGGTGATGCTCTACCCCTGAGCTACTTTCGCAATTTTTAAGAACGTGCATCTCTTAAAAGATGCGGGTGCAAATTTAATACAATTCTGTAAAAACCAAAGTAAAAATGAGCAAAAGAATAAAAAAATTTATGAGGTCGCCTTCTTGTCCTTGGTTAACAGCCTTTTAATTTCATTTAACTTCATTAATGCCTCTACTGGAGTAAGGGTGTCAATGTCTAAATGTGTGATTTCTTCCTTTATTTCTTCTAATAAAGGATCATCTAAGTTGAAAAAACTCAATTGCATTTCGTTTGAAGTGGTTTTAAGTTGATCACCGATTTCTTGGTTAACGTGCTTATTTTCCAACTTTTTTAAAATCTTATTCGCTTTTTGAATTACTTGTTGTGGCATGCCTGCCATTTTTGCAACGTGAATACCAAAACTATGCTCACTGCCGCCAGGAACTAATTTTCTAAGAAATAGAACGGTATCTTTCAATTCTTTGATGGCTACATTGAAATTCTTAATGCGATTAAACGTGTTCGTCATTTCATTAAGTTCGTGGTAATGTGTAGCAAACATCGTTTTTGCCCTGGCTGGGTGCTCATGTAGATATTCTGAAATTGCCCAGGCAATTGAAATACCATCGTAAGTGCTGGTTCCTCTTCCTATTTCATCTAATAAAACCAAACTACGTTCTGATAGGTTATTAAGTATTGACGCCGTTTCGTTCATTTCAACCATAAAGGTTGATTCGCCCATCGAAATATTATCACTGGCACCAACACGGGTGAATATTTTATCAACGACCCCTATTTTAGCACTTTCAGCAGGCACAAAACTTCCCATTTGTGCAAGTAGTACAATTAAAGCTGTTTGTCTTAATAATGCCGATTTACCACTCATGTTCGGTCCGGTAATCATTATGAACTGCTGGTAAGATCTATCTAATTGCAAGTTGTTAGCGATATATTGCTCACCTAAAGGCAGTTGTTTTTCAATAACAGGATGCCTTCCATCGGTAATTTGCAAATCAGTTGAATCATTAAGCTCTGGGCAGTTATATGAATTTTCTTTAGCCAATTGAGCAAATCCACAAAGACAGTCAAGTTGTGCTATTAGGTGTGCATTGTTTTGAACTGGGGAAATATATTCCTGCATCCAAACGACCAACTGCGAAAATAGTTGTTGCTCTAATGTTGAGATGCGATCTTCTGCTCCTAGTATTTTTGCTTCATATTCTTTTAATTCATCTGTAATGTAGCGTTCTGCATTGACCAAGGTCTGCTTACGTGTCCAAGTATCTGGTACTTTGTCTTTATGCGTATTTCTTACTTCAATGTAATACCCAAAAACATTGTTAGAAGCAATTTTAAGTGAGGTTATGCCGGTTGCGGCAGTCTCTCTCTCTAGCATGCTGTTTAAATAATTTTTACCAGACGTTGCCAACCCTCTAAGTTCATCTAATTCTTCAGAAAAACCTTTTGCGATGGTACTACCCTTTAAAATATTAACAGGCGCCTCTTCACTTAGCATTTCTTTTATTTTTTCTCTTAATAAGTCGCAAGATTGTATTTGGTCTCCAGTTAACGCTAAAGATTCATTTTTAGAAGCTGTTGCTAATTGCTTAATTGGTATTAAAGCTTCAAGTGAATTTTTAAGTTGTACAACTTCTTTAGGGTTGACTTTACCTGTTGCAACTTTAGAGATTAAGCGCTCTAAATCGCCCATCTGTTTAATGTGGTGCTGAAATTTTTCTAGAACTACGTCTTCGTTATATAAGAAAGAAACTATTTGTTGCCTCCGTTTTATCTTTTCTAGATTTTTAAGTGGTAAAGCAAGCCATCGCTTTATCATTCGCCCTCCCATTGGGGAGATAGTTTTGTCAATGACATCTAAAAGAGTGACAGCATTTACATTTGTTGAATGGTATAGTTCTAAATTTCTTATAGTGAACCTATCCATCCATATATAATCATCTTCGACGATTCGCTGCAATTTTGTAATATGCTGTAATTGGCGATGCTGCGTTTCTCCTAAATAATGTAATATAACACCAGATGCAATAACACCATATTTTAAATGATCAACTCCAAAGCCTTTTAATGTTTTGGTGTTGAAGTGTGAATTAAGGTTTTCTAAAGCATAATCTTCTTGAAATACCCAATCTTCTAAATAAAATAAATGATGGTTTTTGCCAAATACTTCGGTAAATTCTTTTTTATGGGCTTTAGAGATTAAAATTTCATTAGGGGAAAAATTCTGTAATAGTTTATCGATTTGTTCTTCACTACCTTCCGATGTTAAAAATTCACCTGTAGATATATCAACTAAAGAAATTCCAATTTTTTTTCTTCCAAAATGAATTGCACAGAGAAAATTATTAGTCTTTGAATGAAGTATATCATCATTCATCGCCACTCCCGGGGTTACCAATTCAGTAACTCCTCTCTTAACAATCGTTTTGGTTTGTTTAGGGTCTTCTAGCTGATCGCAAATCGCAACACGTAGCCCTGCCTTTACTAATTTCGGTAAATAAGTGTTTAATGAATGATGGGGAAATCCGGCTAATTCTGTTCGTTCACCACCATTATTTCTATTAGTAAGAATGATTCCTAAAATACGAGAAGCCTTAACGGCATCTTCACCAAAAGTTTCGTAAAAATCACCTACTCGAAAAAGCAATAACGCATCAGGATATTTGGTCTTGATGGTATTGTATTGCTTCATTAAAGGGGTTACCTTTTTTATCTTGCTTTTATCCGCCACTTTATCTTTATCTCATTAATTTTGTATCTATACGAAAGTATGATTTTATCCATCGATTTTAAATCATTGTTGATATTTGCGGATAAGTTTATCACATTAATTTGCTGCTAAAAATTAAATAAAAGCATGAGGAAACTACGAAATGAGGAGCTTGATAGAAAGGGTGTAGAAGAATTTAAACTTGCTGGTAAGACTCCGATAATTATTGTTTTAGACAATATTCGTAGTTTGAATAATATAGGTTCGGTTTTTAGAACAGCAGACGCTTTTTTGGTTGAAAAAATATACTTGTGCGGCATAACCGCTACGCCTCCTCATAAAGATATTCATAAAACTGCTTTGGGAGCTACCGAAAGTGTTGATTGGGAGTATGTGTCTGAGACTATTGATTTAGTTGAGAAGTTAAAAACTGAAGGATGTCATGTGATATCGGTAGAACAAGCTGAGAATGCGACTCAATTAAATAAATATATTCCCGCGAAGGATGAAAAACAGGTTTTGATCTTTGGTAACGAAGTGAAAGGTGTTGCACAAAATGTAGTTTCAGCAAGTGATGAGATTTTAGAAATTCCCCAGTTTGGAACAAAGCACTCTTTAAATATTTCGGTAAGTGTTGGTGTTGTAGTTTGGGATTGCTGGAATAAATTAAATGCATAAAAAAACCTGGTCAATGACCAGGTTTTCAAGTATAGTTTGAGTTAGTTAGTTGCACTTATGCTGGTACAATAAAGTAAATCCTTTTCATTTACGCAAGAAATAACACAATATATTGCGTTATAGTGATGATAATGCGAAATCTTCAATCTTAGTTAAAATAGTTTCATAATCTCTATTATGGCTCACGAAATCTAAATTACTTACATCTATAACTAGTTGATTTTCTTTAGGATAGGTCTTTAGAAAGTCAAAATAACCTCTATTTATTCGTTCAAGGTAAGAGAGTTCAATATTTTGTTCATAATCTCTACCACGCTTTTTTATTTGCTCTAAAAGTCGTTCTGTGGTTTGGTACAGATAAACGTATATTCTTGGTTTTTTAACCTCCTTGTACATGAAATTGAAAACTTTGCGGTAAAGCTCAAATTCGTTTTGCTGCAAGGTGACCTTTGCGAAAATTAATGATTTGTATATGTCATAATCGCTCACCATAAAACTTTTAAAGAGGTCAAGCTGATTTGTGTCTTCTGTAAATTGTTGATAGCGATCGGCCAAAAAAGACATCTCTAGCGGAAAAGCATACCTAGCTTGGTCCTCATAAAAACTAGGTAGAAACGGATTTTCGGCAAATCGTTCCAATATTAATTTAGCATTAAAATCATCAGAAATTTTTGTTGCTAAGGTTGTTTTACCAGCGCCAATGTTACCTTCAATAGCCAAATAATTAAAACTGGCAAAAAGTGAATGTCGGTTTATGAAGAGTTTTATGGTTCTTTTAGTAAGGATGCTTTTATCTTTGCATTCTTGTAATAGATTTCTTGTGTCCTTATTAAAAATGGGGTGATAGAATTGTGGCGAGATATCTGCCAAAGGCTTTAAAATAAATTTACGGTCTTGAAGTTTAGGATGCGGTATGGTTAAACTCGGTGTTCTAATAACTTCCTTTTCATAGTAGATAATGTCAATGTCGAGTGTTCTGCTTTGATAGCCTTCACTATTATTTCTTAGTCTACCAAAGTTTGCTTCAATTTCTAAAATTGTAGCTAACAGGTTTTCTGGTGTTAATAATGTTTGAATTTCTAAACATGCATTTAAAAAATCTTCTGCTTCAAAACCCCATGAAGGTGTTTCATAAATAGCGGAGACCTGTCTAATTTCTCCGGCTTTCTTTCCTATTTCGAAAATAGCTTTTTGTAATAGAAGTTCCCTGTTTCCTAAATTACTTCCAATAGATAAATATGCTGTTTTGTACACTCCCATAATATTGGGACAAAATAACTAAAACATATTCACATTAGTTATCTTTGTTAACTATTTAAAAGAAAGATTTGCATGAATTTTTTGAGAAATTTCTTAGCCTCTATTTTGGGTTCCCTATTCGCATTCGGAATCTTATTTGTTATGTTTTTAATATTTGTCACGCTTGTAAGTAGTGGCGAAGATACTGTTGCGGTGAAAAGCAATTCAATATTAGAGCTTCAGTTACAGCGTCCTATTTCAGATTATACGGGAACAAATGAGCTTGATCCATTTGCTGGTATTTTTGAACAGTCTCAAGGTTTAGATGAAATCTTGCATGCTATTGAAGTAGCTAAAAATGATGAACGTATAAAAGGTATTAGTATTAATAACAACTTTATTATTGCTGGCTTGGCGCAAACACAAGCAATTAGAGGGGCGTTAGAAGACTTTAAGTCTGATGGTAAGTTTATTTATGCCTATGCAGATTTTTATATGCAGCGCGATTATTATTTGGCAAGTGTGGCAGATTCAATTTTTATGAACCCTGTGGGCGTGTTAGATTTTAAAGGATTATCTACTGAAGTGCTTTATTTCAAAGAATTACAGGAAAAATCGGGTGTTAAAATGGAGGTGATTCGCCATGGTAAGTATAAAAGCGCGGTAGAACCTTACTTAGAGAATAACATGAGTGAGGCAAATAGAAGTCAGTTGACTTCATTACTTCAATCGCTGTGGAATTCTATGGTGACCGATATTTCAAATACAAGAGGCATTTCAGCATCTGATTTAAATAGTATAGCTGACACCTTAGGTGGTAGAACACCTAAATATGCAAAAAAATCGGGGCTTGTAGATGATATTGTTTTTTACGATGAATATGAAAATAAATTGTCTAATGCCTTAGATATAAAAAAAGAGGATAATATTAATATTAGCACATTAGATGATTATGTGAAATACTCCAATAAGAAAACATTGAAATCTGGTGATGATAAGATTGCGGTTGTCTTTGCTCAAGGAGAAATTTTTTATGGGGAAGGTGGTCCAAATATTATAGGACAGGGAATTATTAATGAGGCTTTAATTAAGGCAAGGGAAGATGAAAGTGTTAAGGCAATTGTATTAAGAGTTAATTCACCGGGCGGTAGTGCTTTGACTTCAGATATTATTTGGAGGGAAGTAGCGCTTACTAAAAAAGTAAAGCCAGTTATTGTCTCTATGGGTAACGTAGCAGCATCTGGTGGTTATTATATAGCTGCAGGTGCAGATAAGATATTTGCTGAGCCAACTACAATTACTGGTTCAATTGGTGTTTTTGGTACTGTACCGAATATAACAGAATTGGCTGATAATATTGGAATAAATGCAGAACAGGTTGGTACCAATAAGAATGCCATTGATTATTCTTTGTTTGAACCGATGCAAGAGAGTTTTAAAAATCAAATTCAAGAGAGTATTGAAGATACGTACCAAACATTTTTACAACGTGTATCTGAAGGTCGTAATATGACCATGGCACAAGTAGATAGTGTTGCTCAAGGTCGCGTTTGGAGCGGTACTGAGGCTTTGGAAATAGGTTTGGTAGACGAATTAGGGAATTTAGATGACGCTATTTCTGCGGCTGCGGAAATCGCTTCTTTAAAGTCTTATAGTGTTAAAAAATTTCCTAGATATAAAAGTGGCTTTGAGCGCTTTATGGAAGATTTAGAAGGCGCTAGTTTACAATTAAAAGATAATCTGCTGAAAAATGAAATTGGCGATGAAGCTTATATGATTCTTAAAGAGTTAAAGTCTTTCAAAGAACAAAAAGGCATACAGGCAAGAATGCCTTTTGCTTTGGATATCAAATAAACGATGACGTTAAAGGATAGGAAACTAGCACAACGTATTTATTTATATTTAGGGGCACTGTTTATTACCTCCTTAGTAGTATCGAATCTTATTTTTCAAAAATTTTTTTATTGGAATCCTTTTGGTGATTTTACGGTATTTGGAGTTTCGCTTTTTGAGGTTTCGGTAGGTATTTTGCCTTATCCTATAACCTTTTTAATCACTGACCTTATTTCTGAAATATATGGTAGAAAAATGGCAAATCAGATAGTCACTGCCGGTATTTTTGCCTCTTTCTTTTCTATGGGTATTATTTTGTTGGCAGAAGTGGCTCCTGCAATACCCACTTCACCAATAGATGACCAAACGTTTACTCAAGTTTTTGCTTTATCACCCATTGCTGTTTTAGCTTCAATGATTGCCTATTTATTAGCGCAATATGTCGATGTTGCGATTTATCATTTTTGGAAAAAATTGACCAAAGGAAAGTATCTATGGTTGCGTAATAATTTTTCTACATTTCTTTCGCAATTTCTAGACACGTTTACCGTTGTGGGACTGTTATGTGTCTTCAAAGTACTACCATGGGAACTATTTTTCGGACTAGTGGTAAGCGGATTTATTTTTAAGATTTTTATAGCATTCTTTGACACTCCTTTTCTCTATTTCTTCGTATATATAATGAGAAAACGTTTTAATCTAAAGCCAAATGAAGAATTGGACTTAGATATAATAGAATAATAGTTTAAATAAAATAGTATAAAAATATACCATGGGTAAGAAAATATTGAAAATTGTAGGTGTAATTCTATTGTTGATAATAGCAGTGCTAATTGCCGCACCTTTTTTCTTAGAGGCAAAAATTGGTGATATTATAAAAAATAATGTCAATAATAATGTGAATGCTACACTAGATTTCTCAGATGCAAATTTGAGTTTATTTAGCAGTTTTCCTAATGCAGAGGTGAAATTTAAAAATGTAGTTTTAATCAATAAAGCTCCTTTTGAGGGAGATACTTTGTTTAAGGCCAATACGCTAGATTTAACAATGGGCATTATGCAATTGTTTAAAGGCACTGAAGATGCGATTGCTATTAATAATATTTATTTAGACGGTGCATTGTTGAATGTAGTCTTTGATAAAAATGAGAATGCCAATTATGATATCACAGTAGTTTCAGAAAACACAACGGTTGAAGAATCTAATAGTGCCGAAGGTTTCTCTTTTGATTTACAATCATATGAGATTTCAAACTCTAAAATTTATTATACAGATAAGTCAATGGGTATAACTTTAAAGTTAGATGATTTTCAACATAAAGGAACAGGCGATTTATCTCTAGCAACTTCAGTGTTAGACACACATACCGATGCTTTGGTTTCGTTTGAAATGGATAGTGTAAATTATCTGAATAAAAACAAGGTGAAATTAGATGCTTTAATAGGCATAGATTTAAACCAAAACAAATATTCCTTTTTAAAGAACGAAGCTCTAGTTAATCAGCTTCCTTTAGTATTTGATGGTTTTGTTGTTGTGAATGATGAAAATCAAGTAATAGATTTAACCTTTAAAACCCCTTCTTCAGATTTTAAAAACTTTTTGGGGGTTATGCCAGAAATATATTCTAAGAATATTGAAAATGTTACTACCACGGGTGATTTTATTGTAAATGGTAATTTTAACGGTATTATAGATGATACTCACATTCCTAAATTTAATATTGAAATTAAATCGGATAATGCATCTTTCAAATATCCAGATTTACCTAAAGCTGTGCGTAATGTCTTTTTTGATATTCAATTAAATAACAAAACTGGTATTACAGAAGATACCTATGTAGATATAAATAAAGCTTCATTTATGATTGATGAAGACAAGTTTAATCTTACGTCTAATATTACCGAGCTTATGGGTAATACTAAAGTAAAGGCTCATGTAGACGGGGTGATGAACTTGGCTAATATTTCAAAAGCATATCCTGTGCCGGCCGGTTATGATTTAAAAGGTCTTTTAAAAGCAGATATTACAACAGTTTTCGATATGGCTTCTGTTGAAAAAAAGCAATATGAGAAAACGAACACTAATGGTGATTTAAGTGTTGCGAATTTTGAATATAATTCTGAAGAACTGGCGAACCCCGTTAAATTTACTAAGGCAAGTTTAACTTTCAATCCGAAAACAGTTACGTTAAATAGTTTAAATGGTACAACAGGTAAAACTGATTTTGACGTAACGGGTACTATTAACAACCTTTTAGGGTTTATGTTTAATGACGAAAAGGTTGAAGGGAATTTTAATTTAAAATCTGAGCGGTTTGCTTTAAATGATTTTATGGTCGCTGAAACTGAAACCACATCTGCAACTAGTAATGGTGAAGGTGGTGGAACGGTTCAAACGGAAAAAATTAAAATTCCATCATTTCTTGATGCAACCATAAATGCCAACGCCAAACAAGTAATGTATGATGATATTGTTTTAAGTGATGTTACCGGTGTTCTAAAGATAAAAGACGAAACTGCTACTTTAAGTAACATGTCTTCTGGTTTGTTCGGAGGTAAAATGTCTTTTAATGGAGAAGTATCTACCAAAAATGAGATTTCGACTTTTGCCATGAAATTAGACTTAAATCAATTAGGTATTCAAGAAACGTTCAATTCTATTGAATTGTTTCAAACCATTGCACCAATAGCGCAAATATTAAAAGGAAAACTAACTTCTGACATTTCGTTGTCTGGTAATTTAACCGATGATTTATTGCCTGATCTTTTATCCTTGAGTGGAGATCTGTTCGCAGATTTAATGACTGATGAAATTAGTACGGAATCATCACCAGTATTGAATTCGCTTGTTTCTAAGTTGAATTTTATTGATTTAAAACAACTAAACCTAAAAGACTTAAAAACATCACTTTCATTTAAAGATGGTATAGTTACTGTAAAGCCATTTACGATTAATTATAAGGATATTTCCATAAATATTGATGGTAGCCATACATTCGATAAAAAATTGAACTACAAGGCCACGATGCAGGTGCCTGCTAAATATCTAGGTTCTGAAATCACTAAATTAATAGCTAAAATTGATGACACCGCATTGACAGATTTGAAAATACCTGTTATTGCTAATATTGGAGGATTATATAATAGTCCGCAAGTAACTACAGATTTAACTTCAGGAGTAAAAGAACTAACGACAAAATTGATTGAGGTAGAAAAGCAGAAACTTATTAATAAAGGTACCGATAAGGCTAAAGATTTAATAGGTAGTATTTTAAGTGGTAATCAAACTAAATCAGATTCAATTAAAAAAGATACAACTTCGAATAAACAAAAGGCTAAGGACATTTTAGGCGGAATACTTGCTACTAAAAAACCAAGCGATAGTGCAACTGTTAAGAAAGACTCAGTTCCTGTTAAAAACGAAAAGGAAGTGGTAAAAGAAAAAGCGAAAGATATCTTAGGTGGTTTGCTAGGTAAAAAGAAAAAGGATACAGTTAATTAACTGTTAGGCCTACATAATAACCCTCACTGCCTCTAATATTAAATACGGTGTTGTCTTCGAATATTAGATACTGCCCTTTTATTCCTTTTAATTTACCTTCAAATAAAGGTGTTTTATCAAGGTTAAGACTTTTTACTTTACTCGGATATTGCAATACAGGGAACTCCATCTGGGTTTCACTTTTATTGTCTAAATAATAAGGAAGTGCTTCTTCTGGAATGTATTGTTTTAATTTTTCGCGCCATTCTATAAGGTTCTCATCTACAACGTTATTGGTCAGCATAGTACGCCAATTAGTTTTGTCACCAACATGATTTTTTAAGGCAACTTCTGTAATGCCTGCAAGATACCTGTTGGGTACTTCTACGATTTCAATAGCTTCATGTGCACCTTGGTCAATCCACCTTGTGGGTATTTGGCCTTTTCTGGTAACACCAACTTTAACATTACTTGAATTGGCTAAATAGACGATGTGTGGTTGTAATTGCACTTTTTTCTCATACACTAAATCTCTATCTTCTTGGTCTAAATGGGCTGTGCTCAATTCTGGACGCATTATCCAATCTCCAGCAGATGGTATTTCAAAGAAACATGTCTTACAAAAACCTTGTCTGTAAATAGGTCTGTCATTTCCGCAGTTTAGACATTGAAATTTTATAAATTCTATTTTTAAATTTTTATCGAGGACTTGATTTACATTTAGAAAATCAGATTCAAACAACATATAATATTGTATAGGATGACCTATTTCTGTTTGCATTTTTTTTAGTACTCCTTCGTATTGCATGTTTAGTCAGCTTATTGAATAGTCAATTTGAAAATGATACTTAGATACGCTATTTTTAGCAACACAAAGATACCGATAAATGCCAATTCCTTTATTTAATTCCATTGCCTCTTGGTTATTGAAGAAGCGATATCATCAGATAGAACTTTTTTTAAAGTACCCAGAAGAGGTTCAAGAAGAAGTTTTATTGCAATTGCTTGAGTTTGCAGAAGACACTGAAGTAGGTAGAAAATATGAATTCGATTCTATTGAATCATATAATACATTTAAAGAACGTTTACCGATAGTATCTTATGAACAAATTGAACCAATAATTGAGCGTACTCGAAAAGGTGAACAAAATCTTTTTTGGCCTACTAAGGTGAAGTTGTTTGCTAAAAGTAGTGGAACCACAAATGCAAAAAGTAAGTTTATTCCTGTTAGTAGTGAGGCTTTAGAGGATTGCCATTATAAGTCAAGCAAAGATTTACTTTGTCTTTATTTAAACAATAATGAAAATTCGCAATTGTTTACAGGTAAAAGCCTGCGTTTAGGAGGCAGTAAAGAGCTCTATGAGGATAATGGCTCTTTGTTTGGGGATTTATCGGCCATTCTTATCGATAACATGCCATTATGGGCAGAATACAGTAGTACGCCCAGTAATAAGGTTTCTTTGATGAGTGAATGGGAGAGTAAGCTGATGGCGATTATTCATGAAAGTATGCATGAGAATGTTACTAGTCTTGCCGGTGTTCCATCATGGATGTTGGTTTTGATGAATAAAGTTTTAGAAGAAACAGGTAAGGAGAATTTATTTCAAGTATGGGGAAATTTAGAGGTTTACTTTCATGGCGGTGTAAACTTTAATCCTTATAAAGAACAGTATAAAAAAATACTTCCAAATGAAAATTTCAGGTATTACGAAATATATAATGCTTCAGAAGGTTTTTTTGCTATTCAAGATAGAAATAATGAGGAGGATCTTTTACTAATGTTAGATTATGGTATTTTTTATGAGTTTATTCCGATGGATGTTTATGGCACTTTAGAGCAAGAAGCTATTCCGTTATGGGAAGTTGAACTAGGAAAAAATTATGCAATTATCATTACCACCAACTCTGGCTTATGGCGCTATAAAATTGGGGATACAGTTAGGTTTACTTCCAAAAGTCCGTATCGAATAAAGGTAACTGGGCGTACCAAACATCATATTAATGTTTTTGGGGAAGAGTTGATTATTGAAAATGCCGAGGAAGCGTTAAAAATAGCTTGTGCTAAAACCAAGGCTGAAATTATAGATTATACTGCCGGACCTGTTTTTATGGTTAATAAAGAAAAAGGAGCTCATGAGTGGGTAATAGAATTTAGAACCTTGCCAAAAGATTTTAATTCGTTTGTAGGTGTATTTGACAATGCATTGAAATCACTCAATTCTGATTACGAGGCAAAACGATTAAATAATATTACATTAAACTTACCCTTGGTGCATATTGCTCGTAAAGATTTATTCTATGATTGGTTAAAAGCTAATGATAAACTTGGAGGGCAGCATAAAATACCAAGACTTTCCAATAAACGTGATTATTTAGAGGAATTATTACAAATGAACAAGTAATTACCTCTATACACACCTTTTTTTAGTCTAATCACAACAAATTTTTATTTTGGCTCAATAGTTGAATTAACTTTACTATGGTTTAAGAGGCTAAGTGATAGCTAGTTGAATGGCTGCTTTTTAGTATGAGATTCTCGCTAAAAGGGACTACATCGATATTTTTAAGCCAGTAAACAATTAAATGTTGTTAACTGAAGCTAAAAATCCAACTTGCTGTAGGAAAACTTAACCAAACTATAAAATACTATTATTATGGCACAGAAATTAGTGATTGTTTCAGATATGTGGGGCGCTAAGAAAGGGTTGTGGATTACTTCATATTTAGGATATCTTCAACAGTATTTTGATATTACCTTTTATGATAGCCAACAATTGGCTAACCTCGATATTTTAGTGCATTCAGAAGAAAATATTCATAGTGCCTTTGTTGATGGTGGTATTGATACAGCTGTTTCTCATTTATTGAAAAAAGAGAAAGAACCATGTTATTATCTTGCTTTTAGTATAGGAGCAACGATTGTTTGGGAAGCTGCAAAAAAAGGATTGCCTGTTAAGTCGTTTTATAGTGTTTCGGCTACAAGAATTCGTTTAAAAAATGAAAGGCCAAATGTTCCATTTCAATTGGTATATGGTGAAAATGATCCATTTAAGCCAAGTGATGAATGGGCTGATAGATTAGGTGTCGATATGGAAGTGGTTTCCAATTATGGGCATACACTTTATTCTGATGAGAAAATCATTCAAAAAGTGTGCTTAGACTTATTGCAAGAAGTAACACAAATAGCTCCACAAATTAAGAAAGTGGTCTAGTATAATATATAGGTTTAGAATATAAAAAAAGCGTGGATATTTATCCACGCTTTTTTTATATATAATATTCAGATCATATTTAAGAAACTGCTTTTAACTTTTTTACGGTGTCGTAAGATAACTTTTCTTCAGCATAAGGCTTCGTTACTTTGAATGTTGTATCTCCTGTGCTAGGCATCTCGAACATTGCATCCGTAAAGATTGCTTCGCATAATGATCTTAAGCCTCTAGCGCCAAGCTTGTATTCAATTGCCTTGCCTACAATATAGTCCAATGCTTGTTCGGTGATTGTGAAAGTAATATCATCCATTGCAAACAGTTTCTCATACTGTTTGATGATGGCATTTTTAGGTTCCGTTAAAATAGCTCTTAATGTCTTTTTGTCTAACGGATTCATATGTGTAAGAACAGGAAGTCTACCAATAATTTCAGGTATAAGTCCAAATTCTTTTAAATCTCTAGGTATTATATATTGTAACATATTGCTAGTGTCCAAAAAGTTGTCAGATTTTGAAGCACTATAACCTACAGCTTGCATATTCAAACGTTTTGTAATTGCACGTTCAATACCATCAAATGCTCCACCTGCAATGAATAGTATGTTTTCAGTATTGACTTCTATAAATTTTTGATCAGGATGCTTTCTTCCACCTTTAGGGGGAACATTGACTACGGTACCTTCTAATAATTTTAGAAGTCCTTGTTGTACCCCTTCACCAGATACATCCCTTGTTATTGATGGGTTGTCACCTTTGCGAGCTATCTTGTCTATTTCATCAATAAATACAATTCCTCTTTCAGCTTTTTCAAGATTGTAGTCTGCTGCCTGCAAAAGACGAGTTAAAATACTTTCTACATCTTCACCTACATAACCAGCTTCGGTCAACACTGTAGCATCAACTATAGCTAATGGTACATTAAGTAATTTCGCAATAGTTTTCGCCATTAAGGTTTTACCTGTACCCGTTTGCCCAACCATTATAATATTACTTTTTTGAATCTCTATGTCATCTTCTTTTGAAGATGGTTGAAGTAATCTTTTGTAATGATTATAAACAGCTACAGACATCACTTTTTTTGTTCGTTCTTGCCCAATTATAAAGGTGTCTAAAAACTCCTTAATCTCTTGAGGCTTTTTTAAGACTAGTTCGGAAGAAAGATCATTTGTCTTTGTCTGTTTTGATTCTTCAGCAACAATGCCGTGAGCCTGCTCTATGCAACGGTCACAAATGTGTGCGTCAAGACCTGCAATCAACAAATTGGTTTCTGGTTTTTTTCTACCGCAGAATGAACATTCTAAATTTTCCTTTGCCATTATCTTACTTCTCTATTCTATTCCTTAACGATTGAAAATCGTTTTTGGTTTAAAAATCATTTATTTATTTGATTCAAGTAGTCGAAATTATTTCTTATCCCTTACTAAAATTTCATCAATCATACCATACTTAAGGGCTTCGTCAGCTTTCATCCAATAATCACGATCGCTATCGTCACGTACTTTTTCAATATCGGTGTTAGAGTGTTGAGCTATGATTTGATATAATTCCTCTTTTAACTTTAAGATTTCTCTTGCGGTAATTTCAATATCACTAGCTTGGCCTTGAGCACCGCCCATTGGTTGGTGGATCATTACACGAGAATGTTGTAAGCCACTACGTTTTCCTTTTTCACCAGCGCATAATAAAACAGCACCCATTGAAGCGGCCATGCCTGTGCAAATGGTAGCGACATCAGGCGTAATAAATTGCATAGTATCATAAATACCTAAACCTGCATATACACTACCTCCTGGCGAGTTGATGTAAATTTGAATATCTTTTTTAGCGTCAACACTTGCTAGAAACAATAATTGTGCTTGTATGATATTTGCAACTTGATCATTGATACCCGTACCCATGAATATGATACGATCCATCATTAAACGCGAATAAACATCCATAGCAACAACATTCATAGACCTTTCTTCAATAATGTTAGGCGTCATGTTTGTTGGGTACATGCTGCTCATTATTGTGTCGTAATATGTACTGCTAATACCTTGATCGTTTATAGCGAAATTCTTGAATTCTTTTCCGTAATCCATAAATTATATGTCTATTTTTTAGAGTAAAAAAAGGTGCCGAAAATTTCATTTCCGGCACCGTAAAGATACTTAATTTATTGTTTGGAATTATCCGTAAACTTCTTTCACGAAATTTTCGTAGGTAACTTCCTTTGTCTTTAGGTTTGCTTTTTCTTTGTAAAGATTCAATAATTTTTGACTCATCAATTGTTCTGAAAGTCTTTTTACTTCATCTTGGTTACCAAGAACACGAGCAGCAATACTATCTAATTCTTCTTCTTTTGGGTCTAATTGACCAAATTGAGCCATTTGTGAACGAATAAATCCTTTAGAAAATTCTTTTAACTCATCGAATTGAACCTGTAGCTCATTGTCGCGAATAATTTTGCCTTCTATAAGTTGGTAACGTAATCCTTTTTCAGATTTTGCATACTCTTCAACTGCTTGCTCTTCAGAGATAGGCTCTTCGCCTGTCATCTGAATCCATTTAGTTAAGAAACCGCTCGGCAGTTCAAATTTGGTGTTATCAATAAAGTATTCTGTAACGTCGTTCAATAATTTTTGATCAGACTGCTGCTCGAATTGTTTTTCAGAATCTTCCTTAATGCGTTCTTTTAATTCCTTCTCAGATTTTACGCTGTCAGGTCCAAAAAGTTTATCGAACAAATCTTGGTTCAACTCAGCAGCTTCTCTTTCATTTATTTCCGAAATTGTAAAAGTAACCTCAGTATCCAAAGATTCAGCCTTTTGCTTATCAATGCCTAAAGCACTTGATAGCATATGGTCTTCATTGAATAATCCTTTAGTTTTTAAAGTGATAACATCACCAACTTTTTTACCTTTCAATGCATCTAAAGCTTTTTTGCTTTTTAGCTTGTCGGTTTCTAACATGGTCTTGTTGTCAATTTCTTCAGCTTCGTTAGAGAAAGTGCCACTTACTTCATCATTTTTGCTAACTACATCTTTACTTACAAGCTTACCGTATTGTTTTTGAATACGTTCTACTTGCTCATCTATCATTTTCTTGTCAGCAACAATCTTGTATTGAGTTATTGCTTTTTTAGTTTTCAATGAAACCTCAAAGTTTGGAGCTAAACCCAATTCAAATTCAAAAGCTAGTTCATCTTGGTCCCAGTCAAAATTATCTTGTTGTTTTGGAAGTGGATTTCCAAGAACATCTAATTTTTCTTCGGTAAGGTATTTGTTAAGATTGTCTTGCAACAATTTATTTACTTCATCAACCAATACTGCTTTGCCATATTGTTTTTTAATAAGACCCATTGGTACTTGGCCCTTTCTAAAACCAGGTATATTGGCTTGCTTTTTATAATCCTTTAAAATGGAATCTACCTTATCTTGGTAATCGTCTTTTGTGATAGCAACTTTAACTACTGCATTTAAATCGTCTATCTGCTCTTTCGTAATATTCATTCCTTATTATCTATTTGCATGTATAAAATGGGATGCAAAAATACTATATTTTGCAAAGTCAACCAATTTTTTAAAGTATTGAATTTCAAATCAAAAGCAACTAAGACTTGTCGTCATTTAGCAATGAAAAAAAGATGGATTGTAAAAAGGATAACAATAGGCTAAAAATCAATGCCCACCAAATATTGCTAACCGAAAAACCGTTAATAAGCTTATCGGCAAGTAGAATAATTATAGCGTTTATAATTAGCAAGAAAAGGCCAAAGGTAACTATGGTAACGGGTAGTGTTAAAATTACCAAGATGGGTTTTACTAAAAAATTAAGTAAACTTAGAACAACGGCTACTATAACGGCAGTCATAAAAGTATCTACAGAAACATTGGGTAATACATTTGCTAAAATGATTACAGATAAAGCGCTTAAAAGTATTCTTAGAATTAGTTTCATAGTTATTGATTTTAATGTGATTAATTATTTTAATTTATTGTTTTATTGAAAAAGCTTAAAGATTTTCCAAAGAATTCTTCAGGATTTTCTGCGTGTAGCCAGTGACCTGCCTTGCTAATAGTTTCTACTGTAGCTTTTGGAAAATGGCTGCTAATTATTTCAATATCATTTTTCGTTACATATTCAGATCGGTCGCCTCTTAAGAAAAGAGTAGGGCCGTTGTAACGATCCGTGCTGTTGATGTTATCGCCTATTTCTTCCATTTTCTCGCTCAAAACTTCTAGATTGAACCTGAAGCACAGTTTTTTGTCTTCATTTCTAAACAGGCTTTTTAGTAAAAATTGTCTTGTGCCAAAATCTGAAATATACTTTGTTAGTTGGTCGTCTGCATCTTTTCGCGATTTTAAATTATGGGTATCAATAGCATTTAAGCCATCAATTATTATTTGATGATGCGGAGGATAAAATTTTGGTGCAATGTCGGCAATTAATAATTTGCTAATTCTTTCGGGATGACTACAGGCGAATTGCATAGCCGTTTTTCCTCCCATGGAGTGACCTATTAGGATAGTGCTTTCAATTTTATGATGATTCATATAATTAAGTAAGTCATTTGAAAGAATATCATAATCAAAGTCGGGAGAATGAAAGCTTTTGCCATGATTGCGTTGATCAATCAGGTGGACTTGAAATCCGTTTTCAGCGTATAATGCACCTAATGTTTTCCAATTGTCGAGCATCCCTAAAAATCCATGTAAAATGCATAAGGGTTTGCCTTCCCCTAAAATTAACGAATGTAAAATTTGCTTCATTTTAATTTATGTAAATACATGTTCACAACATTGTCAAGTCCTAAGTATAATGCTTCACTAATTAGGGCATGACCAATAGATACCTCTAGTAAATTAGGTATATTTTTTGCAAAATATTGAATATTGTCAAGGCTTAAATCATGGCCTGCGTTAATTCCTAGGCCTAATTCTTTGGCGCTCTTTGCTGCCTCAATGAATGGCCGTATTGCTTTTTCCTTATTTAGTTCGTAATCGGTAGCATAACTTTCGGTGTACAATTCTATGCGATCTGTGCCCACCTCTTTTGCTCCACGAATCATTTTCGGATCAGGATCTACAAAAATAGAGGTGCGTATGCCTGCTTGTTTAAAGGTTTTGATGACATCGGTTAAAAAATCTTTATACTTAATTGTGTTCCAGCCTGCATTTGAAGTTATAGCTTCAATAGAATCTGGTACTAAAGTGACTTGCTCTGGCTTAACTTCAAGTACTAAATCAATAAATTTTGGAATTGGATTACCTTCAATATTAAACTCGGTTTTTACAATAGTTTTCAAATCTCTAGCGTCTTGATAGCGAATATGACGTTCATCTGGTCTTGGGTGTATGGTTATACCTTGTGCTCCAAAGCTTTCTAAATCTCTTGAAACCTTTAATAAATCAGGCACATTGCCGCCACGAGCATTTCTAAGAGTTGCTATTTTGTTTACGTTAACGCTAAGTTTTGTCATTATGTCTTATTTACCTTTTAAGAGCATCAAAAATACAAATAAGGCACGCCTTTTGATATTATTAATTGTTATTTTGCGTTATAATCAAGCCTATGCATATTCAAGAACATATCATTACTACTATTCCTGTATTTGAAATAAAGGATACTTTCGAAAAAGTATTAGATTTTTTTCAAGATACGACCTACTCACATGTAGCTGTCGTAGAGGAAGGGCGATTTTTAGGTGTTTTCTCAGAAAATGATGCAGAGACATTGCTTCCAGACACTAAAATTGAGGAGTTTAGATATGAGCTTCAAAGCTTTTTTGTTCGAGGCGAAACCAATTGGCTTGATATTTTAGAAGCGTTTGCTCGAAATGAAGCAAATCTTTTGCCTATTTTGAATGAAAAAGAAGAAGTAGTAGGTTATTATGATCTAACTGATATAGTTACTGTTTTTATTGATACTCCGTTTTTTACTGATCCGGGTAGTATTCTGGTTGTTGCAACAGGCATTAAAGATTATTCATTCAGTCAAATTGCCCAAATTGTAGAGAGTAATAATGCCAAACTTATAGGAGGCTTTATTACCGATACACAGAACGATATTATTCAGGTTACTTTAAAAATCACTACTGATAACTATAATAAGGTTGTTCAGACTTTTAGGAGATATAATTATCATATTCTTTTTGGTAATAGTGATGATCAGTTTCTTGAAGACCTTAAGGAGCGTTCAGATTATTTAGATAAATACCTTAACGTATAGTATGAAAGTAGCTATATATGGTCAAACATATCAAGATAATGCAATAGAGTATCTAGTAGAGTTATTAGATGAGTTGCATAAAGAACCTTCAGAAGTATTTATAGAAAAAGACTTTTATGAGCTGTATAGTAAATTAGAATCTTCAGAAATTTTTCCAACTTTTACCATGACTAGTGGGCTGAATTCCACTTTCGATATGTTTGTTAGTTTTGGTGGAGACGGTACAATTTTAAGAGCAACAACATTTGTTAAAGATTTGGGTATTCCCATTGTAGGGGTAAATACTGGTAGATTAGGTTTTCTTTCCACTTTTAAAAAAGAAGATGTTAGAAAAGTGGTTCAGGAATTTAAAGAAGAGGCTTATACTATTGTTGAGCGTAGTTTAGTTCAATTAAATACTAAGGAGCTTGACGTTGAATTTGGCGATCTCAATTTTGCGCTTAACGAAATTACGGTGAGTAGAAAAGACACTACCTCGATGATTACCGTAGAAACGTATTTAAATAATGAATATCTAACTTCGTATTGGGCTGACGGATTAATCATTTCAACACCAACAGGTTCTACAGGGTATTCTTTAAGTTGTGGAGGCCCTGTAATTGTGCCAACGGCCAAATCATTGGTTTTAACGCCAATTGCACCGCATAATCTTAACGCTCGGCCACTCGTGATTTCGGATGATACTGTAATACGGTTAAAAGTATCTGGACGAGAGGAAAATCATTTGGTGTCTTTGGACTCTAGAATTGCCTCATTGGAAAATGGGCAAGAAATTACAATTAGTAAGGCGCCCTTTACTATTAAAATGATAGAGTATACTTCAGAAAGTTTTTTAAAGACCCTAAGAAATAAGCTGCTTTGGGGTGAGGATAGGCGAAATTGAGCCTGGTTTTAAACAATAAATGACCTTAATAGCTGTTTATCTTTTGAGAACAAGAAAATTATCTCACTTTCTATTTTTAAAAGAGGATGGGTTATAATTGTAAATAATAATTTATGCGTTACATAACGTTGTTAATATTGCTTTTTTCGTTTAGCGGACTTAAAGCACAAACCTATGAGGCAGGTGTTTTTTTAGGTGGGGCTAATACCATCAGCGATGTGGGAAGAACAAATTATATTTTACCTTCTGATATAGCTTTTGGTGGTTTGTTTAAATGGAATATTAGTAAAAGGTATGCATGGCGAGGTAGCTTAATGTACGGTAAGTTTACGGCAGATGATAATAAATCAAGTTCTACAGCAAGGCAGCAAAGAGGTTATGTGGTTGATAATTCTGTTTTAGAAGGCTCTGTCGGTCTTGAGTTTAACTTTGTAGATTATAATCTTCATAAATTGGGTCCGGCTTTCACGCCTTATTTATATACAGGTATCACCTATTTTAGATATGATTATGAATATTTTAATGGAGGTATTTTGCAAGAAATCGGACAAAAAGATGGTGCATTGGCTATACCAATGACGGCAGGTTTTAAGTATCGTATCAATCAGTTTCTTATTTTTGGGGCTGAAATAGGTGCTAGGTACACCTTCACCGATAACTTAGATGCCAGTAATCCTAAGGGGTCAAATTTTGAAGAATTCCAATTTGGAAATATTTTTAGTGATGATTGGTATGTTTTTTCTGGGTTAACATTAACCTATACATTTGGACGAAAGCCTTGTATGGATTGTTTTGAGTAAAATAAAAATGGACGAGATAAACGGTATTGATAAAACAAATGTTCCTAAGCATCTTGCTATTATTATGGACGGTAATGGTAGGTGGGCTAAAGAACGTGGTAAATTAAGAGTTTTTGGTCACGAGCACGGGGTTAAAACCGTAAAGATTGTTGTAGAGCAGTGTGCTCAATTGGGAATCGATTTTTTGACTTTGTATACATTTTCTACTGAAAATTGGAATCGACCAAAGGTTGAAGTGCAAACTCTTATGCGCTTATTAGTGTCTTCTTTGAAGAAAGAACTTAAAACTTTTAACAAAAATAATATACGTTTAAATACTATAGGTAATATTTCTGCTTTACCATCTAAAGCCTATAAAGAGTTAATTGAGGTTATGGGTCAAACTAAGCAAAATACAGGCATGACGCTTACTTTAGCTTTAAGTTACGGCGCTCGTGAAGAGTTGCAATCTGCAGTAAAAGCAATAAGTGCCAAAGTTAAAAATAATATAATTTCAATTGAAAATATTGACGAAACCATTATTAATAACCATCTTTACACGCACAATTTGCCAGACGTAGACTTGCTTATCCGTACTAGTGGAGAACATCGGATCAGCAATTTTTTATTATGGCAGATTGCATATGCAGAGTTATATTTTATTGATGTATTTTGGCCCGATTTTAGGGAACATCATTTGGTAGAAGCCATAAAAAATTACCAGAACAGAGAACGAAGATTTGGAAAAACTAGCGAACAACTCACTTAAAGATATGACTAGGTTCATATCCTTGAACCACATTTTAACTACCTTTTTATTATTAACTACCCTTATTGCCACCGCACAGGATGCAACCTATGAGGATGGCAAAAGCTACATTCTTGGTGGCTTAGATGTTACAGGGTTACAAAGTTATAATGAGCAAACGGTAAAAACATATACTGGCCTTAGGGTGGGTCAACCTATTACCTTACCTGGTGAGCAAATTAGTGAAGTCATCAAAAAATTATGGGGACTTGAACTTTTTAGCGAAATTGAATTTTATATAACCAATATTGAGGATAATACAGTTTTCCTTGAATTGAATATAATAGAACGCCCAACGTTAACTAACGTTGTTTTTTATGGTGTTAAAAAAGGGAAAATAGAAGGTCTAATTAAGGATACTGATTTAAAGAAAGGTAAGAAAATTACAGAAAGCCTTATTTCAAACTCTAAAAATTACATTGCTAATAAATACAAGAAGCAAGGATATTTAAATGCCCAAGTAAATATAGCTACCGCTAAAGATACTTCTGACACCAATACCCAAAGTATGGTGGTTAATGTAAAGAAAGGGGATAAAGTTAAAATACGTAATATCATATTTGAAGGTAATGAGCAATTAGGTGATAAAAAACTTCGAAAAGCTTTAAAAAGCACCAAACAGAAAAAGTTTGGTAGGTTTTGGAAGAAATCTAAATTTATTCAAAAAGATTACGAAGATGATTTAGGATTGTTGGTAGATAAGTTTGCTGAAAATGGTTATCGAGATGCTAGGGTTATTTCAGATTCTGTTATTAAGGTTGACGATAATAATATAGACCTACGAATAAAGGTTGAAGAAGGTGATAAGTATTACTTTGGTAATATTGATTTTGTTGGGAATACGGTATATACTGATCGTCAATTGAATCAAGTATTAGGTGTTAAAAAGGGTGATACATATAATGGCGTATTGTTGAGAGAGCGAATTGCAGACAATTCTAAACCAGACCCTACCGATGTTACCAGTTTATATCAGAACAATGGTTATTTGTTCTCGACGATAAATCCTGTCGAGATATCTGCTGCAAATGATACCATTGATTTTGAAATTAGAATAATAGAAGGTAAAGAAACTTTTCTAAATCATGTAACGGTTTCTGGTAATGATAAAACTAATGATCATGTAATTTATCGTGAACTAAGAACGCGACCTGGTCAAAAGTATAACAAGTCAGATATTATTAGAAGTATTCGTGAATTAGGTCAGTTAGGCTTTTTCGATGCGGAACAAATTACACCAGATGTTTTGAACGCCAACCCTAATGAGGGTACGGTTGATTTAGCATGGAGCTTAGTTGAATCCGGATCAAGCCAAATAGAATTACAAGGTGGTTATGGTGGTGGTGGTTTCATCGGTACTTTAGGGCTTTCTTTTAGCAATTTCTCTATTCAAAATTTATTTAAAGGCGAAAAGTATAAGCCGGTGCCTATGGGTGATGGTCAAACATTTGCATTGCGTTTGCAAGCCAGTAGAACCTTCAGGGTGTATAGCCTAAACTTTTCAGAGCCATGGTTGGGGGGTAAAAAACCAGTTCGTTTTAACTTGAGCGTTTCAAGAACTCAGCAATTTGCAGCCTCATATGGTAATGGTAGAAATAGTAATATTCAAGTTAATAAAGATCAGCAATTCTCTATTACGGGTGTTACGGCTGGTCTAGCTAAACGTGTTCAATGGCCAGATGATTTCTTTACTATTTCTCATTCGCTTAGCTATCAGTTATATGATTTTAGAAACTATAATATTGGCCTTTTTAATTTTGGTAATGGTAAGGCAAATTCGTTAGCGTATACTTTTGGTATCTCTAGAAATGCAACGGATGGTGGTCGTATATTCCCTAGAGGTGGGTCTAATTTTGAAGTTACAGCAAAATTTACTCCTCCATGGTCAGTATTTAGTAATAAGGATTATAGAGAGTTGCAGAATAGGTCAAAAGAGTTAGATGATAAGAAAAATATTCAGGGACTAACTGCTGCTGAAAATGTTGAACTAGAGAATATTGACCAAGAACGATTTAGATTATTAGAATATTATAAAGTTAAGTTTAAAGGGGACTGGTATACCACTTTAGTGGATAAATTGGTTTTACGTAGTAATGCAGAATTTGGGTTCTTAGGTAGCTATAACAGTGCTGTTGGTAATGTTCCTTTTGAAAGATTTTATGTTGGTGGTGACGGACTAGGAAACTTTACTTTAGATGGTCGTGATGTTGTAGCATTAAGAGGATATGATAATCAATCTATTACTCCATACGCTGATGGTGCAACCTCACCAGATGGTGCTCTGATTTACAATAAGTTCTCATTAGAATTACGTTATCCATTAACTTTAAAGCCTTCAGCGTCTATATATGGTCTGGCATTTTTAGAAGCTGGTAACGCATTCAACAATTTTCAAGACTTTAATCCGTTTCAATTAAAACGATCGGCCGGTGTGGGGCTGCGAATCTTTATGCCAGCATTTGGCTTGTTGGGTATTGATTTTGGATACGGGTTTGATGAAGATCTTAAACCACAATCTGTAGGACAAGGTCCAAGTGGATGGCAAACACACTTCATTATTGGTCAACAGTTTTAATTTTAATTGAAATATAATAATCGTGTAATATGCTAATCCTTTCATTTTAAAAGTTTTAGTAAATTTGGCACGATATTTTCTATAGGATTAATCGATATCAACAATGAGTTCAAAAACAAAAGTTCTTTTATTAGTTTCGGTCTTCTTTATGTCTGTCGGGAGTTTTGCCCAAAGGGGTGTGCGAATGGCTTACGTAGACATGGAGTATATCCTAGAAAACGTTGACGAATACCGAGATGCTACCGAGCAGTTAGAAGCAAAAGTACAACGGTGGAAAGTTGAGATAGAGCAGAAGCAAAGTATTGTGGAGCAGATGAAGAAAGATTTAATGGCTGAAAAAGTATTATTGACGCCAGAGCTTATTGCAGAACGAGATGAGGAGATTCAGATTCTTGAAAAGGAAATGATTGAATATCAACAAGACCGTTTTGGGCCACAAGGAGACTTAGTTCTGCAAAAAAGAAGGCTTATTCAGCCTATACAGGATCAAGTGTTTAATGAGGTGCAGAAAATAGGTGTAAATAAAAAGTATGATTTTATTTTTGATAAATCTGCGGATGTTGTAATGTTGTACTCCGAAAAAAGACATGATATCAGCGATTTGATATTAAGGGGTATAGCTCGAACAAGAAAAGTGAGTGCACCAAGTAAGAAATTAGATGACCGAAGTAGGTTAGATGATTTTGAAGGAGAAGAGGAGTCAGAGGAAGTTAGTGAGGCGTTACAAGAACGTTTAGATAAAGCTAATGAGGCTTCTGAAGCAAGAGAGAAAAGTGCGGCAGATATAAGGTCTGAGCAGTTGAAATTAAGAGAAGAAAGAAAGAAGGCGTACGAGGAGCGAAGAAAAAAATTGTTAGAGGAGCGTGAAGCTAAGAAACAAGAAAAATTAAAGGAGAGAAATAGCGATACCGATAATAAAGATAATAACGGTACTATTTAAATAGGTTTAACAACCATAAAAATTAACACTCAAATTAGAATTAAATTTTAACTCATGAAACAAGTAAAACAAATTGTAGTAGCCTTATTGTTGTTCGTAGCAACGACAAGTTTTGTAAATGCCCAAAGTAAGGTAGCTCATATAGATGTTACTCAATTATTATCGGCTATGCCTGAAATGAAGGCCGCAGAAGCTGAGCTTAAGAAATTACAAGAAACTTACAATGCAGATATTCAGGCGTCAATGACTGAATTGCGTAACAAGTTTACTCAGTATCAAAATGAAGCAGCAGCTAAATCTAAAGAAGAGAACGATAAGAGAGCTGTTGAACTTCAAGGTTTTGAGAAGAACATAGGTGAGGCTCAACAAGCAGCACAACAAGAATTTCAAAAGAAACAAGCTGAATTGTTCGCTCCTATTTCAGAAAAGGCAAAAACGGCTATTGAAAAAGTTGCGGCAGCACAAGGTTTTGACTACGTAATGGATGCGCAAGCTGGTGGTGGTTTAATCGTTGCAAAGGGTAAAGACCTTTTAGCTGATGTTAAAAAACAATTAGGTTTCTAATACAGACCTTTAAAGTAAAGAAAAAGCCATCTATTTAGATGGCTTTTTTTATGCATATATTTTCTTCTTAATATTTTTCCAGCGTAATTGTCTTATGAATTTTCCTTCTTCCTTATTTACTAAATAGGAATCATTCTTTAGAGCTGCGGTCATGAAACCCGCTATATTGTTCCAGAAAGACTTAATCGATTTATTCTTAGTTGCCATTTTAATAGAAGCTATGCAGGTAATTAAAAAGCCATAGCGCATGCTGTACATTGCTTTTCCTTGAAGTCTTTTTGCATTCTTGTTATACGCTTTTCCAGTGGGCCTTAAATGCTTTATTTTAAGGTTAGGGTCAGTTTGTATAAGAAAGCCATTAAACTTTGCAAGTAGCTCATCTACTGTATCCCAACCCATAGCATTTTTTAATCCACCTATACCTTTAAAACAAGTGCTAGAGTAGGCTTTAAAAGCTCCTCTTACATGGTCTTTATCCATAGGGTGATTTATAATCCATTTACCAGTGGAATTTTTCTCATAAATGAATCCGCCGCATATTCCTAATTTGGGTTCATTTCTAAAATGAGTGCTAATTATTTCAAAATAGTTATTTGGTAGAATAATATCGGCATCTAATTTTACAATAAAATCAAAAGATACATCTAAGAGGTTGAAGCCTTCATTGAATGCATTGATTACTTTACTACCAGGCATATGCTGTGTAGAAGAAATAATATTCAATTTTTGAAAAATAGTATGTTTTGAGGTAAAACTATTTATTATGCTATCGGTACTATCGGTGGAGTTGTCATTAACAAGAATAACCTTTTTCGGTGGTAAAGTTTGACCTAAAATAGAGTTTAAAGTACTTTCTAGATAAGCCTCTTCATTATGTATAGGAATAACTATATAGTAATCCATTTTAAGGGTGGTCTATTACTTTCTTGTAGCGTAAACTATATAATATCTTGGAGTAAACAATCTCAATAATGGTCGTAGACCTATTTTTTTAACGGGATTGGTCCATTTTTGTGAGTCCTGTATTTCCCAGCCTGCCTTTTCTAAAAGCCAATCGAATTGCCAATCTTCAAATTCATGGTAATGCCTATCCCATTTATCGGTCTTGCTTCTGTATGCTGGCGAAAACCATAATTTTAGAGGTATACTGGCAACTAGCTTTTTTGCTTTTATGTTTGATAAGATATGTAAGGGGCCGAGTAAATGTTCGAAAATCTCAAGAGCAGTTACTACTTTGGCATCGGTATTTAAAACAGAAGAGAAATCAAAATCTAAATCTTCACCAGTTGTATTTTCAACCTTATAGCCATCTTGCTCCATTATTTCAGTAAATGGATTTTTAACGCCTAAATCTAAAATTGATTCATTCGTATCAATGTGTTTTCGCAAAAAATGCAAGGTGTGTTCGAAGCGTTTATTCGGAAAGCTATTTTCGTACATGTTAGATTCTGTAAATCATTGCATTGACGTTCATTCCGGCGCCAACACTTGCAAAGATAACAACATCTCCCTTTTTAACTTCTTGATTTTCTATTTTACCTTGTTTTATGAGGTCGAATAATGTGGGAATAGTGGCAACTGAGCTATTTCCTAATTTAGAAATACTCATAGGCATTATGCCTTCAGGTATTTCTTTATCGTATAATTTGTAAAAGCGTTTAACAATAGCTTCATCCATTTTCTCGTTTGCCTGATGAATGAAAATTTTCTTAACCTCATCAATTTTAATTCCGCTTTTATCTAAACAAGAGGCCATCGCTTTAGGTACATGGGTTACGGCAAACTCGTATATTTTACGACCAAACATTTTAATATAGTAGGTGTTATCTTCTTGGCTTTTATTATAGGTATTGCCAAAAAAAAGATAATTGGCTTCATCCATTGCATAGGTGCCAGATTCGTGAGCTATAATTTCTCCACCTTTATTTGTTCTCTCTATTATTGCTGCACCCGCACCATCAGAATAGATCATGGAGTCACGATCATAATCATCTACAACCCTAGATAATGTTTCTGCGCCGATAACTAAACACTTATTGGCGATTCCACTTTTAATAAAAGCATTAGCTTGTATCATGCCTTCTAGCCAACCTGGGCAGCCAAAAATTAAATCATACGCAACGCATTTTGGATTTTTAATTTGAAGTTGATGCTTAACTCTTGTAGCTAAACTTGGTAACGTATCTCCTTGGGTTTGGCCATGAACAAGGTCGCCAAAATTATGTGCAACGATAATGTAGTCTAATGTTTCTTTTTCTATTTGCGCACTCTCAATGGCCTTTTCAGCAGCAAAGAATGCTAGGTTAGATGTTGTAAACTCTTTTGAGGCATATCTTCTTTCTTCAATACCGGTAATAGCTTTGAATTTTTCAATGATGACTTCATTGGTATGTTTGAAGGTAGAGCCATCAAGATTTAGAAATTCATGTTTATTAAAATCCTTATTGGTAATGGTCAAGGTGGGAATATAACTTCCTGTACCCGTAATTGCTATGCTCATTTTAAATTATTGAATTGCAAATAAATATAATCATCTTGTAAAACTTTTGTATGCGTGCATAATAAATATTACGATGTTCAAGCTTGATTCCTTCCGATGAATATTATTAAAAAAGCCTTTTCAAATTGCTAAAAAGGCTTTGTGATAAAGGGTTTTCGTCTTTAATTCGTTTCCATGTAAGCTTCTATGGGTGCACATGTGCATATCAAATTACGGTCTCCATATGCGTCGTCTACTCTTCGAACAGATGGCCAAAATTTATTTTCTCTAATATAAGCAAGAGGAAAAGATGCTTTTTGCCTTGAATAAGGGAATAGCCACTCATCTGAGGTAATCATTTCTAAAGTATGCGGGGCATTTTTTAGAACGTTGTTAGGTTCATCTGAATTAGATTCATCAATCTCTGCACGAATAGAAATCATTGCTTCACAAAATCTATCAAGTTCTGCCAAGTTTTCACTTTCTGTAGGTTCAATCATTACAGTTCCTGCTACTGGAAATGATACGGTTGGAGCATGAAAACCATAATCCATTAGTCGTTTTGCTATGTCAGTAACTTCAATACCATTATTCTTGAATGGTCTGCAGTCTAAAATCATCTCATGTGCCGCTCTACCTTTTTCACCAGTGTATAAAACCTCAAATTTACCTTCTAGCTTATGCTTAATGTAATTTGCATTTAGAATAGCGATTTTGGTTGATTGTGTCAATCCCTGTTCACCAAGCATTTTAATATAGCTGTATGAAATTAAACAGGCTAACGAGCTACCCCATGGTGCTGCCGATATAGCAGTGATTGCTTTTTCACCACCTGTAGCAATTACAGGGTTACTTGGTAAAAATGGAACTAGTTGTGGGGCGACGCATATTGGGCCAACTCCTGGTCCGCCTCCTCCATGAGGTATTGCGAATGTTTTATGTAAATTTAAATGGCATACATCTGCACCAATAGTTGCTGGGTTGGTTAAGCCAACTTGTGCATTCATATTCGCGCCATCCATATAAACCTGACCGCCATGATCATGAATTAATTTCGTAATCTGTTTTATCGAAGACTCAAAAACGCCATGAGTTGAAGGATAAGTAACCATTAATGCGGCTAAATTATCTGAATAAAGTTTAGCTTTTTCTTCTAAGTCAGCAACATCTATATTTCCTTTTTCATCAGTTTTGGTTACAATAACTTTCATGCCAGCCATTACAGCTGATGCAGGGTTTGTACCATGTGCCGATGAAGGTATTAAGCAAATATTACGGTCAGAATCACCTCGAGATTCGTGATAAGCTCTTATAACCATTAAGCCAGCATATTCACCTTGTGCTCCTGAGTTTGGTTGAAGCGATGTATCTGCAAATCCTGTGATAACAGATAAATCTTTTGCAAGTTCTTTTAATACTGTTTGGTAGCCTTCAGCTTGTTCAATCGGTACAAACGGATGAATATTACCCCAATTAGTCATGCTAAGTGGTAGCATTTCTGTTGCGGCATTTAATTTCATGGTACAACTACCCAATGAAATCATGCTGTGATTTAAAGCTAGATCTTTACGCTCTAATTTTTTGATATAACGCATTAATTCAGTTTCCGAATGGTAGGAATTGAACACCTTATTTTCCATAAAAGAACTAGTTCGTTGAATGTTCTCAGGAACTGAAGTTTCATCTAGTAAATTTGTAATCGCTATTGTTTTTTTATTGAGGGCTTCAGAAAATATAGAAACAATTTGATTGAGGTCTTTTAATGATGTGGCCTCGTTTATTGCGATAGAAATAGTACTGTTGTCTACATAAAGAAAATTAACCTCATTTTTTTCAGCAATAGGCTTTATTTTTTTAGTGTCGGCCTTAATTGTGATGGTATCAAAAAAGGCAGAGTTTATTTGATATATGCCCAAATTCTCTAAAGCGTCTACTAATGTCACTGCGGTTGTATGAATCTTTGTTGCGATATATTTCAAGCCTTTCGGTCCGTGGTAAACACCATACATCCCTGCCATAACAGCTAATAATACTTGTGCAGTACAAATATTTGAAGTTGCCTTGTCTCTTTTAATATGTTGTTCTCTGGTCTGCAAAGCCATTCGTAAAGCGGGTTTACCATCGATATCTTTAGTAACCCCGATTATTCTGCCAGGTATACTTCTTTTATACTCTTCTTTTGTGGCAAAAAATGCTGCATGTGGTCCGCCATAACCTAATGGAATACCAAAACGTTGCGTTGTACCTACTACTACATCAACACCAAATTCACCAGGTGGTGTCAATAAAACCAAACTCATGATATCGGCAGCAACGGCTACCTTAACTTCATTCACTTTGGCTTTGGCTACGAAACCTGAGTAATCGTTTACTTGACCGTGTTTGCCAGGGTATTGCAATAATGCTCCATAATAATCATTACCGAATTCAAAGTCTTCATGATTTCCAACCACTAATTCTATACCTAAAGGAATAGAACGTGTTTTTAAAAGTGAAAGTGTTTGAGGCAGTATTTCTTCGGAAACAAAGAATTTTAGAACATCGTTTTTCTTTTGATCACGATTTCTAACATCATACAACATAGTCATTGCTTCTGCGGCTGCTGTACTTTCGTCTAGCAATGAGGCATTGGCCAGTTCCATACCAGTAAGATCTGTAACGATAGTTTGAAAGTTAAGAAGTGCCTCTAATCTACCTTGAGCAATTTCAGCTTGGTAAGGAGTATAGGCGGTGTACCATCCCGGATTTTCTAGAATATTTCGCTTAATGACTGAAGGTATTAAGCTTTCGTGGTATCCTAAACCGATATATGATCTAAATACTTTATTCTTTTTTGATAGCTCTTCAATATGTGCTAAAAATCTATGCTCACTCATCGGAGCATCTAATTTTAAGGGTTCTTTAAGGCGAATATCTTCTGGTATGGTCTCGTAAATAAGCTGTTCCAGATTATCAACACCTACTGTATTGAACATTGAGTTTAAATCTTCTTCCCTAATGCCGATATGGCGCAGAGCAAACACGTCAGTCTTCATAGATGCTATTGTTATATAATGTACAAAATTACCACTTTTATGTGTGTAAATTATGATTGTAAGTGATCAGTAGGGTGAAAGTTTTTAACCAAAACAAGGGGTTATAAACACTTTAACTACTTTTGTTCAATGGCCCTTATTAAAAGGATTTTTGATTTTTACTTAGATGCTAGCATTCATGTGGCTTTAGCTATATTTAGTTTGGTTCATGTAACCGCACTTACCTTAAACAGAAATGTACCTCAAGAACTTTATATTTTTATATTTTTTGGGTCTATCGGCTGTTATAACTTTGTAAAATATGGCGTTGAAGCAGAGAAATATATCCTAGTAGCCAATAGGTATCATAAAAATATTCAATTTTTTAGTTTTGGATGTTTACTTATATCCTTTTATCAGATGTTCTTTTTGTCTGAAAGAGTTTTGATTTCACTTTTTGTTTTGATTGCTATTACGGGTTTGTATGCTTTGCCTGTTTTACCGAAACATAAAAATTTCAGGAGTTTAAGTGGATTAAAAATTTTAATTGTAGCAACGGTATGGGCAGGAACAACCGTTATATTACCTGCCATCTCACAATTAGAGGTAATTACCTGGAATGTAAAGGTTGAAGCCTTTCAACGTTTTATGCTGGTGCTTGTAATGTTAGTTCCTTTTGAAATTCGGGACTTAAAATATGATAGTGTAGCATTGAAGACTTTGCCGCAGCGAGTAGGGGTGAAGGGGGCAAAGATAATTGGATATGGTTGGTCAATTATTTTTTACGCAGCCACATTTTTAAAAACAAATTTGGATTTTATTAGTGTTGGTGTAAACACAATTCTATTATTAATTTTATTAGGGATAATTCTTAAAACTGAATTGAATCAAAAGAAATATTTTTCCTCATTTTGGGTGGAGGCTATTCCTTTATTTTGGTGGTTACTTATAATTGTAGGTAATAAATATTCTATTTTGCTTTAGAACAAGAATCTTTCATTTTCTTTTTGTCTTCTTCAGACAATACAACAAGTTTCGCTTGTTTACATAGCGAGGTCAATTTTTTATTTTTTAAACTATGTTTTGCGCAAGTGTTGCACATAAGTAAATGAAACTTTAATTTTATTTTCTCCCAAATTGAAGCTTCTTTGTATTGAGCTTTATCGCAAATTTTTGCCGCTTTTTCGCATGAAATCATCATAATTAAAACCAATTTTGATTTAAACAACCCATTAAACCTGTTCTGGCTCTATGAATCATTACCCAAAGGTTAGACGCATTTATTCCAAGAGAATTACAAATATCTTCGGTTTCCATTCCTTCAATAGTTTTCATAATAAAAACCTGAGCTTGTTTCTTTGGTAATTTAGAAATGCAGTTTTGAATAGCAAGGCCCAATTCTTCGTTTTCAATAGCATCATTTTCGAAATTGCTATTAGGATCAGCGATGCGTTCTTCTAACCAATCGCCCTCTGCATCAGTTTGTGAGCTATAACTCATTCGTACCTCTGCTTTTCCTTTTTTTGAATTTATTTTACGATAATGATCAATAACCTTTCTTTTTAAAATAGCAATAAGCCAAGTGCGTTCTGCAGCATCTCCTTTAAAATTTTTAGCTGATTTTAAACCTGCTATAAAAGTGTCTTGCACAAGATCTTTTGCGATTTCAGAATCATTAACCCTTGTAACGGCATAATTGAAAAGGTAGTCCGCATAAAGATCTACCCATGTATCAGGATGTAGTTGGTGTGTTTCCATTTTTTATTCTGCACTTCAAAAGTAAATTAATTTTGGGGATTATGATTACTTTTGGGTATAATCGATCAAGTCATGAAAAACATTATATTTTTTATTCTATTGATAAGTGCTCAACTCGGACTTGCACAAATGGAATCACGACCTATTACTGAATTTAAAAGCTTTGACTCAACTAAAGAAATTCTTATTGATGTCAGAACACCAAAAGAATTTGATGAAGGTTGTATTGAAGGTGCACTTAATATCGATTGGTTTTCAGCTGACTTTAATCAACAAGTGGCATCGATTGATAAGGATAAAACCATTTATGTTTATTGTAAGAAAGGTGGTAGAAGCTTAAAATCTCAAGCTAGATTAAAAGAACTTGGATTTTTACATGTAATTAACCTTGAAGGTGGTTATGATATGTGGCATTTATCTAAGGATTAATTATCAGTTTACTCTTATAATTACACTGCATTTTTTTAATAATGAAACAGTTCTAGGATGCTAAAACCGTTTCATCTCTAATTTTTTTATAATATCGATTACCTATAGCCTGAATAATAAATATCAACACAAAAACTACACGTGCTGTTATAGGTAAAAAAGGCACAAAAATAGCGGCTAAAGTCCATACTAGAACAGCATTGGTAGACATGAATTTCAACCAAATTAGTTTTCTTTGATATGCCGTACATAGCTAAATACTCGTAGGTGTGAAACCCAGTAGATGGCTATTACTATAAAGCTTACCAAGAACCCAATGAAACTGGGTATTCGATTTGATAAAACGGATAAAAAATCACTTTGATTTAGCTCGTCGCTGCTCGGCACATCTATTTCTAAAACAAGGTGCGTCATCGCAATTGAAAAGGCGGCATCGTAAAATGCTATTACTCTATTCTTTTCATAGATGAACTTGTGAATGGCTATTGTTTGTTTGGCTAAAGTTATAGTAATCCTGCTCGTTCTAATAACGCTTCAACCTTAGGTTCAGACCCTCTAAACCTTTTATAAAGAACCATTGGGTTTTCAGTTCCTCCTTTTGATAGCACATTATCCTTAAACTTAGTGGCCACCTCTTTATTGAAAATACCTTTCTCTTTAAAATAGGCAAAGGCATCTGCATCTAATACTTCTGCCCATTTGTAACTGTAGTATCCAGAGGAATATCCGCCCTGAAAAATATGGGAAAATGCTGTGCTCATACAAGTTTCTGGAGTTTCTGGGTAAAGGCTAGTATTTTTAAATACTTCGTCTTCGTGTTGCTTAACGTTTGTAATATCTGTTGGGTTGGTGCCGTGCCATGACATGTCTAATAAGCCAAAGCTAAGCTGGCGAAGTGTTTGCATCCCTTCTTGAAATGTGGCTGACTCTTTTATTTTTTTTACCAGTTCCATAGGTATGGTTTCACCGGTTTGGTAATGTGTTGCAAATAATTCTAACGCTTCTTTTTCGTAGCACCAATTTTCTAAAACCTGGCTTGGTAATTCTACAAAATCCCAAAAAACAGATGTTCCTGATAAACTAGGGTAGGTCGTGTTGGCTAACATACCATGTAAACCGTGACCAAATTCATGAAATAATGTAGTTACCTCATTAAACGTCAATAAGGAAGGTTTGCTTTTAGTTGAAGGAGTGAAATTGCACACATTTGATATGTGTGGTCGAACATTCTTTTCATTTCTTTTCCATTGCGATTTAAATGATGTCATCCATGCACCACCTCGTTTGCCCGCCCTTGGGTGAAAATCTGCATAAAATAAGGAAACGAAGTTTTTGTCATTATCGTAAACCTTGTAGGTTTTTACCTCGTCGTGGTATTTCTCTATATCATTCACTTCTTCAAACTGAAGTCCGAATAAGTTTTCGGCAACTTTGAAAACTCCCTTAATAACATTCTCTAGCTTAAAATAAGGTTTTAGCTTTTCATCATCAAGGTTGAATAATTTTTGTTTTAATTTTTCTGAATAAAAACTACTATCCCATTTTTCTAAACGTTCAATTCCATCTAATTTTTTTGCAAAATTCTCTAGCTGCTGAAACTCACGTTCTGCTGCTGGTTTTGCTTTTTCAAGTAATTCATTTAAAAATGAATGTACTTTCTCAGGAGTCTCTGCCATGCGTTCTTCTAGAACAAAATTAGCATGTGTTTTATATCCCAAAAGATTCGCTCTTTCGTATCTCAATTTTGCAATTTCAAGAACATTTTTTTGATTGTCCAATTTATCATTATGAAAAGCTTTACTGCCGAAAGCCATGGAAAGCTCTTTGCGTAACTTTCGGTTTTTAGCGTATTTCATAAAGGGAATATAGCTTGGGTAATCTAATGTAATCAACCATCCATCTACTTTTCCTTTAAATACGGCTAATTGTGCTGCAGCCTCTTTTTCGCCTTCTGGGAGTCCGTCTAAATCTGCTTCATCCGTTAAGTGTAATTGGTATTTATTGGTTTCTGCTAAAACATTTTCTCCGAAAGTCAATTTCAATTTTGCCAACTTAGCATCTATGGCTCGTAAACGTATCTTTTTTTCTTCAGATAAATTGGCGCCGTTTCTGCTGAAGCTTTTGTATTTCTTATCTAGAAGTGTGTCTTGCTCTGCGTTAAGGTCTAATGAGTCCTTTTTAGCGAAAACTGATTTTACCCTTTTAAAAAGCGCTTCGTTTAAAGTAATATCATTCCCAAACTCTGATAGTAATGGTGAAATTTCTTGAGCGATATTTTGAATTTCTTCATTCGTTTCGGCAGAATTCAAATTAAAGAATACACTTGATATGCGGTCTAGTTGTTGACCAGAAAATTCTAATGCCTCAATTGTATTCTCAAAAGAAGGAGCATCAGTATTTAATGTTATGGCATCAATTTCTTGTCTAGCATCTTCAATAGATTGAAGAAATGCAGGTTTGAAATGTTCATTTTTTATTTGTGAAAATGGAGCTGTATCGAATGGGGATAATAGTGGATTCATTTAAATGGAATTGAAATATTAGATTTGAGTATTATGATTTGCTTGTATTAGTAAAATATAAATTTCCTTTTAACGCTAAGGTTTATTTACCGTTCACCTCTTTAGCACCTTCAATAACTTTTTGTTTCAAACCTTCTTTATAAAATATAATTTTATCTAATACGCATTTGTCTGAACTGCCTATAATTTGAGCAGCAAGAATACCTGCATTTTTTGCTCCGTTTAGTGCAACTGTTGCAACTGGTACGCCGCCTGGCATTTGAAGTATAGAAAGAATAGAATCCCAACCATCAATAGAATTGCTGCTTTTTACAGGTACGCCAATCACAGGTAAGGGAGACAATGAGGCCACCATACCTGGTAAATGAGCAGCGCCACCAGCACCAGCAATAATTACCGAGTAACCATTAATATGTGCGTTTTTGCTAAAATCGAATAATTTTTCTGGTGTTCGGTGTGCAGAAACAATGTCTACATCAACTTCTATGTCAAAACCTTTTAAAATATCTATGGCTTCCTGCATTACGGGCATGTCACTTGTACTTCCCATTACTACGGCTACTTTACTCATTTTTTTTATTTTGAAATCACTTGAATAGTTTCCTTTACTTTCTGCGCGATACTCCTCGCTTTGTCCAAATCATTATTAACAATGGTCACATGACCCATTTTTCGAAATGGTCTTGTTTGTGCTTTTCCATAAATATGCGGGGTAACACCTTCCATGGCCATTATCTCAGCTATGTTTTTGTAGACTACATCGCCGGTATAGCCTTCTTCACCAACTAGGTTTACCATAACACCCGCTACTTTGCTATCTGTGCTTCCTAGTGGTAAGCCTAAAATGCTACGTATATGTTGTTCGAATTGATTGGTATAGCTAGCTTCAATGCTGTAATGACCACTATTATGTGGTCTCGGCGCCACTTCATTCACTAAAATTTTATCGTCTATGGTCTGAAACATTTCAACGGCAAGTAAACCTGTAAGTCCAATTTTTTCGGCAACTTGTAATGCTAACGATCGCGCTTTTTCAGCAACTTTAGCATCAATTCTAGCCGGACAAATCACATATTCTACTTGGTTGGCTTCTGGGTGAAATTCCATTTCTACAACAGGGTAAGTTTTAATTTCTCCTTCAGAGTTTCTAGAAACGATGACCGCTAACTCATTTTTAAACGGAATCATAGTTTCTGCAATACATTCTCCTGCAGGTAGTCCTTTTAAATCAGCTAAGTTTCTAACTACTTTTACTCCTTGCCCGTCATAGCCAAATTGAGCCACTTTCCATACAAACGGTAATTTTAATCCACCATTTGCAATGCTATCCTCAATTTCACTCAAGTAAGCAAAACGTTGAAAATCTGCTGTGGGTATTGCGTGGTCTACATAAAACAATTTTTGCTTTGCCTTGTTTTGAATAATTCGCAATGCTTTTGGCTGTGGAAAAACCTTTACACCTTCCTCTTCTAATTTTTCTAAAGCATCAAGATTTACATTTTCTATTTCGATGGTAAGTACATCAACATCTTTCCCGAAATTATATACAGTGTCATAATCGAGAAGGCTGCCTTTAACAAATTCATTACATGAAATGCGGCTTGGAGCTTCAGAAGAATTATCTAAAACCTTGGTGTAAATATCCCATTTTCGAGTTTCATACAGCATCATTTTACCAAGTTGGCCACCACCTAAAATGCCTAATTTGAAATCTGAAGAAAAGTAATCCATAGATATGTTGCTTTTAGTAGTAAAAAAAACGCCTTAAGTACCACAAAAATACGGTTAAATCTTAGAAACCAATTCCTTTCTAATTAAAAACACAAGGCAATACCTTATCTTTGCAAACCTTGATAATTTAAGAAAATTGATACAAATTCACGACAAGTTTTTTAAACGTTTTCTAAGCGAATCGGAAATTCAACAGGCCGTAAAATCCGTCGCTGATAAAATTGCTGCAGATTATAAAGACGAGACGCCAATTTTTGTGGGCGTTTTGAACGGTTCATTTATGTTCGTTTCTGACTTAATGAAGGCCTATCAGCATCCATGTGAAGTTTCGTTTGTAAGGTTAAGTTCTTACCAAGGCTTAACATCTACAGGTATTGTAGAAACTTTATTGGATGTTCCAGAAAATATTGAAGGTCGCAGTGTTATTATCATAGAAGATATTATTGATACAGGGCGTACCTTGCAAAAATTGGTTCATCTTTTTTCAAAAACCAATGTCAAGGAATTTAAAATAGCTAGTCTTTTTTATAAGCCAGATGTGTACAAAGGTGAATATGCCATTGATTATTTTGGCCTGGCCATACCAGATAATTTTATCGTAGGTTATGGTCTTGATTATAAAGAGCAAGGAAGAAATTTAAAAGAAGTATACCAACTAAACCAGAAACATATGATCAATCTTGTACTCTTTGGTAAGCCAGGAGCCGGCAAGGGCACACAAGCAGAATTCCTAAAAGAAAAATATAACCTCAAACATATTTCTACAGGTGATGTGTTTCGCTATAATATCAAAAACGGAACACCGTTAGGAACTTTGGCTAAATCATATATGGATAAAGGTGATTTGGTACCTGATGAGGTTACCATAAGAATGTTGAGGGAAGAAGTTGAAAAAAATCCTGAAGCTGACGGATTTATCTTTGATGGATTTCCAAGAACTGCAGCACAAGCTGAAGCATTGGATAATTTCTTAGAATCGAAGGACATGGGAATTAATGCTACTATTGCTCTAGAAGCGAATGATGAAATTTTAATAGAACGTCTTTTAGAACGTGGTAAAATTAGTGGTCGTAGTGATGATCAAGATGTCGCCAAAATTAGAAATCGTTTCGACGAGTATAATCAAAAAACTACTCCTGTAAAGGAATTTTACGAAGCACAAGATAAATTTCATAGTGTAAACGGTATCGGTTCTATAGTAGAAATTACGGAGCGTTTAACTAAGGTGATAGAGGCTTTATAATTACTGCCTATTAAACCGATTACAAAACAGACGTAAATGCCAGATGAAGTAATAAGACCAAAAGACGGTTTAAAGAGTTGCATGTTTACAGTAGGTTTTGCAATATTGACATTTGTAATAATTGCTATAGTGTACTTGATTTATGTGTTTTACATAGATGACTCTCTAGATTTTGGCCTATAGCACAACGACAAGATGTTTTCATTTACAATGTAGTTTTGTGAAAATGTATAACACCTTGTAACTCTTTATAAAGGGGTTTATTGAAAAATTAATATTATACCATGACAGAAGGTAATTTTGTAGATTATGTAAAAGTGGGTTTGACTTCTGGTAAAGGAGGCAAGGGGTCTGTGCATTTACACAGAGAAAAATTTATTACCAAAGGTGGCCCTGATGGGGGTGATGGTGGTCGTGGAGGTCATATCATTGTTCGAGGTAATGAAAACCTTTGGACACTGGTAAACTTTAAATACAAAAAACATTTTAAGGCCGGTCATGGTGAACATGGCAGTAAAAGCCGGAGCACTGGGGCTGACGGTGAAGATGTATACTTAGATGTTCCTTTAGGTACCATTATTAAAGATTTTGAGACCAAAGACGTGCTTTTTGAAATCACGGAGCATGGTGAGGAGAAAATTTTGTTGAAAGGTGGAATGGGCGGTCGTGGTAACTGGCATTTTAGAACTTCTACTAATCAAACTCCTAGATATGCACAACCTGGTGTTGATGGTCTTGAAGGCGAGTTTTTATTAGAATTAAAAGTACTGGCCGATGTTGGTTTGGTAGGTTTCCCAAATGCTGGTAAATCAACCTTATTGTCCGTTATAACTTCAGCGAAACCAAAAATTGCCGATTATGAGTTTACTACCTTAAAACCGAACTTAGGAATTGTGGAATATCGCGATTTTAAGAGTTTCGTAATGGCCGATATTCCCGGTATAATTGAAGGAGCAGCAGAAGGTAAAGGTTTAGGTCATTATTTCTTAAGACATATTGAGCGTAATTCAAACTTACTTTTTTTAATACCTGCAGATAGTAAAGATATAAGTAAGGAATACGAGATTTTGTTAGATGAGTTAAGACGTTACAATCCTGAATTGCTTGATAAAGACCGTTTAATATGTATCTCTAAAAGTGATATGCTTGATGATGAGCTCATGGATGAAATGAGAGAGGAATTAAACAAAGATTTAAACGGTACTCCGTTTATGTTTATATCATCAGTTGCTCAAATGGGTATTGTTGAATTAAAGGATAAGCTTTGGGCAATGCTTAACTCTTAATCGAATACCTGTTTAAAAACTCGAATTAAGCTTTATTTTTCTTTAATTTTAAAGAAAGACAATATCATGAGAATCTACTTTTTTAGTGTTCTATTACTTCTTTTGACTTCTTGCGGAGTCGCTCGAGTTAATTATGACTATGATAACCAGACCGATTTCACTTCATATACTACCTATAATTATTTTGCTGACATGGAAACCGGTCTAAGTCAATTAGACGAGAAAAGACTAATGGATGCCTTAGATGCTACTTTAGGTGAAAAAGGATTCATGTTTGCAGAAGAACCCGATATTTTTATCAATATTAAAAGTTCTGTATTTAAGTCTCAGCAAGGCAACAATGTTGGTGTTGGACTTGGTGGAGGCGGTGGTAACATAGGCGGAGGAGTTTCTATTGGAATTCCCGTTGGTGGGCCAAAATTAACCCGAGAATTACAATTAGATTTTGTCGACTCGAATAAAGACATGTTAATTTGGCAAGCAATTAGTGAAAGTCCTTTTCGGGAAGGAGACACACCAATTGAAAAACAGGAAAAACTTCAGGCGGTAGTGACTAAGATATTTAGTAAATATCCTCCGAAATAAGCTATTTAATCACTTATGTTAACGGGCATTTTTCACTTTAACAACGTAGGTTACTACAAAGTCGTTATCTACTAAAATATGCACATCGTGTAAACCTGTTTTTTGAAATCGATGAAGCAAACTGATTTCATCTTGGTTTCGTAGGATGTTAGGTTGAATTGTTTTTTGTCGACCTCCAGTATTTATTAATAATTGAAATTTATCTTCTTTGAAATTATCAGGCAAATTTAATTTGAATGTAACTAAATCTCCCTTTTTAATATAGACATGCATCTTTTGAGGGCTTAAGGGAATAATTGATGCTAAAAAAGCTTCCTTATAAATAACAGGACCTTCAATAAACGCAGTAAAACTTTCCGTGTCATTTAGCTGTATTTCTTCTTTATTAATTGAAAAATGATTTTTCGCAAACAATTCGGGCTCTGCTAAAAAATATCCATCGAAATAATCAGGTTCAAACCTCGAGTTTCCATCCTCTAGAATAGTTTGCCCAGCAGACCAAGTGGCATCACAGATATACCATATATTGTTTATTTCAATTCTATTCCAGGAATGATTTGGTGCACTATCTTCTTTTAATAGCAATGTTGGTGTGCGTCCATAACCATTAATAATTTCACAATTGAAGCCAGCAAGATTGGCCATCTCTTTAACCAAATACGCATACCCTGTACACGCTGTTTTTCGCTCGTTAGGTAGCCTATCGAAGACTATTGGTGTTATATTGTTATTCCAATCTAAAAAGGCTTGCCTGTTGTTGACAAGCCTCTTTCGTTTATTACGAATTTTTACATATGAAGAATAATCATTCTCAATATTTGAACTTATCCACGTATAAATAGCCCTAAATTTCTCAACATCGGTATCTAATGGTGCTGTTAAATTATAAACAAGCACAGGTAAATTCATTAAACTTTCTCCTTTATGAATTTCGGCAACACTATCAGCTTTTTTGAAATTGATGTCATTAAAACCTGAACGCTGAGCGAATGAGAAATAAAATGATACTAACAAGAATACAAAAGCTATTTTCATTATTTGAAGATGGAAATGAACTTTTGAAATACATTTCTTTTGCTACTATAATTCCCTTCGATTACAATATCACCCATTAGTTCAACATCATAGGTGTTAAAGGTAATATTAACGTCTATGGAAGAAGATTTGCTGGCGGTAACTTTATATGTTTTGGTTTCATAACCAATATAACTAAACACCAAAACATCATTAACCTCTAGTTCTTGCGGAAACTCATACTTTCCATCAATATCTGTCTGTATACCTATAGTAGAGCCCTTTAATACTACATTAACTCCTGGTAACGGTTCATTGGCTTCATCGAGAACCGTGCCCTTCACTAAAAAATATTCTTGTACGGTTTCAATAATTGCAATTTTACCCAGAGTTTCTGTAGATACTACCTCAATGCCAGTTTCAATATCTGCTGTTTCTTGACCGTTAATTTGGGTGGTACATAGCGCCAATAGCGATAGGGTCATCATTCCTATTCCTTTCGATATTATGTTATTATGTATCATGGGTAAAGAATTGATTTCGTAAGAGGTGAGTTGCGACGATTTAAATACTCCGCATGTTTTATTAGATGTCTTGCTAAAATGACGAATAAGTTCTTCATTCGATGCTTTGGTAAAATCTATAACTTCCTTTTGGCAGTTCGTGCAAAAACCTCCTTTTTCGGTTTTACTAAAATTAGTGAATTTTTCGGTGCAGGGTTCTTTTACGGAAATTGTTAAGGTGCTTTTCATAATGTAGTGGTTTTTATTATTACCTCTAAACTATCATGAAACGGTCATTTTAGAAATAAGGAATGAGGGTATTGGTACTTTCAATTAGTAAACAATACTAATAGGGTTAGGTTTATAACGTTCCACAAACTTTTATTAATTTTAGGTCATTAAAGCCCAATATTTTATTAGGCTAAATGGTGATATGGTTATTAATTTTATTGATTTTTGTAACAAATCTTAAATTAAACGTCATATATCAATACGTTAATTAACACAACTATGAAAAAAATTTATTTGTTAGCTGCTGGTTTGGTGGCATTATCCTCTTGCAAAGAAGAAGCCAAAACTACCGCTGAGGTAGACAAAATACCTGGTATCGTTTTAGCTAATATGGATACTACACAAAATCCTAAATCAGATTTCTATAACTACGTAAATGGAAACTGGATGAAGTTTACTGAAATTCCAGATGATAGAACAAGTTGGGGTGGGTTCAGTGTACTTCGTAAATCTACAGATGATGATGTTTTAAAAATATTGGCAACTGCAAAGGAAAGTGGAAATTATGCAGCAGATACAGATCAAGCAAAAGCATTGGCGATTTTTGATACTAAATTAGATTCAGCTGCAAGAAATGAAGCTGGTATTACTCCTTTACAACCTGCATTGGAAGCTATCGCTTCAGTGAAGAATTTAAAAGATTTACAAACTGTTCTAGCTACTAATGCAGCGGTTTCTTCCCCGTTTTTAAGTATTGGAGCTGGTGCCGATTTAAACAACAGTAGTATGAATGCTGTTTATTTAGGTGCTAATGGCTTAGGACTCCCAGATCGTGATTTCTACTTAGAGCAAGATGAAAAATCTATCGAAATTCGTGAGGAGTATAAAAAGCACATCTCAAAAATGTTGCAAAGGTTAGGGGATACCGAAGCAGATGCTACAAAAGCTGCCGACAAAATTCTTGCTATGGAAACCAAACTTGCCGAACCTAGATTAGATAAGGTAGAAAGAAGAGATGCCAGAAATTATAATAACCCGAGATCTATTGCCGATGCTGACAAGATGTTATCAACGATAGACTTAAATAAATTTATTTCTGATTTAGGGATTACTAAAAAGTTCGATACGCTTTTGGTTACTCAGTTGAGGTATACCGAAGCATTAGACAAATTTTTGAAGGAAACACCAATAGAGGATATAAAGAGTTTGGTGAGATGGGATACTTTTAATAGTGCTGCGGGCAGATTAACTACCGATATAGAAACAGCTGATTGGGAATTTTATAGCAAATATTTAAGTGGTGCTAAAGAACAACGTGCGGCAGATGAACGTGCCTTAGCAACGGTGAATAATACTGTTGGTGAAGCTTTAGGCCAGTTGTATGTTGATGCTAAATTTCCGCCAGAGGCAAAGGCAAAAGCGGAACTGATGATTGCGAATGTAATAGAGGCTTTCAAAGAGCGCATTTCAGTATTGGATTGGATGAGCGATTCAACCAAAACAAAAGCAATAGAGAAGTTAGATAAGTTTACGGTGAAAATAGCCTATCCAGATAAATGGGAAGATTATTCTACTATGAATGTATCGAAAGAAAAATCTTATTTCGAGAATATGACAGCCGTAGATAAATGGGGCGAATTAAAAAATTTTGCTGAAATAGGGGAACCTGTAGATAAGACGGAATGGGGAATGTCTCCACAAACAGTAAATGCATATTTTAATCCTCTTAATAATGAGATTGTTTTTCCTGCAGCTATTCTACAGCCACCTTTCTACAATTATACAGCTGATGAGGCAGTAAATTATGGCGGAATCGGTGCCGTTATCGGACATGAGATTTCACATGCATTTGATGATAGTGGTTCTCGTTTTGATGCGGATGGCAATTTAAAAAACTGGTGGACAGATGAAGATTTGAAAGCCTTTACTGAAAGAGCCGATGCTTTGGCAGTACAGTATGATAGTGTTTCGGTATTAGAAGGCGTTAACGTAAATGGTAAATTCACCTTAGGTGAGAATATTGGTGATTTAGGTGGCTTATTAGGTGCTTATGACGGACTGCAAAGATACTATGCAGAGAATGGTCGTCCTGAAGATATTGATGGTTTTACGCCTGAGCAACGCTTTTTCATGTCTTGGGCAACAGTTTGGAGAACTAAGAGTAGAGATGAAGCCTTAAGAACACAAATTAAGACGGATCCACATTCTCCAGGAATGGTTAGAGCAACTCAACCACTTTTAAATATTCAAGAGTTTTACGATGCTTTTGGTATTAAAGAAGGTGATGCCATGTACCTAGCTCCTGAAAAGAGAGTTCATATTTGGTAAATCTTAGTATATAGTATTAGAAAGGGCGCTACTCTGTAGCGCCTTTTTTTATGCTCTTTTTTTAATTGCTTAGTATCACATTGAGCGTTGTCGAAATGCCTTAAGATGTAGAGTGATACTGTTCTCGACTAAGGCTCATAACGGCGTTTATTCTATTGACCTTCCACGGTTACACGAACCCCTTCACTATGACTGCTAAATTCTGGCGCATACATGCTTTGTATGGTAGTGATACCATTACTGAAATTACCGGCGTTGTTTACACGAACATCGTATTCAAATACATAAACTCCTTTAGGTAAATAGTCAAAAAAGAAATTGGTACTTGCATCTTTCGTGCTTTCATAATACCCCAAACCATCTTGCCATTTATATCTGGAGATAACATTTACAGGTTCAAACCCTGCCGCGCGCATATCTTTCATGTGAATGAATTCCATATCTCGGTCAGACTTTAATTCGATGCGAACTCGAACAAGGTCACCTACTTTTAAATCAGAACCTTTTGTGATTTCTGAAATTACTTCACCTGTAGCCGTGTTTTTTTTCAAGAACAATTTTTTGGTTAGTTGTAGCGGTGTTTCAGCAGATGTAATCTTGTCTAAATCCTCAAAATATTGCCAGTATAAAGCACCCCAAGCAATACCATTACCCTTCTTGGTGATTTGTACTTCACCCATTTTAGGTTGTATTTCGCTACCATTCCAAGATGTTTTGAAATAGCCTGTACCCGCTTCCACTTTAACATCCTCTAATATTGAAGGGTTTATTGCTTGTCCTCCTACCAAAACTTCGACAACGTCAGTAACTGATAGCCAATCATTGCCTTGTAATAATAAAGCATATATAGCTTCGGTAGTTGCCTTGGTGGTACTCCATTGATTGGTTTGCTTGTTTTTGAGTAACCAAATTTTAAGATTGTCAATCGTTTCTGTATCTGTTGGGCGAATTTCAGAAAAAGCTTCGATTAATAATGCTTGGGTTTCAATAGGGGCTTGGTACCAAAACCAAGAGCTCGTATTTTTCTTCCAGTACATGCCTATTTTATCACTAGTAACACTGTTTTCTTCTAAAGCACGTAAAATTTTGGTGGCGGTTTTTATATCCTCCTTACGATATAAGGTCAATCCTAACATTCCCTGAGCATACAAACCCCGCTTTTTCCAATACTTTTGTGCTTGAGTGAGGTAATATGCTGTTATTTCATCAACTTTTTTAGAGGTTTTAATTTCCTTGAAAAAGCTTCTCATATATAAATAATGAACCTGGGTTGCACTCAAATGGTCGTCATTTATGTTCTTGGCACGGTTCTTCATTTCTTCATACTCCTTCACGAACTCGTTATCTAAATAGGCTACTGCTTTATCAATCATTTCAGATTGGTTGCTGGTCATAGAAGAAGCAACATTTAAATGATTCAAATGGCCTAAGCCAGTAATGATATGTTGGGTAATATATCTATTATTTGGTCCGCCATTAAACCAAGACCAAGCACCGCTAGAATTTTGGTTTTGCATTAATTTGTCTAAAGCCAATTCTTGCTCACTCCGCATTTTGTTCATGTTGAACAATAGCCCAATTCGTTTCTTTTGCTCGCTTTCAGATTGGGCATCACGTAACCACGGTGTTTCTTGAATTAATAGGGATTTTAATTCCTCATTTTTTTCAAGATTACTTAGTAAGGCATCTGAATTTGCCCATTGTTCAAACACTTCCTTAATTCTAGGATTACTCGTAGCAATATGGCTCGCCAACGTATTTGCATAATACTTAGAGAACGTCTGCTCATTACACTCATAAGGATACTCCATCAAATAGGGTAGTGCTTGTATCGCATACCATGCCGGATTTGAAGTTATTTCTAAAGTCAGTTTGTGGTGTTTGAGCGTAGCAGAAGACACATTCTTCAATTTGTCTAAGCTAAATGTTTTAGTCTGGTTGCTGAGAACCCACATAGGCATCGACTCGGTTACTAAAGTACGGTTTGTTAATACCGGCAACATATTTTGTTCGCCATCGCCAAAATCTCCTGCTTTTGCAATAATCTTATATTGAATTGTTTGTAGCCCTGCAGGTATTTTTAATTGCCATGAAACTTGTGTGTTGCCCATAGCGTTTACATCAAAAGGCTTCTCATTAATAGGAAAAGGCGTTTCGCCTGCGGGAATTTCAATCAACAGGGATAAAATATCTAGACCAGTTTGCGCATCTACCAGTTCTAGTTTAGCTTGTCCCGAAAGTGCTTTTTTAGTAAGATTGGCAATTTTAGTGCTGATGATAATTTCATCTCCTTCGCGTAAAAAACGAGGAGCATTCGGTATTACCATCAACTCTTTTTGAGTTACGGTACTTAGGCTTTTAGTTGTGCTTTCTAAATCTTTATTATGTGCAAGAAGTTGTAAATTCCATCGAGTTAATGCCTCTGGTGTCGTGAAACTAAAACTTACATTCCCATCTTTATCGGTTTGTAGTTGTGGAAAGAAAAATGCAGTTTCTTGAAGGTTTTTTCGAATAGTCACCGAATCAAAGTCCGTTTTTGTTTTGTTAGTTTCGGGTTCAGTAATTTGTATGCCGGACGCTTTTCCTTGTAGGGCATTTTCAATATTAGTAGTGCTAGAACCTGTGATTACAACTTCATCCAAATTTGCCGAGTCTTCAATTATTTCTAGATCCATTGGCGCAGCAGACCTTGACATTTTACGCGATTTATAAAACATACCGTAGGTACCAATACGTAGTTCAAACCAATTGAATGAATCAAAAGTTAGATCAGAATAATTATAACCCCCATAACTTTGATAAGTATTGAAATTGCTTTGTGAAAAGCTATTAGAAGCATTTGTTCTATGTGTGGAGTAATACGTTGGTCGAGATAACGGATTAAAATTCCAACTATGATAAGCGAACTGGTCTAATGAAGCATCATACATGCTTGCCAAAAGTTCTGCTGATACTTTATCGCCTTTGGGTCCCTTTATTTTAAATGACCATGTTTCATCTGTTCCAGGTGTTAATTTGTCTCTGAACGTAAGGGTTTCAATTTCTAAATCGCTGTCTGGGTAGGGTACCTGTATTGGCTGACTTTGTACTTCAAATGAATTGTTGAATGAATAACTATAGTTAATGGCAAAACCACCTAAATCCTTTTCAGTAACGGGTACGGTTATGGTTTTTGAATTGTTGTGTAGGTTGATGAGCATCGAATCTACTACTTCATGGTTCTTTTCGACACTAACCATAATGTTGAGGTCTTTGGCATTCGATAAAAAAGTAATTTTTGCGTTCTCACCAATTGAATACTCATTCTTATCCGTTTTAATCTGAAATAACTGATTGTCTGCTAATTCGTCTTCGTCTCCTGTTAAGGTAATAAGTACGATATCTTTTAATGCTTGTCCGAATTTATCTTGAGATTCTAGTTCCATCACATATTTGCCAGAATCCCAATTTTTAATTTTTGCAAGCGATATTTCTGAAGTCTTACCGGTGTCAAAAGATGCTTTCCAAACCATTTTACCTTTCTTCCAGTTTAATGGGTTGTCTTCATCCTTATATGCATCATACGGATACAAATTTTTAAACCCTTGTTTTGTGAAACCTGCATAGTCTGGAGCAGGCCATGGTCTAGGTCGTAAAACGTGACCCGGTGCCTGTAGTTTAAATAATTTTATTACACCAGTCGCAGCAACAGAGCCTCCATTTAAATTAGTGCTAGATATGTTGAATGTAGCATCTTTTATTTGCTTGTCGAGAACATCTGGTATCATCAATTTTACATTCAGGGCATGATACCCTACGTAAACATTTGTGGTGGTGCTACGTGTTTCGCCGTTGACATCGGTTACATCTGCCGTAACTTCATAATTAAACGTAGGTAGATTGCTTTTTTCAATGCTTGAATCGGGCAACGCCTTAAATACAATATCATAATTACCTGACGAATCGGTGGTGGTTTCCCCATGTGTTATTTCTTGCGGAGTGATATTAAAATAAGGTCTTGACCAATAATACCATCTAGGTAAGTTTACGATTCTTTTTACGCGATATGCTACTTTCGCATCTGTAATAGAACTACCAGTATATGCTGTTGCTTTACCAGAAACGTTAATGCTGTCATTCACTTTGTAAGTTTCCTTAATTGGATTAAAGGAAGTTTCAAATTTTGGACGCTTATATTCTTCAACGGAGAAGCTTGTATAGCCATCTATGTTGCTTTCATCTGAATAGATGTTAATAGAAAACATACCAGTAAGACTGCTTGCAGGGAGTATAAACTCTCCTGAAAACGAACCAAATTCATTGGTGACTAGCTCTTGGGTTCCTATCTCTTGGCCATTTACATCATGAAGTTCTACTTGTGCAATGGTTTTCTTTAATAAACTTGATTTTTCATTTTCCTGTTGTACCGTAATACCCTTGAAGTATACAGGTTGCCCTGGTCTATAAATACTACGGTCGGTAAAAAGAAAACAAGTGTTATTTACTGTGGCCGTGTTCTGAGTATAGTTTCTATTGATATAATAATCGCCAAAATAGGCTATCTCTTTATCCTTTTTAATGGTGATATAAATACTACTTCTACTATCCTTATTTTTGTTAATTGAAAATTTACCTTGTGAGTCGGTCGTAAAATTTTCACTTTTTGTAGGGGAATTGTAATTCTTGCGATAGTTGAAAATTACTTTAGCACTTTCAATTGGCTTACCGTTGTTACGGTCAATTACCTGATATAATTGATGTGTAGTTGATTGGGTCTCACTAAGTGCAAAATCGGTTGCTTGCACGGTTTGGTAACTAAAATAGGAGTCGCTCTTATCTTTAGATTGCGCTAAAATGGCGTAATAACCATTCGTCAGTGCGGGCATAGTAATTTCGGTACTATGGGTTTGAAAATCGTTTTCAGTTGTAAGCGTAGAATTCCATGTTGTTTCAATAGGTAGATTTTTAAGAAAGGATAGTTTTTTCGCTTCGGGATATAACTCATTAAGTGCTTGTACCTCTTTTTGAGAAATTCTATAGGCTGTTAATTGAATATTTTCATAGTTCTTATACGTAACTAATAGTCTTCCAATGGTGTTATTTGGAATGTGTTTCTCGGTCAATAATTGAATAAACGGTGTTTCAATTTGAGATTTTAATATCTGACACTTTTCTGCTGCTCTACTTTTAGGAAAAGTAGCAACTACCTTATCACACAATGCAATGGCTTCTTTTAGTTTCCATTGATGCTCTTTACTACTTTGTGGGTTGTATGTTCCACCCATTTGTTGGTAACGGTTAGCTATTTCATAGGTGTATAAACCTGAAAGCGGACTGTTTTTAATGTTTTCTGCGGAGTTTTGTAGCACTTCAATTAATAAGTTATCCTTGTCGGAAAAGGTTGCAAATTGATGTATAAAAAGTAATCGTTCAATATCTACTAACACTAATGGTCGTATATCTGCATTGCCAAAGTGAAAAGAAACTAACTGCTGATAAATCTTCAATGCTTTTGATTGCAATGATGTGGTATTGTTGGTTTCAGAATTTATAAAACTAAAGGAATATGCTTCACATAATACCTCTGTTTCGTCAATTTCAAAGGCATCTGCGGGCTTTTGTATGCTATTCTCACTAGTAGTATAAAAGCTTAGTGCAGTATGCGCTAATAAGTCGAATAACGTAGGCCTAAATTCTGAAGATTCTTTTACTTCATTTAAGATTACATTAAAGTTAGAAATCGGTAATTTCTGTAATGCAACTGGGTTTTCTAGCGATGCTTGAAAATGAATATCAATTTCTTGAAAAAGGGTGTTTAAATCCCAAGTTCTGAAATCAACGGTGTCTACTTTTGTTTCAGTGCTTGTACGATTATAAAACTTGTATCTGTTTTGCTGAAAGTATTGCCAATAAATATTAGCCAAATAATTATGAAGTATGTTTTTCGATGCACCTTCGGCAATCCCTATCTCCGCTTTAAAATCATTAACGATATTTAATTCAGCATTTTCCTCTAAAATCAATGCGAATTTTGATTTATAAAGAAGTGATTTAATGATTTGAGTTTTGTTTTTTTCAAGATGCGCTTTTTTTGATATAGTTTCAATCAGCTCTAATGCTGATTTAGATAAATCTTCGCCCTCAAATTTTTCAACTTGTTCCCAAAGAGACTCATATGAATCGTTTTGTTGAGCATTACCAAATTGCGCAAACATGAATATACCAAGAATTAAATGTAGCTTTTTCATAATAGTAAAATTACAATACAAAACTGTGCCAATTAAATATTTGAAACAATGAAAAATTAGGGAATGCTACTTTTCGGTTAGTAAAAGGTGAAATCTTCTACAGGTATTTCGAAATGTTTTGAGGAGTCTTTTGTAAGAATAAATTAATCAACGGAATAGCAATTATAGATTTAGCCAGAGTCTTCCTATTCTACCGTAGTATTAGGTTTGTGTTCAATTTTGAAGTTGCATGAATTTGCGATAAAACACATTTTATTCGCTTCTTCATGTAACTGGTTTGCTTTCGTCGTCATATTTAAATTTGTAATAACAACTTTAGGATGCAGTGTAACTCTAGTAAATTTTCCACTTCCATTGTTGGTTTCTTCCATAACACCTGTTGCATGGTCTACATACTCCGTAACTATTATATTATGCACAGAACATAAATGTAGATACCACAACATATGGCAAGCCGATAGCGAGGAAAGAAAAAGGTCTTCGGGGTTATATCTTGTTCTATCTCCAAGAAAAGATGGGTCAGATGAACCTTTTATTTCGCCGTACTTTCCATTTGCAGTAATCGTATGATTTCGGTTGTATGATTTGTAGTCTAATGTACCATTGCCTTCATTACCTGTCCATTCTGTTTTTACTTCGTAATTGTGTTTTTTCATTTTTGTTTAATAAATAGTAGAGGTATTAATTTGTTTGATATAATTTTTTAACCCGTTCTAAATCTATTAAATTATTAATTTCATAAAAATAATTTAATTGCCATTGTTGAGTGCGTTCCACTTGCTTGTTTTTTACAATGTCCCAATTTGGATATACTCGAAATGCTCTTTTTCCTTCTTTCTTTTCCGTTGAAATAATTCCCTTTTCAATTAATGTCGTTTTTGGAAAAACAAACTGTCCTAACTTGGTATCGGTTCGTACGGTAACAACAAAAAAATCAATATGATCACCATCATTAAAGGGCTCAATAGACCCATTACCATCTCGCTTCCAAAAAGTCACGAATTGACCCGCTTTTTTGGGTGTTATTTTAGCAGTTCTGTTTATAACTCTGCGGCTATTAAGCTTAAATCTGCAAGCATCATATTCTTTACTTTCTGCCTCGTATTCGACGTCAGTAATTTTAAAAAAACATTTGGTGTAAACCTCGTCACAGATTTGATTAGTTGTCATAAAAAAGACTGCACTTAATTCATTCTATAATTTCGTAGTCGATGCTTAGTTTACGAAGAGCTCTTAATGCAGAACCAGAGTTTTTGTCTTCTACGTCAATGGCTACAGGGTCACCTTCTAAAAGTATATCGGTAAGCTCATTTGACAAAGAATCAGTAAGGTTCAATGAAATTTCTGTAATACACTGTGATATTGCTCTTCTATCTGGTCTCTGAGCATCACAAGACAATAAGTTTAATTTCATAGTAGTGGTTTATTATTGCAATATACGGGGTAAAAACTTTTTACAAGCCTGAACTTACTTTTCAATAACGATAGTTTTGTTTGAAATTAAATTTTGTTACCATCTACCCATTGACCTGTATTTAATTAAACCAAGCGTTATTCAGATTGTGTTTTTTTGTAATGATCATTACCGTCAGTTAACCATTCTAATGTGAGACGGACAAACACATTTTCTTGATAATTATCCTTTTCAAAAAATAAACCAATATCACCATTAGAAAGTATACTCATTGAAGAATACGCTGAGCTTCCAGTATAGATTGTTTTTCCATCTGTCCAACTTTTTCCTTCATCATAGCTTATTCTTATTGTCATATTACTTCGTTCATCTTTCGTTTTTGCATTTGAAAAAAGAATTCTGTTTTTATCAGCGCCGTCTTCAATAGCCGTATATCTTATAATACTAGCATTGCAGCCTGGGTCAATAAGGGTGAAATCGGGTTTAGAAATCCATGTTGCACCCTCATCAGTTGATGTGTGAACAAACCTATGTCCTTTTCCATTTACACGACTATTCACCATCCATGTGCCATCTGATAACTCGATTATTTTTGATTCATCTCCTGGTATAATGGGAGTGTCTATTAGATACCAATTCTCACCATGGTTATCACTTCCAAAAAGATGAAGACCACTTTTTAAATCGACCAGCGTATGTAATAATTTTCCATTAGTTGTTTGTATACCCCGTCCTGAAGTAATAAACTTAAAATCATTATGCCATTCGGGCTTTGTAATTTGTGAAGTTATATCGACCGGTGAACTCCATGTTTTCCCATTGTCTATGCTCTTAGTTACTTTTAGATAATAGACATCTTTTTCATTGTCTATATCCATAAAATTGTAGAATAGGAAAATTGTTCCTGTGACTTTATCTACTATCATAGATGGGTCTGAAGCCGATTTACCAAAGGGATAATCAACTACGGTTTCAATTTTTGACCAAGATTCGCCATTATCAGCACTTCTGCGAATAACTATGTTAATATCCTTACTCAGTTTTAAGTCACCACAAGAGGGTACTCTTTCATCAATGGCTGCAACCAAATCTCCATTGGGTGCAGTAATAATCGCTGGGATTCTATAGCATGAAACACCAGGCTGCATTGAAGTATTAAATAAGGCTTTAAAATTAAACGCTTCATTTTTAATAATAACGTTATTATTCTGCGAGTATGCTATTAAAGATATCCATGAAAAAAGTATTGTAAGTAGTGTTTTCATTTTTGATAGAATGAGTTATAATGAATGGCAACTATTTGGTAAATAAATATTTCGTTTTCGCCTGCCTGCTGGCAGACTGGATTGCTCAAGCCATTTAATTTGGTGATTTTGAAACTATCTGCTATTTGTGTGGTTAGCATTTGTTTTTTATGGATTTTCGTTCATTACCACTGAATTTACCACAAAGTCATGGATAGCTTTTTTCTTTTTATTTCCAGTTACAGTTAATAGCGAAAACCAGCCTAAAGATATTTTGATTATAAATCGAAGTAGGGCAGATGTGAAGCCAATATGGTTTTCTCCGTCTATATCTTTCCTTACAGTAATTTTACTGAATGGATGTCCAATGGTACCTCTATAATGGCTGGTAAAAAAGGGGTCATATAGAAGAATTCCATCAATTACTACTGCTTTTATTCGATCAGGTAAAATTGCGTATTCGTTTTTTATAAAAATGCTAACGTTACGATAGACTCAGGCCGACGTTTAGGAGGCTTGACGCTCTATCGATTGTTGTGACTCGTTTTTTTTTAATCCATCTATTTACTTTTTCCATGTATTTTTGAAATTTTTCCCCATGTTTCTGTATTAAATACTCCTCCTCCAATCTTATTTTTATCTCTACAGATGGATAACTTAAAACAAGGCAACATAAACTTAAAGCATTTGGAGCTATAAAAAAGAAACCCATAAAAGAAATTAACAATCCTAAATAAATTGGGTTACGAGAATACCGAAAAAGTTTGTTTGTAATTAATTCTGTTCTTTCTTTTTCATCAATGCCAATTCTCCATGAATCCCCCATTTGAAACTGTGCAATAATCCCAATAACGCATCCTATTAGCATTATTACTATTCCAAATTGTTTTAATCCATTGATTTCAAGGTATTTTATTGGAACTAAATATTCATAAAGGCTCCCCCCAATTAAATAAATTATGGAAATTACAGGTATCAATGTTGCCCCTAAAATCATTGTTTTTTCATTAAATCCCTTAATTCCCGTGTCACCCATTTTCTTGAATGGATTTATACCTGTGTTTCGATAAAGAATTAAAGACCTAATTGCTAAAGCAATTCCTGTATATAAAATTACGTAACCTATTATTGCTATTTTGTAAATTATATTTGGTTTAATTCATTTCTAATGAGGCACAACGTCTCGACCATGAGTAGTTGCGCGGGTTAGCACTTAACTTTGCAAGTACAAACCAAGTTGGAAATTCTGCAGGATTTTCCTAGTAGACTATAACAAAGCAATTAGTTTTACATGGAGTTAGCCACTGGCTTTTCATTCAGTTCAATTGTCTTTTAAAACTACAAAACAGGAAGTTCTGCGTTGTTTTAAATGGTGTCAAATGGTCTTCTGTAATGCATTTTATTTTGTCAAACCCGTCTTCTAGTTCCATCGTTAATTGTTCTTCGTTGTATTGTTTTATTTCGAGACCACTACATTTTTCAGGACCATTTTTTGAAAAGGTTCCAATTGTCAGGAATCCGGTCACAGATTTTCTTGCAGTTTTTATATATTTTGATATTTGTTCAGTCGTTGTAAGAAAGTGAAAGGTTGCTCTGTCATGCCAAACATCAAAAGTCATATTGGGTTCAAATTCTGTAATGTCGCTTACAATCCAATTTACTTTATTTGCTTTTTCTCCAAGTCGGTCTTTAGCTTTTTCGAGTGCTTTAGCCGAAATGTCAAGTACAGTGACATTTTCAAATCCTTCATCAAGCAAGTAATCCACAAGTTTACTATCTCCACCTCCTATATCTATTATTTTCGCAGTTTTCGGTAGTCCGAATGAATGTATAAAGTCAAGCGAAGTTTTAGGCGATTCTTGTGTCCAACTTACTTGGTCTGGGTTTTTAGTTTCATAAACTGTTTCCCAATGTTTCTTTCTATCTAAATTCATTGTTATGTGTCTTTTTTTAGCTTGTGGCTAACGGTCCAATTATGGGGCGTTAGGCGTTTTAAATCAGCTCCGTTTAAAACCTCTATATGTTTTATTAAATAAAGACTAGTTTAAATTTACTTCAATTTACTTCAATTTACTTCAATTTACCTCAATTCGCCCAATGACCTATATTTATTGTTGGCTGCCGTGTTTGATTCATCAATTTTTCCATCAAATAAATCGCATCAATCAATTCGGAATAGGCAGGAACAGCTTTCTGTTGAAATAAATTTACAAAACGTTAAATTTCGATTGACTCCGCAAGTATTATTTCATCTTCACCAGGCATAAGAGAATAAAGTACATAGGGTCCCAGGGCATCTTTTTGAATCTTAAGCCTGAGCTGAGTTTCTTGCTCATTTTTTTTATTAAGTACGGTAGCTTTCCATGCCCTTGGCACATAAGTTTTTAAAGTAATTGGAACATTATAAACTTCAGGATCAAGGTCGTAGGAAATATTTACTACAATAGCATCATCTTGTACCACGCTATTTATCACCGCATTTTTTCTTTCTCTGATATACTTTGTAACGTCAGCAAAAGTGGCCACCCACAAGTGATCTTTCCGGTCATTTATATAGTTGAAGTATTCTTCCAGTTCCTCTCCGGTTTTGGATTCCCAGCCAATACCGTCTATTCCATGAAATACGAGTACTAACCAGATATTATCATGTGCCATGCAGGTGTCTACCCACGATTTCATTACTTCCATAGAGACATTGGTAAGCGGGCCTCTTTGCCATTGTACGTATTCTTTTTCTGATTCACCAGGTTGTCTTTTACTAGATCTGTTGAGTTCATCAAGATAAGATTCTGGCATTCGGTTTCGCAACGCTGGATATATTTTCTGTGCATATTCCATCACACGCTCGTTTTCTGTGCCATAAGGACACTCGGCAGAAAAGGTATATTTCTCCCCCAAAAAATGCTGAATATCTGCTTTACTTTGTTCTAGCTCATAGAATAGATTATCCTCGTCCAATATAGCTAATCGGGCATGAGTTACGGTATGGCTGGCGATTTCATGACCTTCGGAAGCGAATCTTTTGTAATCTGCCCAGGTAGTGGTGTCAACAGCATTGTTATGAAAAACAACGTCATCCGTATTTTTCAAATAACCGTTTCTAATTTGTTCATAGCCTTCATCTATGAGTTCATAAGCTTCAGTAATCTTCCCAGATTCAAAAAGGGAACCTGCATTCGAATGGTATTCAACAGCTTCACTTGTACCGGTATAGGCAATCAAAGAGGCCCTTTCAAAAAAGTTGTCCTGGTTAGTTTTACTGGAAGCGGTTTCCTTAATTATTTCATCAGCTGGCCTTCCGATAAATTGGCCCTTGCCTGATCCATTTACTTTTCCTGTAATGATATAAAATGTGCCCGGTAAGCCTAGTTTGTTCATGATCGGTCTGGCCACTGTAAGTTGATTGATGATACCGTCATCATAAGTTATGGATATGGCCGTTTGCTTATCTCCAGGCCATTTGGTTATAAACGTGTGGCCTACGTTTTCTTCCATTTTGGTATTACAGGAGAGAAAAAATAATACTATTCCGAAGAAGGCAATTCTATTTTTCATAATATCTGGTGTTGATTTGCACTGAGCCGAATTTCATGTTTTTACTTTTTCTATTTTAAAAGCCAAATTTAAAAATTTGGTGGTCTTTGTAAATATGTACAGACCTTTCGATTTAGCGCTTATTAGCTATGTTTTATAAACCGTGTTGTGCTATCGTTATTGTTCTTTTAGAACATTTTTTATAGACGATATTAACTTTAGTCCTTTCTCAGTCAAATCCTTGGATTTAAATATAATTGGCTAAAGTCAATTCTAGGTCAACTAGCTTTCTAAATTCTACAGAGTTAAGAGCAATCATCATTTCTTTCTGGTGATAGGCTGAAATATAAGTAGGATTATAAAAATCAAAAGGTCTCACGTCATTAATAAATTTTGCATACCCACTTGTTTTATTATTTATGTCTACAATAGCAGCTTCTATGCTCCAATAATATTTTTTCACTTCATTTTTTAATGAATCATTTGTGATAAGTTGAAAATTCCCTGTATTTACAAGTTCATCATAGGTCTTGGTTGATAAAAAAGTAATTCCAGTTGATATTACAGCGCCATACGATACCTTGTTTAAAAAAACCAAAGTGTCTTGGTCTTGGATTTTCTGCTCACAATAGTTTTTAGCCAATGTTAGTCCTTCTATTTTTCGGAAATAATTATCCTTTAAGAAGTAATTAGAGAATCCATTATTCCCCTGAAGTTCTTTCTTTATGTTATCCAAATATTTGTATTCATTCTTCTTGTTAATTCTGTCTTGATCCCAGCTATTAATAAACAATGCTATCAAAATCCCGATAACCACAAGTACAATTTCACCAATGGCATAAAGAAGATATTTACTGAACTTGTTTTCGGCAAGTATTTTTTGGCGTATGTGTCTAAAGAATTTTATCATTGGTTAGTAGTCGGTTATAATAAAGAACAACGTTTGTTATATGGAAAGCTACGTGTTTTAAGCACTTAATTTAGCAAATACAAACCGAATATAAAATCCGTAAAGATTTTTGTGGGTAGGCTAGCACTAGCAATTAATTTTATACGGTGTTAGTATTAGTTTTCGTTCTTAATATCAAATTTTATTATCAAACAATTTCATGTTTTGATAGTAGGTATTTAACCGATTTCCATTTAATATCTTGGTAACGATTGTTATCCGTATTTTGTAAAGTTGCTCTTTTGTCCATCATGTTTCGCATATATTGCATTCCTTGCCAAGCTGGATAAATTTCTGTCTTTCCTGGTGCAATTATTTTTGTTATTTTTATAAGTAAGCTTAGTAATCTAAGACTTCCTGTTCTGAGTAGACGAAATTTTTGTCCAGACAATTCATTCATCACTTCTCTTATTTCTCTTGGACTTATTTGGTCACCCGCAATTCTCAGATAACGTGGCGTAGATTCATCAAGAGCTACATTGGCTGTAAACGTTGCCGTGTCGTCTAAAGTTGTGAAACCCATTTTATGGTCAGCATTTCCCCAATAAAGCACTAATTTTTTTTTGAAGATTATCATGGGAATTTCATTTGTAAGCATATCCATAAATGCACCATTAAAAATGGTGGTAGCAGAAATAGAAGTGGAATCCAAATATTGATGAAAAGTCCTTCTGAAATCTAGGTTACGATTTTCTCCATGTGTAAATTTTGTGAAATCTAACGAATAGTCGGAAGGAATAAACCTAGGTACTCCGGCTAAAATAGCACCATCTAATAATGTTTTTTGGGTTTCAATAACCACATCTTCTAGACCTGCCAATGCAGAAACAACACAGGAAGCACCGCTACAAGCAGAAGATATTTCTTGTTCGTTGGTCATGTCTAATGGGATGATTTTAGCACCCATTCGTTTAAGATGACTTATTTTTTCATTGTCGCTAGTTGAACGAACTAAAACTCTTACTTCAGTTCCTTTGTCAAGTAAAGCCTTCACTATTCTACCTCCAAGATTTCCTGTCCCACCTGCTACTACTATAATTTTTTTATTCATTTATTTTATTTCTTGTCTTTATCAGATGGGTGGGAGTGTATAATTACTGCTAACGGTTTCGACAATGAGTAGTTGCATGGTTTAGCGATTATCTTTGCAAGTACACACCAAACTAAAAATCTAATAGGATTTTATAATTAGGCGAGAACAAGCAATTACTTATAGCCAATGTTGACCTTTCGTTTTCTTTTTTGCTATTAATTCATCTATCAATTCGGTAGGTTTTCTTATCAGTACCAACACCTTTTATGGTTAATGATTTCCATTCTTTTGGGAGAATAGGGTTTTTTTGAATAATCCCATCATCGGTGATATCTAAACCGGCAAAACCAAAGAGAACACTTTGTAACATTCCACCCGCACCCGTTGCAAAATATGAAAAATTAGAAGTTGCCACCTCAGATAAGGCACCAAAAGGAGCTTGCTGATTAGGTACATAGCTTTCCTTAAAAAGGCGGTAAGCATTAGTTGCGTCACCTTGCCTAGCATATAAAACCGAAAAGATAGATTTACCCATTGCAGGACCTTCTTTTGATAACTTCGGCTCGTAATATTTTAAATCATTAAGTATAGACACTTTGTCATTTATTATATGGAGCGGAAAAGAAAGTAAGTTTACATCCGCTTGTTTAATAATTTCTCCATTATAATTTTCGTGTTCTTTAGTGGTACCATCTTCAAATTTTAGGATTTTTATTTGTTTTGACACCAATTGCCACTCTGGGTTTGGCGTTTCTCCAATTTCGATGGCCGCTTTGACGGTAAATTTTAAAGCTGTAATCGCTGCCCCATTAGTAAAGGCGTTATCATTAACATTTGGCGCAAATTCATTAGCCCCAACAACATTGTTGATAGAGTAAGTGCCATCTTTATTTTCTTTAACTCTGCTTACCCAGAAATCCGCCACTTCCTTCATTAAAGGATAACCTTTTTGGATAAGCCACTTTTTATCTTGGGTAACACGATAATAGTTCCAGAATGCAATTGCTATGTCTGCCGTTATATGATGCTCAAAAGGACCCGTAAGTGCAAAAGGTGGTGTAGCTTCCTCGCCTGTATCATCACTCTCCCAAGGGAACATTGCGCCTTGATAACCATAATTTAATGCTCTCTTCTTTGCGGGTTCTAACCTGTCAGAACGATAATTAACTAAAGAGCGAGCAATATCTTGATTAAACATCAGTAATGGTGGAAACATCCAAAGTTCGGTATCCCAAAATATATGACCGTTATAAGGTGTTTGTAACGAGAGACCCATAGGCGCAATACTTAGATCAGAATCACCACGACCAAAAGCATACAAATGATATAATGCTAAACGAACATCTTGTTGCGATTGTAAATCGCCTTCAATGATAATATCTCCTTCCCATAATTCACTCCATTGCGCTTTATGCTGCGCTAGTAATACTTCTTTAGAATTCAACAAATTGAAGATTACCATTCTTTCTGATTCAGATTTTGGGTCAGAAAAATCTTTGGTAGTACATTGCGCACCAGTCCATGCAAAATCCAAACTTTCATTTTTCTTTAGGCTATAATCAAATGATATGGTGTTTTCATAATCTGAGATAACCTTATGATTTAGTTCTGGTCTTTGATGTTCCCTAGAAGAATTTATGTTGTGCCAAATAAATGTACCCGATGTGCTAACAAGATGTTTGCCAAATGGACTTTGAGCAACGGATTGCAAAATTGGCATGGTAGTTTCAACATCCTTTAATATTTGAAATGTGTTTTTAGGAGTTTGGTATTGTTTTGGTGTTAGTATTTTTCCTGTAACTTTTAAATCAATTTGTTGAATAGCCTTGACACTAATATCTATATATCCAGTATACTGCAGATTACGAAGGGCATAAACCGTACATGAAATTTTAGTTTTGTCTTTAAACTCGAAGCTTGTGGTTAATGCAGCACTTTTCATATCCATGGTTTGTTGCCAATTAGAGATATTATCTTCTGTGATTTTTTCGCCATCAATATACATATCAAGGTTACCGAAATTCATACCGTGAAGAATCTGACTTACCTTTAAGTCAGGGTCAACATCATAGACATTATTTAGAACAACGTGCTGTATTTGAAGAGGTTTTGAGGAGCTAAGCATTCCTATTCTACCATTTGCAATGGCAATACCAGTATAATCTGAATTTTCATTCGTACTTATATGCCAGCCGTCATTTTGAGCGGTTATTATTGAACTTATAATAAATAATAACAGGAAAAGTATGTTTTTCATTATTGTTTGTTTTTTAAATGAATGCCAACGGTCTTCTTTACTTTACAACCGTATAATTTCGTTGCGTGGTTTAAGCACCTAATTTAGCTAATACAAACCAAATAGAAAATCCGTTAGGATTTTTTTAAGTAGGCGACTACTAGCAATGAATTATACATGCTGTTGTGCTTTCGTTATTTAATTTTTGATTTTAATTCACTATCAATAGAGAGAATTAGTGCTTCTACCTGTTTCAACAACCTACGATAATGAAATTTGGATAAAAGATTGAGTCTATTTTTAAAGGATTTTAAAAAATACTTAAACTCTTGATCGGTTTTTAATGCTTCATAATCTAAAGGCGTTAAACGCGGTTTAAAATTAGGCTCATTAAAATCATAAACATAGGATTCCTCAAATCGAGGCGAAAATAATTCACGAAGAGCACGTTCAGCTTCTTCTAAAAATATTAGAGATTCATTTTTTAAAAAAAAACTATATTGAGAGTCGTAGACATTAATAATTTCTTCTCTTAAATTATCGTTTTTAATCAAATTTATTCCCTTAGATTTAAGCGTCTCGAAAGCGCTAGTAGAATGGACAAATATTACAGGGAACATCATATGTCCAATATAATCTGGTATAGAATCTCTATAAGGAAGATTATTTTCTAAGCTATAAATAACTTTATTGGCTGAAGCAATACTAGATTGAATGCTTTTTTTGTTAAATTTTAAATCTGTAAGATCAGCTTCTAGGCCAATTTTTAATGCTTTTAAGATGTGTATTTCCTCTTTAGATTTAATGAGGTTTTCATTCCAATTATTAATCTGAAGTGCAATAAGAATCCCAATAACCACAAGAATAATTTCCCCAATTGCATAAATCAGATATTTGCTGAATTTATTTTCAGTTAAGAGACTTTGTCGAATTTTTCTAAAGAATTTTATCATTGGTTATTGGTTGGTCATAATGAAAGCTAATGTGTTCGTGTATGGTTAGTTGCGTTGGCTAGGTCTAAATTAGTAAAAGAAAACGAACCAGAAGAAAATCCGTAGGATTTTCAGAGCACACACAGAACGAGTAATTAATTATATGTTTTGTTGTAGCATGTTTCTCCTTGTTCTGGGTTATTCTTAAATCTTTTTTAGCACATTTTTCCCAGTAATTGCCATTGAAGATAATATGCCAGAGAAAAGTGCGCCTCCAACTCCAGCAGTTACAATATCTTGTCCTGTTAAATAAAAGTTTTTGATAGGTGTTTTTGGTTTTAAAAAGGGTTGTCTATATCGAGAAGGACTGTGGTCTAAACCATAAATCTCTCCTTTGTCATAATTTACAAAATGTTGCGTTGTAAGCGGTGTCGATAATTCGTAACAATTTACTTTTCCTTCTACTTGTGGTAATAGTTTATAAACTTCTTTTAATAATCGTTGTGCAATTTCTTCTTTTTTAGCTTCATAATCTTCACCTCTTTTTTTCCATGGTGTACCTTCCCATTTTTCGAATGTTTCGTATGGAACTAATGTAATTACATCAATAGTGCTTTTGTCAGGATAGCGGTTGGACCAATCAGGATCCTTTGCAGATGGAAAAGAAAGATATACTAATGGAAATGGTCTAGAGATATCTTCTAAATAGTTGTTAATACAGGTATCATGGTCTCCATCTTTAGGGTAAACCCAATAATTGGTTTTTGGTATACCAAGTTCTTCAGGTGTTCCTTCCAAACCAATATATAAACTAGCATGTGCCACTGATCGGTTAACTTTTTTTAATTGCTCCTTTAAAAAGTGTTTCTTTATTGTCTTTAATGGTAATAACTTGTTATACGTTGTCATTATTCCTGCATTACTAACAATGTTTGCTGCTCGAAATAGTTTTCCATCTTTCATACGTACACCAACAGCCGTATTTTTTTCAATAATTACTTCTTCTACCTCGGCACTTACTAAAATGGTTCCACCAGAAGCAGCAATTACTGGGTCAATTTTTTTTACAATTTGAGAAGATCCTCCAACAGGAAAGCTACCGCCATCAAAATAATGCCGAGCAACAGAAGCATGCATGGAAAAGCTGCTTTGTTTTGGAGGTAAACCATAATCGCCATATTGAGCAGTTAATACTTTTATTAGAGTTTCGTTAGTTGTTAATGAACTTAGAACTTCATAGGTTGTTTTGTCTGAGTATTTGTAAAATGGTCTTTTAAGAAACTTACCGAACAATGTATTCCATAAAGGTGAAATGCCTTTACTTATATAATAGTTTTTACTTGTTTTTACAGCTTTAAAAACTAAATCAACGTAGGTTTTAATTGCTTGTTCTTCCTCTGGGAAATAAGCAACCATTTGTTTTTTGAAATTTTTAACTCCTTTCAGAAAATCATAATAATCGTCTCCTATAATCACACGATCATATACATCGCCCATATCTGCCCATTTTAATTCACCATTGGTGATATAATCAAACAGTTTTTTTAAGAGACTAGTTTCGCGTTGCATTTCTCCTATATAATGTATTCCAACATCCCATTCGTAACCTTTACGTTTAAAGATATGTGTAAAGCCACCAGGAGTATAGTGCTTTTCTAAGACTAGTACTTTCTGACCTTCTTTTGCTAAAATTGCAGCAGTTGCAAGTCCGCCCATTCCTGAGCCTATAACAATAGTATCATATTTTTCTTGTAGTAACGGCCTCTTTTTATAGGATTGAATCATTTGGTGTTTTCTAACCCGATAGAACGGTTTGTGTATGGTTAGTTGCGTGTTTGCGTGCGAGGATTTTGCGCAGGAAAATCAGACGTAGTAAACTTGAAACTACCTTTGGTTAAGCCCAAAATTGAGCAATTATTTTTATACATTGTTAGCTGCTGGCTTTTTTTTATTCAGTTCCAATTTCATCATTATGTCAGTCTGTTTATCATCACCAAGTTTGAAAATGTGTTTGTCAAATGAAACAAATCCATTTTTTTCATAAAAGCGGATTGCTCTTGGATTTTGTTCCCAAACTCCCAACCAAACATTTTCTACATCTTTCTCTTTGGCTAATTCAAGCGCTTTTTCGTAAAGAATTTGTCCGACTTTTTTTCCGTGAAATTCTTTCAGCACGTAAATCCGCTCAATTTCAAGTGCGTTTTTGATTTTTATTTCAGTTTGTGATTCTCCGATATTGACTTTTAAATATCCGATTGTTTTTTCATCAAGTTCCGCAAAGTAAAATTCAGCATTTTGGTCGGTCAGTTCCGCTTTTAGTTTTTCGGTCGAAAATTCATTTTCCAAATATTCTTTCATATTCTCTTCGCTGTTATCGGAAGAAAAAGTCTCGGCAAAAGTCAGTTTCCCGATTTCTTTTAGTTTCTCAACGTCTTGAATATTTCCTTTTTTTATTTTCATTTATTTTTCGCGTGGTTTTTTCAGCTTGCAGCTAACGGTTTGTATAAGATTAGTTGCGTTGATTAAGTAACTAATTTAGCAAATACAAACCAAACAGAAAATCCGATAGGATTTTCCAAGTAGGCGAGTACTAGCAATTAATTATACACGGCTTAAGTTTGATTCTCAGTAAATTGTTGATATAACTAGAAAGAACAAAAGAGAGAATTAAGGTTACTATATACGGTGAAGCTTTAGACTTCGAC